>NZ_JACDXX010000003.1 GCF_020539525.1 Pseudogemmobacter faecipullorum | reverse complement strand
CCGTAGACCTTGCCGCTTTCGGTCCATGCCTTGTGCAGAAGGTCTGTTTGACGCGCATCCTCTTGGGCGCGCTTGCTCATCGGGCGTTGCAACCAAGCATAAAACCCGCTGGGCTGGATGCGCAGGCACCGGCACATGGCCCGGACCGAGAACTGTCCCCGATGCTCGGCCACGAACGCCGTCGCCATCGGGCTTGAACCGATGGCGCTCCAATGGCTCCGCTCACTTTGCATCCCGAGCGAAATACGCGGTGGCTTTTTTTAGGATGTCGCGCTCCTCGGAGACCCGCGCCAGTTCCCGCTGCAAACGCCGGATCTCGGCGTCCTTATCCGTTTCGCCGGACGCGGACTTCGCGAACTTGCGCTTCCATGCATAAAGCGAGTGCTTGCTGACACCCAGGCGCTCTGAAACCTCGCTGACGGGGTAACCCCGCTCGGTGATCTGCGCGACCGCGTCGCGCTTGAAGTCGTCGCTGAAAGTGGCTGTGCCCATCATGGCCTCCTTGCCTCAAAATTAGCGAAGAAGGCGTCCATGAAATATGGGGCATCTCAGCTGCACACGGGCTATTTAACAATCAGGACCGGCAGGTTCGTTCCGGCGAGAACTTCGGCCGCCTGACTGCCGAGAAACAGTTTGGTCAGGCCGCGGCGTCCGCGCGAGCCGATCACGATCAGGTCGCAGCCGAGCTCCCCGGCTTTGGAATCGATGGCGGCAGAGCCGTAAGAATTTGCCACATAGATATAGTCAGGGCTCACATTGCGCTGCTTTGCGAGGATATCCAGCTCATCAAACAGATCCTGCGCCCTCAGTTCCAGCGCGCGGGCGGTTTCGCTGAACTGCGTGACTGATATGATGCCATCGCCAAACAGGTAATGCGGATTTGGCTCAGAGGCATGCACGATGCTGAGACGTGCGCCGAGGCTGGCAGCCATATCGATGGCGACATTCACGCCTTTAAGCGCCCAGTCTGAGCCGTCGGTGGCGGTAAGGATGTGCTTAAACATGGCTTCCTCCTTGCTTTATCGCCGGGAGGTGCGGATCTGCCGGATCTGCCCCGACGTCAGTCATTCTACACTGTAACCCCTGGCGAGTCACGACATCTGCGCGGGGCAGGGACGGGCATGGCCCTGGCTGCGCCGCGCCCCAGGCTGAAAGATCAGAGCGGGGCGGAAGACTGACCTGGCACTCAAAAGGCGCGCTTACGCAAAGCTGTTCCTGGCCCGCTCACTGGTCCCGGCCGGGCTGTCGCCGGGTTCCGGTTTTGCGCCCGCTGCATCCGGCCCGGTCCCGCAGCTGGACCGGTATTGCCGCGAATTTCAGGCGCATGTTTTGCGGCGAGTGCATCCCTCCTGCCTTTCCGGCCCCGGCCTGGAGGTCAGAGCCGGCCTCGAGCTCAAAGCTGTCGTTTTGACGATTTTCGGCCAGGTCATGAACCGGCCCTGTCATGAAACAGTCTGCTCTCAGGGCACACGACAGGACCGGGCGACAGGTTGCCTGCCCCCCCTTCATGCTGCGCCGCAAGGGCATCGCTCTTTGCTGCTTTGCCCGGCTATCATCCGCCTGCACCATAAGGTTGCCAGTGCAGCCGCTGCCGGAAGGGGCTATAATCGCGGCGGTGAAGCGGAGGGTTCTGGCATGGCTGTTTCGTTCAATCTTAGCGCTGCGATCTTTGCCGCCACGCTTCTGGCAGGCCCGGCCCTGGCAGAGGCAAAGAAGCATCGTGGTGCTCATGGCGATGATTATGTCGCGGCGCATTGCCCGCCGGGCCTGGCCAGAAAGAACCCGCCCTGTGTCCCGCCCGGCCAGGCTGGAAAGCTTCATAAGAAACATCGCGAGGACCGGCAGCACCGCATTGGCGAGCGGCTGGATCCCGGGCATGTCATCCTGATCCGCGATCCCGGGCGATATGGTCTCGCTCTGCGCAATGGCTGGACTTATTACCGTGACCCCTATGGCATCTATAGGGTCGATCCCGAAACGCGAAAAATCCTTGCGATCCTCGATCTGATCGAGGCTTTCGCCAAGTGAAGCGGTGACAGGCTGACGATCTGAAAGCAGCGCGGTGCTGGTCTGATGTCGCACCGGTCCTGGATCTGGCTGATCAGACAGCGCTGCAACCTGAGAACGGAACGCTCAGGGGGCAGGGGCTGCAGAGCGCTGTTGCGGGACATAAGACGGGACATAAGACGCAGCCGCCTGACTGATAGCCACAGAAAGCCAATCCGGGGCCGCAGTCTTCACCGCAAATCCGGCTGAGCATGGCGTGTAGCGGCCAGTGATATGACCGGGCCAAAGGCGCTGATATCAGCGGTCTATGTGAAAATCAGGAGCAGCGGCCATCGCAAGGGCCACTGACTTAGAGGGCGGGATGGCCAGCGGCCCCGCACGCGATAACTCGTTACTCCCTGTGAAAAGCAAACTGCTCCTGGTTAACGATTCGCGCAATACTGGTAAATGTGATGGTTAACCTATCCTATCGGGTGATTTGTCAATCACCCGATAGGATGAATTATCGCATGATATTGCGATCACCCCGGCGAGAAAACCGATCCGGCGGGCAGGCCCGCCCGCCCCAGCCTTCCGCAGAAGGGCGGCGCAGGGGACGGGCTGCTCACGCGCTTAGTTGCCGACGCGTTGCAGGACGAGATCAGATTCGCCCGGCACGCCATTGACCAGCTCGTTGCGGGTTGTGGTGATGAAAAGCAGCTTATCACCCGAGGTGATCTTTGCGGCAATCGCATAGCTGTGCCCGGCCTGCATTTTGGCCGGATCGTAGCTCAGCTCCCAGTTGGCGGGCACGCCTTTGAGCGCGGCTTCATATTCTGACACTGTCACAGAAGGGGCGTCTGCAAGCGAGACATCCTCAAGCGTCACCCGCAGCTGGGCATCCGGCGGCAGGGCAATGCGCTCAAGATATGTCGCCGTACCCGCAATGGTCTTGCTATCGGCCTTCTGAGGCCCCGATTCTGTGCATCCTGCAATGGCAAGTGCAACAACAGCGGCAGTGGTAAAGCGGATCATCCTGGCAACCTGTCAAAAATTACAACGCGTTGAACATACAAAAGCAGCAGGCCATCTCAACCCGCAATGCATTGGGCCGAAGATAAAGTCTCTGTGAGGCAACAGAAATACCACGCGGAGGCGGTCGGGGTACCGGTCATTCAGATAAGGGCTGCGGCAGGGATGGAAGGGGGCCAGGGATGGTGGCGGGCCGGGCCAGCGCAGATCGCGCTCAGACCCGGCCGGAACGGGGCTGGGGCGGAGGGCTGTGCCGGAGAGGGCAGGGGCGGAGGGCAGGGGCGGATCCTGATAACCATATGCGATCTGAGCACAGCCACACCGGGGCAAGCTGCCCGGTGTGGCCGCGTGCAAAGGGCAAAAGCCCCTGGTATTTCCGAGGCGACCCCGGGCCTGAACCGCGCGGGGCCGCGCGACGCGCGACCGGCCTGCACCGGAAAACGCGCCTCAGCCCCCTCGGAACAGCGTCACTTCCCCGCGGTGCAGTGATAGGTCACATCAAAGCCAAAGGTCGATTTTTGCTCCATTTTTGCAAAGACCGCCTGTTTGCCCGCCCGGGCGCATTCGCTTTGCGCCAAAACCTCATAGCGTTCGGGCGGGGTTGTGCGTGTGGCATCAATCAGCCCGTGCAGCACAACACTATCGGCAGTGCTGCGCAGCACACGCACAGGCTCATCTGTGCCCGTCGGGACGCAGGCCGAAAGCGAAGCTGCGAGCAGCACGAAGAGGGGAACAGGGATCAGGGAATTTGACATAGGCCGACCTCTATCACTCTGCAGGCTCGAAACGGAATGGTTCAGCCGGGGTAAATCCGGCAGAAACCTCACCGGAATGGATTTTGCCCATATCCATTCCCAGATCCAGCCGGCGCACGCCGCTGGTTGCAGAGAAATCAAGCTGCTTCAGATCGACCCAGAATACATTGGGGGAAATCGCGGATTCGACATAGAACAGCCGGTCCTTCTGATCGGCGACCACCCGCCAGCGCGTGGTGGAAAGATTGGGCGCATCCGGCGTCGAAATGCCATAGGGGACCGAGGTATTGCGGATCACGCTGAAGGCCGCCGCTGCCGCCTCGCGCGGGTCATCCGATTGCACAACCATATCGATATAGGTGCCGGCGCGCACGAAACGGTCTGCCGCCCGGGTGGTGCCCGGCAAGACTTCGCGCGGGTTAACGCCCTGCCAGTAGGAGGCCAGGGCCAGCTGCTGATCATAGGGCGGATCATTGGTCATGACGTTGAATTCAGGCCCGTGATGGATCACCAGCTCGCCATTGAGCCATTCGAGGATCGCGCTGTCACCCGAGGCATCCGAGAGCGAGAGATGCACCGTGGTCAGTCGCCCGGGCTGCATCGGCACATCGCGGGTCACCACATGGAAGGGCTGCTTTTCCAGCCCCTCGATAGCTTCGGCAACACTGGCGTAATTATCCATGAAATACTGCGCCCAGAGCGAGAGCGACATCTGCGGCGTCTCGCCATCATCCCCGGGATAGTCCGAAGAGACCAGCCAGAGCATATTCGCCACCAGTCCGGCCTCGTTCATGCCATCGACGGTGGCGATGTCATAGCCGGTGACGATCATGCTGCCGTATTTTGATGTCCATTCCAGCGAGCGCGGGCCTGCCTCACCGCTGCGGGCCATGCCGCGCGGAAAGACCCAGAGATTGGAGACCATCGGCAGGCTCCAGTCCATCGAACGCGCGGTCAGCACCCGGCCCTCGGGCCCGTGATAGACCACGCGGGTGCAGGCCTCGGCGACCGGGGTTGCGGCGAGGGCGCAGGCCAGCGCCAGGCTAAGGGATCTGATCATCTGCATCTCCTCAGAACCGCCAGGTCAGGCCGAAAAGCGGCCCGCCCATCTGCACATCGGCCTCGGTGCCGCCGCTGCGATAATCGACATTGAGCTGGCGGTAGCCAAAGGACAGCCAGAGGTTTTCATTCACCGCATAATTCGCCGTCGCCATGATCTGACTGGTGCTTTGCGACCCCACACCAAAGCCGCCGAAATCGGCATAGAGCACCGCCGACCACTGCGGTGCCAGGGCGATATTGGCGCGCGCGGCCAGGATCGGATCGACAAAATCCTTGCCGGGTGCGGCCTGCATCATCCCGCCGGCCAGGCTGATGCTGCTCCTGATATTCCAGGCCCGGGCACCGCCGAGCAGATCCAGGGTAAAGGCTTCATTCTGCACCGCGCGCCAGCCCGCGAGCAGGGTCAGCGAGCGCTGGGTCAGCTTGCCTTCGGCAGGCAGGCCTGGCGGAACCAGCCCGGATTTCGAGCTTGAGGACCAGCTCAGATCCCCCATCAGCACCAGCCGGTCGCGCCGCGCATAGCCCGACAGGAAAAAGGCGCCATCGAGATCTTCGAGCACCTCAGAAAAGCCCTTGCTGAAGGACAGGCTATGCGCGCCGCTATAGGGCGTGATATCGCCGCCAAAGCCTGCCGCCCAGACATAGGGGGTGATCTGTCCCGACCAGTCTTCGGCCAGGCTGGCGGCTGATCCGGCGAAAAGAAGGGCCGTGGCCGCCAGAAGATTGCGGATCATATCACTTTCCTCACAGGGTATTTTTGAACATACGGCCACCTTTGAGGATGACCCGCAGATTTGAGCTGTCGGCCAGCCAGTCAAGCCCCGCCTCGGCATCGCCCTCAATCACCAGCAGATCGGCCAGCGCGCCTTCGGCGATCACGCCCAGAGCGCCGTCATAGGGCGCGCGCGCGCCCGACAGCGCCAGCAGGTCACCCGCCGCCCCGGTCGCGCGGTGCAGCGCTGCCAGCGGCGACATGAAGCGGGCCAGCTTGGTCAGCTGTTTCGCCTGGGTCTCACCGCCGCCATAGAGAATATCGGTGCCAAAGGACCAGTTCACCTTATGCTTATCGGCCCATTCAAAGGCCCGCATCGTGCCCTCAGCCACCATCTTCTGCGCGGCGATGGCCTTGGGATCGGTATATTTATTGGCATCCTCATCGGCGAGGAAGGGCTGGATCGACCACCAGGTGCCATTGTCCGCCATCATGCGCACGGTATCCTCATCGGCGAGCTGGCCATGTTCGATCGACTTTACGCCCGCCTTGATGCAGCGCTGAATCCCGGCCGAAGTATAGACATGGGCGCAGACATAGGTGCCCCAGTCCGTCGCCGCATCCACCGCGGCGCGCATCTCTTCAAGGGTGAACTGCAGCGATTCCAGCGGGTCATATTGCGAGGCAACCCCTCCGCCTGCGGTGATCTTGATCTGGCTGGCGCCTTTCATCAGCTGTTCACGGGTGCGGCGCAGAACCTCGGGCACCCCATCCGCCAGTGCCGACATTCCGGCTTTGGTCGCGTAATCGGCCTGATCCACCGGCATCATCGGCAGGGCATTCTGGAAGCGGAAATCGCCATGGCCCGAGGTCTGGCTGATGATCGCGCCCGCCGGGAAGATACGCGGCCCCGTTACCACGCCACGATCAACCGCCGCCTGCAGGCCAAAGGCCGGGCCGCCGACATCGCGCACCGTGGTAAAGCCGCGCATCAGCGTCGCGCCCGCTTCTTTCCCGGCCATCAGATGCAGAAAGCCAATATCCTGGGTCATAGCCGCCATCTGGCTGACCGAGGCCAGGGTGGTATGCCAGTGGCTGTCGATCAGGCCCGGGATCACCGTGCGTCCGCCGCAATCAATCCGCTCAGCCGCCTCAGGGCCCTGGCCCGCAGCGGGCAGGCCGGTGATGCGCCCGCCCTCGATCAGAATATCCGTTCCGCTGTGCAGGCGCAGGGTTGTGCCGTCGAAATAGCGCAGATTGGTCAGCAGCAGTGGCGCGCCGGTGGTCTGGGCCCGCAGCTCTTTCGGGGCAAGGCCAAAGCCAGCAAACATGCCGATGACGGCCGCCATGCCGCCCAGCATCTGCCGCCTGGAAATATCGGCCTCAATGCGGCGCATCGCCGTCAGCGTGGCCGGGCTGCCGCAATGGCAGAAATGCATCAGGCCACTGCCGGGGAGGGTTTCAAAACAGGCGGTGCACACAGGATCACTCCGGGAGGGTGAAAGATGAATAAAATCCTAAAGTTGGCGACACCCTATCAACTCAATCCCGGATTGAAAGATTTTTTTCCCGGCGGACGGATCACAATGCAGCCGCCAGCGGATGCCGCCTCAGCCAGTGCGGCGCTGCCATTTGCCTGTCCCACAGTGTTCAGCAGCGACAGGGCTTTGCATCTGCCTGAGCCTGCCACGGCAGCGGGCTTGGCCCCGGCCCCGGGATCCGTCTGCCCGCTGCCGGGCCTGATCCGGTCCGGCCAGCCAATAGGGGCCGAGCGCCCTCTGCAGGCCTTGCCCGGGCCGGCTCAGGCCTCAGCCGATACGGCACCTCTGGGCCGGCTGCAGCAGGCGAGGACATAGCCTGCGGCCCGCGCATCCTCAGCCAGGCCGCCTGCATCCTCGGTATCGACAGCGCCGCCGGTCAGCCGGACCCGGCAGCTGCCGCAGACACCCTGCTGACAGGAACTGTCGATCCAGACGCCTGCGTTCAGCGCGGCTTCGGGAAGGGTCTCGCCCGGCGGATGTCTGCCGCGTTTTCCCGAGAGGGTAAAACGAACCTCCCCCCCCGGCTGCTTCCCCCCCGCCAGATTGCCTCCCCTCTGCCTCCACGTCGTGGAGGCAGATTTTTTCACCAAAACTCTCTTCATGAATGGCGGCAACCCCGATCTCGCGGGCGACGGCGCGGGCGGATTTCATGAAGCCCTCCGGACCGCACATGAAAATCTCGCGTTGTGCATGATCGGGCACAAGCCTGCGCATCAGCCCGTCCGAAATATGCCCCACCACGCCACTGAAGCCGGGTTCCTCACCAGCATCACCGACGACCAGATGCATCTTCACCGTGCTGAAGCGCCTGCCGATGAATTCCAGCTGATCGCGGAAGATAATATCCTTTGGCCTGCGGGAAAAATGGACAAACACAGTATCGGTCGGATCCGCCAGATCGCTGATATACTGCAGCATTGACATCACCGGCGTCACGCCTGAGCCGCCGCTGAGATAGAGCGGCTTTCTGGCCGGAATATCGAGCGCGTTGAACCGCCCGCCGATATCGGCAATCTCCAGCCGCATCCCCGGGCGCAAGCTGTCGTTCAGCCAGTTCGAGGCCAGGCCGCCGGGAACGCGTTTTACCGTCACCTGGATGTTATGGGGCATGGTCGGGGCCGAGCTGATCGAATAGCTGCGCAGGCAGAGCTGGTCACCGATGCGAAGCCTGAAGGTCAGGGATATGTTCATCCGCGGCGAAAGGACCGGCCCGCGCGGCGCCTTTCCACATGGTCACCGCCCCTGGTTCCATCCCGAAGGCTTTGCGCGCCATGACATCAACCCGATCGAGGAAGATGATAACTATCTGATCATGAAAGGAAAAACATCTCGATAAATTTAATATCGACGTTGCGATTCTGACCGGGGATGAGCCAATTGAGGCCTCGACCCTGGCAAATCCCTATTCTGCCAATGCCCTGTGCAAAGCCTATAATGATTATATGATCGATTACTGCCTGCCCAAGGATGCGCGCTTCTGGGGTTCGCTGGTGGTGGCACCGCAGGATCCGCAGCTCGCCGCCGCAGAAATCCGCCGCGCCGGAGCCCATCCGCGGATTGTTCAGGTGCTGGTCAGTCATGGGGCGCAGCGGCCCTATGGTGATCCTTTCTACCATCCCATTTTTGAGGCCTGCGCAGATATGGGTCTTCCCTTCGCCATGCATCTGGGCGGGCAGGGCCCTCGACCTTCTTCTGGGAGACCCATGCGATCCTGCCGCAATCGGCGATGACGCATATGGCCTCGCTGATTGCTCAGGGCGTGTTTGAGAAATGGCCCGCTCTCAAGGTCGTCATCATTGAATGCGGCGTTGCCTGTGTGCCTTCGGTGCTCTGGCGTCTGGATGCAAATTACCGCGCTTTGCGCAAAGAGACGCCCTAGCTGAAGCGGCTGCCCTCGGATTATTTCAAAAGCAATATCCGCATGTCGACCCAACCGCTGGAGCAGCCGGCAAATCTGCAGCATCTCTGGGCCACGCTGGAGGCGATGGCGATTGCCGCTGTTCTGCCCCGAAGCAGATTTTCCGAGCGCAATCTGATCTTCACCGTGCTGTCAGTGACCGTGCTCTCGACGCTTTCCATGATCCTCTATCCGATGATCGCCCAGGCACTCGGCCTTGATGCAAGGGCCACCGGGATCTTCCTCGGCGGCACGATTCACGATGTGGCCCAGGTGGTGGGGGCAGGATTCTCGGTCTCGCCCGAGGCCGGCGAGACCGCGACCCTGGTCAAGCTGATCCGTGTCGCCATGCTGGCGCCGGTTGTGCTGATCTTCTCGCTCGCCACGCGCAGACCAGGTTCTGCCGGCGAGACGGGCGCGCGGCCAGCGCTGCTGCCTGGTTTTGTTCTCGCTTTCCTGGTTCTCGCCGCCGCCAGTTCCTTTGGTCTTGTTCCCGCTTTGGTGTCAGAGGCCGGGATGGAGGTCTCCCGCTGGGCGCTGCTCGCCGGTATCGTCGCGGTTGGCATGAAAACCTCGCTGCGCCGCGTGCTTGAGGTCGGCGGCGACGCAATTGCCCTGATCGTGGCGCAGACGGTTTTCATCGCGCTCTTTATCCTCGCCGGGATCTGGCTGCTCGGCTATGCCTGAGCAAGACACCGGCACTCCGTTCGAAGGGAAAACCTTCCGCATGCTGCTCGCACGGGAGGGCTGAGCGGGGCAGGCACCCTGGCACCAGGTCCTTAATCTGAAAAGGCTGAGGGCAGATCGTCAGCTGCAGGCCTGGTCGCCGATCATCAGCTGCAGCAGCTCATTCTGGCTCGAGATATTCAGGCTGGAATAGCATCTTTTGCGATAGGTGCGCACGGTATTGATGCTGATCCCCAGCTCCAGTGCGATGCCTTCCGAACTCAGCCCACAGGCAATCCCGGCCGCCACCTGCAGCTCACGCGGGGTCAGATCTGTGCCCATGTTTTTAATCAGCATTTCAGCCGATCTGCGGGTGAGCCGCGTGTTTTTCCTGGCCTGATAGGCGCCATGTCTGGCCAGCAGCGCCTGCATCACCGGAAAGCTGTCTTTGAGAAACCGCGTGCAGCCTCTTTCCTGAAACCGATCCCTGGCGAAGTAGAAATTGGTCCGCGACTGCCCGGCCTCGCCGGGCTGGCAGAGGCTGAGCCGCAGCGCATAGCCGAGCCGGTCATAGCAATCCTGGCGGTAATCGGAATCGGTGATCTCGTCCGCGCTCTGCGGCACGACGGTAAGCTCCTGGCTGCGGTCTTGCTGCAGGCGGTGCAGCAACGGATCGGCCCGCCAGTAGCGCGACATATACATCTGATTGTGCCAATGGGTGGGCTGGCGTCCCACCATGAAGGTGGTAGAGGGCGGGGCGCCGGAGCCGTTCACAAAGACGATGATCTGCTCACAATCGAGTTCGAGCCGCACCGCATCGAGCAGGATGCTGGCAAATTTTTCGCTGCCGATATGCTGAATCAGCCTCGGGATTTCGCGGTTAAACCCCATCGGCGCCAGCCCCTGTACCATCCGGGCGGCGGCAGTTCTGCGCAACACCACCCGGGCCAGGCCGCCCGCCGGATCGGTTTTCTGCGGCGTTCAAACTGCTTCTCCCCCCCCATGCCAGGGAGAGCACCCTTATGGCCCTGGATCAGGATTAATAGCGCTTAAACTTATATCATTTGCAACGAATTTTATCGCCACCAGAGGAAAAATGCAGCAATAAGGCCCCGCAACCGGGCGGGGCCCCAGAAATTAAGCCTCAGAGATTAAGCTTCAGAGCCCGAAGCTGTTCTCATCCAGCCCGTCATAGAGGTTCTCGCGCACCGCCCGGGTCACCGCGGTCAGATCCTCGCGGTCGACACCGGCAAAGATCTCGCGCCATTTTTCCTCAAGCCTGAAATAATCGGCAATCACATCAGAGGGATCGGCAATGCCACGCTCTTTCATCGCGCTGGCCGCCAGGCTGGCCGAATGGGCGCTCTGGAACTCCTTAAGCGATTGCGCCAGATCTTCGGCAGCAGGGCCGACATCGAGGCCGCGCTCTTGCGAGCCTTGCAGCGCCGCTGCGGATTCCATCGCATATTGCGCCTGGGTGCGGGCGATGCCTTCGGCGAAATTATCGAGCATCAGGCGCCGCTCAGCCGGCGGCAGTTCAGACCAGAAGCGCTGATTGGCGACGAAAGTGGCGCCGATGATCACCCCGGCCTCGACCGTGGTAACGCCTTTTGCAATCTCCCAGAGCCGGTTGCCTTTATCCAGCGCCGTGGCATCGGACATGGTGCAGTCCAGCGAGCCGCGCTCAAGCCCGGTATAGATATCGGGCGAGGGCACCGAGACCGGCACGCCGCCGAGCGAGGCAATCCAGGCGGTCTGCGCCGCGCCGACGGTGCGGATCTTCTTGCCCTTCACATCGGCAAGGCTCTTCACCACCGGGCCGCAGATCAGCTGATAGAGCGGCGTCGAATAGCCACCAAGGAAGATCGTGCCGCGCTTGTTCCATTCCTCGGCCAGCCTGGCATTGGTCAGGCCAAGCTCGGTCCAGGCGAGGGCGCTGACCAGGGCATCGCCCGAGGCAAAGACCAGATCATTGATCGTATTGGTCAGCGGCAGTTCCGAGGCGGTATAGGCCGGAACCACCAGACCGAATTGTGCCACCTCATCGCCCAGCCCCTGCAGGGTGGTGGTGGCCGGAACCAGGCTGCCCGATGAGAAAAGCTCAATCGAAAACGCACCGGCAGCTTCGCGATTGATCTTCTGCACCGTCGCCTCAACGCCTGCGGCATGCAGCGGATTGGTGGGGTTGAGATAGCTGGTAAAGATATAGCTGTCGGCCAGTGCCGCCGAAGACATCAGCCCGCCCAGTACGCTGGCGATCAGAAGCTTTTTCATAGGTCGTCCTCCTCACTCACAAAGGCCGGGGAATGCCGCAAAAGCCCGCGACTGTGTATCGCTTTCGGTCATCAGGATGGTTTGCGGCCAGGCCCTGAACCGGCAATGTGATCGAGGTCGCGCCCGGACATCAGTCACATCGGCATGTGACCGTGACCGGACCGGGGCTGAGAGGGAAGGGCCGGGCAAAACAGATAAAATACCTGATTTCATCTGGTTGACTGATAAACCCACCCTGCCACAACGCCTGTTTTCCGGGATCCGCCTACTGCCTTGCCCTGACCCCGACGGCGCGCATTGCCCCGAGCCGGTCATCGGCAAGGGCCTGGTCTGCGAGGGCACAGGGCACAGGGCACAGGGCAGGGTAGTATGGTTGCGCTACTTTAATATAGTCAAAACGATTGCAATTTAATGCAATCGTTGATATCTCGTGCCGGAGCAGCCAGACTCGCAGGGGATGGCGCACCGCACCGCAGCCCTGATCATGTCAGAGGAGATGAGATGACCCGACAGGCCGAAGTCACCGCCTTTTACGATCCGCGCACATTCTCGCTGCAATATGTTGTGGCCGATCCTGACACCCGGTCCTGTGCCATCATCGATCCGGTGCTGGATTTTGATGAGAAATCGGGCCAGACCGCGACCGGGAATGCGGACCGGATTCTGGCTTTCATCGCCGGGCAGGGCTATGCGCTGCAATGGATCCTCGACACCCATCCGCATGCCGATCACTTTTCGGCCGCCAGCTATATGAAGGCAAAAACCGGCGCGCCCATCGCGATAGGCGAGAAAATATGCGAGGTGCAGAAGCTTTGGAATGGCTTTTATAACTGGCCCGCAGCCCCCAAGGATGGCCGCCAGTGGGACCGGCTTTTTGCCGATGGCGAGAGCTTCCGCATCGGCAACCTTCCGGCCCGGGTGATGTTCTCGCCCGGCCATACCCTGGCCTCGGTCACCTATGTGATCGGTGATGCCGCCTTTGTACATGATACTTTGTTCATGCCCGACAGCGGCACGGCGCGGGCCGATTTCCCCGGCGGCTCGGCCAGCGCTTTGTGGCACAGCATCCAGGCCATTCTGGCCCTGCCAGACGAGACGCGGCTTTTCACCGGCCATGATTACCGGCCCGGCGGGCGCGAGGTGCAATGGCAAAGTACAGTGGCTGCTCAGAAGGCCTCGAACAGCCATATTTCGGTCTGTCGCAGCGAGGCTGAATTTATCGCGCTGCGCGAGGCCCGCGATGCCACTTTGCCGATGCCGCGGCTGATCCTGCAGGCTTTGCAGATCAATACCAATGCCGGGCGTCTGCCCGAGCCGGAAGCAAACGGGCGGCGCTATCTGAAGATCCCGCTCGATCTGCTCAAAGCTCCCTGGGGGAATTGAGCATGGAGCATCTGTCGCCCGAAACCCGGGCCATGCATCAGCGCGCCGGCGAGGCGACGGCCTTTCTGAAGCTGCTGGCCAATCAGGACCGGCTGATGGTGGTCTGCGCTCTGGCCGAGGGCGAGAAATCGGTGCGGGAGCTGGAAGATGCCCTCGGCATCCGCCAGCCCGGGCTGAGCCAGCAGCTGGCGGGCCTGCGTGAGGCGGGGCTGATCCTCGGCCGTAAAGCGGGCAAGCATATCTTCTACCATCTTTCCGATCCGCGCGCCGCCGCCGTAGTGGCCACTTTATATCGCTTGTTCTGCGCGCCGCAGTCCGGCGAAGAGGAGCTGTAAATGACTGAATTCACCCCATTCCTCTCTCTTGCCGGCGGGGCTCTGATCGGGCTCGCGGCGGTTTTGCTGATGCTGTTTCATGGCCGTATCGCGGGGATCAGCGGCATGTTGCAGGGGCTTTTGCCGCCCTTTGCCAGCGACTGGCACTGGCGGGCCGCCTTTCTGGCCGGTGCGGTGCTGGCGCCGGTGCTGATCCTGGCCCTGACCGGCTGGCGCCCGGATTTCGTCTCTGAGACCCCGGTTCTCTGGCTGATCATCGGCGGGCTGATCGTCGGGGCAGGGGTGCAGCTCGCTTCGGGCTGCACCTCGGGTCATGCGGTCTGTGGCATCGCGCGCTTCTCGCCGCGCTCGATCGTGGCGACGCTGAGCTTCATGATCACCACCACCATCACCGTCTATGTCATCCGCCATCTGCTGGGAGGCTTTTGAACCATGCGTATACTGACAGCAGCTCTGATCGGTCTGATCTTTGGCGCGGGCATCGCGCTGGCTGGCATGATCAATCCGGCCAAAATCCTGAATTTCTTTGATATTGCAGGCAGCTGGGATCCGTCGCTGGCCTTCGTCATGGCGGGGGCGCTGATCGTGACCGCGATCGGCTACCGCCTGGTCTGGCAGCGCAAAGCCCCGGTGCTGGAGGCCAAATTCTCACTGCCAACGCGCCGCGATCTGGATCCGGCCCTGATTGGCGGTTCGGCTCTGTTCGGGATCGGCTGGGGCATTGCCGGCTTTTGCCCGGGCGGCGCCATCCCGGCGCTTGGCCTCGGCAAAAGCGATGCCTTACTCTTCGTCGCCGCCATGCTGGCCGGGATCTGGGCCATGCGGGCCATACGCGGCCTGAAGAACTGAGCTGCTGCCGCGCGGATCCGCAGACCAGCACAGGATCCGCGCGCCCGGTCCGGCCGGGCGCAGCTTTTCCTGCACGCTGCGGTTCTGGTCCCCCGGCTGAAGATGTCAGGCTGAGTGCAGCCATATTTCTGGCAAGCTGTTGCGCTTCCGAGCTCTGATCCGGTTGCAGGCTGCGAAAAAACCGAGGGAAGCGGATGCAGAGTTTCAGCGCAAGCCATTGAAATTATCAACACTCCTGGCGCGAAACTTGGCTTTCGCAGCACCATGCCAGGGCACGACAGGCTGTGAGCGAACCTGTTGCTCTTCTGCTCACTGTCAGGTGAGAACATTGCACGGCATTGATTTTAAATGATTTATAAAACTTCTCGCATCCAGTTATCTTTCGTTTCTGGAAGATAATGTTTGCCCTTTAGCGTAAAATAATTTTCGGCCACACAGGGATGAAACCGAGGGATAACCACATATGATGTGACCCGCGCTCCGGCGACATCTGTATGCCAGGATTGGTCTGATATGATCCATATCGGATAGCCGTCATGTCGGAGATTATCGCTTCGGGGCGGGACGATAGCGATACCGGCTCCGTCAACAGGCTGGAAACCGAAATCTTCCTGTCGCCAGAACGAAGCCTCTGCGGAACATGAAAGCGCTTCACCATATGGACTCCGGTTTGAAAACTGAAATTGAGGCATATGCAACCGAACACGAATTTTGTGGGACAGATTGCGAAGGGTCAGAGGATCTCAGGCAGGGTGACAGGCCTGATGACAGGATGCGCCAAACTCAGGCGCCGTGATCCGGACAGTAAGCCCGGCTGCATCACTGGGAACTTCTCTTATCCGCCAGCGTTTTAGAGGTTCGTTCCCCAGATCCGGTTTCCTTGACATGACCATGCCTCAGATTGCTGCCTTCGCCATTATCATCGGGATGATGGCGCTCTTTATCCATGGGCGGTTGCGCTATGATGTGGTTGCCATGGTCGCGCTGGCAGCATCGGTGGCCGCAGGAACGGTGGCACCGGAAAAGGCCTTCAGCGGTTTCAGCGACGATATCGTCATTATCGTCGCGAGCGCGCTCGTGGTAAGCGCGGCCGTATCGCGCTCCGAACTCATCGAAATGGCGCTGCGCTGGCTGGTTCGTAAGCTGTCGCATTTCCATGGGCAGCTTCTGGTGCTGATCGGCTCGGTGACAATCCTGTCCGCGCTGATCAAGAATATTGGCGCCTTGGCGATGATGATGCCCGCGGCGCTGAAAATGGCGAAGAAATCCGGCAATTCGCCATCGCTCTATCTTATGCCGATGGCTTTCGGTTCCCTTCTGGGCGGTCTCATCACGCTGGTCGGAACATCGCCCAACATCATCGTCAGCCAGCTTCGGGAGGAGATGACGGGCACGCCATTCGGGATGTTCGACTACGCGCCGGTCGGCCTTGGGCTTTCGCTGGTCGGGATCATCTTCCTGGTATTCGCCTCCCGGTTTCTTCTGCCCTCAGACCGGAGGGCGACCGCATCGCTGGGCGAGGCGGTTAATATCAGCGATTACAATACCGAGGCCCGGGTCGATGCGGGGTCCGCCCTGTGCGGGAAGACCATCGGGGCCTTTCTCAGCCTTGCAGATGGGGAGGTGACCGTCACCGGGGTGATCCGTGACGGGAAGCGGCGGGCGGTGATGCTTTCGGATTCAAAGATCGAAGAGGGCGATATCCTGCAACTCCGTGGCCAGCCGGATAGTCTGGAGCGCGCGGTCACAACGGCGGGCCTGGTCCTCGCCCGGCAGGATGAGCCGGCATATGCGGATCTCCCCGCTGGCAAGATCGGTGTGATCGAGGCGGTAATGAAGGTGGATTCCTCCCTGATTGGCCAGACCGTTAAGAGGGTAGGCCTCTTCGATGCGCATGGCGTCAATCTGATCGCGATCTCCCGCTCAGGGCAAAAGATGACGGAACGGCTTTCGGAAACGGTGCTGGCACCGGGCGATGTTATGCTGTTGCAGGGCCCATTGGAAAGCCTGAGCGAAAGGATGCAGGCGCTCGGCCTTCTGCCGCTTGCGGGGCGAGAGATGCGGCTCGGTTCGGTCCGTCGCGATATCGTGCCGCTGCTGATCCTCACGGTAGCGATGGGAGCGACCGCTCTGGGGCTGGTGTCCGTTTCTATCGCATTTTCTGGTGCGGCCCTGGCGATGATCCTCACCGGCGCGATCAGCCTGGAGGCGGCCTATGGAGCGGTAGAATGGCCACTGCTTGTGATGCTCGGCGCACTGATCCCGGTCAGTGAGGCTATGCAGACCACCGGGAATACTGAACTTATTGGTGATTTGCTTTCCTCTATGGCAACCGGCCTTCCGGCCTGGGGGGCGGTCGGGCTGATCATGATTGTTGCGATGGCCGTGACGCCGTTTCTGAACAATGCCGCGACTGTTCTGGTCATGGCGCCGGTGGCGGCAATTTTTGCACAACGTCTCGGACATGCGCCGGACGCCTATCTGATGGCGGTTGCGGTTGGCGCGGGTTGCGACTTCCTGACCCCGATCGGCCATCAGTGTAACACGCTGGTGCTCGGGCCGGGCGGATACCGTTTTGGCGACTACGCGCGACTGGGTGCGCCGCTGACTCTCCTCGTCGTGCTGGTCGGGGTGCCGCTGATATTGCTGACCTGGCCGGTCTGATCAGAAAAGCAGGAGCTCTGCAGTTTGAAGCGGAGGGGTTGAAGGATCCCTCAGCATCGCGAATTGGGTGAACTGGCAAATTATCTGGTTCGCTTACACCTATAGGATTGATGCTCAGCAATAATCGCATAACCAGTATTATGTAATATGTTAGTCATCAATCCCAGCCCAACCCCGCTGAGACCACCTGGCCCGGCTGCTGCAGATGACAAGTTCCGTCATAAAAAGTTTGAGGCTTCTCCAGGGATCGACAGCTCGGAAACGTCTGCATAGGTAGATCACAGGATCTGCGGCGCGGACAGATTGTGCTGAACGGCTTCAGGGAAAGTAAGGAGGTTCTCATATGCCCGGTAACCCGCTTCTGAAACAGCTTGGCAGCATTGCCGCTGCGACCTGCATTGATCAGGCATGGGATATTGCCACAGCGCATTTCGCCGCGCTTGGTTTTTCCCGGGCGAATTATGGCTTTACCCGGTTCAGACATCTGAGAACCATCGGCTATCCCGATGATGCTTTATTCCTCTCCACCTGTGACAGTGCCTATGCGCAGCGCTATTTTGACATTGGTGCCTGGGCGCGCTCGCCGATGTTTCGCTGGGCCGAGCAGAATACCGGGCTGAGCACCTGGAAATGGGTGCATGACGCCTATAGCGCCGGCAAGCTTCCGGCTGATCAGATGGAGACCGTCCGCGCCAATCTTGCAGCCGGGATCCGGGCCGGAATTTCGGTCAGCTTCCCCGATGCCTCGGTCCGCGCCAAAGGCGCGCTGGGGCTGATTGCCGATCCCGGTCTTTCTGTCGGTGATGTTGAGGCGATCTTTGCCGAGCGTCAGGATGAAATCGCCGCCGTGGCCAATATGATGCATCTGCGCATCGTGCAGCTGCCGCAGCTCAGCCGGGCCCGGGCGCTCAGCCCGCGGCAGCGGGAGGCGCTGGAATGGGTCGCCGATGGCAAAACCACCCAGGATGTGGCGCTGCTGATGGGGGTTTCGGCGGCGATGGTAGAAAAACATCTGCGTCTGGCGCGCGATGCGCTGGCGGTCGAGACCACGGCCCATGCGGTGGCCAAGGGGGCGCTGCTGAATATGATTTTCCAGCATGCGCCCGAACATATGGCCCAGGCGGCCCGCTGAAACCCGGGGCGACAAGCCCTGCCCGGCCCGTGGCGAAGGCCCAGGGACAAAACCCTCCGGCGCCAAAAGAAAAGGCCGCATCCGAAGATGCGGCCTTTCTGTTTTCCACTGAAAAGCGATCAGCCGCCCGACAGGGTTTTCGCAACTTCTGCTGCGAAATCTTCTTCTTTCTTCTCGATGCCTTCGCCGACAGCGACGCGGGCAAACGAGGTGATCTCAACGCCGGCTTCTTTGGCAGCAGCCTCAACGGTCAGATCGGGATTGATGACGAAAGCCTGGCCGAGCAACGTGTTTTCTGCCAGGAATTTCTTCATCCGGCCCGGGATGATGTTGTTGTGGATGACCTGCTCGGGCTTCGGCTTGTCCGAGGAAGCGTTTTCTTCCAGGGCCTTAGCGGTCTGAACCTGCAGTTCGCGCTCGACGATTGCCGGATCCAGGGTGGCTTCCGACAGCGACAGCGGGCTGGTGGCAGCGATATGCATTGCAAACTGCTTGCCGATTTCCAGGGCCTTGGCCGCATCGCCTTTCAGAGCGACGAGAACGCCGATTTTGCCCATGCCTTCGGTTGCAGCATTATGCACATAAGAGACAACGGTATCACCTTCGATCGAGACGAAACGACGGAAATCCATCTTTTCGCCAATCGTTGCGATCGCTGCGGTCAGGGTATCCTCAACGGTTTTGCCGTTCAGATTTGCCGCTTTCACCGCTTCGACCGAACCACCGACTTCCAGTGCGACGCCGGCGATATCACGCACCAGAGCCTGGAAATCAGCGTTTTTGGCAACGAAGTCGGTTTCCGAGTTGATCTCGACCGCGACGCCTTTGCCCGCGGCAACTGCCACGCCGACCAGACCCTCAGCAGCCACGCGGTCTGCTTTCTTCGCGGCTTTCGCCAGACCTTTGGTGCGCAGCCAGTCGATAGCGGCTTCCATGTCGCCATTGACTTCGGTCAGCGCTTTTTTCGCGTCCATCATGCCTGCGCCGGTGGTTTCGCGCAGTTCTTTCACCATTGCTGCGGTGATGCTCATCATTCAGCTCCTTCGGAAACGGGGCACGGCGGAACTAAGCCCGCCGCGCGACATCCTCGTGACAGAAAAGGGGGCGCTGGCGCCCCCTGCCCTGTGATCAGGCCTCTTCGGCTGCTTCTTCTTCCGGAGCAGCTTCCAGCGCGCCGAGGTCAACACCGGCAGCACCCAGCTGAGCCGACATGCCTTCGAGAGCCGCACGTGCGACCAGGTCGCAGTACAGGCTGATCGCGCGGGCGGCGTCATCGTTGCCCGGGATCACATAGTTCACGCCTTTGGGCGAGTTATTGGTGTCGACAATGCCAACAACCGGGATGCCCAGCTTCTGAGCTTCCTGGATGGCCAGGTCTTCTTTACCAACATCGATGATGAACAGCAGGTCCGGAACGCCGCCCATCTCACGGATGCCGCCCAGCGAAGCCTGCAGCTTAGCCTGGTCGCGTTCCATGTTCAGACGCTCTTTCTTGGTCAGGCCTTCGCCGCCTGCCGAGAGCACCTCGTCGATGTTTTTCAGACGCTGGATCGACTGGGAAACGGTTTTCCAGTTGGTCAGCGTGCCGCCCAGCCAGCGGTGGTTCATATAGTACTGAGCGCATTTCTCAGCGGCTTCAGCGATCGGCTTCTGGGCCTGACGCTTGGTGCCGACGAAGAGGATACGGCCGCCTTTTGCAACGGTGTCACGGACCGCTTTCAGCGCCTGTTCCAGCATCGGAACGGTCTGGGTCAGGTCAACGATATGGATGCCGTTGCGATCGCCGTAGATATATTCGGCCATGCGCGGGTTCCAGCGCTGGGTCTGGTGGCCGTAGTGAACACCAGCTTCGAGCAGCTGACGCATCGAGAAATCAGGGAGTGCCATCTTAATGGTCCTTTCCGGTTTGTGCCTCAGCGGAGGGTCTCAGGGCAGATGCCCCAACCGGTGGACCAGTACAGGATTTCTCCCCGCAAAGGCCCGCCTCCGCCTGTGAAGTGCCGCGCGTATAGCCGGGGTCACGGGGAAGTACAAGCCCCGAGCTGCATCTTCCCGCCCGGTCCGGCAGCTGTCGCCGGCGAAAACCTGACCGCGCTCCGGCCGGGTTAAGCACTGCCGCATTTCTGGGGAAAAGTCGATTGCCGGCATTGCAATCTGGCATATGTTCCTGTATTGTTCCGACCATCTGAACGAAGAGAGGGGACGGTCATGATTCAGGGCAGCTGCTGCTGTGGCGCGGTGAAATTTGAACTTCTGGCTATCCCGGCGATGATGGGAACATGCCATTGTTCCAGATGCCGTAAGGCAGGCGCCAGCACGATCGTTTTCACCAGAAAAGAAGATCTGAAATGGCACCAGGGCAAGGAGCATGTCGCACGCTACATGCCCGAGGCCCCCTATAAATATGGCCGGTGCTTTTGCAAAATCTGCGGCAGCTCGCTCGGTGAAATCCTCTCGGAGGAGGCCAGCTTCCCTGTCGCAGCAAATGCCCTCGACGGGGATATCGGGCTGAAGAATCAGTTCCACGAATTCACCGCTGAGAAGCCGGGCTGGTATCAGATCTGTGATGACGCCCCGCAATCACCAGGCCATCCGTAATCATCCGCCCGGCCCGCTTGCGCCTCAAAACACGCGCTGATGCGCCCTTGCCAGAGGGCGGCCCGGGTGCATCAGCCGCGGGCGGCTGAAAAACGCGGCCTGCTAAAGGGCAAAGGTGCACTGCCACAGCTGTTTGCGCAGAATGAGCGGAGCGCACAATCACTGGCAGGGCCACAGATGTATATCCCGCCGCATTTCGCAGAGGCCGACCCCGCGGTCATCGCCGCTGTTATCAGCGAGGCGCCGCTGGCCTGCATCATTGCCCAGACCGAAACCGGGCTGATCGCCAACCATCTGCCGCTGTTTCAGGCCCCGGGCGGCGATCTGATCGGCCATGTGGCGCTGGCCAATGATATGCACCGGCTGATCCCTGCCGATCAGGAGGTGCTGGCGGTATTCCGGCGCGGGGATGCCTATGTCTCGCCGAATTTTTATCCCGGCAAACAAGAGCATCATCGCCATGTGCCGACCTGGAATTACGAGGTGGTTCATGTCTATGGCAGCCTCAGCTTCCAGCATGATGAGGCTGCTAAACGCGCCGCAGTGGCTTTATTGACCCGCGGCCATGAGCGCCGGGTGAATGGTGCCGGGGCCTGGCGGATGACGGATGCACCGCCCGATTATATCAGCCAGATGCTCGGCGCGATTGTCGCCTTCAGGATGCGCGTCACAAAGGTTCTGGCAAAATCAAAGCTCAGCCAGAACCGCGAGGCCCGCGATTATCTGGGCGCGGCCGAGGGGCTGCGCGCCAGCGGATATGGCGAGATGGCCGACAGAATGCTGAGCCGGATCGGCTGAGCGGCCGATCCCGGGGCCAGAGCGGTTCCGGGCCAAGGCCGTTGCGGGCCAGCCCGAAGGCCGGCCCGGCAAAAGCTTACATATGAATGGCGCGACCGTAAGCGTCGAGCACCGCCTCATGCATCATCTCCGACAGCGTCGGATGCGGGAAGACGGTGTTCATCAGATCTTCCTCGGTGGTCTCAAGCTGGCGACCCACGACATAGCCCTGGATCATCTCGGTCACTTCGGCGCCCACCATATGCGCGCCCAGCAGCTCGCCGGTCTTTGCATCGAAGATGGTTTTCACCATGCCCTCGGCCTCGCCCAGAGCAATCGCCTTGCCATTGCCGATAAAGGGGAAACGGCCGATTTTGATATCAAGCCCCTGCTCTTTCGCCTTTGCCTCGGTCAGGCCAACGCTGGCGATCTGCGGATGGCAATAGGTGCAGCCGGCGATGGAGCCCGGCTTGATCGGATGCGGATGTTTGCCCGCGATCAGCTCGGCCACCATCACACCCTCATGGCTGGCCTTATGCGCCAGCCAGGGCGCCCCGGCGATATCACCAATAGCATAGAGGCCCGGAACGCCGGTGCGGCAGAATTCATCGGTGACGACATGGCTGCGGTCGATTTTCACCCCGAGGCCTTCCAGCCCGAGGTTTTCGACATTGCCGACAATGCCGACCGCCGAGATCACCGTGTCGAATTCATGGGTGGTGATTTTGCCATCCTGCTCGATATGAGCGGTAACGCCGACACCCGGCTTGCGGTCGAGTTTTTTGACGCCGGCTTTCTCAAGGATCTTCATCCCCTGTTTGACGAAGCTTTTCTTGGCAAAAGCCGAGATTTCGGCATCCTCGACCGGCAGGATGCGGTCCATCACCTCGACCACGGTGGTATCGGCGCCGAGAGTATTGAAGAAGCTGGCAAATTCGATGCCAATCGCGCCCGAGCCGATCACCAGCAGCTTTTTCGGCATCCGGCTGGCAACGAGGGCATGTTTATAGCTCCAGACCAGATCGCCATCCGCTTCCAGCCCCGGCACTTCACGCGCCCGCGCGCCGGTGGCGAGGATCACGTCTTTCGCCTTCAGGGTCTCGCTGCCCTTCTCGGTCTTCACCTCGACCACGCCCGCTTTCGCGAGGAAAGCGGTGCCCATGAAGACGGTGATCTTATTTTTCTTCATCAGATGACCGATGCCACCCGAAAGCTGTTTGGCCACGCCGCGCGAACGCGCCACCACGGCGTCGAGATCAAAGCCGAGATTTTCAGCTTTGAGGCCAAATTCCTTGGCGCGGTGCATCAGATGGAACACTTCCGCCGAGCGCAGCAAAGCCTTGGTCGGGATACAGCCCCAGTTGAGGCAGATGCCGCCCAGATGCTCGCGCTCAACCATGGCAACTTTTTTGCCCAGCTGTGCGGCGCGGATCGCGGCAACATAGCCGCCGGGGCCGGCGCCGATCACGATCACATCAAAGCTCTGCTCTGCCATCATTCTCTCCCTGCTCAAACTGGTTCACCCTTAAACTATCTGCCGCAGGCAAGCAATAAAGGCTGCGCCGCAGCCCCTTGCAGCCGATGCATAGCCTCAGCGCAGGCTTTCCACCACAGCAGCATAGGCCCCGGCATCGAGGAAAGCCTGTTCCTCCGGCGTGGTTTCGCGCCCCAGCGCCTTGTTGCGGAAGGGAAAACGGCCAAAACGGCGGATGATTTCCTGATGCGCTTTCGCATGTAACAGGGTTTCGTCCGCCCCTGGCATACGCTCGGTAAACAGCTGCACCGACAGGGCCTGATCCTGCAGATCCTCGGAATGTTCAAACGGCATATAGAAGAACTGGCGCTCGGGCTCGGGCGCGCCCAGATCCCAGCCCGCCGCAATGGCACGGCGTGCCGCCGCCCGGGCCAGCGGGTCGGCGGCAAAGGCCGCAGCCTTGCCGCGATGGATATTGCGCGACAGCTGATCGGCGAGGATCAGATAGGCCAATGTGCCGACCGTACCCTCAACCCAGTGTTCCAGCCCGCCATCGCTGAGGGCGGCCAGCTCTTCGCTGAACAATTCGCTGCAGCGCGCATCAATTTCGGCACCGCCGAGATACCAGCCCTCAGGGCCGATATCGCCCAGCCAGAAATCAAGAACGTCAACAGGATCAGACATCAGCGCCTCCGCATTTTTGCCAGAGTGTCAGGCCTGATCCGGGGTTGCAATCCCTCAGCCCTGCGGCGGGCGCGCCTCCCCTTCCCCGTCCGGGCGCCCGGCCTTCTCCTCCGGCGCGGGCACATCGCCTGGTGCCGCCGCCTCACGCGGCTGAATGATCAGCGCCTCGGCGGCCTCGGCCGCGGCTTCTGGATTTTCCGGCGAAGGATTGATCTCGGCCGCGCTCTCGACCACGGCAACCGAAGCCACAGCCGAAGCGGTCGGGCTCAGCCTGACGAAGACGCCGGTGGCCAGGGGCGTCGCGCGCCGGGTCATCCGCCAGGCGGCATAGCCCGCCAGCATGGCGTAAAGCGCGCCGTTGAACAGAAAGAAGCTGCGCGTGCCGATCACGCCCATCATCCAGCCGGTGATCAGCGGCCCGAAGATCGAGCCGATGCCATTGATGAACAGCAGCCCGGCCGAAGCCGCCGCCATCTGCTCTTTCGACAGGTAATCATTGGTATAGGCGATCAGCAGACCATAGACCGGATAGGTGATACCGCCGAGCAGCGCCGCCACGATCAGCAGCGCCCAGAACGGCAGGCTGAAAACCGTTGCCACCAGCATCACCAGGGCTGCAATCACTGACAGCCACAGCATGACCTTCCGCCGGTCGACCCGGTCCGAAAGCTTGCCGATCGGATATTGCATGATCAGCCCGCCGATATAGAGCGCCGAGGAGAACAGCGCGATCTCCTTGACCGTCAGCAGGCTGAGCGTGCCCCAGACCGAGGCCATACCAAACATCGACGAGAAAATGCCGCCGATCAGGAACATCCCCACGCAGCCAAGCGGCGAGATTTTGTACAGCTCACGAAAGCCCAGCCGCTCGCCGCTCTCAAAACTGGGGGTCGGGAAAGTGGCCAGGAGCAGCGGCAGGAAGGCGAAGGACACCATGACCGAGGGGATGATGAACAGATCATAGCCCAGCGGATCGCCATAGGCGATCAGCCCCTGAGCGGTCACAATCCCGACCATCTGCACGATCATATAGGCCGAAAGCGCCTGGCCGCGGTTTTCATTGGTCGAGATGCTGTTCAGCCAGCTTTCGGCGGTGATGTAGATCCCCGAGAATCCAAAGCCGATCACGATCCGCATCAGCGCCCAGACCTGCCAGTCGAGCAGCAGCGGATAGAGCACCAGAATGGCCGAGATCAGCGAGCCGAGCGCGGCAAAGACCCGGATATGGCCGACATGGCGCAGCATCTCGGGCACCAGCCGCGAGCCGAGCAGGAAGCCGGCAAAATAGGCCGACATCACCACCGAGAGCTGGAACGGGCCAAAGCTCTCCAGCGTGCCACGGATCCCGAGCAAAGTGCCCTGGACGCCATTGCCCACCATCAGCAGCAAAACGCCCAGAAGCAGGGGCCAGGTGGTGTAAATCACACGCAGCATCGCGGTTTCCTCAGAAGACAGGAGAGCAGGTTAGACCAGACCCGCAATGCAGGTCAGGCAGGATCAGCGGGGATCAGCAGCGAGGAATCCCCGTAAGAGAAGAAACGATAGTCATTCTGCACCGCATGTTGATAGATCTCGCGGATCCTTGCCTCGCCCATCAGCGCCGAAACAAGCATCAGAAGCGTCGACTTCGGCAGATGGAAGTTGGTCATCAGCGCATCTGTCACCCGGAAGGTAAAGCCCGGGTAAATAAAGATATCGGTTTCGCCCTCCCAGGGCTGAATTTCGTCGCTTTCGCGCGCCGCGCTCTCGATCAGCCGCAGCGCTGTGGTGCCGACCGGGATCACCCGCCCGCCCGCCGCCTTCGTGGCCCGGATCTCTGCCGCCGCCTCCGGGCTCACCCTGCCCCATTCGGCATGCATTTTATGGGTTGTGACATCCTCGACCTTGACCGGCAGGAAGGTACCCGCGCCGACATGCAGGGTCACTTCGGTAAAGCTGACCCCTTTGTCGCGTAAAGCCGCCAGCAGTTCGGCATCGAAATGCAGGCTGGCGGTGGGGGCGGCCACCGCGCCCGAATGGCGGGCAAAGACGGTCTGGTAATCCTGTTTATCCGCCTCATCCGCCGGGCGTTTGGCGGCGATATAGGGCGGCAGCGGCATGGCCCCGCACAGGGCCAGCGCCGCATCGAAATCATCGCCCGCAAGGCTGAATTCCAGCCGCAGATCGGTTTCGCTTTTTTCGGCCACCACGGCGCTCAGCTGATCGGAAAAGCGGATCTTCTCGCCTTCTCTGAGCTTGCGCAATGGCTTTGCCAGCGCGCGCCAGCCACCTTTGGCCGAGGGTTCGAGCAAAGTGATCTCCACCTTCGCCACCGCCTCGCCGCGCGTGCGGCTGCCAAACAGCCGCGCCGGGATCACTTTGGTATTATTGAGCACCAGCCGGTCGCCGGGGCGGAAAATATCAACCAGGTCACGCACATGCAGATCACGGATCGCAGCGTTTTCGGCCAGCAGCAGCCGGGCCGAGCTGCGCGGCCGCGCCGGGCGGGTGGCGATCAGGGTTTCAGGCAGATGGAAATCGAAATCAGACAGCTGCATCAGCCGGCTCCTTTCAGGACCGGCGCCGGCCGGCGGAAGATATCACGGAACATGCCCGGGGTCAGGATCGACAAAGGATTGACGCTGACCGAGGGCGATTTGACCGGCCCCGAGAGCCGGTAGTTAAAGCCGAACAGCCCCTCGCCCTTGCGGGTAAAGATCGAGCCAATGCCATTCAGCAGATAGATCGGAGAGATGGTGCCCTGGATCTCCACCGCCTGACGGGCGGCATGATAGAAGCCCGAGAAGGAAATCCCCATCGAGGCACCAATGGCCGCCCCCCGGGCGATCTGCACCCCTTCAGGCAGGATCAGAAAACTCACATCCCCCTCCTGAAATGCGATGCCGCCGCCCTGCAGCTGCTCGAGCAGTCCGACAACCGAGGCCGCCGAGAGCAGTTCCGCCAGGATCGGTGCATTTTCAACCCGGAAATTCTCAACTCTGGCGACACCGCTGTATTGCCCCGCCACATCGCGTGGCTGGATGGTCATATCAAGACTGCCACCGCGTCCCATCGAGAAGATCCCGGCTGCCGCCATGATGCGCCCGGCATCCTGCGAGGTCAGCCGCACCGCCGTGCCGCCTTTATAGGCAATGGTCGCGCCCTGCACCTGGCCTGCGCCATTCACCGCCGCGACAAATCCCCCCTCCAGCCCCGCGCCGACCGGGCGCAGATTGCCGCTGAGCCCGGTCAGCGAAATGCCTTCGGTCACCACCAGCCTGTCGAGAGATACAGAAATCTCATCCCCGCGCCCGCCGCCCGAAGCGCCGGCGCTGCCGCCTTTGGGCAGATGGCGCAGATCGAGACTGCCGCCGGTCAGTTTGACCGCGGGCATGGTGTTCCTGCCGCGTCCGCTCAGTTCAGCCGTGGCATCGAGCCAGTCGCCGACCCGCAGCCGGGTGATCTCCATCTTTCCCAGACCGCCCCCGGTCGCGGTGGTCAGGCTGGCATGCAGATCAAGGCCCGCAGCGGAAAGATCAAGACGCGGCACCACCGGCGCGGCGCCAAGCACCGCATCGAGCGAAAGTTTGCCGCCGGTGGCTGCGGCTTTGCTCCAGCTCAGCGGCGGCACAGCAAGTGTGGCGCCTTTCAGATCGCTGGTCAGGCTCAGCTCGGCCGGACGCCCGCGCGCGAGGCGCAGCTGCACCTCGGCCCCGGTCTCGCCCTTCAGCCAGCCTGCGGGCAAAGCCACGCCCAGACGGCGCAGCCCGGCATCTGAGAGCCGGACCGTGCCGCGCAGCGAGGCCGCCCCGCCGGTCTCCTTGCCAAAGGGCTGTTCATAACGCGCCACCGCCGGCACGCCCTCAATTTTGCCCGCCCCCGAGATGCTCAGGCCTTTGCGGGTCACTTTCACCGCCAGATCCGGGCTTTCGAGCAGCTTGCCCGGCACCAGGCTTTGCGAGCGGAAATCAGTCACCCTGCCGCTGACCGAATAGCTCACATCCTCCTGGGCGATTTTCTGCTTCAGCGGGAAGGCCAGATCGGCGACCAGATGCGCCCGCCCCTCGCCCAGACCGACCTTCTGCCCGGCTTTGGTGATGAAGCGGAACGGCTCCTGATCGAGCAGCGACAGAGTGGCGGTCAGCCCGGCCTCGACCAAGAGCCGCACCTCGGCACTGGCGGGCTTTTGCGTGATATCGGGCACCCGGAACAGCGAGCCATCGACCCGGATCCGCGCATCCCTGTCCCCGGCATCGGGTGCGGTGATCTCGCCGCCCTCGATCACCACCGTATAGCTGCGATCCATCAGCGTGGCGCGGCCATAGCCATTCTGCACCGGCGGCAGCGAGCGGATCACCCTTACCTCGGCACCGGAAAATTCGTAATCCAAAGCGAAATGCGGCTCGCTGCCCTCTTTAAAGCGCAGCGCTGCCGCGACATCGGTCAGCTCGCCCTGGCCGACATTCTCGGCCAGCCAGCTCCGGGTTTTCGGCACCGCCGCCAGCGGCCAGAGCCGGATCAGCCGGTCAGTGCTGATCTGGTTCAGCGCCACGTCAATCGCGCCGCTCCAGCCCTCGCCCGGTAAAACCGAGGCCTCCCCCCTCAGGCTCAGCCTTTCCTCGCCCTCCAGCAGATTGACCTCGCCGATCTCAACCCGGAACGGGCGCAGCCAGAGCCGCCAGCTGGCCGAGCCGGCCGAAAAGCGCACCGGCGCGGCAAAAAGCCCCTCGGGATCGACCATCAGCTCGGAGATCCGCAGCTGGGTCACCGCGGATTCCGGCAAAGCCCCGGGCTGCAGCGGCGCCCCCCCGGCATCCATCAGATCGACCGTGCCGCTGGCCTGGAGCCGGGCCGAGGGGCTTTCGACATTCATCTGATCGAGAAAGACCCTTTGCAGCGTGGAATCGTAGCGCAGGCGCAAAGCGGCACGGTCAAATTCCAGCACCCGGCGGCGCGGCACCGGCGGGGCATCGCCGGGCTCCGGGCGCGACAGGGCGATGGCCTCGCCCTCACCGGGACGCAAAGCCCCTGCAGCAAGGGTCAGCTCGGCCTCGAGCCCGGCCGGTTTGCCCGAAGCATCCAGCGCGCCGCGCAAAGCCCCCGAGATCGGGGCATCGATCACCTCAAGCATGGCCAGCGGCACGGCCTGGGCCGCCAGATCGCGCGAGGCCACATGATCAAAGGTCACGCTCAGCCTGGCTGAGGCATCCTGTTTCGAGCTTTCAACCAGCATCGAGGCCCGGGCCGGGGTGCCGAGCTGGGTCAGCGAAAGCTCGGCCGCCAGCGCATCGGCGCGGTTCTCCAGCACCAGACGACCATCGCCCAGCTCCCAGGTCCGCCCCGCCCGCGCGTCTTTCAGCGAAAAGGCCAGCCCCTCCATCTCGATCAGCTTCAGAACGGAAAGCGGGCCGGTGGTGAAAACCTGCTCGATCGCCGCCAGCAGCTCGGCAGGCGGGCGGCTTTTGCCGCCGGTCAGCCCGGCCAGATCCAGGGTCAGCAGCCCGTTCTCATCGCGGGCCATAGCGATGCGCGCCGCGCTCAGCCGCAACAGCCGCGGGCGCAGCTCGCCGCGCAGCAGCGGTGCCGGAGCAAGTTCCATGCGGATTTCCGGCAGCACCAGCCCGGCGCGGCCCTCGCCCTCGCGCAGCCGCAGATCGCGCAGCACGAAACGCGGCGCCAGATCCGGGGCAAGGCCGATCTCGACATCATCAATCGAGATTGTACTGCCCGGCGGCAGGCCCGAGGCCTTCATCGCCAGGTTGATCCGCTCTTCCAGCTCGGCCACGGCCCAGACCGGCAAAACGATATTGCGCCCCAGCAAAGCCATAGCGGCCATGCCAACGCCCAGCATCAGCAGCAGCATGACCAGGGCCAGCCCGATGCCAAAACGCCGCCTTCTCCGCGGTCTGGGCTTATCCTGCGCCCTTCGGCGGGCAAGAAATCTGCCGCGCTCCGGCGCTGCCCCAGAAACGGGCGCAGCTGAACCGGTCTCGACGGCACCTGGCGCAATGCCCGGCCCAGCCTCAGCGCCAGGCAGCCCTTCTGCCGGGCTCTGCAGCCTGGCAGGGCCCGGGGCCCGATTGTCGCGCTCAGCCTGGCTGCCTTCTGTCACGCCCTGATCTGCCTTTCGCCGGTCCTCTGCCGCAGAGCGGCCCTCGCCCTGCGCCCCGAAAAGCGCAGTGAGTTTTTTCGCTTTGCCCTTGCCTCTATCCTGGTGTGAAGGCAATCGGAACATTAAGCTGAAGCATCACCGAAGCGAGGAGCCGCGCATATGACCCTCTCTCTCCTGCCCGAACCCGGACAGATCGCCCCCGATTTCACCCTGCCCGCCAGCCAGGCCGAAGGCGAAACCGCGGATCTGCAGCTGTCTTCGCTGCGTCCGGGCAAGGTGGTCGTGTATTTTTATCCCAAAGATGACACGCCCGGCTGCACGCTTGAGGCACAGGATTTCAGCCGTCTTGCTGCGGAATTTGCCGCAGCCGGCACCCGTGTGATCGGCATTTCAAAAGACAGCCCGGCCCGGCATGAGAAATTCTGCCGCAAACACGGGCTGGGCGTGACCCTGGTCTCGGATGCCGAGGGCACGACCTGCGAGGCCTGGGGCACCTGGGGCGAAAAGCAGAATTACGGCAAAACCTATATGGGCATTACCCGCACCACTTTCCTGCTTGATGGTGAGGGCCGCATTGCCCGGGTCTGGCCGAAGGTAAAGGTAAAGGGCCATGCCGAAGAGGTGCTCGCGGCCGCCCGCGCGCTCTGAGCCTGCAGTGGGTGAGCGCCAGACCTGCCATCAGACCTCCGCCTCCGGCCCGGCCACAAGACCCGGGCCTGGAAGCGGCCTGAGGCCTCGGGCGAAGGCGCGGCCGGGGTGCCAGGCCGGTCCTGACAGCGGCCCGGCACAGACTCAGGCCATCCCGGGGCGTTCTGCCGGTCAGCGGCAATGACAAGGCGGTTCCTTGCCACAACCGCAGGATGATCGGCGGGATCTTGCCGATCATCGGCCAGTTCCTGCGCCTTGCGCCCGGGAATTTCGCAGCTCGGTTGCGACAGGGACTTAGCGGCGATAATCACCCTGAAACGCCGCAACGCCCTGCCCCTGCAAACGCCCGTTCCGACGCCCGCCCCCAGGCCGCGCGCGCCGGAGGCCGCAAGGGTGTGACGGGCCCCGATGATGGATTGCCCCTTGCTGACCAGATTAGCCATCCGGATCAATGCCGCCCTTGAAACGGTATTCCCCGAGCAAAGGCTCTATCTGAAATCAGAACATGGCACCCATTACCTGCGGCTGCGCCCGGTCACCCAGGGGCTGGTGGTGCTGGTCGGGGCCATGGGCCTGGCCTGGACCATCGTCGCCACCGCCTTATTCATGATGCATTCGCTCAGCGCCGGTTCAGTGCGCGATCAGAGCCAGCGTCAGGGCATGATGTTTGAGGAACGGCTGACCCTGCTCTCGACCGACCGCGATCTGCGGGCGAGTGAGGCGCTGCAGGCCCAGGAGCGGTTCAATATGGCGCTGACCCAGGTCTCCTCGATGCAGGAAATGCTGCTCGCCTCGGAAGACCGCCGCCGGGAACTCGAGACCGGCATTGATGTGGTGCAAAACACCCTGCGCGGTGTGATCCGCGAGCGCGACAGCGCCCGCGACGAGGTGAGCCGGCTCAACACCGCCCTCAGCCAGCAGGGCGGCAATGCCACCGAAATCGGCCGCGCGAAAGACACTGTCGCCTCGCTTGATTTTCTCAGCAGCAAACTGGCCGCGACCGCCGCCGAGCGTGATCAGCGCGGCGAAGAGGCCCTCGCGGCCCGCGATGAGCTGATCCTCGCCCAGGATGAGCGCCGGGCGCTGGAGCTGCGCCATGATGCGATCTTTGCCAGGCTGGAAGAGGCGGTCACGGTTTCGGTCGAACCGCTGGAGCGGATGTTCCGCTCGGCCGGGCTTAATCCCAACGATCTGATCGCCACGGTGCGGCGCGGCTATTCCGGCCAGGGCGGCCCGCTGGCCCCGATCACCGCCTCCTCCATGGGGGGCGGCTCGCTGAGCGCCAGTGAGAAACGCGCCAATGCCATCCTTAAACAGATGGAAGAGATGGATCTCTACCGGCTCGCCGCCTGGAAGGCCCCCTTTGCCAATCCGATCCCAGGTGGCGGCGTGCGGCTGACCTCGGGCTTTGGCGGGCGCAATGATCCTTTCGGCAAGGGCCACCGCCAGCATGAGGGCCAGGATTACGCCGGCTCCTACGGCACGCCGATCCATGCCACTGCCGAGGGCGTGGTGGTCCATGCCGGCTGGCAGAATGGCTATGGCCGGCTGATCAAGATCCGCCATGCCTTTGGCATTGAGACAAGATACGCCCATTTGTCGCAGATCCGGGTCAAGGTGGGACAAAAGGTGTCGCGCAGCGAGCGGATCGGTGATATGGGCAATTCAGGCCGGTCCACCGGCACTCACCTTCACTACGAAGTTCGCATCGGGGGCAGTGCCGTCAATCCGATGACCTTCATAAAGGCAGCGAGAGATGTTTTCTAAGAGCCGTATCAACGAGCCGGGCCAGAAGCCTGAAGCGGAAAAAGCCAAAGCCCCGGAGGCCCCCGTGTCCAAACCTTCGATGGATTTTGCCCCTTCAGCGCCCAAGGGCAAAGCTGTTGCATCGGTCCTGTCCTCTGACCTGACCGTGGTCGGCAATCTGCGCACCACCGGCGATATCCAGGTCGAAGGCACCGTCGAGGGCGATATCCGCGCCCATCTGCTGACCGTTGGCGAAAGCGCCACCATCCGTGGCGAGATCGTCGCTGATGATATCGTGGTCAATGGCCGGGTGATCGGCCGGGTGCGTGGCCTGAAGGTCCGCCTGACCTCGACCGCCCGGGTTGAGGGCGACATCATCCACAAGACCATCGCCATCGAATCGGGCGCCCATTTCGAGGGCTCGGTTCAGCGTCAGGAAGACCCACTGGCCACCGGCCGCGTGGCCGCGCCGCATGCGCCCTTCCCGCCCGAGCCGGTCACCGAAGGCTGAGCCTGACAGCCCCACTGAATTTGAAAGCCCTCCGGTTCCGGGGGGTTTTTTTATGACAGCGCCAGCCCGGGGGGCGCTGCCCGCGCGCGCGCCTGCGCCGCCCACCCCCCCCGGGATAGTTGCCGACAGATGAGGTGGCGACGGGCCCCTATAGCCTGAGCCGAAATTCCTGACTCTGGCCGCTGTTTCATACAGATTTCGCTTTCCCTGCCGGGCCTTACTGCGCAGTCTCAGGCCAGAGTGACTGCATTGAAATGAGACCTTCATGACCGCTCCGCCCGGGCTGCGCCCCGCCTGGCCACCCGCTTTCTGGTATCGCATCGCCGCCCTGCTGCTGCTGATCCAGGCGATCAGCCTGATGGCCATGGGCCGGGTGCTGATCTGCGATTGTGGCTATATCAGGCTGTTTGAACCCGGGGTGAATACCGCCGGTAATTCCCAGCATCTTGCCGACTGGTATACGCCGAGCCATTTCCTGCATGGGGTGCTGTTCTTCCTGCTGACCTCGGCGCTGTTTCGCCACCACGCGCTGGCCTTTCGCTTTGCCTTTGCCGTGCTGCTCGAGGCGGGCTGGGAAATCCTCGAGAATACGCCGATGGTGATTGCGCATTACCGCAATGAGACCATGGCCCTGGGCTATAGTGGCGACTCGGTGCTGAATTCGGTGATGGATAGCGTTTTCATGGGCCTCGGCTTCTTCTTTGCCGCGCGGATGCCGGTCCGGGTCTCGGTGCTGAGCTTCCTGGTGCTCGAGATCGGCACGCTGATCATGATCCGCGACAATCTGAGCCTGAATATACTGATGCTGACCTGGCCGGTTGAGGCGGTGAAGACCTGGCAGGCCGCGGGCGGCTGATCCGGGGCTGCGGCCTGCGGGGCTGGGGCCTGCGGGGCACAAAAAACCCCGCACCGGCGCAGCGGGCGGGGTTTTTCTGAGACAGATATGAGAGATGGCTTATTCGTTATCGGCGCGGCTTTTGCCCGACATATCCATGGCCAGCGTCGCCGCCATGAAACCATCCAGATCACCATCCAGCACGCCCTGGGTATCCGAAGTCTCGTGATTGGTGCGCAGATCCTTCACCATCTGATAGGGCTGCAGCACATAAGAACGGATCTGGTTGCCCCAGCCGGCATCGCCCTTGGCATCATGCGCCTCATTGATCGCGGCCGAACGCTTGTCCAGCTCGATCTGATAGAGCCGTGCCTTCAGCGCATTCATCGCGATCTCGCGGTTCTGATGCTGTGATTTCAGCGAGGAGGTCACCACGATCCCGGTCGGGAAGTGGGTGATCCGTACCGCCGAGTCGGTTTTATTGACGTGCTGACCACCGGCGCCTGAGGCGCGCATCGTGTCGATACGGATATCTTTATCCTGAATATCGATCTCGATATTATCGTCCACCACCGGATAGACCCAGACCGAGGCGAAAGAGGTCTGGCGTTTATCGCCCGAACCGAAGGGCGAGATCCGCACCAGGCGGTGCACGCCGCTTTCGGTCTTCAGCCAGCCATAGGCATTATGGCCACTGATTTTATAGGCGACCGATTTGATCCCCGCCTCCTGCCCGGCTTCCTCGGCGAGCATCTCGACGGTGAAACCGCGGCGCTCGGCCCAGCGGGTATACATCCGGGCCAGCATCTCGGCCCAGTCCTGCGACTCGGTGCCACCGGCGCCGGCATTGATCTCAAGGAAAGTATCATTGCTGTCGGCCTCGCCATTCAGCAAAGCCTCCAGCTCTTTCTGGGCGGCGACGTCCAGCAGCGCTTTCAGGGCGGCCTCAGCCTCCTCGATGATGCTGTCCTCGCCTTCCATCTCGCCGAGCTCGATCAGCTCGAGATTATCGTTCAGCCCGGATTCGATCATCTTATAGCCATTGACCGCATCCATCAGCGACTGGCGCTCGCGCATCAGCTTCTGGGCCTTGGCCGGGTCATTCCACAGATCGGGCTGTTCGATCAGCGCATTGAATTCTTCCAGCCGGTGGGGAGCCGTCTCCCAATCCAGCCGCTGCGCCAGCAGGCCCAGCGATTTGCGGATCTGTTCGACATTGGCTTGCGTCTCGGCGCGCATCTTCTACCCCTTATTCGTCGGAATCGGCTCTTAGCGCCCCTGCGCCCTCCCGGCAAGGGGAGGCGCAGAGCTGCGGCAGGAAGACCGGTGCTGGTTAATACAATCCGCCCGAAGAGACGGTGCCGAAATCGGCCTTGCCGGGGATCACCCGGGTCTCGCCGGTCGAGGTGGTGACCTCGGCCGCGCCGCCCTCATTCTCGCCATGGGCAAAGAGCGGCAGGTTCTGGCCCATTTCAAAGCCGCCATCGACCAGCGCCCCCATGCCGAAGACCGGATCCTCGCCATCGCGGAAATATTCCGCCACCACATTCGCACCGCTGGCATCATCGGGCAGACGCGCGCCGGTGAAACGGTCGATCTTCATGAAATAGCCCCCCGGCGGCACCCGGAAGCGCGAGCCGCCGTATTTCTTCACCACTTCTTTCATGAAGTCCTGGAAGACCGGCACACAAAGCGTGCCGCCATAGGCCCGTGCGCCAAGGGTGCGGGGCTGGTCGAAACCAATATAGCAGCCCGCGACGATGTTTGAGGTATAGCCGATGAACCATACGTCCTTGGCATCATTGGTGGTGCCGGTCTTACCCGCCACCGGCACCGGCAGATTGACGCCCGAGGCCGAGCCGCGCGTCACCACCCCCTCCATCATCGAGGTCAGCTGATAGGCGGTGATCGCATCCATCACCCGCTCGCGGTTCGAGGTGATCTGCAGGCCTTCGCTGCCCGCTATCACCCCCGAAGCGCAGTTTTCACAGACCCGGTGATCATGGCGATAGATGGTGCGGCCATAGCGGTCCTGCACCCGGTCGACGAGGGTCGGCTCGACCCGCTCGCCGCCATTGGCAAACATCGCATAGGCGGCGACCATTTTATAAAGCGTGGTCTCCTGCGCGCCGAGGCTGTTGGCCAGATGCGGCGCGAGCCGGTCATAGACGCCGAAACGCTCGGCATATTGCGCCACCGTCTCCATCCCGACTTCCTGGGCAAGGCGGATGGTCATCAGGTTACGGCTCTGCTCGATGCCGGTGCGCAAAGGCGTCGGGCCGTAGTATTTGTTCGAGGCGTTCTTCGGCGTCCAGAGGCCCTGGGGGGTCTGAATCTCAATCGGCGCATCCACCACGATGGTCGCCGGGGTGAAGCCGCTGTCCAGCGCTGCCGCAAAGACAAACGGTTTGAAGGACGAGCCGGGCTGACGTTCGGCCTGGGTGGCGCGGTTAAACACCGAATCCTGATAGGAGAATCCGCCCTGCATCGCCAGAACCCGGCCGGTATTGACATCCATCGCCATGAAAGCGCCCTGCACTTCCGGCACCTGACGCAGGGTCCAGCGCAGGAAGGAGCCATCGCTGTCTTTGGTCATGCGGCGCACCAGCACCACATCCCCCGGTTCCAGCAGATCGCTGGCCCGGCTGGCTTTCTTGCCCAGCTTGCCATCGGCAAGGCGCTTGCGCGCCCAGGTCACATCCTCGGCCGGGATGAAATGGCCATCGCCATCCTCGGCCACGTCCTCAATACCGATCCGGGCCGATTTATCGCCCAGAGACAGCACCACCGCCGGATACCAGTCCTCGATATCGCGCGGCACATCGGTTGCGCTCAGCGCGGCGCGCCAGGCCTGTTCCGTGCCAAGCTGATCGGCGGCGATCACCTTGCCGGTGCCGCGCCAGATGCCGATGCCACGGTCGTATTTCTCCAGCGCCTTGCGCAGGCTGGCCTCGGCAATGCCCTGCAGCTCCTGGTCGATAGTGGCGCGGATGGTCAGACCGCCGCGGAAAAACTCCTCGCGGCCAAAGTTGCGCGACAGCTGCCGCGAGACTTCCTCGGTGAAATAGGTCCGGCCCGGCAGTTCCTCGCGGAAGGACTGGAAATCGCCATTCTGCACCGAACGCAAAGGCAGCTGCCGCTCAGATTCCATCACCGCCTGGGTGATATAGCCATTCTGCGCCATTTCGCGCAGCACGTAATTGCGCCGGTCGGTGACGCGCTGTTTTGCGGTCACCGGATGATAGCGCCCCGGGGCCTGGGGCATCGCGGCCAGCATCGCCGCCTCATGCGGGGCCAGCTCGGTCAGGCTCTTGTTGAAATAGGTCTGGGCAGCGGCGGCCACGCCATAGGAATTCTGGCCGAGGAAGATCTCGTTCAGATAGATCTCAAGAATGCGCTCTTTGCTCAGGCTTTCCTCAAGCCGGGTGGCGAGGATGATTTCCTTGATCTTGCGCTCGACCCCGGCCGCACCTTTGCGGGTGCCGTCGAGCAGCATGTTTTTCGCCACCTGCTGGGTGATGGTCGAGGCGCCTCGCACCTCTTCGCCACGGCTGACCACCGCCTCGCGCAAAGCCGCCAGCATACCGCCGGCATCATAGCCGGAATGGGCGTAGAAATTCTTATCCTCGGCCGAAACAAAAGCGGCTTTGACCAGATCGGGGATGTCTTCGGCCGAGACGAACAATCGGCGCTCTTCGGCGAATTCATCAAGGATGCGCCCCTCGCCCGAATAGATCCGGCTGATCGTGGCCGGAGCATATTGCGCCAGGGTGTCATGACCCGGCAGATCGCGCGAATACATCCAGAAGATAGCGCCGATGGTCAGGGCACCAAAGAAGATGCCCAGCGTCACCGCCGTGAAGATCGCTCCGAAGAACGAGCCGATGAATCGCAGCACCGCAATATCCCCGCCTGATGGAGGCTTTCCCCTATATCAGACGCATGGCGGGGTCAAAACCCTCGGTGAATTTCCGCGCGGCTCCGGCCATTTTATGTCGATAAAGAACCGCCGGGTTCAGTTCTGGCCGGATCTGCCCGGAACGGGTGCCGCCGCTTCAGTCCTGCAAAGCGCTGATCGCCTGATCCTCATCCGCCCAGGCCCGCAGCCCGGCCGCAAGGGCTGCGGCCATTTTCGCCCGCCAGTCCGGATCGGTCAGACGTTTGAGATCACGCGCCGAGGAGAGGAATCCCAGCTCGATCAGCACCGAAGGAATATCGGGCGATTTCAGCACCGAAAAGCCACCGCTCTGGCGCGGTTTGCGGTGCATACGCAGCTCGGCGCCCCTGATCGCGGTCTCAAGCGACGCCGTCAGCCTTTCGGTGCGCGGTGCGGTGACGGTGCGCGCCATATCCATCAGCACAGTGGCCACCACATCATCCTGAGCCGCCAGATCCACGCCTGCGAGCAGATCATCGCGCTCATGGCGTTCGGCCAGCGCCTTAGCCGCTGCATCGCTTGCCGCCTCGGAGAGGGTGTAGAGCGTCGCGCCCTGGGCCTCGCCCTCGGCAATCGCATCGGCATGGAGCGACAGAAAGACATGCGCCCCGGCGGCGCGCGCCACCGAGATCCGCGCCTCGAGCGGCACGAAAATATCGTCATCGCGGGTCAGAACCACGCTATAGCCGCCGTCGCGCAGCAAAAGTTCTTTCAGCTCCCGCGCAAAGCTCAGCATCAGATCGGCCTCTTTATGGCCATCACGCTCGGCGCCGGGGTCAATGCCGCCATGGCCGGGGTCGATCACCACCACCACCGGCCCGGAGCCGCGCTTTTGCGGCGCGGGCAGTTTGCTGGCCACCGGCAAGATCCATTCGGGCGGCTCGGGCTGGGCTGCCGCTCTGGCAAAAATCTCGCGGGTGGCGCGCTGCAGCCGGATCTGCACCTTCGCACCGGCATCGCCGGTCTGCATCTCGCTGCGCATGATCAGCCAGGGGCCGTCAAGCATTACCACCAGCCGCGACCAGCCCGGGCGGAACACCCCTGCCCGCAGATCGGGCCGCTCGCCCTGGCGTGGCACGGCGGCAAGGCCGGTCCAGTCGACCTCGCGCATGTCAAGCACCAGGCGCGGCGGCTCATCAAGCAGCCGCACCCGCCAGGGCACCGGCTGGCTGATGGCGAAATCGAGGCTCATATCCTGAATGCCGGTGCTGATCGCAGAGCCGCCCGGATTGAGCCGGGCCAGAGCCGAAAGCCCCGTTGACAGCCCACCCGAAAACCCCTCGGCTGCCGCCGGCATCACCGGGGTCAGGCCAAGGCAGAAAGCCACAGCCAGAAACTGCCTCAGAAATCGCATCATTGCCCTCGTGCTGCGCCCTGGTCCCTTTGGTCCGGTCTTTTACCGTCTGTCCGGCCCCGTCTGTCCGGGCTTTTTACCGATTATCCGCAAAAAGCCCGGGCAAGTCCATGCGTCGCCCGATCAGCCGCGCGCCGCCATAAAGGCCTTCAGCCGCCGCAGCCCCTCGATAATATCAGCGGTGGCGCGGGCATAGGAAAAGCGCAGGGTCTGCCCGCCGCGAAGCGGATCGAAATCAAGCCCGGGCGTCACCGCCACCCCGGCCTGTTCAAGGATTTCCCCGGCAAAGGCGAGGCTGTCCCTGGTCAGATCCGAGACATCGGCATAGATGTAGAAAGCGCCGTCCGGCGGGGCGAAATTGCGAAAGCCCGCCTCGCGCAGCCCCTCGGTCATCAGCCGGCGGTTTTCGGCATAGACCGCGCGGTTCGCCTCCATCTCGTCGATAGAGTCCAGCGCCGCCAGCGCGGCAATCTGGCTGGCATGGGGCGGGCAGATGAACATATTCTGCGCCAGCCGCTCGACCCGGCGTATCTGATCCTCGGGCACCACCATCCAGCCGATGCGCCAGCCGGTCATCGAGAAATATTTCGAGAAGCTGTTGATCACCCAGGCATTTTGCGAAATTTCCAGCGCCGAGACCGCGCGGTCGCCATAATGCAGCCCGTGATAGATCTCATCCGAGATGAAGGGCACGCCCGCTTTTTCCGCCCAGCCGATCAGCGACGAAAGCGCCTCGTGATTGAGCATCGTGCCCGAAGGATTGCCCGGCGAGGCCACGATCAGACCGTCAAGCCCCTTGCCTTCCAGATCGGCCGCCACCGGCTGCAGCCGGTTTTCCAGGCTCGCGGGAATACCCACCGGCTCGAGCGAGAGCGCGCGCAGGATCTGGCGGTAGCTCGGATAGCCCGGCTCGCCCAGCCCCACCCTCTCGCCCGCCTCAAACAGCGCGGTAAAGGCCAGCAGGAAGGCGCCCGAAGAGCCCGGTGTCACCACCACCCGGGCCGGATCCAGATCGACGCCGTACCAGTCTTTATAAAGCTTTGCGATCCCGGCACGCAGTTCGGGCAGGCCAAGCGCCACAGTATAGCCAAGCGGCTGATCCAGCGCGGCGGCCAGGGCTGCACGCGCGGTTTTCGGGGCGGGAGTGCCGGGCTGGCCCACCTCCATATGAATGATCGAGCGACCCGCAGCCTCCAGCGCCCGGGCGCGCTCCATCACATCCATCACAATGAAGGCATCAACATCGCCGCGACGGGAGGCCTCACTTGATCTGCCCATTCATAACCCCTTAATCTGCGCCCAGTTTTGCGCCCGGTGCTTTCGTGCCCCCGGGCTGCTCCCAGGTCAAGCCGGAAGGATCTCTGATGCGTCTCGCCCTCTCTCTCGCCGCCATTCTGTCGGTCAGCTCACTGGCGCCGGTACAGGCCGAGGGGCTTACCGCAATGAACGATGCCGAGCGTGTCGCATTTGACGCGGCGGTCAGGGATTATCTGCTGCGCAATCCCGAAGTGATTGTCGAAGCCATGACCGAATTGCAGCTGCGCGAGGAGCGCGATGCTGCCAGCCGCGATATCGAGATGCTGGCCGCGAATAAAGACCGCATTTTCAACAGCCCCGGCGACTGGGCCGGCGGCAATCTTGAGGGGGATATCACCCTCGTCGAATTCATGGATTACCGCTGCGGCTATTGCCATAAGGCCTTCCAGGAGGTCGAAGAGCTGGTGAAATCCGACGGCAATATCCGTTTCGTGCTGAAAGAATTCCCGGTTCTGGGCGAGCAATCGGTGCTGGCCGCGAAATTCGCCATCGCCATCCGCCAGCTTTACGGCGACGATGCCTATAAGGCGGCGCATGATGCGCTCTTTGCTTTGCGCGGCGATATGACCACCGAAACCCTGAGCCGCGTCGCCACCGATCTGGGCCATGATGCCAATGTGGTGCTGGCGAAAACCGGCGATCCGGCGGTGCAGGCGGTGATCGATGAGAATTACGCGCTCGCCGGGGTGATGGAGCTGAACGGCACCCCCAGCTTCGTGCTCGGCGATGTCATGCTGCGCGGCTATCTGCCGCTTGATGTGATGCGGCAGATGGTGGCGGATGCCCGTAAAGGCTGATCCGCACTGACAGCAGAAAAAACCCGCAGGACCAGGTGGTCTTGCGGGTTTTTTATTTTATAACAGCTTGTTACACGTCGAACTTAAGATTTTACATTAAGCGCAGCCTCGGCTGCCGCCTCTTCATCCCTGAGCTTTGCCGCCCGATCCTCAACCAGTTCGACGATATGGTCGATCATCTGCTCATTCGACATTTTATGGCTTTGCTTACCCGCCATATAGATCATGCCTGACCCCGCACCGCCGCCGGTAAAGCCAAGATCGGTCATCAGCGCTTCGCCCGGCCCATTGACCACGCAGCCGATGATCGACAGGCTCATCGGCTGTTTGATATGCTCAAGCCGCTGTTCCAGCTTCTCAACGGTTTTGATCACGTCAAAGCCCTGCCGCGCGCAGCTCGGGCAGGAGATGATCTGCACGCCGCGGGTGCGCAGGCCGAGGGATTTCAGGATTTCATAGCCGACCTTCACCTCTTCGACCGGATCGGCCGAGAGCGAGACGCGGATGGTATCGCCAATGCCGAACCAGAGCAGCGAGCCAAGCCCGATCGCCGATTTCACCGTGCCCGAGGTCAGCCCGCCGGCCTCGGTGATGCCAAGATGGATCGGCGCATCGGTGATCGCCGCCAGCTGCTGATAGGCCGCCGCCGACAGGAAGACATCCGAGGCTTTCACCGAGATTTTGAACTCGTGAAAATCATTATCCTGCAGCAGTTTGATATGGTCGAGTCCGCTTTCCACCATCGCATCGGGGCAAGGCTCGCCGTATTTTTCCAGCAGATGCTTTTCCAGCGAGCCGGCATTGACGCCGATGCGGATCGAACAGCCGTGATCCTTCGCCGCCCTGACCACCTCGGCCACGCGTTTTGCATCGCCGATATTGCCGGGATTGATGCGCAGGCAGGCCGCGCCCGCCTCGGCGGCCTCAATCGCGCGCTTGTAGTGGAAATGGATATCGGCGACCAGCGGCACCGGGCATTCGCGCACGATCTGGCGCAGGGCAGCGGTGCTTTCCTGATCCGGGGTCGAGACCCGGACGATATCTGCCCCGGCATCCGCGGCCCGGATCACCTGATCGAGCGTGCCACGGATATCGCTGGTCAGGGTATTGGTCATGGTCTGGACGGTGATCGGCGCATCGCCCCCCACCGGCACTTTACCGACCATAATCTGACGGCTTTGGCGGCGCTCGATGTTACGCCAGGGGCGGATCGGGTTCAGACTCATGCCGTATGCTCCGGATATTGTCGGAGCAAGTCTTTAGCCCTGCCGGCGCCTGAGGGCAACCGGCGGGGCCGCCTCTCAGTCACTGTTGAGCGGGTCTGGTCGCCGCACAGCCCGCCGCCAGATCAGGCGTCGCGCCACTGGCATCAGCGGTCATGATCCGGGCCAGATCGCGGTCGCCCGACAGATCAGCCTCGGCATATTTGCCGGTAATTGCCTCGGGCGAGAGAGCGATCTTGCTGGCGACATTGGCACCGGGCGCGGCCGGACCATAGGTCTTGCCGCCAACTACGAAATAGACCGCTCCGGAATTGCCGGTGCGCAGCTGGGCCACATCTTCCAGCGCCGGGACCTGATAGCTTTCGCAGGCGTCGAGGATTTTCTCGAACAGAACCGTGCCATCGGCCGCGCTGACCCGCATCCAGGCCGGACGCACCGGCAGGATCTGCACCCCTTCCGGGGCCGAAGCGGTCACCTGAATCTCGGGCTCGGCCGCCTCGGGGGCGGCGGCAAGACCAGTCGCGGCGGCAAGGGTGCCGGTGCTTTTGGGATTGATCGCGCCGATCGGGCCATTGCGCGAGATAAAGACCGGCACATCCAGCGCTTCGGGGCGATAGAGACGGTCCATCACATCCGGAGCCGCATTGCCCTGGGCCAGCTGCTGGCTGGCATCGCCGCCTGCTCCGGCGCTCTGCACCGGGTTGTTGTTTTGCAGCGGGTCGAGCGAGACCACCACCGAGGGCGCCTCATCCACCGGCGCCAGCTGCACGCGCTGCACCTCCTGCAGGATCGACCAGCCACCATAGCCAATCGCGCCGATCAGCACCGCCAGCACGGCGAGAGAGCCGACCGCGCCGGGTTCGACCCGCGACAGCCAGGATTCGCCACGCGGCACAAAAGCCAGATTGGGATTGGCCAGCGGTTCGGCAAATTCGCTGCGCACCCGGCTCTGGGCGGTGCGCGCCGGAGCAGCCTGGGTCGACATGCCATGGGCCGGGGCGAAATTCGCCTCGCGGCAGAAACGGGCAAAGGCCTGATCGGGATCCATCCCCAGATAGCGCGCATAAGAGCGCACATAGCCTGCGACAAAGCCGGGCGTCTCAAAGGCTGAAATATCAGCATTTTCGATTGCCGCTATAAAGGTGGCTTTAATCTTCAGGTCACGCTGCACATCCAGCAGCGATTTTCCGAGTGTAGCGCGTTCACCGCGCATGAGATCGCCCAGGCGAAGGTCGAAATCATCAAAGCCCTTTGGCTTTTCCTCTTCCGCTGCCTGAGGTTCTGACCTCCAGCCGATCATACGATGCCCGTCCCCCTGGCGCCTGTTATGCCCGATTCGCGCAGAAAACGCGACTCACGGTGTTTTGTATTGCTGTAACGCTAACACAGGGCAAGGGACTTTGCACCTGCAGGATCGGTCAGGCAGTGGCTTCGGCACGATTCAGCGCACAATGCCCCCAGAGTCTGTCCATAGCTTTTACCAGGTGATCAATTTCCTGTGCACCATGCACCGGCGAGGGTGTGAAGCGCAGCCGCTCGGTACCGCGCGGCACAGTGGGGAAATTGATCGGCTGCACATAAATCCCGAACTGATCAAGCAGCATATCCGAGAGCATCTTACAATGAACGGGGTTGCCGACATGAACAGGCACAATATGTGTGTCGTGATCGATGATCGGCAGGCCAAGTCCCCGCAGACGCAGTTTCAGCACTTTCGCCTGTTCCTGATGCTTCACCCGCAGCGCACGACCGCCCTCGCCTTTCAGGAAACGGATCGCTGCCGCCGCCCCTGCTGCAACCACAGGGGGAATCGATGTGGTGAAAATAAATCCGGGCGCATAGGAGCGGACCGCATCCACCATCTTCGCAGATGCAGCAATATAGCCGCCGAAAACCCCGAAAGCCTTGCCGAGCGTGGCATTGACTATATCGATCCGGTGCATCTGATGATCGCGCTCGGCAACCCCGGCACCGCGCGCGCCATACATGCCCACGGCATGGACCTCATCAAGATAGGTCAGCGCGTTAAACTCTTCGGCCAGATCGCAGATCTCGCGGATCGGCGCGACATCGGCATCCATCGAATAGATCGATTCAAAGGCGATCAGCTTCGGTGCTGCCGGATCATCGGCCGCCAGCAGCTCGCGCAGATGCGCCAGATCATTATGCCGGAAGATCCGTTTGGCGCCGCCGCCACGCCGGATGCCCTCGATCATCGAGGCATGGTTGAGCGCATCGGAATAGATGATCAGCCCCGGGAAAATATCGCGCAGGGTCGAAAGCGTGGCATCATTGGCAATATAGGCCGAAGAGAAGACCAGCGCCTTCTCTTTGCCATGCAGATCGGCAATCTCGGCTTCCAGCTCATTATGATAGATCGTGGTGCCCGAAATATTGCGCGTACCACCCGAACCGGCGCCGGTGGCGTCCAGCGCGTCATGCATCGCCCTGAGAACCTCGGGATGCTGGCCCATGCCCAGATAGTCATTGCCGCACCAGACGGTGATCTCTTTTTCGCTGCCATCGGGACGGGTCCAGATCGCATGCGGGAACTGACCCTTGCGGCGCTCGATGTCGATAAAGGTCCGGTAGCGACCCTCCTCATGCAGCCTGCCAAGCGAAGCGTCGAGCGCAGCCTCGTAATTCATGGGTCCGTCCTCACGTCTTAATGCAGCCCGCCTTGTGCAGCGGCCCGCTCTGGCTGGCCTTGATATGCGTCAAGAGCCATACCGAAAACAGGGGACGAAATGTCGCCCCCCTATCGGATAACGGATTTTTCAGCCAGGTTCCACTGCAAGAACCAGTACACAGGGCTTTTTCCCCTTCCGACTTTGGTTGCAGGCGGCCAGAGCATTCTTCGTGGCAGTCTGCGCATCGGGCAGGCCAGCGATGGCAATCGCCGAGGCCACCGGCTGGCCATCGCGCAGGAAGCCGTCATCGGGCGAGACCGCCATGGCGGCAAAACCTTTGTTATCGGGCACGAAGATCGCCAGCGCCTGATCATTGGTCTGCACCATGCGCAGCATCGCCAGCTCATCCTCGCTGAGGAAAGCATGCGACCAGAGCGTCACCTTTGCCGTGCCATTCTGGCGGGTATCGCCCTGATCGCCGGCGAGCGCGGGCAAAAGCATCAGGCCGAGCGCAAGGCTGGCAATGGGAAGAACGGCAAGACGTATCATCGGCGATCCTTAACTGGCAGTGCGGCGGGATAATCCGGCGGGTGGTTCTGGCGAGGTTTTTCGGCGGACGGCACAGCAGGGCCCGGCTCAGTGCCAGCCCTGCTGCCCCGAAATAACCGATCCGGCCAGCTCTGGCGAGTTGGTTTTGCCCCTGATAGGCTGCCCGGACCATCACAGTCAGGAGAGTGCCATGAGCGCCGCAGTATCGCGCAACCATCAGATGAGTGAGGTTCTCGCCCGGATCGATAAAGATCTGCCAGAGGCCATTGACCGGCTGATGGGCCTGCTCCGCATTCCCTCGATCTCGACCGATCCCGCCTGGAAGGCCGATTGCGCCAAAGCCGCCGACTGGCTGGTCGCGGATCTGAATTCGATCGGGTTCAAAGCCGAATCCCGCCCCACCCCCGGCCATCCGATGGTCGTCGCCCATGGTGGCGAGGGCGAGCGTCATATTCTGTTCTATGGCCATTACGATGTGCAGCCGGTCGATCCTTTGCATCTGTGGAATCGCGATCCCTTTGATCCGGCCATCGAATCAACCGCCAGAGGCGATGTGATCCGTGGCCGTGGCGCCTCCGATGACAAGGGCCAGCTGATGACCTTTATCGAGGCCTGCCGCGCCTGGATCCAGGTCAATGGCAAGCTGCCCTGCCGCATCACCCTCTTCCTTGAAGGCGAAGAGGAAAGCGGCTCGCCCTCGCTGATCCCCTTCATGAAGGAAAATGCCGCCGAGCTGACCTCGGATATCGCGCTGATCTGCGACACTTCGATGGTCTCGCCAGGCGTGCCTTCGATTGCCGGTCAGCTGCGCGGCATGCTGAAGGATGAATTTACCCTGCACGGGCCGAAGATCGACCTGCATTCCGGCCATTACGGCGGCCCGGGGCTGAACCCTCTGCGCGAGATTTCCAAAATCATCGCCAGCTTCCATGATGATACCGGCCGCGTCGCGGTTGAGGGCTTCTATGACGGGGTGCATGAGGTCCCGGCCGAGCTGAAGCGCCAGTGGGAAGCTTCGGGCTTTGATGAGGCCGACTATCTGAATTCGGTCGGCTACACGAAATCGCATGGCGAGGCGGGCTATTCCTGCCTCGAGCAGCAATGGGCCCGCCCGACGCTGGAAATCAATGGCCTCTGGGGCGGCTATCAGGGCGCGGGCTCGAAAACCGTGCTGCCGGCCGAGGCGCATTGCAAGATCACCTGCCGCCTTGTCGGTGATATGGATCCCGATGATCTGCGGGTGAAGCTGCGCAAACATGTCGAAGACCGCCTGCCCATTGATGCCCGCGTCACCTGGGACAGCAATCTCGAAGGCTCGCCTGCAGCGGTGATGAACACCTCGCGCGCGGAATTCGAACAGGCGCGCATCGCGCTTTCGGAAGAATGGAACCGTGAGGCGGTGATCGTCGGCATGGGCGGCTCGATCCCGATTGCCGGTTTCTTCAAGACCGTGCTCGGCATGGATGCGATGCTGATCGGTTTTGCCAATGATGATGACGCGATCCATTCGCCGAATGAGAAATACGATGTGCAGAGCTTCCATAAGGGCATCCGCTCCTGGGCGCGGATTCTGGACCGTATTGCATGAGCCGGATCAGCATCCGCGATCTGACCCAGGCGGATTTTTCCGCCTGGGGCCAGGTCTGGCAGGAATATCTCGCCTTTTATGAGGTGGATCTTGCCCCCGAAGTGACCGCTGCCACCTGGGCAAGGCTGATCGACCCCGCTTCCGTGGTCAAAGCCCGGATCGCAGATTTTGACGGCAGGCTGGCGGGCTTTGCCATTCATATGCATCACCCCTCGACCTGGGTCATGGGCGATGACTGCTATCTGGAGGATCTCTGTGTCAGCGCCGCAGTCCGGGGCCAGGGCATCGGCCGCGCCCTGATCGATGATCTGATCCGCCTCTCCAAAGCAAAGGGCTGGCACCGCCTCTACTGGCATACCAATGCAAAGAATGCCCGGGCCCGCGCGCTTTATGACAGCTATGTCGAGAGCGATGGTCATATCCGCTACCGGCTGGCGCTCTGAGCCTGTGGCTCAGGGCCCCTGCCTTTTACGCCGCCTCAGACCGCATGATCTGTCCCGGAGCAGAAAAGACAAAAGCCGCGACAACCCGAAGGTGTCGCGGCTTTTTGTATGCCACCTTCAGTGAAATGGCGCGGTTGACGGGGCTCGAACCCGCGACCCCCGGCGTGACAGGCCGGTACTCTAACCAACTGAGCTACAACCGCACTAAACTTCACAACAGGCGTTTTCAGGAAACAAATGGCGCGGTTGACGGGGCTCGAACCCGCGACCCCCGGCGTGACAGGCCGGTACTCTAACCAACTGAGCTACAACCGCGCAATATTTGTTCCCAGAGGATCATCGAAAAGATAAGTGGCGCGGTTGACGGGGCTCGAACCCGCGACCCCCGGCGTGACAGGCCGGTACTCTAACCAACTGAGCTACAACCGCACTTTATCTTTTCCGGCGATCCAGCCGGTGTGAGGGCTATCTACCTGGGGGTTCGGGTGGCGTCAAGCACCCGATTTCCGTTTTTTCACCCCGAAAGGAAAACTTCTTCATGAAAGCGTCAATAAACCCCTATTTTCCTGATTTAATTTAATTATTCGGGGCCGGAATAAATTCCTGATTGTCCTGCGGCGGCAGGCGGAAGCGGCCATGCGCCCAGTCTCCGGCACGCCAGGCCTCTTTTGCCGCCTGAATCCGCTCGGGCGAAGAGGCGACGAAATTCCACCACAGATAGCGCGGCCCATCCATGGTCGCCCCGCCCAAGAGCATCAGCCTTGCACCCTGCCCGCCCGCTTTGACCGAGACCTGATCGCCGGGACGAAACACCAGCATCCGCCCCGCCTCATATTCCTGCCCGCCCGAGAACAGGCTGCCGCTCAGGATATAGATGCCGCGATCCTCATGGTTATCGGGCAAGGGAATCGCCGCACCAGGCTGGAGCACCGCATCGGCATAGAAAACCTCAGAGGGCATTTCGAGCTCCATCCGCGCCCCCCAGGCCTCACCCAGAATCAGCCGCACCTGTTTGCCCTCCCCCTCCAGCTCGGGCAGATCCTCTTTGCCACGATGCACAAAGGCCGCCGGATCATCCTCACGCGATTTTGGCACCGCCAGCCAGGTCTGCAGCCCGAACATCGACAAAGGCGCCTGCCGCGCCGCGCCATCGGTGCGCTCAGAATGGGTGATGCCATGCCCGGCCATCATCCAGTTGACCGCGCCCGGCTCGATCCACTGATCGGTGCCAAGGCTGTCGCGGTGATGCAGCCGCCCCTTCATCAGATAGGTCACCGTGCCGAGGCCGATATGCGGATGCGGGCGCACATCAATGCCCTCGCCGGTCAGAAATTCCGCCGGGCCCATCTGATCAAAGAAGATAAAGGGGCCAACCATCTGGCGCTGCACCGAAGGCAGAGCCCGGCGCACCTCAAAGCCGCCCAGATCCCGGGCACGCGGCACGATCACGCTCTCAATCGAATCCACCTGGTCACCGATCGGGATCGAAGGATCAAGGGCGGGGTTCCAGCTCATGGCTCACTCTCCTGGCAGGGCAAATTATTTTTCTGCGGCAAAGTTAGGCAATTTCCAGAGCCTTTTCACTCTTTACCCTAGTGTAAGGGGCTGTGCGCCAGTGAACAGAAGCGGCCGGCGCATTTCCCCCCTTGCGCCCGCCCGCCGCCCGGGCTACCTCAGCGCCACAGAGCAGGGTGCCCACGCCCCGCAGCCTCTGTCCGGGTGGTTAGCTCAGTTGGTAGAGCGCTTCGTTTACACCGAAGATGTCGGGGGTTCGAGTCCCTCACCACCCACCACTTTTAGCCTCTGATCGCAAATAAACACTTTATTACAGGGGCTTAGTGCCGCTATTGGTGCCAGAGCGAGGCAAAAACGCTGGCCGCAAAGCTACGAGAGCGGAAGGAAAAGGGCGAACGTTTCTACGCCCGGCTCGCCGTTCCGGCCGCTTTAAAACCGATCCTGAGTAAGTCCGAACTGATTGAGGCACTCGGTGCAGATCGCAAGGCTGCGCTCTACAGGCAACCAGCTGCTGTAACGCGCCTGCAGACCCAGATCGCTCACGCCAAGAAAAAGATCGAAGCTCGCCTCCTATATTGGTCGGATGGCAAAAGCACCGCTTACCGATTTGGAAGTGTCAGACCTGCTGAGCAAGGTCTGGAACCAGCTCGCACCCGAATGGGGCGCATCCATACATGGCGACACAGCGCTGAAATCTGCATCACTGGCGCTGATGATGATCAACACGGCCTTCACGAACATACTGGACAAAGAATGGCGGGGCCTGGCGCCCTACCCTCTCAGGATCACATCGAAATAGACCGCCACGCCGCCGGGTCGAAAGGCTCGCAGCGAACGATTGCCATGCCACCCGGGCTGGCATCACTGCCGGTGATGGTGACAGATGCCGGGGCGACCAGCGCGATGCGGTCTGCCGTGGTGGGCGTGACGCCCTCGGCCGCCATCATCACGCGGATATCGCTGGCCCGGATCTCGGCCCCGTCAACCAGCCCAAGGCCAATGGTGTCCTGCATCACGCGGATGGGGTGCGTGGTGGGTGGGCCTTGAACGGGTTCCCACTCGGGTCCGGTCGGCACCCCCGGCCGGATCAGGGTCGCGGTAAAGCCGACCTCGGCAAGGCTGGCCGCGACTTCTTCAGCGATGGCGGTCCAGTCTTCAGCCATTGGGTGCTCCCAAACGTAAATGGCCCCGCGAACCGCGAGGCCACCTTGCGTCAATCTCACGACATTCAGTCTTTAATGACGTGCCAGACCCCACCCTTGCCGTCGCCAAGCATATCCCCGGCTTTGGTATCCTCGGCGTAGAGGTAGGTCGGCTTTCCGTCATAGGACCATTGATGGGTTCCGTCAGTACGCTCAACAAGCGTCCAGCCTTCACCCTTATCTTCGCCCGCTTTACCGATGTATGGCGGCCATTTCGTCGCGCAATCATCGTAGCAAGCGGATTTGCCGCCTTCATCCTTGTCATAGGTGTAAAGCGTCATCTTCGCATCATTGGTCAACAGGGTTTGTGCAGAAGCAACACCAACTGGCAGAATGACCAGAAATGCAGATAGCAAGGAGATTGATGACTTCATCACTTCCACTCCCGGAGCATGCTGAGCCACAGATTGGGGGGCACGGCAACGCTGCTCCGAGACGCAGCCATGAGCCACCCAGTCAACAGCTGCGCCTGTGAAACACGTCTGTCACTTCACCTTTTCGAAATGAGCGCAGAGCCGCTAGGGTCAGGACCCATTGATTGTGCTGCTGTTTGGTGATTCAGCAGGTGTCAGGAGCCCCTTCTGATGAGCAATCTATTCTGGCTGACTGACGCACAGATGGCGCGGCTCGAGCCGTTTTTCCCCAAGAGCCATGGCCGCCCGCGCGTCGATGATCGCCGTGTCTTGAGCGGCATAATCTTTATCAATCGCAATGGGTTGCGCTGGTGTGATGCGCCTCGCGAGTATGGTCCATCAAAGACGCTCTACAACCGCTGGAAGCGCTGGAGCCGGATGGGGGTGTTCACCCGAATAATGCACGGCCTGGCATCGGAGGCTGCCGACGAGAAGACCATCATGATCGATGCGACAACCTGAAAGCTCATCGCACGGCCTCCAGCCTGCGGGTGAAAAAGGGGGGCGTGGTCGCCTGATCGGTCGCACGAAGGGTGGTATGAATACCAAGCTTCACGCCGTTGCCGATGCCCAGGGCCGCCCGATCAGCCTGTTTGTCACAGCCGGTCCGGTCAGCGACTACAGCGGAGCCGCTGCTCTGCTACGCAGCTTTCCAAAGGCAGAGTGGATGCTGGCGGATCGGGGATACGATGCCGATTGGTTCAGAGATGCGTTGAAAGACAAAGGCATAAGCGCCTGCATCCCGGGGCGGAAAACCCGCAAGAAGACAGTTCGATACGACAAGCGCCGCTACAAACGCCGCAACCGCATCGAGATCATGTTCGGCAGGCTCAAGGACTGGCGACGAGTTGCAACCCGATACGACAGGTGCCCCATTGTCTTCCTCTCGGCCATAGCCCTCGCCGCAACCGTCCTCTTCTGGCTCTAAAGTTAATGAGTCTGGAGCCTAGCCACTCGCCCCCATTGAAATTGCTAAGAAATGGGTAAACCTCACCACCTACCACTTTAAGCCCCCGATCGAGAATAAAACTTTTGATTACGGTGGCTTAGTGCCGTTGTTGGTACCAGATCGAGGCAAAAACGCTGGCCGCAAAGCTATGAGAACGGAAGGAAAAGGGCGAACGTTTCTACGCCCGGCTCGCCATTCCGACAGCTTTGAAGCCGATCACAGGTCCGTCTGAACTGACTGAACCGCCGAGCGCAGATCCTAAGATCGCGCTCTACAGGCCCCCTGCCGCCATTCGGCACGGGCTCTTTCGCCCGGCTTACCGTTCCGGCCGTTCTGAGGCCGATGAGCGACAGGTCCGATCCTCGGGCAATGCAGGCCCGGACTGGCGGGCCGTGCCCAGAAGCTTCCCGCCTGCAGATGCAGATTGCCCAGGCAGTTCTGCAGGCTCTGCCCCGCCAGCCCCCGGCCAGTGGCCTTTCGCCTCACCCCGGGGTTTCGCCTTTATTTTCGCACGCGATGAGGTGCTTTCGCCCGCTCTCACCTCTTGCGATTTTTCGCCCCCGGGCCTAAGCGGAGCCATGACCCAAGCTCATCAGCGCCTCCTCATCATTGATTTCGGTTCTCAGGTGACGCAGCTCATCGCGCGGCGGCTGCGTGAGCTGAATGTCTATTGCGAAATCCATCCCTATCAGAGCGTCACCGACGCCTTCCTGAAAGACTTCGCCCCCCAGGCGGTGATCCTTTCCGGCGGGCCGGATTCGGTCACGCGCCCCGGCAGCCCGCGTGCGCCCGAAAGCCTCTGGGGCTTCGGCGTTCCGGTGCTCGGCATCTGCTATGGTCAGCAGACCATGATGCATCAGCTGGGCGGGCTGGTGGAAACCGGCCATGGCACGGCCGAGTTCGGCCGCGCCTATGTCACCCCGAAAGGCCAGGATCTGCCGCTGCTGGCGGAATGGTTCACCGAAGGGGATGAACAGGTCTGGATGTCGCATGGCGACCATGTGTCGAAAATTGCCCCCGGCTTTGAGGTCTATGGCACCTCGCCGAATGCGCCTTTCGCCATCACCGCTGACCCCTCGCGCAATTTCTATGCGGTGCAGTTCCACCCCGAGGTGCATCACACCCCGAAGGGCGCGAAGCTTTATGAAAACTTCGTCCGTCTGGCCGGCTTCACCGGCGACTGGACCATGGCGGGCTACCGTGAACAGGCGATTGCCGCCATTCGCGAACAGGTCGGCGACAAGCAGGTGATCTGCGGCCTTTCGGGCGGCGTCGACAGCTCGGTCGCGGCGATCCTGATCCATGAGGCGATCGGCGATCAGCTGACCTGCGTCTTCGTTGACCACGGGCTTCTGCGCAAGAACGAGGCCGAAGAAGTCGTGAAGATGTTCCGCGACAATTATAAGATCAGGCTGATCGCGGCGGATGAATCCGAGCTGTTCCTCGGCGAGCTGGAAGGCCAGTCTGACCCCGAGACCAAGCGCAAGATCATCGGCCGTCTGTTCATCGACGTGTTCCAGAAATACGCCAATGAAATTGAGGGCGCGGAATTCCTCGCCCAGGGCACGCTTTACCCCGATGTGATTGAATCGGTCTCCTTCTCGGGCGGCCCATCGGTCACCATCAAATCGCACCATAATGTCGGCGGTCTCCCGGAAAAAATGGGGCTCAAACTGGTTGAGCCGCTGCGCGAGCTGTTCAAGGACGAGGTTCGCGCCCTTGGCCGCGAGCTGGGCCTGCCCGCCAGCTTCATCGGCCGCCATCCCTTCCCCGGTCCGGGTCTGGCGATCCGCTGCCCGGGCGAGATCACCCGCGAAAAGCTGGCGATCCTGCGCGAGGCCGATGCGGTCTATATCGATCAGATCCGCAAACACGGTCTCTATGATGAGATCTGGCAGGCTTTCGCGGCGATCCTGCCGATGAAAACCGTAGGCGTGATGGGCGATGGCCGGACCTATGATTTCGCGGTCTCGATCCGTGCGGTCACCAGCGTCGATGGCATGACGGCAGATACCTATCCCTTCAGCCATGAATTCCTTGGCGAGACCATGACCCGCATCATCAATGAGGTGAAAGGCGTGAACCGGGTGTTCTACGATCTGACCTCGAAGCCGCCGGGCACGATCGAGCTGGAGTGATCCCGGCCCTGCTCCGGAGCTGAAAATACAACGCGCGGCAGACCCCTGCCGCGCGTTTTCTGTTTCAGCGCGAAAGCAGGGCTGGCAATTCCGGCACAGCCGGAATTCGTGCCTCTTCGTCATATTTTCGTGACGTGGCGTCGTGATTGACGCTTCACGGCCCGGGTTCATAGCCTTTTTCCAAGGGAGCCTTTGGAGGGGATGGGGAAAGCTATGAAATATCTGACAAGCGTTTCGCTGCTGGCGCTGAGCGCCGTTGCAGCTCAGGCTGGCGGCATCGAAAGATCGCATTCGCCCTATGCCATCCTGTGGGAAAAGGGAAATTACGTCGAGCTGAGCTATGGCCGGGTGATGCCCGACCTGACCGGTGAGCGTCCGGTTGCACCGGGGGTGTCGCTGGGCTCGGGCAATATTCTTGAGGATTTCAGCCAGGTTGGCCTCGGCTTGAAATATCAGCTGAACAGCAATCTCGATCTCGCGATTGTCTTCGATCAGCCGATGGGCGCGGATATCGCCTACCCGGGCGGGCTTATCTCCGGCCCGGCCCCCTATCCGATCGCGGGCTCCAATGCCGAGATTGAGACCAATGCCATCACCGCGATGCTGCGCTATAAATTCGACGACAGCTGGAGTGTGCATGGCGGTCTGAAACTGCAGCGCACTAAAGGCAATGTTGAGCTGTTCAACACGGCCTTCCCGGGCGGCCGCTATGCGATGGAAACCTCGAGCGAGACCGATGCCGGTTTCCTCATCGGCGCCGCCTATGAGCGCCCTGATATCGCACTTCGGGTCGGGCTGACCTATCAGTCGGCGATCAAGCATGACTTTGAAGTGATGGAGGGCTTTGGTCCGGGCGCGCCCACCACCGCCGGTGCCATGGAAGTTGAGACGCCGCAGTCGCTGACGCTTGATTTCCAGTCCGGCATTGCGGCTGACACCCTGCTCTTCGGCTCGCTGCGCTGGCGCGAATGGTCGGCCTTTGACATCACCCCGCCGCTCTATTCCTCGATCGGCTCGTCGGATCCGCAGAACCCCAATAATGCGCTCGTCGATTATCCGCGCAATGTGGTGACGCTGAACCTCGGGCTGGGGCGCAAATTCACCGAGAATTTCTCGGGCATGGTCTCGATCGGCTATGAAAAGGCCAATGACTTCCGCACCTCAAACCTCGGGCCGCATAACGGCATGAAAAGCATTACCGTGGGCGGCTCCTGGACCCAGGATGCCTGGAAGGTCTCAGGCGGGGTGAGCTATATCAAATTCGGCGATGCCGAAACCTATGCCCCGGTCTCGGGCCAGTTTGCCGATAATGATGTGGTCGCGGTCGGGGTGAAGGTCGGCTACAGCTTCTGATCCTGCTCCGGCCCTGCAAGGGGCTGGTGCAACAGCGTTTTTCATCGAACTGCCCGCTTCCGCCTCCCGGAAGCGGGATTTTTATTGCTTCAGTTCCGCGCGCGGGCTACCTCCGGGCTGAATTTCGCATGGGGCCGTTATGATTTATTCCACCGGCGAGGCCTGGAGCCAGGCCAAGAACAAGCAGGTGCTGCTGTTTGGCATGTCAGGCCTCGGCAAGACCTATCTCTCGAATATGCTGCGCGCGGCCCCCCCGGATGAGGGCGGCTGGTTCCATTACTCGGTCGATTACCGGATTGGCACCCGCTATATGGGCGAGTTCATTGCCGATAATTTCAAGCTCGAGGCGATGAAAGTGCCGCTGCTGCGTGAGCTGCTGATGTCCGATTCGGTCTGTATCGCCTCGAATATCACTTTCAACAATCTGGCGCCGCTTTCGACCTATCTCGGCAAGCCCGGCGACAGCGCCCGGGGCGGCCTGGCCTTTGGCGAATATATGAAACGCCAGGAGCAGCACCGCGAGGCCGAGATCGCCGCCACGCTCGACACGCGCTGGTTCATCGAGCGCGCCCGCGCGCTCTATGGCTATCAGCATTTCATCTGCGACACTTCCGGCTCGGTCTGTGAGGTGGTCGATCCCTGGAATCCTGAGGATCCGGTGATGAGGCAGCTCTCGGAAACCCTGCTGCTGGTCTGGATCAAAGGCTCCGAAGCCCATACCGAAGAGCTGGTGCGCCGTTTTGACCGCGCCCCCAAGCCGATGTATTACCAGCCCGCCTTCCTGCATCAGATGTGGGAGGAATACCGTGGCAGCCATGACGTGACCGAGGCCGGTTGTGATCCCGACCACTTCGTGCGCTGGACCTATGCGCGCGCCCTCGCCCATCGTCAGCCGCGCTATGCGCAGATGGCCGAATGGGGGGTGACGGTCACTGCCGATGAGGTGGCCCAGGTCCGCAATCCTGCGGATTTCAATGCGCTGATCGCCGCAGCCATTGAACGCAAGCGCAGAGCGGCTTAGGTCTCTGCTATCCCTCCCGGTCCGTTCAGGCCGGCCAGTTCAGGAAAGCCCGATGCCGATTACCCTGCCAGAAACCCTTCCCGCCTTTGACGTGCTGCAGCGCGAAGGCGTGATGGTGATGTCGCCCGAACGGGCGGCGAGGCAGGATATCCGGCCGCTGAAAATCGGCCTGCTGAATCTGATGCCGAAGAAGATCCAGACCGAGAACCAGTTCGCGCGGCTGATCGGGGCGACGCCCTTGCAGATTGATCTGCAGCTGATCCGCATGACCGAGCATCAGACCAGAAACACCGCTGCCGAACATATGGCGACCTTCTACCGCTCGTTCCAGGAGGTGAAGGAGGAGAAGTTCGACGGCCTGATCATCACCGGCGCGCCGATTGAGCATCTCGAATTTTCCGAGGTGACCTATTGGGATGAGCTCTGCGAGGTGTTTGACTGGACCCAGAGCCATGTGCATTCGACCTTCGGCGTCTGCTGGGGCGGCATGGCGATGATCAATTATTTCCACGGCGTGCCGAAACATCTGCTGCAGCAAAAAGCCTTTGGCTGTCACCTGCATGACAATATCGCCCCCGCCTCGCCCTATCTGCGCGGCTTCTCGGATGATTGCTTCGTGCCGGTCTCGCGCTGGACCGAGATGCGACGCGGCGAGATCGAAGGGCTCGACGGGATGAAAATCCTGCTCGACAGCGAGGAGACCGGGCCCTGCCTCGTCGATGATCCGAAACGCCGCGCGCTTTATGTGTTCAATCATTTTGAATATGACAATGACACGCTGAAGCAGGAATATGACCGCGATATTGCCAATGGCACGCCGATCGAGGTGCCGGTGCATTATTATCCGGCCAATGATCCGTCCCGGGTGCCGCGCAACCGCTGGCGCGGCCATGCGCATCTGCTCTATGGCAACTGGATCAATGAGATCTATCAGACCACGCATTTCGATCCGGCGCTGATCGGATCGGAGAGGGTCTGAGCCCTGCCTCAGGCCTGAGAAGGCAGTTGCGGCCCCGGCGCCGCGCCGCCAGACTGGCCCCCTTAAAGAGGGGGGCCGCCCCCTGACAGCACCCGGAGCCCCGCCAATGGATCTGCCCTTTAACGGCGCCATCAGCCAGTATTTCCGCGACGAAGCGCCGGAAGAGATCCGCGCCGCGATCCGCGCCGATGACGGCAGCAGCATTCTGACCCCCTCTTATCCCTACCGCGATGAGATGAAGCGCCGCGATTATGATCAGGCGATGGAGGGGCTGCAGCGCCAGCTGGTCCGGCTGCAGGCCGATCTGAAGGCCACCGGCAAGCGGCTGATTGTGCTGTTTGAGGGCCGCGATGCCGCCGGAAAAGGCGGTACAATCGACCGGTTCAGCGAGAATCTGAACCCGCGTCTCGCCAGTGTCGTCGCTTTGCCCACGCCGTCAGACCGCGAAAAATCACAATGGTATTTCCAGCGCTATATCGACTGGCTGCCTGCAGCCGGTGAAATGGTGCTGTTCGACCGCAGCTGGTACAATCGGGGCGTGGTCGAGAAGGTTTTCGGCTTTTGCACCGCCGCCGAGCGCGAGCGTTTCTTCACCCAGGTGCCGCAGCTTGAGGCCGCCCTGGTCTCAGAGGGCATTGTACTGATCAAACTCTGGCTCGAGGTCGGCCGGGCTGAACAGCTGAAGCGCTTTCTGGCGCGCGAACAGGATCCGCTGAAACAATGGAAATTGTCGCGCATCGATATTGAGGGGCTGGCGAAATGGCAGGATTATTCCGATGCCATCGCCGAAACGCTTGCGCGCAGCCATTCCGCCGCCGCGCCCTGGACGGTGATCCTGTCGGATGACAAGCGCCGCGCCCGGATTGAGGCGATCCGTAAAGTCTTGCTCTCAATGGATTATCAAGGCAAGGATCCGGTTAAAATCGGCAGTCCGGATCCGCTGATCTGCGGCGGGCCCGAGCTGTTGCCGGCGGATCTGCGGCCAGAGGAAAGCAGGCAGGGGTGAAACGCGGCTATCATCATGGCAATCTGCGCGAGGCTCTGGTCGCGGCGGCGCTGGAGCTGATCACCGGGCGCGGCCCCCAGGGCTTTACCCTGTCAGAGGCGGCGAAAGCCGCCCAGGTGACGCCGGCGGCGGTCTATCGCCATTTTGCTGGCCGCGATGATCTGCTGGCCGAGGTGGCGCGCCAGGGCTTTGGCATTTTCGCCGCTTTGCTCGATTACGCCTGGGATGACGGCCGCCCGACCAAACTCGCGGCCTTTGAGGCGACGGGCCGGGCCTGGCTGGCCTTTGCCCGCAAATATCCCGGCCATTATCAGGCGATGTTTGAAAGCGGGCTGCAGCCCGGCAATCATCCCGATCTGGCGATTGTCTCCGGGCGGGCGCGGGCGCTGATGGACCGGGCCGCCGAAGGTATGCTCGAGGCCCTGCCCGCCACGCGCCGCCCGCCGGCCTCGATGGTCTCGGCCCATATTCAGGCGATCAATCACGGCATGGTCGAATTATACCTGCGCGGCAATGGCGGCGCCCAACCCTGGCCCGTCGAGGATCTGCTCGAGGCCGGGATCGGCATCTATCTGCGCGGTCTGGGCGTGCTCGCCCCCGACGATTAGCGGCGCGGCCCCTGGCGGCCCAGAGCGCCCCCCCCGGGATATTCAGCGGCCAGATGAAAAGCCGCCTTCATCTGGCCCTTAAATATCCCCGCCGGAGGCTTCCCCGGGGCCTGCACCCCGGGGAAGGTTCTCAGCGAAACAGCACGAGGGCTGAGGGCGACCAGGCCAGCTCGACTTCGGTGCCGACCTCCAGCACCTTGCGGCCCGGCACATTGCGCATCGAGAGCCGCACCTCGACATCGGTGCCACCGATGAAGACATCGTAATAGGTCATATCGCCGAAATAGATCACCTCGTCGATTTTACCCTTCACGCTGCGCTCATCGGCCTTCTGGCCGGGATAGAGCAGGGTCAGGGTCTCGGGGCGCAGCCCCACCACCGGCTCCCCCTCGCCCGAGGGCGGCGGTGCCTGATCAGCCTCAAGTGTGACCCGGCCAAGGCCTTTGGCCTCGACCTCGATCTGGCCGTTGTTCTCCGACAGGATCTCACAGGGGATGAAATTCATCGTGCCGATGAAATCGGCCACCCGGCGGCTGTTCGGGCGGCGGTAGAGGGTCTCGGGATCAGCGAGCTGGGCGATCTGGCCCTCAAACATCACCGCGATCCGGTCCGACATCACCAGGGCCTCTTCCTGGTCATGGGTGACGAGGATGAAGGTAATGCCGACCTGGCGCTGCAGTTTGATCAGCTCAACCTGCATATGCTCGCGCATTTTCTTATCCAGCGCCGAGAGCGGCTCGTCGAGCAGCAGCACCTTCGGCTTCAGGATCAGCGCCCGGGCCAGTGCCACGCGCTGGCGCTGGCCACCGGACAAAGCATGGGCGGCGCGGCCACCATAGCCTTTCAGCCCGACCATGGTGAGCGCTTCCTCGACCGCTGCGGCCTTTTCGGCCTTGCTGCGCGGATCGCGGCGCAGGCCGAAAGCGACGTTTTCGGCCACCGACATGTGCGGGAAGATCGCATAGCTCTGGAACACCATATTGGTCGGCCGAGCATTGGCCGGCACATTGGCCATATCCTTGCCATCGATCAGCATGACCCCGGCATCAATGCCCTCAAATCCGGCAATGGTGCGCAAAAGCGTGGTCTTGCCACAGCCCGAGGGCCCGAGCAGCGAGAAGAATTCCCCCGCCCGGATCGAGCCGTCAATGCCGCGCAGGGCATGGTAATCGCTGTAGTATTTATGAATGCCGCGGAACTCGATCATCGCGGGGCGCTGATCTGCCTGGGGGCGTTGCTCGGGTCTGGTCACAGGAAGCCTCCGGTATCCTTGCCGCCGGTTTTTGCGATGCCGCGACGACGGAAATATTCAGCAATGGTCAGAAGAAGGATCGAGAGCCCGACCAGAATGGTGCCGAGCGCCAGCATCGAGGGCACTTTGGCCGGGAAGCGGAACTGGCCGAAAATATAGACCGAGAGGATCGGCTGGCCCGAACCAAGGAAGTTCGCCACGATGAATTCATCGATCGAGATGGTGAAGGTGATCAGGAAGGAAGACAGGATCCCCGGCATCACCAGTGGCAGGATGATCAGGCGGAAGGTCGAGGCCGCGCTCTCGCCCAGATCCAGCGCCGCCTCTTCCAGCGAGCGGTCAAGCGACTGGAAGGCCGAGGTCAGGATCACCACCGCATAGGGGGTGCAGAGCAGTACATGGCCCATGATCACGGTAAAGATCGACAGATTGACGCCGATGCCGAGCAGCAGGATCAGCAGCGCCATCGCGACGATCATCTCGGGCAGCACCAGGGGCAGCATGATAAAGCCCATCACCACCGGCTTGCCCGGCCACTGATAGCGCACCGAGGAGCGCGCCGCAAAAATCCCGAGCACGGTCGAGAGCACCGCGGTCGAAAGAGCAATGATCAGGCTGTTTTTCAGCGCCTTCCACAGGTTCGGATCGGCCCACATCTCGGTGAACCATTTGGTGGTGAACCCGCTCAGCGGGAAAGAGACGATGGCCGAATTGTTAAAGGCGAAGACCGGCAGAATCAGGATCGGTCCGTAAAGGAAGATCAGATAGGCGATGGCATAGGCTTTAAAGCCAGGGGCTTTGCTCATGATTTCCGGCCTCCGAGGAAACGGCGGTTCCACAGGATGAAGATGAGCGAAATCACCGCCACGATCATCATCGAGGTCGCCGCCAGCGCCGAGCCCATGGCAAAGTTGCGCCGTTTCAGCAGTTCCACCTCAACGAGGTTTGAGATCATCGGCACCTTGCCGCCGCCGATCAGCTCGGGGGTGACATAATCGCCGACGGTGGGAATGAAGACGATCAGCACCGCCGCAATCACCCCGGTCATCGACAAAGGCAGAGTGACGCGCAGGAAGGTGACCCATTTGGTCTCGCCCAGATCCTGACCGGCCTCGAGCAGCGAGCGGTCGACCTTTTCCAGGGCGATAAAGATCGGCAGCACGGCGAAAGGCGCATAGGCATGCGACAAGGTGATGATGATCGACAGGATGCCGTTTGACAGAATATTGAGCTGGCTGTCCATCAGCCCGAGGCCGATCAGCGAGCTGTCAACAATGCCGTCATAGCCCAGAATGGTGCGCCAGAGCGCGACGCGGATGATATAGCTGGTCCAGAACGGAATGGTGATCAGGAACAGCCAGAGCGATTTTTTCGAGGCCTGGACGTGGAAGCTGACGAAATAGGCGATCGGATAGGCCAGCAACACGGTGGCGAGCGTCACCGAGAAGGCCACCAGCAGCGCCCTTCCCATCACCAGCAGATAGGGTGCCTTGCTCAGCGCCTCGGGGATCTTGCCCCAGTCACCGCTGAAGATCAGATCGAGAATATTTCCCGGGCCGCTGCGGAAGAAACTATAGTAATTCTCTGCGGTCAGCGGCAGTGAAACCGTGCCGCGCCCCCCGGTCATGATTGAGTAAATCAGGACGGTGGCCAGTGGTGCTGCCAGGAGCAGCAATGTCACCAGCGCCGGAGGCGTGATCAGCAGCCATCCGGTCCTTCCTTCGGTAGATTTGGTTTGCGCCATCGGCCCCCCCGCCGTGCCAGAGAGTGTTTGATCAAATTTTGACGAGTCAGATCTGTTCTGGCAAGCAGGGAATGGACTGACGCCCCTCAATTTGGGCCGATTATATGCCCGAGGCGCAACCCGGGGGCAACTGGCCTCGACTGCAGATCAACCGTTCCATTCCGCTGCGGCGGCTGCTTTTATCCTGCCAGAGCGGCAGATTGCGGCGCTGTGCCACAGCGTGAGCCGGGCCCCTCCGGGCCGCGCCAGGGCCCTGACCGGCGTCAGACCGAAAGCGCCGAGGGCGGATTGCCGAGCAGCCGCGCCAGCCGGTCGAGCCCGGCCTCGAATTCATCGGGCGGCAGATGCGCCGCAATCGCCAGGCGCACGGCATTGGGGGCGCGGCCGCCGACCAGGGCATATTCATCGGCCGAGCGCAGCAAAATGCCCTCGGCCTCGGCCTCGCGCCCCAGCGTCGAGGCGCGCCAGCCCATCGGCAGGTTCAGCCAGACAAAAGGCACCGTGGCCTGCCAGGAGATATCAAATCCGCCGAGCCGGTTCACCATCTGCTGGATCCGCACCTGGAATTCAGCCTGAACCCTGGTGCGCAGCTCTGCCGCCGCGCCTGAGCGGAACAGATGCAGCATCATGCCCGAAACCGGGCGCGACAGCGCGAAAAAGCCATATTGTGCCGAAAGCCGCCCCGCCTCGCCAAGGCCGGTCGGGCAGATCACATAGCCAAAGCGCAAAGCCGCTGACAGCGTTTTCGAGACGCTGCCGACCAGCCAGACCCGCTCGGGCGCCAAAGCGCGCAGGCTGGGGATCTCGCTCATCGCCACGGTATAGCAATCATCCTCAAGAATTTGTAGATCATAAGTTCTTGCAATGGCTGCGATTTTCTGGCGCCGCTCCAGCGGCATCCGCCGGTTGGTCGGATTCTGCGCCTCGGTGGTCAGGCAGAGCACCTGGGGGCCATAGCGGCGGCAGGCGGCCTCCAGCGCCTCGGGGACCATGCCATCGGCATCGATCTCAATGCCCACCACCTCGGCCCGCGCCGCGCGCGCAGCATAGCGAAAACCGGGATAGGCCAGTTCTTCCAGCAGCACCACCGGGCGGTCACCGCGCAGGCAGCAGTCAAAAACCAGCCCCACCGCATTCTGCCCGCCATGGGTCAGCATCACCTCATCAGCGGTAGCCGGGCCGATAATACCGCCCTGCAGCCAGTCGAGCACCGCCTCGCGCAGCGGATATTCACTGCTCTGACTGGTATAATCGAGCCATGCGGCGGTTGCCGCCTCGCTGCTCAGCGCCTGCAAAGCCGCGGCAAAGGCCTTGCCCTGCCCGACTTCCGGCACACGCGGCGCGCGCAGATCGACGAAGCCGCTGCCAGGGGCCGGCCGCTCGATGAACAAAGGCTGCGAAGGGCCAAGTCTGGGCTGGGCCGAGGCAACGAAAGTGCCGCGCCCGACCGTAGCCTCGAGCAGCCCCTCCTGGGTGGCAAGCTGATAAGCCCGGGCAACGGTGCCCGGGGTCAGCGACAGCCGCCAGGCCAGATCGCGCACGGTCGGCAGCTGGGTGCCGGGCGGCAGCTCTCCCGAACGCACCGCCTCGCGCAGCGCCCGGCTGAGGCTGAGATATTTCGGACCGCTGAAGGCCGTGAGGTCGGGGGACCAGGTTGTATCAGGCACAATATCACGCTGGATTTGAGAATTGGTCTATTGTACTTATAAATGTACGCGAGAAACAGTTTTGTATCAATACAAGGTTTGCATCATGGCGCAGCTGAAAGGAAGCTCCCTCCCCGCCCTCCCCGCCTTGCCGGTCCAGGGCCCGCTGACAGCCCGGCTGCTGATCGGCCTTGCCATGCAGATCACCCGTTTTGATGAACGCCGCCGCTCGCGCCGCGCCCTCTCCCGGCTTGATGATTATATGCTGCGCGATATCGGCATCTCGCACGCAGCGCGCGAGGCGGAAATTGCCAGGCCGTTCTGGCGCGCCTGACGCCGGTGCCGCCCCCTGTCCGTACCCCCCTGGCGCCGGTTCTCCGGCGCCTTTTTTTAAGTCCCGCCCTCACTCCTGCCCCGGCTGGCGTGGCTGATCTGCTGCACAGGCCCACCCCGGATCCATGCGTCGCCCCCGCCCATACCGGGCAAAAGAAAAAGGCGCAGGGTTGCCCCCGCGCCTTTTCCTGAATTCGCAGTAAGAAGCGGATCAGCGCTTCGAGAACTGGAACGAACGGCGAGCTTTTGCTTTACCGTATTTCTTACGCTCAACCACACGGCTGTCGCGGGTCAGGAAGCCAGCGGCTTTCAGAGCAGCGCGCAGTTCCGGCTCGTGCAGCTGCAGAGCTTTCGAGATGCCGTGCTTGACAGCGCCGGCCTGGCCCGAGAGACCGCCACCGGCAACGGTAGCCATCACGTCATACTGACCTTCAACATTCGCAACCTGGAACGGCTGACGCAGGATCATCTGCAGCACCGGACGGGCGAAGTAGAGCGAATAATCGACATATTCGCCTTTGTTGTTGCGGATCAGGAACTTGCCCGAGCCCGGCTTGACCCAGACGCGTGCGACAGCGTCTTTACGCTTGCCGGTTGCATAGGCGCGGCCCAGCGAGTCACGCACTGCGGTACGCGGAGCAGCCTCAGCAGCAGCTGCCGGAGCAGCGGTGCCAACAGCGGCTTTCAGATCGTCGAGAGACTTGATATCGGCCATCTGAATTACGCGCTCCGGGTGTTCTTAGCGTTCAGCGGCTTCACGTCGAGGACGGCGGGCTGCTGAGCTTCATGGGGGTGGTCAGCGCCGGCGTAAACGCGCAGATTGGTCATCTGCTGACGGCCCAGACGATTGCGGGTGATCATGCGCTCAACAGCTTTGGTCACGACGCGCTCGGGATGCTTGCCTTCCAGCACTTCGCGCACGCTGCGCGACTTGATGCCGCCCGGGTGGCCGGTGTGCCAGTAGTAACGCTTATCATCCCGCTTATTGCCGGTCAGCTGGATCTTCTCAGCGTTGATGATGATGACGTTATCACCCATGTCCATATGGGGGGTGAAGGTCGGCTTGTTCTTGCCGCGCAGGATATTGGCGACGATCGTGGCGAGGCGGCCCAGAACGACGCCCTCAGCGTCGATCAGGATCCACTTCTTCTCGATGTCCGCCGGGGTAGCGGTAAAGGTTTTCATCGGTGATTCCAGTTTGGAGTCTGGCAAGGGTTGCCCCTCGCGCTATTAAGATGCTGGCTTTTCGCAGAATGCCCGGCATCGGTCAAGCGCAGTGAAAAGCATAATACATATACATTTCAATGCGTTACAATTTGGGGTTAAATAATACCCCAAATCTTTTGCCCATTTTGCTGCCTTCAGCGCAGCCGGGGCGGTTTGGCCGGGTCAGAACCAGGGGCGACAGGCTGGCGCGGAGCGGTTGCTTCGGGGGCGGCGGGCTGCGGCAGATCAAAGCGGGTGGCCACCCGGGCCAGGGCAGGCAGCGCCGGATCTTCGGGCGCGAGGAAAGCGACATCGATCTCGCCCGCCTCGATCCCCGAGAAGACCAGCGCCTCACGCGCCGCCGCCGCCAGCGCCGGTTCCGCCGCCGCCCGGGCACCGATAAAGGCCAGGATATGGCCCTGGCGCCCGCCGTGATATTTCACCCCGGCCAGGAGCGCCGCGCTCGCCAGCCCCGGCATCAGCGCCAGCTTGGCCTTGAGGCCATCGGTCAGCGCCGCAGGCGCAGCGGCGGGCAGGAAGGCCTCGGGGCGGGCCAGGGTCTCTTCGGGGGCGGCATCAAGCGTCTCGGCCAGCCAGTCCATCGCCTCGGGCGGCAGGAGCATTTCCGAAGGCGCACAGCCAAGATTGACGCCCAGACCGATGCCCTGCCCCTTCAGCAGCCCGGCGATCACCCGGCCCGGCAGCGCCGCCCAGGGCGCAACCCCGCCGGTAAAGCCCGAGAGCCGCTCTTCCAGATCAAAGACCAGCACCATCGGCCCGGTTTCCAGCTCAAAGATCTTGGGCTCAAGCGTTTCGCCCTGCGCCTCACGCGCGAGCAGCAGATAAAGCTCACCATCCGCCAGCCGCTCGTAAAACCGCAGCCGCGCCGCGTCATCCTCGGGATCGGCTGAAACGGCGGCATGGGCCATATCAAGAGGGGTCAGGATCTCGCTCATCGGGGGGTTACTCCAGCACGGCGCGGACGCGGGCCCGCAATTGGGGCAGCAATTCCGCTTCAAACCAGGGATTGCGCTTCAGCCACCCCGTATTGCGCCAGGAGGGATGGGGCAAGGGGAAGCTGCCGCTTTCCGCCCTGGCGCGCCAGTCGGCCACCAGATCCGCCACCTTTCCCGGGCCGATATGCCAGCGCATCGCCGCGCCGCCGACCGCAAGCGTCAGCCGCAGCTCCGGCAAAGCCGCCATCACCCGCAGACGCCAGGTGGCCGCACAGATCGCCGGCGGCGCCAGATCGGCGCCTTTCGCATCATAGCCGGGAAAGCAGAAGGCCATGGGCACGATTGCGATCCGGTTCTGATCATAAAATTCGGCCTCGCTCAGCCCGAGCCAGTGCCGCAGCCGCGCGCCCGAAGCATCGGTAAAGGGCCGGCCCGAAGCCTGGACCCGCGCGCCCGGCGCCTGGCCGGCGATCAGCAGCCGCGCCCCGGGCCTGAACCAGGGCACCGGGCGCGGCGCGTGCCGGGTCGCGGTCCGGGCGAATCGCTGCGCACAGAGGCGACAGCTGCGGATCTCATCTGAAAGGCTCATGGCAAGATATATAGCGCGGCGAGGCTGCCTGACAAAGCCCAGGCCGCACGCGCGCGCCCCCCGCCAGCCCGGCCCGCTTGTTTCAGGCCCCATACCTTTATTCAGACCCTGCCCCAGGCCCGAAAATCAGCCCGGCGCGGCAAAGCCGCCTGTCCGGGGCAACGCACCTGCCCCGGCAGCTGCGCGCCGACCGCGACCCCGCTGCAACAGGGCCGAACAATCCCACCGGCTCAGTTGCCCGTGCTCAGGCCGCTGGTCTAAGCCCGGGAAAAGTCCTCTCCGGTTGCTGATGGTTGCCGATGTACAGAATCTCGCCCCATGTCCGCTCCTTCGCGCTGGCTTTGCTCGCAGGTGTTCTGCTCGCCACGCTCTGGGTCAATGCCGATCCGGCAAGCTATTACGATTTCATCGAATGGCGCATTGCCGATCTGGTGCTGCCGGGCTGGATCTGGCAGGGCACGGTCTCGCTGACCGCCTTCATGATCGTCACCGATATGCTGATGGCGCTGTTCTTCTTTGTCATCGGCAAAGAGCTGTGGGAGGCCATGGTGCTGGAGCGCGGCGCGCTGGCCGGCAAACGCGCCTTCCTGCCGATGGGGCTGAGCTTTGGCGGCCTCGCCGGGGCGGCGCTGGCCTGGCTTTTGCTCTCGCTGCTGATCGAGACCGCCGAGGAGGCGGTGCCCGGCGGCGGCTGGACCGCGCCGCTTGGCACCGATGCGCTGCTGGTCTGTCTGTTTGGCCGCGCGGTCTTCGGCTCGCGCCCGGCGCTGCATCTGGTGATGCTGATCGCCATTGCCACCGATATTTTCGCGCTGCTGCTGCTGGGGTTCAGCAAGGCCGAGCTTAATCTGCGGCTGTTGTGGCTGCTGCTGCCGCTTGGCGCGGGGCTGCTGCTGCATCACCGCTATGGCCGCCTGCCCGGCCCTGGCCTGTCGGAACGGGCGCGCCGCGCCGGGCAGAGCCTGCTGCCCTGCCTGGTCGCGGGCGCTTTGTGCTGGTTTGGCGTGGCGGCGGCGGGCATGCCCGCTTCGCTCGGGCTCTTGCCGCTGATCCCGGCCATTGCCCATGCCGAGCGCAGTTTTGGGCTTTTTGCCGAGGCCGAGAGCTTCCTGATCGATCCGCTGAACCGGCTGGTGCGCCTGCTGATCTGGCCGGTGATGGTGATCCTGTTTCTGTTCGGACTGATCCGGGGCGGCATCGATTTTGCCGCTTTCGCCCCCACCACTCTGGTCATGCTGGGCAGCCTGTGGCTCGGCCGCCCGCTTGGCATGATCCTCGCCCTGATCGCTTTGGCCAGCGCCTTTGGCGCGCGGCTGCCGCGTGGCCTCGCGCGGCGCGATCTGCCGCTGGCGATCCTTCTGCTCTCGATGGGCTTTACCGTACCTGCGGTGGCGATTGAGGCCTCGCTGCCGGGCGGGCTGATGCGTGAGGCGGCGCGGATGGGTATGGCGATCAGCCTGCTGGCCGGTCCGCTGGCGGTGCTGCTGGCGCGTCTTATGCCGCGCCATCGCCCCGCGAACAGCTGATCTGCGCCAAACTTCAGCCAGATTTCCCCGTCATCACCGGCTGAAGACAACAGGCACCGCCCCGGCTGCGCTCTGTTGTCACTGCCATGTAGCTGTTAGGCTGCGGCGTGGCTTTGTGTAATCCGGGTGATGGGCGCGATGATCGAATTTGACCAGGTCTCAAAATCTTTCTGGACCGGCACCCGGCGCAAAGTGATCCTTGACCGCGCCTCTTTCCGGGTTGAGCTTGGCACCTCGCTGGGCATTCTCGCCCCCAATGGCACCGGCAAGACCACACTGATTCAGATGATGGCCGGGCTGGAAAAACCCGATGAGGGCCGGATCAGCAAAACCTGCCGCGTCTCATTCCCGCTGGGGTTCATGGGCGGGGTGAATGGCAAAATGTCGGCACTCGAGAACAGCCGCTACATTGCCCGGCTCTACGGGCTGGATCCCGATTATGTCGAAAGTTTCTGCCGCTGGGTCTGTGGCCTTGGCGAATATTTCGAAATGCCGCTGGCCACCTATTCCTCGGGCATGCGCTCGAGGTTCAATTTCGCGCTGCTGCTGGCGCTGGATTTCGATATTTATCTGATTGATGAGGGCATGCCCTCGACCAATGATATTGAGTTTAACCGCAAGGCCGGCACTTTGCTGCGCGAGCGGCTGAGGAATGCCACCGTAGTGGTGGTGTCGCATTCGCCGCAGACCCTGCAGAAATTCTGCCGCCAGGCGGCGGTACTGCGCAATGGCCAGCTTTATATGTTCGACACTCTCGAAGAAGCGAAACGCCTCTATGATTATGCTTAAGGCCGTACGCTATAATATCCGCGGCCGCGATCCCGTCACTGCCCGGCCCGCGATGCGTATTGAGCGCCGCGCCAAAACCGGCACGGCGGCGGCCGCAGCTGCCGCGCCCGCCGCTGCCAGCGCTGAGCCTTTACTGTTTGACAATGACGAGGATGGTTTCGGCCCGGAAGGCTTTGCCACCGCCGGTCAGAGCAGCCAGACCAGCCCGGCCGCGGCACCCGCCCCCCCGGCTGAGGCTGCCGCCAGCCCTGATACACCGGCCCGCGATCCGGGGCAGATTGCCGCCGCGCTCGAGGCGATCCGCGCCGAGGGGCTGACCGGGCGGCAGCTGCGCAATGCCCGGCGGGTGGCGCAGCGCCATGAGATCAGCGCCGCCTCGGATATCGACGCCGTTCGCCTGCTGCGTCAGGCCGGGATCGATCCGTTCCAGCGCGGCGCGATGCTCGATATGGTCGAGCCAGAGGAAAGCAGCGCGACCGGGGCGTCCGGGGCGGCCCGGCCTGACCCGGCGGCCAGCCCCGAGGGGCAGAGCCGCGCCCTGACCGCCCTGAACGGCGAGCCACAGCGACTGCCGCAGCCCATCAGGCCCGGGGCCGCCACGCCCTCGCCCGAGGCCCGCGCCGAGGTAAACCATGCCGCTGAGATCCGGCGCATGCAGCAGGATATTGCCCGGCGGCGGCGGCGCAAACTCTCGCTGCTGTTCATGCGGCTTTTCATGTTCGTCCTGCTGCCGACCCTGTTCACCGGCTGGTATTTCGCCTCGGTGGCCACCCGGCAATATGGCACCAAATCCGAATTTGCCGTGCAGATGGCGGAAAGCCCGATGGCGGCAGGTGGTATGGGCGGGCTGCTGCAGGGCACTTCTATGGCCACTTCGCAGGATTCGATTGCGGTCCAGGGCTATCTGCAGTCGCGTGAGGCGATGCAGCGGCTCGAGGCCGATGTCGGCTTCCGGCGCTATTTCACCGGCGACAATATCGATCCGGTGCTGCGCCTCGCACCCGATGCCGCTTTTGACGCCGGATATAAGCTCTATCGCAGCCATCTGAAAATCTCATACGACCCTTCGGAGGGCATCATCCGCATGGAAGTGATCGCGCCCGATCCCGAAATTTCGGTGAAATGGTCCGAGCAGCTGATCTCTTATGCCGAGGGCCAGGTCGACCAGCTGACCCAGCGGCTGCGCGCGGATGCGATGCGCGGCGCGCGCGAGAGCTATGTCGAGGCCGAGGCGGCGGTGGTTGCCGCCCAGGAGCGGGTGGTGGCGCTGCAGGAGCGGTTCAAGATCCTGTCCTCCGAGGCCGAGCTGTCGCTGCTGACCCAGCAGATCTCGGCGCTGGATACCCAGCTGATCCAGGAAAAGCTGGCGCTCGCCCAGATGGAGGGCAATGCCACCCCCAATCCGGCCCGGATCGAGCCGGTGCGACGGCGGATCACCATTCTGGAGAATGAAATCTCGCTGCTGCGCAAACGCCTGACCGAAGGTGAGGATGGCTCGACCTCGCTGGCGCAGATCCAGGGCCAGCTGCTGGTCGCCCAGGCCGATGTCGAGACCCGGCAGATGATCCTGGCGCAGTCGCTGCAGGCGATGGAAAACTCGCGCATCGAGGCCAATCGCCAGACCCGCTATCTCTCGACCTCGGTTTCGCCGATCGCGCCCGATCTGCCCTCTTATCCCAAAGTGTTTGAAAACACCCTGGTGACCATGCTGATCCTGCTCGGGATCTATCTGATGATCTCGATGACGGTGGCGATCCTGCGCGAACAGGTCTCCTCGTAAAGCCTGCTCTGCGGCGCGGCCTGATCCCCTGCGCCGCGCCGCAGAGCCAGGGGATCAGGCCACCTGGCCCGCCGCCCAGCCCGAGGACCAGGCCCACTGGAAGTTATAGCCGCCGAGCCAGCCGGTGATATCAACCAGCTCGCCCACCACAAACAGGCCAGGCACCGCCTTGGCCTGCAGGGTCTTCGCATCCAGCCCATCGGTATCGACGCCGCCCAAAGTGACCTCAGCGGTGCGGTAGCCCTCGCTGCCCACCGGCATCAGCCGCCAGTCGCGCAGCCCCGCCCCGATCCGCTCCAGCTCCTCGCCCGACAGTTCGGCCAGTGGCCGCACCGGCCCGAGGCGCTGTGCCAGATGTTTCGCAAGGCGCTCGGGCAGGAAACTGGCCAGAGCCGTGCCGATACCGGCCGCGCCGTTCTGTTTCTTGAAGGCCTTCAGCATCCCGGCCGGATCCCCGCCCGGCAGCAGATCGACCGAGACCGCCTCGCCCTCGCGCCAGTAGCTTGAGATCTGCAGCACCGCCGGACCGGAGAGGCCACGATGGGTGAACAGCATCGCCTCATCGAACCGGGTCTTACCGGCAGCGATTCGCACCGGCAGCGCCACCCCGGCCAGCGGCCTGATCCAGTCCAGCTCCTGCTCGGCAAAGGTCAGCGGCACCAGAGCGGGCCGGGTCTCGGTCACTGCGAGGCCAAAATCGCGTGCGATTTTATAGCCATAGCCGGTTGCCCCCATTTTCGGGATCGATTTGCCTCCGGTGGCGAGAATCAGTGATTCGCAGCTTTGCAGCCCGCGATTGGTGGTGATTCGGAAGCCCTGCGAATCGCGTGAAATCTCACCCGGCTCGCAGCCCAGCCACAATTCCACCCCCGAATCGCGCAGCTCTGCCAGCAGCCAGTCGACGATCTGCTTTGCCGAACCATCGCAAAACAGCTGCCCGAGGGTCTTTTCATGCCAGGCAATGCCGGCGCGATTGATCCGCTCGATGAAATCCCATTGCGAAAACCGCTTCAGCGCCGACAGCGCGAAACGCGGATTGGCGCCGAGAAAGCGCGAGGCCTCGATGCCGGTATTGGTAAAGTTGCAGCGCCCGCCGCCCGAGATGCGGATCTTTTCTCCTGCTTTTGCAGCGTGATCGATCAGCAACACCCGCCTGCCGCGCCGACCCGCCTCAATCGCCGCCATCATTCCGGCAGCGCCAGCCCCCAGCACCACCACGTCAAAGGTGAGAGCCATTTGAAAACTCCTGTTTTTTTCTCATCCCCCCCTTGCAGCCCCCGGACCCCTTATGTAAATACCCGCTCACGGTTGGGGCGTCGCCAAGTGGTAAGGCAGCGGTTTTTGGTACCGCCATTCCCAGGTTCGAATCCTGGCGCCCCAGCCAATCTTCTCTGCAAGTGCAGGGTCTGATTGGATAACCGTAATACGAAGCTCAGACCAGATCTGAACTTCAGGATTGGGGCGTCGCCAAGTGGTAAGGCAGCGGTTTTTGGTACCGCCATTCCCAGGTTCGAATCCTGGCGCCCCAGCCAATCCTCATAAAAACAGATCCGTAATACCGCGCGCAGCCCTCAGCTGCGCTTTTGTCATTGCCGCATCTGTCCCCGGCCTGCCCTGGCCGCCTGTTCTGGCCGAAGCGCCCGGCTGAACACGTTCACGTGCCGGTGACCTCGCCCTGCACCGCTGTGATCCCGGCCCGCTCTGGTCTATGAACCGGCAGACTGGATTTCGTCTTTCACGAGGGCAGATTATGAAAAAATCAATTATTGCCGCAGCACTGGTTTCCGGCGCCGTCGCGGCTGGCGCGGCTTTTCTGCTGCTTCGCACCGACGGGTCTGCGCCTCAGGCCATGGCGCAATCCGGCAGGCCAGCGCCCGCCAGCCGCCTTGTCGATCTCCGCATCCCCGCGCGTCTTTCTGCTGCGGCGGAAGCCGGCGAGGCCGCCTACAACCAGTTCTGCGCCTCATGCCATGGCGTGAATGCGGCAGGCCAGGCCGATACCGCGCCGCCGCTGGTGCATGTGATCTATGAACCCTCGCATCACGGCGATCTATCCTTCGTCCGGGCGGTGAAACAGGGCGTGCGGGCGCATCACTGGCAGTTCGGCGACATGCCTCCGGTTGTGCCTGCGCCCTCGGAGGATGAGATCGCCCTGATCATCGCCTATATCCGCGAGCTGCAACGCGCCAACGGCATCAACTGACGCGCCGCCAGAGCGGGGGCAGGCAATGCCTGTCGCTCTGGCACAATCTGCGGCGGTGAATAGAGACCCGCTGGTTAAAACAGCCAGGCCTTACGGCCCGGCGCTGCGGCAGCCCCGCCCCCCTCTGGTAAGGGGAGTGCCGGGCTTTGCAAAATTACCCCCTGCCACCGCTTGCAGCCCCTTTACCGCAGGGACAGTTACTTACTCAGCCGCGCACCTGCCCCCTGATCCGCTGACCGCGCGCATAGCTTCGCAGCCCTTGGCGCCATGAGCAGAGGCCCTCGCTGAAGCCTGCGCCATCTTCCGCCACCCCATCAGGTGAAGAGATGGCCCCCAGGCCTGGGATAGCGCTTGCGTTGCAGCCTGCGGGAGTATCTGTGAGCGAATACTGCAACCAATGAGAATCAAACATGAAAATTCTTTTCGCCCTCGCCCTGATTGCCCCGCTGGCCGCCTGCAGCACCGCTGACAAGGTCGCCGATACTGCCAATACCGGCGCAAAGACCGCAGGCACCATTGCGGTGATCGGCGCGGTTGCGGCCGGAGCGGCAACCGTGGCTGCGGCAGCGGCGGGCGGCTGACCCGGCCCAAAGCGCCCGGACCCGTGCTCCGGGCGCATACCCTGCCCCTGCCGGCGCGCCCACAGGGAGCCCCTCCTGCTGCCGCCGGGGGATGACAGAGGGTAAACCGATGCTGATTACCGATCTCAGCAAGGCACCGCCTGCCCCAAGGATCGCCCGGACCTGCCCGCCCGGCACCAGAACGCCGGTACCAGACCTCCCGGCCACGGCGTTTCCCGGGCGGCCACCCCCTCCCGCGGGACCAGAGCGCAGCAGCCAGAGCCGGTCACGCCCGCTTTTCCCAGCACAATGATGTCAGAACACCGGAGCAGGCCCGGGTTCAGCCAGTCGTGGCGTTACATTGCCGTCACCCGGTTCGAACGGGCCCTGGCCTGCGCCGTAGCCCTTCACATAAGCCGTCATCTGGCGGATGGCGATGATGATGCTGGCCGGTTTGCCCCGGCTCACCTGACCGATACCGCCGAAGGGCTGGATTTGTCAGGCTTCATGCCGGGAAGCAGGTTCAATGAACCCGGGGGCACCTTTTAACATCAAAAAGCCCCGGTGCGAAACCGAGGCTTTTCAACTGAATAGATGGTGGGCGATAACGGATTTGAACCGCTGACATCTTCGATGTGAACGAAGCGCTCTACCGCTGAGCTAATCGCCCGATGAGGGGCTTTTAGCCAGGCGCGTCGTCCTGCGCAACCCCTTCTTTCGCCTCTTTTAATTTTCCTGGTGCAGATCTTTTCAACTTCAGCGTCAGCAATGTGCCACCGGATTTCTCAGTGCGTTTCACCTCTCTGAACTTCCCCAGCCCGGCGAGGTTTACCGCATCACCCCGATCAAGCGCCGCGCCGATTTCGGCCAGCACCGCCTCGGTCACCTCGCGCGCGGTTTTCTTTCCGGCACCACTGCGGCCCTGGCTGACCATGTCGATCAGTTCCTTGAGCCGCAGCCCGCCCTCCGCCGCTTCCGGCGTGCTGTCTGCAGCTTTTGCGCCCTGTTCTTTCGCCCAAGCCCCGGCCGCGCCAGATGTCTTTTTACCCGCCATATCATCCCCTCTGCACCAGGCCCCTGCCCGCAGCGCAGCCTGCACCCGCGCCCAGGATCCTGGCAAATCAAATCGGAATGCCTCTGGCCAATATAAAAGCGCGGCAGATACACTGCCGCGCTTTTCAGATTTTACCAGCCGATCAGATCAGGCACCCTGGCCCGGCCTGTTGTCGGCCAGGCCGTCAATGCGCGACCTGGGCCGCATCGCGATTGCCCGAGGCGCGGGCAGCGGCAGCAGCTTCTTCTGCCGCCTCATCCCATTCCACCGGCTCGGGCTGACGCACCAGCGCGCGGGCCAGAACCTCGCGCACATGGGTCACCGGCACGATCTCCAGCCCCTCTTTCACATTGGCCGGGATATCCGCGAGGTCTTTCTCATTCTCTTCCGGAATGAAGACGGTGCGGATACCGCCGCGCAGGGCTGCGAGCAGCTTTTCTTTCAGCCCGCCAATCGCCATCGCATTGCCGCGCAGCGAGACCTCGCCGGTCATGGCGATATCTTTGCGCACCGGGATGCCGGTCAGCGCCGAGACAATCGCGGTGACCATGGCCAGACCGGCCGAGGGGCCATCCTTGGGCGTCGCCCCGTCCGGCACGTGGACATGGATATCCGTGGTGTCGAATTTCGGCGGCTTAACCCCGAGCTGCGGCGAGATCGAGCGCACATAGCTCGATGCGGCGTCAATCGACTCCTTCATCACCTCGCCAAGCTTGCCCGTGGTCTTCATCCGCCCCTTACCGGGCAGTTTCAGCGCCTCGATATGCAACAGATCACCGCCGACCGAGGTCCAGGCCAGGCCCGTCACCACGCCGACCTGATCCTCTTTCTCGGCCAGACCATAGCGGAAACGCTTCACGCCGAGATAGGCTTCGGCCCTGGCCTCATCGACCTCGACGCTTTTCACCTCGCCCTTCAGGATCGAGGTCACCGCCTTACGCGCCAGTTTCGCCACTTCACGCTCAAGGTTACGCACCCCCGCCTCGCGGGTATAGTAGCGGATCACGTGATCCAGCGCCGCATCCGTGACCGAGAATTCGCCTTTTTTCAGACCATTGGCCTTCACCTGCTTTGGCAGCAGATACTGGCGGGCGATCTCGCGTTTTTCATCCTCGGTATAGCCCGAGAGCGAGATGATCTCCATCCGGTCCAGGAGCGGGCCGGGCATGTTGTAGCTGTTGGCCGTGGTCAGGAACATCACATTCGAGAGGTCATATTCGACCTCGAGATAGTGATCGACAAACGTGCCGTTCTGTTCCGGATCCAGCACCTCAAGCAAAGCGCTGGCCGGATCGCCACGGAAATCCTGGCCCATCTTGTCGATTTCATCGAGCAGGATCAGCGGGTTGTTGGTTTTGGCCTTTTTCAGCGCCTGGATAATTTTGCCAGGCATCGAGCCGATATAGGTCCGGCGGTGGCCGCGGATCTCAGATTCGTCCCGCACGCCGCCGAGCGAAATGCGGATGAACTCACGCCCCGTGGCCTTGGCAACCGAGCGGCCAAGCGAGGTTTTACCGACGCCGGGCGGGCCGACGAGGCAGAGGATCGGGCCTTTAAGCCTGGTCGAGCGCGCCTGAACCGCCAGATATTCGACGATGCGCTCTTTGACCTTCTCAAGGCCAAAGTGATCGGCATCGAGCACCTTCTGGGCGGCGGGCAGGTCTTTCTTGACCCGGCTTTTCACGCCCCATGGCACGCCCAGCAGCCAGTCGAGATAATTGCGCACCACCGTGGCCTCGGCCGACATCGGCGACATCGACTTCAGCTTTTTCAGCTCGGCCTCGGCCTTTTCCTTTGCCTCTTTGGACAAAGCGGTTTTGCTGATCCGCGCTTCCAGTTCGGCAATCTCATTCTGGCCCTCGTCGCCATCGCCGAGTTCCTTCTGAATGGCCTTCATCTGCTCATTCAGGTAATATTCGCGCTGCGTCTTCTCCATCTGGGTTTTGACGCGGGTCTTGATCTTTTTCTCGACCTGCAGGACCGAAAGCTCACCCTGCATATGGCCATAGACCTTCTCAAGCCGCTCGGCGACATTGAGGGTCTCGAGCAGCTCCTGCTTCTGGGCCACATCAACCCCGAGATGACCGGCCACCAGATCGGCCAGACGGGCCGGCTCGCGGGTTTCCGATACCGCAGCCATCGCCTCTTCGGGGATGTTTTTCTTGATCTTGGCGTAGCGCTCAAATTCCTCGCCCACCGCGCGCAGCAGCGCATCGACGGTTTCCTGATCACCGGGCTGCTCTTCCAGCGGCTCGGCCAGGGCTTCGAAATACGAGTCGTTCCCGACAAATTCGGTGATGCGCACCCGGGCCTTGCCCTCGACCAGCACTTTCACCGTGCCATCGGGAAGCTTCAGCAGCTGCAGCACATTGGCCAGCACGCCAGAGCGATAGATCCCGTCCGAAGTCGGGTCATCCACAGTCGGATCAAGCTGGCTGGAGAGCAGGATCTGACGGTCGTCCTGCATCACCTCTTCCAGCGCCCGCACCGATTTCTCGCGGCCAACGAACAGCGGCACGATCATATGCGGGAACACCACGATGTCGCGCAGCGGCAACACGGGATAGCTGAGGGGTCTGGATTCGTTCATAATTCATCCTTCCAGGCGGCAGAGGGTGTGGTCCCGTTCATCGGCGGCCATCGCCCTCTCCTCGGATCACGGCATTATCTGTGGTGCCGTTCAGTTCTTTTCAAGCGCCCGGCTGGGTCACAGAGGGGCCAGTGTGGCGAAACTCCCGGGCCGCTGCAAGGCCGATCCGTCCGGACAAACCCTGCATTCAGGCCCGCAAAACCCGATCCTCCGCCGCCCGCGGCCGTCCGCGCGATGGTGCACTCCGGCAGCGGATGCCGGCGGCACAAGCCCATGGCAAAACGGTACCAGGCATTGATCCCGGGGATGACCAGGGACAGCCCCCTGCGCGCGCGGGTCAAAACCAGGCTCAGACCGCCAGGCTCAGAGCGGCTCGATATCGCCCTCGGCGCGGCGGGCGTGGAAATCGGCGACAAAGGCCGACAGGCTGCCCGCCTCAATCGCGCCGCGCAGGCCTGCCATCAGCTCCTGATAATAATGCAGGTTATGCCAGGTCAGCAGCATCGAGGCGATGATCTCCTGGCTGCGCAGCACATGATGCAGATAGGCGCGGCTGTAATTGCGGCAGGCCGGGCAGCTGCAGGCCTCATCGAGGGGACGCGGATCATCCTGGTGGCGGGCGTTTTTGATATTCACCTGGCCGCGACGGGTCCAGGCCTGGCCGGTCCGCCCCGAACGCGAGGGCAGAACGCAATCCATCATATCAATGCCGCGCTCGACCGCGCCGACGATATCATCGGGCTTGCCGACCCCCATCAGATAGCGCGGCTTATCCTCGGGCAGCATATCAGGCGCATAGTTCAGCACGCCGAACATCGCCTCCTGGCCCTCGCCCACCGCGAGGCCGCCGACCGCATAGCCGTCAAAGCCGATGCCTTTCAGCGCCTCGGCGGATTCGCCGCGCAGCGCCTCATTCACCCCACCCTGCATGATGCCGAAAAGCGCATGGCCGGGACGGTCACCGAAAGCATCGCGCGAGCGCTGCGCCCAACGCATCGACAGGCGCATCGACTTTGCCACTTCCTCATCGCTCGCGGGCAGAGCCGGGCATTCGTCGAAACACATCACGATATCCGAGCCGAGCAGCTTCTGGATCTCCATCGAGCGCTCGGGCGTCAGCATATGTTTTGAGCCGTCGATGTGAGAGGAGAATTTCACCCCCTCCTCGGTCAGCTTGCGCAAACCGGCGAGGCTCATCACCTGAAAGCCGCCCGAATCCGTCAGGATCGGCTTTTCCCAGTTCATGAATTTATGCAGACCGCCAAGGCGCGCGATACGCTCGGCGCCGGGGCGCAGCATCAGGTGATAGGTATTGCCGAGCAGGATATCCGCCCCGGTCGCCGCCACCGATTCCGGCATCATCGCCTTTACGGTTGCGGCCGTGCCCACCGGCATGAAGGCGGGCGTGCGGATTTCGCCGCGGGTGGTATGGATCACCCCCGTACGCGCCTTGCCATCCGTTGCCTTCAGCGTGAAGCCAAATCCCTCTGCCATCGCAACCCCCGGTTCGCTCAGATCTCTGCCCGGCAAGCGCTGCAATATGGCGCCTGCGGTGTGTCGACGCCCCTTTGCCACAGAATTTCCGGATTTGCACTTGCAGAATGTGCCGCATCTGCTGAACTGAGAATGAACGTTCATTTTCATTGCTTCTGAGTCGTCCTTGCCCCAGTCCCAGTCCTTGCCCCCGTCCCATGCCAGCGCCGAGCCAGGCCATGCCAATGCCGCGCGCAGTGCCGAGATCCTTGGCCTGATCCGCTCTGCCTTTGCCCAGAAGGGCTTTGACGGCACCTCGATGAGCGATCTGGCGCGCGAGGCCGGGATCTCTGCCGGCAATTTCTACCGCTATTTCCCCTCAAAACTGGCGATTATCGATGCGCTGGTGGCCCAGGATATCGAAGAGATCCGCAGCCGGTTCGAACAGACCATCGCCGCCCCCGATCCGCTGGCGGCGCTGCGCGCCAGTATTGCCGGCTATATCCATGAGATCTGCGATGATGATTGCCGGCTGATGGCCGAGATCGCCGCCACCGCCTTGCGCCAGTCAGAGGTCGCCAACACCTGCGCCCGGGTCGAGGAAACCGCCACCGGGCTCATGGTTGAGGTATTCGGGCTTGCCACCGGGCTGGGCCCCGAAGACTGCCATGCCCGCTTTCACCCCCATGCCCGCGCCATTGCCCTGATCGTGCGCGGCTATCTGCAGCGCAGCGATCTGACCCCGGATCCTGCGCTGCAGGCGCTGCTGCTGCGCTCAATCAATATATTGCTTGATGATATTGCCTGCCTTTCCCCCGTTCCGCTCAGGATTGATCCATGCGTTCCGCTCTCCTGCCCCTCACGCTGACCCTTGCCTTCACCCTGCCCCGGCTGGCCCTGGCCGAGGCTGCTGCCCTGGCTGACCCGCCTGCGCAAAGCCCGATTGCTTTGCCCGCGATTGCGGTCAGCACCCTCGGGCTGCGGCTGATGACCGAGCGGGTGATTGCCACCGGGCTGATCACCCCGGTCGAGGAAATTCAGGTCCAGCCGCTGATCGAAGGCCAGCCGATTGAGGCGCTGAAGGCCGATGTCGGCGATCTGGTGGCGGGTGGCGCGGTGCTGGCGGTGCTGTCAAAAACCTCGCTCGAGCTGCAGCGCGCGCAGAATTACGCCAGCCTTGCCGCAGCGCGCGCCACCATCGCCCAGAGCGAGGCCCAGCTGATCGAGGCCGGGGCTGCCGCCGGCGAGGCGAAAACCGCCGCCGAGCGGGCGAAACGGCTGCGCGATCAGGGCGCGGTCAGCGAGGCGGCCTGGGACAGCGCCCGCGCCAATGCCACCGCCACCGCCGCGCGGGTCTCGGTCGCCAGCCAGGCGCTGGAAGCGGCCCGCGCCCAGCTGGCTCTCGCCGAGGCCCAGCTCGCCAATGTCGAGCTGATGCTGACCCGGACTGAGGTGAAAACCCCCTATGGCGGCCGGATCACCGCGCGCAATGCCACGATTGGCGCCATTGCCTCCGCCGCAGGCGCGCCAATGTTCGTGCTCGAGCGCGACGGGGCGCTGGAACTGCGCGCCGATCTGGCGGAAAGCGATCTGATCCGCCTCGCCCCCGGCCAGAAGGTCATGCTGCATGCCACCGGCCTCGCCAGCCCGGTGGCGGGCAAGGTGCGCCTCGTCGAGCCGGTGATTGACGCCGTGACCCGGCTTGGCCGCGCCCGGATTGAACTGCCCCCACATGAGGATCTGCGCGCCGGGATGTTTGCCGAGGCCGAGATCATCATCTCCGAGGGCGAAAGCCTCGCTCTGCCGCTCTCGGCGCTTGGCAATGGCACCGTGCTGCGGGTCGAAAACGGCCTTGTTACGGCCGTGCCGGTGCAGACCGGCGCCCGCGACGGCAGCTTTATCGCCGTGACCGAAGGTCTCGCCCCTGGCGACCAGGTGGTCTCGCGCGCCGGATCCTTCCTGCGCGACGGCGATCAGATCAATCCCGTCACCGAACCTGCGATCCGCTGAAGGAAAGCCCGCGATGAATTTCTCTGCCTGGGCAATCCGCAATCCGGTCGCGCCGCTTCTCGCCTTCTTCCTGCTGATGGTGCTCGGCTGGCAAAGTTTTAACGCTCTGCCGATCACCCGTTTTCCCAATATCGACGTGCCGCTGGTCTCGGTCACCGTGCCTCAGGCCGGTGCGGCGCCTTCCGAGCTGGAAGCTCAGGTCACCAAAGAGATCGAGGATGCAGTGGCCGGCATCACCGGGGTGAAAAACGTCACCTCAACCGTGACCGACGGGCTTTCGACCACGCTTGTCGAATTTCGCATCGAAATTCCGACCGATACCGCCGTCCAGGATACCAAGGATGCGATTGACCGCATTCTGGCCGATCTGCCCGCCGATGCCGAGACCCCGATCGTCACCCGTGTCGATGTCGAGGGTCAGGCGATTGTCACCTATGCCGTCTCCTCGCCCGGGCGCACGCTGCAAGAGCTGTCCTGGTTTGTCGATGACACGCTGACCCGCGCCCTACAGGGCCGCCCCGGCATTGGCCGGGTCGACCGCTATGGCGGCGTGCAGCGCGAGATCCGCATCAGCCTCGATCCGGTGCGGCTTGGCTCCTATGGCATCACCGCCGCCCAGGTCAGCCAGCAGCTGGCGCTGACCAATGCCGATATCGGCTCGGGCAAGGCCGAGCTGGGCAGCGGCGAGCAGTCGATCCGCACCCTTGGCAATCAGCAGACCGTCGGGCAGCTGGCCCGCACCACCATCGCATTACCCGGCGGCCGCCATGTGCGGCTTGGCGATCTGGGCGAGGTTCAGGACAGCTATGAAGAGCCGCAGAGCTTTGCGCGCAAAGACGGCCAGCCGGTGGTGATGATGGCGGTGTTCCGCTCGAAAGGCGCCTCTGAGGTCTCGGTCTCAGAGACGGTCGATGCGGCGCTGGCAGCGGTAAAGGCCCGCCATCCCGATGTCAGCCTGCAGCTGGTCGATGATCAGGTCTATTTCACCCGCGGCAATTATGAGGCGGCGCTGCATACGCTGATCGAGGGCTCGATCCTTGCCGTTCTCGTGGTCATGGCGTTTCTGCGCAATGCGCGGGCGACGTTCATCGCCGCCGTGGCGCTGCCGCTCTCGGCGGTGCCGACCTTCCTGATCATGGATCTGCTCGGCTTTTCGCTCAACCTCGTATCTTTCCTCGCGCTGACGCTGGCCACCGGCATTCTGGTCGATGATGCGATTGTCGAGGTCGAGAATATCGCCCGCCATATCCGCATGGGCAAAACCCCCTACCGCGCGGCGATTGATGCCGCCGATGAGATCGGACTTGCGGTGATCGCCACCTCGGCCACCATTGTCGCGGTCTTCGTGCCGGTCTCTTTCATGCCCGGTGTGCCGGGGCAGTATTTCATGCAGTTTGGCGTTACCGTGGCGGTGGCGGTGCTGTTCTCGCTGCTGGTGGCGCGGCTGATCACACCGATGATGGCCGCCTATCTGATGCGCAGCAAGGATGCGCTCGGGCATAGCGACAGCCATCAGGACGGCCCCCTGATGCGCGGCTATCTCTGGCTGGTGCGCCATTCCACCGCCATGCCGGTGATCCGCGGCCGCTCTGTCCCGGCCTATTACCTCACCCTGATCGGCGCGGTGGGGGTGGTGATCCTCTCGGTCATTGCCATGAGCAAAATCCCCGGCAATCTCTTCCCGCCCGATGATGAAAGCCGGATCGCCATTTCGGTTGAACTGCCGCCCGGATCCAGGCTCGCGGAAACCGACCGCGTGACCGAGGCGATGCGCCTCGCGATTGCCGATATTCCCGGCATCAATCATGTGCTGGTAACCGGCGGCACCTCGCCGCTGGGCGACCGCGAGCTGCGCCGCGCCAGCATGACGCTGATCCTCGAGCGCCGCGATGTCAGCCTGACCCGCAAACTGGCGGAGCTGGCGGCAAAGCTGCCGCTGATCGGCCCGGCGCTGCCGCTGCCAGAATCGAAAACCCGCACCGTGCCGCAGCAGGAAATCGAGGCCGAGGTCTTTGCCCGGCTGGCACAGCTGCCCGATCTGCGCGCCTATAAGCTGGGCGGGCCCGGCGGCCCTGGCGGACGGCCGGTCTCCTATGATGTGCTCTCGGAAAATGACGCCGATCTCGCCCGGGCTGTGGCACTGATCGAACATGCTCTGGCCAGCGAACCGCTGCTGGAGAATGTCTCGACCCAGTCCACCCTGCCGCGCCCCGAAGTGCAGATCACCCCACGCCTTGATGAGGCAGCGCGGCTGGGGGTGACCACCCAGGCCATTGCCGCCACTCTGCGCATCGCCACCATCGGCGATCTCGATGCGGCACTGGCCCGGCTCTCGCTCGACAACCGGCTGATCCCGGTGCGGGTGCGGCTGAATGATGCGGCGCGCGGCGATCCCGAACGGATCCGGGCGCTGAAAGTGCCGACCGCCTCCGGCGCGCTGGTGCCGCTTTCTGCCGTGGCCGATCTGACCCTGGCCGAAGGCCCGGCGCAGATCAAACGGTTAAACCGCCAGCGCGTCGCCACCATTGGTGCCGATCTGCCGGTGGGGGTGGCGCTCGACAATGCCACCGCCCGCTTTGAGGCCGTGGTGGCCGGGCTTGATCTGCCTGAAAGCGTGGTGGTGAAACCCTCGGGCGATGCCGAACTGCAGGCCGAGCTGCTGACCAGCTTCTCCAATGCCATGATCATGGGGCTGATGCTGGTGCTCTCGGTGCTGATCCTGCTGTTTAAATCAGTGATCCAGCCGGTGACCATCATCGCCTCGCTGCTGCTCTCGGTGGGCGGGGTGGCGATTGCGCTGATCGTGACCGGCAATGCCATGTCGATGCCGGTGCTGATCGGCATCCTGATGCTGATGGGGATCGTGTCGAAAAACGCCATCCTGCTGATCGATTTCGCCATCGAGATGCGCCGGCGCGGCCTCGGCCGGATTGAGGCGGTGGTCGAGGCCGGCCATAAACGCGCCCAGCCGATCATCATGACCTCAATCGCCATGTCGGCGGGCATGCTGCCCTCGGCGCTTGGCGTCGGTGAAGGCGGCAGTTTCCGCGCGCCGATGGCGATTGCCGTGACCGGCGGCATCATCGTCTCGACCGTGCTCAGCCTGGTGATCGTTCCGGCCTTCTATCTGGCGATGGATGATCTGTCGCGGCTGATGGCCTGGATAACCGCGCCGCTGATCGGCCCGCGCGACCCCGGGACCGAAGCGCTGGCGCCCGAAGTGCTGACCGAAAAACTGGCGGCGACTGAAACCGAGCTGGCGGCGCTGCGCGCCCGGCTGCAAAGCCTTGAGGCCCGGGGCTGAGCCCCGGCCCCTCCCGGGCATCTCCCCCACCGGCCTTTCATCTGTCTGAAAATATCCCGGGGGTCCGGGGGCAGCGCCCCCGGCCTCTCGCCCTCAGCCCTCTTGCCCTCAAGACCCCAAGACCGGACCCGGCCCCGGCCCTCAGGCCTTGCGGCAGTAAAGTTCCAGCCGGTGATGGACGATCTCATAGCCCATCTCGGCTGCGATCCGGCGTTGCAGCTCTTCGATCTTTTCGCTGTGAAATTCGATAATCTCACCGCTGTCGAGATCGACAATATGATCGTGATGCCCGGGTTCGGCGATCTCGAACCGCGCCGAGCCATTCTCAAAGGAATGCCGCGCGATCACCCCTTCGCGTTCCAGCACCGTCAGCGTGCGGTAGACCGTGGCCAGCGAGACACTGGGATCCAGGGCCTGGGCGCGGCGGTGCAGCTCGGCGGCATCGGGATGATCCTCCGATCCGGTCAGCACCTGCAAAATCGCCTCACGCTGCCGGGTGACCCGCACCCCCGCATCGCGCAGGGCCTGGCTCATCCGTTGGGTACGGTCTTGAATCCGTTCAGAAATATGGCTTTTCATCGGCCGAGCCTAGCACCCGTTTTCGCAAAAGGAAACCGCCAGTTGCGAAAACGGCAGCAGGCTGCGTCAGTTGCACGCAGGCCTTACTGATGGCGCAAAGCCTCAATCGGGTCGAGCTGCGCGGCGCGGCGCGCCGGGAAATAGCCGAAAATCACCCCGATCACTGCCGAGAAGGTAAAGGCCATCAGCAGGACCAGGGGATCGGGGCTGAAGGGAATGGCCATGAACAGCCCCGCCCCCCAGGCCAGGGCCAGCCCGACCAGAATACCGGCGATGCCGCCCAGCAATGACAGAACCACTGCCTCAACGAGGAACTGGGTCAGCACCTGGGTCGCGGTCGCGCCGATGGCGAGGCGGATGCCGATCTCGCGGGTGCGCTCGGTCACCGAGACCAGCATGATATTCATAATGCCGATGCCGCCCACCAGCAGGCTGACCGCCGCCACCGAGGACAGCATACCCGACAGCACCGAATTGATCGAATTCAGCATCTCGGCCACTTCGCGCATATCCGAGACGGTAAAATTATCCGGCTCGCCAAAACCGATCCGGCGCCGGTCGCGCATCAGATCCTGAACCGCCGCGATCCCCTCTTCGGATGAGGTGCCCGTGGCCAGGGCCAGCTGGATCGAGGCCACGTCATTATCGCCGTTCAGCCGGCGCTGCACCAGGCGGACCGGCATCAGCACCACCTCATCCTGGTCATTGCCGAAACTGCCCGCGCCCTTGGCCTGCAACAGGCCGATCACCTGGCAGGAGATCTTTTTCACCCGGATGGTCTCGCCAATCGGGCTGAGAGGGCCGAACAGCTTCTGGCGGATCGTCTCACCGATGATGCAGAACGCCGCGCCGCTGCGCGCCTCGGCGGCGGTCATATTGCGCCCCTCGGCCAGGCTCCAGCCGCCGATTTCACTCCAGGCCTCGGTGCTGCCGGTAACCGAAGCGGTGGTATTGCTATTGCCATAGACAATGGTCGCCCCCGAAGCATTGGCCACCGGGGCGACGAGGCGGATCTGGCGCAATCCGGCCAGGGCATCGGCATCGCGCAGCTCAAAGCGTCGCGTCGCCCCGCCGGTCGGCGGGCCAAAGCCGCGCGTGCCCGGGCGCAAAGTCAGCGTATCCGAGCCAAGCCCCGAGACCGATTGCGAGACCTGCTGTGAGGAGCCCTGCCCGACCGTCACCATGGCAATCACCGCGCCCACCCCGATCACCACCCCAAGGATGGTCAGGAAAGAGCGCAGCTTATTGCGCAGGATCGAGCGCAGCGCGAGTTTGACCGCCTCGAGGATCATGCCCGCACCTCACGCGCATCGGGATCGACCGGCTCGTCGCGGGTGATATGACCATCGGTAAACACCACTAGGCGGCGGGCATAGGCGGCAATATCGGGCTCATGGGTCACCATGACGATGGTGATCCCCTCCTCGCGGTTCAGCTGCTGCAGCAGGGTCAGGATCTCATGGCTGCGCTGGCTGTCGAGATTGCCGGTCGGCTCATCGGCGAGGATCACCGTCGGATGACCGGCGAGCGCGCGGGCGATTGCCACACGCTGCTGCTGGCCGCCCGAAAGCTGCGAAGGGTCATGGCCTTCGCGCCCGGCAAGGCCGACGCGGGCCAGCGCCGCATTGGCGAGAGCTTCGCGCTCGGCAGCGGGCAGGCCCTTATAGATCAGCGGCAATTCGACATTTTCGCGCGCCGTGGTGCGGGCCAGCAGGTTAAAGCCCTGAAACACAAAGCCAAGATAATGGCGGCGCAGCAAAGCCAGCGCATCACCGCCAAGCTGCGAAACATCGGTGCCCGCAAACAGATAGGCGCCCGAACTGGGCCGGTCGAGGCAGCCGATGATATTCATCGTCGTCGATTTGCCCGAGCCCGAAGGGCCCATGATCGCCACGAATTCGCCCTTGCGGATCATCAGATCCACCCCGTCCAGGGCGCGCACCTCGGCCTCACCCTCGCCGTAGATCCGCGTCACCTTGCGAAATTCCATCAGCGGCTGCGCCGGTTCTGCCGCCCCGGCCATCACTTGCCCTCGCGCTGGCTCAGGATCACCTGATCGCCGGGCTGCAGCTCTTCTGAGCGCACCGCGATATTGCTGCCATCCGAAGCGCCAGGCGTGGCGCGCAGCCGTTCCGGCTGTCCGCCGCGCAGCACCCAGACCCCCGATCCGTCGGCCGAAGCCCCGCGCGTGCCACCGCGCCCTGGCGGTCCTGGCATGATAAAGCCCATCAGCCCCTGGCCCGAACGGCTGGACGCGGCCTGCACCGGCGGGCTGTAGCGCAAAGCCGCGACCGGGACGAGCAAGGCCCCCTCCTCGCGCGAGACGGTGATAGTGGCGGTGGCAGTCATACCCGGCCGCAGCAGCAGCTCGTCATTTTTCACCGAAAGCACCGCCGTATAGGTCACCACATTGGTTTCCGCCGCATCCGGGGCAAAGCGCAGGCTGGTGATCACCGCCTCAAAGCTGCGGCCCGGCCAGGCATCAACGCTGAAGCTGGCCTGCTGGCCCATCGCGACCCGGCCGATATCGGCCTCATCAATCGCCACCCGCAATTCCATGCGGCGCAGATCCTCGGCCAGGGTGAACAGCACCGGCGCATTCAGCGAGGCGGCAACGATCTGGCCCTTCTCGGCGGTGCGCGACAGCACGATGCCGTTGATCGGCGAGCGGATCTCGGCCTTTTCCAGATCGGCACGCACCGAAGCCAGATTGGCCTCGGCCAGCGAGACATCGGCCCTGGCAATCGCAACCGCGGCCAGCGCCCGGTCATGCGCGGCCCGGGCCGCGACCACCACGGTACGGGCATTGAGCCCACGCTCGCCCAGAACATCGGCCTGGTGCAAAGCCTCGGTGGTTTCGGTCACCGTGGCCTCTGCCGAAGCGAGCCGGGCTTTTGAGGCCTGCAGGCTGGCTTCGGAATTCAGCACCTGGGCGGCAAGCTTGGTGTCATCGAGCCGGGCCAGCACCTGGCCCTCGACCACCTCGGCATTGAAATCTGCATCGACGGTCAGCAGCGTGCCGGAAAGCTCGGAGGAAATCTCCACCTGGGTGGTCGGCTGCACCGTGCCGGTGGCCACCACCGTCACCACCAGTTCGCCCTGGGTGACCTCGCGGGTATCATAAATGATTTGCGTCGCCGGAGCGCGCAGAAACAGCGCCCAGCCTGCCGCTGCAAGGCCTGGCACCAGCAGCAGCCAGATCCAGCCCCTGCCTCGTTTCTTGCGACCAATACGGGTGATGCTGGCGATATCAGGCGGGCTTTGCGACGTCACGGGAGCTGGCTTTCAGTCAGATTTCAGATGAAACGTCCGCGCGCGGTCATTCCGTCGCCGGATCCGGGAACAAAATCCAATTATCTCTGCAGGGGCAAAACAAAAAACAGCGATGGCTGCGGCCAGGCCCGACGCGGCTCAGAAAGCCGCCGCCTTTGCGGCAGAGGCTGCGGCTGCGGCGGCGCGGTGGCCCTCGAGCAGCCAGGCGGCAATCTCTCCGGCCTCGCCGGTCAGCTCGCGCGCATGGCCCCCGGCATAGCGCAGAAACCCCTCGAGGAAATGATCGGCCAGACCGGTGATCACCGGCTTACCGGCCAGCAAAGCCTCGCTGACAGAGCCGGCCATGCCATGGCCATCCGCCTCCTGCTTGCCGAATTTATTGACAAAAAGCACATCGGCAGCGGGCAGGCGCTCTGCCACCACCACGGATGCCTCTTCCAGCGCCGAGGTATCGAGACGGCAGCCCAGGGCGGCGGGACCACGGTCGAGGCTGATCGGCAGCACCGGGCCATCGGGCAGGAGCAGCAGATCCATCGCCGGTCTGGCACGCCCGGGCAGCGCCCGGTTCAGCTGCAAAGCCCCGGCCAGCACCAGCCCCTCAGCGCGCAGCAAAGCCGCCACCTCGCCCATCAGCCGGTCGGTCTCGCCCAGGCCCTGGCGACAGATATAGCCCAGATACATCGCCCGCCTCTCCCCGGCCTCAGCGGCTTTTCAGCGCGTCATTCAGCACGGCGAGCACCTGGTCCGAGGGCACATCCGCGGCGACGAAAGCCTCGCCAATGCCGCGCGCCAGGATGAAACGCAGCCTGCCGTCGACAACCTTTTTATCCTGGCCCATCAGATCGAGCAGCCCCGCCGCATCCGGCAGATCGCCCTCGATATCGGCGAGATCGGTTTTCATCCCCATCGCCTTCAGATGCGCCCGCACCCGGCTCGGATCTTCCTGCGCGCACAGGCCAAGATGCTGCGACAGCTCAAAGGCCAGAGCGCAGCCGATCGCCACCCCCTCGCCATGCAACAGCCGCTCGCCAAAGCCGGTGGCCTTTTCCAGCGCATGGCAGAAAGTATGGCCAAGGTTGAGCAGCGCCCGCTCGCCCTCCTCGGTCTCATCGCGTTCGACGATACCCGCCTTCATCTCGACCGAGCGGGTGACAGCGCGCAGCCGCGCCGCCGCCTGTACCGCCGGATCGGTATTTGCCCCGGCCAGGGCCGGACCTTCGGCCTCGAGCCAGTCAAAGAAAGCCGCATCGCCGAGCAGACCATATTTGACCACCTCGCCGTAACCCGCCAGAAAATCGCGCGGCGTCAGGGTATTGAGCAGGCCAATATCGGCCAGCACCAGCGAGGGCTGATGAAATGCCCCGATCAGGTTTTTGCCCGCCGGGCTGTTGATCCCGGTCTTGCCACCGACCGAGCTGTCGACCTGGGCCAGAAGCGAGGTCGGGATCTGCACGAAACGCACGCCACGGCGCAGAACGGCGGCGGCAAAGCCGACCAGATCGCCGATCACCCCGCCGCCAAAGGCGATGACGATATCCTTACGCTCGATCTTCTCGGCCAGCAGCCATTCGGTAACTTCGGTAAAACGGGCCCAGGATTTGGTGGCCTCGCCCGGGGGCAGCGTCAGATGGCTGACCGCAATCCCCTCGGCGGCGAGGCCGGCGATCAGGCTTTGCAGATGCAGCGCGCCCACGGTCTCATCGGTGACAATCGCCACGCGTCTGCGGCGCAGAAGCGGCAGGATATGCGCCCCGGCCCCGGCCAGCAGGTCAAAGCCAATCCGCACTTCATAGGAGCGCTCGCCCAGATTGACGGGAACGATATTCAGCATGATCTCAGGCCTCTTCCAGCACATCCGGGCGGGTTTTCAGCGCCTCGATCACCCGCACCGCCATATCCTCAATCGAGTAAACCGCATCCGAATCAACGACAAGATCGGCCAGGGCATAGAAAGGCTCGCGCTGTTCGCAAAGCTCATAGAGCGTGCGCCTGGGATCCGCAGTATGCAGCAAAGGCCGCGTCGTCTTATGGCGCACCCTTTGCCACAGCACCGCCGGATCGGCGCGCAGCCAGACCGAAATGCCATGGCTGCTGATCTGTTCGCGGTTGCGCGCAGCGAGAAAGGCCCCGCCGCCGGTCGAGAGCACGGCGGGCTTTTCGCGCAGCAGCCGCCCGATCACCTCGAATTCGCGGTCGCGGAAGAAAGCCTCGCCATCTCGTTGAAATATCTCGGCAATTGAGCGATCCGCCGCTTTGACGATCTCATCATCCGAATCAACGAAAGGCACCTTAAGATGCCGCGCCAGGGCCGTTCCAACGGCGGATTTGCCTGCACCCATCATCCCGACAAGCGCGACAGTCTTATGCAGTCGATACATAGTCTTCACCATCACGTGAATGGCGCACAGATCTGCTGGAGAGATGCGCTTTTCACGTCTCAATGGCGTGATCTTGTCGGAAATGCCATATATATATTCCGGTAAGCCGCAGCCTTCGGGCCAGTATAATCACCGGGACAGGCGGCAGGGCCCGGAAAACTGTGAGGCTAAGGGGCAGAGAATGGGTCGTCTTATCAAGATTTTACTGGTTCTGATCGTGATTGGCTTCGCCGCGCTCACTGGTTACGCCTATCTCGTCGAGATGACCCCGCCGCAAAGCGAGATCAGACAGCCGGTGATGCTGAATGCCAATTAAGCGCAGCGGCGCCGCCCGGCGCGGTGCCCCGCGACCGCTGCAGTGCCTCACGCGTCAGGGGCTGAGCCCGGCCCGGCGCCCGCTGCGGTCCGGCCTTCTGGCGGGCGCGGGCCGCAGGCTCGGCCCGGGCGGGCTGGTGATCCTGCTGCTCAGCGCCGCCCCTCTTGCCTTTACCCCCTCGGCCCTGCGCGCCGAAGCGCCGCTTTCGGCGATTGACTGGCTGTCGAAATCCGTGACCACCCCGGCGGTGGCCCCGACCGCCCGCCCTGATGAGCCACCGGTGGCCAGTGGCGGCGCATTGCCCTATGCGGTGGCCAGCACGCCGCTTGATGGTCCGGCCCCGGATGCAATCGGCCTGATCGCACCGGCGGTTTCGGGCCTGCCGCGCAATCTCTGGGGCGCGGGTCTGACCGATGAGATTGCCCGCGCGGTGCTGCGCGACCGGATGGAAAGCCTGCCGGCGCTGCGCCAGCTGTTTCTGACCATGCTGCTGGCCGAAGCCGATCCGCCGATTGACAGCCAGGGCAAGGGCCATCTGCTGCAGGCGCGGATCGATAAGCTGTTGCTGATCGGCGCGCTGGAACAGGCGGCAGCGCTGATCAGCATTTCCGGCGTTGCCACCCCGGATCTGTTCCGGCGCGGCTTTGATATTGCCATCCTGACCGGCAAAGAGGACCGGGCCTGCCAGCAGATGCTGAAAGCGCCGGGCCTTGCGCCGACGCTGCAGGCGCATGTGCTCTGCCTCGCGCGCGGCGGCGACTGGGATGCGGCAGCGCTGACCCTTTCCACCGCCGAGGCGCTTGGCGAGGTGCCCGCCGCCCAGGCGCAGCTGCTGGCGCGCTTCCTTGACCCCGATCTTTTCGAGGGCGAGCCGCTGCCGCCGCCGCCCAATCCGGTGACGCCGCTTGACTGGCGCCTCTATGAGGCGGTGGGTGAAACCATCCCGACCAACAGCCTGCCGATTGCCTTTTCTTATGCCGAGATCGGTCCGAATTCCGGCTGGAAGGCGCAGATCGAGGCGGCCGAGCGGCTGACCCGGGCCGGGACCATCGCGCCGAATGTGCTGCTCGACCTTTATACCGCGCGCGACCCGGCCGCCTCGGGCGGGGTCTGGGAGCGGGTCCGGGCCTTCCAGAATTTTGACACGGCGCTGAACCTTGGCGAGCGCGAGCGCATCATTGCCACCCTGCCCGCCGCCTGGAGCCGGATGCAGGAAGCCGAGCTCGAAGTGCCCTTCGCCTTCCTCTATGGCCTCAGGCTGAGCGCGCTGCAGCTTGAGGGCGAGGCCGGGCGGATTGCCTTCCGCATCGGCCTGCTCTCGCCCGCGCTTGAGGAGATTATCGGGGGCCATAGCCCGCGCGATGAAACCGAACAGTTCCTTATCGGCCTGGCAAAGGGCGATCTGACCGGGCTGCGCGCCCCCGATTCCATGGGCCGCGCCATTGCCCCGGCCTTCCTGAGCCCCGGGCTTTCCGACGAGGCGAAGGTGCTGCTGGAGGGCAAAAGGTTCGGCGAGGCGCTGCTGATCGCCATTGAGGAGATCCAGCGCGGGGTTGAGGGCAATGCCAGCGGCGTCACCCGCGGCCTGTCGCTTTTGCGCGAGGTCAGGCTGGAAACCGTCGCCCGACGTACCGCGCTCGAACTGATGATCCTTGAGCGGCGCGGCTGATATGGCGGCGCCGCGCGATGCTCATGGCTGGATTTCGGTGTTTCTCGAGGCCATTGCCGCCGAGGCCGGGGCTGCGGGCAATACCCGCCTCGCCTATGGCCGTGATCTGAAAGATTTCGCCGACTGGGCCGGGCAGGAAAAACGTGAATTCGCCAGCCTGAACCGTGCCGATATCGAGGCCTATCTGATCTTCTGCGACGCCCAGGGATTGTCGAAAGCCACCCGGGCGCGCCGCCTCTCCTCGATCCGCCAGATCTATCGCTTTGCTTTTGAGGAAGGCTGGCGCGAGGATAATCCGGCTTTGCGCATCACCGGTCCGGGGCGGGCGAAAAGCCTGCCGAAAACGCTCTCGCCCGAACAGGTCGGGGATCTGCTGGAGGCGGCGCGCAACCATGGCCGCCAGGAGGAAGACCGGCTGCGCAATGCGGCGCTGGTCGAGCTGCTCTATGCCACCGGGCTGCGGGTCACAGAGCTGGTCTCGCTGCCGCGCGCTTTGCTGCGCGGCGATCCGCAGATGATCCTGGTCAGGGGCAAGAGCGGCAAGGAACGGATGGTGCCTTTGTCGCTGCCCGCGCGCGAGGCGGTGGCGCTCTGGCTTGAGGCACTGGATCAGCGCGATGAAGCCTTGCGGCAAAACGGCACCGCGCCGTCAAAATTCCTGTTCCCGGGCCGGGGCAAGGCGGCGCATATGACCCGGCAGAGCTTTTTCACTTTACTGCAGAATATCGCGGTTCAGGCCGGGATTTCTCCCGCCCTCGTCACCCCGCATGTGCTGCGCCATGCTTTCGCCACCCATCTGCTGGCGGGCGGTGCAGATCTGCGGGTGATTCAGATGCTGCTGGGCCATGCCGAGCTGGGCACCACCGAGATCTATACCCATGTGCTCGATGAGCATCTGAAAGAGCTGGTGCTGACCCGCCACCCGCTCGCAAAAAACCGCTGAAGACCGGGGGCAAATAAAGGGGAGCAGCTATCACCCGCCCCCCTTTATAGCCCCGCCCTGTGGCCGATCAGCTGTGGCGGATCAGCGCTTTTTGCCGAACAATGTGCCCAGAACCCCGCGCACCAGCGCCTGGCCGCCTTTGGTGCCGATCTGGCGGGCGAAGCTTTTGACCAGGGTATCGGTCGCCGAATCAGAGCGCGAACTGCGGCTGGTGCGCGGCGCCTCGCGCCCGGACGCAGCGGAACCCGAGGAGCGGCTGCCACCATAGCGCCGCCCCTGCGCAAATTCGCGCTCGGCCGCTTCGGGCGCGGCCTGATCCGTGGCGGCGACTTCAGCGGCGGCTTTTTCGGCCCGGGCCTTCAGGATCTCAAAGGCGCTTTCGCGGTCAATCGCCTGCTCATATTTGCCCGCCAGCGGCGAGCCGCGCCGGGCCGCAGCCAGCGCCGCCTCGCTCGCCGGGCCAAGCCGGCTGAAGGGCGGGCGGATCAGCGTGCGCTCGGCCATGCCCGGCACGCCTTTGGCCTCAAGCAAAGAGGTGACAGCCTCGCCGGTGCCAACCTCACGGATCGCGGTTTCAATGTCGAAACGCGGATTGGCCCGATAGGTCTGGGCGGCTCTCGCCAGGTCTTTCTGATCGCGCGCGGTAAAGGCACGCAGCGCATGCTGCACCCGGTTGCCGAGCTGGCCGAGGATATTATCGGGCACATCGGCCGGGTTCTGGGTGACGAAATAAACGCCCACGCCTTTCGAGCGGATCAGCCGTGCCACCTGCTCGACCCGCGCCACCAGCGCGCGCGGCGCATCGTCAAACAACAGATGCGCCTCGTCAAAGAAGAAGACCAGCTTCGGCTTCTCGGGATCGCCCACTTCGGGCAGCACCTCAAACAGCTCTGAGAGCAGCCAGAGCAGGAAGGTGGCATAGAGCCGCGGGCTGTTCATCAGCCGGTCGGCGGCGAGGATCGAGATCTGGCCGGTGCCATCGGCGGCGCATTGCATCAGATCGGCAATATCGAGCGCCGGTTCCCCGAACAGATTGGCCGCGCCCTCATTCTCCAGCACCAGCAAGCGGCGCTGGATCGCCCCCACCGATTGCGAGGAGACAAGGCCGTAGCGCGCCGAAACCGCCTGGGCATTCTCGGCGATAAAGCTCAGCAAGGCGCGCAGATCCTTCAGATCCAGCAGCGCCAGCCCCTCTTCATCGGCGAGGCGGAAAGCGACATTCAGCACCCCTTCCTGCGGCTCGCTCAGCTCCAGCAGCCGCGACAGCAGCAAAGGCCCCATCTCGGCAATGGTGGTGCGGACCGGATGGCCCTTCTCGCCGTAAAGATCCCAGAACAGCACCGGATAGGCGCGGTAGCTCAGATCAAGGCCGATGGTTTCGGCGCGCGACAGGAAAGAGGCATGGGTCTTTGCGCCCGGGTCGCCCGGTTCGCAAAGGCCGGTCAGATCGCCCTTCACATCCGAGAGAAAGACCGGCACCCCCGCCGCGGCGAAGCCCTCGGCCAGCACCTGCAGGGTGACGGTTTTGCCGGTGCCGGTCGCGCCTGCAATCAGCCCGTGGCGATTGCCATATTTCAGCAGCAGCTCCTGGGGGCTGTGATAGCCCTCACCGCCGCCGCCCGCGAAAATCCGGTCCTGTGCCGTCTCTGCCTGCCCCATATGCGCCGCTCCTGTCCGGTAAAACTTCGCCACCAGCATACAGGGCTGCATGCCCCCGGCGCCAGCCCGGCTGCGGCAAATCCCGGGGATCCCTCCCGGGATCCGCCTGCGACCAGGCGAGAGGATGCCTGTTCTGCAATCCCGGCCCTGCACAGCATAATTTTCATCTTTACCCCTGCGCCCGGGTAACAGTTTTTCGTTGACGCATTCCGGAAACCTGCTTAGCGTCCAGGTTGTGAAGTCGGCCTGTCCGACAGGGAGCACAAAATCTAAAAGCGTTTCAGACGCAGCCAAAGGGCCGGTTTACCCGGCCCTTTGATGTATTTGAAAGCCGGTGATTTTTCCTGGAACCGCTGACCGCCGCCATCTGTTGCCCCCAGGCGCCGGGCTGCCGGCAAGGCCTCGCCGCTGACGCAATTGGCAACTGACAGCCCCACTGCGCCATGCTATTTACTCCCGGCCCGTCTGGTTCATCCGGACCTGCTCTGGTCACTGTTCATAAGGACAAGCTTTCGATGCTGAACTCCCGGATTTCGCTTCTCGCGCTGATGCTCTCGCTTGGTGCCCCGCTGGCTGCGGTGGCTCAGGAGACTGAGGCCGCGACCGACGCCCCGGCAAATGCTGAAACCGCTGAAACCGCCGCTCCGGCGAATGACACTCCGAATCTCGCCATGGGTCAGGAAATCGGCGGCGACAGCCCGATCTATGTTGCGGCCAATTTTGAGGCCTGGGAACAGCGCTGCGAAAAAAGCAGCCTCGGGGCCGATCCCTGCCAGCTTTACCAGCTGCTGAAAGACAGCGAAGGCAATTCCGTGGCCGAGCTGGCCATGTTCAACCTGCCCGCCGGCTCGAATGGCCCGGCGGTGGCAGGCGCGAATTTCATCGCACCGCTCGAAACCCTGCTGACCGCAGGCATGCAGCTGACCGTCGATACCGCCAAGCCGCGCGCCTATCCTTTCTCGGTCTGCACCCCGATCGGCTGCGTCGCGCAGATCGGCTTTACCGCTGAAGAGATTGCCGCCTTCAAAAAGGGCGCAAAAGCCACTTTCACCATCACCCCCTTCATCGCCCCCGATCAGAAGGTGAATCTGGAAGTGTCGCTGAAGGGCTTCACCGCCGGTTATGACGCGATGATCGCGGCCAATGAAAAGGCCGATGAGGCGGTGCGCGCTGCAGCGGCGGCCAAACCGGCCGAAGCCACCGCACCGGCGCAGTAAGCGCCGCTCAGGCGCTGGCCTGTTTCAGGGCCAGCACCGCATTCAGCCCGCCAAAGGCGAATGAATTTGAAAGCGCCGCAGTCACCCGACTGTGGCGTTTTTCATTGGCCACATGGTCCAGATCGCAGTCCGGATCGGGCTGATCGAGGCCAAGGGTGGGCGCAATCACCCCCTGGCGCAGCGCCATGATCACCGCGAGCAGCTCAATCGCGCCACTGGCGCCGATGGCATGGCCATGCATCGCCTTGGTCGAGCTGACCAAAAGCCCCTCTGCCGCCGCGCCAAAGACCTGGCGGATCGCCGCCACCTCAATACGGTCATTGAGCCGGGTGCCGGTGCCATGCGCATTGATATAGCCGATCTCCCGGGGGGAAAGCTGCGCCTCGGCCAGGGCGAGCCGCATGGCGCTGGCCGCGCCCTCCACCGAAGGTGCCAGCAGATCCGCGGCATCGGCGCTCATGCCAAAACCGGCGATCTCGGCGAGGATCTCAGCGCCGCGCGTCCGGGCCCGCCCCTCTTCCTCCAGCACGAAAACCGCCGCGCCCTCGCCCATCACCATGCCGTTTCGGCTGGCCGAGAACGGCCGGCAGCCATCGGGCGACATGACCCGCAGCCCCTCCCAGGCTTTCAGCCCGCCAAACAGCAGCATCGCCTCGGAGCCGCCCGCCAGCATCGCCTCTGCATGGCCGTCACGGATCAGCCGGAACGCCTGGCCGATGGCATGGCTGGCGCTGGCACAGGCTGAGGAAACCGCGAATGTCGGGCCATGCAGCCCGTGGCGCATGGCGATATGCGAGGCGGCAGCATTGAGCATCAGCCGCGGCACGGTCAGCGGCGGCACCCGGTTTTTGCCCTGCTGAAACACCGCGCGGTAATTGTCTTCCCAGGTCGAGATCCCGCCTGCGGCCGAGCCGATGATCACCCCCGCGCCCACCCACGCGCCCTCACCCGCCATAGCGAGGGCCTCACCGGCCGCGACCAGGGCAAAGCGGGTGAAGCGGTCGTAAAGCCCCTGCTCGCGCTCGGAAAACCCCGCCTCCCAGGCCTGATCCTGCACCTGCGCGCCGATTTTCACCGCCAGCCGGTCCCCGTCGCGCAAATTCAGCGCCGAGATCCCCGGGCGCCCGGCCGCCATGGCCCGCCAGGTCTCGGGCACGCTCGTCGCCAGCGCATTCACACTGCCAGCGCCGGTAAGGACCACCCGCCTCACCCGCAGCGCTCCCGCGCGATCAGCGCATTGATACTGGCGATCACCGAGCCGAGGCTGGTCGGATCAAATCCGGCCTCATCCGGGCTGGCCCCGGCGGGATTGAAGGGGATAGAGATGTCGAACCATTCCTCCAGCGCGAAAATCAGCTCGACCACGGCAACGGAATCAAGGCCGAGATCGTCAAGCCGCGTCTGCGGCTGCAGCTGGCCCGGCTCAACCCCTGCCGCCCGGGCGATCAGTGCGGTGATATCCTCTGCCAGGCTCATGGCGCGCCCGTCCTGCAGCTTTCAGGCTTGCGTCTCATCAGCCGGCCCCGCGTTTTTCTCCAGCGCGGCAACCCTGGCGGCCAGACGCGGCAGACGGCGCAGATATTTCTGAATTTCGACATGGCTCTCCATCTTCACCGCCGGATAGCCCAGCAGCACCCGTCCGGCGGGCGCATTGGTAAAGACCTTGGTGCCGCCGCCGCAGATCACATCATCGCCGATGAAGATATTGTCATTGACCCCGACCTGACCGGCCAGAACCACCCGGCTGCCGATTTTCGAGGATCCGGCAATGCCGACCTGACCGCAGAGCAAAGTATCCTCGCCCACCTGCACATTATGGCCGATATGCACGAGGTTATCGAGTTTGGTGCCGCGCCCGATCACCGTGTCGCGGATCGTGCCGCGATCAATACAGCTGTTGCCACCGACCTCGACATCATCACCGATCAAAACTGCGCCGAGCGAATGGATCCGGGTCCAGCTCTGTTCGCGGATCGCCTCGCGCTGGCCGAGGGTCTGGCGGATTTCCTCGACCCCGGATTTCTCGGGCGTCACGAAGGAAAAGCCATCCGAGCCGATCACCGCCCCGGGCTGGGCGATGAAACGCGCGCCAATTTTCACCCGGGCGCCGATCCGCACGCCCTGGAGTAGCAGTGCATCCGCACCAAGCTGCGCCCCCTCAGCGATGCTGACATGGCTGGCGATCCGGGCGCGGGCGCCGATCTTCACCCCGGCCCCGATCACCACGAAAGGCGCGATCCGCGCGCCCTCGCCGATTTCCGCCGAAGGATCAATCACCGCCATCGGATGGATGCCATCGGGCAGCTCTGGCCCGGGATCGATCATGGTGGTCAGCCCGGCCATGGCCAGACGACCGCGCGGCGCGAAAATCGCCGCCTCCAGCCCCATGGCGCGCCAGTCTGCGCCCGGCCAGACCACCGCCGCTTTTGCCCCGCCCTTGGCAAGGCCATCGGCATAGCGCGGATCCATCGCCAGAGCCAGCTGATCGGGCTTTGCCGCCTGAGGTTCGGCCGCACCGCTGACCCGCAGCGAGAGATCGCCTTCGGCTTCGGCGCCGAGTGCTGTCGCAATGTCGCGGATGCTGTGGCTTTGCATAACCAATCCCTCTGTAAAAGCTGAGCTTTTGATTTTAATGCGAAACCGGCGCCGCGACCACCCCTGCCGCCTCTAGCGCCGACCAGAGCCGGGCATCACGGCCATAGACATCGCGGCGATAGCCGATCCGGCCTTTGCCCTCGGGATAGGCGGTGAAATAGACGATATGGATCGGCACTTTCACCTCAAGCTTTACCGGTGTTTCCTTGCCGCCCTTCAGCGTACTGTTGAATTCACGCTCAATCTCGGGGGCCTGGGTGCGAAACAGAGCATGCGCAAAATCAAAGGGATCAGCGAGGCGGATACAGCCATGGCTATAGGCGCGCTTGTCATGGGCAAACAGGTTTTTCGAAGGCGTATCATGCAGATAGATGTTGTACTTATTGGGGAACATGAACTTCACCTTGCCAAGCGCATTGCTGTCGCCGGGCGGCTGGCGCATGCCAAAGGGGAAGCTGCGCGCCGTATAGGCCGAGAAATTCACCGAGCCGCGTGAGAGCACCCGGCCATTGCGGTCAACCACCTGCATATGGCTCAGCGCATTGGGGTTGCGCTGCAGCAGCGGCAGATATTCCCCGACAATGATCGAGCGCGGCACCCCCCAGGAGGGGTTCACCACCATATGATTCATCATATCCGAGAATTCCGGGGTGCGCCTTTCCATATCCTCGCGCCCGATCACCGTGCGGGTGCGGAAGGTGACGCGGCCGTCATCGACAATCTCGGTGGTGAAATCGGGCAGGTTAACCCAGATCATCCGCCCCGAACGGTCGATATCCATCCAGCGCTCGCGTTCCATCGCCACCAGAACCGAGCGGATGCGGTCCTGCGGGCTCTTGTTGATCTCGGCAATCGTATCGCCCCCGGCCACGCCATCGGCGGGCAGTCCATGGGCGCGCTGGAAGCTCATCACCGCGCTCTGCACGGCACGGTCATAGACGGCCGTGGCGGTAGGTGCCAGATAACCCATCGCAATCAGACGGTTACGCAAAGCGAGGAAGCGCTCCCCCTGATCGCCCGGTTTCAGCGTATCGCCCGGCACCGCCGGCCCCCAGCCCTGCGTGGCGGCAATTTCCTCAAGCTCAAATTTCGCCCGCATCAGCTGGGCATAGATATCTGATCGCGGCAGAAGATCGCGCAGAACCTGCTCCGGATCGCCCTGTTCCATCGCCCGCAGCAACAACAGCGGATCCTTCCGGCTGATCTCGCGCACGATGGTGCTGTCAATCTCTGACGGGGTGAGCAGGCCCGAGCTGAGATCCCCGGCCCAGTCGAGATAGGCCCGGGTCAGTCTGGCCTCAATCCGCCCCACATCGCCCTCGGTGCGCACCGCACCAAGCGCGCGTCGCAGCCCGGCCAGATCATAGCGCGCCACCGGCAGGCCGTGATCGGGGGCCAGTTCCAGCGCCGCCAGCAGCGCGCTGCGCCGCGCCGTATCACTTGCCCCGGTCCAGAGCGGCCGGTAATCGCGGGCCTGATACCAGGCTGCGACCAGCTCATCCTGGCTGAGCGCGGCGGCCAGAGACTGGCTGAAGGGCAAAGAGGGCTGAGAATCGCTTTCGCGCGCCGCAGCCGGGCTCAGCGCCACCTGGCCGAGCAGCAGAGCGAGCAGGAAGGGAGCAGCCAGCCGTCTGAATGAGGCGCGATGGGCGAAAGACGAAACGGCGGCAGGCATTTTGACCTCGTCAACTACAGCGAAACAGTCCCGGGAGAAGAATTCAAGGATTCCCGGCGCCTGTCCATTCACATATGCGCCGAACCGGCTGGCTATGCGGTGAAATTGACGCCCTGGCCGAGCAATTTTCCCCTGTCGTTGCACCGCAGCAACGGCAGAAGTTTTCCACCAGTTCAGCAAAAATTTGCTTATCTGCCGTTGAATCCCGGAACCGGTGGTAATCTGTGCTTGGGCTTAGAATCGTGCTGTGTCATAAAACGGCAGCACCTCGGGACAGGTGTGGTGAACAGAAGCTGTCGGGTCAGGCAGTCAGCAGACGAAACGGGACAGGCAAATGACCGAAATCGCACAGAATCTTTTCTCGCGGCGCTCTCTCTTGCGCGCTTTCGCCGCGACCACACTCGTCGCAGCCCCCACCTATTCCAATGCCTTTGGCATTCTGAAGGGCGCTGGCGATATCCGCCGCATTCGCATGTATTCGGGCCGGACCGGCGAAAGCATGGATACGATCTACTGGATCGAAGGCAAATATATCGCGGAAGCGCTGAAGGAAGTGAACCATTTCATGCGCGACTGGCGCACCGGGGACGTCAAGCAGATGGATCCGCGCAATGTCGATATCATGGCCGCCGCGCATCGCCTGATGGATGTCTCTGAGCCCTATATGCTGCTCTCGGGTTACCGCAGTCCCAAAACCAATAATATGCTGCGCTCGCGTTCGGGCGGTGTGGCGAAAAACTCGCTGCATCTCGTCGGCCAGGCTGCCGATCTGCGGCTGAAATCGCGCTCGGTCAATCAGATGGCCAAAGCGGCCAGTGCCTGTGCCGCCGGCGGTGTGGGCCGCTATTCGCGCTCGGATTTCGTCCATATGGATTGCGGTGTTGTGCGCTCCTGGGGCGCCTGAGACAAGTCAGGAATTCTGACCGTTACACCTTTGATATCCATCGCCAGAGGCGCCCCTTCGCGGGCGCTTTTTGCTATTTCGCGCCCCCGGCTCCCCCGGCGCGGAAAGGCAATGAAAAAGGGCGGCACCCGCAGGCCCGCCCCCAATTCTCAGCCGCAATGCGCGCGCGCTTATTCCTCATCATCCCCGAGGTAATCGCGCGGATCGCCGTCAGGCGCGCTGCCGGCCCGGCTTCTGACGCCGCGAAAGCCCATAGCCACCACGAACTTCTCGGAACTGTCCGAACGGCTCGAGGCCGGTTTCACATTGGCCACTTTCGTGAAATTGCGCTTCAGCTCGGCCTGCATCTCATTCTCGGCGCCGCCCGCCAGAACCTTGGCGACAAAGGTGCCACCCTCTTCGAGCACATCATAGGCAAAGGACAAAGCCGCCTCGATCAGCGCCACGATGCGCAGGTGGTCGGTGGCCTTATGGCCCGATGAGGCCGCCGCCATATCCGACATCACCACATCAGCGCGCCCGCCCAGCCATTCCTTGACCAGGGCATCGGCATCCTCTGACAGGAAGTCGAGCTGATGCAGCTCGGCCCCGGCCAGCGGCTCCACCTCCTGCAGATCGACACCGATGATCCGGCCCTGGGGCTTTTTGGCGTTCTCGCCAAGCGCATTGATGCGCGGCACCGCAACCTGGCACCAGCCACCCGGTGCGCAGCCAAGATCGACCACCCGCGCGCCCGGCTTCAGGAAGCCATAGCGGTCATCAAGCTCCATAATCTTAAACGCGGCCCGGCCACGATAGCCCTCGCGTTTGGCACGCTGGACATAGGGATCATTCAGCTGCCGCTCGAGCCAGAGCGTCGAGGAGAGCTTGCGCCCCTTGGCAGTTTTCACCTTGACCCGCAGGTCACGCTGGCCACGGCCCGAAGTGTTTTTGCCAGTCGGTGTTTTACTCATATTCAGGGCCCTTCCTCAAGCACGCCATCGGCGCTCATCTGGGCGTATAACAGCCCTTCGCGCAGACCGCGATCCGCAACCGACAGCCGGTCGGTGGGCCAGATCCGCATCAGCGCCTGTAAAATAGCCGCGCCCGACATGATCAGCGTATGCCGGTCACGCCCGATGCGCGGATCGCTGCGCCGCCCGTCCGGGCCAAGCGCGAGATAATCGCGGATCACGCCGTCAATCTGGCCCGAGGTCATCTCGAGCCCGTCAACCTTGGCGCGGTCATAGCGTTTCAGCCCCAGCCAGGAGGCGGCCACCGTGGTCACCGTTCCCGAAGTGCCGATGATCTGAAAGCCCCGGCGCGGCCCCGGATTTTGATAGGGCGAAAAGCTGGCGAGGTTTTCCTCAAAGAACCAGGACATCAGCGCGAACCGCGCCGCATCATCCTCGACATCCTGGAACTGATCCTTCAGCGTCGCAACGCCCAGCTTGACCGATATCCAGTCGACCACCCGCGCCGATGGCCCCGCCCCCTGGGCGTTAAAGCCCATCCGCATCCGCATGATCGATTTCGCCCGCTCTTCGGGCGGCACTTCCGAGAGGTCGATCCAGACCAGCTCGGTCGAGCCGCCGCCGATATCGACCACCAGCAGCTGCTCGGTCTGCGGGCTGACCAGCGGCGCGCAGGAGACGACGGCAAGCCGCGCCTCCTCCTCGGGGGTGATAATCTCAAGGCTCATCCCGGTCTCACGCCGCACCTGGCGGATGAATTCGCGGGAATTGCGCGCGCGCCTGCAGGCCTCGGTCGCAACCAGGCGCATACGGGTGACCCCGCTTTTCTCGATTTTCTTCTGACAGATCCGCAGCGCCTGAATGGTGCGCGTCATCGAGGTCCGGCTCAGCCGTCCCGATGCTTCCAGTCCCGCGCCGAGCTGCACGGTTTTGGAAAAACTGTCCGTGACGGTAAACTGAGCGCCCGTCGGATGGGCGATCAGCATCCGGCACGAATTGGTGCCAAGGTCCAGCGCCGCATAAAGCGCGGGCCCCCGGCCTTCGGGGGGTGACGGAACACCGGAGCGGGACAGGGATCTGCCCTGCTCGACCGGAACCGGTGTCGCGTCCGCCCCCAGGGGACGCTCGGGCGCCATAGCCGCCCTCCATATGTGGTTGCCCTGAATGTAGCGGTGCGGCCCGGCGCTGACAAGGGCAGCCAGGGCGCCGGTCGCGGCCGGAAATCCCCCCGGGCCACGAGGGTAAAGCCAGCGCCCGGCCCTGCCGCCCGCCCGGCCCGGGCCCGCAGAGCAGGCCCTGGGGTTGCCCTGGTCGCGGATCGCGCCCACCATGTCGAAAATCGGCTTCGATGTGCTGTTTGCGACCTCTACACACAGAGGGGCAATCACTTGGGAATCGCCCTCGCCATGCCGGAAATCACCATCGTCTGCTGGCGGGACATTCCCGCTCAGGTCATTATCGGCAAAGGCCGCCGCGGGACGAAAGTCCAGCTTCCCGAGCGGTTTGAACAGGCGATTGACCGCTGCGCCATGAAGATCGGCGCCCGCGATTCCGACGCCTATCTTGCCGAATGGCGCAAGATCAGCCGCGGCGAGGCCGAGGGCGAGCCCGAAGAGCTGGCCAAAGCCACCGCCGCCGCGCTGGAGGCGGAATATGACGCCGAGAAGATCAGGGCGCTGATTGCCAGTGATGGCTGGGCCAGCCCGCCCGCTGACGCCTGATCCGAGATATGAAATCCTGTCTGAAGGAGCGCCTGATGGCCCTGTTTCCGTTCCGCAAATCTCCGGCGCCCACGACAGGATCTGCGGATCTTGAGGGCTTCCTGACCGGCTATTCGATCGAGGTGATGCCGCGCACCGCCGAAAAGGTCGAGGATTTCCGCGCCATTCTGCCCAAAGGCACCCGGGTCTATATCGCCCATATCGAGGGCACTCCGGTTGAGGAAATGGTCGCCACCGCAAAGCGCATCGGCGCGGAAGGCTTTGATGTGATGCCGCATTTCCCGGCGCGTATCATCAAAGACAAGACCACGCTGCAAGACTGGATCCTGCGCTATAAAGATGTGGGCGTTGAACAGGCGCTCTTGCTGGCGGGCGGTGTTGCCCTGCCGCATGGTGATTTCGCCACCTCGATGCAGCTGCTGGAAACCGGCGCTTTTGATGGCTTTAAGCGGCTGCATGTGGCCGGTCACCCCGAGGGCAACCGCGATATCGACCCCGATGGCTCGGATAGGATGGTCATGGAAGCGGCGCGCTGGAAATCGGCCTTTGCCGAGCGCACAGATGCGAAAATGGCCATGGCCACGCAATTCTGCTTTGACGCCGCCCCGGTGATCGCCTGGACCGACCGGCTCCGGGCCGAGGGCGTGCATCTGCCGGTGCATATCGGCATCGCCGGCCCGGCCAAGCTGCAGACCCTGATCAAATTCGCCATCGCCTGCGGCGTCGGCCCCTCGCTGAAAGTGCTGCAGAAACGCGCGCTCGACGTGACCAAACTGCTCTTGCCCTATGAGCCGGGCGAAGTGCTGGCCGCCCTGGCCGCCCATAAAGCCGCCCATCCCGGCTTTGGCATCGAGCAGGTGCATTTCTTCCCGCTGGGCGGGATCAAGACCAATGCCGAATGGGTGACCGCCAATGGCGGCCTTGCCGGAAAACCGGCCCGCGCGGCCTGATCACAGCTTTATAAACAGGTTTAAGAATGACCCGCACCGTTATTGAATCTAAAACAAAAACTGTGATCATCGGCTTTGACGAGCCCTTCTGCGTCATCGGCGAGCGTATCAACCCCACCGGGCGCAAAAAACTGGCAGCCGAGCTGGAAGCGGGCAATTTTGACACTGTGGTCAAAGACGCGCTGGAACAGGTCGCCTGCGGTGCCACCGTGCTCGATATCAACTCGGGCGCGGTCTTCACCAATATGATGGCCAAAGATCCGCGCTATGCCGATAATAACTTTGTCGAGCCGCCGCTGATGAAAGCGCTGATCGAAATCGTGCAGCAGACCGTCGATGTGCCGCTTTGCATCGACAGCTCGGTCCCGGGCGCGCTGGAGGCGGGCCTGCAGGCCTGCGAGGGCCGCCCGCTGCTGAATTCGGTCACCGGCGAGGAAGAGCGGCTCGAGCTGGTTCTGCCGCTGGTCAAAAAATATAATGTGCCGGTGGTGGCGATCTCAAACGATGACACCGGCATCTCGCCCGATCCGGAAGTGCGCTTCAATGTGGCGAAGAAAATCGTGCAGCGCGCCGCCGATTTCGGCATTCCGGCGCATGATATCGTGGTCGATCCGCTGGTGATGCCGATCGGGGCCATGGGCACGGCGGGCCAGCAGGTCTTTACCCTGGTGCGCCGCCTGCGCGATGAGCTCGGCGTGAACACCACCTGTGGCGCCTCGAATATCTCCTTCGGTCTGCCACACCGCCATGGCATCAACGGGGCCTTCCTGCCGATGGCGATCTGCGCCGGCATGACTTCGGCGATCATGAACCCGGTGCGCCAGCAGGAGATGGAGGCGATCCGCGCCGCCAATTTCCTGATGAATCACGATCCGAATGGCGGCGAATGGATCCGCTTCTCGAAAGTGGTTGAGGCGGTCGAGGCAGGTTCGAGCTTCTCCGAAGCCTCGGCAGCGGCGGCGCTGATGGCGGCAGGCGGGCGGCGCGGCGGGCGGCGCGCCCGGGGCTGATCCCAGGCCGCCCCCGGTGGCTTTAATCTGACCCCATGGCGCGCAGGGATTTCCCGCGCGCCATCGGCAGTTCGGCGGTCTCAAGCCAGGTCAGCACATGTAAAGTGTCGAGCTGCCGGTCGCGTACCGCATGATCGGAAATCCGCGCCCCAAGGCTGAGATAAAACCGCAAAAGCGGTGGCAGAGCGGCCGGATCGGGCGTGACGCCCGGGCCCGGCGCCGCGAATTCGACCCGCTCTGCTGCGGGATGGTGTGGCAAAACCAGCTGCCGCCCCCCTGCCAGCACCGCCAGCGCGGCCCGATGCGGCTCCGGCTCGCCGCCGGTGAAAGAGGCGCAGCCAAAAAGCCGCGTCACGCCCTCTCCCCCGGCGATCCGGCTCAGCGCCGCCCAGGCCAGACGCAAAGCCTCCCAGGCCTCGGGCGCGGCCGGGGCGAGGCAGAGCCGGCCAATTTCCAGCGCCGCCCCCGGCAGGGCCAGCAGCGGCCGCAGATCATAGAATTCAGCGCTGTAGCTCTGCGCCGGAGCCGCGCCCCCGCGCAGGACCATCAGCCGCAGGCAGAGCAGCAGCCGACCATCACGCCCCTCGACCAGCAGATGACGGCAGCGCGCATCGAAAGCATCAGCCTGGCCCGCCAGCGCCGGAAAAGCCTGATCGCGCAGGCTGCGCCGCCGCGCCATATCCATCGGATCTGCAGCATATCGCGCCACCAGCCCGCCCCGGGCCAGCAGAATTTGGGATGGATCAAAGCTCATGCGCGCCCTCCCCCTCGACTTTCAGCCAATGCTGCCTAGATTCGGCGTAACATCTCCGGCCCCAATGCGAAAGGCAGACCGTGATGAGCAAAATCGTGAAAACAGATGCGGAATGGCGCGAACAGCTCTCTGATCTCGCCTATCAGGTGACCCGCAAACATGCGACCGAGCGCCCCTTCAGCCATGATGATTTCCCCGAAGGTGAAGGCATTTATCACTGTATCGGCTGTGGCGCGCCCCTGTTTGCCTCGGAAGAGCGCTACGATTCCGGCTGTGGCTGGCCGGCTTTCACCGCACCTCTCGCCGCCGAAAGCGTCGAGGGCAGCGAGGACCGCAGCCATGGCATGCTGCGCACCGAGGTGCATTGCGCCCGCTGCGAGGCGCATCTGGGCCATGTCTTCCCCGACGGCCCGCGCGAGCGCGGCGGGCTGCGCTATTGTATCAATGGCGTCGCGCTGGACTTTGCCCCCGGGGAAGATCAGGCGAAGTAAGCCGCGCGTGCGCCGGGCCTTGCGATAAGCTGCACCGGCAAAGAACAGAACAAGGCCGGTCTCCTGCGCGGGACCGGCCTTTGTCATTGCAGCGCTGCCGGGGCACGCGATCAGCCGCCAAGCAGGCTGGCCCAATCGACAGGGCCCGGCTTGCCCGGAGGCTGGCCGATAAAGCCAGCCCCCCTGATCCTGGCTCGGGTCACAGGGCGCGACACTCCGGTGTAGCAAAAAGGCCGGCCCCTGCGGGGACCGGCCTTTGTCATTGCAGCGCTTCGGGGACGCGCGGCCCCCGGGGCGCGGGATCAGCCGCCGAGCAGGCTGCCCGCATCGATACGGCCCACATTGCCCAGCAGCTGGCCGATGAAGCTTACGCCCTTGATCGTGGTTTCTGTCACGCGGCGCGACAGTTCGATCACGCGGCCATCCTCCAGCCCGTAGCGGCCGATATTCGAGACCGTCCCGGCCTCGGTGAAATTGATCACCACCACCTGGCGGCTCACCTCTTTCGGCTCGCGCGGGCCGTAATGTTCAAAGCGGCTCTGGACATAGAACCAGCCGACATCATTGAGCAGGCCCTGGGCCGAGGGCCGACCTACTTTTTCCGCCACGCTTTCGCGGTTGTCCTTGCCGACCTGGATCTGCGCCAGCTCCACCTCATCGGGAACATAGCCGTGATTGCGGGTGATTGTGGCACAGGCCGCAATCAGCAGCACAAGTCCAAAGGCCGCGAGGCGCAGCGCCATACCCGTCTTGCCTGCCATCTGTGCCCCGTCGCTCTGATCGCTTTTCATTTCCGGCCCTCGGCTTCCCTCAGGAAACCAGCTTGACCCTTGCGCCTTGGGATAGCAGATGCAACGCCCAGAGTTCAAGGATGGAGGCGGGCCAATACGCGGCTTCGCCCCCAGCCACCGCCGCAGCCTTTTATCAGCCGGAGCCCCGTCATGACCAAGTCCGGATCCCGTCCGCCCGCCCAGGCCCCGCAGACCAGCCGCCCCGAGGATGCCGATGCGCCACAGTGGCGGTCTGCGGCGCTGTCGCATCGCAAGCCCACGCGCTTTCACTGGCGCCCCGATGCCGCCACCCGCAAGGCCCTGGCCCGCGACCTTGATCTGATCGCGGTGGAAAGCCTGTCTTTGCAGGGCGAAATCACCCCCGAGGGCCGCGCCGATTTCCGCATGGAGGCCATGCTTGAGGCCCGGGTGACCCAGGCCTGCGTCATCACCCTCGCCCCGGTTCCCGGCGTGATCCGCGAGCCGGTGCTGCGCCGCTTTCTGAGCGAATGGAAAGACCCCGAGGGCGAAGAGGCCGAGATGCCCGAGGATGACAGCGCCGAGCCTATGCCCGAAGTCATTGATCTTGCTGTGATCGGCGAAGAAGCGCTCAGTCTTGCTCTGCCACCCTATCCACGCGCCGCCGGAGCCGAGCTTGGCGAGAGCGTTCATAGCGAATCTGGCACCACGCCTTTGCGCGATGAAGATCTGCGGCCATTTGCAGGGCTTGCCAGCCTGATGAAAAAGAGCGACAAGCCCGACAGCGAACCTGATCCGCAGCCGGAAGAAAAAGGCTGAGAATAGGGCTTGCACCTTTGTGGAAAGCGGGTATTTTCCGCGCCTCATTCAAGCCTGTAAAATGGCCTCCCGAGTCACGCTTCGAGACCAAGGTCCGATAGCTGACAAAAGAGACATATTACACATCAGGGGGCCTCGCCCCCGCCAACAAAACAGGGGCTTGTCCCCGTTACAAGCCCCGAGGTTGAGACATGGCAGTCCCTCAGAACCGAGTTACGAAATCGCGTCGCAATATGCGTCGTGCACATGATGCGCTCTCGGCCGCAAACCCCAACGAGTGCAACAACTGCGGCGAGCTGAAGCGCCCGCACCACGTTTGCCCGTCCTGCGGCCATTACGACTCGAAAGAAGTCGTGGCAGTTTCGCGCGAAGTCGATATCGACGAAGACGCGGCATAAGCCGGCTTCCGGCGGCGCTTCTGAACATGCAGAGCCTTAACACCTCGCCTGTTACCAGTGGCGCCGCTGCGCGAATCACGATTTCTGTCGACGCCATGGGTGGCGACAAAGGGCCGGCGGTTGTTGTCGCCGGCCTTGTCGATTCGATACGTCAGCGGCCTGATCTGGATATTCTTCTGCACGGCGATCAAGCCCTGCTGCAGCCCCTGCTCGAGCGTGAGCCCGGGCTGAAGGGCCGGGTTACCCTGCGCCACGCCCCGGGTGTGGTGACGATGGAGGATAAGCCGGCGCAGGTCATGCGACATGGCCAGGACACTTCGATGTGGGCCACGATTGATTCGGTGCGCGATGGCGCGGCGGCGGCGGCGGTTTCCTGCGGCAATACCGGCGCGCTGATGGCGGTGTCGATGATCCGGCTGCGCAAGCTGCCCGGCATCAACCGCCCGGCTATTGCCTGCCTCTGGCCCTCGCGCAATCCCGGTGAATTCAATGTCATGCTCGACGTTGGCGCCGATGTGAAAGCCGATCCTTCCGATCTTTTACAATATGCAGTCATGGGTTCGGCCTATGCTGCCAATGGTCTCTCGATCGCGCGCCCCCGCGTGGGCCTGCTGAATGTCGGCACCGAAGAGCATAAGGGCCGCGCCGAGCTGAAAGAGGCCAATGAGCTGCTCGCCCGCGAGGCGGATCGCGGCGGTTTCCAGCATATGGGCTTTGTTGAGGGCTCAGATATTCCCGGCGCCAGTGTCGATGTGATCGTCACCGATGGCTTTACCGGCAATGTGGCGCTGAAGACCGGCGAAGGCACCGCCAGACTGGTGGCCGAGCGGCTGAAAGAAAGCTTCACCTCCGGCCTGCTGGCCAAGATCGGGGCGCTGCTGGCCCTGCCCGCCCTGAAGCGGTTCCAGAAGCGCATCGATCCGCGCCGCGCCAATGGCGGGGTGTTCCTTGGTCTGCGCGGCACGGTGGTCAAATCACATGGCGGCTCGGATGCCACCGGCATTGCCGCGGCAATCGGCCTTGCCTATCAGCTGGCGCTCTCCGGCCTGACCGAAGGCATCGCCGCCCGGCTTGCATCCATTGCGGCTGCGGGGCAGGATGCGCCCCTCATGGCACCAGGTGACAGCGCCGGTGCCGGCATAAAAGGCGGTTCTACCGAATGACGTTGCGCGCGGTTGTTACAGGTGTCGGACATTATCTTCCCGAGCGGATCGTTCCGAATGCCGAATTCGAACAGCGGATTGACACTTCGGACGAATGGATCCGCACCCGCTCAGGGATCGAGCGCCGCCATTTCGCCGCCGAAGGCGAGCTGACCTCGGATCTGGCCTGCAAGGCCGCACAGGCGGCGCTGGCCAGAGCCGGGCTGCAGCCTGATGCGATCGACGCCATCGTTCTGGCCACCTCGACCCCGGATCTGACCTTCCCTTCCGTTGCCACTATGGTCCAGGCCAAGCTTGGCATGACGCGTGGCTTTGCCTTTGACGTCCAGGCGGTCTGCGCCGGTTTCGCTTTCGCGCTGGCCAATGCCAATGCGCTGATCCTCGCGGGTCAGGCACAGCGGGTGCTGGTGATTGGCGCCGAGACCTTCTCGCGGCTGATGGACTGGGAGGACCGCGCGACCAGCGTCTTGTTCGGCGATGGCGCCGGGGCGCTGGTGCTGGAAGCGCGCGAGGGCAAGGGCGATGCCAGCGACCGCGGCATCCTCGCCACCGATCTGAATTCCGACGGCCGTTTCCGCGACCTGCTCTATGTCGATGGTGGCACCTCGACCGGCACCACCGGCCATCTGCGCATGGAGGGCAAAGAGGTGTTCCGCCATGCGGTCGAGAAACTGGCCGCCACCGCCCATGCCGCGCTCGATAAGATTGGGCTGAGCGGCGAGGATGTCGACTGGATCGTGCCGCATCAGGCCAATATCCGCATCATCGAAGCCACCGCCAAGCGCATGAAAGTGCCGATGGAGCGGGTGGTGGTGACGGTGCAGGATCACGGCAATACCTCTGCCGCATCGATTCCTCTGGCGCTTTCGGTCGGTCATGAACGCGGCCAGATCAAAGAGGGCGACCTGCTGGTTGCCGAGGCCATTGGCGGCGGTCTGGCCTGGGGTTCGGTGGTTCTGCGCTGGTAACCCCTGGCCTCCCGGCAAAACCGGGCCTTAATTGCCACCTGCAAGTCTTTGATATTGACAAAGCAATTGCTGATTCAGCATCCTTTCAGCGACGCCACGTCCTGGGGGAACCGAACCATGAGTGAGACGACACTTACCCGGATGGATCTGACTGAGGCGGTTTTCCGCGAAGTCGGGCTCAGCCGCAATGAATCCGCCGATCTGGTCGAGGCCGTGCTGCAGCATATGTCTGACGCCCTCGTCGCCGGTGAGACGGTGAAAATTTCATCCTTCGGCACTTTCTCGGTCCGTGCCAAATCGGCCCGGGTCGGCCGCAATCCGAAAACCGGCGATGAAGTTCCGATCAGCCCGCGCCGCGTGCTGACCTTCCGCCCCTCTCATCTGATGAAAGACCGCGTCGCCGCAGGCGCCGCCGGTTAAAGCGTGAATGTCCAAGTCGCCTGACGCCTTTCGCACCATCTCTGAGGTTGCCGAGGCACTTGATACGCCAGCCCATGTGCTGCGGTTCTGGGAAACCCGGTTTCCTCAGATCAGGCCCGTCAAACGGGCCGGAGGGCGGCGCTATTACCGCCCTTCCGATCTTGCCTTGCTCGCCGGGATCAGACGCCTGTTGCATGATCAGGGCATGACGATCCGCGGCGTGCAGAAACTGCTGCGCGAACAGGGCATCCGTTATGTCGCGGAACAGGCCGGGATCGGCCCCGAGGGGCTTTACGAGCCTGATCTGAGCGCGATTGCCGCCTATGCCGGCGATGTGCCACCGCTCAGCCCGGAGGGCGAGATTGACGCGGATGCCTATGACGACGAGATCCGGCGCGAGCGCCCCGATGCCGGGCCGCCGGTTGCCATGGGCCTGCACCAGCCCGCGCCCGATACGGATGCCGGTGCCGATGCCACGCCGCCCGCAGAGCCAGCCCCTTCTGCCACGCCTGCCGGGGCCGAGGTGATCAGCTTTCCGGGTGATCAGAGCCGGGCCCCCGCCCTGGACGAGGCCGCCGAAGACCCCGCGCCGCAGCAGGCTATTATGCCCGGCCTCACGCCAGCCGGGGCGGATGAGGAAGGACCGGAGCTGATCGAAGCTGACCAGGACAGCGGCAATCCCGATGCGGCGCCAGGGCCGGAGCTGACCGAAGCCGCGGAAGTGGCGGCCAGAGCAGAGCCTGAAACTGCGGCCGCAGCCGAAACGACACCGGAGCCGGAACCCGAGGCGGACAGCCTGCCCGATCCGGCAGCGCCAGCCATGCCGGCGGAAGAAGATGAAGAGATCGAGGCCCCCTTTGCCTTTGATGTCGAAGCGGAGACTGACATGGCCGGACCTGCCGAAGTAACCCCCCTGTTCCGGCCCCACAGCCGCCCCGAAGCGAGCCTGCCGCAGCAAAGCACCCTCGCCGCCCGGCTGCGCGCGATTCCCCCTGGCCAGCTTTCAGCACAGCGCGAAGAACTGCAGGCCTACAGCGCCCTGATCCGCGAGCTGCAGCAGCGCCTCACCCGGTCGCAGCAGAGCCTGTAAAAACTGAGGAAATCCTGCCTGCTGTAAATTATTCAATCTGATGTGCAGTTTAGCGCTTGCGCCCGCCGTCAGATAGGCTATTGAAACGCTCATGTGTCGGGCCGTAGCGCAGCCTGGTTAGCGCGTCCGTCTGGGGGGCGGGAGGTCGTGAGTTCGAATCTCACCGGCCCGACCATTGAGAAACCGCCCGCCTGCCCTGTGCAGCGCGGGCGTTTTTCATTCTGCCGTACCCGGCCCCCACAGGGGCCCCGACCCGCCGCCGCCTTGCCTGACCAACAGCCGGAGATCAAAGCCAATGACAGTCCAGGGTGTTTTGCCGGATCACGCCATTCGCGCGCTGATCGAAAGCGGGGCTTTGCGCGCCGAACCGGCGGTTACCGACGCCCAGATCCAGCCTGCCAGCCTCGATCTGCGCCTTGGCAGCCATGCCTGGCGGGTCCGCGCCTCTTTCCTCGCCGGCGAGGGCCGCAGCGTCGAATCGCGGATTGCGGAATTCGGTATGCACCGGATTGATCTGACCGAGGGTGCGGTGCTGGAAAAGGGCTGCGTCTATATCATCCCGCTGGCCGAAAGCCTGGCGCTGCCGCCGGGGGTGACCGCGGTGGCCAATGCCAAAAGCTCGACCGGGCGTCTCGATCTGCTGACCCGCACCATCACCGATGGCGGCAGCGAATTTGACCGTATCGCCGCGGGCTATCACGGCCCGCTTTATGCCGAGGTCTGCCCGCGCTCGTTCTCGGTGCTCTTGCGCGCCGGGCAAAGGCTGAACCAGATCCGCTTCCGCCAGGGCGAGGCCCGGCTCTCGGACGCTGATCTGACCGCGCTTCACGCCGAAGTGCCGCTGGTCGATGGCAGACCGCTGATCTCGGAAGGGCTCGGCTTCTCGGTCGATCTGCGCCCGCAGGGCACCAGCCTCGTCGGCTACCGCGCCAAACCCCATACCGGGGTGATCGATATCGACCGCATCGCCCATTATCCGGCCCGCGAATTCTGGGAAGAGCTGCACAGCGAGGATGGCCGCATCATCCTGGATCCCGGCGCCTTCTATATCCTCGTCTCGCGTGAGGCGGTGACCATCCCCCCCGATCATGCCGCTGAAATGGCGCCCTATCTGGCGATGGCGGGCGAATTCCGCGTCCATTACGCCGGTTTCTTCGATCCGGGCTTCGGCCATTCCTCGGCCGGGGGCGCTGGTTCGCGTGGCGTGCTGGAAGTGCGCTGCCATGAGGCGCCTTTCGTGCTCGAGCACGGCCAGGTGGTCGGACGCCTCGTCTATGAGCGTATGGCGGCTTTGCCCGAGCGCCTCTATGGGGCCGATCTGAAATCGAATTATCAGGGCCAGGGGCTGAAACTCGCCAAGCAGTTCCGCTGACAGTCGGCCCCTCTCAGATATAAAAAGGCGCGCGGATCGCCCCCCGCGCGCCTTTTCTTTTGTCTCACGCCTGAGCCGTTATTCGGTGAACAGCTCGCTCTGATCGGTTTCGGCCTCTTCGGGCTCCTCCGCATCGGGATCGGGAATGCCGAGGCCCGGCATCGGCCGGTTCTCGAGCAGGCCCGCCGCGCGCAGCTCTTTCAGCCCCGGCAGATCGCGCGAGGATTCAAGGCCGAAATGATCCAGAAATTCCTCGGTCACCACGAAAGTCACCGGGCGGCCCGGCGTCATGCGGCGGCGGCCAAAGCGGATCCAGTCCATTTCCATCAGCTGATCAATCGTGCCGCGCGACAGCGCCACGCCGCGGATTTCTTCCACCTCGGCCCGGGTCACCGGCTGATGATAGGCGACAATCGCCAGCGTCTCGATCGCCGCGCGCGAGAGCTTGCGGCTCTCAACCGTCTCGCGCACCATCAGATGGCCAAGATCGCCCGCCGTGCGCATCGCCCAGGCCTCGCCAATATGGACCAGGTTCACCCCCCGGCCCTCATAGCGCCTTTGCAGATAGGCAAGCGCTTCCAGCGGGTTACAGCCATGCGGCAGGCGTTTTTCCAGCTCACGCAGCGTGACCGGCTCGGCTGAGGCAAAGAGAATGGCCTCAACCATCCGCTCCTGCTCGCCCATCGGCGGCGCGTCAAACAGGCTTTCTTCGACAGCCGGGTTCATAGATCTTCCTCTGCGCGGCGGATCTGGATCGGGGCGAAAGTCTCGCCCTGACGCAGCTGCAACTGACCGCTTTTCACCATTTCAAGCACGGCGGCAAAATGCGCCGCAGTGGCCGAGCGCCGCGCCATTGGCGTCGCATTCCAGCCCTCGGGCATAAAGCCCGAGAGATCGGCCCATTCACCGACATAGCCCAGCAGCCCGCGCATCCGCTCCAGCGCCTGTTCCATCGTGAAGATATTCTCACGATCCATGACAAAGGGCCGGAATTCGGCTTTGGTCTGAATCCTGGCATAGGCCCGCATCAGATCCAGCAGCGAGGCATCCCAGGAGACTTTGCGCTGCAGGCTGACGCTTTCGGGCTGGCCGCGCACAAAGAAATCGCGGCCCTTCTGATCACGCGCCATCAGCCGCGCCGCCGCCTCGCGCATCGCCGAGAGCCGTTCCAGCTGGAACGAGAGATGCGCGGCGAGGTCTTGGGCCGAGGGCCCGGTATCGCCTGGCTCGGCGGGCAGCAGCAGACGCGATTTCAAAAAGGCCAGCCAGGCCGCCATCACCAGATAATCTGCGGCAAGTTCGATGCGTAACTTTGCGGCCTGGTTGACGAATTTCAGATATTGCTCGGCCAGTTCCAGCACCGAGATTTTGCGCAGATCGACCTTCTGGCTGCGCGACAGCGTCAGCAAAAGGTCGAGCGGCCCTTCAAAACCATCGACATCGATGATCAGCGCTTCGGCCGCAAGACGCGCGGCGGGGTCCAGCTGATCGGGGACAGACCAGTCAGCGGCAAGCGGCGCCGCCTCGCGCGTCTCGCTCACAGGCGCCCCCCGGCGCTCAGCGCAGCGAATTCGTCGCTGAAAGCCGCCAGATCCGCCGCGGGCGGCTGCAGACGCTGCGCCAGGGCGGCACGGGCACGCGCCAGAGAGGCCGCGCCCATCTCCCCCGCCGCCGCCGCCACCTGCTGCATCTGCGCGAAATCGCCCTTGCAATGCAGCGCGATATCGCAGCCCGCCGCCAGCGAGGCCCTGGTGCGCTGGCCCAGATCGCCCGACAAAGCCTCCATATTCAGATCATCGGTCATCAGCAGGCCGGCAAAACCGATCTCCTCGCGGATCACCCGGATCATCCCCGGGCTCTGCGTTGCCGGGTTTTGCGCATCATAGGCGCTGAAGATGATATGCGCGGTCATTGCCATCGGCAGCTGGTTCAGCGCCCGGAACGGCGCGAAATCACCGGCCAGCAGCGCCTCGGGCGCGGCTGTGACCACGGGCAGCTCGTGATGGGTATCCATGCCCGAGCGGCCATGGCCCGGCATATGTTTGATCACCGGCAGCACACCGCCGTCGAGATAGCCCCGGGCCACCGCCGCAGCGATCTGCGTCACCAGGCCCGCCTCCTCGCCATAGCAGCGGTTGCGCAGGAAAGGATGGGTTTCGGCCCGGGCAATATCGGCCACCGGGGCGCAATTGCTGTCGATGCCCGATGCGCGCAGCTCGGCCGCGATCAGCCGCGCCTGCAGATACATCGCCCGCGCCGCAAGCGCCGGATCCGCCATGCCCGCGATCAGATCAAAGGGCGGCTGCCATTCGCGCCAGTGCGGCGCGCGCAGACGCTGCACCCGCCCGCCTTCCTGATCGACCAGCACCGGCGCCTCACGCCCCACCGCCGCGCGCAGATCAGCGGTCAGCCGCGACAGCTGCTCCGGGCTCCCGACGTTGCGGGCAAAGAGGATAAAGCCGAAAGGGTCATACTCGCGGAAGAAATCACGCTCGGCCGGCAAAAGCTCTGGCCCGGCGAGACCGAAAATCGCCGCCCCCCGGCCGGTGGCCGGTGCAGCCTCATCTGTCATTGTCATCTTTTCGTCACCGGAATGCAGTTCACCCCCTCGGCCACAGCAGCCGAGCAGAAGCGACGCGCATCATCCTCATTCTCAAATCCATGGCCGCGCAGGCGCCAGAAGGTCATCCCGCCGCTCTCCGCCGCTTCCACTACCATGGCTTTACCCACCATCAAAGGGCCGAGCCTGGCGGCAATTTTCGCCCATTCCGCCCGGGCCAGCTCGGCCGTGTCATAGGCGCCGAACTGCACGAGACGCACCCCGGCGGCAAGGCTGGCCGGATCAATCTCAACCGCAGGGGCAACCGGCGCGGCCGGGGCCGCGCCTTCCGGCCGGGTTCTGGGACGCAGCGAGGCCGCCATGGCCCCGGGCGGCAGATCGGTGGCAAGATCCCCGGCCAGGGCTTCGGGATCCGTGCCGAGCGCCTCCGCCAGGGCGGCGGCGACCGCATCCTCCTGGCTCAGCGCCTCGGCCGGCGGCTCTGGCAGCCGGGGTTCGGCAAGGGAATCCGGCAGGCTGGCAGTGGCATTGGTCAAAGGCTGCAGATCATTGCTGAGACCGGGCACATCCTCGAGCGTCAGCTCGACCGGGGCCGGAGCCAGCACCAGCCGGTCCGAACCAACGGATCCGTCGCGGGCGGCAACATCATTGACCGCTAGCCCCTGATGATCGACCACCGCGCCACCCGGATCCTCGGGCGCAACCCGCATCGGCCCTTCCAGCGCGCGCACCACCGGCACGCCGCGCAGATCACGCACCGCCAGTTCCCAGCCCCACCAGCCAAGGCTGGCGATCAGGGCGACCGAGCCGAAAGCGCCGATCAGATTCATCACCCGCTGGCCACGCGAAACCGGGGGGGGCGGTGCAATATAGGTCTCTGCCCCGGGCTGCGGGGCAGAAGCTGAATATCCTCGGGCGGGATGTTGGCTGTAATCAGCTGCCATGCCTGTCCTCTGCGCCTGCTCGTCTTCGGGCGCGCCAGGGCGCGCCCCTCAGTCTGCAGCCGGCCTGGCGGCTGATTTCTTCAGCGCATTTCTTCAACCGGCGTCACACCAAGGATAGCAAGACCGGCGCAAATAACAACGGTCGTGGCGCGGGCAAGGGCGATTTTCGCCTGTGACACCGCCTTATCCTCCTGGATGAAGCGCAGCTCGGTCTCATCATTGCCACGGTTCCACAGCCCGTGCAGTTCCGATGCCAGCTCATAGAGATAGAAGGCAACCCGGTGCGGCTCATTGTTGCGCGCGGCAATCTCAACCAGGCGCGGCCATTCGGCGATCTTCTTCAGGAGCTGCAGCTCAGCCGGATGGCTGAGCAGGGCATGATCCGAAGCCAGCAGCGCCGCATCCGAAGCCTCAATCCCCGCATCCGCCGCCTTGCGCAGCACCGAATTCACCCGGGCATTGGCATATTGCACATAGAAGACCGGATTGTCTTTCGACTGTTCCAGCACTTTGGCAAAGTCAAAATCCAGCGCCACATCGTTTTTGCGCGTCAGCATGATGAAACGGGTGACATCGGCCCCCGCCTCCTCGACCACGTCGCGCAGAGTGACGAAGGTGCCGGCGCGCTTCGACATTTTGAAGGGCTCGCCGTTCTTATACAGCTTCACCAGCTGGATCAGCTTGATATCGAGCGGCACTTTGCCCCCCGAAAGCGCTGAGACCGCCGCTTTCATCCGTTTGACATAGCCGCTGTGATCGGCGCCAAAAATATCGATCAGCTGATCGAAACCGCGTTTCACCTTATTATAGTGATAGGCGATATCGGGGGCGAAATAGGTCCAGGAGCCATCCGATTTCATCACCGGGCGGTCGACATCATCGCCATGCGCGGTCGAGCGGAACAGGGTCTGTTCGCGCGCTTCCCAGTCTTCCGGCAGCTTGCCCTTCGGCGGCTCGAGCACGCCTTCATAGATCAGCCCGGCGGCGCGAAGTTCGGCAATCGCCGCCTCGATCTCGCCGGTGCCATAAAGCGCCTTTTCCGAGGAATAGACATCCATCCGCACGCCGAGCGCCTGCAGATCCTCGCGGATCATCTGCATCATCTCGGTGGTGGCGAATTCGCGCACATCTGCCAGCCAGACCTCTTCGCCCTGGTTCAGCAGGCTGTCGCCATATTTCTCTTTCAGCTTCTCGCCGACCGGGATCAGGTAATCGCCGGGGTAAAGCCCCTCGCGGATTTCCGGCTCGAGGCCATTGGCCTCGCGGTAGCGCTCAAAGGCCGAACGGGCCAGGACATCCACCTGGGCGCCGCCGTCATTGATGTAATATTCGCGCGTCACATTCCAGCCGGCAAAGGCCAGCAGGTTCGAGAGCGCATCGCCCACCACCGCACCGCGCACATGGCCGACATGCATCGGGCCGGTCGGATTGGCCGAGACAAATTCGATATTGACCTTCTCGCCCGCACCGATCACCGAGCGGCCGAAATTCACCCCCTCGCGCAGGGCGGCGCCGATCAGCCCCTGCCAGACTGCAGGGGCAAGACGCAGGTTGAGAAAGCCCGGCCCTGCCACTTCGGCGGCGGCGATCCGGGGATCTTCGGCGAGTTTTACGGCCAGAGCATCGGCAATCGCGCGCGGCGACTGGCCGGCGGCTTTCGCCAGCACCATCGCGGCATTGGTCGCCATATCGCCATGCGCGGCATCGCGCGGCGGCTCTACCGCCACATTCGAGAAATCGAGACCTTCGGGCAGAAGGCCTTCGCCCTGCATCCGGGCCAGAGCATCGGTCACCACGCCGCGGATATCGGCAAAGAGGTTCATCTGATCAAATCCTGTGCTGATGGCTCTGGTCCTGCCAGAGGCCGCGTCCGGGGTCAAGCGCAGGGCTGGAAGGAACATGGCCCTGGCGGCGGCCGGGCCGCCGCTTTACCGCAATATTCAGCCCGGTTAAGGGCCGGAAACGGCTCAGCTATCGGGTTGCTGATAGACGCCCTGGGCCTTCAGCGCATCCATGACCTCTTTCGGCATATAGGTCTCGTCATGTTTGGCAAGCAGCGTCGTTGCCTCAAAGGTGCCGGCAATCAGCCGCCCGGTGGCGATGGTGCCGGTGTTTTCCTTGAACAGATCGGGGCGCGGATCACGGCCGATATAGCGCACCGGAATCTCGGCCCCGCCATCGGTGACGACGAAATCGAACTGCACGCCTTCGCGGTTGACGATCGAGCCGGGCTTGACCAGGCCGCCGAGACGGAAGGTCTCGGTCTCGGGCGGGGCTTCCGCCAGCACCTCAACGGGCGAGCGGAAGAAATTGATCCCGTCCTGCATCGCATAGGCGACCAGCCCGACCGAGAGTGTCAGCGCAGCAAAGGCCAGGGCCACGATCTGGATCCGGCGTTTCTTCTTCAGACCTTTAAGGCCGGTTCCGGCTCTGCTCTGCATGGCTGTTCCTTATTCCCGCCCGCTCGGGCTCTCGTCACATTCCGGCCTCAGGGGAAGACCGGCGCCATCATCAGACCGGCGGTCTCCTCCAGCCCCAGCAGCAGATTGGCATTCTGCAAAGCCTGGCCGGACGAGCCCTTGGTCAGATTGTCAAGCACCGCCACAACCACCGCACGACCGGCAATCCGGTCGCCGGTCACACCGATATGACAGTAATTAGACCCGGCAATGTCGCGGGTCGAGGGGAGTGCGCCAAAAGGAAGCACCTTCAGGAAACATTCCCCGGCATAGGCCGCGGCAAGGGTCTGATGCACCTGAGCCGGATCGCCCTTCACATAGACCGTCGCGAGAATACCACGGTTCATCGGCAAAAGATGCGGGGTGAACTGCACCCGCACCTCGCGCCCGGCGATTTTCGAGAATTCCTGGTCGAACTCGCCCAGATGGCGATGTTTGCCGCCCGCCGAATAGGCATGGGTGCCGCCCGAAAGCTCGGCATGCAGCAGGTTTTCTTTCAGCGAACGCCCTGCCCCGGACACACCCGCTTTCAGATCGATCAGGATATCATCAAGATCAATCACCCCGGCGGCGATCAGCGGACGCAGCGCATATTGCCCGGTCGCGGCATTACAGCCGGTTCCGGCCACAAGACGCGCCGATTTAATCTCATCGCGGTAGAATTCGGTCAGCCCGTAGACCGCCTCTTTCTGCATCTCAACCGCGGCATGGGGCTGACCATACCATTTCTGATATTCCGCCGGATCGCGCAGCCGGAAATCCGCCGAAAGATCAACGATCTTCAGGGTTTTCGGCAGCTTGCTGATCACTTCCTGGCTGGTCGCATGCGGCAGAGCGCAGAAGCACAGATCAATCTGGCTGAAGTCGATCTCATCGATCTTCACCAGGACCGGCAGATCAAGATGGCGCAGGAAGGGGAAGACATCGGCCATCGCCATACCGGCTTTGCGATCCGCCGACAAAGCGGTGATGGTCAGATCGGGATGGGTGGCGATCAGGCGGACCAGTTCAGCACCGGTATAGCCCGAGGCGCCAAGGATGGCGATGCGATGGGTCATTTTCTCTTCCCCAGAGGCAGACAGAAAGGTTTGGCCCTGCATAAGCCAATGAACCGCTGATGCAAGATCTCTCCGCCGCCGGGCCCACCGTCAGGCCCGTCGCGCGCGGCCTTCCGCTTTTGCAACCCTCCCCGGCGCTTCTGCATCTGTCCCATGCGGTCAGGCGGTCAGAGCCCGGGGACCGGGCTCCAGGGACTGGGGGGCTGGGGCTCGCCCCGGCCTCCGCCCCCTCGCAAGCCGTTCAGCCGACCGGCACCCAGATCACATCCTCGACCCTCGGCGCGGCGGTGGCCAGCATCACCAGCCGGTCAAAGCCAAGCGCACAGCCCGCCGCATCCGGCATCAGCCGCAAAGCGGCAAGGAAATCCTCATCAATCGGATAGTCCTCGCCATAGGTGGCGCGCTTGATCGCCATTTCTTCCTGAAAGCGCAGACGCTGCTCATCGGCATCGGTCAGCTCGCCAAAGCCATTGGCCAGCTCGACGCCGCAGGCATAGACCTCAAAGCGCTCGGCCAGACGTGGATCCCCCGGCACGCGGCGGGCCAGCGCCGCCTCGGCCGCCGGATAAAGGTCGAGCACGGTCAGACGGCCCTGCCCCAGATGCTGCTCGACCCGCTCCGAGAGGATGCGGCTGAACAGATCAGACCAGCTCTCGCCCGCCATATGCGAAATGCCCTGGTGATCCATCTGCGCCGCAAGCGCTGCGGCACTGGTCGCGCCGCGCGCATCCATCGTGGCGGCCAGATCGATCCCGGCATAGCGGGCAAAGGCATCGAGCACCGAAAGCCGCTCGAAGGGCAGCGCCGGATCGCAGCTCAGATCGCCCTTGCGCAGCATGCTGGTTCCGGCGGCCTGAACCGCCAGCTGCGCCCAGGCGGCGATATCCTCCATCAGCCGGGTGTAATCCGCGCCGACCCGGTACCATTCGAGCATGGTGAATTCGGGGCTGTGCCGCTGGCCGCGCTCGCGGTTGCGCCAGACATGGCCCAGCGAGAAAATCCGGGTCTCGCCCGCCGCCAGCAGCCGTTTCATGGCAAATTCCGGCGAGGTATGCAGATACATCTCTCGCGCGGCGCCATCCTCGCCGATCAGAGTGGTGCGAAAGGCATGCAGATGCGCCTCATTGCCGGGGCTGACCTGCAAGGCCGAAGGGTCGACCTCGAGGAAATCCTCAGCCTCAAACCAGCGCCGCAAAGCGCTGGCAATCCGGCCCCGCGCCAGCAGGACCGGGCGACGGTCAGCATGGCGGGATGGATGCCACCAGGGGGTTTCAGAAGCGTTTCTTGTCATCTCAGCCATTCCTGCTGGAAATCCTGCCCTGCTTGCGCTATCTGGCGCGGCAATCGCCAGCGCGATCCCCGCCGGGATCCGCAGCCGGCGCATCCGCTTATCAAAGGATCATCACCCGTGAAAGTCATCGCCTCGTCGCTTCGCAAAGGCAATGTCGTCGAACTGGACGGCAAGCTTTACGTTGTTCTCTCGGCAGAAACCTATCGCCCCGGTAAAGGCACGCCCACCACTTCGGTCGACATGCGCCGCATCTCGGACGGGGTGAAGGTCTCGGAGCGCTGGAAAACCACCGATGGCGTCGAAAAGGCCACCGTGGATGAGCGCGACTATGACTTCCTCTATGAAGACAGCGAAGGCTTCCACTTCATGCAGCCCGAAAGCTATGACCAGGTGGTGGTGACCGCCGATGTCATGGGCGATCTGAAGGTCTATCTGACCGAAGGCATGCGCTGCTACGTCAAGACCTATGAAGGCGCGCCGATCGCCATCGAAGTGCCGCAGAAGATCACCGTCGAGATCGCCGAGACCGAACCGGTGGTCAAAGGCCAGACCGCCTCTTCCTCCTATAAGCCGGCACTGACCACCAGCGGCATCCGCGTCATGGTTCCGGCCCATATCGGCCCGGAAACCCGCATCGTCATGAATACCGATGACAACAGCTATGTTGAGCGCGCCAAGGACTGATCTGTCCGAAGTGCGGCAGTGAAGGATCAGGGCCCGGAGCATGTTCCGGGCCCTTTTGCATCTCACGGGCCGTTCTGAGAGCGGCCCGGCGCCTCGCGACCGGGGAGCAGAGGCGCGCAGCCTGCGGGCCCGGGCGCGGCCAGGGCCTTGCGCCCAGCCACAGGCTTTCACCAGCCACAGGCTTTCGCCGTCGCGGCGCTTGCCGCCTATAGCAAAGACCACCGCGCCAGGGCAGAACAGTAAGACCTGATCATCCTCTGTCCGCGTGAGAAAACCGTGACCTCAGCTTTCCAGCCCCCCGCCTATTGCTGGCCCGATCCGGACCGCGATTACGCCAATGGTGATTTCATCGCGGGGGCCGCGCTCTATCCGCCGCGCTGGCAGGCCGCCGCCCAGGCCTTTCGCGACAGCCTTGGCGCGAGGGCCGAATGTGACCTGAGCTATGGCAGCCATCCGCGTGAGGCCTTTGACCTGTTCCACCCCGAGGGCGAGGCGCGGGGTACGCTTTTGCTGATCCATGGCGGCTGGTGGCTGGCCTTTGGCCGCAAGGACTGGTCGCATCTGGCGGCGGGCGCGCTGGCGCGGGGCTGGCGGGTGGTGATGCCCTCTTATCCGCTCACGCCCGAGGTCCGGATCAGCACCATCACCGAAAGCCTGGCGCGGCTGACCCGCAGCCTGAAAGCCAGCTACACCGGCCCGCTGGTGGCCAGCGGCCATTCGGCGGGCGGCCATCTGGCGGCGCGGCTGGCGACCACTGAATTCGGCTTTAACCTCAGCCGCTGCCTGCCGATCTCGCCACTGGCCGAGCTGGGGCCGGTGCTCGGGCTGAAGGCCAATCAGACGCTCGGCCTGACTGAGGCTGAAGCCGCAGCCGAAAGCCCGGTGCGTCAGCAGCTCTGCCCCGGCACCCGGGCCCATATCCATATCGGCGGGCTGGAGCGGCCCGGCTTCTTCTGGCAGGCGCGGATGCTGGCCGAGACCTGGAACTGCCCCTGGAGCATCGCCGGGGGCAAACATCATTTCGATGTCGTCGATGATCTCTGCGATCCGGATTCTGCGCTGATCAGCGCCCTGCTCGCCGATTAACCAGGCCTGGCGGCGCCGCCCGGGATTTCCCCGGCTGCGGATCTTCCGGCGCCGCGGCTTCAGGCCGGGGGGCAGCGCCCCCTTCTCAGCCTGCCAGATGCAGCTCGGTCCCGGATCCGGCGCAGAGCTCGGCCAGGCGCGGGCTGAGCGGCTGATCGGTAAAGACCGCATCCAGATCGACCAGAGAGGCCAGCCGCGCCGGGGCCGAGCGGCCAAATTTTGAACTGTCGGTGACCAGAAATTTCTGCCGCGCCTGGCGCAGAATGGCCTTGGAGACCCGCACTTCGGCCAGATCGAAATCGAGGATATCGCCATCCTCATCTACCGCCGAACAGCCGATCACTGCGAAATCGACCTTGAACTGCGCCAGAAACTGCGTGGTCAGCTCGCCCACCAGACCAAAATCTGAGCGCCGCAACGTGCCGCCTGCCAGCACCACCTCACAGGTGCTGCTCGCCGCCAGGATATTGGCAACATTCATATTATTGGTGACCACAGTCAGATTGCGATGCTGCAGCAAAGCCTGGGCCACGGCTTCGGTGGTGGTGCCGATATTCAGGATCAGCGAGGAATTATCCGGGATCAGCGCCGCGCAGCTGCGCGCAATCGCCAGCTTCGCCCCCTCATTCATTCCTCGCCGCCGCTCCCAGGCGATATTGCTGACGCCGGTGCGCGCCACCGCGCCGCCATGCACCCGGTCAAGATGCCCTGCCTCGGCCAGTTCGGCCAGATCACGGCGGATGGTCTGCAAGGTCACGTCAAAGCGCACCGCCAGCTCTTCGACCACCACCTTGCCCTCGGCCCGGGCCAGTTCCAATATTTCGCTTTGGCGAAAGCTGAGCGCCATATGCTGGTCTCTCCTGGCCATTTCCCTGACGGGTTTCTTCCGGGGCAAAGCGGCATCGTTTCTGCGCCACCCTGCCCGCTTTTGCCCGGTCCATGCCATGGAATGCGCGCCTTGTCATCGGCAGGTCGCAGCAGAGATTGCGCCGGTCTGTGCCCTGTTTCGCGCCGCAGCCGCAAAGCCGGCGGACTAAGCCCCTGATAAGGCCGGTTCTCTCATTTCGCAGGTGCGGAATATTTCGTTTATTTGCAAAACGAAAAAAAACGAAAATAAATGATTGACCTGCGCGCAGAGATAGCCCAGCCTGAACCTGGGAAAGGAGGGCCAGTGATGCAGGAGAAAATGCAGCCGGAAACGGCAGATCTTTTCATCATTGGCGGCGGCATCAATGGCTGCGGCATTGCCCGTGACGCCGCCGGGCGCGGGCTTTCGGTCATTCTCGCCGAGCAGGATGATCTGGCCCAGGCCACCTCCTCTGCCTCGACCAAGCTGTTTCATGGCGGGCTGCGCTATCTCGAATATTTCGAATTCCGCCTTGTGCGCGAGGCGCTGGCCGAACGCGAGATTCTGCTCAGCGCCATGCCGCATATCGCCTGGCCGATGCGCTTTGTGCTGCCGCTCGATCCGGCGATGCGCTTTGAGGGCGACACGCCGACCTCGCGCCTGCTCGGGCTGTGTATGCCCTGGCTGAAGGGCAGCCGCCCCGCCTGGCTGATCCGGCTGGGGCTGTTTCTCTATGATCATCTCGGCGGGCGCAAAATCCTGCCCGCGACCAGCAGGCTGGATCTGCAGGACGATCCGGCGGGCAAGGCGCTTAAGCCCTATCTGAAAAAGGCCTATGAATATTCCGACTGCTGCGTCCAGGACGCCAGGCTGGTGGTGCTCAATGCCCGCGACGCGGCGGCGAAAGGCGCGCAGATCCTGACCCGGACCCGCGTCACCGGCGCAAGGCGCGCGGCGGATCACTGGGTGATCAGCACCGAAAGCGCTGCAGGCCCGCGCGACTACCGCGCCCGCGCCCTTGTCAATGCCGGCGGCCCCTGGGTGGGCCAGATCATCCGCGACACGCTGCAGATCCCCTCGACCGAAGGGGTGCGCCTGGTGCGCGGCAGCCATATCGTCACGCGGCGGCTCTATGATCACAACCGCAGCTATTTCTTCCAGGGGCCGGACGGGCGCATCTGTTTCGCCATCCCCTATGAAGAGGATTTCACCCTGATCGGCACCACCGACCAGGATCATCAGGGCGCCCCGGGCGAGGCCCGCTGCACCGAGGCCGAGCGCGATTATCTGTGCAGCTTTGCCAGCCGCTATTTCCGCCAGCCGGTCCGCCCGGAGGATGTGGTCTGGAGCTATTCCGGCGTGCGCCCGCTCTATAATGACGGGGCGAAATCCGCGACGGCGGCGACGCGCGAATATGTGCTCTCGCTCGATCAGAACGGCGCGCCTTTGCTCAATGTCTTTGGCGGCAAGATCACCACCTATCGCCGCCTGGCCGAACATGCGCTGGAAAAGCTGCTGCCCTTCTTCCCCGGCGCCCGCGCGCCCTGGACCGCCGGAGCAGCGCTGCCGGGCGGGGATTTCGCCACCGATGGCTACGGCGCCGAGGTCAGCGCGCTGCAGCGTGACTATCCGTTCCTGACGCCGTTTCATGCCAGACGGCTGATCCGCTCCTATGGCACCGAGGCGCGGCAGATCCTGGGCGAGGCCCGCCGGGCCGGAGATCTGGGTCAGGATTTCGGCGCCACGCTGAGCATGGCTGAGCTGCGCTGGCTGATGACGCGCGAATATGCCCGGACCGCCGGGGATGTGATCTGGCGCCGCACAAAACTGGGGCTGCGACTGACGGAGGATGAGGTCGCAGCGCTTGAGACCGCGATGGTGCAGATCCGCGCCGAAGGAGCGACAACAAGCGCGGCCTGAACCGGTCGCGCTCTGGGAGGGATTATGGTTCTGGAACTGAAGGCTGTGGGAAAGAGCGTCGCCGGTCGCCCCCATATCCATCCGACCGATCTGCGGCTGGAGGGCGGCACGATGAATGTGCTGCTCGGCCCGACACTTTCGGGCAAAACCACGCTGATGCGGCTGATGGCCGGTCTCGATCTGCCGACCAGCGGCCGGGTCTTTCATGACGGCGAGGATGTCACCGGGGTAAAAGTGCAAAAGCGTGGCGTGGCCATGGTTTATCAGCAGTTCATCAACTACCCCGGCCTGACGGTCTATGAGAATATCGCCTCGCCTTTGCGTATTCTGGGCCGGCCAAAAGCCGAGATCGACCGCAAGGTGCGCGAAACTGCCGCCATGCTGCGGCTCGAGCCGATGCTGCAGCGCAGGCCGCTGGAGCTCTCGGGCGGGCAGCAGCAGCGCTGTGCCCTGGCGCGCGCTCTGGTCAAAGGCGCAGGTCTGGTGCTGCTTGATGAGCCGCTGGCCAATCTCGACTATAAACTCCGCGAAGAGCTGCGCGCCGAAATCCCAAAGATATTCGAAGCTTCCGGCGCGATCTTCGTCTATGCAACCACCGAGCCGGAAGAGGCTCTGCTGCTGGGCGGCAATACCGCAACCCTCTGCGAGGGCCGGATCACTCAATTCGGCCCCACCGCCGAAGTCTATCGCCATCCGGTTGACGCCACCACCGCCCGGGTGTTCTCGGATCCGCCGATGAATTTCATGGCGCTGGAGAAACAGGGCGATCAGATCCGGCTCGGCAGCGCCGTGGCCACCCGGGCGACCGCGCCGATGGCAGGCTTGCCCGATGGCAGATATCTCGCAGGTTTCCGCGCCAACCATATGGCTTTGCAGAAACATTCGCCCGGCGCCGCGCCATTTTCCGCGCGGGTTGAGGTGACCGAGATCACCGGATCGGAAACCTTCATCCATCTCAGCCATGGCGAGGAGCGCTGGGTCGGTCTGGTCGGCGGCATCCACTCTCTGGCACGCGACACCAGCCTGCCGGTCTGGATCGATCCGGCGCATCTCTATGTCTTCACCCCCGAGGGTGCCATGGTGGCCCCGGCCGGCTATACGCTTGCCAGCAGCGAGAGGATCGCCTGATATGGCAATGATAACGCTGGAAAATCTTGCACATTCCTATCACCAGAATCCAACGGGTGACGCGGATTACGCGCTCAAGCAGATGACCCATATCTGGCAGGATGGCGGCGCCTATGCGCTGCTCGGGGCCTCGGGCTGCGGCAAGACCACGCTGCTCAATATCATTTCGGGCCTTGTCACCCCCTCGCATGGCCGGGTGCTGTTTGGCGACCGCGATGTCACCAGGGCCGATACGGCTGATCGCAATATCGCCCAGGTGTTCCAGTTCCCGGTGGTCTATGACACGATGACCGTGGCCGAAAACCTGGCTTTCCCGCTGCGAAACCGTGGCAAGGACGCAGGCTATATCACGGATCGCGTTCAGAAAATCGGTCAGATGATCGGCATGGAGCATATGCTGAAACGCAAGGCACGCGGGCTGACTGCCGATGCCAAGCAAAAGATCTCGCTCGGCCGGGGCATGGTGCGCGAGGATGTCAATGCCATCTTGTTTGACGAGCCGCTGACGGTGATCGATCCGCATATGAAATGGGAGCTGCGCACCCAGCTCAAACAGCTGCACCGCCAGTTCGGCCATACCATGATCTATGTCACCCATGACCAGACCGAGGCGCTGACCTTTGCCGATAAGGTGGTGGTCATGCATGAGGGCCGGGTGGTGCAGATGGGCACGCCGGAAGAGCTGTTCGAGACCCCGGCCCATACCTTTGTCGGCTATTTCATCGGCTCGCCGGGGATGAACCTTTTCCCGGCCGAGGTGCGCGGCAATCAGGCCCGGATCGGCGATCAGAGCCTGGAGCTTGGCGCCGATTATGGCATTCCCCCGGGCCGGCTGCAGATCGGCATCCGGCCCGAATATGTCCGCCTCGCGCCCGAGGGCCTGGCGCTCAGCGTCACCCGGGTTGAGGATATCGGCCGCCACCGCATTCTGCGCGGTCAGGTCGCGGGCCATCCGGTCAATGCCATTTTGCATGAGGGCGAAGCCCTGCCCGATCAGCCGAAGCTGCGCTTCGAGCCGGGCCGGATCAATGTCTATGCCGATGACTGGCGCCTCGCGCCGACAGGAGTTTAAGCGATGGAAAACCCCTGGAATAATAAGGCCTGGTTCCTCGTTCTCCCGGTTCTGGTGCTGGTCGCCATCTCGGCGGTGATCCCGCTGATGACGGTGGTGAACTATGCTTTCAACGATACGTTCGGCAATAACCAGTTCTTCTGGGCCGGGCTGGAATGGTTTGACGAGATGATCCATTCCGAGCGCCTGCATGGCGCTTTGGGGCGGCAGGTGATGTTCTCGGCGATCATCCTGGCGATCGAGGTGCCTCTGGGCGTGTTCATCGCGCTGAATATGCCGAAAAACAAAGGCTTCTGGTCCTCGCTCTGCCTTGTGCTGATGGCTTTGCCGCTGCTGATCCCCTTTAACGTGGTCGGCACGATCTGGCAGATCTTTGGCCGGGTCGATATCGGCCTGCTGGGCCGTGGCCTTGCCGCGATTGGCATTGATTACAATTATGTCGCCGATCCGCTCGATGCCTGGATCACCGTCATCGTGATGGATGTCTGGCACTGGACCTCGCTGGTGGCGCTTTTGTGCTTTGCCGGGCTGCAATCGATCCCCCAGGCCTATTATCAGGCCGCGAAGATCGACCAGGCCAGCCGCTGGGCGGTGTTTCGCTATATCGAGCTGCCCAAGATGAAGGGCGTGCTGCTGATCGCGGTGCTTTTGCGCTTCATGGACAGTTTCATGATCTATACCGAGCCCTTCGTCGTCACCGGCGGTGGCCCGGGCAATGCGACCACTTTCCTGTCAATCGATCTGGCGAAAATGGCCACTGGACAATTCGATCTCGGGCCCGCTGCCGCCTTCTCGCTGATGTATTTCCTGGTGATCCTGCTGATCTCCTGGGTGTTCTACACTGTCATGACCAGTCTCGACCGCGATGAGGTGAAATGATGCGGATGAAATCCTCGGCGGTCGTGATGACCCTTTACCTTCTGTTCCTGCTGGTGCCGATCTACTGGCTGCTGAATATGAGCCTGAAGACCAATGCCGAGATCACCGGCAGCTTCTCGCTCTGGCCGCGCGATCTGACCCTGCGCAATTATGCGACCATTCTCGGCGATCCGAGCTGGTATATGGGCTATGTGAATTCGCTGATCTATGTGGTGATGAATACGGTGATCTCGATCGCCGTGGCTCTGCCCGCCGCCTATGCTTTCTCGCGCTACCGTTTTCTGGGCGATAAGCATCTGTTCTTCTGGCTGCTGACCAACCGGATGGCACCGCCTGCGGTTTTCGCCCTGCCCTTCTTCCAGCTCTATTCGGCGATGAATCTGATCGATACCCATATTGCGGTGGCTTTGGCGCATTGCCTGTTCAATGTGCCGCTGGCGGTCTGGATCCTTGAGGGCTTCATGCGCGGCGTGCCGAAAGAGATCGACGAGACCGCCTATATCGACGGCTATTCCTTCCCGCGCTTCTTCCTGCGCATCTTCATGCCGCTGATTGCCAATGGCATCGGGGTCGCCGCCTTCTTCTGCTTCATGTTCTCCTGGGTCGAGCTGCTTTTGTCGCGCACCCTGACCACCACTGATGCCAAGCCGATTGCCGCGATCATGACCCGCACCGTCTCGGCCTCGGGCATGGACTGGGGCGTGCTGGCGGCGGCCGGGATGCTGACCCTGATCCCCGGCGCGCTGGTGATCTGGTTTGTGCGCAATCACATCGCCAAGGGCTTTGCCCTCGGGCGGGTCTGAGGGGGCCGGATATGACGCAGAAAAACTTTATCCTGTCGGGGGCTGGTTTTGCCGCTCTTATGCTGGCGCTGCTGGCATTGCTGTGGAGCATGGTGCCGCAAAAAGACGGCGCGGCCAATATCTATGGCCAGCTGAGCGATGGCAACTGGATGGCCTGGACCTTCCCGGTCGCTTTGTTCTTCTGGTGCATTGCCGCGCTTCTGATCACCATGACGCTGCTGGCGCTGCGCTTTCCCGAGACCCCGCGCCGGGGTTTGCTGCGGATCGAGACCACCCGCGGCGACCGCCTGTTCATCAGCCTGCTCGGCTCGGCCTTTATCGCGCTGATCTGGCTGTTCTTTGCCGGTCCCCCGGTCTGGGGGGCCCTCATCCTCTGTCTCATCTGGGCCGCCGTGGTTTTTGCCTGGGTCTGAACAGCACGAAACCCGGCCCGCACGGGGGGAGGAGATCTCCCGGGCGAGGACGGGGTGACACCACCAACCATAAGATCTGAATCCATGGGAGGATTGAATGAAACCTGGACTGTCCACCACAGCTATGGCTCTGGCGCTGATCGCGCTGGGTGCTCCGGCTTTCGCCGATATTGAGGCGGCGAAAAAATTCCTCGACACCGAGATCGGTGAGCTCTCCTCGCTGTCGCGCGCCGAGCAGGAAGCCGAGATGCAATGGTATATCGATGCCGCCAAACCCTATGCCGGCATGGAAATCAAAGTGGTCTCCGAGACCATCACCACCCATGAATACGAATCCAAAGTGCTGGCCCCGGCCTTCACCGCCATCACCGGCATCAAGATCACCCATGATCTGATCGGTGAGGGCGATGTGGTCGAGAAGCTGCAGACCCAGATGCAGTCGGGCGAGAATATCTATGACGCCTATGTCAACGATTCCGACCTGATCGGCACCCACTGGCGCTATAAGCAGGCGCGCTCGCTGACCGAATGGATGGAAGGTGCGGGCAAGGATGCCACCTCGCCGACGCTGGATCTGAAAGATTACATCGGCACCGATTTCACCACCGCCCCCGATGGCCAGCTCTATCAGCTGCCCGATCAGCAATTCGCCAACCTCTACTGGTTCCGCTATGACTGGTTCAATGACGCAAAAACCCAGGCCGATTTCAAAGAGAAATATGGCTATGATCTGGGCGTGCCGCTGAACTGGTCGGCCTATGAGGATATTGCCGAATTCTTCACCGGCCGCGATATGTCCTATATGGGCGGGCCGGCCACGGGCGTTTACGGCAATATGGATTATGGCAAGAAAGACCCCAGCCTCGGCTGGCGTTATACCGATGCCTGGTTCTCGATGGCCGGGGGCGGCGATAAGGGCACGCCGAATGGTCTGCCGGTCGATGAATGGGGCATCCGGGTCGATGAAAACTCGCGTCCGGTCGGCTCCTGCGTGGCGCGGGGCGGCGCAACCAATGATGCGGCGGCGGTCTATGCGGTGACCAAGGCCATTGAATGGCTGCAGAAGTACACCCCGCCGGAAGCCATGGGCATGACCTTTGGTGAGGCAGGTCCGGTCCCCGCCCAGGGCAATGTCGCCCAGCAGATGTTCTGGTACACCACCTTCACCGCCGATATGGTCAAGCCCGGCACCCCGGTGATGAATGAGGATGGCACGCCGAAATGGCGCATGGCCCCCTCGCCGCATGGCGCCTACTGGTCTGAGGGCACCAAGGTTGGCTATCAGGATGTGGGCTCCTGGACGCTGATGAAATCGACCCCCGATGACCGCGCTGCCGCCGCCTGGCTCTATGCGCAGTTCGTCGGCTCGAAGACCGTCGATGTGAAGAAATCGCATGTCGGCCTGACCTTCGTGCGCCAGAGCTCGATCAACCACGACAGCTTCACCAAACGTGCGCCGGAACTGGGCGGTCTGGTCGAATTCTACCGCTCGCCCGCCCGCATCGCCTGGTCGCCCACTGGCACCAACGTGCCGGATTATCCGAAACTGGCCCAGCTCTGGTGGCAGAATATCGGCGATGCCATGTCGGGGGCAAAATCCCCGCAGGAAGCGCTTGATGCCCTTTGCGCCGAGCAGGAAAAGGTGATGGAGCGTCTGGAACGCGCCGGTGTCCAGGGCGATATCGGCCCGAAACTGAACGAGCCGAAAGATCCCCAGGAATGGCTCGATGCCGAGGGTTCGCCGGTGGCAAAACTGGAGAATGAGGATCCGGCGCCGGAAACCATCAGCTATGATGAGCTGATCAAATCCTGGCAATAAGCCTTTGAACTGTGGCTGCGGGCAGCGCAATCTGCCCGCAGTTTTTTGTCAGAGCCTGGGCTTGCTGACCGGGGCCGCCGCCGCCCCTCTCCCCGCAGCAAAGCCATATAACCGGAGCGGGCCGCATGCCTTACATCCTTGCCATTGACCAGGGCACCACCTCCTCACGCGCGATCCTGTTTGATACGGCGCTCAGACCTGTGGCCTCGGCCCAGGAGGAGTTCCGGCAGATCTTCCCGCAGCCCGGTCAGGTCGAGCATGACCCCGCCGATCTCTGGGCCTCGGTCGCCGCCACCGCCCGCGCGGCGATCGAGAAAGCAGGGGTCAATGCGCGCCAGATTGCCGCTATCGGCATCACCAATCAGCGCGAGACCGTACTGCTCTGGGACCGCAGGACCGGCCAGCCCTTGCATAATGCCATTGTCTGGCAGGACCGCCGCACCGCCGCTCATTGCGAAAAGCTGCGCGCGGATGGCCAGGAGGCGATGATTTCCGAGCGCACCGGATTGCTGCTTGACCCCTATTTTTCCGGCACCAAGCTGAAATATCTGCTCGATCATGTCGAGGGCGCGCGAGCCCGGGCCGAAAAGGGCGAGCTGGCCTTTGGCACCGTCGACAGCTGGCTGATCTGGAACCTGACCGGCGGACGCTCCCATGTGACCGATGCCACCAATGCCTCGCGCACCATGCTCTATAATATCCGCGACAATGAATGGGATGCGGATCTGTGCAGGCTGCTTGATATTCCGATCTCGGTTCTGCCCGAGGTGAAGGACTGCGCTGACCAGTTTGGCATGACCCGCGCCGATCTGTTCGGGGTTGAGATCCCCATTCTGGGCGTGGCGGGCGATCAGCATGCCGCCGCCATCGGTCAGGCCTGTTTCCAGCCCGGTATGATGAAATCAACCTATGGCACCGGCTGCTTTGCCCTGCTCAACACCGGCAGCGAATTTGTCCCCTCGAAAAACCGGCTGCTCTCGACCATCGCCTACCGGCTGAAGGGCGAAACCACCTATGCGCTGGAGGGCTCGATCTTCATCGCAGGCGCGGTGGTGCAATGGCTGCGCGACGGGCTGCAGATCATCCGCCAGGCCTCGGAGACCCAAGGGCTGGCCGAAAGGGCTGAAGAGGCCCAGGGCGTGATCCTGGTGCCCGCTTTTACCGGGCTCGGCGCGCCCTACTGGCGGCCCGATTGCCGCGGCGCGGTCTTTGGCCTGACGCGCAATTCCGGCCCTGCCGAATTCGCCCGCGCGGCGCTGGAAAGCGTCGGCTATCAGACCCGTGACCTGCTCGAAGCCATGCTCGCCGATATGGGCGCGCGGGGTGAAGGGGTGCTGCGCGTCGATGGCGGTATGGTGGCTTCGGACTGGGCGATGCAGTTTCTCTCAGACATCCTCGGCCAGCCGGTCGACCGCCCGGTGGTGACCGAGACCACGGCGCTTGGCGCGGCCTTCCTCGCCGGAATGCAGGCCGGGCTGACCGGCGGGCCCGAGGAATTTGCCCGTTCCTGGGCGCTGGAACGCCGCTTCACCCCTGAGATGAGCGATGCTATCCGGGCGGAGAAATATGCCCGCTGGGGCAAGGCCATCAACGCCTGTATGGAATTTTAAATGCAATATTCAATCGAAGCCCCGGCCCGGATTTTCTTTGGCCGGGGCGAGGCAATCAAGGCCCCCGCGCTGGCCCGCGCTTATGGGCCGCGCGGCGTGATCGTCCATGGTGCCAGCGCCTCCCGGGCCGCCTGGCTGACCGAAGCGCTGCAGGACTGCCAGATCCTTTGTATCGCCGCCCCGGGGGAGCCGGTTCTGGATGAGCTGGAGGCCGGAATTGCCGTAGCCCGTGCGCATCGCCCGGACTGGGTACTCTCCATCGGCGGCGGCGCCGCGCTCGATCTCGGCAAGGCGCTGGCGGCGCTGATCCCGGCGCCGGGCGGCGCGATGGATCATCTCGAAGTGGTGGGCAAAGGCCTGCCGCTCTCGGCCCCGCCTCTGCCCTGGATCGCGGTGCCGACCACGGCGGGCACCGGGGCCGAGGTGACGAAAAACGCGGTGATCGGCGTGCCGGAACATGGCCGCAAGGTCTCGCTGAGGGATCCTGCGATGCTGGCCCGGGTGGCGATCATCGACCCGGCTCTGACCGATGGCAGCCCGCCTGGTGTGACCCTGGCCTCGGGCCTTGATGCGATCACCCAGGTCATCGAGCCCTTCATTTCGGCGAAAGCGACGCCCTATAGCGAGATGATCACCCGCGCGGCACTCTCCCCTGGCCTGCCGGCGCTGATCACGCTGATGCAGCGCGAAGATCCGGCCGCGCGCGACGCTATGGCCCATGTCAGCCTGACCGGCGGCCTTGCGCTGGCCAATGCCGGCCTTGGCGCGGTGCATGGCCTGGCGGGGGTGATCGGCGGGCGCTTCCCGGCACCGCATGGCGCGATCTGCGGCGCGCTGCTCGGCCCGGTTCTGCGCGCGAATTATGCCGCCACCGCCGGCACCAGGTTCGCGCCGCGCCTGGAAGAGGTGTTCACCACCCTCGCCGATGCCCTCGGCTGTGCAAAGGCTGAGGCCCCGGAGCAGCTCTCGGCCTGGGCCGGGGCCGCAGGCCTGCCCCGGCTGGCAAGCTACGGCATCCGCGAGGCCGATCTTGCCAGCATCGCCGAAGCCTCCGCCGCCTCAAGCTCGATGAAGGGCAATCCGGTGCCGCTGAGCGCCGGCACGCTGACAGAGGTGCTGCGCAAAGCGCTCTGAACCTTTTCATCTGTCCTTAAATATCCCGGGGTGCGGGGCAGCGCCCCGCCCTCTCACCATAAAAAAGGCCGCGCTGTGCAGCGCGGCCTTTTTCTTTCTCAGTGCATGAGGCTCAGTCGATCATCGGCAGCAGCTGATCCACCGACTTTTTCGCATCGCCATAGAACATGCGGGTATTGTCTTTGTAGAACAGCGGGTTCTCGATGCCCGAATAACCGGTGCCCTGACCACGTTTCGACACGAAGACCTGACGCGCTTTCCAGACTTCCAGCACCGGCATACCGGCGATGGGCGAGTTCGGATCTTCCTGCGCGGCCGGGTTCACGATGTCATTCGAGCCGATGATGATCACGACATCCGTTTCCGGGAAGTCTTCGTTGATCTCATCCATCTCGAGCACGATATCGTAAGGCACTTTGGCCTCGGCCAGCAGCACATTCATATGGCCCGGCAGACGGCCTGCGACCGGGTGGATCGCGAAGCGGACATTCTTGCCTTTGGCGCGCAGCTTGCGGGTCAGCTCGCTGACCGATTGCTGCGCCTGAGCCACCGCCATGCCATAGCCCGGCACGATGATGATGCTGTCAGCATCATTCAGCGCCGAGGCCACGCCATCGGCATCAATCGCCACCTGCTCGCCTGTGACTTCCATCGCCGGACCGGTGCTGCCACCAAAGCCGCCGAGGATCACCGAGATGAAGGAGCGGTTCATTGCCTTACACATGATGTAGGACAGGATCGCACCCGAAGAGCCGACCAGCGCCCCGACCACGATCAGCAGGTCATTGCCGAGCGAGAAGCCGATGGCCGCTGCCGCCCAGCCGGAATAGCTGTTCAGCATCGAGACCACGACCGGCATATCGGCGCCGCCGATGCCCATGATCAGGTGATAGCCGATAAAGAGCGCGGCCAGGGTCATGATCGCCAGCGGCCAGACCGAACCGGTCTGCAGATAGACCACCAGCATCACCAGCGAGATCAGCGCCGCAGCGGCATTGAGCAGATGGCCGCCCGGCAGTTTCTTTGCCTTGCCATCGACCTTGCCCGCCAGCTTGCCGAAAGCAATCACCGAGCCGGTGAAGGTCACCGCGCCGATGAACACGCCGAGGAAGGTCTCAACGCGCAGGATATTGATCTCGGTCGGGGTTTTCTGCAGCAGCTTCTGTGCGAAAGCCGAGAGGTTTTCGCCCGAGGCCATGCGCTCAAGATTGGCCAGCGCCGCATTATCGCCCGAGGCAGCCGCACCAAAGGCCAGCTCCAGCAGGGCTTCGGGGTTCTGCGCCAGACCGATAAATTCGGCCAGGCCCGCCAGTTCGATATGGGTGTTAAAGCCGACGAAAACCGCGACCAGACCGACCAGCGAATGCATGGCGGCAACCAGCTGCGGCATTTCGGTCATCTGCACTTTTTGCGCGACGACCCAGCCAATAGCCCCGCCCACCAGGATCAGCGCCAGCGAGGTGGCGGCGAAACCAGGGGTCAGGTCTTTCGAGATCAGCGTGGCAATCACTGCCAGGCCCATGCCGACAATGCCATACCAGACGGCGCGCTTCGCGCTTTCCTGGCCCGACAGACCGCCGAGCGAGAGGATCAGAAGAACGGCCGAAACAACATAGGCGGCCGTGGTGAATCCGTATTCCATGCGACCCTCTCCTTACGACTTCTGGAACATGGCGAGCATGCGCCGGGTGACCATGAAGCCCCCAAAGATATTGATACCGGCCATAAAGACCGAGAGCCCGGCGAGGATGATCACCAGCCAGTTGCCCGAGCCGATCTGCATCAGCGCGCCGAGGATGATGATCGAAGAGATCGCATTGGTGATCGCCATCAGCGGCGTATGCAGCGAATGCGCCACATTCCAGATGATCTGGAAGCCAACGAAGCACGACAGCACGAAGACGATGAAATGCTGCATGAACGAGGCCGGAGCCACGAGGCCCACCAGCAGCAAAGCCGCGCCCGAAACCCCGAGCAGCGTGAACTGGTTGCGGGTCTGCGCCTTAAAGGCGGCGGTCTCAGCGGCGCGCTTTTCCTCAGGCGTCAGCTCTTTGGCTTTTTCCTTCGGCTTTTGCGCGGCAATCGCCGCGATTTTCGGCGGCGGCGGCGGGAAGGTGATCTCGCCCGCTTTGGTCACGGTCGCGCCACGGATGACGTCATCTTCCATATTATGGTTGATGATCCCGTCTTTGCCCGGGGTCAGATCGGCCAGCATATGGCGGATGTTATTGGCATAAAGCGTCGAGGCCTGGGTGGCCATACGGCTCGGGAAATCGGTATAGCCGACCACGGTCACGCCGTTAGCGGTGACGATTTTCTCATCGGGAACGGTCAGATCGCAATTGCCGCCACGCTCGGCCGCAAGGTCGATGATGACCGAGCCGCGCTTCATCAGCTGAACCATATCCTCGGTCCAGAGTTTCGGCGCCGGACGGCCCGGGATCAGCGCGGTGGTGATGACGATGTCAATCTCCGGCGCCAGTTCGCGGAATTTCTTCAGCTGGGCTTCACGGAATTCCGGGCTCGACGGAGCGGCATAGCCGCCGGTCGCCGCGCCATCGGTCTGGGTCTCGGCGAAATCAAGATAGACGAATTCCGCGCCCATCGAACTGATCTGCTCGGCCACTTCCGGACGCACGTCAAAGGCATAGGTGATCGCGCCCAGCGAAACGCTGGCCCCGATCGCTGCCAGACCGGCAACGCCGGCGCCGACCACCAGCACTTTCGCCGGCGGCACTTTACCCGCTGCCGTCACCTGGCCGGTGAAGAAGCGCGGGAAGTTATTCGCCGCCTCGATCACCGCACGGTAGCCCGCGAGATTGGCCATCGAGGACAGGGCGTCCATCTTCTGGGCACGGCTGATGCGCGGCACCATATCCATGGCCACGGCGGTCACGCCTCTGGCCTTGGCCTGCTCGAGCAGCTCGGGGTTCTGCGCCGGCCAGAAGAACGAGATCAGCGTCTCGCCCTCATGCAGCAGATCGAGCTCGGCCGGTTCCGGCCCGCGCACTTTCACCACCACATCCGAGGCATCCGCCAGGGCTTTCGCCGAAGGCAGAACCGTCACCCCTGCTTTCGCATAGGCCTCATCCGTAAAGCCTGCCGCCTGGCCGGCTCCGGTCTCGATCAGGCATTCATGCCCGAGCTTCGAGAGCAAAAGCGCCGAGTCGGGTGTCATCGCCACCCGGTTCTCGCCCGCAAAGGCCTCTTTCAACGCACCGATTTTCAACGTGCTGTCTCCCCATTCCTGACTGCGGCTGCCGCCCGCATATCATCGCGCAACAAAATTTCAATGCTGCAATTGCAAAGGCACTGAAGTTACCGGGCCATTCTTTCACAGTGAGAGCATGGCCCGCGCGGGCTCACATTCCCCCTGATCGCGAAAAGTGCAAGCAGTTTACGGCATTTGGCAGCGCAAAAGCGGCTTCTGCACTGCAGAATGAACCGGGGCTCATACTTTTGGCTCCGCCCGGCCCCCGCCCCTGGTTCAGCCCCTGATTTCGCCCCTGGTTCAGCCCTGGCCCGGCGGCGCCGGATCAGCCGATCTTGCCGCCGCCCCGGCTTCAGAGCATGGTCTGGCAAAGCCCCTTTCTCAGCCCGGGGCATCATACAGGAGAGCGCAGGGTGGCGACAGATTTTTCCGCGACCAGAGCCATGTTCGATCTGCCCGAAGGGGTGATCTATCTCGACGGCAATTCCCTTGGCCCCCTGCCGAAAGCGGTGCCCGAGCGGCTGGCGAAAGTGGTGCGCGAGGAATGGGGTCAGATGCTGATCCGGGGCTGGAATGAGGCCGGCTGGATGGAGATGCCGCGCCGGATCGGTGACCGGGTCGCAAGGCTGATCGGGGCGGAGCCCGGCTCGGTGGTGATGGGCGACACTTTGTCGATCAAGGTCTGGCAGGCCCTGTCCTCGGCGCTGGAACTGGTGCCCGGGCGCCGGGTCATTCTGTCCGATACCGGCAATTTCCCCTCGGATCTCTATATTGCCGACGGGCTGACGCGCAGCCTTGGCAAGGGCTATGAGGTGAAAACCGTGGCCCCGGAAGAAGTTGCGGCCGCGATTGATGAAAGCGTTGCCGTGGTGATGGTGACCGAGACCGATTACCGCAGCGGGCGGCGCCATGATATGGCGGCGCTGGCGCAGCTGGCCCATGCCAGAGGCGCGCTGCTGGTCTGGGATCTGGCGCATTCGGCCGGGGCCTTCCCGGTGCATCTGGCGCGCGACGGCGCCGATTTTGCGGTGGGCTGCAGCTATAAATACCTCAATTCCGGCCCCGGCGGTCCGGCCTTCATCTATGTGGCCCCGCGCCATCAGGCAAAGGCGCGCCCGGGGCTTTCGGGCTGGATGGGGCATGAGAAACCCTTTGCCTTTGACCTCGACTACCGCCCCGGCCAGGGCATTGAGCGGATGCGGGTCGGCACGCCGCCGATCCTCGCCCTTGCCGCGCTCGATGCCGCGCTTGATGTCTGGGAGGGGGTCGATCCCGAGGATCTGCGCAAAGCCTCGCTCGCCTTGCAGGAACAGTTCATCCGCGACACCGAAGCCGCCTGCCCCGAACTCGAGCTGGCCAGCCCGCGTGATCCCGGGATCCGTGGCAGCCAGGTCAGCTTCCGCCATCCCGAGGGCTATGCGATCATGCAGGCTTTGATTGCCCAAGGGGTGATCGGTGATTTCCGCGCGCCGGACATCCTGCGATTCGGCTTTACCCCGCTTTATATTGATGAAAGCGATATCCGCCGCGCCACTGCGATCCTTGCACGGGTGATGGCAGAACGGCTCTGGGACAATCCCGCCTATAAAACCCGCGCCGCGGTGACCTGAGCCCCGGCTGCCCCGCAAGCCCCGAAGGGTTTTGCCCCGGCGCCCGGACGGCGCCGGACAGGGCTATGCCCCGCCCCCCGGGTCAGGGCCAGGGGCAGCCCTCAGGCCATCGGCCGCCCTCAGATCCTGAGTGTTTTTCCTGGCAAAACCGCCAGAGCCTGGCCATCACGCTCCTGTCATTCAAAGCGTGCTGCTACAGTTTGACGCCCCTTGACCTCTCCGTTAGCGTCGCGCACTGAACCAAAGCGGGAAAATGGCCCTGATCGGGGTCCTGATGCCCATCGTTTGTGAACATGTGAGACCCCGGATGCGAATTCCCAGCCTGGCCACTCTTTCAACTGTAAATTTCCGCGGCAGTTTGACCAAAGCCCCGGTCGCTCTTCTGACTTCAGCCCTGCTGCTCTCGGCCTGTGTCGATACAATGACCGGCGAGCAGCTGGTTCAGCCGCAGCTGGCAGAACAGCCCGAGATCACCACCGATCCCACGATCTATGCCGCGCGCTCAGATGGCAAATTTGCCATTCCGGCGGTTCCGGTCGAACAGATCCCGGAAAGCCACCGCCGCCAGGTCGTGGCCTATGAAAGCGATCAGCCGCCGGGCACGATCATCATCGATCCGCGCTATAAGCTGCTTTATTATGTGCTCGGCGATGGCAAAGCGATTCGCTATGGCATTTCGGTCGGCGCCGAGGGCTTCCAGTGGTCGGGTGAATCCATTGTCTCAAACAAGCGTCAGTGGCCGACCTGGACCCCGCCCTCCGAGATGATCGACCGCAAACCCAGCCTCGAGAAATGGCGCAATGGCCAGCCGGGAGGCCCGACCAACCCGCTGGGCTCGCGCGCGATCTATCTGACCTCGGGTGGCCGCGATTACGGCTACCGCATCCATGGCACCCCGGAATGGAAGACCATTGGCCGCAATGCCTCTTCGGGCTGCTTCCGGATGATCAACCAGGATGTGATGGACCTTTATGAGCGGGTCAAAGGCGGTGAGAAAGTCATCGTTCTGACCGCTTCCGGCGAAATGCCGAAAGGTCTGAACATTCCCAAGCCGCCGGCCCCGAAGAAAAAAGCCGAGCCGAAACCGGCGGCCGTGACCCCGGCGGTCACACCGCCCATGATCGGGCCCATGATCGGGCCCTCGCTGCCTGCCGCACCGGCAGCAGCTGAGAGCGCAACCCCGGCGGCAGGCAGCAACACCGCCCCGGCAGCCCCGGGCCAGACGGTGATCGCGCCTTCGACCGCACCGGCCAGCACCGTCCCGGCGGCAAATGCCCCGGCCAGCCCGGCCCCGGCAGCGACTGCCCCGGCCAGCACCGCTCCGGCGGCGACTGCCCCGGCTGCCCCTTTGTTCGCGCCGGCTGAAACCGCGACCCCGCCTGCGGTCACGGCCCCCTCAGCGATCGGCAACAGCGCCGAGTAAGCATCGGTGAACGCACTAAAAAAGGCCGCCCCCGGGCGGCCTTTTTCATCTGCGCTGAAGCCTCGGCTCAGGCCAGCCAGCGGTCGTAATCGCTGACCAGCAGATGGGTCGGGGCGACATCCTCTTCGATCTCGGCAAAGCGGCCGATCGGCAGGCGGTAGATATTATCGGTCAGATCGTCATTCACGGTCGAGACCTCGCCGATCAGCACATCGCCGCCCTCGCCCCAGAAAGCATGCCAGTCGCCCGGCATCAGCGTGACGGATTCCCCGGGCGCGAGCTTCAGCCTCTCGCCCGGGCCATAGGGCCGGTCAATGCCGTCACAGCGCACCAGACCACCGCGATCCTCGGCAAAACCGCCTTTGTCATCGCTGCCATAAAGCTCAACCACCAGGGTAGCGCCGCCGCGGTTAATAATATCCTCGGCCTTGAGGAAATGGGTATGCATCGGCGAGATCTGATCCTGGCGCGAGATCAGCAGCTTTTCGGCATAGCACATGCCGCCGCCACGCTGCAGATCCGCGAGCGAGCCATTGCGCAAAGTGAAGAGGAACAGCCCCATCTCATCGAAGCGGCCATCGCCGAAATCGGTGATATCCCAGCCGCAGCGCCCGGCGATCAGCCGCGAGGCCTCGGCCTTGCGGGCCTGAAACTGCTCCGGGCTCCAATAGGCGAAGGGTGGCAAAGTAAAGCCGTAATGGCGGATCATCTCATCCGCTGCGGCCATAATCTCATTCACGCGTGAGCGTTTCATTCTGCCTCTCTCCCCCGGAAAATGCGCGCGGCCCCCCTGATTTCAGGCGGACCGTTTGCGCTAACCTAACGCGATCCCCACCCCTGCAGCAAGCCTGGGCACCAGGGCTGAGCGGCGCGGCGCGAGGCGGACCTCAGAGACGGGGGCCTCAGAGACGGGCCCAGAGCCGGGCCTCAGGCGCCCCCGGCCTGCAGCGGGCCTTGCCCTGCCGCCCAGGCGGCGGCCGATCTGCCAAAGGCCTCAAACAGCCGGCGCGACACCGGATCCTCGCCGGCCCGCCATTCGGGATGCCATTGCACCGAAAGGGTAAAGCCGGGCGCGCCCTCGACATAGATCGCCTCGGGGGTCTGATCCGGCGCACGGCCATCAATCATGATCCGCGCCCCGGCCCGGTTGATGCCCTGGCCATGCAAAGTATTGGTCATCACCTCGCTGCTGCCCATCAGCCGGTGAAACACCCCGCCCTCGGTAAAGCTCACCTTATGGCGCAGAGCGAATTTCTCATCCATCGTGCCATCGGGCGGCATACGGTGGTTCATCCGGCCCGGCAGATCGCGGATCTCGGGCCAGAGGCTGCCGCCCATCGCCACATTCACCTCCTGAAAGCCGCGGCAGATGCCAAACACCGGCTGGCCGCGCTCGACACAGGCGCGGATCAGCGGCAGCGTGACCGCATCGCGGCCACGGTCAAAAGCGCCATGCGCAGGGGTTTCATCCTCGCCATATTCGCTGGGATGAACATTGGGGCGGCCGCCGGTCAGCAGAAAACCATCGCAGAGATCGAGCAGCTCCGCCACCTGCACCAGGCGCGGATCTGCGGGGATGATCAGCGGCAGACAGCCCGCCACCTGAGCCACCGCAGCAGTGTTGATATCGCCACTGCCATGCAGGTTATATCCGCCCTCAATCTCATGAGGGTTAGAGATAATCCCGATCACCGGGCGCCGGTTCCGGGTCTGGCTCGGGGGCTGGTTCAGGGTCTGGGCATTCCGCGATCCGCAGCTCGGCGATCCGGTACTCTGGTCTGGCATTATCCGCACCATTCTGGTCTCGGTGCCACCTTAGCCCTGAGCGGCCCGAAACAGAAGCGCCCCGGGCTGCACAACCACCCCTGTCCTGCTGCACAGAGACCTGCCCGCGCCGCCGGGGTGGCAAGAATCCGCCGGCGATCACGCAGCTGCGATTTGCCTTCCCCCCGCTGGAAGGTGCGACAGCTGAAAAAACACCAGAGGAGAAACTGCGATGTCCCCCTTTACTCTGCGCGGGCTGCTGCTGATCAGCAGCCTCAGCCTTGTCCCTGCTTTGCCGCTCATGGCCCAGGAGATGGATCATTCGGCGCATGGCGCCCCGGCGGCGATGAGCGCCAGCGATGATGCCAGCGCCAGCGCCTCGACCCGGGCCTATGAAGCGGCGGCGGCCGAAATGCATGGCGGCATGGCGATTGCCTATAGTGGCGATGCCGATGTCGATTTCATTCGCGGCATGATCCCGCATCATCAGGGGGCGGTGGCCATGGCACAGATCGTGCTCGAACATGGCAAAGACCCCGAAGTGCGCAAACTGGCCGAGGAGGTGATCGCGGCGCAGGAAAAGGAAATCACCTGGATGCAGGACTGGCTGGCGGCGCATGAGAGCGCCAGCCCGGCGCCCTGACGCCGGGTTGAGCGGGGGGCGCGGCTGCGCTACACCCTGGGTCCAGACGCAGGAAAGGCCGGGTCCAGGGTGAGCATGAGTGACGATCGCACAGAAGCCACAACCGCAGCCGCCGCTGCCCCGCCCTTTGCGGCACCAGAGCGACCGCTGAGCCCGGGCACGGCGGGCACGGCAGCAGAGGCCACGCCCCTGCCGCCAAAGCTGTTTCGCCGGTTCTGGAGCGAATTTGTCCGCAAGCGCTTTGGGCTGATCTTCATTGCGCTGCTGCTGTCCGCGATCGAGGGCTCGACCCTTGGCCTGCTGTCCTGGATGCTCGAGCCGCTGTTTGATGAGGTCTTCGGCCAGCGCTCGACTGCGGCTCTGGTCTGGGTCGGCCTTGGCATTCTGGGCCTGTTCCTGATCCGGGCCGTCACTTCGGTGCTGGGGCGCTGGCTGATCGCGCTGGTCAATCAGACCACCGCCGCCGATATGCAGGAGGCCTTGTTGCGCCATATCCTGACCCTCGACGGCAGTTTCTTCCAGCATAATGCCCCCGGCGCGCTGATCGAGCGCATCCAGGGTGATACCGTGGCGGCGCAATCGGCGACGCAGATGGTGATTGCCGGCATCGGCCGCGATCTGGTCTCGCTGCTCGGCCTGTTCATCGTCGCCCTGTCAATCGATATGCGCTGGACGCTGGTGGCGCTGATCGGCACGCCGCTGCTGCTGCTGCCCGCCATTGCCCTGCAGCGCTATATCCGACGCAAGACCATGCAGACCCGGGTTCAGGCCAGCCTGCGCACCACGCGGCTTGATGAGATTTTCCACGGCATTCAGCAGGTCCGGCTGAACCGGATGGAGGAATACCAGGCCAGCCGCTTCCAGAAAATCGTGGCGCGGATCTGCCGCGCCGAGGTGAAATCCACCCTTGGCCGCGCCACCATGCCCGCACTTGTCGATGTGGTGACCGGCATCGGCTTTTTCGCCGTGCTGATCCTTGGCGGGCGTGAGGTGGTGGCAGGCACCCGCACCACTGGCGAATTCATGGCCTTTTTCACCGCCATGGCGCTGACCTTCCAGCCGATCCGCCGCCTCTCGGATCTGGCAGGCTACCGCCAGATTGCCATTGCCTCGCTGGTGCGGATCTATGAGCTGTTTGACGCCCGCCCCTCGATGCAGCGCCCCGCGATCAGCACCGCCAGCCCCGGGGCACTGCCGCCCGAGATCCGCTTTGAGAATGTGCAGTTCGGCTATGATGCCCAGCCGGTGCTCAACGGCCTGTCCTTCACCGCGCCCGCCGGCAAGGTCACGGCGCTGGTCGGGGCTTCGGGGGCGGGAAAATCAACCGTCTTCCATCTGCTGACCGCGCTGGCCGAGCCCCAGGCGGGGCGCATTCTGATCGGCGGTGCCGATGCGCGGCAGTTTTCCCTCGCCGATCAGCGCCAGCTCTTTGCCGCGGTGAGCCAGGAAGCGGCTTTGTTTGATGAGAGCCTGCGCGAGAACCTGATCCTTGGCCGTGAGGGGATCAGCGAGGCGGCGCTGGCGCGCGCGCTTGAGGATGCCAATGTCACGGGCTTTCTCGCCCGCCTGCCCGCCGGGCTCGACAGCCTGGCCGGGCCGCGTGGCTCAGCGCTTTCGGGCGGTCAGCGTCAGCGCATCGCCATTGCCCGCGCCTTGCTGGCCGAAGCGCCGGTGCTGCTGCTGGACGAGGCCACCTCGGCGCTGGATGCCGCCTCGGAGCTGGCGGTGACCGAGGCGCTGGCCAAGGCCCAGCAGGGCCGCACCACCCTGGTGATTGCCCATCGCCTTGCCACGGTGCGCAATGCCGATCAGATCCTTGTGCTGTCGCAAGGTGAGGTGGCCGAGCGCGGCACCCATGCCGAACTGCTGGCCCAGGAGGGGCTCTATGCCAGCCTCTATGCGCTGCAGTTCCGCGATGGCACCACGCCGCCCGCCGCCGCCAACCCGGCTGGCTGAGCTTTGCCTCAGCCCCCCCCGGCGGGGGCACGGGCCGGCGCGCCTCCCCGGTGAGCGGGTGACAGAGGCGAAGTGGCGGGGGGCTTTTCTTCGCTGCGCCCCCCGGGCATAGTCAGCCCCCAGCCCTGCTTTCCGGAGCCGTTCCAGATGTCTTCCCTGCCCCCCGCCACCGCTGAAACCGATCCCGGCACTGCCGATGCGCGGGTGATCTGGCAGATCGCGGGGCAGGATGCGGTAAGCTTCCTGCAGGGGCTTGTCACCAACGACATCCTGCCGCTCGGCCAGGAGCCCGGCATCCGCTGGGCGGCGCTGCTGAACCCCCAGGGCAAATATCTGGCCGATTTTTTCCTGTTCCGCCGCCCCGGCGAGGCCATGCTGCATCTGGATATTGATGCCCGGCTCGCCCCGGCCGTTCTGCGCCTGCTGCAACTCTATAAACTGCGCGCCGATGTGCAGATTTCGAGCAGCGATCTGCGGCTCAGCCGGGGCACCGGCCCCCTGCCTGCGGCGGCTTTCGCCGATCCGCGCCATCCGGCCATGGGCTGGCGGCTCTATGACAGCACCGGGCTGGAATCGGCAGAGCCGGTCGATTTCGCCGCGCTGCGGGTCGAGCATCTGATCCCGGAATATCCCCACGAGCTGCGGGTGAATGAGAGCTATATCCTTGAACAAGGTTTTGAGCGGCTCTCGGGCGTCGATTTTCGCAAAGGCTGCTATGTCGGCCAGGAAGTCACCGCACGGATGAAGCATAAAACCGAGTTGCGCAAAGGACTTGTCCGGCTGCAACTTGAGGGCGAGGCCGAGCCTGGCGCGCCCGTTACCCTGGAAGACGGGCGCGAGGCGGGCATTCTCGGCACGGTAAGCCATGGCCGGGCGCTGGCCCATATGCGCTTTGACCGCCTCGCCCAGCCGTTGTTTTCCGGCGCTGCCCGGCTGACCGGCGAAACCCCGCCCATACAATCCTGAGAAGAAAGCTGCGCAGTTTCAGCGGCTCTGACCGGCGCCAGGCACTTTTTTAGAAAATGAGCAAGAGCAATTGCTCCGAATAGCTCACCATGATCCTTGATTTCGCAACCACTTAGGCTATATCAGCCAGAACAGACGGCTGATCCGCCTCTGCATCCGGACATTTTCGCTCTCGTTATGCGCCAGGCGCATGACGGGACTGTCAAACCAGGGTGCCCGAATCACGGTCAGTTCGTTACAAGCACTCGGCGCAGTTAAGCAATGATACAAGGATTGTGAGTAATGCTGGATTCGATCGACAGCACGGCGTTCAACTTTGAGCAGGGCCAGCGCGCACGTAAACTGTTTGCCGCAGTGGTTCTGGCGGCGCTCGATGATGCTATCGCCGATGACAAGAAATACGGCAACGGTCCCGAGCAGATTGCACGCTGGGCGCGCTCGCGCGATGGCCGTGAAGTTCTGTCCTGTGCCGGCATCGATCCGAACGAACGCGTGGTTAAGGGCCTGATGGAATTCGTCGGCAAAGGTATCCGGACTTCGGTGGCGCTGAGCCGCGAAGAATCCGAGCGCCGCGCTGCCCTCGAAGCGGATCACGCCGAAGCCGCCTGAGAGGCCGCTCTCAGGCCGGGGTCCGTCTCAGGTCTCTGGCACCCAAAGGAAAACGCGCCCTTTCAGGGGCGCGTTTTCCTTTTGAAACAAACAGGTATAGCAGCCTGCGCCGGGAGATGACCGGGAAATATCAGCTCTCTCCCGTCACCGCCCGCTGCAGTTCCAGCCGCACCAGCCGCCGCATATCGGGCGCCGCGCCGCCGCTCAGCTGCAATGCCGCCAGCTCTTCGCGCACGATCTGGCGCAATAAAGCGCGCAAAGCCATTTCATCGATCACCACGCTTTCACGCGCCGGGGTCTCAGTGGCTGCGCGCGGGTGGCGGATGAAGGGCACCGCCTCGCCATCCGCCGCGCCCGGATCCTTCGGGGTCAGCAAAAGCGGCGCCGGACGCGGCAGGGCGGTAAAGACCGCGACCGGCGATTGATCCCCGGCTTCCGCCGCGGGTGTGGAAAGCGTGAGCCGGGTCTGGCCTGCAGCCGGGGTGGGTGCGGCCGGGGTGGATGCAGCAGGATCCGGGCTCGTCGCGGCTGCGCCCTGCCAGCTGGCGCGGGTCACGCCCAGAGGCGCGGCCTCGCCAAATGAGATCTGCGCCTCAGCTGCGACTGCCGGGCAAGCGGTTTCCCCTGCAGTGGCAATGCTCTCCCCCCCGGCGGGCAGATCCGCCTCGGCGCCGACGATGCGCAAAGCCGGGGTCAGCAGCAGCTTACCAGAGGTATCGGCCTCAGCCCCCCCGGCCCCGCCGGCGGCAGCGGCAGAGGCCGGCGGCGCCACATCCAGCACCAGCCGCCGGAGGGACGAGAGCACATCCTCAGTGTCATGCGAAGCGAGTGGTTCTGACATTTTTCTGCCCGGTCAGATTATTCCTGGTGGGTCAGTCTAACCACGCCCGGCCGGACAGACAAGAAATTGCGCCCCCGCCGCAGGGGCAAAATGAAAAAGGGGCGGCTTTACGCCACCCCTTTGATAATTGCGATTTTTCCCGCCAGGATCTGGCGCTGCAGGCTCAGTTTCCGCCGCCGCCACGCTTCAGGATCCGGTCAAGTTTTTTGCCCTGAACCGAGGTGGCCGGAGCATTTTTGACCGCATCATAATAGGCATTCGGATCATAGGTCGGAATGCCGAGATTCAGATGCTCAACCGTCAGCAGGCCCATAGCGGCAAGGATCTGATAGACCGCATAATAACGGCTGGCCTCAGACTGCAGCCGCGAGGCGCGGGCATCGAGCAGATCCTGCTCGGCATCGAGCACATCAAGCGTGGTCCTTGCGCCGAGCGCCGCCTCTTCGCGCACGCCGTCAAAGGCGGCCTGGGCCGCGGCGATCTGCTGGCGCGAGGCATCAATCGAGGCGATATAGACGCCATTCATCGCCCAGAGCGTGCCGAGATTCTGCTCGACCAGCACCACCGCCTGTTTCAGGCCCGAACGCGCGCCCTCTTTCTGCGCCAGCGCCTTGCGGTAGCGCGCCGAAAGCTCGCCCCCGGCATAGATGGTCTGGTTCAGGTTCAGCGAAACCGAGCCGCCCAGCGTATCGCTGTCGCGCAACAGCCCATCGGCCTCGCTGCGGCTGGCTGAAAGCGAGGCGCCAAGGCCAAGCGTCGGCTTCATCGCCGCCTCGGCCATGGCCACGTTCAGATCGGCGATCTTCACCGTATGCTGGCTCTGACGGACAGAAGGATGGCTGCGCCGTGCCACACCGATTGCCTCGTCCAGCGAATTGCCAATGCGCGGACTGTTCGGCAGGGCTGCCAGACGGCCCGGATAGGCGCCGGTGGCGGCCTTATAGGCCTCACGCGCGACGCGCAGATCGCCCTCGGCCGAGGCCAGATTGGCCCGCGACAAAGCCAGCGCCGCCTCGGCAATCGAGACATCGGTACGGGTGATCTCGCCGACTTCGAACCGGTCCTGGGCCGCGCCCAGCTCCTGAGAGATCAGCCGGGCATTGGACTGACGCAGAGCCACGATCTCTTCCGAGAGCTTCACCTCGACATAGGCGCGCACCGCCGCCAGCAGCACATCCTGCTCGACCGAAACCAGCTGCTGGCGGGTCGCCATGACGTTTTCGCGCGCCGCCTCCAGCGCCAGCTGGCGACGGCCGTAATCATAAATGACCAGCGAGACCGAAAGGTCGAAAGCGGCGTTAAAGGTTTTCGAGAAGCTCGAGCTGGGAACCACAGTGCCGGTGAGCAGACGGGTATTGCCGTTGACATCCGAGAATGACGATCCGGCGCGAATGGCATAGCTGACCACCGGACGCAGGGTCGACATGGCAATCGCAGCATCCTCATCGGCAGCGCGCAGCACCGCCTGGTTCTGCGCCATCAGATTTGAATTGCGATAGGCCGCGATCAGCGCATCGGCCAGGGTCTCAGCCTGGGATGGCAGGGCAAATACCGCCGCCGAGACCGAAAGGGTAACAACCTTAAGCAAGTTCCGCATGCGCCACCGTCCTGTTGGTGATGTCGGGAGCGAGCTGACCAGGTCAGCGCCCTGCCGCTTTACTTTCAAAACCGTCACATTCCGGCCCGGGACCCCCTGCCCCGAAGCCACTTTTTCTCTCCTGCGGCTCTGCGCGCGCGCCAGGCCTGGTGCTCGCGCCGAAAGACTGCGGGGCCGCTCAGAGCGAGAAAGCCGCCGCCCGGCCAAAGCCCGGCAGAACCGGCGCTGCAGCATTGAAGGCAAAACGCCAGTCGATCCGGCCGTCGCGCTTCAGCCCGTGTTTCACCGTTCCCAGCGCGCCATTCATCTCAACCGCGGCGATGCGGCCGCCCTCTTTCAGCTGATCGGCAATCGCATCGGGCAGCTCTTCGATGCCGCCCTCGATCACGATCACATCATAGGGGCCATGTTTCGCGGCACCGGCCACCAGCGGAGCCTGGTGGATGATCGCATTATCAACCCCCTCCTGGCCAAGAATGCGCGCAGCCTCAGCCGCCAGAGCCTCATCCTCCTCGACGCCGACCACAGTTTCGGCCAGCCGCGCCAGCAGCGCAGTCGAATAGCCAAGGCCCGCGCCCAGATCGAGCACCAGCTCATCGGGGCGGATGTCGAGCGCATCGAGCATCTTGGCCATGGTGCGGGCCTCAAGCAGAACCCGGCCCGGAGCTAGGGGGACATGGGCACCGGCATAGGCGGCATCGCGCAATGCGGCGGGGACGTAAGTCTCACGCGGGATATGCAGCATTGCCTCAATGATCGGGAATTTGGTCACATCGGAAGGACGGACCTGGGTATCGACCATCGTCATGCGGCGGGACGCGAAATCGCTCATTCTGAACCCTGCGGTCTTGATCGTGCAAAGGAGGCCGGCGACCTGTGGCGGGCAGCGCGGCAAGGACTGTGCCTTTCTGCCCTGGTGCGACAAAATTGGCCAGAGCCGAAACGACCCCGAGCCGCTGCGCGCTGCAAACTGTTGCCCGCGCTCTCCGCCCTCACCCGAGAATGGCCGCGACATAGGCTTTGGTCTCGGCATAGGGCGGCACGCCGCCATGCTGCTCGACCGCGCCCGGACCGGCATTATAGGCGGCAAGCGCCAGCTTCCAGGTGCCGAATTTGCGGTGCATCATCTTCAGATAGCGCGCGCCGCCCTCAAGATTATCCTTGGGATCGTCGATATTCACCCCAAGAAGCTTCGCCGTGCCCGGCATCAGCTGCGCCAGTCCGGTCGCGCCTTTATGGCTGACCGCCCCGGCATTCCAGCCGCTTTCACGCTGCACCAGGCGCAGGAACAGCTCTTCCGGCACGCCATGTTTGCGCGCGACCGAACGGGCATGTTCGAGATATTCGCCTTTATACTTACCGGCGTAGCGCGGGATCGTCTCACCGCCTTCCGCCTCCGGGGCGGTGCCGTCTTTTTCCGCCGCTTTATATTTCGGCGTCAGTTTGACCGAGCCGGAATATTGCTTCGCCAGCCGGCCATCGAGCAAAGCCGATTGTGATTCGAAGACCGAATTGCGCGATTTGGAGGAGCCATGCAGTTTCAGCCCCTCGGCCAGGCCCGCTGCCGGCAAAAGCGCCAGCATCAGCGCCGGGGCAAGCCGGAAAAGCCTGTATCTGCCACTTTCTGGGGCCATCGCTCTGGTCTGAGGCTTCATGAAAACAACAATCCCGCAGGTCAAAACCAGCGCGGATCATAGGCAGGCTGCAGGTTTCACACCAGAAGGGAATTGCTGACCCGGACCGGTCGACCGGCAAATCCTTGCCTGGTCTGCTAAATATCCTGAGCCTGGCCGCCCTGGCGGACCCGGCTGCGCCCGATCAGCGCCTGCCTGCCAAGCTGCAGGGCGGGTCCGCAGCGCCCTTCTGGCCGCCCTGCCCGCCCGGGCGGGCGAAAGGTTGCTTGCGAAGCGATGCCCCCGCCTCTATCAGCACGCCTCAATCTTGTGTTAATCCTGTCCGGTCCACAACCGGATCAGGCAGCGAAAAGGCGGAGGCGTTTATGGCGGGATCGGTCAATAAGGTCATCATTATCGGCAATCTCGGCCGCGACCCCGAGGTCCGCAGCTTCCAGAACGGCGGCAAGGTGGTAAACCTGCGCATTGCCACTTCGGAAACCTGGCGCGACCGCAATTCGGGCGAACGCCGCGAGCGGACCGAATGGCATTCGGTGGCGATTTTCTCTGAACCCCTCGCCAAAATCGCCGAGCAATATCTGCGCAAAGGCTCGACCGTTTATATCGAGGGCGCGCTGGAAACCCGCAAATGGCAGGATCAGTCCGGCCAGGACCGCTATACCACTGAAATCGTGCTGCGTCCTTTCTCGGGCAATCTGACGCTGCTGGGCGGCCGCGGTGATGGCGGCGGCGGTGGCGCATCGGCAGGCGGCGGCGACCGCGGCTATGATGATTACGGCGGCGGCCAGTCGGGTGGCTATGGCGGCGGCCAGGGCGGCGGTTATGGTGGTGGCAGCCAGGGTGGCGGCAACCAGGGCAGCGGCGCGCGCGGCGGCTATGGCGGCGGCGCACCGGCGGGCGGCAATTCCGATCTCGATGATGAGATCCCGTTCTGATCTGACGCCCGGAGCGTAACGACATCAAACCCCCGCGTGGCCCTGAGTGGCGGCGCGGGGGTTTTCAGGACCGGACCAGCCTCAGCGCGGCAGCCGGGCAGCCTAAACCAGGCAGCCTCAGCCGGGCAGTTCGCCCTCGGCCTGCAGATCGGCAATCGTCGCCAGGATGCCCTCGCGCAGGATCGCGACCATGCGCTCAATCACCGCCTCATCAATGATAAAGGGCGGCGAAATCACGCACATATTGATCAAAGGCCGCACCAGCAGCCCCAGCTTCTGGCAATGCAGATCGACGCGTTTGCCCATTTTCTGCTCTATCGCCAGGCTCGCGGCATCGGATTTTCCCGTCGCCAGCTCGACACAGGCCATCAGGCCGATGCTGCGCACCTCTTTGACAATCGGCAGATCGCGCAGGCTTTCAAGCCTGGCCCGGAACAGCGGTTCCAGCCGGCGCACCCGCTCCAGATCGCCCGCCTCCAGCAGGTCGAGCACCTTCAGCGCCACCGCGCAGCCGATCGGATGGCTGGTATAGGTCAGCCCATGGGCAAAACAGGCCTCGGGGTGGTTGGACTGACGGATCCGCTCCAGCAGCCGCTCCGAGATCATCACCCCGCCCAGCGGGAAATAGCCCGCCGTCACACCTTTGGCGAAGGTGATCATATCGGGCTGAATACCGAAAACCGCTTCCGAGGCAAAGACATGGCCCAGCCGGCCAAAGGCCGTCACCACCTCATCCGAGATATAAAGAATATCATGCTCGGCGCAGATCTGACGCATCTCGCGCAGATAGCCCTCGGGCGCGATCACCACCCCGCCCGAGGCCTGGACCGGCTCGGCGACAAATGCGCCGATGCTCGCGGCCCCCTCCCGCGCGATCAGATCGCGAAATTCCTGCGCCAGCCGCGCCGTCAGCGCCCTCTGCCCCGCAGCATCAAGGCCCGGCGCGGGCTTCGGCTCGCTCAGATGCAGCACCAGATCTCTGGCCTGGTCCATCCAGTCGCCATCCCGCGGCCGGGCATTCATCGAGGCTGAAAGATAGGTCGAGCCGTGATAGGCCCCGCCCCGGGTGACGATGCGTTTCTTTTCCGGGCGGCCCAGCACATTATTGTAAAACTGCATGAAGCGCAGCGCGGTCTCGACCGCGGAGGAGCCGCCGGTGGTGAAGAACACATGGTTCAGATCGCCCGGCGCATGGGCGGCGAGGCGCTGCGACAGTTCAACCGCCTGTTTGCTCATCGTATACCAGGGCGAGCAATAGGACAGTTCCATCGCCTGATTATAGAGCACCCGGGCAATGCCTTCATGGCGATGGCCGAGATTGACGCACCACATGCCGGCAGGCCCGTCGATCAGCCGGTTGCCCGCGCCATCCTCGACCATGATCCCCTCGGCCTGCTCCAGATACATCCGCGCCTCGGCGCCGATATCCTCGGCCGCAGGCCAGGGCTGCATCAGATGCTGCTCTGCTGCCCTGATCGCCGCCTGCTCCCGTCCCGCCTGGTCCCATTCCGCCAGCTGCTGCCGCATGACGCCCCGCCTTATTCTAACTGGATGTTCAGTCAAAATCTTTCGATCTGTGATTCGGTGCAACTTATTTTCTGCGCCGCCCGGGCTCTGACGGGCAAAATCCCTGCGCAGGGCTGCACAGAGCAGCCGCCGGTTGCGCCCTTCCCCCCCGGAGGCAGATCCGTTAAACCAGTAGCAACCCTATGCCAGTTGCAGGACTTCAGATGGACGATAGCAAAGCCGCAGCCGAAGGCGCGCCGGTGATCCGCCCCTCCTCAACCGAACATCCGCTCTATGAAGATGTGGTTGATGCCTGCCGCACGGTCTTTGACCCCGAGATCCCGGTGAATATCTTTGATCTTGGTCTGATCTATACGATCGAGATTGATGAGGGAAATGCCGTTGCCATCACCATGTCGCTGACCGCGCCGGGCTGCCCGGTGGCGGGCGAAATGCCGGGCTGGGTGCAGGATGCGGTGGAATCTCTGCCCGGTGTGCGCGAGGTCAGCGTCACCATGACCTTCGATCCGCCCTGGGGGATGGATATGATGTCGGATGAAGCCCGGCTTGAACTGGGCTTTATGTAACCCTCTGCCCTGTGGCAGGACGGGGTTGAACCCCTGACCTGCCGCCCTTACTTTCAGAGGATATACCCCCGCGCCTGCCAGCTTTCGCCCCGGCCAGCTTCTGCCCGCCACAGCCTATGGATGAGGAAAGGCCGGATGTACAAAGGATCGAGCCATGTTCAGCATTCCCGGTAAGGCCGCCGTCACCCTCTCGCCCGCTGCGGTAAAGCAGATTTCGCGGCTGATGACGCGTGACGCCAAGGAAGGCCTGCGGATCGGCGTCCGCAAAGGCGGCTGCGCGGGCATGGAATATACCATGGATTACGTCGCCGAGGTGAACCCGCTTGACGAGGTGGTCGAGCAGGATGGCGCAAGGGTGCTGATCGCGCCGATGGCGCAGATGTTTCTGATCGGCACCGAGATCGATTACGAGACCAGCCTGCTGGAGTCGAAATTCGTCTTCCGCAATCCGAATGTGACCGAGGCCTGCGGCTGCGGCGAATCGATCAAATTCAGCGATCCCAGCCTCTGACCATACCCTCCGGCCAGGCATGGGGCGGCTGAAGGCCCCGGGCCTGCCCGGAATTTACACCCCTTGAGAACCTGCCTTCTGCGCTGCCGCTCAGCGCGGGTCGCGGGCGCGCCCTGTGTCCTGCGCCTTCCGGCAATTCATCGCGGTGTTTTGCGGCAAACCTGCCCCTGCCCGCCGCGCGCCATTGCGCCAGCGGATGGAATTTGCAATTGCGGTTGCAGATCAGCAGATCCGACAGGAGCACAGATATGCGCAAACTCGCCGCCGGTAACTGGAAGATGAACGGCACGCTCGCCGCGCTGGAGGAAATCCGGGCGCTGCTGGCCGATCACCCCGCCCCGGGCTGCGATATGCTGATCTGCCCGCCCGCGACTTTGCTGGCGCCCATGGCCGCGCTCACCGCGGGCTCGGCCCTGGCCCTGGGCGGCCAGGATTGCCATGCCCGCGCCTCGGGCGCCCATACCGGCGATCTCTCGGCCGCCATGCTGCGCGATGCGGGGGCGGCTTATGTGATCCTTGGCCATTCCGAGCGCCGCGCCGATCATGGCGAAAGCGATGCCGATGTTCAGGCCAAAACCCTTGCCGCCTGGCAGGCCGGGCTGATCGCCGTGGTCTGTATCGGCGAGACCGAAGCCGAGCGCGATGCCGGCAAGGCCCTGGAGATCGTCGGGCAGCAGCTGGCCGGCTCGCTGCCCGAAGGCGCGACGGCGGCAAATACCGTTCTGGCCTATGAGCCGGTCTGGGCGATTGGCACCGGCCGCACCCCGACAGCCGGGCAGATTGGCGAGATGCATGGCTTCATGCGCCAGAGCCTGACCGCGCGTTTCGGTGCCACGGCGCAGGAAATGGCGCTGCTCTATGGCGGCTCGGTCAAACCCTCGAATGCAGCCCCGATCTTCGCTATTGCCGATGTCGACGGGGCGCTGGTCGGCGGGGCCAGCCTGAAGGCGGCAGATTTCGGCGCGATCGTGGCGGCGCTCTCGGCCGCCTGAGCGGCTTTTGCGCCGCTTCAGCGCGCAAAACCGACAGAAGCCACGGCCCGGCAGGCCCGTAGATTTTTTCTTTGAAAAGAGGGCTTTGCGGCATCATTCTGAGGGCGTAGATCTGGGCTGCGCGCTTATGACGCGCCTCTGGCTTCGCTGCCCCCGCCCGGGCAGAAAGCGCCGGAGCCCCGCCTCAGAAAGCGCCTTTGCCATGACCACTTCGCCTGCGCCCCTGCCCCTGTCGCTGCCCGCCCGCAATCTGGCACTTGGCAATATTTTCGCGATGGGCTCGATGCTGGCCTGGGCGGCGGGGCTGCCAGCGGCAAATCTGCTGATCCCGCTATTGCCCGCCGAGCAGCTCGGCGCGGTCCGGGTCAGCATTGCGGCGCTGTTTTTGCTGCCAATCTGGCTCATTGCCGAAGGGCCGCGCGAAATGCTGCAGGCCAGCTGGCTGCGCGGCATTATGATCGGGTCGCTGCTCGGCATTTCCTCCTGGATGATCATCATCGGCCAGGGGCTTGGCGGCGCGGTGACGGCGGCGGTGATCACCGCGACCATGCCGATCTTTGCCATCGCGCTCGAGGTGCTGCTCGACGGCCGCCGCCTCAGCCGCCGCCTGGTGCTGGGCATTGCGCTTTCCATGGCCGGAGGCGTGCTGACACTTGATTTCTCAGCCGGTGGCAGCGACGTGCTGCTCGGGGTTGGTTTTTGCTGCCTGTCGATCCTGTGCTACGTGCTCGGCTCGCGTTTCACCGTGACCGCTCTGCCCGATCTGTCGCTGATCGGGCGCACCGCGCTGACCCTTTCGGGCGCGGCGATTGCCAGTATCGTGATCGCGCTGATCAGCCTCGCGCTTGGCACGCCGCTGGCCGATCCCGGCCTCTGGGGCCTGAGCGAGCTGATCGCCTTGCTGGTCTTTGCCATTGCCGGCCTGTCGCTGGCGCAGATCTTCTGGATCCGGGCGGTGCGGCGCATTGGCATTGGCATGACATCGCTGCACAGCAATGCCGCGCCCTTTTATGTGATGATCATTCTGTGGCTGTTCTTTGCCGCGCCCTGGAACTGGGCCCAGGCCGCAGCCGCGGCGCTGGTGGCGCTTGGTGTGCTGATCGCCCAGGGGGTGGTGCCGCTGCCGCGCGCCTGGCGCTGAGCTGCTCCACCGCTCCTTCGGCCCTCCCTCGCCTCTCCTGCCGCCGTTACACCGGCAGGATGGTGGTGGATTTGATTTCTTCCATGCTCAGCAGCGCGGTGACATTGTAGATTTTCACCTCTGAGATCAGCGCCTGATAAAACTGATCATAGGCCCGGGCATTTTTCACCCGCACCTTGAGGATATAATCAATATCCCCGGCCAGACGATGCGCCTCAAGCACTTCCGGGCGCTCGCGCAAAGCTCTGAGGAATGTATTTTGCCAGTCCGCCTCATGTTCCGAGGTGCGGATCAGCACGAAGAAACAGGCCTCCAGCCCCAGGGCCTCGGCATCAAGGATCACGGTCTGGCGCGAGATCACGCCCTGTTCCTTCATCCGCCGGATGCGGTTCCAGACCGGGGTCTTGGAAGAGCCGACCTTGCGGGCGATTTCATCCAGGGACTGCTCTGCATCCAGCTGCAGTTCGGACAGAATTTTCCGGTCCAGATCGTCAAGCGCGGCGCTCATTCCTGATTTCCCTCTCACAGCAGAACCTGGTTCTGACTGGGCGCAGTATCGGAATAATTTTCCTTATCTGCAAGGGTATATAGCCTGAACCCGGGAAAAAGTCCTATATATCCTGCAGCAAACGGGTATCGCCATGACTGATCTTCATTCCCTGCCCCCCTCTGTGCCGCCGGTGCTGTTCCTTGGTGCCGGTCCGGGCGCGGCAGACCATCTGACGCTTGGCGCGCTGCGCGCGCTGGAAGCCGCCGAAGTGGTGATCCATGACCGGCTGGTCGGCGATGAGGTCATGGCGCTGATCCCGCCCCATGTGCAGCGCATCGATGTCGGCAAAGAGGGGTTCGGCCCCTCGGTCAGCCAGAAGGAAATCAATCAGATCCTGGTGCGCGAGGCGCTGAGCGGCCAGCGCATCGTGCGGCTCAAGGGCGGCGATCCCGGCATCTTTGGCCGCCTTGATGAAGAGATCACCGCGCTGGAGGCGCATCGCCTCGCCTATCGCATCCTGCCCGGCCTGACCGCCGCCAGCGTGGCCGCTGCCGCGATTGGCCAGCCGCTGACCCGGCGCGGCCAGAACAAAAGCCTGCGCATTCTGACCGGCCATGACATGGCGGGCTTTGCCGAACAGGACTGGCGCGGTCTTGCCCGCCAGGGCGAGGTGGCGGCGATCTATATGGGCAAGAAATCCGCGCGCTTCATTCAGGGCCGGCTGCTGATGTATGGCGCGCGCCCCGAAACGCCGCTGACCCTGGTCGAGAATGTCTCGCGCGCCGATCAGCGCATTCACCCTGGCACGCTCTCGGATCTGCCGGGGCTGGCCAGCTGTTGCGACGGCCCTGCCGTCATCTTGTTTGGCATCGCGCCGCGCGATGCTGCCATTACCATTGCCAGAATTCACGAGGCCAAAGCATGAGCCGCCGCTATACCCCCAAAATCGTCACCGCCAACCGCCTGCGCGAGGGTGATGTGGTTTATCTGACCAGCGATGACCGCTGGAGCCTGGTACATGGCGAGGCCGAGCTGATCGAGGATGAGGCCCATGCGCAGCTGCGGCTGCTCCATGCCAATGCCCAGGGCCGCTACGTGGTCGGCGCCTATCTCGCCGATGCCAAAGCCGGACCCAAAGGCCCCGAACCCACCCATTTCCGCGAGGAATTCCGCACCCGCGGCCCCTCGAACTACGCTCATGGAAAACAGGCAGACCTCGGCCATGTATGATTACACCGATTTCGATGAATCCTTCGTGCGCGAGCGCGTGGCGCAGTTCAGCCAGCAGGTGGAACGGCGCCTCGATGGCAGCCTGACCGAGGATGAATTCAAGCCTTTGCGGCTGATGAACGGCCTCTATCTGCAGCTCCATGCCTATATGCTGCGCGTGGCCATTCCTTACGGCACGCTGAACCCCGCCAAAATGCGCCAGCTCGCCTATATCGGGGAGACCTGGGATAAGGGCTATGGTCACTGGACCACGCGGCAGAACATCCAGTTCAACTGGCCGAAACTGCCCGATGTTCCGGCGATGCTGCAGGCCCTGGCCGATGTCGGCATGCATGCGATCCAGACCTCGGGCAATTGCGTGCGCAATGTCACCGCCGATCATTTTGCCGGTGCGGCCGCCGATGAGGTTGCAGACCCCCGCCCCTATGCCGAACTGCTGCGCCAGTGGTCGACCGATCACCCGGAATTCCAGTTCCTGCCGCGCAAGTTCAAAATCGCTATCACCGGGGCCAAGGCTGACCGGGCGGTGATCCGCGCCCATGATATCGGGCTGCAGGTGGTGAAAAATGACCAGGGCGGGATCGGCTTCCGCGTTCTGGTCGGTGGTGGCCTTGGCCGCACGCCGCTGATCGGCATGGTGGTGCGTGACTTCCTGCCCGAAGCCGATCTGCTGCCCTATGTTGAGGCGGTGCTCTCGGTTTATAACATCCTCGGCCGGCGCGATAATAAGTATAAGGCCCGGATCAAGATCACTTTGCATGAGACCGGCCGCGAAGAGATCACCCGCCTGGTGGAAGAGCGTTTTGCCGAGCTGCGCCCGCTGTTTGGCGGCGCCGATCAGGCGCTGCTGGAAGAGATCCGCGCCGCCTTCGCGCCGCCCGCATTCCGCGATGCGCCCACCGATGCCTATGAGGCTTTCTACAAAGCCGATCCGGTGTTCCGCGCCTTTGCCGATACCAATCTGGCCAGGCATCGCAATGAACAATATGCAATCGTGACCATCTCGGTCAAAGCCCATGGTCAGACCCCTGGAGATGCGACCTCGGATCAGATGCGCCTGATCGCTGATCTGGCCGAACAATATGGCCATGGCGATATCCGCATCAGCCATGAGCAGAATGTGATCCTGCCGCATGTCCATAAATCCGACCTGCCGGTGATCCATGCGGCGCTGGTGAAAGCCGGTCTTGGCACGGCCAATGTCGGCCTGGCCTCGGATATCATCGCCTGCCCGGGCATGGATTACTGCGCTCTGGCCACCGCGCGCTCGATCCCGGTCGCCCAGGAGATTGCGCTGCGGATGAAAGAGCTGGATCTCGAGCATGAGATCGGCCCGCTGAAGATCAAGATCTCGGGCTGCATCAATGCCTGCGGCCATCACCATGTCGGCCATATCGGCATTCTCGGCCTCGACCGGGCCGGGGTGGAAAATTACCAGATCACCCTTGGCGGCTCGGGCGCCGAGGATGCGGCCATTGGCGATAAAACCGGGCCGGGCTTTGCCTATGATCAGGTGGTGCCGGCGGTTGAGCGCATCCTGAAAGCCTATCTCAGCCATCGCAAAGATGCCGGGGAAGACTTCCTCCAGGCCTATCGCCGCCTCGGCATGGAGCCTTTCAAGGCAGCCCTTTACCAGACCGCAGAGGCCCAGGATGCCGCTTGATCTGGCGCTCTACCCGGTTCCGGGGCGGGTGACGGCGCTGAACCAGCGCTATAAACACCATTCCGCCACCGATGTTCTCAGCCATGCGCTGCAGGATGCCGATCTGGGCCGGGTGGCGCTGGTCTCTTCCTTTGGGGCGGAATCGGTGGTTCTGCTGCATCTGGTCTCGGTTCTGGCGCCAGAAACCCCGGTGATATTCGTCGACACCCGTCTGCTGTTCAAAGAGACACTCGATTATCAGCTTGAGCTGGCCGACCGGCTCAACCTCACCGATGTGCGCACGATCCGCGCCAATCGTGAGCGGCTGAATTTTGAGGATCCGGATAATACGCTGCATCTCTACAACACCGATTCTTGCTGCAATATCCGCAAGGTAGAGCCGCTGGAACGGGCGCTTGCCCCGTTTGACGGCTGGATCACCGGCCGCAAGCGCTTTCAGAATTCCGAACGCGGCACGCTGGATTTCTTTGAGAATGAGGGCGACCGCCGCATCAAGGTCAATCCGCTGGCCCATTGGGGCCGCGAGGATCTTGAGGAATATCTGGTCAATAATAACCTGCCCCGCCATCCGCTGGTGGCGAAGGGTTACCCTTCCATCGGCTGCGCGCCCTGCACCAGCCCGGTAAAACCCGGCGAAGACCCGCGCGCCGGGCGCTGGCGCGGTCAGGGCAAGACTGAATGCGGCATCCATTTCGTCGATGGCCGCCCGGTCCGCAGCCCCTCGGGCGGTGCTTTGTGAGCCCGCCCGCTCTGCCTTTATCAAGGAATAAGCCATGAGCATTCTCGTCACCGATGCGGGCTTTGCCCCCCTGCCTGAGCGTCAGATCCCGGATCTTGCCGGTTTCGGCCCTGAAGACAGCGCTGTGGATCTGTCGAATACCGATGATCCGACCGCGCTCGGGCCGCATCTTGGCCGGATCAGCCTGATCCGCGTCGCTTTCCCGGCTTTCTCGGATGGCCGCGCTTTCACCATCGCGCGGCGGTTGCGGATGCTGGGCTATCAGGGCCAGCTGATCGCGCATGGCTATGTGATCGCGGATCAGTATGCCATGTGCCGCCGGGTCGGCTTTGACGGGGTGGAAATCTCTGAAGAGCTGGCCGCACGTCAGCCTGCCGCTCAGTGGCAATACCGCGCTGACTGGAAAGCGCATGATTACCAGAGCCGGCTGCGCGCCTGAGCGCCGCCGCGAAGGCGCCGGGCTTTCCCTTTCCGCGCCAAAGTTCTAGAAGACCGCTGCCCGAAAGACGGAGCCCGTAAAATGACCGAGACCACTGCCACTGCCGAGCGCCCGGCCAAACCACATCTGCCGGATGCCCAGATTGTCACCTCGGTGCAGCACTGGACCGACCGGCTGTTCTCGTTTCGCGTAACGCGCCCGGCCTCGCTGCGCTTCCGCTCGGGCGAGTTTGTGATGATCGGCCTCATGGGTGAGAATGGCAAACCACTGCTGCGCGCCTATTCCATCGCCTCGCCCGCCTGGGATGATGAGCTGGAATTCTATTCGATCAAAGTGCCGGAGGGCCCGCTGACCTCAAAGCTGCAGCATATCCAGCCCGGCGATGAGATCATCCTGCGCCCCAAACCCGTTGGCACCCTGGTGCATGATGCGCTTTTGCCCGGCAAAAGGCTCTGGCTGCTGGCCACCGGCACCGGTTTTGCGCCTTTCGCCTCGCTGTTGCGCGAGCCCGAGACCTGGGACAAATACGACCAGGTGATCATGATGCACACCTGCCGTGAAAAGGCCGAGCTGGAATATGGCCGCCAGCTGGTGGAAAGCCTGTCGGAGGATCCGCTGCTGTCCGAGCTGTTCGGCGAGGCGATCCGCGACAAGCTGCGCTATTATCCGACCACCACCCGCGAAGAGAGCCCGCTGATGGGACGCGTCACCGATAATCTGACCAGCGGCAAGGTCTTTGCCGATCTCGGCCTGCCGCAGATGAACCCGCAAGAAGACCGCGCCATGGTCTGCGGCTCGCTGGCCTTCAATGTCGATGTGAAGACGATCCTTGAGCAGTTCGGCCTTGAGGAAGGCGCGAATTCCGACCCGAAGCACTTCGTGGTCGAAAAGGCCTTTGTCGGCGACGGGATCTGAGCCCGCCGGATCAGCGCGGACAGAATCAGGGCCGGGGCAAAGCTGCTCCGGCCTTTGCCTTTCCGCGCCAGGCTTTTGAAAACACTTGAAAACTCTAACGAAAAAGGCCGCAGAAAATCCTGCGGCCTTTTTGCTTTTTCTCATAAAATCAAAAGCTCAGAGGCCGAGGGCCTTCTTCACCGATTCCACCGCCGGAGCGACCAGAGCCGGATTGGCCTTTGCCGCTTCCACTGCGGTTTTCAGCGTGGTTTTGCTGGCTGCATCCAGCGTCGAACCGTCGATCAGCGCCAGAACCGCATCGGCATTGAAGCTGGCCGGATCCAGAGCCGCAGCCGCGTCGCCTGCCGGTGCGCTGGTGGTGCCGCTGGCACCTTCCACCGCATTGGCCACAGCCTCACCGGCCGAAGCAGCCGCTTCCCCGGCGGCTTCAGCCGCACCGGCCGCAGCCTCGCCCAGATTTTCAGCCGCCTGCGCGGCCGCCTCGCCTGCAGTGCCTGCCGCTTCTGCAGCCGCCTGAGCCGCGGCCTGGGCCGCTGCTTCGGTCTCAGCCGCCAGAGCAGCCGCTGCCGCCGCCGCCTCTTCCTCAGCGGCCTTTGCAGCCGCCGCAGCCTTCTCAGCCTCAGCCGCCGCCGCTGCCGCAGCTTCCTCTTCAGCCTTTTTCGCTGCTTCGGCTGCCTGTTTCGCCTCGGCCTCGGCCAGAGCTGCCGCTTCCTGAGCCGGTTTATAGCTGAACTGATAATATCCGCCCGCCGCCAGAACGATCACGATGGCGCCGATGATTACACTTTTGTTCATGGTTACTCTCCCATTGCCGGCAAAAGGGGCCGGATGCCGCGGATATGGCAGGATTACCCTGTTTTGGGAAGCTTGGTGAAGGGTTTAGCATGAAAGACGGCGGAAACACCGCAGTCGACCGCTTGAAAGCCGCGCCAAGCAGGAGTAAATTCCCTGCGATTAAAACTCCAGAAGGAATCCTTACCATAGGACGCAGACCCCACAATGCCCCGCCGCAACGGGAAACCGGCCCGCGCATCAATGATCGTATCCGCGCGCCCGAGATCCGTCTGATCGGCGCGGATGGCGAAAACGTCGGTGTTGTGACCCCGGCGCGTGCACTTGCCATGGCAGAAGAAGCTGGCCTTGATCTCGTCGAGATCTCGCCCAACGCCGTTCCGCCGGTCTGCAAGATCATGGATTTCGGCAAATTCAAATACGAGAACCAGAAGCGTGAAGCCGAGGCTCGTAAAAAGCAGAAGATCATCGAGATCAAGGAAATCAAGTTCCGTCCGGGTACGGATGAGCATGATTACCAGGTTAAGATGCGCTCGGTGGTGAAATTCCTCGGCGAAGGCGATAAGGTGAAAGTCACCCTGCGTTTCCGTGGCCGGGAAATGGCACACCAGCAGCTCGGTCTGGAACTGCTGCACCGCATCGCCGGTGAAGTGACCGAGATCGGCAAGGTCGAGTCGATGCCGAAGCTGGAAGGCCGCCAGATGGTGATGATGATCGGGCCGAAATAAGCCTGAGCACATGCAGCTTTCAGAACCCCGCGCCCGGCGCGGGGTTTTTCTTTGCCCGGATCGGCTTTCGGTCCTCCGCCGTCCCCTCCACGGGGCGCGATCAGGCCGCCTCTCCCGCTGGCATCTGTGCTGAAATATCCCCGCCCGGGGCCATAACATCAGCCTTGCGGCGCGGCGCTGCCCCTTTTCCTTTGTGCCCTTATTGGCTACATCCTCAGCCCAAGAGAAAGGGACGCCCGATGCCGATGGAAAAGACCTTCAATGCCGATGAGGCCGAAGCCCGCATTTCAAAGCTCTGGCTTGATCAGAAAGTAGGCCGGGCCGGTGCCAATGCCAAAGAGGGCAAGCCCGCTTTCTCGATCATGATCCCGCCGCCGAATGTGACCGGCAGCCTGCATATGGGCCATGCTTTCAACAATACGCTGCAGGATGTGCTGGTGCGCTGGCACCGCATGCGGGGCTTTGACACGCTCTGGCAGCCCGGCACCGACCATGCCGGTATCGCGACGCAGATGGTGGTCGAGCGCGAGCTGGCCAAAGAGGGCAAGCGCCGCGACGAATTCTCGCGCCCCGATTTCCTCGGCCTCGTCTGGGAGCAGAAGAAGAAATCGCGCAGCAATATCATCGGCCAGCTGCAGCGCCTCGGCGCCAGCTGTGACTGGGACCGCGAAGCCTTCACCATGTCAGGCGCCCCGGGCGCACCCGCAGGCGAGGAAGGCAATTTCCATGATGCGGTGATCAAGGTCTTTGTCGATCTCTATAACAAGGGCCTGATCTATCGCGGCAAGCGGCTGGTGAACTGGGATCCCCATTTCGAGACCGCGATCTCGGACCTTGAGGTCGAGCAGACCGAGGTCGACGGCCATATGTGGCATTTCAAATATCCGCTGGCCGGCGGCGAGACCTATATCTACCGCGAGAAGGATGAAGACGGAAACGTCACCTTCGAGGAAGAGCGCGATTATATCTCGATCGCCACCACCCGGCCCGAGACCATGCTCGGCGATGGCGCGGTGGCCGTGCATCCTTCCGATGAGCGTTATGCCGCAATCGTCGGCAAATACTGCGAAATCCCGGTCGGGCCGGAAGAATTCCGCCGCCATATCCCGATCATCACCGATATCTATCCCGATCCCACCTTCGGCTCGGGCGCGGTCAAGATCACCGGCGCGCATGATTTCAACGATTACGGCGTGGCGCAGAGGAATGGCATCCCGCTGTTCCGGCTGATGGACACCCGGGCGCAGATGCGCTCGGATGGCCTGTCCTATGCCGAGAGCGCGGCGCTGGCGCATCAGATCCTGAATGGCGCGAAACTCTCGGAAGCCGAGATCGACCGCATCAACCTGGTGCCGGAAGAGCTGCGCGGCCTTGACCGCTATGAAGCGCGCAAGATCGTCATCTCTGCGGTGAATGGCGAGGGGCTCGCGGTCACCAAGCTGGTGAAATCGATCGATCCCGAGACCAATGCCGAGCATCTGGAACGGGTGCCGGTGGTCGAGAATAAAAAGATCATGCAGCCCTTCGGGGACCGCTCGAAAGTCGTCATCGAGCCGATGCTGACCGATCAGTGGTTCGTTGAAACCTCGAAAATCGTCGGCCCGGCTCTGGATGCGGTGCGCAATGGCGAGACCAAAATCCTGCCCGAGCGCGATGCCAAGGTCTATTTCCACTGGCTCGAGAATATCGAACCCTGGTGCATCTCGCGTCAGCTGTGGTGGGGCCATCAGATCCCGGTCTGGTATGGTCTCGATGTCTTCCCGACCGGCTTTAAGGACGATCAGGGCGATAATGCGCTGGATGAGGCCGAGCTCTTCGCCTTCCTCTATGAGGGCGGCTTCAACCATGCCGATCCGATCTATCACTGCGCCCCTTCGTTTGAGGGGGTCAGCGATCAGTTCCGCGATGCCCTGGCGCCGCTGCCGATGCCGCTGAACCAGGCCCGTCTGGTGGAAGTGGCGGACCGCGCCGAGGCGATGGACATGCTGGCCGCCAGCCTCGCCGCCTATAATCTCGACCAGGATCCGACCAAGCTGGTCTATCCGGTCTGGCGCGATGCCGATGTGCTCGACACCTGGTTCTCTTCCGGCCTCTGGCCGATCGGCACGCTGGGCTGGCCGGAACAGACCCCGGAACTGGCGCGCTATTTCCCCTCGAGCGTGCTGGTTACCGGCTTTGACATCATCTTCTTCTGGGTCGCCCGGATGATGATGATGCAGCTGGCCGTGGTCGAGGATATTCCGTTTAAAACCGTCTATGTCCACGCCCTTGTCCGCGACGAGAAGGGCAAGAAAATGTCCAAATCGCTGGGCAATGTGCTCGACCCGCTGGATCTGATCGCGGATTACGGCACCGATGCCGTGCGCTTCACCCTCGCCGCCATGGCCGCGATGGGCCGCGATCTGAAACTGTCGAAAGACCGGATCGCCGGCTATCGTAACTTTGGCACCAAATTGTGGAATGCCTGCCGCTTCGCCGAGATGAACGGCGTCTGGGAGGGCCATGCCACGCAAGAGGAGGCACCGAAGGCGACGGCTACCGCCAACCGCTGGATCATTGCCGAGACGGCAAAGACCCTCGCCGAGGTTAATCTGGCGCTGGAGGAGTTCCGCTTCGACCAGGCCGCGGATGCGCTTTATAAATTCGTCTGGGGCAAGGTCTGCGACTGGTATGTCGAATTCGCCAAGCCTTTGTTCGATGGCGCGGATGCTGATGAGACCCGCAAGGTCATGGCCTGGGTGCTCGATCAGTCGATGATCCTGCTGCATCCTTTCATGCCCTTCATCACTGAAGAGCTCTGGGCCACCACCGGCAGCCGCGCGAAACTGCTGGTCCATAGCGACTGGCCGGAATATGGCGCGGATCTGGCCGATGCCGAGGCCGAGGCCGAAATGGGCTTTGTCACCGGGCTGATCGACGAGATCCGCTCAGCCCGGGCGCAGTGCCATGTGCCGGTGGGGCTGAAGGCCGATCTGGTCGCCACCGACCTGCCCGATGCGGCCCGCGCGGCTTTCGCCCGCAATGAGGCGCTGATCCGCCGTATGGCGCGGATTGAGGCCTTCTCGGAAGGCGCGGCCCCGAAAGGCTCGATGGCAATCGCCGTTGGCGGCGCCGGTTTCGCCATCCCGCTGGAGGGGCTGATTGATGTGGCCGAAGAAAAGGCGCGGCTGAAAAAGACCGCCGAGAAACTGGCCAAAGAGATCGGCGGGCTGAAGGGCAGGCTCGACAATCCGAAATTCATCGCCTCGGCCCCGGAAGATGTGGTCGATGAGGCGCGCGGCAATCTTGAGGCGCGCGAGGATGAAAAGGCGAAAGTCGAGGCGGCGCTGGCCCGGCTGTCAGAACTTTCCTGATCTGCGACAAGGCCGCGCCCCCAAAGCGCGGCCTTTTTGCTGACCGCGTCGCGCCGGGAAAAGCGCCTCCAGGCGTGGATATTCAGGGACAGATACCCCCCCTGTCTGAATATCATCTGTCCGTAAATATCCCGGGGGGAAGGCGCGGCATGCGCCGGGGGCAGCGCCCCCCTCTCCCTTCCACCTCCTCCCAGCCAGAAACAGATTTCCAGATCCTATGAGCCGTTTTCTCACCCCGCATATTGCCGCCCTTCCCTCCTCTGTGCCCTTTACCGGGCCCGAGACCATCGAGCGGCGCAAAGGTCAGGCCTTCCGGGCCAGGCTGGGCGCCAATGAAAGCGGCTTTGGCGCCCCGCCTGCGGCCCTGGCAGCGCTTCGCGCCGCAGCGGATGAGGTCTGGATGTATGGCGATCCGGAAAATTACGATCTGAAACAGGCCATTGCGCTGAAACATGGCTGCGGGTCTGAGCATATCGCCATCGGCTCCGGGGTGGATGGGCTTTTGGGGCTGACCTGCCGCCTGACCCTGGCGCCGGGCGATAAAGTGGTCACCAGCCTTGGCGCCTATCCGACTTTTGGCTTTCATGTCGCCAATGCCGGGGCAGAGATGATCCGCGTGCCCTATCTGGGCGATCACGAAGATCCCGAGGCGCTGCTGGCGGCGGCAAAGCGCCATGGCGCAAAACTGCTCTATCTCGCCAATCCCGATAATCCGATGGGCAGCTGGCATAAAGCCGCGGTGATTGAGGCCCTGGTCAAGGCCCTGCCCGCCGATACATTGCTGATCCTGGATGAGGCCTATGGCGATCTCGCGCCCGAGGAAGCGATCCCTGAGATTGCAGCCGATCACCCCCAGGTGATCCGCTTCCGCAGCTTCTCAAAGGCCTATGGTCTGGCCGGTGCCCGGGTCGGCTATGCGCTTGCCGCGCCGGAGCTGGCCCGGGCTTTCGACAAGATCCGCGATCATTTTGGCATGTCGCGCCTCAGCCTTGCGGCCGCCACCGCAGCCCTTGGGGATCAGAGCTGGCTGGGGCAGCTGCGCGCTGATCTGAGCCGCGCAAAGGCGCGCATGGCGCAGATTGCCACGGAAAACGGCCTGACCGCGCTGGCCTCGGCCACCAATTTCGTCGCGGTGGATTGCGGAGGGGACGGTGCTTTCTCGCGCCGCATCCTCGCGGGCTGCGAGGCGCGTGGGCTGTTCATCCGTATGCCGGGCGTGGCGCCGCTCGACCGCTGCATCCGCATCAGCCTTGGCCCGGAAGCGGCGATGGATGTTGTGGCCGAGGTTCTGCCCCAGGCCCTGGCTGAAGCCAGGGCCTGAACAGGCTTACCTGGAAACCGGCTCGCTGCTCTGCGCCGGGCCGAGGGCCGGGCTGCTGCCTTCGGGGGTGATTGCCGCCCCCAGCCGCAAGGGCCTTTGCAGCGCTCCCGCCTCGGGCAGCGGATCGGCTGCGGCCAGCGGAGCAGCCCCCACGACCGGAGCCACAGGCGCAGGCGCCGCGACAGGGGCCGGGGCTTCGGCTGCACGCAGCACCGGCTGACCGGCACTTGCCGCCGTGCCGAGACTGCGGCGGAACACCAGCAGGTTCTGGAAACTGGTTTTGGTGCCGGTCAGCCCGGCGCGCTCATCCACCGGCAGGCTTTCGGCGCGCTGATACTCCCAGCCCTCGGCCGCCATTTCATTCATCAGCGCTGATAGCGCATAGGCGAAACGGTCCTCGGTGGTTTTCACACCGCGGGCTTTCTCGCCACGGCGCGGCGCCGGGACCACACGGTATTCGTATCGCTGCATCGCCTCTGGACTCCGGCCTGTTTTCCCGCTGGCCCTTATAGAGGAGAAAGCCGGCGAGGAAACTGCGCAATTCTGTGAGCAGGCCGCAGCCCGGCCTGCCCCGGCTCAGATCCTGTTACCGCAGCGGCGGCAGCGCGCTCAGGATGAGAGTTTCATCAGCACAAGCCCGCCGACGATCATCACCGCCGCCAGGATGCGCATAGCAGTGGCGGGCTCACCCAGCACCCAGATGCCGACCACAAAGGCGCCAACCGCGCCGATCCCGGTCCAGATCGTATAGGCGGTTCCAAGCGGCAGGCTGCGCATGGCAAAGGACAACAGGCCAAAGCTGAAAATCATCGCCACCAGCGTGACCACACTTGGCCCGATCCGGGTGAACCCTTCCGAGAGTTTCATCGAATAGGCCCAGAGAACTTCGAGCAGGCCAGCAATAAAAAGAAATACCCATGCCATCGGGGCAGGCTCCTGAGAAAGCCGGGCCGTCCCGGAACAGAAGTCACGAAAGCCGGGTCGTCCCGGCCCCGTTCTGCCGCCACGCGGCAAGGGCCACGGTTTCCGCCCATGACGGGGAAATTAACCAAACAGGGGCGCAGGTCAAGCAAACCTGCGCCCCTGTTATCACTTTAATGCCCCGCAGAAAAACCCGGCTCAGAGGCCGAGCTTTGCCATCACCAGCTCATTGACCGCGCCGGGAGCGGCCTTGCCGCCGGTGGCTTTCATCACCTGGCCGACGAACCAGCCCGCCAGTTTCGGGTTCTGCTTCGCCTTCTCGACCTGCGCCGGGTTCTCGGCGATGATCTGATCGACCGCCGCCTCAATCGCCCCGGTATCGGTGACCTGTTTCATGCCGCGCGCCTCGACAATCTCGGCAGGCACGCCGCCTTCGGTCCAGACAATCTCGAACAGATCCTTGGCGATTTTACCCGAGATCACATTCGCCGAAATCAGATCGACGATCCCGCCCAGCTGATCGGCCGAGACCGGGCTTTCGCCGATCTCCTGGCCTTCTTTCTTCAGCCGGCCAAACAGCTCATTGATCACCCAGTTGGCCGAGAGCTTGCCGTCACGACCCTTGGCGACCGCATCGAAATAGCTGGCGTTTTCCAGCTCGGCCGTCAGCACGGATGCATCGTAATCGGTCAGGCCGTAATCGCCCATGAAGCGGGCTTTCTTGGCATCGGGAAGCTCCGGCATCGAGGCGGCAATGTCATCGACCCAAAGCTGCTCAATCTCGAGCGGCAGCAGATCCGGGCAAGGGAAGTAGCGGTAATCATGCGCTTCTTCCTTCGAGCGCATCGAGCGCGTCTCGTTTTTATCGGGATCGTAGAGCCGGGTTTCCTGGGTGATCTCGCCGCCATCTTCCAGAATTGCGATCTGGCGACGGGCCTCATAATCGATGGCCAGCTGGATGAAGCGCATCGAGTTCATATTCTTCAGCTCGCAGCGCGTGCCGAGATGCGAGAAATCGCCGCTGGCCTGGAATTTCTCATACTGACCCGGACGGCAGACCGAGACGTTCACATCGGCGCGCAGATTGCCGTTTTGCATATTGCCGTCACAGGTGCCCAAGTAGCGCAGGATCTGGCGCAGCTTGACCACATAGGCCGCCGCCTCTTCCGGGCCACGGATATCGGGGCGCGAGACGATTTCCATCAGCGCCACACCGGTGCGGTTGAAATCGACGAAGCTGAGGTTGGGGTCGATATCATGGATCGACTTGCCGGCATCCTGCTCAAGATGGATACGCTCGATGCGCACCAGACGGCCCACGCCCGGCCCCATCTCGACCATCACCTCACCCTCGCCGACGATCGGGTGGTAAAGCTGGCTGATCTGATAGCCCTGCGGCAGATCCGGGTAGAAATAGTTCTTGCGGTCAAAGGCCGAGCGCAGGTTGATCCCGGCTTTCAGGCCCAGCCCGGTGCGCACCGCCTGTTCGATGCAGAATTCATTGATAACCGGCAGCATGCCCGGCATGGCGCTGTCAACGAAAGACACATTGGTATTGGGCTCGGCACCGACCTGGGTCGAGGCACCCGAGAACAGTTTGGCGTTTGAGGCAACCTGGGCATGGATTTCCATCCCGATCACCAGTTCCCAGTCATGCTTCGCGCCTGCGATTACTTTCGGGGCGGGGGGGGTGAAGGTCAGGTCGAGCATCTCATCCTTCCGGGTGGCAGCTGCTGTATAAAGGGTCTTTCGCCCGGGTTTAGGGCCGCAAGGCCCCGGGAGCAAGGGGCGGATTGCTTCTACAGCCCGGCGCAGCAGCCGCAGGCCAGTGCCAGAGACCGGGCGGCTTTGTCACAGAAAATGCCGCGATTTCCCTGTAGACAGCGGAAATACGCTCAGCGCCTGCCGCGCGGGGTGGCGAGAATTCGCCGCCCGGTTTTCGCGTGGTTGCTGAAATCTGGTGGCGGGACCGGCTTTGCTCTATGCCGCCCCGGTCAGATCCGCCGGGCTAACCGGGAAGAAGACACCGTCCCGGGGCCACAGCGAGCTTAACCTATGCAAGTTTTCAGATCAGGCATCAGTGCCATCGCAACCCTGACAGCAGCGCTGCTGCTCGCAGGTTGCGTCGAAGCCGGAAATACCACCCGCTTTGGCTCTGCGCCCTCTGAAAGCTTTATCGCCCGCGCCCCTATGGGCTGGGAACGCCATACCGGCAACAAAGACTGGACCATCGAGGCGCTGGCGGCGGTGACCGCCAAGGACGCGCTGCTGTCCTCGAAAGTCCCCGCCGATATCGCCACCTGGTGCCCGGGCTATAAGGATGCGCCAATTGAACAGCGCCGCGCCTTCTGGGTCGGGCTGATGAATGCGGTGGCCAAGCATGAGAGCACCTGGAATCCGCGCGCCTCGGGTGGCGGTGGCCGCTATATCGGGCTGATGCAGATCTCGCCCGCCACGGCAAAGCTGTATAAATGCGACGCCACCTCGGCGGCGGCGCTGAAAGACGGCGGTCAGAATCTCAGCTGCGCCGTTGAGATTTTTTCGAAAAATGTCGCGCGTGACGGTGTGGTTGCCGGCAATGGCAGTCTCGGCATCGGCCGCGACTGGGGCCCGTTCCGCAAATCCTCAAAGCGCGCCGAAATGGCGGCGGTGACCTCGGCTCAGCCCTGGTGCGCCGGGAGCAAACAGGCCAAACTCTGACGCAAGACCTGCCGCCCGGAGAAATCTGAAAGCCGCCCCCTCCCGGGAGCGGCTTTTGTCATCTCAGCCCGCGGCGCGCATCCGTCCGGCCATTTCGCCCAGATCGCGGCTGAGGCCCGGGGTGGCGAGGATGCGGTCGAGCTCGGCCGTGATCAGGGCGCGCCGCGCCGGATCATAACGCGGCCAGGTCTCAAACGCCGCCGAGACCCGGGCCGCGCTTTGCGGGTTCAGCGCATCGAGCCGGATCAGCCAGTCCGCCAGCAGCCGGTAGCCCGCGCCATCGGCGCGGTGGAAACCGGCATGATTGGCACTCAGCCCACCAAAGACCGCACGGAAGCGGTTGGGGTTCTTCAGATCAAAGCCTGGATGTGCCGCCAGCTCTGCCACCAGCTCCACCGCCTGGTCGGGCGCCGCCAGCGCCGCCTGCAGCATGAACCATTTGTCCATGACATTGCGGTCCTGTTGCCAGCGGGCGGCGAAAGCGGCCAGCTCGGCCCCGCCCGCGCCAATATCGAGCAAAGCCGTCAGCGCGCCGATGGCGCTGGTCATATTATCCGCCGCATCAAAGGCCTGGCGCGCCGCCGCGCCGCCATCGAGCCGGGTCTGCAAGGCCAGAAGCCCGGCCGAAAGACTGCGCCGCCCTGCCCCTTCGGCATCAGGCAGGAAGGGCCGGTCCGAGGCGAGACCGGCGATCAGCCCGGGCAGATCAGCGCTCAGCCCCCCGGCCAGCAGATCCTGAGCCGCGCGCCGGGCGCTGCGGATCGCTTCCGGATCCGGCAGATGGCCGCGCTCACTCAGCGCCTGGGCCAGATCATCCTCGGAGGGCAGCCGCAGCGTCAGCGCCCGGAAGGCCGGATCAAGGCTTTCGTCGCGGATCAGCGCCGCCAGCGCCGCAGCCCAGGTTGCGCGCAGATCCGCGCCGCCGGTCAGCTGCGCCACCAGCATCTCGCGCGCCAGCGAGCGCCCGGCCTCATAGCGGTTAAACAGATCGGTATCATGGGCCAGCAGGAAGGCACGCTCGGCGGCGCTGCTGTCGCGCGCCAGCAGCACCGGCGCCGAGAAGCCGCGCAGGATCGAGGGCACCGGCCGCGCCGTCAGCCCCTCAAAGCGGAAGCTCTGCTGCACTTCGGTCATTTCCAGCACTTCGGTCGGGCGGATCTCATCGCCATTCGGCCCCAGCAGGCCGACCGCAATCGGGATCACCCGCGGGTTTTTCTGCTTTTGTCCCGGCGTCGGCGGCGTGTGCTGGGTGAAGCTCAGGGTATAGACCCCCGCCTCCCCGGCCTCCCCCACCTCCCAGGCCTCACTGACTTCAAGGCGCGGCGTGCCGGCCTCGCTGTACCAGCGTTTGAACTGCGACAGATCACGGCCGGTCACATCCTCAAACACCTTCAGCCAGTCCTCGATCGTCGCCGCCTCGCCATCATGGCGGCTGAAATAGAGATCAAGCGCCTTCGCATAAGCCGCATCCCCGACCAGGGTCTTGAGCATAGCGATCAGCTCGGCGCCTTTTTCATAGACCGTGGCGGTGTAGAAATTATTGATCTCGACAAAGCTTTCGGGGCGCACCGGATGGGCCAGCGGCCCCTGATCCTCGCGAAACTGCCGCGCGCGCAGCAAAGCCACATCCTCGATGCGCTTAACGGCATGGCTGCGCATATCGCCCGAGAACTGCTGATCGCGGAACACGGTCAGCCCCTCTTTCAGGCAGAGCTGGAACCAGTCGCGGCAGGTGATGCGGTTGCCGGTCCAGTTGTGGAAATATTCATGGGCAATGATCGCCTCGATCCGGGCGAAATCATCATCGGTAGCGCTTTCGGCATCGGCGAGCACGAATTTGGAGTTGAAGATATTCAGCCCCTTATTCTCCATCGCCCCCATGTTGAAATCATCCACCGCGACGATATTGAACACATCGAGATCATATTCGCGGCCGTAGACCTCTTCATCCCATTTCATCGAGCGGATCAGGCTGTCCATCGCCCAGGCGCAGCGGCTCTCATCCCCGGCCCGCACCCAGATCGCCAGATCGACCTTCCGGCCCGACATGGTGGTGAAACTGTCGCGACAGGCCACCAGATCACCCGCCACCAAAGCAAAGAGATATGAGGGTTTCGGCCAGGGATCATGCCATTCGGCCCAGCCCGGCCCCGAGGCGGTGGGATTGCCATTCGACAGCAGCACCGGCAGATCGCTCTCGATGCGCACCGTATAGCGCGTCATCACATCGGGACGGTCGGGCCAGAAGGTGATTTTGCGAAAGCCCTGAGCCTCGCACTGGCTGCAATACATGCCATTGGACATGTAAAGCCCCTCCAGCGCAGTATTGCTCACCGGATCAATCAGCACCTCGGTTTCCAGCACGAAAGGCGCATCGGGCAAGAGATCGGCAGGAAGGGTCAGCCCGGTCGGATCCGGGGTCAGATCGATGAGCTGGCCATCGAGACGCAGCGACACCAGACGCAAAGCCTCGCCGTCGAGACGCAGCACATGGCGGCCACGCGCCGCAGCCGAGGGCCGCAGATGCAGCCTGGCGCTGACCCTGGTGCCTTTCGGCGCGAGCCGGAAGCAAAGCTCTGCCTTATCAAGCACATGGCTATAGGGCTGATAATCGGCGAGCCAGATGCTGCGCGGATCGGCAGCGGTGACCGGCGGGGTTTCAGAGGACATGACTTTCCCTTTCCTCAGGCAACGCCGCCCTGAAAGTCCAGGGGGCGCGGCACAGGCAGGGCTGCAGACTGAACCTCTGCCCCGGCAGATACAAGCGCTGGCCGGGCTCAGCCCGGCAAAGCGGCGGCCTCGCGGCGGGCCAGCGCCAGCTGCAGATAAAGCGCCACATCCTTGCTAAGCCCCAGCTCGCCCTCCAGCACGCTGGCAAAGGGAAACCAGGCCGCCTCTTCCGCATCATCCCCGGCGCAGACCGGGCCGGGCTGGCCCTCGCAGAGCACCACGCCGAGGTAATAATGATAGAGCACCCCACCCTCGGGATCGCGGTCGATCAGCTCGATCCGGCCCAGCTCCTCAACCGCCACCGCGACCAGCCCGGTCTCCTCGGCCAGTTCGCGCACCGCCGCCTCGGCCATGGTCTCGCCAAATTCAACCTTGCCGCCCGGATAGCCCCAGAGGCCCTGATCGGGCGGATTGGCGCGGCGCACCAGCAGCACTTCACTGCCGGACAGGGTGAGAGCAAGCGCGGCAAGCCGCGGCAGGCGAGGGGAAATTTCGGTCAAATCCGGCTCCGGCTGGCCGGCTGAGATCGCCGGGTCGGCGCCAGAATGACAGGAAAATCAGCATACTGTCCATGCCGCATCTGCCATCTGGCCGCCGCGAAACCGGCTTACAGGCTGAGCGCCAGCTCCCCCAGCTGATCGGCGGCTTTGCCCCAGCCCTCATGAAAGCCCATTTTCTCATGCTCTGCGCGCTGCGCCTCGCTGCGATGCAGGGCAGAGCTGCGCAGGAAAGTGCCGCCCGCCTCGGCGCTCAGCTCGGTCACCGCGGTAAAGCCAAAGCTGTCACTGTTGGGATGCCAGCCCGCGCGCAGCAGATCGGTCCAGACCAGCCGCCGCTCGGGCTCGATCGCCAGAATGCAGCCCCTGCCCCTGATCTCCTCCATGCCCGGCACATCCATCACCGAGTTAAAGGCGCCGCCGGGCCAGGGCTCGAACACCACATCGCGCACCCTGACCGGGCGCGGCGCGAACCATTGCTCAATCAGGCCGGGCTCGGTCAGACAGCGCCAGAGCGTCGCAGGCTTTGCCTGAAAATGGCGCTCCAGAAACAGGTCGGTCACAGGATCGAAATGCATCTCCACCTCCCGGTAAGGAATGATTTCCCGCCCGGATCAGCCCGGGCGGATGCCGTCCCATTGTGACAGACCTCCGGGACAGACAGGACCCGCTGCGGCGCGCCCCGCCACTGCCCCGGCCAATATCAGCCGATATCGAGGCCCAGAGCATGGATCCGCGCCGGAATATCGCCAAGCGCCCGGATCACCGCGCGGTGCCGCGCCACCCGGCCCTGAGCCGCAAGCTCATCGGCGCGGATCATCACCTGGAAATGGCTTTCCCCCGTGCCATCATCCCCGGCATGGCCTGCATGTTTATAGCTTTCATTCACCACCTCCAGCTCACGCGGCGAAAACGCGCTCTCAAGCCGGCTGCGGATCTCTTCGGTCATGTTCATTTTTGGACGACCCCCTTCTCTCTGCCGGTAAAATACCTAAAACTAGCGCCCCGAGTCGAGAAGGCAGCAGAGGCCCTGCAACCCTATGGTAAATAAGAACCCGTTAAACTTCGATCTCCGTGTTTCAACGGATAAGAAACGCAAATCCGCAGGCCGGCGCGCCGCAGGGGTTGCCCCCAGCGATGCCCGGGGCTGCGACTATCCCAATTGTGACAAACCGGGCCAGTTCCGCGCGCCGAAATCGCGCGAGCAGCTGGAAGAGTTTTTCTGGTTCTGCAAGGATCACATCCGCGAATATAATCTGAAATGGAATTTCTTCGACGGCACTTCGGATGAGGAATTCCGCCGCATCGTCGAGAAAGACCGGCTCTGGGAACGCGAGACCAAGCCCTTCTCGAAAAAAGACGATGGCAATTCCTGGGCCCGGATGGGGGTCAGGGATCCGCTTGAGATTCTGGGCGAAAAGGGCACGCTCAATCCCGGCAATAAGCCGGTGAACGGAGCCACGCGCAAACTGCCGCCGACCGAGCGCAGAGCGCTGGAGATCCTCGACAGTCGCGACAGCATGACCAAACCGGAAATCCGCAAGCAATACAAAGCGCTGATCAAGGTTCTTCACCCTGATATGAACGGCGGCGACCGCAGCCAGGAGGAGATGCTGCAGGAGGTGGTCTGGGCCTGGGATCAGATCAAGGACAGCCGCTATTTCCGCGACTGAACCTGCCTGCGGGAAGGCTGCAGCAGCAGGGCGCGCCGCAGCAGGCCCGCGCGCAGCTGCAGCCGCCCGGCACTGCCGGGGCAGACTGCCCCCTCCAGCAGCCTGAACAGTGAGAGCGGCGCCTCCCGCGCCGCCTCGCGGTAAATCCGCCCCGCCGCCTCCGGCACCGCCGCCAGATCCCGGATCAGCAGGCCCGGGCGCGGCAGCCGAGCGCCGCCGGAGCGAAAGCATGGCGCAGCAGCACCCCGGCCATCAGCCCCAGCAAGAGCGGCCCGCTCAGCGCCATCAGCGTGGCACCCAGCCCCGCCAGCCCCCGGCGCGAGCCCCAGAAGGCCGTCAGCACAAAGCCAGGCAGCAAAGCGGTGAGAACCAGCGATAAAACCGGCAGGCTGAGCAGGTCAGCGCCTGCCCCCGATCCCGGCCCCGGCCCGGCTTCACAGAGCAGCACCGCCAGCGCTCCCCGGGCAGAGAGCGCCAGCACAGCCGCTCAGATCAGCCTTGCTCCTGTTCCTGTGTTCCTGCCATCGGCCCCCGCTCCTGTCGGACGAGATCCTTCCCGGCCCCGGGCGCGCCGGAATATCTGCTGTTCATGCCACCAAAAGGCTGAGCCGGGACGCCCCGCTTTCCCCGCCGCTGCTCTTGCACCCGAGGGCGTAATGTTCCATGAACCTCACGGTACTCCTGAATTCCGGACGAGAGCATGCCTGATACTGCGATGAAGCCGACTGAGGAAATTTCTGTCCGCGATGTCTTTGGCATCGACAGTGACATGCGCGTTAAGGGCTTTGCCGAACGCAGTGACCGCGTGCCGGAGATCGATCCGACCTATAAATTCGATCCCGATACCACGCTGGCGATTCTCGCAGGCTTCGCCTACAACCGCCGGGTGATGATCCAGGGCTATCACGGCACGGGTAAATCAACCCATATCGAACAGGTTGCGGCGCGGCTGAACTGGCCCTGCGTGCGGGTCAATCTCGACAGCCATATCAGCCGGATCGACCTGATCGGTAAGGATGCGATCAAGCTCGAGGACGGCAAGCAGGTTACCAAATTCCAGGAAGGCATCCTGCCCTGGGCTTTGCGCAATAATGTCGCCATCGTTTTCGACGAATATGACGCCGGCCGCGCCGATGTGATGTTCGTGATCCAGCGCGTGCTGGAACATGATGGCAAGCTGACTTTGCTTGACCAGAATGAAGTGATCACGCCCCATCCCTCGTTCCGCCTGTTTGCCACGGCAAATACCGTCGGCCTCGGCGATACCACCGGGCTTTATCACGGCGTGCAGCAGATCAACCAGGCCCAGATGGACCGCTGGTCGCTGGTCACCACGCTGAACTACCTCAGCCATGATGCCGAGGCCGCGATCGTTCTGGCCAAGAACCCGCATTACAATACCGCTGAGGGCCGCAAGGAAATCAGCCAGATGGTGACCGTGGCCGATCTGACCCGCACCGCCTTTACCAATGGCGATCTCTCGACCGTGATGTCGCCGCGCACCGTGCTGAACTGGGCCGAGAATGCCCGGATCTTCCGCAATATCGGCTATGCTTTCCGGCTGTCCTTCCTCAACAAATGCGACGAGCTCGAGCGCCAGACCGTGGCCGAATTCTATCAGCGCTGCTTCAATGAGGAACTGCCCGAGAGCGCGGCCTCAAAGGCGATGAAGTAAAAACAGAAAGGGGGCTGCCTGCCCCCCACGGCCTTCGGCCTCCCCCCGGGGATATTTTTCGACAGATGAACAAAAAGCAGCTTTCATCTGTCTGAAAATATCCTCAGGGGGTCCGGGGGGCGAAGCGCCCCCGGCCTTTCTCATTCACAGGGTCGATCCATGAGCAAGCCTGGCGACAATCCCGCCGATCCGTTCAAAAAGGCCCTGGCAGAGGCCACCAAAGTACTGGCCGATGATCCGGAGATGTCGGTCTCATATTCGGTCGACCCGCCTGGCATGAATAAAGAGGGCGTGCGCCTGCCCCAGGTCTCGCGTCGCCTGACGCGCGAGGAAGTGCTGATCGCGCGCGGCACTGCCGATGCTTTCGCCATGCGCCGCAAATTCCATAACGAGGCTCTGGCGGCGAAATATCTGCCCCAGGGCCAGCTCGCCCGCGATATCTATGAGGCGATGGAAACCGCCCGCTGCGAGGCCATGGGCGCGCGGCTCATGCCCGGCACTGCCACCAATATCGACGCCAAAATCGGCCAGGAAGCGGATCGCAAAGGCTATTCCCAGATCACCAGTGCCCAGGAGGCGCCTTTGCCGGTAGCGGCGGGCTATCTGGTACGCTCACTGGCGACCGGGCGTAAACTGCCTGCGGGCGCCGAGAATGTGCTGAACCTCTGGCGTGGTTTCATGGAGGAACAGGCCGGCGGCGCGCTGGAAAACCTCGATGATGTTCTGGCCGATCAGAGCGCTTTCGCGCGGCTGGCGCGCCGGGTGATCTCGGATCTCGGTTACGGCGATCAGCTGGGTGATGATCCCGACCGCCCCGATGAGGAGGAAGGCCAGGACGAGGCCGAGGAAGATCAGGACAGCCCCGAAAGCGAGGGCGAGGAACAGGAACAGGGCGAAGAGGCCGAGGCCTCGCCCGAACGTTCCCAGGAAGAGCAGCAGGACGAGAGCCAGGCTCAGGTCCAGATGGATGATAATGCCGAGATGGAGCTCGGCGATGAGACCGAGCTGCCCGAGGGCGAGGCACCGATCGAGCCGCCGCCGCCCCCGGCCCATTCCGATGCCGATCCGAATTACGCCGTCTATACCACCGCTTTCGACGAAGAGATCCGCGCCGAGGATCTGGCCGAACCGGCCGAGCTCGAGCGGCTGCGCGCCTATCTCGATCAACAGCTCGACCCGCTGAAAGGCGCGGTCGGACGGCTGGCCAATAAGCTGCAGCGCCGCCTGCAGGCGCAGCAGAACCGCTCCTGGCTGTTTGATCTCGAAGAGGGCATTCTCGATGCCGGGCGTCTGGCGCGGGTGATTGCCAATCCGACCACGCCCTTGTCGTTCAAATGGGAAAAAGACACCGAGTTCCGCGATACGGTCGTGACCCTGCTGATCGATAATTCCGGCTCGATGCGGGGCCGGCCGATCTCGATTGCCGCGATCTGCGCCGATGTTCTGGCGCGCACGCTCGAGCGCTGCCAGGTCAAGACCGAGATCCTCGGCTTTACCACCCGTGCCTGGAAAGGCGGGCAGAGCCGCGAGAAATGGCTGGCCGATAACCGGCCCCAGCAGCCTGGCCGGCTGAACGATCTGCGCCATATCATCTATAAATCGGCCGATGCCCCCTGGCGGCGCGCCCGCCCCAATCTGGGGCTGATGATGAAAGAGGGCCTGCTGAAGGAAAACATCGATGGCGAGGCGCTGGAATGGGCGCATCGCCGGATGCTGGCCCGGCCCGAGGCCCGCAAGATCCTGATGGTGATCTCGGATGGCGCGCCGGTCGATGACAGCACTTTGTCGGTGAACCCGGCGAGCTTCCTCGAAAAACATCTGCGCGATGTGATTGCCATGGTCGAAAAGCGCCGCGGCGTCGAGCTGATCGCCATTGGCATCGGCCATGATGTGACGCGCTATTATCAGCGCGCCGTCACCATTACCGATGTCGAGCAGCTGGCAGGCGCGATGACCGAGCAGCTGGCCGGACTGTTTGACAAAGACCCCAAAGCCCAGAGCCGCGGCGGGGCCCGGCGCGCCGGCTGAGCCGGTTTACAGCAGGCCGGAGCAAGCTTCTCCGGCCGCTGCAAGGTCAGATAAATCAGCTGAGGGTCAGCCCGATGTTCCAGAGTTTCGACAGTGCTGCCTCGCCCGGGCAGGGTCCGGCACGGCTTTCCGCATTGCGTGAGGCAATGCATGACGCGGGGCTGGAAGGCTTTATCGTGCCGCGCGCCGATGTCTATCAGGGCGAATATGTCGCGCCCGGCGATGCACGGCTGGAATGGCTGACCGGCTTTACCGGCTCGGCGGGGTTTTGTATCGCGCTGCAGGAAGCGGCGGGGGTGTTCATCGACGGGCGCTACCGTACCCAGGTGAAAGCCCAGGTCGATCTGGCGCATTTCAGCCCCGTGGCCTGGCCCGAGATCAGACCCGGCGACTGGCTGCGCGACAATCTGAGCGCAGGCGTGGTGGGCTTTGACCCCTGGCTCCATACCGCCGATGAGATCGCCCGGATCGAGGCAGCGCTGCAGGGCACGGCCATCACTCTGCGCCCCTGCGACAATCTGGTCGATGCGATCTGGCCCGACCGGCCTGCCCCGCCCGCGAAAGCGATTTTCCTTCATGCCGATGATCTGGCTGGTGAAAGCGCCGCGGCGAAACGCCAGCGCCTCGGCGCAGAGCTGCGTAAATCGGGCGAGCGGGTGGCGGTGCTGACCCAGCCGGATTCGATCTGCTGGCTGTTGAACATCCGGGGCCAGGACGTGCCGCGCAATCCGGTCGCCCAGGCCTTTGCCTTCCTGTTTGCGGATGACAAAGTCACCCTCTTCACCCCGCGCGCCGGGGAGAACGGGCTGGCAGAGCTGCTCGGCCCCGATGTCAGCCTCGCCCTGCCCGAAGCCTTCAGCGCCGCGCTGAGCGCGCTGCAGGGCCCGGTGCGGCTTGACCGGCTGACCGCGCCGCTGGCTTTGTCGCAGATCCTGAGCCGAGCCGGGGTCGAGGCCCGCTTTGGCGAGGATCCCTGCCGCCTTCCCAAGGCCTGCAAAAACCCCGGCGAGATTACCCATACGCGTGAGGCGCATCTGCGCGACGGCGCGGCCATGGCCGAATTCCTGTGCTGGCTCGACCGTGAGGCGCCGGGTGATCTGACCGAGATTGCGGTGGTCAGAGCGCTGGAAGAGTTCCGCCGCGCCAGCAATGCTTTGTTCGATATCAGCTTTGACACGATCTGCGGCGCGGGCCCCGATGGGGCGATCATCCATTACCGGGTGACGGAAGAGACCGATCGCGCGCTGCAGAGCGGAGAGCTGCTGCTGGTCGACAGCGGCGCGCAATACCAGGACGGCACCACCGATATCACCCGCACCATCGCCATCGGCGATCCGGGCGAGGAGGCGCGGATCTGCTATACGGCGGTGCTGCGCGGCATGATCGCGATTTCGCGGGCGCGCTGGCCGCGTGGCCTTGCCGGGCGTGACCTCGACGCCCTCGCCCGCCAGCATCTGTGGAGCCTTGGCCTTGATTACGACCATGGCACCGGCCATGGCGTCGGCGCCTTCCTCTCGGTGCATGAGGGGCCGCAGCGCATCTCGCGCGTCTCGGAAGTGGCTTTGCAGCCCGGGATGATCCTGTCGAATGAGCCGGGCTATTACCGCGAGGGCGCTTTCGGCATCCGGCTGGAAAATCTGATCGTGGTGGATGCGGCCGAAAAACTTGGCGACGGCCGCGATCAGCTGTCGTTTGAGACCCTGACCTTCGCGCCCTTTGATCGCCGTCTGGTGCTCGCCGATCAGCTGTCTCAGGCCGAGCGCGCCTGGCTTGATGCCTATCATGCCGAAGTTCTGGCAAAGATCGGCCCGCGCGTCAGCGCTGAAACCCTCTCCTGGCTGGAAAGGGCCTGCGCGCCGCTCTGAGGCGCGCAGATAGGTTCAGCTCACAGAATGGCTCAGGTGCCAGACCTCAGACCTCAGGCCGCAGCCGCCTCAGCGGCGATCTCACGGATGCGGGTGATCATCGCCCGCAAGCCGTTCGAACGCTGCGCCGAAAGATTATCCTTCAGCCCGATCCGGTCGAATTCAGCGAAAGCATCGACCGCCAGCGCCTCGGCGGGCGTCAGGCCGGAATAGAGCGCATGCAGAATGGCGATCAGACCGCGCACGATCATCGCATCGGATTCGCCCTCAAAATCCACCCGGGAATCGCGGATCATCGGCCGCAGCCAGACCTGGCTGGCGCAGCCCTCGACCTTATAGGCCGGCACCCGGAAGCTGTCTTCCAGCACCGGCATCGCCTTGCCCAGCTCGATCACATGGCGATAGCGATCTTCCCAGTCGTCGAGAAATTCAAGCGTCTCGGCAATGTCCTCAAAAGCGGCAGTGGCCATAGCGGATCTCCTTTATCCCTGTCAGGTAGCGCCGCGCGGGCGCGAGGTCCAGTGCCCTGCCACCGCAGAATTGCCGCGCCTGCTGTGAAAGCCCGGCGCAAAGCTGCGCAGCGGCTTTTCAAAGCAGCGCTTTCGGGTTAGCCAGAGGCGGAAGATGGAGAATGCCCGGATGATCCGACCCAGCCTGTTGCGCCCTGGTCTTGTGCTTTGTCTGACCCTGAGCCTCGCCGCCTGCGGCTTTGGCCAGAGCCGACTGAACCCGCTGAACTGGTTTGGCAGTTCCCAGCCCGCCGCCCGGGTCGAACAGCCCCTAACGCCCGGCCAGCCCCAGGACGGGCGCGAGCGGGTCTCGCAGGTGCTCTCCATGGCGGTTGAGCCGATCGGTTCCGGGGCCATCATCCGCGCCACCGGCCTGACCCCGAGCCAGGGCTGGTGGAAAGCCAGCCTGGTGGAACTGCCGCAGACCGAGCCCGGCGTGCTGGTGCTGGATTTCCGCATCATGGCGCCGCCAAAGGCCGAAGCGGTGAACAGCCCGCGTTCGCGCGAGGTGACGGTGGCGCTGCATCTGTCGCGCACAAGGCTTGCCGATATCCGCACCATCGTGGTGCAGGGCGCGAATGACGCGCGCTCGGCCGGGCGCTGATCGGATGCAATAAGGGGGCCACTGGCCCCCTCAGATTTCTGGCCCTCTCAGATTTCTGGCCCTCTCAGATTTTTCAGGCGCAATCAGGACGCGCGCGCGTGGCCCGGGATCAGTGCGCAGACCAGGGCTGATCCGGCGGCTGATCCGGCTTCCCCTCCGACAAATATCCCCGGGGGTCAGGGGGGCAGAAGGCCCCCCTTTTGTTTTGCTCAGTCGCGGGAACGGCTCAGCCGCCGACGCGGATCGTGCGCACTTCCGTGCCCCTGGCCATCAAAGCAATCTCGCCCTTGCACAGCCGCAAAGCCTCTTCGCCAAAGGCCTCAAGCCGCCAGCCCTTCAGCGTCTCGACATCGCGGCCGCCGGCGGCAATGGCATCGAGCTCGGAAGCCGAGGCGATCAGGCGCGGCGCCACGCCGAGCTGTTCGGATTTCGCCTTCAGCAGCACCCGCAGCAGATCGGCCAGCGCGCCATTGACCTGCGGCTGATCGGCATGGGATTCGGGCTTCGGCAGATCATCGGTCCGGGCCTCAAGGCCCTTTTTCACAGCCGTCAGAATGCCTTCGGCAATCTCAGGCTTGCGCCCCTCGCGCAAAAGCAGCCGCGAGCGGCCCAGCTCTTCCAGGCTGGTTGGCCGGGTTGAGGCCAGTTCCAGCAGCGCGTCATCCTTCATCACCCGCGAGCGCGGCACATTCTGCTCCTGGGCCCAGGCCTCGCGGAACCGCGCCAGTTCGCGCACCACCGCCAGGAAGCGCGCCGAGGAGGTGCGGGTCTTGATCCGCTTCCAGGCCTCATCCGGATGCACAGTATAGGTCGCCGGATCGGTCAGCACCGCCAGCTCTTCCTCGACCCAGGGCGCACGGCCGTTTTTCTTCAGCTGCGCCGCCAGCCATTCATAGATCACCCGCAGATGGGTGACATCGGCCAGAGCATATTCTTTCTGGGCCTCCGACAAAGGCCGGCGCGACCAGTCGGTGAAACGCGAGGTCTTGTCGAGATTGGCGCGGGCAATCTTGCGCACCAGGGTCTCATAGCCGACCTGCTCGCCAAAACCGCAGACCATAGCGGCAATCTGGGTGTCAAACAAAGGCGTCGGGAACACCCCGCCCTCGACGAAGAAAATCTCCAGATCCTGACGGGCGGCATGGAAGACCTTGACCGTCGCCTCATGGCGGAACAGGTCATAGAGCGGCTCCATCGACATTTCGCTGCCCTCAATCGGGTCAACCAGAACAGCATCACCATCCTTGCCCGGCAGCGCCATCTGGATCAGGCAGAGTTTGGACCAGTAGGTCCGCTCACGCAGAAACTCGGTATCGATGGTGACATAGGGAGCTGCTTTTGCGGCGGCACAGAATAATGCCAGCTCTTCAGTCGTGGTAATGGTACGCATCAGTCCTCACGGCTCACGCGGGGGTATCCCGCCCATGGATCAGGCAGTCTGATGGCTGACGCGTTCTCGCGGGCCCCGGCTGCGACATAATCTGTCTACTGCCGGGCGTCAGGATTGAAAAGAGTTGCTTTAGCGTGATCTGCCGCCTGTTTCAGGCCCTGCCCGCGGCCTGCCCATGTCCCGCCCCCGCCCCTCCCGCGCTCAGGCCGCCCGCTGGCCCCCGGGGGTTTTTCTTTGCCCTGAACTGGCTTAGAGCTGATTGCACTGCGCCCTGTTCCGCTGCGCGGCCCGAAGCCTGGAGCCCTATGTCTGATCTGCCCCCCTCACAGCCTCTGCCACCCGGCGACGGGGCGGCGAAACCGGCGCTGGCACTGGTGCGGCCGCTGTGGTTTCTGGCGGGCTGTCTGGCGCTGGGGCTGGGGATTCTGGGGATCTTTCTGCCCTTGCTGCCGACCACGCCTTTCGTGCTGCTGGCGGCGGCCTGCTTTGCCCGCTCTTCCAGCCGGGTGCATGACTGGCTGCTGGCGCATCAGAGCTTTGGCCCACTGATCCGCAACTGGCGCGATCACGGCGCAATCAGCCGGCGCGGCAAGCGCGCGGCGCTGCTCGGCATGGCAGCGGCTTTTCTGCTGAGCCTGGCGCTCGGCCTGCCGCTCTATGCGCTGGTGATCCAGGCGGGCGTGCTGTCGCTGACCGCGCTCTGGATCTGGACCCGGCCCGAAGGCCCCCGAGGCCCAAGGCCCCCCCGGGACCGCCAGGGCCGGGCGCGCTGAGCGTCGCCCGGATGCGGTTTCACAGACAGACCGGCGTCCGGTCGCCCGCTGCATAGCGGCGCAGAACCTCCGGATAGAGCCGGTGCTCCTGCACCAGCACCCGGGCCGCGAGGCTGTCGGCCGTATCACCGGGCAGAACCGGCACCCGCGCCTGGCCGAGCAATGGCCCGTCATCGAGTACCGCCGTCACCTCATGCACCGAGCAGCCCGCTTCCGCATCCCCGGCATCAAGCGCGCGCTGATGGGTATGCAGCCCGGGATATTTCGGCAAAAGCGAGGGATGGATATTCAGCATCCGCCCCTCAAATTTCTGCACGAAACCCGGGGTGAGCACCCGCATGAACCCGGCAAGGCAAAGAATATCGGGACTGGCCGCCTCGATATGCTGCAACAGATCGGCCTCAAAAGCGGCGCGGTCCCTGCCATAGAGGCGGTGATCGACGGCGGCGGTGGCAATGCCACGCCCGGCCGCTTTCACCAGCCCCGAAGCCCCTGGATCATTGGAGGCCACCAGAACGGCGCGCGCCGGATGATCCCCGATCATCGAGTTCACCAGCGCGACCATATTGGAGCCACCCCCCGAAATCAGGATGGCAATGCGTTTCACAGAAGACGGCCTTTATAGACAACGCCTTCGCTGCCTTCCGGCGCGGCGATGATCTGGCCCATACGCGAGACTTTCTCGCCAAAGCCGGTCAGCAGCGCCGCGATCTCATCAGCCTGATCCGCCGCTACCACCAGCATCATGCCAATGCCGCAGTTGAAGGTCTTGAGCAGTTCCGGCTCGGACATCTGTGCGGTTTGTGCCAGCCAGCGGAACACCGGCGGCAGCTCCCAGGAGCCGAGATCAATCTCGCAGGCCAGGCCCTCGCTCAGCACGCGCGGCGGGTTTTCCGTGATGCCACCGCCGGTGATATGCGCCAGCGCATGCACGCCACCGGCCCGCATCGCCGCCAGAGCCTGTTTGACATAAAGCCGGGTCGGCGCGAGCAGCGCCTCGCCGAGGCTGCCTTGCGAGAAGGGCGAGGCCGCATCCCAGCCCAGGCCCGAGAGTTCAACCACTTTGCGCACGAAGCTGTAGCCATTGGAATGCACGCCATTCGAGGCCAGACCCAGCAGCACATCGCCCTCGGCCACGCCGGCCGGCAGATGGGTGCCACGCTCCATCGCCCCGACCGCGAAACCGGCGAGATCGAAATCACCCTTGTGATACATGCCCGGCATCTCGGCGGTCTCGCCGCCGGTCAGGGCGCAGCCCGACTGACGGCAGCCCTCGGCAATGCCTTCGACAATGCGGGCCGCCTGATCGACATCAAGTTTGCCGGTGGCGAAATAATCGAGGAAGAACAAAGGCTCGGCGCCCTGGCAGACCAGGTCATTGACGCACATGGCAACAAGGTCGATGCCGATCGTATCGACATTGCCGGTATCGATCGCGATGCGCAGCTTGGTGCCGACGCCATCGGTCGCGGCGACGAGGATCGGATCCTCAAAGCCTGCCGCTTTCAGATCGAACAAAGCGCCAAAGCCGCCAAGCCCGCCCATAGTGCCCGAACGGCTGGTCGATTTTGCCGCCGGTTTGATCCGGTCGACCAGGCGGTTGCCGGCATCGATATCAACCCCTGCCTGGGCATAGGTCAGGCCGTTATGACCGGCCTTCTGTTCAGTGCTGCTGCCATTGCTCATTGCCCGTCTCCCGGCCCGGAAATCACTGCCGCCCGCTTAGACGAGACGTCACAGAAAGGCAACGCGCGTTGGCCCCCTCAAAGCGAAGGAAAGCCGGGGATGCATTGCCGCAGCCCTGAAAACCGGGGCGAAACCCCGCCTGGCCGGGCTTTCCCCCGGCCTGCGCCCTCTGCGCCGGTCCGGCTCTGCCCCTCCCCCTCCCGCGCCCCACGCGGCCGCTCGGACCAGGCAGCCCCAGCGCGCCCAGGCTCTCAGCCAAAGCAGATCATCTCAGCCTCGGCCTGGGCGCGGCGCAGATCGCCAAGGATGCGCATGGTCACCGGCGTGCCACCGCGAAACATCGCCGCCCGCTCGCCGCCGCCCTGGCGCATCCTGAGCACGGTCTCGGCCGCGACGTAATCCTCATAGCTCAGGATACCGGCAATCGCATCGATCGAGCAGGAGCAGCGCCGCAAAGCCTCCTGGCTCTGGCCATTGGTCGCCATACAGCCAAAGACATATTCGGCCCGGGCCTCGGTCGGGTAATCATTCAGCGCATCGGCCAGCGCATCGGCCCCGAGGGCCGCGAAAGGCAGCAGGCCCAGCGCGAGGCCCGATGCCAGGATGGGGGATCTGTGCAAAGTCACCGTCATTCCTCCGGCTGCAGGATCAGATGTTCATGGTAGCCGCCCGGCGCGGCTTCACCATCCCCGCTGGTATCAGCCTTTAGTTCGAGGATCCGGCCCGGGCTGGCCTGATGCCAGCGGAGCTGCAGCCGCAATCCGGCAAAAGCGCCGAGCCGGGCCCTCTCCTCTGCACCCAGCGCGGCGAAAGGGGTCAGCTCCAGATGGCTGATGCCCGCCGCATCGGGAGAGATCTCAGCCGCGACCAGCGCCTCGCGGATGCGGTTGCGCAGATAGAAGGGGCTGCCGCCGGTCTGAACCGAAGCGGCGCGCACGATATTTTCCAGCCAGAACAGCAGCACCGGATTGGGCGCGGCCTGTGGCAATTCGCTCAGCACCCGGCCCGGCGCGGTGGCATCCGGCGCGAGGGTGAGGCGCAGCCGGTCCGGCGTGGCTTCGGCGCGTTCGAGTACCAGCGCCGCCCCCTGCAGCGCCTCGGGCAGCGCGATGCCATGCCCGGCGCCGGGCCAGCCCGCCCCGGGCGCAGGCGCGAGACTGCGCTCCACCCGGTAGCGCAGCACTTCCCCCCCGGGGGCGGCGCTATAGAGCCCGGGCTGCATGATCTGATCACTCACCCCCCCGGCATGGCTGAAAGTGGGGAGCGCAGCGGGGCCCAGCGCCAGGCAGATCAGCCCGGTCGTCCCCATCCGCCCCAGGATTGCGCGCAGTCTCATCATGCCTCCGCAAGGCTCAGGATAAAGCCCTTGCCGCGCAGAGTGCGCAGGCTCAGGCCATAAGGGGTGAAATTGCCAAGCTTGCGGCGCAGATATCCCAGATAGACATCAACGACATTCTCGGTCGAGCCGCCATGGCTGGCCCAGACCGCATCGAAAAGCGCACCCCGGGTCAGCACCTCGCCGGGCGCCGCCATCATACAGGCCAGAAGATCACCCTCACGCTCGGTCAGCAGCACGCTGCGCGCCGGGCCCGGCGGACCGGCCGAGGTCACATTGCGCAATCTGGGATCATAGATCAGCCCCCCGAGCATCAGCCTCGTCTCCCGCGGCGTGGTCAGCCGCAGCTGAACCTCGAGCCGGGCCAGCAGTTCGGTCAGAGTGAAGGGTTTGACCACATAATCCTGAGCGCCCGCCGCAAGGCCATCGCTGCGATCCTCGACCCGCGACAAAGCCGAGAGCATGATCGCGGGCATCCGGTGCCCCTGGGCGCGCAGCCCGGCCAGCAGATCGGCGCCGCTCTCCTCGCCCAGCATCATATCAATGATCGCCGCATCACAGCCCTGGCTGCTGATATGCTGCAAGGCGGCGGCAGCGGTTTCCACCCAGGCCACCTGATGTCCCGCCGCCCCCAGCCCGCGCTGCAACAGCGAAGCAATGTCGGGATCATCCTCGATCACCAGAATATGCGCCATTACCCCTCCTCCCAAAGCGGCAGCAACAGATCCAGCCCGAAACCCTGCCCCTGCGGCATCGGGACAAGGCTCAGCCTGCCACCCGAAGCTTCCACAACCCAATGCGCAAGGGCAAGCCCGAGACCAAAGCCCGATCCGGTGCTGCCGGTGCCGCGCGCAAAGCGGTCGAGCAGCTGTGCCGGATCTTTCCCGGCGCCGGGGGTGAGGCCCTGGCCATTATCCGCAATGCGCAGCAGCACAAAGCCTGCCGGTGCCCCCTCCAGCGCGGTAATGCGCAGCTCGGCCCCCGCTCCGGCATATTTCGCGCTGTTCTCAAAGAAACCGGCAAAGACCTGACGCAGCCATTCGCCATCGGCGCGCAGCAGCAGCGGCGGCAGATCGGTGTGACAGGTGATCTTTGCCCGGCGCAGAACCGGCAGCAGATCACCGAGCGCGGCCTCGACACAGGCCTGCAGCGGCACCGGGCCGGGCTGCAGTTCCAGCTGGCCACTTTCCGAGCGCGCGATGCGCAGCAGATCCTCGGTCCGCCGGTACAGGCGCGCCGCCCGGGCGCTGACGGTGGCGAAAGAGGCGCGGACCTGCGGATCGGCATGTCCGGCCCCCAGCTCGGCCTCGCCAAGGATCACCGTCAGCGGCGTGCGCAGCTCATGGCCGACATCGGCAAAAAAGCGGCGCCGGTTGCTGTCGATCCGCGCCAGCCGCGCATTGGCCCCGGCCAGATCAGCGGTGCGGGCGTTCACCTCCTGTTCCAGATGACTGCGGCGCCGGCCCAGCCGCGCCGCCATCTGGCGCTGGCGGGCAAACATCAGCCCCAGCTCATCATGCCCCCCCGCCCCCGGCGGCAGCCGCCCGGTGGCCAGTTCCGGTGCCGCCCGGGTCGCCTCGCGCAGGCGGCGAAACAGCGGGCTGAGCACGGTGAGATAGAGCCCGGCCAGCACCAGAGGCGCGGCCAGCGCGATCAGCGCGGCGGTGAGGCGCAGGGGCTGGCGCAGATCCTCCATCGCCGCCAGTGCCTCATCATGGCGCTGGCGCTCCTGTTCGAGCGCGCGCAGCAGCAAGGGCTGGGCGCGGATGGCATGATAATTCAGCGCCATCTGTCCGGTCGGGCTGTCGGGAGGCGCGTTCTGCAACGCCGTCTCCAGCCCCTGAAACAGCGCGCGCAGCCGGGCCGGGGTCAGATGGATACTGCCCGGACCGGCGACCACCCCGGCCTGGCCCGCCAGATCCCCGGCCACCAGCTGGTCGAGCAGATCCAGCGCCGCCAGCACCGGCCCGGGATCCGGCGGCTGGGGCATGGTCTGGCTCTGCCCGGCGCTGTCGCGCACCAGAGCCGAGGTCAGCCAGCCAAACAGCCATTCCCCCTCGCGCGCCTGAAAGGCGGCATAGGCCTCGGTCCGGCTGCGCGCCGCCAGGGCCTCTGAGGCATAGCCATGCAGCCTGCCCGCACCCCAGGCCGCCAGCCAGGCGGCCAGCATCGCCAGCAAGGCCAGCGACAGCGCCCCGAGCCAGAGCCGCGCCGAAAGGCTGGGCCGGCATTTCACCCCGAGCCTCCCTGGCGGATATGATTCTGGATCGCAAAGGCCAGGCCGCGGCGCAGCTCATGCTCGGCCACCGGCTTGGTCAGCACCTCAACCGGACGGTTGCCCGCCTCGGCATGAATGAATTCGGCGGTCTCGGCGCTGACGATCAGCGCGGGCAGGCTATGGCCCAGATCCGCCTCGAGCAGATCCAGCGCCTGGAATCCAGTCTCGCCATCATCAAGCCGGTAATCACTCAGCACCACATCCGGGGCCTGGGCGCGGGCAAAACGGCGGGCGGTGGCAATTTCCGAAGTGGCCGAGACCTCCATGCCCCAGCCATTGAGCAGGAAGCTGAAGGCGCGGCGCATCGCATCATCATTCTCGATCACCAGCACCCTGCGCCCGGCCAGCGGAATGGTGGCGCGCACCGGCAGGGCCTGCGCCCCCGGCGGCACCGCCCCTTCGATCCGGCGCATCACCGGCAGCGCCACCCTGAAACATGAGCCCCGCCCCGGTTCGGAGCGCAGCTCAAGGCGGTGCCCCAGCTGCTGACAGGCGCGCTGAACAATCGACAGACCCAGCCCGTGCCCGGCCTGCTGCGAGCGCGACAGCCGCTCAAATTCGTTAAAGATCCGCTCCTGATCGCGCAGAGCAATGCCCGGCCCCTCATCCAGCACCTCGAGCCAGACGTGATCGCCATCACGGCGCAGCCCGACCAGAACCCGCCGCCCGCTGGTATATTTCAGCGCATTGCCGATCAGGTTCTGCGCGATCTGGCGCAGATAGACCGGATCGCTTTCCACGGTGACCGCCGAGGCGACGAAGCGCAGATCAATGCCGCGCGCCGCAGCCTGGGGCTGCATATCGATGATCAGCCGCCGGAACAGCCGGCCAATCGCCACCGGCCCCGGGTTCATCGCGAAATTACGGCTGTCGAGCCGGGCAATATCTGACAAAGCCCGGATCAGTTCTTCCGCCGATTCAATGGTTTCGGTCAGATGCGACAGCAAAGCCTGCTGGTCGGGCATCGGCGACAGCTCGGCCAGATGCGACAGAAACAGCCGCGCGGCAGAGAGCGGCTGCAGCAGGTCATGGCTGGCGGCACGCAGGAAACGCGATTTGGCGCGATTGGCCTCATCGGCGCTTTCGCGGGCCCGGGCCAGTTCGGTATTGGTGCGCGCCAGATCGGTCAGCGCCGCCTCAAGATCGCGGTTGCGCGCCATGACCTCGCGCTCGAGCACCGCCGCGGTCCGGGTCAGCGCATAAGAGGGGCCGCGCTGCTCCTGAATGCGTTCGAGCCGTCCAACCAGAGCCTCATTGATCCGCTGCAGCTTCTCGATCTGGCGTTCGGGCGGATCACTGTCCCGCAGCATCATCCCCGCCCTTCTTGCCACGATCGAGCAGCGCCAGCCCGACGAAAGTCTGGTTCACATGGATACCGCCATGCTGCTCGCCATAGGTGTTAAAGCCGGCAATGCGGTAATCGCGGCATAATTGCCCGACCGTGGCCTGCTCGCCCGCCTCCTCGACCGCAATGCGGCGCAGGATACAGTCAAAGCCCAGCACCAGCTCGGCCGGGCCGATCTGCTCCATCCGCGAGCGCAGCCCCTCGGTCAGGCTTTCCGGCCTGCCAATGGTCAGCAATGTGCCCGGCTCGACCGCCGAAAGCAGTTTCAGCGCGCCGCTGCGGGTGACCGAAGTGATGGCCCGCACGAAATGCCGCCCGCCGGTGCGCTCAAGCAAAGGGTTTTCGGCGAAATCGCGCGGCGAGAGCGCCGCCGGGTCAACGCCGATCATCCGGGCATATTCCTGGGCGGCAGGCTCGGCATTAATCTCATGGATCAGCCTTGCATCGGGATCAGCCTCGGTCACCACCATGGTCGAGCCCAGCGGCAGGAAGTGATCAAAAATCACCTCTTCCACCGCGAAATCGGTGCTGACAAGGCAGAACAACGCGCTTTGCGGCCGGGTTTCGCCATCCATGGCCAGATGGGTCTGATCAAAGCGCAGACCATCCCCCGCCGAGCCGCCCAGCACCAGCAGATCGGGCAGAGTGGCATCCACCGTGGTGGTCACCAGTTCCTCGCGCCCGCTCATGCCATCGATCAGCAACAGGCCAAAGCGGTTGCGCCCGGCCGAGGCCGGGAAAGCCTCGCCCAGCCCGCGCAAAGCCATCATCCAGTCGAGCGCCATCTGCTGGCGCAGATTGTTCAGCCAGACCGCCCCGGCGCTGAAAGTCGCAGCCGGAAAAGCAATGGCAATCACCGAGTCATCATCATAGCCGTCAAAGGCAAATCCGCCGGCAGAGGAGCAGGCCAGCACCCGGCAGGCCGGTCCAAAGGCGGCGGAGAGCTCGGCGCTGAGCGGCGCCACCACCGCGCCATCGCCGGTGAAAATCAGCACCAAAGCCGGATCGCAGCCCGCCAGTCGAGCGATGATCTCGGCCCCGGTGCCGACCCCGCCCGCACTGGCCCCGCCGGCACCGGCAAGGACGACCTGAGGCCGGAGCGGATGCAAAGCTTCCTTCGGTTGCACGCCTGATTTCTGCATATCAGCGCGAGAACAGCCTTGCCTTGCTTGCAAGCAGCGCGGCCTGGGTGCGGTTTTGCACATTGATCTTCGACATGATCGCCGCGATATGGGTTTTCACCGTCGCCTCGGCGATCGACAGCTCATAGCTGATGATCTTATTGGGCGAGCCCTGGCAGATCAGCCGCAGAATATTCATCTGCTGCGGCGTCAGCGAAGCAAAATTCTGCGCCAGAACGGCGGTGTCATTGCTGGCGGGCGTATCTTCCTCATAGCCTTCGGGCAGCACCACCTCACCGGCCCATTGCCGCCGGAAAGCCTGCACCAGCTCGGCGCGCGGCAGGGATTTGGCTATAAAGCCCGAAGCCCCCGCCCCCATGGCCGCCGCCACCATCATCGGATCGACCTCGGCCGAGATCACCGTCAGCGGCGTGCCCGGCAGGCGGTTGCGCAAAGTCACCACCCCCTCAATGCCGCGCACATCGGGCAAAGTCAGATCCAGCACCACCGCATCCGGCGCGCCGTCACTGCGGATGCTGGCCTCAGCCGCAGCAAGGCTGGCCGCCTGACGGATGCGCGGATGGCCAAAGGCATGCGCGAGCGTGGTGCTGAGCGCCTCACACATCAGCGGATGATCATCGACGATCAGAATATCGCGCCGCGGCACAAAATCACCGGACACGGAACGAAGCTCCGCATCCCTCACAGAATGATGTTCCATGATTCCTCCCGGTAACAGCGCAACCAGCCTCCACTCCGGTTACGCTGAGGAAATCATAAGTGTTTACCGCGGCGATGCGAGGGTTATTTTCCCCGGGGAATATCCTTTGCGCCATTCAGGCCATTTTTACCGGATACCAGGTTTCTGCGCCGGCCAATATCAGCCTGGCCTGGCCCGGCTCAGAGCCGGGCCGCGATGATCCGGCCAATGGCAAAGGCGCGCTGCTCCAGAATCACCGGGGTCTCACAGACATAGGTCAGCGACTGCTGCCGGTCCTGAAAAATCCGCGTCATCCAGTCGAGATCGGCCTCCATCCTGTCGAGCTGGTCGAAATCGGGATCAGCCGCCGCGCTGGCGCTGGCAAAGCCGTGGCGCAGCTCAACAATCTGCGCGTCGAGCGCCTCCTGCTTATGAGCATAGCGGGTGATCCCGGCCATCACCCGGTTGCGCTGGCTCTGGATATTCTCAAAAGTGGCGACGAACAGCGCGGTCAGCTCTTCAGGCCCGGCGCTGGCGGCAAAACCCCCGACCAGCTCTTCGGCCTGCTCAAGGCTGGTGCGGCGCAAAGCCAGCTGCTGGCTCAGAGCCAGCAGAGCCGGGCCAGGCCCCCCTGCCCCCGCTTCAGCCGGTGCATCCCCCTGGGCCCCGGGCAGCGGGCCGGACCAGACCTGGGCCAGCGACAAAGCGGGCTGGCGGCGCTGAATACAGGGCCAGTCCGGATCAACCGGCCCCCCGGCCTGCACCGGCCCTGCCAGCATCAGCCCGATCAGCCCCAAAGCCAGAGATTTCATCCGCATCACCCTTCCTCCCCGAACCGCTGTTTCGGCCCCAACCGCCAAAGCTCAGGCGCCATAGCTCAGCCGCCGCGCCTGCCACGCCACAGCCCGCGGGCCGGATCATACATCACCACCGTCGCCCCGAAGAACACGATGGTGCAGCCCAAAGTCACCGCCAGCGAGCGCGGGTCAATCTGACCGTAAAGCGCGAAACGGATCAACTCGACCGAATGGGTGAAGGGGTTCCACAGGCAGATCTGATGCAACAGCGGGCTGGCCTCGCGCATCCGCCATAGAGGGTAGAGCGCAGATGAGGCGAAAAACATCGGGAAGATCACGAAATTCATCACCCCGGCGAAATTCTCCAGCTGCCGGATCGCCGAAGAGATCAGCAGCCCCAGCGATCCCAGCATCACCCCCGCCAGCACCAGGGCCGGGAAAACCGTCAGCCAGCCCAGCGCCGGCGGGCGCACGCCCCAGAAATAGGCGATCACCAGGAAGGCATAGACCTGCAGGCTGGCCACCAGCACCGCGGCCAGCAATTTAGAACAAAGAAGGAACCAGCGCGGATAGGGGCTGACCAGCAGGCTGCGCATCGCCCCGGTCTCGCGGTCATAGACCATGGAAAGCGAGCTTTGCATGCCGGAAAACAGCAAGATCATCCCGCAGAGCCCCGGCGTGACATAGACCTCATAGAGCACATAGGTCTTGTAAGGCGGCGTGATCGAGACGCCGAGCACCGAGCGAAAGCCGGCGGCAAAGATGAACAGCCAGACCAGCGGCCGCACCAGCGCCGCCAGAAAGCGCTCGCGCTGGCGGGTGAAGCGCAGGAATTCGCGCCGGGCGATCCCCGAAAAAGCAATCAGCCAGCCGTTCATCTGGCCCCTCCGGTCAGGCTGAGGAAGGCCTCGCCAAGATCACCGCCTGCGGCCAGCGCCGCCGCAGAGGCATCGGCCAGAACCGCGCCTTTATGCAGCACAACGATATGATCCTGCGGCGCAATTTCCTCAAAAATATGTGTGGCCCAAAGGGTTGAGACCCCCTCCGAGGCGATCAGCCGCCGCACCAGGCTGAGCAGGTCAGCCCGGGCCCGCAGATCCAGCCCCGCCGTAGCCTCATCAAGGAGCAAAAGTTCAGGCCGGTGCAGCAGCGCCCGCGCCACCTCAGCCCGGCGCTGCTGGCCGCCCGAAAGCGTCGAGGCGCGCGCGCCTGCTTTATCGGACAATCCGACCAGCTCCAGCACCTCGCCGATACGGATCCGCGCTTTCGGCCGCGAGATGCCATGCAGCGCGGCATGATACTGCAAATTCTGTGTCAGGGTCAGATCGCCATCGAGCGCCCGGCTCTGAAACACCACGCCAATCCGTGACAAAGCCTCGCGCGGCGCGCGCCTGGCATCATGGCCCGCCACACCGATATAGCCCGAGGTCGAGGTGTAGAGCCGGGTGATCAGCGAGAACAGCGTGGTTTTGCCTGCGCCGTTCACCCCGAGCAGAGTACAGAATTCGCCGCGCCCGATCTGAAAGCTGACATCCTTCAGCGCCTGCAAAGCGCCGAAACGATGCGAGACCGCCCGCACCTCAAGTGCAGGCGGCAGGTCGGCTGATCTGGCCGCAGGCGCGGCGATTGCAGCCGCCGCGCCGCTGGAACTGCTCATTCTTTCCGACGCTCTTTCTCGGTGAAATCAGCGTTCAGCTTGACGTCATACTGGCCATCGGCACAGATCACATCGTCGAGATCGAAGCTGCCATCATCCTCGAGCTCGATATTGTCGCTGTCGACCTCGCAGCTCATCGCCGCCAGCACTTCATCGATCTTAGCGATCTGCTCGGCCGTGGCTTTGTCTTCTTCGGCAAAAGCGGGCATGGCGAAACCGGCCAGCAGCGCGGCAAGAACAACTTTTTTCATAGTCTCTCCTCCTGGTGAAAAATCGGGGCCGGGCAAAATGGCCTCAGCGGATGTTGAACACGGCTTTCTGGCTGTCCCCCGAAGAGCCCGGGATCGACAGGCTGAAACTGCCGGGCACCACGGCGATGAAGCTGATCTCGGCCTCGCCCGCCGCGTCAAATTCCAGCGAATGCACGCCCATGGGCCGCACTTCGATATTGTTGATCACGATCTCATTGATCCAGATCGCGCGGAAGAAATCACCGCCCGACAGAGCCAGCTCGGCCGAGCCATCGGCGACGATCTTCATTTTGTAATAGGCGCCGGATTTCAGATCGACCGGGGCCTCCTGCACCGGTTTGCCCGAGCCGAGCGTCAGATCCGGCAGCGTCACCCGGTTGGCCTTGCCCATCAGCCCGGCAAAGCCATAGTCAAACTGCTGCGCCCCCGCCGCGCCGCTGCCCAGCGCCAGAGCCGCCGCCAGGAAAATCGCTTTCATCTTCATCCTCTCTCTCCCTTATTCTGCAGCCACGGCCACGATGCCCCAGGGCTGTTCGCCCACCTGGACCGAGACCTCGACCGTGTCCGAGGCCACGTCGATCACCGAAATATCGTTGGAATTGCCGTTGGTTGTGTAGAGTTTCGAGCCGTCGGGCGAGAAGCCGAGCTGCCAGACCCGCTGACCGACCAGCAGGTAATCTTTCACCTCCATCGAGGCGATATCGATCACCGCCACCCGGTTGGCCGGCCCGAGCGCGACATAGGCCTTGGTTCCATCCGGCGTGACGCGCAGACCGACCGGCTGCAAAGCCTCGGGCAGAACACCCGCCACCTCAAAAGTAATCTTGCTGGTGATCGCGGCAGAGGCGGTATCAATCACCGAAACCGTGCCGCCGATCTCGGCAGTGACGAAGAGGATTTTACCATCGGGTGTATATTCGGCGAAGCGCGGCCGGCTGTCGACCAGCACATTGGCCACGATCTCATAGCTCTCGCTGTCGATCAGATGCGCCATATTGGTGGTCTCAGAGGTATTGACCACGATCTTGCCATCGGGCGAGACCCCCATCCCCTCCGGCTCAACCCCGACCGGCACTTCGGCCAGCACCTGACGGGTCTCAACATCAACCACGGTGACGATATTGTCATCCTCATTGGCGATGAACAGCTTTTTGCCATCGGGATGCATGACGAAAAGCTCAGGATCCGGCCCCGAGGGCAAAGCGGGCAGTTCCGCATAGGTCGCGGCGTCGAACACCCGCACCAGATTGTCATCCGAGGCGCAGACATAAATGGTCTTGCCATCCGGCGAGGCGGTGATGCCGCGCGGGCGCTGAATGCCCTCAATCGTATGGATCACCGCAAGGCTGGTGCTGTCGAGCACCGAGATGGAATTGCCTTTTTCGTTTGAAACAAAAATCTTATCAGCCAGAACCGGGGTTGCCCCCAGGGTCGTGCCGCAAAGCAATGTGGCGATGAGAACGCGTTTCATCTTTCCTCCCTGTTAAAATTTGCACCCGGTCTCGGGCCGGTCGATGCCCAGAGTGTCGAGCTGACTGGTCTGATGCAGAAATTCCTCCTGGGGGCTGACCGAGGCGACGACATTATCCGTCACCAGCAGCACCGGCTGGCGCAGCTGGCCATCCCAGTCGCGGAAATTCAGCCCCTGGCCCTTAAAAGCGGCCAGGCCGAACTCCTCTGAGCGGATGAAGGCCTCGACCGCGGCGCGGTCGCCGCCAGAGGTGCGGCTCGCCCCCTCGCCGATCACGCGAAGTGCCATCCAGGTGTTGTAATCCTCGGGCCTGGCGGCACGACCGGCCAGCTTCTCAAAACGGGTATGGAACTGGGTGCCGCCCCAGGCCTCATGCGCCGGATGCCAGGAGACCGGCTTCAGCCCGGCCGAACCCGCCACCGGGCGCGGATCCCAGGTATGCCAGGGCAGCCAGTCGGCAAAGACCCCGGCCTGATCGGCGCTCACCACCACATCATGGGCCGGGAAGCCCTGGGTGAAGACCGGCATCTGCTTTTGCACCTGAATATGGCCGGAATCGGTGCGCCTTGCGCCGCCGGTATCCTCATAAACCTTCTCGGCCACGATCGAGAGGCCGAATTTTGTCGCCGCCTTGCGGTAAGCCCCGGCCAGATCCTGATCCTCGGGATGGCTGCCATAGATCAGCACCCATTCATCCCAGCGCTTCCAGGCCAGATATTGCGCCAGAGCATCGGCCAGCATCTGATCCGAGGGCGCAAGATGCAGCATATTCGCCCGGCAATCCTGACCGCGCAGACTGTCAGCCGAAGATCCGGCATTAAAGATCAGCGCCCGCTCACCCGCCTGATCTGCCAGGGCCAGCGTGGTCGGCGCATCGGCCAGCACCACCACCCATTCTACCCCCGCGCCCAGCAGCTTTTCCAGCGCCTCGCCGGCGGTCTCGGGCGTTGCCGCCACCTGCTCGGTGGTGAAGATCTGCCCCATGAAAGCGCCGGTGGTGGCATTGTCATCATTGCCCAGCTGCCCCCCGGCAAAGCCCAGATCGGCGGGCGGCAGATCAAGACGCGAGATCGGCATCGCGCCGGCCTTATCCACCCGCAGCACCGCGGCGCGATATGCGGTTTCAGCTAAAGCAGGGGCCGTAAAACCTGCAAGGATCAGGGCTGCAGCCGCAGCCGGGGCATATCTGTGCATCTGTCTCTCCCTCAGCGCGAAGTCAGGCACACGAGGCCTGGCCAGGGGAAGCGTTAATTCTTAATAAAAAAATTATAAGTCCATGTTTTCAATGGCCATAATACTTTTGTCTGATTGAAAATCACCGGGCGGGAAAAGCATCTTTTCCCGACAGGCCCGGGAAATATACCCCGGCCATCCCCCCGGAGGAATGAATGATGCGGAAACTGACCCTTGCGCTGGTGGCGCTTTTTGCCGTGATTGCCGGTGCGGCCCAGGCGCATGGCCCCTCGCGCCTGAAGACCGATCAGGCGGTGATCCTGAATGCCAGCCCCGGGGAAGTCTGGGCGGCAATCGGCAGCTTTGAGGATATGTCCTGGCTGCCCGGGGCCGGAACGATTGCGGCTGAGGGCAATGAGAAAGGCGCTCTGCGCAAGCGCAGCCTCGCCGATGGCATTGTGATCACCGAAGAGCTGCTCAAGCGCGACGACAAAAAATTCGCCATTTCAACCCGGCTTACCGAGGATAATCCGGCCTATGTTCTGGCCACCAATTACGCGCTGCATCTGACGATTAAGGATGAGGGCGGCAAGGCGAAGGTTGAGGTGAAGGGCGCTTTCTACCGCGCCTTCCCGCAAAACGACCCGCCCGCGGATCAGAATGATGAGGCCTCGACGGCCAATGTCGAAGCCCTGCATCAGCAGATCATCGATGCGCTGGTGGCAAAATTCGGCGCCGCTGGCTGAGGGCGTAGCGATGAGGGCCAGAGATGAGGGCGCAGCGATGAGGGCGCAGCGATGAGGGCAACCCGATGAGGGCGATGGCCGGGCTGATCGTCTCGCTGCTGTCAGCCTGGCCCGCCCATGCCGATCTGGCGGCGGTGACCTCGCAGAATGCCGGGGCGCTGAGCCTGATCGATACCGCCTCCCTGAGCGTGCTGGCTGAGATCGCTTTGCCCGGCAAACCCGCCGCGGTGGCCAGTGACGGCAGCCGCGGCCGGGTGATGGCCATCGCGGTCGAAAGCCGCGAACTGGCGGTCTTTGATCTGCAGGGCAAAAAGCTCGGCGCCTGGCCGCTGGCGGGCGAGCCTTTCGGCCTGGCAATCCGCCCCGAAACCGGCACGGCACTGGTGACGGGCTGGGAGGGGGTTCTGCGCGAGATTGATCCGCTCGATGGCCAGGAGATCGCGCGCTGGCCGGTCGGCCCTGCCGCCTCGGGCGTCGATATGGCGGAGGGGGTGATCGTGGTGGCAAACCGCGATGCCGACAGCGTGACCATCCTGCGCCCCGGGCGCGAGCCCCAGGAGGTGAAGACCGGCGCCCATCCCTTTGGCGTGACCCTGCATCAGGGCCGGGCCTATGTGAGCAATGTCTATGAAGACAGTATCAGCGTCATAGACATTGCCGAGGGGGCCGAGCTGGTGCGCATCCCCACCGGCGCGCGCCCCTATGCGATTGCCTTTGCCGGGCAGCGCGGCTTTGTCAGCAATCAATATTCCGCCAGCGTCACGGTATTTGATGCCGAAACCCTGAAGGTGACCGGCGAGATCGCCACCGATGAGTATCCCGAGGGCCTCGCCGTCACCTCTGAGGGGCGGCTGCTGGTGGCCTGCTGGTTCAGCGACAGCCTGCAGGTCTTTGATGCGCAAAGCCTTGGGCTGATCGACAGCCTCGATATGCCTGCAGGTCCGCGCGCCTTTGGCCGCTTCACCACCGCCCTGCCCTGAACCACCGCCCCGCCCTGAGCCGCAGCATAAAAACACCCGCCAGTGGCGGGTGTTTGGCGACGGTGCCTGCCAGCCCCTTTCAGGGGGCCAGCAGTTCCTTGCCGTAATCATCGACCAGCGGCACGCCCGCCTCGCGCAGGATGGCATTGATCCCCTCCTGCTGGCGGCGGATCAGGCTGTTCAGCTCGCGCTTCCAGACATCCTCGCCGGCGCGCACCCCCATGGTGATGCGGAAGAACAGCCGCGGCGGCAGGGTTTCTTTCACCAGCGGGATCACCTTCAGCCCGGGCTGGTTTTTAGCCAGCGGACCGGCCAGCGGCCCCCACATCAGCGCGCCATCGGTCAGCCCTGACGCCACATCGCGCAGCATATCCCCGGCCGGATCCTCGACCCGGCGGTCGGTCATCAGATCATAGGGCCGGGCCAGCTTCATCAGCCCCAGCCGCGCCACATGGGTGGCGGGCGGCGACCCGGCCACCACGCCCAGCTTTTTGCCCTGCAAAGCCGGATCAGAGAGTTCGCTGACCCCGGCCAGCGCGCCATCGGCGCGCACCACCAGCACATGGGTTGAGGTGTAGTAATGATTGGTATTGAGCACCAGCTCATCGCCCTGGGCGAAACCGATCACCAGATCGCATTTGCCCAGGGACAGGGTCTGGCGCACGAAGCCGATCACCTGGGGAAACCAGGTATATTGCACCTTCAGCCCCATTTCGGCCGCGAGGAAGTCAGCGATCTTATTCTCAAAGCCGCTGCCATCCTCGGCCGACATCGGGCGGTTGGCCGGATCCGCACAGACCCGCAACAGGCTGCGGTCGACCAGATCGGCCACCTGGGCCGGCGCTGCCGTGCCGAGCAGCAAGGCCAGCGGCAGCGCAATGAGGCCGCAGCGCAGGATCCGGCGCGAGCCGCCCCGGCGGTTGCGGGCCACCATGATCAGCCTGCCCCCATGCATTCAGCCTCGGCCGCGGCATAGGCCTCGGATTTGGCGACTTTTTTCGCCGGACGGCCACGCGGGATCTCTTCGGTGCCACGGGCGCGCAGATAGGTGTAAATATCGTCGAGATAGCACATGACATTCGGATTGGTGCCAAAGGCTGGCATGACCTGGTTCTGCGCCGAATTGATCTCTTGCTTGCCGCTGGCGACAATGCCAATGAAATCATAATAATCCATCGTCACCGCCGAGGTTTTCAGCGCCGGTGCATAGGTCGAACCCTCACCATCCGGGCCATGGCAGACATGGCATTCCGCGTGATAGCGGCGATAGCCCGAGAAGGTCGGCCAGTCGATCGTGCCATCCTCAGCGATCTTAAAGGTCGGAACGTCTTCTGCGTTGCGCCAGCGAATACCATCATCCGTCGCTGCTGCAGTATCGAGCGCAGGCGTTTCCGCAAGAGCGCCGCCTGCCATGAACAGAGCAAGCCCGAGAATCGGCGCGCGGTATTTCATGTGATAATCCTCCCAGATTCCTCAGGGAAAAATCCTAACCCCCGGGGATGATCGCGCATATGCAACTTTAGTTTGGCCATAAGCCTGCAACGGCCCATTGACGAAGCACCGGATTTAACAGCGAAAAACCGCCCCGATTTCGCGGGGCGGCCTCTTTGTTGCAACCGGTTTCCGCTCAGACTGAGCGTGGTTTATCCGCTTAGCCCGGGCTTAGTCCGGCAGTTTGAAGATGGTCAGCTGACCGCCGAGCGCAGTGTAATCGGAAAGCGCTGCATAGCCGCCGACCGCGCCAAGGCCGTCATTGGCATTGGTCAGACCCGCTGCCAGACCGATCCCGGCCCAGCCGCCGATCCCCGAGAGGACGCCGACATACTGCTTGCCCTCCAGCTCATAGGTGAAGACGTTACCGATGATACCCGAGGGGGTTTTGAAGCGATAAAGCTCTTCACCGGTCTCCGAGTCGACGGCCTTCAGATAGCCCTCAAGCGTGCCGTAGAAGACGATATCGCCTGCCGTCGCCATAGCCCCCGACCAGACCGAGAACTGCTCGGGCAAGGACCATTTGATCTTACCCTCTTTCGCATCCCAGGCGATGAAATTGCCCATGCCGCCATGGCTGTTCGGGGCCGGGAACATCGAGAGCGTGGCGCCGACATAGGGCTGACCGGCAGTATAGCTCACCCGGAACGGCTCGTAATCCATGCAGACGTGGTTGGTCGGCACGTAGAACAGCTCGGTCTTGGGCGAATAGGTGGCGGGCTGCTGGTCTTTCGAGCCAAGCGCTGCCGGGCAGATACCGGTCGAGTTGGTATCCTCGCCATTCTGCTCGGTCGAATATTCCGCCACAACCTGCGGGCGGCCATACTGATCCGAGGCCGGGTCCATCTCAACATGGGTCGCCCAGTTGACCGCCGGGTCAAACTTTTCGGCGACCAGCAGCTCACCGGTTTCACGGTCCAGGGTATAGCCAAAGCCGTTGCGGTCGAAATTGGTCAGAAGCTTGCGCATCTTCCCGTCGATTTCCTGATCGGTCAGGATGTTTTCGTTGATGCCGTCAAAGTCCCATTCGTCATGCGGGGTCTTCTGATAGAACCATTTGGCCATGCCGGTATCGGGGTTACGGGCCATGATGGTCATCGACCAGCGGTTATCGCCGGGGCGCTGCGCCGGGTTCCAGGTCGAGGGGTTGCCGGTGCCGTAATAGATCAGGTCCAGCTCGGGATCATAGGTGATCCAGCCCCAGGTGGTGCCGCCACCGATCTGCCACTGATCGCCTTCCCAGGTGTTCAGCGAGCTGTCCTTGCCGATCGGCTTGCCGAGATGGGTGGTCTTTTCCGGGTCAACCAGCATTTCCGCATCCGGGCCGGTCGAATAGGCGCGCCAGGCCTGGGTGCCGTCTTTGGTGTTATAGGCGGTCACATGGCCGCGCACGCCATATTCACCGCCCGAGATGCCGACGATGACCTTGTCGCGCACGATGGTGACGGTGGCAGTATTGGTCTCGCCCTTGGTCGGGTCGCCATTCACCACCGACCATTTCACCGCGCCGGTCTTGCTGTCGAGCGCCACCAGCGTGGTATCGGCCTGGTGCAGATAGATCGTGTCATCAGCATAGGCGAGGCCGCGATACACGGTATCGCAGCACATCACCCCGATCACATCCGGGTTCTGGGTCGGGGTATATTTCCAGATGATCTTGCCGTCGTTCTTCAGATCCAGCGCATAGACCACGTTCGGGAAGGGCGTATGGACATACATCACATCGCCGATCACCAGCGGCGAGCCTTCATGGCCGCGCAGCACGCCGGTCGAGAAGGTCCAGGCGACCTGCATCTTGCCGACATTGCCTTTGTTGATCTGATCAAGCTCGGAATAGCGCGTCCCGGCGTAATTGCCGAGCTGCTGGCCCCATTGCTTGGCATCGCCCTCCAGCGCGGTGACCGATTCATTGGCCAGCACCGGCGATGCCACTGTCAGCAGCAGCCCGGCGAGAAGCCCGTAAACTCCGTTCTTCATGCTTAGTTTCCTCCCTGGATATCGACCGGGCCAGCGGCTCAGACCGCGCCCTGCTCCTGAATGCTGCCGGCCTGCCCCCCGTTTCGGGATTCTTGCGGGTCAGCGGCATTTCTTATTCGTTTCTTATGAAGCGCCCTTCGGCGCCCCGCTGTCAACGCGCAGGAGAGCGGTTGCAACCAAAGTATGAGGGATCAGGCACCCCGCCCCGGCGGCCTTAAAAACAAGGATAAAATATGAAAAGGCCGCGCAGGATTTCGCCCCGCGCGGCCTGTCATTTCTCAAAGCTGAGGCCGGGCCCCGAGACCCGCCCTGACCCTGTCCTGGCAGCTTTTCCCGGCTACAGGCCGGGCAAAGCCCGCCCCGGATCCGGGTCTCAGCCGCCGCTGGCTTCGGTCTCAGCCGGAGCGGCCTCGCCCTCAGCCGGTGCCGCCTCTTCGGTGGCTGCAGCGCCGCCGAGGCTGGCCAGATAGGCCACGAGGTCAGTGCGCTCTTCCGGCTTTTTCAGACCGGCAAAGCTCATCTTGGTGCCCGGCACCATTTTCTTCGGATTTTCGAGGAACTTCTCCAGCTCTTCTGCGGTCCAGATGTGGCCCTCAGCGCCGAGTTCTTTCATCTTGCCCGAATAGGCAAAGCCCTCAACAGCGGCGCTGGTCCGGCCAATGATGCCTTCGAGATGCGGGCCTGCCCGTTTCGAGCCATCATTCTCGACCGTGTGGCAGGCGGCGCATTTTTTGAAAACTTTCTCGCCCTTGGCGATATCGCCTTCTGCCAGCACCGGCAGCGCGGTGAAAGTGGCGATGATCAGGCCCAGGCTTGCTGCCTTCAGGTTGCGTGACATACCGGATAAACTCCTTAAGGTTGTGATGACAGGTCATCCCCGACCCGTTTCCTGTGTCTGGCTGCCATACGTCAGGGCCGGAGCCGCGACGCGTGGAAACGAATATGCTCTTCCATGACGCCCGCAACATAAAAATAGCTGTGGTCCGCACCGGCAATCAGACGAAAGTTCAAGGGCTGGCGGCGGGCGGCAGCGGCCTCGGCCAGGGCCTCCGGTCGCAAAAGATCGAGGAACTGATCCTTCGCCCCCTGGTCGATCATCACCGTTCCTGGATAGCCGCGCTCACGCATCAGAACGGTTGCATCATGGGCCTGCCATTTCGCCTCATCTGCCCCCAGATAAGCGGTAAACTGCTTGCGGCCCCAGTCGCTGGCCCCCGGATTGGCGATCGGAGAGATCGCCGAAAGCGAGCGGTAAATCTCGGGATGGGTCATGCCGATGGTCAGCGCGCCATGCCCGCCCATCGAATGGCCGGTGATGCCCTGGCGGGCCGGATCGAGCGGGAAATTATCGAAGATCAGCGCCGGAAGTTCATGGACGACATATTGCCACATGTTGAAGTGCGGCGCCCATGGCGCCTCGGTTGCATCGACATAAAAGCCTGCACCCTGCCCCAGATCATAGGCCGCGTCATTGGCGATTCCCTCGCCGCGCGGGCTGGTATCGGGAAAGATCAGCGCAATCCCCTCGCGCGAGGCCCAGGCCTGGGCTCCGGCTTTGACCATGGCATTCTCATGGGTGCAGGTCAGGCCCGAAAGATACCACAGAACCGGCACTTTGCCCTGTTGCGCCTGGGGCGGCAGATAGACCGCGAAGGTCATCTCACAGCCACAGGCTTCGGAGGCATGGGAATAGACCCCCTGCACCCCGCCAAAGCTTTCATTCTCTGAAACGGTTTTCATCACACTACCCCCGCTATCATCGGCTCAGAAGACAAAGCCCGGGCCGCTCTCTCGCGCGCCGGCCCGGGCCGCCATAAAGAACCGGGGCCCGCAAAGGCCCCGGCAAGGTTCAGGGAGAGAGTGGCTCAGAAGGTGACCACGGCGCGGATCGATTTGCCCTCATGCATCAGATCGAAACCATGGTTGATCTCTTCGAGCTTCAGGTGATGGGTGATCATCGGATCGATCTCGATCTTGCCATCCATGTACCAGTCGACGAATTTCGGCACATCGCGACGGCCTTTGGCGCCGCCGAAAGCGGTGCCTTTCCACTGCCGGCCGGTGACCAGCTGGAACGGACGGGTCGAGATCTCCGCCCCCGCCGGAGCCACGCCGATGATCACCGAGACACCCCAGCCACGATGCGAGCATTCCAGCGCATCGCGCATCACTTTGACATTGCCGGTCGCGTCAAACGAATAATCGACCCCGCCGATATGATCATTGCCGCGTTTGGTCAGATTGACGATTTCCTGCACCACCGAGCCCCCGATCTTCGAGGGATTGACGAAATGCGTCATGCCGAATTTCTTCGCCATCACCGCCTTATCGTCATTCAGATCGACGCCGATGATCATATCGGCCCCGGCCATGCGCAGGCCCTGGATCACGTTCAGCCCGATGCCGCCCAGACCAAAGACCGCCGCCGTCGAGCCGATCTCGACCCCGGCGGTATTGATCACCGCGCCGATGCCGGTGGTGACGCCGCAGCCGATATAGCAGATCTTATCGAAAGGCGCGTCATCGCGGACCTTGGCCAGCGCGATCTCGGGCATGACGGTGTGATTGGCGAAGGTCGAGCAGCCCATATAATGATAGATCGGCGTGCCATCGAGCATCGAGAACCGGGTGGTGCCATCGGGCATCAGGCCCTGGCCCTGGGTATTGCGGATCGCGGTGCACAGATTGGTCTTGCCCGAGAGGCAGGAATAGCATTCGCGGCATTCCGGGGTATAGAGCGGGATGACGTGATCGCCCGGCTTCAGCGTGGTCACCCCCTCGCCGACCTCGATCACCACCCCTGCGCCCTCATGGCCCAGAATACAGGGGAAAATCCCCTCCGGATCGGCACCCGAGCGGGTGAATTCATCGGTATGGCAAAGGCCGGTGGCTTTGATCTCAATCAGAACCTCGCCCTTTTTCGGGCCTTCGAGGTTCACTTCCATAATTTCAAGCGGTTTACCGGCAGCAACGGCCACGGCGGCACGGGTGCGCATAGAGGATCTCCTTCAACTCGGGATAAGCGCGCTCTGCGCCGTGAGGCGGCAGGCAGATTTCGGCGCGCGGGACCGGGACATGCCGGCCGCGCGCCGCCTTGGTAACAGCTTCAGGCCGGCAAAGCGCCGGATTTCTTCGCCACATGGGTGGCAATCGCATCCATCAGCGGCGGCGAAAGCGCATCATAGGGCTCAAGCCCCAGCTCTTTCAGCCGGCCACGGATACCCTCCATACGCGAAGGATCGACGCCGGATTCGATCACCGAAGACACGAAGGCGGCGAATTGCGGCTCGGACCAGCCCTGTTCCGAAGACAGTTCGGTATGAACAAAATCGAGCCCATAGAACGGGTGCTCTTTGTTCTCGATCCGGCCATACATATGGGTGCCGCAGCCGGTGCAGGCATAGCGCTGGATCGGCGCCGCCTCATTGACGATTTTCAGCTTGCCGGCATTGGCGGTGACGCTGATCGCGTCGCGGCCGACAACTGCCACCTGGCTGAAGACCGCGCCATCGGGCTTCCAGCATTTGGTGCAGCCGCAGACGTGGTTATGCGCGGTCTGCGCGCCCACTTTCACGGTGACTTTGTCGCTGGCGCAGTTGCACGACAAAGTGCCGCCGCCAAAGGAAGCGCTGCCCTTTTTCACGCCCCCGTCCACCTGCGGGTGAATTTTCACATTCTCATAGGTCACGACTCGTCCTCCCTGTCATCGTGGTCCTGTATCGCGCTCTACTCTCTGCTCTTGCACAGGAAGCGGCAATTCAGCCAAAGGATGGAGGGCCAGGCCTCAGCCCCTGTCGCCGCCGGGGCGGCGGTAGATCGCCTGATCCAGCCGGGCCTGACGCACCTGGCTCAGCCCCATAGCCGCCAGGAGCCGCCGCTCGGCCAGAAGATCACCGCCGCGCCGCGCCCGCCAGAGTTCGCGGCGCAAAGCCGGGTTCCAGCGCGCCCGGAGCCGCGCCCAGGCCGCCCGGCCCGAAGGCGGCAAGAGCCAGACAGCGGCAAAACCGAGCCCGGCGCTCAGCGCCAGAAGCGCTGCCAGGGCCAGCAGCAATTTCTGGCTGGTCAGGATCTGGCCAATCGGCACCTGACCTGTGAAGAAACTCGCATAAGCCAATGGTAAGGCTGGTATTTCCACCGTATCCAGCTTGCGGGTGGAACTGTTGTAGAACCGGATCTCCTCGGGTTCCAGCACCCCCGGCTCGCCGGTATGGGGGCGGAACTGCCAGGTCCAGAGCACCTCGGCCACCGGCCCGGCTTCGGTCAGGATCAGCTGTTTCTCGGGCGGCGGCGCGAAGGTGATCAGCCAGTTTTCCGACACCACAGGCCGGGGCGGCAGATGTTCGGGCAAGGCGCCAAGCGCGCGCAGCCGGATCTTGCGGGTCAGCACCTGGCCATCGGCCAGATGGCCGGGATCGCCGTCCAGCTCTTCGCTCAGCTCCAGCGCGCCGGCAGTGAAATGCCAGCCCCGTTGCGGCGGATAGTCCCCCACCGACAGACTGAGCGGTTTCGCCGTCACCACAATATCCTGGCGCTGGCTCTGGCGGTCGATCACGGTCAGGCGGTGGCTGACCGGGCCAAACTGCAACAGCCCGGCGGTTTTCGGCCAGAGCGCCAGCTCGCGCTCCATCACGATGCGCGGCAGGCCATCGATCTGTTCCTCGCGCCAGTGATCGGGTTTGATCTGGATCCAGTCGAATCCGGATCCGGCTGTGATTTCAAGCTTTTCATTGGCGATCTTAAGGTCATAGACCGCGCGGATCGTCACCACGACCATCTCGCCCACCACCGGCTGGGGCCGGTCCGGCGCCAGCACCAGCTCAAGCCGCATCAGCCCGCCACCCGGCACCTCGACCACGCCCGCCCGGGCCAGGGTCGCGCCGAGGGTAAGGGTCAGAATAATCAGTGTCATCAGGGGGATGCAGAGCTTTCTCACCACGGATCCCCTTTCTCCGGCGCGGTCAGCCCCAGCGAGAGCCGTCGCTGATGCTCGGCCTCGAGCCGCAGCCGCAGGAAATCGCCCGCATCATCGGGCAGGCCTGCCAGCCAGGCCGCATCCGCGCTGCGCCCGCCCATCACCAGCTGCCGCCCGAGCCGCATCGTCGCCTCGACCGGCGAGCCGCCGGCCTCTGCAATAGCTTTGGCCGCTATCCGCCCGGCTTCATTGCCAATTCCGATCACCGGCGGGATCAGCGCATTCACCGTATTGCGATTGTCGCGGGCCTGGCTGTCGGCCGGATTGGCGAAAAGCACGGCATCGAAATAGGCCCGCGACAGCGCCAGATCGCCGGTCATCGCCAGTGACAAGCCGCGGTTATAGGTCGAGCCGCGCCCGGCGGTGCGGAAGGCGTCATCGGCGGCGGGAAAATCCCCGGCCTGATAGGCCGCCACGCCCCGGATCGCCGGATCGCTCAGCAGCGTGGCGGCAAGGCCAGGCAGGCCCAGAACCAGCGCCAGTTTCGCCAGCGAGGCGAGACCACCGATTGCGATCAGCACAAGGCCGCTCGCGGCAAGCACCAGCCGGATCATGCCCGCCTCCTGAACAAAGGCAGCAGCAGCAACAGCGCGGGCAGAAGCAGCCATGGGCCGAAATCCTGCCAGATCAGCCCGCCCGCATCGCGCGCCGCCAGTCTGAGCCGCCTCGCGCTGCCAATCTCGGCAAACAGCGCCTCTTCGCCCTGCAGCGCCGGCGCGACACTGCCGCCACCGGCACTGGCAATTTTTGCAAAAGCCCCGGGCGGAGGGGCCGGCGCGCCATCGGCCTGGCGGCTCAGCTCCAGCCCCCAGATCCGGTAGCCCTCGTTTTTCAGCCGCGAGGCTTCCTCAGCGGCGCGCTCCGAGGCACCGCCGCCATCGCTGATCAGGATCAGATCAGCCCCGCCGCTGCCATCGGCACCGCGCGCCGAGGCGTCAAAGAAATCGCGCGCCATGGCAAGGGCAATATCGGGGCGGCTGCCGGTCAGCGGCATGGTCCGGGCATCAAGCGCCGATAACAGCTCGATCGGCCCCTGGGGATCGCTGGTCGGGGCCAGCGCCAGATAGGCATCGGCGGCGTAAAGCATCACCCCGACCGGACGCCCCGCCGCCAGCCCGGCAAGGCGGGCAGCCGAGGCGCGCGCCTCATTCAGCACCGCCGTATCCGCCACCACCGAGGGCGAAAGATCCATGGCCAGGATCAGCGGATCCAGCGCCGCATATTCCGCACTGCCCGGGGCTTCGCGCGCCGGTCCGGCAAGGCCAAGCACCAGCAGAGCGGCGGCAAGGAAGGGCAAAAGCCGGGCCGGATCCTGGCGCGCCCCCTCAACCAGACCAAGCCGGGTCAGCACCGGCCAGAGCACCGGCTCGACCACCGCCGCCCAGCCCCGGCTCCCGCCTGCGCGCAGCCGCCAGAGCAGCGCCGCGATCAGCGGCAGCAAGGCCAGCAGCCAGAGCGGGCGCAGCAAGGCCAGCTCGCCATAGAGCAGCGGGCCGCTCATCTGCCGCCCTCGGCCCGCGCCGCCAGCGGTGCCAGCCCGCCCGCGATCAGGCATAACAGCGCCAGCGCCGCCGGCCAGGGCCAGAGTGTCTGCGCTTCGGCCACCGGCGGGCGGGAGGAGGGATTTGGCTCAAGCCGGTCCATCTCAGCCGCCATGGCCTGCAGATCCTCGAGGCTGCGCACCCGGAACACCTCGCCGCCCGAGCCTTCGGCAATAGAGCGCAAAGCCGCCAGATCCACGGCATCGCGCGCCGCGGGGCGGCTTTCGAGATCCTCGGGGCCGAGCGCAACAGTGTAGATTTTCAGCCCCAGCCCGGCGCCAAGCCGCGCCACCTCGCCCAGATCGACCCGGCCTGCGGTATCGCGCCCGTCGGAAAGCAGGATGATGGCTTTTGAGGTGGCGGTGCTGGCCTGCATGCGTTTGATCGCGAGGCCCAGCCCGCCCGAGAGATTGGTCGAGCGCCCGGCAATGCCGATCTGCGCCTCGCCAAGGCCACGCGCCACCGCCTCGAGATCATGGGTCAGCGGCGCTGCGACATAGGCGTGATCGGCAAACAGGATCAGCCCCATCCGGTCACCGCGACGGGCGCGGATAAAGCTTTCGGCCACCCGTTTCACCGCCGCCAGCCGGGTGACGGTCTGGCCATCCAGGGCAAAATCCTCGGTTTCCATACTGCCCGACATATCCAGCGCGATCAGAATATCGCGGCCCGAGGCCGAGCGGTCGGGGTAAAGCGCGATGCTTTGCGGGCCAGCGAGGGCGAGGCAGAGCAAGGCCCAGCCCAGCCAGAAAGCGATCAGGCCCAGTGATTGCCCCGGCGCGGCCGCCGGCCGGGCGCTGAGCGCAATGGCTTCGGGCAGGCGCATCGCTCCCTCGGCGGCTGCGCGGGGCGGCAGCAAAAGCATCACCAGCGGCAGCGGCAGCAGCAAAAGCGCGGGCAGAAAGGCAAAGCTGATCATCCCCGCCCCCTTCTGCCGCGCATCAGCCGGGCCTCGAGCTGTGCCGCCGCGAGGCTGCCGTCATAAAGACCGCGCTGCTCTTCGGGCGAGAGTGCAATACCGCGCTGTTTTGCCAGCCGCGCCAGTTCAAGCAGCTGTTCAGCCTCGGGCAGCGCCCGGGCAGTACGGATCATCTGGCGCCAGCTGGCCCGGGCCGGGCGGCGGCGCAGCACCGGCGCGAGCAGGGTCAGGATCAGCGCGGCGAGGCACAGACCAATCCCGGCCATGCTGGCCAGATCCGCAGCGCTGAGCGCGGCGAAAGCCTCGGGCAGGCGCGGCGGATGCAGTGCGGCCAGCAGGCCCGGATCGACAGGCTCGCTCATAAACCGGCCCCGCTGGCGCCAAGCCCGGTGGCCCCGGCGGTCATCGGTATGATACTGGCGCCATGGCCCGCCAGCAGCTGCTGCAGCTGTGCCGCCCGCGCCGCACGCAGGCTGCTCAGCCCCTGAAATCCGGCATAGAAGCGCCGATCCCCCTCGCGCAGCGGCAGGGCTGTGGCGGGCGGGGCGCGCTCAAAGGCATCCTCGACCAAAGCCAGGCGCAGCAATCCGCGCTGCGCCAGCCCGACCAGCGCCGCATCACAGCCCTCGCCCGGCAGATCGAGCCCGGTGGCAAGCAGGATGGCCGCGCCGCGCGGCACCCGGGCGGTGATCTGCATCAGCTCTGCCCCGAGGCAGCGCGGCGGCACTGCCTCACCCTGGCTGGCCGCGAGGGCAAGGGCGCGCTCATGCGCCCGCGCAAGACAGGCCGAGACCAGCGCCATGCCGCGCTCACGCGGCCGCGGCGGCTGGTGATCGGGCCCCTCCTCGGTCAGCACGATCACCCCGACCGAGCCATTTTCGCGCAAAGCCGCCCAGCCCGCCAGCGCCAGCCCCCGCGCCGCCACCACCGAGCGTAAAGCCCCCCTGGTACCCCAGAGCATCGGGCGGCGGAAATCGGCGATCAGCATCAGGCTGCGCTCGCGGTCCTCATGAAATGAGCGCAGCTGCGGGCTGCCGGTGCGGGCCGAGGCGGCGGCATCGAGATGGCGGGCATCATCGCCCTCGACATAGGGGCGGATCTCGCGGATCTCATGGCCCTGGCCGCGCCGCCGCGTCGCCACCGAGCCGGGCCGTTCGGCCAGAGCCGGGGCCTCACGCGCCGGGCCGGGCGGCTGAGCCGCAAGCGCCATCAGCCCGGCCGCGCTGACCCGGCCGGGATCGGCGTCACTGCGGGCGCTGCCTTCCCGCGCTGCGGGCCTACCAGGGCGAAACATGATCCAGCAGCCGCCCGATCAGCGCGCGCGCGCTCAGCCCTTCGGAAGTGGCGCGCCAGCCCGGGATCAGCCGGTGCGACAAACTGTCGACGGCCAGCGCCGTCACATCCTCGGGCAGGCCGTGATCGCGCCCGGCCAGAGCCGCCCGCGCCCGTACCGCTGCCGCCAGCGCCAGGCTGCCGCGCGGCGAGACCGCATGATCGACCAGCCCCTCCAGCGGCCCGCCCGCCGTGTCGCGCGTCGCCATCACCAGGCGGACGATGTAATCTTTCAGCGCCGGGGCCAGCCAGACCTTTGCCACCGCCGCCCGCGCCGCGCGGATCGCTTCGGGCGGCAGCTGCAGCTCGGGCGCGGCCGGCGGGGCCTGGCCCTCGGCCTCGACCAGATCGAGAATGGCGCGCTCCTCTGCCGCCCCGGGCAGCTGCAAAGCCACATGCAGCAAAAAGCGGTCGAGCTGCGCCTCGGGCAAGGGGAAAGTGCCCTCATGCTCGATCGAATTCTGGGTCGCCACCACCATGAAAGGATCGGGCAGGATCCGCGTCGCCCCGCCTGCGGTCACCTGGCCCTCGGCCATGGCCTCGAGCAAAGCCGACTGCACTTTGGGCGGGGCGCGGTTGATCTCATCGACCAGCACCAGCTGATGGAACAAAGGCCCCTCAAGAAAGTCGAAACTGCCGCTCGCCGGGCGGAAGACCTGGGTGCCGGTGATATCGGCGGGCATCAGATCAGGGGTGCACTGGATCCGGGCAAAGCCGCCCGAAAGCGAGGCGGCAAGGCGCTTGACCGCCCGGGTCTTGGCAAGACCAGGCGGTCCCTCGATCAGCACATGCCCGCCTGCGAGCAGCGCGATCATCAGCCGGCTGACCAGAATCTCATGGCCGATCAGCCCGCGCGCCACCGCCCCGGACAGAGCGATCACCGGCGCCATAACATCGGCAAATCCCGGATCCGGGGCGGGATGTCCCGCCCGAGGCCAGGCCGCAGCCGGGGCTCCGGCGCCGCTGCCGGCCTCTGCGCGCTTGAGAATTCCACTCACCTCTCACCTCCCCGATCAGGGTGCTGAGGCCTGAGCCTACAGGGAAATTATTCCCTTGCCAGTGCCGCATTCTCCCGTTCCGGTCAGACTTTCGGATGACAAAAACGCGCTTTCAGCCGGCTCCGGGCGGCGATTATGCAGCAGGCCGGGCACGGTTTGGCGCCAGACTCCGGCCGTTAACCGCCCGTAAAGGCAAAGAGTTCGCCTTATGTTTCACTTATTTTCAGCGCCCGTTTGCATGCACAGCCCGGCAAAGGGTTGAATCCAGGACACTCTCACCCGCCTGGCGCGAATCCTCTCCGGCGCGGGCGGCATCTAGCACCAAAGTTGTATTGACGCCCGGGGCGGTTGGGACCAGTCTTTTCCCACTACTGCACTGTGCAAAGGAGGAATGCATATGTCCTGGTCTAAGCCGAAAGCCCGTGAAGTGAAGTGCGGCATGGAAATCAATATGTATGGTCCCGCTGAAGATGACAGCGATACCCGCCGCGTGATCTGAGCCTGACAGACAGCCTATGCATGTCAGGATTCTTGGGGCAGCCGCCGGCGGCGGTTTGCCCCAATGGAATTGCGGCTGCCCCAATTGCCAGGCCGCGCGCCAGGGCGTGATTGCCCCGATGAGCCAGTCTTCGGTGGCGGTCTCGGCCAATGGCAGTGACTGGGTGGTGCTCAATGCCTCGCCCGATATCCGCGATCAGCTGATGCGCTCGGGCCTGCATCCGGCCAGTCTGCGCGAAAGCCCGCTGCGCTCGGTGGTCATCACCAATGGCGATGTCGACCATATCGCCGGGCTGCTGGTGCTGCGCGAAAAATCGCCCTTCACGCTCTTTGCCACTCCGGCGATCTTTGAGGTGCTGGATCAGCCGGTATTCCGGGTGCTCGATCCCGATTGCGTGCGCCGCGAAACCATCGCGCTTGAGGCCGCTTTCAGCGCCGCTCCAGGGCTGGAGATCACCGCTTTCGCAGTGCCGGGCAAGGTGGCTTTGTTTCTGGAGGAAGGCGAGCCTGACACGCAGCTGATCGGCGAGCAGACCGTCGGGCTGGAGATCCGGGCCAATGGCCGGCGCTGCCTTTATATCCCGGGCTGCGCCGCGCTGACGCCTGAGATCATCGCCCGCATCGAAGGGGCCGATCTCTTGCTGTTTGACGGCACGGTCTGGGCCAATGATGACATGGCACGCAGCGGCACCGGCCAGAAAACCGGCGCCCGGATGGGCCATATGGCAATGAGCGGCGAAAACGGCACGATCACCGCCCTCGCCCGCAGCAAGATCGCGAAGCGTCTGTTTATTCATATCAATAACACCAACCCGGTGCTGAATCCCGAAAGCCCCGAAGCCCAGGCACTTGCCGCCGCGGGCTGGGGCCTTGCCGCCGACGGAATGGAGATCCGGCTGTGAACGATCTGACCCCCTCGCAGAGCAGTGCCAATCCCGGGCTCGAGGCGCGGCTGCGTCAGATCGGGGCCGAGCGTTATCACGACAAACACCCGTTCCATCATCTGCTGCATTCGGGCGGCTGCTCGATTGATCAGGTGCGGGCCTGGGTGGTGAACCGCTGGTATTACCAGTCGCGCATTCCGATGAAGGATGCCGCCTTCATGTCACGGGTCGAGGACAGCGCTTTGCGCCGGGCCTGGCGCTCGCGCATTGAGGATCATGATGGCACCGCAGATCGCGCGGGCGGCATTATGCGCTGGCTGAAACTGGCCGAGGGCGTGGGGCTCGACCCCGATTATGTCGCCTCGGGGCGCGGCGTGCTGCCCGCCACCCGTTTCGCCGTCGATGCCTATGTGCGCTATGTGCGGGAAGAGCCGCTGCTCGCTGCCGTCGCCTCATCGCTGACCGAGCTTTTCGCGCCGGCGATACATGAGCAACGCATTGCAGGTCTTTTGAAACATTACGATTTCGCCCGGCCCGAGACCATTGCCTATTTCCAGCATCGCCTGAGCGAGGCCCCTAAAGACGTGGCTTTCGGTCTTGCCTGGGTGCTGGAAAATGCCCGGCTGCCGCATGAGGAAGAGATGGCGCTGCGGGCGCTGACCTTTAAGACCGAGGTGCTCTGGGCCCAGCTTGATGCGCTCTGGGGCGCCTATGTCGAACCGGGCCGCATCCCGCCGGGGGGCTGGCAGCCGGGTGAGGGATTGCTGTGATGGAAGCCTCTGCCCGCCCGGCCCTGCCGCGCGGCGTGCGGCTGCATCAGGATAGAGTGCGCAACTGCCCGGTGCTGCTCGGGCCGGAAGTGGCGCTGATCCTCGATCCGATCGGCGAGATTGTGCTGGGCGAGATCGACGGCAAACGGTCCATCGCCGAAATCGCCGCCGAACTGGGCCAGCGGTTTGATGCCAGTCCGGATGAGATTGCCGCCGATATGCGCGAATTTCTGGAGGGGCTGGCGGCACGCCGGCTGGTGGATCTGATATGAATGCGCCCTCGCGCCCTGCCCGCCCGCCTCAGGCCCCGCCGATTGCCATGCTGGCCGAGCTGACGCATCGCTGCCCGCTGGCCTGCCCCTATTGCTCGAACCCCTTACAGCTGACCCGGCGCGAGGCCGAGCTTTCCACCGAGACCTGGGCGAGAGTGTTCCGCGAGGCCGCCGGTCTGGGTGTATTGCAGCTGCATCTTTCGGGGGGCGAGCCTGCCTCCCGCCCCGATCTGGTGGCGCTGGTGCGTGCCGCGCGTGAGGCCGGGCTTTACACCAATCTGATCACCTCGGGGATTGGCCTGACGCCCGCGCGGCTGGCCGAGCTGGATGCGGCCGGGCTCGACCATATCCAGCTGTCTTTGCAGGGCGTGCGCGCCGATGTGGCCGATCATATCGGCGGCTATCAGGGCGGTTTCGCACGCAAGATGCTGCTGGCCGATGCGATCCGCGAACTGGGCTTGCCGCTGACCATCAATGCGGTGATGCATCGCCATAATCTCGACGATCTGCCCGAAAGCTTTGCTTTGGCGGCAAAGCTCGGGGCCAGGCGGATCGAGGTGGCCTGCGTGCAGTTTCAGGGCTGGGCGCTGAAGAACCGCGCCGCGCTGCAGCCCACGCGCGAGCAGGTTGAAATGGCCAAGGCCGAGGTGTCAAAAGCGCGGGCGGAATATGCCGGGACGCTGGCGATTGATTTCGTGCCACCCGATTATTTCGCTGATTTCCCAAAGGCCTGCATGAATGGCTGGGGTTCAACCGGCCTTAATATCAACCCCGAGGGCAAGGTTCTGCCCTGCCATGCCGCCGAGATCATCCCCGGGCTGGACTTCTGGAATGTCGCCGGGCACAGCCTCGCGGAAATCTGGCAGGGCCCGGCCTTTAATGCCTATCGCGGCACCGACTGGCTGCCCGATCTGTGCCGCTCCTGCGAGCGGGTCGGGATTGATTATGGCGGCTGCCGCTGCCAGGCCATGGCGATTGCCGGCGATCCCGGCGCCACCGATCCGGTCTGCCGCAAGTCGCCGCACCGCGCGAAACTCGATGCGCTGATCCTTGCCGAAACCGCTGCCGAAGCCCCCGATTTTGACTATCGCCGGATGCCAAAGCCAGAGCGCGACACGGCCGGGTAAGCGGCCGCGCTGAGCGGGCGGGACGCCTCAGCCCCGCCCGAGCCAGGGCATATCGCGCGCCATAATCGAGACGAAGGGCATATTCACATCGCCCGGCATCGCGGCCATATGCGCCACCGTGCGCGCCACATGCCCCACATCCATCATCGGCTCGGGCCGGAAGCTGCCATCGGCCTGTTCCATCCCATCGGCAAAGCCCGCCGCCATATCGGTGACGGCATTGCCAATATCGATCTGGCCGCAGGAAATGCCAAAGCGCCGCCCGTCGAGGGCCAGGCTTTTCGTCAGCCCGGTCACCGCATGTTTGGAAATGGTATAGGGGGCCGAGCCGGGGCGCGGCGCATGGGCCGAGACCGAGCCATTATTGATGATCCGCCCGCCCTGGGGCTGCTGACGCCGCATCAGGCCAAAGGCGGCGCGGGCGCAGAGCACCATGCCGGTGATATTGGTGCGCGACAGATCCAGCCAGGCCTCGACATCGATCTCATCAATCGGCGCGGCGGGCAGAAAGATCCCGGCATTATTGAACAACAGATCGAGCCGGCCCCATTCAGCCGCCAGCCGGGCAAAGACCCGCTCGACATCCTCGGCAATGCCGACATCGCCGGGCAGCACCAGCGCCCCGCCACAGGCGCTGGCGGTCTCTTCCAGCTTTGCCGCCTTGCGGCCCATCAGCGCCAGGCGCCAGCCATCGGCGGCGAGCGCAATCGCCGTGGCGCGGCCAATGCCCGCCCCCGCCCCGGTGATCAATGCCGTTCTCATTGTCGCTCTCGCTCCTGTCTCATCTTCTGCCCGGCCCCGCTCAGCGGGGCAGCTTGCCCGGTTTTGCCAGCCGCCTGGCATTGGCTCTGGTGCGCCGCCCGACCGGCTTTAACGCCGCCTCGGCCACGCCCAGCGGCGAGGCGCCGCGCATGACCGCCTTCAGCGCCGCCGCCTGGGATTCCTGCAGCGCGCGCAGCTTTTCACTGACCATCCGCGCCTCTTCCCCCGGGCCAAGCGGCCAGAGGCCGATCATGCCAAACAGCCGCATCGCCATCACCGCCTGGGCCTCGGCCAGCAGGACCGTGCTCTGCAGGCCAAGCCGCAGCATTTCATCGGGTTTCAGCGCTGTTGCAAAGGGAAACATCGGTCCTGCCTCTTACCCCCGACCCCGCGCGCCCCTGGCACCGGATCATCAAAGCTGCAGCTTAGGCGCAGGATTTCCAGCCGCAAGCCAGGCTTTGCGCAAATCACCAGGGAAATGCCGTCACCCGGAGCAGAACTGCCTCAGGCGGCGGTCCTGGCCAGATCCTGGCCAGATTCAGCCCTGGATCAGTCCGGGCTCAGATCGCCTCGCCCGGGGCGGCATAAGTCACCCGGCCACCGCAGATGGTCAGCGCCACATCGACCGAGCCGATCTGATCGGCTTCGACGGCCTCGAGATCAGCATTCAGCAGCACCAGATCAGCGGCAAGGCCCGGCATCAGCCGGCCGCAGATATGATCGGCATGCGCCGCCCAGGCCCCGCCCGCCGTATAAGCAAAGAGGCTTTGCTCAAGGCTCAGCCGCTCATCAGCGCAATCCGCACTATAGGCTTTGCGGGTCAGCACTGCCTGGAGCGAGCGCATCACCGAGACATCGGTCACCGGCCAGTCCGAAGCATAGGCGATATGCACGCCCAGATCGGCAAGGCTCCTGTGGCGATAGGCATCCTTCCAGCGCGCCGCTCCGATATTGGTCAGGGTCGGCTCAAGGCCGAAATCCATCGCGCCCGGCGGATGCGAGGGCTGCAGGCTGGCGGTGATGCCCAGCGCCGCCAGACGCGGCGCATCCTCGGGATCGATCAGCTCGATATGCTCAATACGGTGACGTGCGTCGCGTTTGCCATTCTGCACCCGGGCGGTCTCATAGCCGTCGATCACCGTGCGTACCGCGCCGTCACCGATGGCATGAACCGCGATCTGCAGCCCGCGCCGGTCAATCTCGCTGGCGAGCGGGTTGAACACTGCAGGCGGGAACAAAGGCACCGATGTATGGCCGAAGGTCGGATAGGGCTGCAGCATATAGGCGGTGCCGCTGTCCATCACCCCGTCCATGAACATTTTCACAAAGCCCGAGGACAGCCATTCATCATTGAAACTGCGGCTCATCTCCTCGGCGCGGTCGAGATCGGCATGACCCATATGCGGCTTGAAATGGAACGGCACTTTCACCCGCGCCAGCAGCCGGCCCTCATCGCGCAGTTCGGCCAGACATTCCAGCGTGTAGCGATTGCCATCCATCGTCACCATCGAGGTGATGCCATGGCGGGCGCAATGCTGCAATCCGCGCTCAAAACAGGCTTTATCGGCATCGCGCTCAGCCTGGCTGACCTCGCCCTCCGGCTCGCCGCCGGTGGCAATACCAAGGTTCATCCGCTGCAAACCACCCAGAGCCACCACCGGGCCAAAGGCCTCAAATTCCAGCAGCTCGCCCGTGGCCAGCCCGTCCTCGCCCATCACCACCTCATGGCCGGGCGGGGTTTCGAGGCCATTCAGGATCCCCGCCAGCTCGAGCGCTCTGGTATTGGCCCAGACCGTATGGTGATCATGCGAGGTCATGGCGATCGGGCGGTCGGCAATGATCTGATCAAGCTGCAGCCGCGCCGGCTCACCCTCGCGCAGGAAGCCATAATGCGCGCCCTGCGCCATCAGCAAAGCCCGGTCGGGACTGGCGGCGGCAAAGCCGAGGAAAGCCTCGCGCAGCCCCTCCATCCCCTCGACATGGGTCAGCTGCAGATCATCGAGTTCGGCCCCGCCGAGGCCGATATGCAGATGGCTCTCAAAAAAGCCCGGCAGCAGCATCCGCCCCTTCGCATCCACCACTTTGGTCGCCGCGCCCCGGCGTGCCAGCACATCCCCCGCCGTGCCAACCGCAATGATGCGCCCTGCCCCGAGTGCCAGCGCCTCGGCCCTGGGATTGGCCGGATCCATGGTCAGGATTTTGGCATTGGTGATGATCAGATCTGCAGTCACGGCGAATATCCCCTGTCGCGCAAAGGGCGGCCCGTTGCAGGCCGCCCGGCTCTTAGTCCAAAGCCCGGGGATCGGTCCCCGGCTCCGGGTTTATTTCATCAGCTCGGTCCAGATCGCGGTGATATATTCCTGGGCCTTGGGCGAGCAGAGTTCGAGGAAGTGACCGGCGGCTTTATGCTCTTCCGGGATCACCACTTCGGGCGCGTCTTTCATGTCATCGGGCATGAATTCTGCCGAACCCGAGATCCCGTTGCCGTAGCGGGCAAAGGCCGAGATCATCGCCGCATTCTCGGGCTGCATGATGAAGTCGAGGAATTTATAGGCCTCTTCGACATTCTTGGCATCTTTCAGGATCGTCACCGAATCCATGAACAGGGGATAGCCCTCTTTCGGATAGCCGTAAGCGATCGAGGGTACGTTGATGCGCGAGCGCAGCGCCGCGCCGTTCCAGTAGACCGAAGCGCCCCATTCGCGGTTCGACATGCGCTCGGTCATGCCATAATCCATCGCCACCCAGTCAGGCTTGGCCGCGATCAGCGCATCGCGCGCCTGTTTCAGCACCGCCGGATCTTCCGAGCAGGTCTCGCCGCCGAAATACCAGACCGCCATATTGACGATATCATTCATCTCGGGCGTGACGTTGATCTTGCCCTTCAGCTCTTCCGGCACATCAAGGAAGATCGCCGAAGTGTTGATATCGCCTTTATAGATATCGGTATCGACCACCATGCCGGTCGAGCCCCATTGCCAGGGGATCGAGAATTTGCGGCCCGGATCCCAGGAGACATCGCGCCATTCCGGGGCGATATTGCCGAAATTCGACAGTTTCGACTGGTCAAGCTCAACCACCAGCCCCTCATCGATGAAGATCGGCATATAGTTGGCCGAAGGCACCACCATGTCAAAGCCATGGCCACCGGCGCGGATCTTGGCCAGCGCGGTGTCATTGCTGTCGTAATCGGTGACGGTCACCTTGATGCCGGTCTCGGCCTCGAACTTTTTCAGCAGTTCGGGGTTGGTGTAATCGCCCCAGTTATAGAATTGCAGCACCCCTTCGGCCGCTGCCAGCGAGGGGGCAGCGCAGAGCAGCGCCACCGTGGTCAGTAGTTTCTTCATCTTCATCTCCCTGTGAGAAGTTCTGCGGGCCTGTGAGGCCCGTCTGTTCGCTTAGCTTTTCTTACGATTGACCAGAGTAAAGCCGATCAGCAAGAGAATGGTCAGAGCCAGCAGCCCGGTCGAGATCGCATTGACCTCGGGTGTCATCTCGCGGCGCAGCTGGCCCAGCATATAGGTGGGCAGGGTTTCCTGGCCGGCCGATTTGACGAATTCGGTGATCACCACATCATCGAGCGAGATCACAAAGGCCAGCATGGCGCCCGCCGCGATCCCCGGGCCGAGCAGCGGCAAAGTGACATAGCGGAAAGTCTGCCAGGGCGTGGCGTAAAGATCGGCCGCGGCGGTCTCGAGCGAGAGATCCATCCCCTCCAGCCGGGCGCGGATCGGCAGATAGGCAAAGGGAATGCAGAAGGCCGAATGGGCAAGGATCAGATACCAGAGCCCCTGATAGCCGGTCCAGGCCTTGATCACGCCAAAGAAGATCAACAAAGCCACCGCCGTCACGATCTCGGGCACCATCAGCGGCTGGTTGATGGCGACAAAGATCACATTCTGGCCGCGGAACTTTTTACGCCGGGTGGTGGCGATTGCCGCCATGGTGGCGAGGCAGGTCGAAATCAGCGCCGCCGAGGCCGCCAGCAGCAGCGAGCGCATCGCCGCCTCCTGTACAGCGCGGTTTTCCAGCGCATCGGCATACCAGCGCAGCGAAAAGCCCTGCCAGCTGGTCAGCGTATTGCCGGCGTTGAAGGAATAAAACACCAGGGTGATGATCGGCACATAAAGCACCACAAACACCCCGATAGCGATGGTGGCAAAGCCTGGCAGGCGGGCCACGGCAAAGCTTTTCTCAGCCATGTGGATTGCTCCCCTTCCCGGCGGCGCGGACATAGAACAGCAAAGCCACCATCACCACCACCAGCAGCGCCACCGAAAGCGAGGCGCCAAGCGGCCAGTTGCGGCCCTGGCCGAACTGCAGTTCGATGAAATTGCCGATCATCATATTCTTGCCGCCCCCCAGGATGCGCGGCGTGACATAGGCGCCGAGCGAGGGCACGAAGACGAGGATCGAGCCTGCGACAATGCCCGGCCTGACGATGGGCAGGATCACATGGCGCAGAACCTGCAGCCGCGAGGCATAGAGATCATAGCCCGCCTCGAGCAGCCGCATGTCAAAGCGGTCAATCGCGGCGAAAAGCGGCAGCACCATCAGCGGCAGATAGACATAGGCCATGCCAATCAGCACCGCGGTATCGGTGTTCATCAGCCGGATCGGCGCCGAGATCAGCCCGAGGCCGATCAGCGCGGTATTCATCAGCCCCTCGGCCCGGATCACCTCGGTGATGGCGAAAGTGCGGATCAGCAGATTGGTCCAGAACGGAATGGTGATCAGAAACAGCCAGAAGGCGCGCGCGGCCGGCGGGCGGGTGGCGATAAACCAGGCGGTCGGGAAACCGACGGCAAAGGTGATCAGCGTGGTCAGAACCGAGATTTTCAGCGAGCGCCAGAAGATCGTCAGATGGGCATCGGCGAGCTTCAGCGTGTCATCAAAAATATCGCGGCTATAGAGGATCGAGGTCCAGGCATCCCAGGAAAACTCCCACTTCACCCCGCCGGTCGGCCCGGCGGTGAGGAAGGAATAGACCACCACGATCAAAAGCGGACCGCAGGCGGCGACGAAGAGCAGCAGCAAAGCCGGGGCCGAGAGCAGCCAGGCATTGCGGGCAGAGGCGCGGCTCTGCGCCAGCTCTGCCGCGGAAAGAGAGGAACGCGTCATCGCTTTACTCCCGGATCAGCCGCGCCGCACCCTCGGCAAAGCCGAGGCCAAGGCGCTGGCCGGTCTGATGCATCGGCGCGCCATCCGCCGGGCTGGGCACCCGGGCGGTCAGGCCGGTGCCATCTTCCAGCTCCAGATAGACATGGGTATCGGTGCCGAAATAGACCACATTGGTCACCCTGGCTTTCAGGCTGCCGGGGCTGTCGGCGGGCACAAGGCGCAGCTGCTCGGGGCGGATGGTCAGCAGCGTACCGCTGCCCTGGGCCGCGATCACCGAGCCATTGGGCAGACGCGCGCCGCCTTCCACCGGCCGCACCGGGATGAAATTGGTCTCGCCGATGAAATCGGCAACGAAGCGGTTGACAGGGGCGGTATAGATCTCACGCGGGCCACCGACCTGCTGGATCTTTCCTGCCGACATCACCGCGATGCGGTCCGACATGGTCAGGGCTTCTTCCTGATCATGGGTAACGAAGACGAAGGTGATGCCGGTCTCGGTCTGCAGTCGTTTCAGCTCGACCTGCATTTCCTTGCGCAGCTTCAGATCCAGCGCCGAGAGCGGCTCATCGAGCAACAGCACCTTGGGGCGCGGTGCCAGCGCCCGGGCAAGCGCCACCCTTTGCTGCTGCCCGCCCGAAAGCTGGCTGGTGCGCCGCCCGGCCATAGCTTCCAGCTTGACCAGAGCCAGCATCTCACTGACCCGCGCCCCGGTCTCGGCTTTGGATTTTCCCTGCATTTTCAGCGCGAAACCGACATTCTCGGCCACGGTCAGATGCGGGAACAAAGCATAGGACTGAAAGACAGTATTCACCTCGCGCCGGTTCGGCGGCCGGCCGGTCACATCGGTGCCATCGATCAGGATCTGCCCCGATGAGGGCATTTCGAACCCGGCGATCAGCCGCAGCAAAGTGGTCTTGCCACAGCCCGACGGACCGAGGAGCGTGAAGAACTCGCCCTGCCGGATCTCGCAGGACACATTATCCAGTGCCCTGACACTATGTTCGCCCTGACCAAAGGCCTTGATCACATCCCGGGCGATGATCGCCGGCTTTGCGGCAGAATTCTCGTGCAACGGTCTTCCCCTGCTGTCTTATCTTTTTGATCATATTGTGGGGGCAACTGTGCTTTGAGCAAGGAGAATTACAGCGGCCCCGCTGTTTTCATCGGGGCCGGAGTGAATTATCCTGAAATTGCCTGAAAAACGGCTGTCCGGCCCTGATCCGGACAGGCTCAGCCCGGGCCTGAGCCTGGGTCTGAGCCGGGGTGGCTCTTGCCGAGCCTGCGATCAAAGAGGGTAAAGACCAGCGGCGCTGCCACCAGGACAATCAGAATCCGCACCACATGATGCAAAGCGACAAAGGCCACATCCGCCTCGATCGCCAGTGCAATCAGCCCCATTTCGGTCAGCCCGCCCGGGGCCAGCGCCAGCAGAGCCTGCATCATATCAATGCCGAGCAAGGCCTGCATCGCCCAGGAAAAGCCAAGCGCCAGGCCCAGAATCAGCGCCGTCGAGCCAAGGCTGAGCAGCGCTGCATGGCGCAGAGCCGCCAGCGGCACGCCGCGAAAGCGGCAGCCCAGCACCGTGCCCAGCACGATCTGCGCCGCGTTGACCAGAATGCCGGGCGGCGCGCTTTCGGAAATCCCGCTCAGATGCAGCACCGCCGAAAGCGCCATCGGTCCGAGAAATGTCGGCGCGGGCCAGCGCAAAGCCCTGCCGATCAGGCTGCCAAATACCGCCGCCGCCAGCAAAAGGCCCGCCTCGCTCCAGGAAAGCGCGACAGAGAAGCCCGCGCCACTGCCGACCGAATGGCCAAGGATCAGGCGAAACCAGACCGCGATCAGCGCAATGGTGACCACGATCCGCAGGCTGTGCGACAGGATCACCGGCTGCACTTTGCCGCCCTTCGCCTCGGCCAGTTCGATCATCTCGGCAAGGCCGCCGGGCATGCCGGCGAAATAAGAGGTGCGCCAGTCATAGCCGCCGATAAAGCGGTAGAACGGCACATTCACCAGCCCCATGGCGATCAGACACAGCGTCAGCAGACCGAGCGAGCCGAGCCAGGACAGGGCCTGGGCCATCACTTCGGGCGAGAATCGCGCCCCGAGCATCACCCCGATCACCGCCACCACCCAGGGGCGGAAACGATCAGGTCCGGCAAGCGGCAGGCCGCAGACCGAGGCGATCATCGTGGCGCTCAACGCGCCGAGCATCCAGGGCAGCGGCAGGCCAAGCTGCCAGAACAACAGGCCCCCGGCCGTGCCAAGACTGAGACCAAGGATATAGCGCCGAAAAAGGGTCAAAACTCAGATCCGCAAGCGGCTGGTTCCGCCCTTCGGGCCAGCCCTGTCCGCAAGGGTTTAAGCCCGATCGGCGCCGGATCCCAGCCCGGCTGGCCCCTCTCTCCGCAGTTCGGGCACAGGGGGGATCTGAAGGGGCCGCTTATGCGCATGGGCGGGTGCAAAGGCCCGGCCGGTCAGGAATCGGCATAGAGCGAAGGATCGGTCGGCACCGGATCGGTGCGGATATAATCGCTGAACGAGCCGCCCGAATAGGGCGTGGTCGCGGGCACAAAGGCGCCGAAGGCAGCCTGGCTCTGCGCCTCGGTCAGCACCAGCACTTTCGCGCCCCGGCGATAGGTTGCGGCCAGATGGATCGCATCCTGATTATACATCCGGATACAGCCGGCCGAGGTCGCATGACCGACCGAGGCCACCTCATTGGTGCCATGGATGCGGTAATAGGTATCGACCTTACCACGGAACAGATAGATCGCCCGCGCGCCGAGTGGGTTTTTCAGCCCGCCTTCCAGCCCGTTTTTATAGGGGCCGTACATATCGGGGAATTCGCGGATCATATTATCGGTCGGGCGCCAGCTCGGCCAGTTGCGGTCATATTGCGCCACGGCCTCGCCCGAGAAGGAACGGCCCTGATCGCCGACCGCAACCCGGTAACGGGTGGCGCGGTTGCCCGGCAGGATGAAATAGAGATAGCGTTGCCAGGGGTCGATCACGATGGTGCCCGGCGCATCGGTGATCGCCAGATCGACCTCGCTGCGGATATTCTCGGGGGTCAGATAACGCGGCGGCACGGCGGGAATATCAAAGCCATTATCCGTCAGCGCGGCATATCTCTGCAGCACCTCCGGCGGGACACTGGCCGCCGGATCGACAACGGCGGGCGCTTTCGGTGCACAGGCAGCCACAAAGGCCGTGCCCATAAGCAAAACCATCTTCCGCCGATCAAGAACCACAGACATTTTCTTCCTTTCCGCAGCGCCCTCCCGCCGCAATCCCGCAGGGGAGTGCCAGCCGGGGCCTGATACTCTGCCACAGCAGAGATCACACAAGTGAATTCTGCGGCTATGCGCCATGATCCGCCAGTCTAGGTCAACCCCAGGGCAGGGCAAAGCTTCGTGAACAGAATGCTGTACAGAAAATTCAGTTCCCCTCCGGGCGTCTGCGCGAAGCAGAAAATTATCCCGCCCGGGACTGCGGGTCACGGGCGGGCTGCGGGAAGGAGGCGAACGAGAGGTGAAAAGCCCGGCTGCTGCCCGCAGCCAGGCCTGAGGGCAGCCCGGTCTGAGGGCAGCCCGGTGACCCGGGCCTTTGTGCTTACCCGCCCGACCAGAGCCAGGCTGCCAGCCCGGCAGCGGTGCTCAGCCAGAGCAGAGCACAGAGGACGAGCGGCCAGGGCCGCCCCTCAGGCGGCGCCAGAGCTGTATCCACCCCCGGCTCTGCCAGCTCCGGCCCGGCCGGACCAGTTTCAGCGCGGTCCGGAAACCTGGCAAAACCCGGGTCAAAACCATGAAAAATCATCTTTCCCCTCCCTGCGCCGGCGCGGCCCTGTCCGGCAGCGGGCCGACAAAGGTCTGGCGCGGGGCAAGGACCAGGCCCAGCACCAGCCCGAAGGCAAGGACCAGCATCAGCCCGCCGAAACCGTCGCGCAGGCTGCGGCTGCCCCAGGCGGTGGTGCGGCGGCTCATGACACCACCCGCAGCGCCGCACCCCGACCTGCCCCGGGCCCCGTCACAGGATATGGGGGCCCCGCATATGAGGGCACCGGATATGGCCGCACCGGGTGCAGCGGCCCGGGCGCAGCCCCGCCCCGCGCCCGGCGCAGCAGCGCATCGCGCAAAGCCTTGCCCGCTTTCCAGGGGCCATAGCCCGAGGCGGTATTGATATGTCCGGCAAAGCCGAGATCGACCAGATCCGCCTGCCAGACCCGGGCCAGATGCGCGGCGCGGGAAAAGCCCATCCAGGGATCATTGCGGCTGGCCACAACCGTGGCGGGCAGATCCAGCGGCCGTTCGGGCAAAGCGCCGAAACTGCTGATCCGACCCCTGCCTTCGGTCTCGGCCGGGGCAACCAGCAGCGCGCCGGCCACCCGCAGATGCGGCCAGCGGCTCAGCAGACGCGCGATCAGCACCGCCCCCAGTGAATGGCCGACAAGGATACAATCGGGATGCTGCAGGATCATCGAGGCCAGCTCGACCTCCTGCACCTCCGCCACCGGGCGCGAAGGCTCTGAAAGCCCGACCATCAGCGCGCGCGGATCGCCTGCGGCCCACCAGTGCTGCCAGTGCGGTGCGGGCGATCCGTCGAGGCCAGGAACGAGAAGCGTGGTAATCATCTGTCCGGTCCTTTCCTTGAACAGGAAAAAGACTACAGGAATTATCGTCATTCGGAATTCTAAAGATAAGCCGCTTTGGGGAATGAGATTCCCCCCGCACCACCCCCCCGCGCCCCTGCAGCCCTGCCCCCGCCTGCGTCGCGACCAGAAATTTCCAGGAGCGGCGCAACCCGCCGCATCGCGCCCGCCCGGCCCTTTCCCGAAAGGCGCTGAGCCGGCAGGCCAGTTTTCAGCACGTTCCGGCCCTTAATCCCCCGCCGGCTTCCTGCCGGGACATACGCGGTTTTAACCTTCTGGTGGACATTTCGCGCTTTGGGGTCCAGCCTCAGACCATGCCCTTGCCTGCTGCGCCCGATCAGCCCGGCGCAGCAAATCCGGCTCAGCTGATCTTTCGGAGCTCTGGTGATGCGTGATTTTCTGCATGGCACTGTCCACGAAGCGCAGCAGGATCTGCGAACCGCGCTGAGCGCCAGTCCCGAACTGCTGGCTTTATGGCAGGGCCTCACGCCGCTCGGGCGCAATGAGTTCATCTGCTGGGTCGATGACGCGAAACAGGCAAAGACGCGCGCCAGCCGCATCGGGCGCTGCTGCGCCGAAGTGCTGGCAGGAAAAAAGCGGCCCTGCTGCTGGCCAGGCTGCACGCATCGCAGTGACAAGCCTCCGGGCCCCTGGCAGGAGGCGGTGCTGATCAACCGCCAGGGCAAGCGCCGCGCCTAGCCGGACCACGCCTGGCCGGACCGGCGCGCAAAAGCTGCAGCGCGGCAGCGAAAACGGAAACGGCAGCGGCCGGGAATGCGCCGGGGGGCTGAGCGCCCGGCCCTCTGTCCCGAAGGGCCGCTCAGGCCCCGGCGCGCCTGGGCAGCACCCAGCCCGGGCGGATGAAATGGCAGGTATAGCCATCGGGACGCCGCTCGAGATAATCCTGATGCTCGGGCTCGGCCTGCCAGAATTCGGCCGCCCCCTCGACCTCGGTCACCACTTTGCCCGGCCAGAGACCCGAGGCATCGACATCGGCAATAGTATCAATCGCGGTGGCGCGCTGCGCCTGTGACGTCCAGTAGATCGCCGAGCGATAGCTTGGCCCCAGATCATTGCCCTGACGGTCGCGGGTGGTCGGATCATGGATCTGGAAGAAAAACTCCAGCAGCTGCCGGTAGCTCAGCCGCGCCGGATCAAACACCACCTCAATCGCCTCGGCATGATGGCCATGGTTGCGATAGGTGGCATGGGGCACTTCGCCGCCGGTATAGCCGACCCGGGTCGAGATCACCCCCGGCATCCGCCGGATCAGCTGCTGCATCCCCCAGAAACAGCCCCCCGCCAGAACTGCACGCTCTTCACTCATCTCACTCATCTCACACTCCTCATCAGGCGACCGGCATCCGGCTTTCGGCCATGCCCGCGAACCAGCTCACCCCGTAAGGGATGGCGGCATCATCGAAATCATAGCCAGCATGATGCAAAGGCGCGGTCGCCCCATTGCCAAGGAAGATATAGGCGCCGGGGCGGGCTTCAAGCATATAGGAGAAATCCTCGGCCGCCATCAGCGGCGCAACCTCGCTATCGACCCCGGGGCTGATCGCCTCGGCCACTGCGGCGGCGAAGGCGGTGTGATCCGCATGGTTCACCGTCACCGGATAGCCGCGGAAATACTCCAGCTCTGCCTTGGCGCCAAACATCGCCGCCGTGCCCTCGACAATGCGGCGCAGCTGCGCTTCCGAGAAATTGCGCACATCCTCATCCAGCGCCCGGATCGTGCCCTTCATCACCACATCCTGCGCCAGCACATTATAGGCCGTGCTGTCGCTGGCGAGGGTCGAGACCGAGACCACCGCCGATTTCAGCGGATCGGTATTGCGCGAGACGATGCTCTGCACCGCCACCACGATATGCGCCGCGACAAGGGTGGTATCGATGGCCTCATGCGGTTTGGCGGCATGACCGCCGCGCCCGGTCACCCGGATGATGAACTGATCCGAGGCCGCCATGATCGCGCCGGAGCGGATGGCGAACTGGCCGGTGGCAAGGCCCGGCATATTATGCATGCCGTAGACCTCATCAATGCCCCAGCGCCCGACCAGGCCATCCTTCAGCATGGCGAGGCCGCCGCCACCGCCCTCTTCGGCGGGCTGGAAGATGCAGACCACCTGGCCGTCGAAATTGCGGGTCTCGGCCAGATATTTCGCCGCGCCGAGCAGCATGGCGGTATGGCCGTCATGGCCACAGGCATGCATCGCCCCCGGGGTCTGCGAGGCATAGGGCACGCCACTGGTCTCATGGATCGGCAAAGCATCCATATCGGCGCGCAGCCCGATCACCCGGCCACTGCTATCGTTGCGGCCTTTGATCACCGCCACCACGCCCGAACGCCCGATGCCCTCGGTGACCGCATCACAGCCAAAGCTGCGGCAGAGTTCCGCCACCCGGCCAGCGGTGCGCGGCAGATCGTAATCCAGTTCGGGGAAGCGGTGAAAATCCCGGCGCCAGGCGGCGATTTCCGGGGCGAGTTCAGCGATACGGTTCCTGACGGGCATTTGGCACTCCTTAGCGCCGCCAAAACTGCACCCGCCCCGGCGGAAGGGCAAGCCCTCTCCTTACCGCGCCAGTTCCGGGCTACACCTGTTCCGGGCCGCACCAGTTCTGATCTTCGCGCCATGCGCCCCGGCCCGGAGCACGAGATCCGGGCATAGAGATCAGCCGCCCGGATCTGCAGGCCCGGGTCACAGCAGCCATAATCCGCCCGCCCTGGTCAGAGCGCCCTGGTCAGCCCGGCCTGGTCAGAGCGCGGGGCCGGGCACCAGTTTCGAGCCATCGCTGAAGCGGCCAAAGCGGAAGCGGCTGAGATCATGGCCGGTCTCGCGGCCCAGGGTCAGATCGGCAATCACCCGCCCCATGCCCGGGCCGATGCCAAAGCCATGGCCACACATGCCGGTGGCAATCACCAGCCCGCCGATCTTCGGCGCGCGGTCGATCACCGGCACGATATCGGGCATGGTATCGATCATTCCGGCCCAGGCGGTCTGCAGCTCCGGGCGGCCGATCTGCGGGAAAGCGGCGGCAAAGCGGTCCTGCAGCCGCGACAGCGCCTTTGCATTCGGCTTCGGGTTCAGAATGCGCATCTTCTCAAACGGGCTGACCCGGTCGCCATCGAGGCGGCGGCTGGTGCCCCAGGCATCGGGGAAATGCTTCGGCGCCATGGGCCTGTAGCCCATATTGGTAAAGGTGCGCCCCATCAGCGGCAGATAGGTGAGGAATTCGGCAAAAGCATCCGGGCCGATCAGGAAATCCTGATGATCGCCGGGGGCGATTGTATAGCCGCCATCCATGCGGCGGCGGAAGGCAAAATGGCTGTCGACCGCATTGCCGGCATAGACTTCGGGCAAGGCTACGGTGGCGGCAACGCTGGACAGCACCGTCAGCTGCGGGAGGCGGATGCCATGCGCCTTCAGCAACAGCCGCGACCAGGCCCCGGCCGCGACCACCACCTGGTCACAGGCGACCCGGCCCGCCTCGGTCACCACCCCCGCCACCTGCCCCGCCGCCAGATCAAGGCAGCGCAAAGCGCAGTTCTCGCGGATCTCCACGCCCTTTGCCGCGGCAATCCCGGCCAGCAGCGGCACCGTCACCCAGGGCTCGGCCCGGGCATCCGAAGCGGTCAGAATGCCCCCCGCCCAGCCCGCCTGACCCGTCGGGATCAGATCGGCGACGGCGCTGCGCGTCAGCAGCCGGCTGTCGACGCCCGAGCCGCTGACCGATTCCAGCCAGCTTTCGAATGCCGCCATATCGCCGGGCTTATTGGCCAGATAGAGCACGCCCTGCTGCCGGAAGCCGATGGCCTCGCGCAGGGTTTCGGGCATTTCCAGCCAGAGCCGCAGGCTCTCCATCGAGATCGGCAGCTCGGCGGGATCCCGGCCCTGCTGACGGATCCAGCCCCAGTTGCGGCTGGACTGCTCGCCGGCGATGCGGCCCTTTTCCAAAAGCAGGACCTTCTGGCCGCGATCGGCCAGATGCCAGGCGGTCATCACCCCGATGATACCACCGCCGATCACCACCACATCCACCCTGTCAGGCAAGGCGCCCTGAAACCGGATCGGGGTCGCCTCATGGATCGGGAAAGTCATAGCGGGCCTGCTGCGCTCAGTATTTTCTGCCGCGACACTCGCGCCGGTTGCGCGCGAGGTCAATGCCCGTCCCCCGCCTCAGTGAAAGGATTTTCGCACCCGGCGCAGCCCCGCCCAGACCAGGCCCAGCACCGGCAGAACCAGGGCTGCGGTCAGCAGCTCTTTCGAAACCCCGGCCAGCGCCGCCAGCGGATAAAGCGCATAGGCCCCGAGGCTGACCGCATAATAGCTGATCGCCACCACCGAGAGCCCCTCGACCGTATGCTGCAGCCTGAGCGCCAGATCGGCGCGCCGGTCCATGCTTTCGAGCAGCCGCTGGTTCTGCGCCGAACGATCGACATCGACCCGGGTGCGCAGCAGCTCGGCCGCGCGCTCGGCGCGTTCCGACAAAGCCTTCAGCCGCACTTCCGAGGATTTCACCGTACGCATCGCCGGATCATAGCGGCGCATCATAAATTCGCCAAAAGTCTGACGGCCATCGATCCTTTCCTCGCGCAGCACCGAGATGCGCTGGGTCAGAATCGCCTCATAGGCCTGGGTGGCGCCAAAACGGAACGAGGCCCGCACCGCCTGACGCTCAAGCGCCGAAGAGATCGACAGCAGCTCATCAAGCGCCGCCTCCGGATCCGGCCCGGTCTCGCCAGGGCTGTCAAGGCCCGAGACCAGGTTCGACAGCCGCGGGTCAAGCCGGTTCAGCTCGGCGCTCAGCGCCCGGGCCCGGGCAAGGCCCAGCATCGACATGGCACGGTAGATCTCAATCTCGCACAGACGCTGCACGATCCGGCCGATGCGGCGCCGCCCGGTGCCGGGGCGCACGAAAACCGCAAAGCGGGTATGGCCGGCGGCATCGATGCGGAAGTCTCCGGCGATCACCGCCGCGCCATCCACCACCCGCGACAGAGCCAGACTTTCGGGGACGAACCAGTCCTCGACCCGGGCAAAAATCTCGCCCAGCGATGAGGGCATGGTCTCAACCCGGATCAGGAGCGAGGCAATACGCTGGCCGGGGGCGGCCTCGAGCCAGTCCTCGGGGAAGACCCCGCTTTCCGCCGGATCAAAGGCGCGCGGGCTGACGCCGGGGGTAAAGGCCGAATAGCTGACGAACTCGGTATGACTTTCCCATTTCAGCGTGCCCCGGCCGATCTCGCCGGAATAATGCGTCGCCTCGGGCTGGGGATGGCTGCCGCCATGGCGGTCGACCAGATCAATCAGATGCGCCAGATCGGCGGCACGGTCGCGCCCGGCGGCGTCATGCGGCTCTTTGAAGGCCATCACCACAGCGGTGCAGGGCAGTTCCAGCGCGGGGAACGGCCGGGCATGCAGCTCATTGACGGTGGCGTAACGCAGCGGGTGGTCGGAAACGGGGGGCATAGATCGGCCTTAGTCACAGGAGGGTCTCAGCCCCTGGGTCTAGGTCGCCTGCCGGGGCGCGGCCAGTAAAAACCCTGCATACCGGGGTATGCAGGGGGAATGTTGCCAGGTTGCCCGGGGCTTTTCGGCAATCAGCCGCGGATTGTACCGTCGCCGGTCACCAGATATTTAAAGCTGCAGAGCTGCGCCGCCCCCACCGGGCCGCGTGCATGCATCTTGCCAGTGGCAATGCCGATCTCGCCGCCCATGCCAAATTCACCGCCATCGGCGAACTGGGTCGAGGCATTGCGCATCAGGATCGCGGAATCGAGGCGGCGGAAGAAGCGATCTGCCACCGCATCATCCTCGGTCAGCACCGATTCCGTATGGTTTGAACTGTAGCGGCGGATATGGTCAATCGCCCCGTCCACACCCTCGACGAGTTTCGCGGCGATGATCATATCGAGGAATTCACAGCCGAAATCCCCGGGCGCGGCCTGAACCGTGCCCGCAACCTGCAGCAGTTCGCCCTCGGTCCGGACCTCGACCCCGGCCTGCACCAGATCCTCGATCAGCACCGCGCCGTGCTTTTCATAGAAAGCGCGGTCGATCAGCAGGCATTCGGCCGAGCCGCAGATCCCGGTGCGCCGGGTCTTGGCATTGAGCACCACGCGGCGCGCTTTCTCCAGATCCGCTGCCCCATCGGCATAGACATGGCAGATGCCCTCCAGATGGGCAAAGACCGGCACCCGCGCCTCGGACTGCACCAGGCTGACAAGGCCCTTGCCACCGCGCGGCACGATCACATCGATATACTCGCTGGCGCGCAGCATGGCCGAGACCATCTCGCGGTCGCGCACCGGCACCAGCTGGATCGCGGCCTCGGGCAGACCGGCGGCGCGCAGCCCCTCAACCATAGCGGCATGGATCGCCTGCGAGGAATTGAGGCTGTCCGAGCCGCCGCGCAGAATGACCGAATTCCCGGCCTTCAGGCACAGCGCCCCGGCATCGGCGGTGACATTGGGGCGGCTTTCATAGATCACCCCCACCACGCCCAAAGGCGTTGCCACGCGCTGGATATGCAGCCCCGAGGGGCGGTCCCATTCCTCAAGCACCCGGCCGACCGGATCGGCCTGGCCCGCCACATCGCGCAAAGCCGCCACGATGCCGGCGATCCGGCCTGCATCAAGGCGCAGCCGGTCCTGCATCGCCGGGCTCAGCCCTTTCGAGGCGGCATAATCGAGATCGAGCCGATTGGCGGCGAGGATCGCCGCCTCTGCCGCCTCAACCGCAGCGGCGGCGGCCATCAGCGCGGCGGTTTTCTGCTCTGGCGGGGCAAAAGCCAGCTCTGCCGCGGCTTTGCGCGCGGCTGTACCGATTTGCTCCATCAGATCTGAAAACTGGCCGTCCATGGTCTTTTCCTTCCAGGTCAGGGGCCCTTCCCCTGACGTCACACTTCCGGGCGGGCGGGCTGACATGCCCCGGCCCTCCCGGCTCTCTTATACCACCATATCGTCGCGGTGGATCAGTGCGGCGCGCCCGGCATAGCCGAGAATCGCCTCAATCTCGCCCGAGCGGTGCCCGGCAATGGCCCTGGCCTCCTCGGATGTATAGCGGATCAGCCCCTTGCCAAGAGCTGCGCCCTCCGGACCGAGGATGCCGACCGGCTCGCCGCGGCCAAACTGGCCCTCTACCCCGACCACCCCGGCAGGCAGCAGGCTTTTGCCCTGGCGCAGGGCAGTGACCGCCCCGGCATCAAGCCGGACCCTGCCCTTTTCCTTCATCGCATTGATCCAGCGCTTGCGCGCCGCCTGGGGGTCGCCCTCGGCCAGGAACCAGGTCCGGTTCGCGCCCTCGGCCAGCGCCTTCAGCGGCCGCGGCACCGAGCCCTCCATGATCGCCATGGCACAGCCTCCCGCCACCGCGGTTTTCGCTGCCATCAGCTTGGTCTTCATCCCGCCTTTCGACAGGCCCGAAATCGGATCCCCGGCCATGGCCTCAATCTCCGGCGTGATCTGATCGACCAGATCAAAACGATGCGCCGCCGGGTCTTCTTTCGGATTGGCGGTGTAGAAGCCGTCAACATCAGAGAGCAGGATCAGCTGATCGGCCCCGGCGGTCACCGCGATCTGCGCCGCCAGCCGGTCATTGTCGCCAAAACGGATCTCATCCGTGGCGACTGTATCGTTTTCGTTAACAATCGGCACCACGCCGAGGCTGAGCAGGGTCTCCATCGTGGCGCGGCTGTTGAGATAGCGGCGCCGGTCGGTGGTATCCTCCAGCGTCACCAGCACCTGGGCGGTGGTGATGCCATGCGGCGCCAGCACCTCCTCATAGGCGCGGGCCAGCCGGATCTGGCCGACCGCCGCCGCCGCCTGGGCCTGTTCCAGCGCCAGCTCGCCCTGGGGCAGGCCCAGAACCATGCGGCCAAGCGCGATCGAACCGGAAGAGACCAGCACCACCTGGGTGCCATTCACCCTGGCCTCGGCAACATCCATCGCCAGAGCCGAGAGCCAGGACTGCCGCAGCCCCCTGGCCCGGTCGACCAGCAAAGCCGAGCCGATCTTAATCACCAGCCGCCGTGCGGCACGAATATCAGGGGCCTGAAGCGCCACGGTCTTACTTCCTCAGGGGCGCCAGGGCCCGTCTTCCACTTCCAGCGCCCCGGTGGCGCGGATCTCAGCCATCAGCACCCGCAGCACCTCTGGCAGGCCCTTACCGGCCGCGCCCGAAATCACATAGACCCGGCCGCCCGAGGCTTTTTCCAGCGCCGCGCGGCGCTCTTCAATCTCTTCATCGAGCAGCGCATCGACCTTGTTCAGCGCCAGAACCCTTGGCTTGTCGCCCAGCAGCTCTGAATAGGCTTCCAGCTCGGTGACAATGGTCTGGTAATCCTCGGCCACCGTCTCTGACGTGCCGTCCACCAGATGCAAAAGCACCTTGCAGCGCTCGACATGGGCGAGGAACTGGGTGCCAAGGCCCCGGCCCTCGCTCGCGCCCTCGATCAGGCCGGGAATATCGGCCATGACGAATTCGCTGCCATCAATCCCCACCACGCCGAGATTCGGAATCAGGGTGGTGAAAGGATAATCCGCAATCTTCGGACGGGCATTCGACACCGCCGCGAGGAAGGTCGATTTCCCGGCATTGGGCAGGCCCAGCAGACCGGCATCCGCGATCAGCTTCAGCCGCAGCCAGATGGTGCGCTCGATACCCGGAATGCCGGGATTGGCCTTGGCCGGCGCGCGGTTGGTCGAGGATTTGAAGCGCAGGTTGCCCCAGCCGCCATTGCCGCCCTGAGCCAGCAGCACGCGCTGCCCCGGCTCGGTCAGATCGGCGAGGACAGTTTCCTCATCCTCATCAAGAATTTCAGTGCCCAGCGGCACCTTCATAATCACATCTTCACCGGATTTACCGGTTTTCTGATTGCCCATGCCATGCTGGCCGTTACGGGCAAAGAAATGCTGCTGATAGCGGTAATCGATCAGGGTGTTCAGCCCCTCGACCGCCTCAACCCAGACCGAGCCGCCGCGACCACCATCGCCGCCATCCGGCCCGCCGAATTCGATGAATTTCTCACGCCGGAACGAGACGGAACCAGCGCCGCCGCCGCCCGAGCGGATATAGACTTTTGCGAGGTCAAGGAATTTCATCGGTACAGGCTTTCGTCAGGGTTACTCGGCGATACAGGAGATGCGCCGCTATCTCAAGCGCGGCGCTCGGGCAATGGGGCTGCGGCAGGCAGAAGGGCCTCCGGCGGGGATATTTACAGACAGATGAAGCGCTGCGAGGCGATGCGGCAACCGCAGATGTCTGCGCCCCGGCCCCCGCCTGCAAAGGCGGCGCCGGGAACGGCGATGCGCTCAGGGCGATGGTCGCTCATCGAGCCGCAGCTCCATGAACTGCAGATCCAGCCAGCGGCCGAATTTCTGCGCCACTTCACGCATCAGCGCGGTTTCGCTGAAGCCAAGGCGGCGGTGCAAGGCCAGAGAGGGCTGATTGCCCGCCTCAATCGCCGCCACCAGCACATGCAGGCCATCGGCGCGGGCGCGGGCGATCAGCTGCTGCATCAGCGCCAGCGCCAGCCCCCGGCCGCGGGCGGCCTGTGCCACATAGACCGAATGTTCCGCCGTCAGACAAAAGCCGTCATGCGGACGCCAGGGGCCGTAGCTGGCATAGCCCGCCACCGCGCCATCGCAAAGCGCCACCAGCACCGGGAATCCGGCCTGCTGGCGCGTCGCCATCCAGTCTTCGCGGTCTTTCACATCGACCTGATGGTCGTTGAAAATCGCCGTCGTCCGCGCGACCGCATCATTATAGATCACCGCGATGCCCGCAGCATCAGCAGCACTGGCCTCGCGGATCACCAGACTCACTTCACCAGCTTCCGGATATAGGTCCAGGTCGGCACGATGGCATTGCGCGCCACCGAGAAAGCCTCGGCATCGCCCAGATATTCAAAACCGGCATTGGTCAGCACCCTGGCCGAGCCGGGATTATCCTGGAAAACCTCGGCAAAATAGGTACAGTCTTTCAGCGGGTTAGCCTCAACCAGTGCCCGTACCGCATCCGAGGCTATGCCGGTATTCCAGAAGGCTGGCGCGACCCAATAGGCCACTTCCGACTGCCCCGAACGCCCGGCCTTTACCTCCATCGGCTTCAGCGAGATCACCCCGAGCAGTTCGGACAGGCCGCTGACCGTGCCATCCATGGCCCAGATCGTGCCGGGATGGTCGTGATCCATGGCGCGCGCCACATAGGCGGCGGCGGCTCCGGGCGGGAAAGGATGCGGAATATTCTGTGTCGCCTCGGCGAGACGGCGGTCGGCGGCATAATGCGCGATCAGCCCGGCATCGGAATGGCGCACCGGGCGCAGCTCAAACCGGCCGGCAGCAAGGCGCAGCCCCTCTGTTCCGGCAAGGTTCACCCCCTCACCAAAGGCCTGACCGCGGACCCCGGGCATCTGGCCCGGATTTTTTGTCGGCGCCCGACCGGGGTTTTTCAATGCATCGGCAACCATAGCGTCTCCTCTCCGGAGGTCTTACAGGCAGAATGTCGCTTACCCCATCCCTGCCCGTGCTTCGCGGCAGGAATGAGGAAGGGGACCGGCTTCTCAGCCGATCCCCTGTTTACATTCAGAATGTAAAGGTTCGGCTTACTCGGCCGCTTCCGCAACCGGAAGAACCGAAATAAAGGTGCGGCCTTTCAGGCCCTTGCGGAACTTAACCGCGCCTTCGACGGTGGCGAAGATCGTGTGGTCACGGCCCATGCCGACGCCATCACCCGGGAAGAAGGTGGTGCCGCGCTGACGCACGATGATATTGCCCGGGATGACAGCCTGGCCGCCATAGAGTTTCACACCGAGGCGACGACCAGCCGAGTCACGACCGTTGCGGGATGAACCGCCTGCCTTTTTAGTTGCCATGGGGGATTACTCCTCTGCAGCAGCGGCCTTAGCGGCCCGCTTCGGTTTGGCGGCTGCAGCAGCAGCCGGCGCTTCATGAACAGCGCGGCGTGCATCGGCAGTGCCGGTTGCAGCTTTGATGCCCGACTTGTCAGCGCCTGCAGCGAGGACTTCGGTCACGCGAACCAGCGTCAGGTGCTGGCGGTGGCCTTTGGTGCGCTGCGACGAGTGCTTACGGCGACGCTTCACGAAGTGAATCGTTTTCTCGCCTTTGATCTGGTCGATCACTTCTGCCTGAACCGCAGCGCCAGCCACGAAGGGCGCGCCGATGGTGGCATCGACCATCAGGATTTCGTTGAACTGGATTTTTTCACCAGCCACAGCGTCAAGCTTCTCAACGCGCAGAACGTCACCCGCCTGCACTTTGTACTGCTTGCCGCCGGTCTTCAGGACCGCAAACGTCATGGGTCTTCCTTTTCCTTAACCGCGCCCTGTGGCCCCTTGGTCCCTGCGCCCCCTTATGGGGCCTCAGATCCTTGGTATTGCCGGGGGATCCCCCGCCTCGGACTGCGCATCCGTCGCCGGATGATGTTCAAAACAAACCACCCCGGGATTCGCACCCCGGGGAAGATGGCTGCTTATCTGCGCGCAGACCGCCTCAGTCAAGCCTTTTCCCCGTAAAACCACGCGAATTTGCCAGCAGAACCGCCAGAAAGACCGCGCCGCAGCAGCGCCGGAACCCGCTGCCGCCTCGCGGGTGCAGGCGCGCGCGATCTCTTTGGCTTAGCAGGCGAATTACCCGGCGGCCTGCGGCAGCTTCACTTTGCGGCCCGCAGCGGTTCAGCCTGCGGAGGTTCAGCCTGGCGCGACCAGGCCGCAGGGGTTCCGCCTGCTCCGCACCGACCAGCCCTGCACCAGCGGATCCGGCAGCGACGCGCACCCCGCCTTGTCAGATATGCTGCCTGCTCAGATCTTCTGGCCGATCAGATCTGCTGGCCGCGCAGCATCAGACCGGCCTCACGCCCCAGACCGCGCAAAATCTTGCGAAAACTGTCACCCGAAGCGCTATAGAGCGCCGCATTCACCACCTGCCCCGCCGGCGAGGCCAGAAAATCACTATAGGCCCGCAGCTCGGCCTCGCTCAGTTCCGCATAGGCCAGGGCCGTATAGGTCATGATCCAGGCCCCGGATGAGGCGCGATAGGCCCCTTCCTGCGCCCAGACCTGTTCGGCCATGTGACCGGTCTCGCGGCGCGTCGCGGCGGGTTCGCTCTCGGCCAGACCCTGTTCAAAGGCGAGCGCGCCGCCAAGGCTGTTTGCGACATTATTCTCGATCTGATCGCCCGCCGTGATCAGCGCGCGGTAAAGCCGCAGCCGGGGCGAGCGCGCATCGCGCAGCTTCATCACCGCCACTTCGGCGGCCTCGGTCTCCTCAGGGTCAAGCAGCCGCCGCCGCGCCGCCACCTCGGCCGCCACCACCTTCTGCCCGAGCGCCGAGTCGAAAAACGCCCGGGCCCCGGCAACCGCCTGATCCTGGCCCTGCAGCGCCCGGATCAGGCCCGCGGCCAGATCCGCCCCGAGCGCCGCGCTGTCATAAAGCCGCTCCACCGCCGCCTGCCAGGCGGGGCCATCACGGCCCGGAAAGGTCGCTGCGCCGAGCGATGCGCCATAGCTCTGCCCCTCTTCGGCCAGAACCGGCATCAGCTGCGGCAGGCCCATCGCCGCGAAGAGCGCCATGATTCGCGCTGATTCTTCGGCAGAGACCGCCTCACCCGCCGCCGGGCCGGTCTCACCCGCCGGATTCGCCGCAATCACCCCCGGCAAAGCCGCAATGCCCGGCCGGCCCGCGCCTTCCTGCGCCAGAACCGGGGGGGACGGCAGGGAAAGACAGGCGCCCAGCAGCAGGAAAACCAGCGGAAATCCCGGAGATTTCGCCGCTGCAGAGGCTGCGGAACGCCGGCCGGAACCGGTTGTTTTTATGCCCCTGAACATAGTGCTCTCTCCGATCCTGCGGCCTCGTTCTGACTATGCACCCCGCACCCCTGCCCGCCAAGTCCGCGTTTTTTCAAACTTTCTCAAACTTATGTGCATGAGGCCTCTTGCACTCCCCCAAAGCCGAAGCTAAACACCGCCTCACAAGACGACCCCCCAAGAAAGCCGGAGAGGTGGCGGAGTGGTCGATCGCGCCGGTCTCGAAAACCGGAGTAGGTGCAAGCCTACCGTGGGTTCGAATCCCACCCTCTCCGCCATTCACGCATATGTGATTAGATGTAAGTCGTTGAATTCAAATGGATTCACGCTTTCGCGCACCTTTAGTGCTCCAAATCTGCTATACATTTTGCGTTACATTTTGTGCTACACTGCCCATGAACATGTAGGGCAAGGCCATGGCAATTCAAACGCGCAACGGGTCCGTGAAGGGAACCCTCTACCTCTATAAGCGGGTTCCCAAGCGTTACGCCTCGGTAGAGCCGCGCCAGTTCGTCTGGATCAGCCTCCATACCGACTCCCCTTCCGTCGCCAGAGCCAAAGAGGCCGCGACATGGGAGCAGATGCTGGCCGCATGGGAAGCAAAACTGGCCGGTGACAGCACTGATGCAGATCAGCGTTTTGCCGCTGCCCGTGATCTCGCCGAAGCGAGGGGCTTCCGATACATGCGGGCCGATCAGGTCGCCAAGCTGCCAGTTGAAGAACTCCGCGACAGATTTGCCGCCATCCCCGGTTTCAAGGATCAGCCTGAGGAACCGGATATGCTTGAAGCCTCTGCCCTACTTGGGGGCGCCAAAGAATCGCCGCTCACTGTCACAAAGGCGCTGGAACTCTATTGGACGCTGGCGAAGGACAAGACCCTTGGCAAGTCAGAGGATCAGCTTCGGCGCTGGAAGAATCCACGCGTGAAGGCGGTGAAGAACTTCGTCGCGGTCGTCGGTGACAGAGCTATGAAGGACATCACTGGCGACGATATGCTGGATTTCCGCAACTGGTGGATGGAGCGGCTGGAAGAGGAAGACCTAACGCCGAACAGCGCGAACAAAGACCTGATCCACCTTGGCGACATTCTCAAAACCGTGAACCGGATGAAACGCCTCGGGCTGGTGCTGCCGCTCACTGATCTCGCTTTCAAGGAAGGGGATGCAAAGGTTCGCCCGCCGTTCTCGGCCAAGTGGATCAGGGAAAAGCTGGCTGCGCCGGGCGCTCTAGACGGATTGAACCCAGAGGCCCGAGCAATTCTGCTGGTCATGGTAAACACCGGCTGCCGTCCCTCGGAACTTGCCGCGCTATCCGCGAACACGATAAGACTGGCGCATAACGTGCCCCATATCTCGATTGAGCCGGAAGGCAGGCAGGTTAAAAGCAAATATGCCAAGCGCACCATCCCTCTGCTTGGCTTGTCTCTGGACGCAATGCGGGCGTTCCCCGAGGGGTTCCCGCGCTATCGGGAAAGCAGTGCCAGCCTTTCGGCCACCATCAATAAGTTCCTGCGAGAGAACGGATTGATGGAAGGCCCTGATCACACGCTTTACTCACTGCGCCATGCTTTTGAAGATCGGATGCTTGCTGCCGGGATTGATGATCGGATCAGGCGCGATCTGTTCGGCCACCGACTGAATCGTGAACGCTATGGAGATGGTGCCACGCTGGAACACAAGCAGCAGCTTCTTCAAGCAGCCGCCTTGTGACGGGCCGCAATGGCGCGAGCGCGGCTGATTGCATCGTCTTTGGCCTCATATGCCGCAAGTTCATGCTCGATGCGCTCGAAAACCGGCAGATAGACGGGGTCGGCCACAACAAGTGCGGCAGCCATGCTGTGCATTTTTTGTAGATCGGCAAGAGTGACAGGGGCAGACATAGGGGCAGCCTCGGGCGCAATTATTCTATTCTGGTCACGGCATCACCTGTTCGTTGAGGGGGTAGGCGGGATGGGCGGAAGGTCCGCCCATCCCGTCAGCGTAAGTAAGGCTACTTGGCACCGCGCAGCCCAGAGCAAGGCTGCCGTGCCGTGTCGGGGTTCCGGCGATATGATGCCGCGCACTCACCGACTAATCGCAGCGCTTTCGTGGGTTCTGAACCATCAGGTGCGCCAGCCTGCTACTCGCTTTTACGGTTGCCGGGGGAGTGTGTCGCATCGGGATGAAAAAACGGGCGCATGATTGCGCCCGTTCTCAGTTAGGTTTTGTCAGGCGGCTTTGAGATCGGCCTGGGCAACCATCAAGTCTACGATCTGGCGCAGGTTCGTGGTCGGCTCAAAGCCCACCAGAACCTCGACACTGCCGACCTTCCTGAAAAACAGGGCGACAACAGGGCCGCATTCAGTATGGGTGTAGCCCATCATTTGGGTGAATACACTTTGCTCATCGTCATCCATGTCGATGACAAAGTCTGCGGGGTAATAATCACCCGTATCCGGGTCAATCCCCACCAGTTCTTCGAGCCACCGATAGAAGGCATTGGTCTCCATTAGGACAGTCCGAGGCCTCGGGGTGATCTTGGCGGTGGCAGGATCGACATGGGTAGAGGTTGCCGCCGAGGTGGTGGGCGTGTTATTGTTAGAAGTCATCGCGATTTCCTTTCGTGTTTATCGCGTTTCACAAGACAGGGCGGGAACCTTCACGGCGTAGGAACTTTGACGGTTCCCGCTTTTGTTTCGGGCCTGTCAGCCCGTCACCTTCCATTGTGGGAAGGTTATACGAACCTGCTTATCTAGCTGGTCCAGCATCTTGTTCAGCCTTGCGGCCTCTTTCAGCGCCGCCTTTTTGGCCTCAGGTTCCGACAAGTCGGATGCCTCGATTTCAGCCAAGCGGGCTTTGATCTCGTTACGCTTGTAGTGGTTCACCGCACCGGCAAGGGTCTCGGTGGCCTCCTTTAAGCTGCCGATCATTTCCTCAACCCGACGAAGTGAACCATTCGACAAATCGGGAAAAATTTCGGCCAGTTGGTTAGCCGGATAATGGTCCGGCGCAAAAGCTTCCGGTCCATCGTCATTAGTAAACTCCGGCGCGTCGATGCCGGTCTGCTCAAAGTATGCATAGAAGTCGTTCTGGTAACTCGAAAGCTCATTTCCAAGTGCAAGCCAAAACGGACGTTTGAAGTCATTGCCCGTGCTCGTAAGCCTGCTCTCTTCTTCCAGTTTCTGCTTTTGCCGTTCGCGATAGCGGCGGACTTTTTCGGCATTTGATAGGACCATGTTGCGTCTCCTGCCCCCGCGGTGTCGGTGTTGTGTAACCAAAACCAACTAAGGCGCGCAACAAGAAATTACATCAGCATGCGAAAATTCTTCACGCGGCCGGCACACGCCCCTCAAAATCACCCCGGCAGGCCTCGGGAAGCACACCAGCACAAGCCAGCGCCTCAGCCAGCTTGTCGTTAAGGTCTGCCCCTGTGCTGGTGGCTGCGGCCATGAACGCGCCCGAGAGATCAACCAGCAGGCGATTGTAGATTTCGGTGGAAATGAAATTCGGCATTAGGTGGTTTTCCTGATTTGCTTCGTATCAGGAATCTGAATCATCGAATCCCGTTTTTCAATCCCTATCTCTCAAATTTTTTTAATGTAAGTATATGATTGTGAATAATAATTTGCGAGTAAGTGCTTACTTATCGGCATCCGAAACCCACTGGAAATAGCTATCCAGATAGATAGCTAAAGCACCGATCAGAACATGCCGAAGGTCGGCTGACTGGTCATCGCGTCAGCCTCGGCAATGGCTTGGGCCTTTTTGGCGCGCTTCTCCTGTAGTGCAGCGAAGGCCACGATCAGCTTGGCTTGAATTTCTGCCTCAGAAAGTCCCTTCGCAGCCATGCGCAGCCGCGTCTGGCGCTCCCATGCGCGATTGTCGTCATTCGTCTTGGCCTCTTCCGGGGTCATCCTCTTGCGATCAGCATTAGGTCGATCACGCTTGCGCCGTTTGGCATTATACTTCGATTTTCCCTCTGGGGTGGTCCGATATTCGTCAATGCTTTCGCGCTTGCGGGTGAGGTCGCTCTGGGCTTGCTTGATCGCACCTTCGGCGTGCTTCAAAGCTTCGTCGAGAACCAGCAGGGTGCGCGGGTCATATCCCAGCGTTTGTGTCAGGGCCTCGCGTTCGGCCTCAAGCGTCCGGCGCTTCACGACAGCTTTGTCATACCGGGTCGGCCTGATCGGTGCGCGGGTGATATCCGGGTCGTCAAAATCTGGGTCTTGAAAGCGGCCAGCGGATGCCCGAGGCGTCACCTTGGGCCGGGCATCAGGAACGGGATCAGCGTCTTCATCGGTGCCGATGGCCGCAAGCTGGCGCATGATGTCAGCGTCAAATGCGCTATCTTCATCTTGTGATTCAGCGGGATTCCGCATATGTTCTTCTCAGCTTTAAAGTGATCTTACAGGGGGTCGGCGTTGGCGCGCTGACCCCTGTTTTATTCCGAGGCGGGGCTGATCTGGTCGGCCAGATCGGCAGCCACATCAAGGTTCAGTGGGAACTCTTGACCGGTGATCGGGGACACAAGTTTCAGGCCGTTGCCCGCCCGCTTCACCTTGATACCGGACAGAGCCGCCAGACCTTCCATCCACCGCGACTTGCGCTCGGGGTCTGCGGTTGCCGTAGCGGCGCTTTTCAGCAGATCGGCAAGGGTCGGACCCTGATCAGCCGGAAAGGTGGCCTCGAACCCGCTGGCGGCGCGAATGGTGATCTCAGGCCCGGTGGTGGAAATGTCGATACCGGGGATGGTGGCGGGGATCGTGCCCTTGTCGATCTCGGCGCGGACGAAACCGGCGATCACTTCCGGGATGGTGGCATTCTTGGCCTTTGCGATCATGCGAAGCTGTTCCACACGTTCATTCGGCAGGCTGATATGGGTCGGCATTTAACACCTCAGTTGGTTACTGAAGTGACATTTAAACACTTAAGCCTTAAGCGTCAATACCGGAGCGGCATTTATTTTGTCACGGTTTTGCCCGTTACGCACCCCCCACCCGAGACAGAGAAATTTGTCACGATTCTGTCCGTATATGTAATATCTTTAAGTAACTACTTCTTCTTAGAAGTATTAACGTAACGGACAAAATCGTGACAAACCCATTGAACCCTCTCCCGGTCGTATCGCGGGCTTCGCCCGCTCTCCTTCCCTCGGGATGATAAGCCCCGCGCCCCGGCTCCATAGCTACAGGCCCGCAGAGACTCAGGAAGGGGTCGCACAGCCGCGCGACCTTTCTTTCCTCCCCACACCAGCCCCGGCGCGACAGAGCTGCCCTAGCGGCCTCTCCATGAGTCTTAGCGCAACATGCCGCCCGGTCGCATTTGCTTGACGATTTCGTTCTGGACCAACGCCCGGAACATCGCCTCGGATTGTTTCGCGACCTGCGCCGCCAGATCGGCGTTTGCCTCGGGCGTTCCACCGTTTGCGTTCACCGTCACCGGGGCGCTGATCGTGACCTGCGGCGCGGATGCCTTCGCAGAGTCCATAGAACGCGCACTGGCGGCCTGCGCGATCTTTCCGGCATCACCGACCAGTCCGCCGCTTGCATAGCCCCTGCGGGCGCTCTGGTGGAGTCTATCGAGGTTCGCGGCCCCGAGGCGCTGCACGGTCTCTTTCGAGAACACATACTCGCCCTTATGGACCACGCCCGCAGGCTCATATTTGCCACCCGCCCCGGTATAGCCGCCTTCGGCAAAGCCCAGCAGCCCGCCGACGAACTCACCGATGCCACCCCCTGCACCGCCCGAGAACATGTTCACGAACAGCTTGTTCATCTGCGCCTTGGCGATTTCCATCAACAGCCCAGCCAGCGCCTCCTCGGCAGAGGCTGCCCCGGTCAAGACGCTGGTGAACACGTCCGACAGCGCATCAGCGCCCTTCTTGCCGCGCTCTTCCACCGCTTGCAGATCGTCGGCTGCCTTCTGGGCCGCATTGCCAGCCGCGACATGGGCCTGTGCCAGCCGGTCAATATCTGCGGTCAACTCGGGGGTGATCTGCTTGCCAGATTGTTGTGCTGCATTCAGAAGCTCCGCACGGGTCCGGGCGAATTCGATGGCATCCGCATAGCCCTTGCCCGCCTCTTTGGCTGCGATCAGGGCCACCGCCTCGGCTTCCAGCGCGGCCCGTTCACGGTTTAGCCCCTCCACGACACGGGCGAAGTCGTCACCAGAGCGGCCACCGCCCCCTTTTGCTCCCTTCGGCGCGCCGTCTTCCTGCGTGGCATCCGGGATGCCGTCGCCATCCATATCCGCGATCCAGTTCGCCGGGCGGGCCTCGGGCCTTTTACTGGTGCTGACAAAGGTTTTCGGATCGGGCGGCATCAGCCCATCTACATCGCCAGTCAGAGGGATGCCGGTGGTTTGGCCCAAAGGCATAGCGTCACGCGCTTCACGGCCTTTCTGCGCCACATACTCCAGCATCGCGGCCAAGCGGCTCAGGCCACCCAGCACCATCCCAAAGCCGATGCCGTCCAGCTTGCCCACTTCCTCGGTGGCCGTGCGGGCATCGCGGATGGTATCCGACATTTTGATTTGGAATTCGTCGGCCTCGATCCAGCCCTGCTCAAGCTGGAAGGCCAAAGCGTCCATATTGTTCGCGGCACGTTCGATCTCCCCGGCCATCTCGGGGCTGCTCTGCGCCATAGCCTCGGCCACACCGCGCAGGCTCTCGGCCATCGCTTGGGCAAAGGGGACAGCATCCTCGATCCCCTCGGCCATGTCCGAGACGATTTCCTTTTGGGCCTCCGAAAGGGTCTTGGCTTCGCGGACGCGGTCATAGACCTCATTGCCAAGGATGGTGCGGGCGCGCGCCTCATCGCCCAGAAGCGAGTCCACTTCCGAGCGCAGACCTACCATCCCGGCAACCGCATCAGCGGCACCCACGGCCACGCGCTTGAACAGGTTGGCCCCGGTGGTGGTCAGTTCATTCCAGCGTCGATCAAGCTCCTGTGCTTTGCGGATAAGCTGTTCATCCATCACCGCGCCGGTTTCATGGGCGCGCTGGATGGTCTGGCGCAAAGCGGCCTCGCCCTGACCAAGCAGGGCTGAAAACTGCTCACCACCGGCACCGCCAAAGATTTCTTCCAAAAGGAAGGACTGGCTGGCCTGATCCAGTTGCGACAGCCGCCCGAGGATTTCCACCATCAGGTTTGAGGGGTCTTGCAGCTTGGCTTTCAGTTCCTCGGCGGAATAGCCAAGTTTTTTGAATGCCTCTGCACCTGCCCCGGTGCCATCAAGGAAGAACTCGCCCGCCCGGATATGCAGTTCCTTGAAGCCATCGGTCAGGGCGTCAATGCCGATGCGGTTCTGTTGGGCGACGAACTTCCACTCTTGGAAAGCCTCAAGGCCGATCCCGGCGCGTTTAGCCTCGTTGGAAAGCTCTGCCATAGCTTGCACCTGGCTACGCACGGCACCGACCACACCCGCCACGCCGATGCCTGCGGCCATGCCCGCCACGCCTGCCAGCTTCGGCATGGCGATGGTTTTGAAGGCGTTGCCAATGCGCCCGCCCATGCCCTCATAGGTCTTGGCGATCTGGTCTGCGGATTGCTTGGCCTTGGCTTCCATCTGCTTTGAAGCTTTGGCCTGAATGGAGTTGGCGCGGGCAAAGTCGCGTTGAAGCTGGCGCGTCTGCGCTTCCAGCTTGATGATCAGCCCCATCATATCGGCGTCGGACATATTCAGTTACCTTTTAAATCACAGTCAGCCCGAACACTTCGGGGTCGTCATAGCGGGATTTCTTGTTATGGGCGGTCACGGCCCGCGACACGGCCATGGCAGAGGCAATGGCGGCATCAATCCGGCCATTGCTGCGCTGCTTGTGCATACGGATCAGCCCGGATTGCGGGTTCTGGCTCACGGCTACATTGTCAAAATGCTGGCGCAGCACCGGGTCGCCGTTGTGGCGGATCATCTCGCCATTCACCACGCGCACCAGATTGCCGGTGGCCTCTGACATGATCACCGCACTTTGCGGATGGGTGAAGACCGGCAGGCCGTCATCGGAGAGGTTCTGCGACATGACACGGGCCAGTGCCGGGTCCACTGCGATCTCCTGCACGTCATAGGTCGCGCAAAGCTCGCGGATATGATCCTCAACCTGCCTTTGGTCTATCACCCCACCGGGGCAAAGCTGGATCAGATCGCGGTCGGCCCATTGCTGATAGGGCGCGCGGTCGCGGTGCGCCCGACCTTCCAGATCGGCAGCAGGCACAAAGCAAGTATTGCGCAAGGTGATCTGCCCATCAGGGTGCCGGAAGGCGATGGCAACGGCGGTCAGGTCGCCGGTCTGCGACAGGTCAACACCGATATAGGCCGGAAGCTGTTCAAGATCGGTCGCATCATCATCCAGCTTGCGGGCGTCATAGGTCGGCAGGTCAAACAGCGGGTCACGGCTGTTCGCCTGCCAGATGTTCAGGTTGAATTGCCGGAAGCTGGCAAGTTCAGACGGGTTCCCCTCGGCTTCCTTCGCCAGCGCCCGCAGGCCCGAGAGTGACGGGAAGCCAAAAGGCAAGCCGGGGTTTACCTTGCGCCAAACGTCTTCATCCTGCCAATCGTCATCAGGTTCCGCCATGAACAGCACCGGCAAATACTCGGGGTTCACGATCTCGCCCTTTGCCACTTGCACCGCATAGGCGAATTGATCGGCGGCAAGACCCTCGGCACCGCGCCCCGCCGTGGTGGCGATCACCATCAGAGTGTCATCGGTCTTGGCCAGCCCGGATTTGATCGCTTCCCAAAGGTCGCGGCCCTTCCATGCGTGAATCTCATCAATCAGGGTGAAGCTTGGCGTCAGGCCATGCGCCGCGCCGCCATCCGAGGCCAGCGCGGTCAGGGTGCTGCCGTTCTGTTTGAACGTGATCTGCTTTTTGCTGTTGAAGGCATCGCGGATTTTGACCGCATCCAGCAAGCGGCGATCTTCGCGGATGATATTGGCGGCCTCGCGAAAGCCAATGGATGCCTGTTCCCGGTCACAGGCCGCAAATAGCACCTGACCAGCCGCGCGGCTTTCCGGCCCGAACAGGTGCAGCAGCGCCAGCGCGGCGGCAAGGCTGGTCTTACGGTTGCCACGCGGCAGCAATAGCATCACCGTTTTCACGATCCGGCTGCCGTCTGCATGGCGCGGCCCATAAATGCGCCGCACGATCCGCTCCTGCCAGTCGTGCAACTGGAAGCCCCGGCGCGGTGCCGTGCTGCTGGGATGGCGTAAAGCCCGAAGAAAGCGCACCGCACGTTCCCCGTGCCCGAGCGGGTCAGCAATGGGCGAGCCGTCATAAATCCATGCCGGTAAGGCGCTGGCTGCCATCACGCCACCGCCAGCGGGTTGTCGGTATCATCTTCGGGCTGCGGTGCCGCGCCCATCCGCGCCCGGCTGGTCGGGGTCAGGCCATATTCAGCGGCAAGCTGGCGGGCGGTCTGCGCATAGCGGATTTGCAGCCCTGCAAGTTTCAGGTCAGGGACGGGGTTCAGCGCCAGAATGTCCGCGATCTGGCGCACCGCGCCCGCTGCCACGCAATAGTTCTCGATGCCTGCCAGATCGGCCCGCATGATCACCTGCCGGGCGATCAGTTGCGGCATGATCCGCCGCCACTCAGCCTTGGCATGGCTGGTCAGCCAAGCGGGCGCAGATGGTGCCTTGGTCAGGGCCTCGGCATCAATTGCCGGTGCAGGTTTCACGCCGCGAAGATGCTTGCTCATGCTGCCACCGCCCGCAACTCAATGCCCTTCCTGCGCCCGATCTCGGCAATGGCGACAATGTTCCAGACCTTGCCGCCATGCAGGATGCGGTCAGAGACAGCCACGCCCGGCAGCCACCGCAGCAGGAACACGGCGTTATTGCTCACGCCCTCGCCAAAGGTGGTCAGGAATTCGGACAGGCCAGACTGGCGCAACTCGGCCTTCCCACTGGCGTAGGTCGTCCACGTCTGCACCGCCTGCCGGTTCGGCCCGAGGGTTTCCGAGAGGCGCTGCAACTCGATGCGGTGTTGAAGTTTACCGGCCTGCATCATTCAGCCCTCCACCGCAGCACGGCCCGCAGGGCAATCGTGCCATGCGTGTAACTGCGCTCGGGTGCGGGGTCGCGCATCCAGACCAATTCGGGGCGCTGCCAGTCATCAACGGCAAAACCATCAGGTCGGGGCGCGTCCATCAGCGCCAGCATGGCGGCACCGGCCAGCGCCTGCGCCACCGCGCTGCCATCCTCCACGGCCCAGATGTGCAGTATCATGCGGACCTCGGCCACCACATGACCGCCCGAGGCATGACCCAGAAACGCCACGCGCGCCGGGGCCAGCACGATTGCAGGCAGGTTATCCGGGCGAATGGAACCAGACCGGATATTTACCGGGTCCACATGCGCGGTGATCTTTGGATCAGCCGCCAGCAAGTCACCGATCAGGGTTTGAAGGGCAAGGCTCGGGTCGGTCATTGCTGAGCCGCCTTCTTGGCCTCGGCGCGGATCACCCGGCGCAGGCGGTTCTTCACCCTGTTCATGTTCAACCGCCATGCAGGCAACAGAAACGGCTCAGCGGGCATCTTGCCGGTGCTGGTGCCGTCTTTGTGGTGGCGTTCCTCAGTGCCGAACTCCACCAGATGCCCATGGCGGGCCTCGGGGCTGCCAGCGGTGACAAATGCCTGCCCATCCTCGGCGGTGCGCCTGCCACCGTTGGCAGCATAAGAGGGCGTGGTCTCGCCGGGGCCGGTGGCGTCGATGCTATCGGCAAGGCTGCCGGTGCGCCGGGACGCCTCGGCCAAAGCCCGCGCATCGGCGGCCACTTCCTCGGCAGAGCGTTTCAATGCAGGGTTCAGGGCCGCAGCCACCGCCGCCGGAAGCGCCGCCAGCTTGCGCGACAGGGCGTCAGAGCCTTGGACATAGCGCGCCATTATGCGGCCTCTGGCGCGGTCTGGTGGCCGGTCACGCGCTCTTTCAGAGGCGACAGCAGATCATGAACGCCGAAGGGAAGCTGATAGGGGTTTGCGAAGGTCACGCCCTCGCGGCTTTCATACTGGTGCGCGACCAGCAGCAGCGCCGCCTGCACCATCAGCGCATTGTCTGCGGTGAAGGCTTGGCCGGTATAGGCCGCGACCCAGAGCGCTGCCACATTCGCATAGTGGCTCAGCAGATCGGGGTCGCGGTCGTCGTCAAGATTCAGGTGCGCCCGGATCAGGGGCAAGGGAACGGACATGAAACACTCGTAACAGCACTAACTGTTATAATGTAACATTACCCGCGTGACGTGTGAATCCTGAAAAAGTTATATTCCGGCGTATCTTGTGCGAAGGACCACACGCCGGTTCCCTGAACGGGGCCGGAATTAAGAGATACCCGCGCCACCCGCAGCACATCCGCCACTGGCCAGCCCTTCTTGTGTCTCTCGCGAGTGGTAAGCCAGTTCAGGCAGGTGCGCTCGGCCTATTATCTGTTGGTCAGGGATTCTCACCCATGGTGATAATGTTGGCGCTCATCTGGCCTCGGCGCTGGTGCGATGCACTCTGCGGCACTGACAGGGCATCCGATACTGTCCAGCCGCTTCGTAATCGCGCATGTATCGCACCGGCTGAAATACCTGTGCGCTCTGACCACTCCCTGACTGTCAGCGATGCCCCTCCATGTTCCAGCCGCCTGTTCCGCGTCCGGGTTGGTTGCAATCTGACTGGTGAAAGCTTTGGCATAGGTGGCAGAGGAGCTGCATCAGCCAAACGCTTCCGCATCCGTTCAAGCAGGGCGTCCATCTCGATACCCGCAAGGCTGCACACCTCGGCTAGATCATCGCTCGGCGTGGTCAGGTAATCGCGGGCCTCTTGGGCCTGTCGTATGCGCCGGGACTCGCCTGCGCTTGTCGTGGGGGCGTTCAGGGCATCATTGATCGCGCACAGCAGCACTTCTTGCCACAGGTCACGCTCCGACATTGGCCCGCTCTTGCCTCTGCTTCTCAGAGTCGTGGCACCGTTTGCACAACGCTTGCAAGTTGTTCCAGTTCATCACCAATGTGCGGTCGCCGTGGTGGCGCTTGATATGGTCCACAACCTCGGCACCGCAGCCGCAGAAAGCACAGGTCGGGTGCAGGCGCAGGAACTCGGCCCGCAGCGCTTCCCATTCGCGTGTGTAGCCCCGCTGGCGGCTGTTCGGGCGGCGGGCGTCATGGCGGCGGCCTCGGACACGGATACGGTCGCGCTGGCAGGCGCAGAGGCTGCCAGTGGCCACAATGGCACCACAGGAACAGAGGCGCGGTGGCGCAGGCATCAGCGCATCGCTTTCAGACGCGCCAGCCCGGCCCGGTCAAAATCAGGATCCAGCCCTGCCGCGATATTGGCTTGGCGCTGTTCGGTCTTGGCCGGGGTATTCTCGGGCTGGATACCAGCCTGCCGCAACTCACGCTCAGCGCGGGCTTCCAGTGCGGTGACAATTTCCGCCACAGACGCGTTCCAGACCTCAGAGGGCGGCCAGCGCAGCCAGCTTGTTGCTTGGCTGAACAGTTCGGTGAAGAACCGGGACAGCGGCATGGGGTCGGATTTGGGGGCCCGTGATGGGGTTGCCTCGCCCTCGGCTGGCGCAAGGATGGACGCCAGAAGGGCGAGACAAGCCGCCTGTGCAGGGCCAAGAAACTGCACCAGCGGAAGGCTTGCTGCATGGGCCAGAAGCCTCTCGGCCTCTTGGCGGTCGGTCGATGCCGCCCGGATGACGGAATGCAGTGCGGTAATTTTCTGCCGGGCGATGCCATCCCAAAGGGACGCGATACCGCCCGGCAAAGCTTCAAGGGCGACTGTCACCCGCAGCGAAGCCCGCAGCGTCACAGCATGGGTGCCGATCTGTAGCAGGATCTCGGTCGCGGGTTGCAGCGCCTTAGTCATAGCCGATCAGGCGCTCATCTTCAGCTTGCGGAAGACATCGGTGCGGACCACGCCAGCCCCCACCCGGCGGCGGGCATGGAAGCGGGCAAGCCCAGTGGTGCGCTGGGTCAGCAGATCGGGCAGCACGTCCAGCGACACGCGGTCATAGATCCGATAGCCAGCCTTGAAGTCGCCAAAGATGATCGGCGTGGCCGCAGCGGCAATGTCCGGCATGTCGATGGCTTCCACCACCGCGCAACCAAGGATCGTTTCCGGTTGGCCTGCTTGATAGCTCGGCTGCCAGAGGAAGTTGCCGTTGCCATCCTTCAGCTTGCGGATGGCGGCCAGCGTGCTGCCGTTCATCACCCAAGCACCACGGCTGCGGTAAGTCGCGGGCATGGCATACATCAGCGAGATAAGCGCCTCTGCGGAAAGAACAGTGGCGTGGCCGTTGTTCGTCTCGGCAATACCCGCTGCGGTCATAAAGCCGGTCGGTTCAACGGCGGTGCTGCCTTTGACGAAGGACAGCGCCTCTTTCGCGCCAAAGTCTTCTGCCAGCGCAAGGCGGACTTCTGCTTCCACGTTGCCGGAATCTTCCAGCATCCGCAGCGACAGGTCCACATGGGTTGCGATTTCCTTCACCTCGATCTGCATCTGGACGAAGGTCGGTTCAGAAGCGGTGCGGGTCGCGGTCTCACCCACCCAGACGGCATTAGTGATGCCGGTGCGCTTGGGCAGCAGGATCGTATGGCTGCCGGTGCTGCGCACATCCGCGATAGCCCGGATCGGGCTGAACTCGACCAAGTTGCGAATGAACTCGCCCGAAGTCTCTTCCGGGGCCAAAACATAGGCCGGGGCATCGGCTGCAACGGTCAGCGCCTTTTGGTCGATTTGGCCGGATTGCAGGAAGCTGACAAAGGCTTTGCGATCTTCTACGCCCTGCACGATGGCAGGTGCGCCAAGGCGCTGGCCTTTGGCTTCCAGCTTATCCAAACGCGACAGGACCGCGTTGAAGGCTTTCAGGTCGATTTCCGGCGCATTGGCCGGGGTTTGGTCGTCTTGGTTTTCCAAGGGTGAATCCTTTTCACTCGATACAGATTTGACAGAGGTAATCTGCGCCCCCGGATGGGCCGGGACCGCAACAATGCTGATTTCATGCAGTTCTAGGGCGTTGATCGTGCGGCCCTTGGCGTGGCGTTTGGCGTCTTTGGTGACAAAGCCAATGGAGAGTCCCGAGACAGCGCCCGCCTTGACCATGGCGCGGACCTCGCGGGCGCGTTCCACATCATCCACCAGCAGACGGCCTTTGACGGTCAGGCCGCTATCGGTCTCGCTGATCTCTTCCCAGACGCCGATCACTTGGCCCTGATCATGGGCAAAGAGCATCGGCAGCGTGGCCGGGCCGGTGAAAGCGCCCTTCTCGATCACATCGCCCACCCGGTCAGGTGTGCCGAAGGGCCATGCGGTGCCGGTGATCTCACCAGCGTCAGAGACAGTCAGCGCAGCCTTGATCTCGATCCGGTCGCTCATGCGGCCACCGGCAGCGCTTCATCGGCCTTGGCACCCCAGCGGGCAGCCATGATCTCAAAGGCCAGCCCCAGCACCTCGGCCAGCGGACGGTTGACGCCATAAGCATCACAGAGGCGCTTGGCTTGTTCCGGGTTCATCCCGCCACCGATCAGGCCAAGCCGGATGATCTCGCGCAGATACTCGGCGGGATAGGCCAGATTGAGCATCTGGAAGTAGAGCGCACCGACACCAAGGCCGGTGATCTTTTCAAGCTCGGCCAGCATGGGGTCGGTCAGGGTGAAGGTATATTCCGCGTCACCGAAGAAAGCGCGGTGGCTGATCTGGTCATTCATCTTGGGAATCCTTGGGGGCAGCCGGAGCGGGCTTTGCGTCCGGCGTGGTGGTGAAGGGGTTGGACAATTCATTGCCCTCGGGCAGCGCGGCCAGATTCAGGCCGCTGCGCACCTCGTTTGCGGTCATGGCACCCATGGCGCGATATTGACTGTAAGCGGTGGCACGGGCCGCAAACTCGACAGACAGCAGATCGTCGGGCGTCGCCTCGATGTAGAAGGAAGCGCGTTCCTCTGGCGTCAGCAGCACCCGCGTATAGGCAGCCTGCCAGCGGGCAATCCAAGGCCGCAGGGTGCCGGTGAGAAAGTCGCGGTGCGATTGCTCGAAGTTGGACCAAGTGCCACGCGAAAGCTCATAGAGCAGCGCTGGCGGCACGTTGAAGGCGCGGGCGATCTCGCGCACCTGTTCACGCCGGACTTCGGAGAACTCGGCGTCTGCCAGCTTCACCGCGATCTCTTTGAAGGCCATGCCCTCATCCAGAATGGCGGTAGAGCCGGACTGTTCGCCGCCATGCGATTGGAACCAGCTTGCCGCCAGCTTCTTCGCGGTCTCAGCGTCCAGCTTGTTCGGGTGCAGGATTACACCCGAGGGACGCCCACCGTTCTTGAAGAAGCCCGCAAGGTGGCCTTCGGCTGCCAAAGCCAAAGCGATAGCCTCACGCGCCAGCACAATGGGCGAGACGCCCCGAAGCCCTTGGATGTGCAAAACGTCATGGTGGGCCAGAACCGCGTTGCCGCCGTTCTTCAACTGCACCCGGTAGGACGGTTCGCCAAAGTCGTCATAGTCGATACTCACCGCGCCGGGGTCCATGCGGTGCAGTTCCACCGGACGCCCTTCAACGCGGACCACTTGGGCAAAGCCGTGGCCGGTCAGCAGCGCATCAGCGGTCAGCAGTTCGCGCAGTTCCTCGGCGCTGGTCCAGTCATTGGCCCAGTCATGCACCAGCGAATAAGCAGGGTGATCTTTGGCCGCGTCCTTGTTCTCGGCATAGGCCTTGAACGGCAGCGTGGCGACGGATTCAGCGATCAGCGAGACGGCCCGGCGAACAGCCGGAACCCGCATCGCGCTGGCTGCGGTGACAGTGATGCCCGAGGCGGAAGGCGCGATGCCGAACAGCGGCAAGGCTGCCGGATCGGTCAGGCGGATAGACTTCTTTTCAGAAACGCCTCGCCCGGCAATGCGGGCGAGGCTGGACATGATACCCATGCGATACTCGTAAGAACACTACCGGAACAGAATCCCATAGGTTGATTCGAGGCGCAAGAAAATTTGTTATACATCCTGATATACATTCAGCTATACAGTGATTGTGTAAGTTATTGATATTTAATAAATTTAATTAGATAAACCCAAAGCATGTCGGACACCCTCTCCGCCACTTTGGCAAAACAGCATAAGTGATTAAATTTACACCAGAATTAATGGCGTAGATTTTAATTCCAGACGCTTTCCCCCCAGCTGTCGCTCTCATAGATTTACAGGCTGTCAAACATTGCTCTTCGCCCATTCGGCTCTGCACTGAATGGCATGCAGCAGGACCCTCGGCGCCGGGCTGCTTCTCAGAGGTTTTCGGCAGGATCTGTCATCGGCTTTGCGGCACAGGCACCGCCCCTCCGTCAGCCGCCGGCGCTCAAGGAACACGCCCGGTGCCTGCACCGGGCGCCAGGGAACCGCCTCTCGCTCCGGCGCTATAGCAGCGGCAAGCGCAGCTCGGCGCAGAGGCCCCGGGGCTGGCGATTGCTGAGCCGCAGCTCTCCGCCATGCGCACCGGCGATATGGCCTGCGATCGACAGGCCAAGGCCATAGCCTCCGGTCTGCCGGTTGCGGCTGGCCTCGCCGCGCCGGAAGGGTTCGGTGATCCCTGCCAGCTCGCCCGGCGGGATGCCCGGACCGCTGTCGCACACCCGGATCACCGCCCCGCCCTCGCTGGCCTCGAGGCTGATCTCAGCATGGCCGGCATAGCGCTGTGCATTGTCGATAAGATTGCTCACTGCCCGCCGCAAAGCCACCGGCCGCAGCTTGAGGTGCAGCGCTTCGGCTGCGTGGAAATCCAGCCCGCGCTCGCTGCAGATCTGCCCCAGCAACGCCGCCAGATCGATGCTCTGCACCGGTTCTGCCATCTGCATATCGCGGGCGAAAAGCGTGATATCCGCGGCCATCACCGCCATTTCATCCAGAGTGCGGATCATCGGTTCGCGCTGCTGGTCATCCCCGAGCAGCTCGGTGCGCAGCCGCAGGCTGGTGATCGGCGTGCGCAGATCATGACCGATCGAGGCCAGCATCTGCTGCCGGTCGGCCTCAAAACGCGAGATCTGCCGCTGCATCTCATTGAACGCGCCGGCCATCTGCCGCAATTCGCCCGGGCCGCTTTCCGGCAGGCGCAGCCGGTGATCCCCTGCCCCGACCGCTGTTGCCGCCAGGGTCATCTGCCGCAGCGGCCGGGTGATCTGGCGTAAAAACCACAGGCCAGCGATCAGCACCGCCACCAGAGAGGCCAGGAAGGGCAGGAAAAACGCCCATTTCTGCGGCCAGGCCCGGGTCGCAGGCAGCGGCAGCACCCGCAGATTCAGCCATTCGCTCGCCCTTGGCCCATAGCCAAGCTGCACCGAGAGCCCCAGCATGGCCGCCCCCCCCTCCTCTCCGGCGCTGACGAGGCCGCCGGTGGTAATCTGCACCGGATTATAGGGCAAAATCTCACGGACCTGGGCTGCAAGCGCCTCATCGCCGCGGCTCTGGCTCCGGCCAAGCGGCTCTTTATCGACCGAAAAATGTGTATAGCGCGTGCTCCAGCGCCCGAGCAGCGTCAGCCCCGCCTCGCGGTCGCCAAGTTCCAGCGCTTTGACGAGGCTGGTCAGACGCGGCAGATCGCGCTCGATGCGGATTGCCATGTCAAAGGCCGTACCGGCCCGGCCCAGCATCGAAGCGAGGATCAGATTGCTGCTCAGCAAAGCGCCGATCAGCAGCAATGCAAAGCGACCAGCAATGCTGTCAGGCAAAACCCCTTTCATAACAGGGTGATGTCCCCGGCGTTCAGACGGTAGCCTCCGCCCCATTCCGTCACCAGCAGCACAGGTGCCCGCGCATCATCGCCAAGCTTGCGTCTGAGCCGCAGAATGCAGTTATCGGCGGCCCGGCTGCCAGAGGCGACGCTGCCGGGCTGCAGTAAAGCGGTAATCTCCTCGCGCCGGAACACGCTGCCCGGCCGGGCCAGCATGGCCTCCAGCAGACGGTTTTCCCCGGTGGTCAGACGCTGTTCGGGGCCATTATCCTGACGCAGGGTCCGGGCCTGAGGGTCATGCAGGAAACCGGCAAAGCTGCGCCGCTGGCCCGGCGGCGGAGCGGTTTCGGCCCCGGGCGGTTCCGGCGCGACCCGGCGCAGCACCGCACCGATACGCGACAGCAATTCGCGCGGGTTAAAGGGTTTGGCAATATAGTCATCGGCACCGTAATCAAGGCCGCGGATCTTATTGCTGTCGCTGCTCAGCGCCGAGACCAGGATCACCGCCGGCCCCTCCTGCTGCGCGAGGCTGCGGCAAAAGCTCAGCCCGTCCTCATCGGGCATCATGATATCGAGCAGGATCAGCTGGCAGGGCTGCTGTTTCAAAATCACACGCGCCTGTGCCACCGAGGCGGCCGCGCATGCGCTATAGCCCTGGCGCTGCAGATAGAGCACCAGGCTTTCGCGGATCTCGGCGGCATCATCCACCACCAGGATATGAAACAGGTCTTTTGACATAGATCCTCATCCGGTCCGCCCGACAGCCAGAGCCCGACAGGGCTCACGGACAGGGCCCCCGGGCAGGCTCTCGTGCAACCGGGGCTCGGGTCCATGAGTGGCTGAAATGCCGCTCCTGCCGGGGAAATTTTCCTGCAGCTGGCCGGGAACAGCCGCATTGTGACAGTTCGCAACAATTTCTTACTATTTTAGTTTGACACCTCCCGCAACCCGGCTTCTGACGGGGCGAGCAAGCGTGACGCCAGCTTACACCCTCTCAATAATCAGGAGTATGCGATGGCCCGGTCCAGCGCCCGCCTTGCCTCTGGCACAGCTCTCAGTCTGTTGCTTTCCACCGGCATCCTTATCGGAACGGCTTATGCTCAGGAGGCTGCCGGTGAGGATGAGGCAGAGGCACTGGGCACTATTGTCCTCTCGGCAGAAGATCAGATCAAACAGGCCCTCGGCGTCTCAACCGTGACCAGCGAAGATCTGGCTAAGACACCGGTCGTCAATGATATTTCCGAGATCATCCGCAAAATGCCGGGGGTCAATCTGACCGGGGCCACCGCCTCAGGCCAGCGCGGCAACCAGCGCCAGATTGATCTGCGCGGCATGGGGCCGGAAAACACTCTGATCCTGATCGACGGCAAGCCGGTCAATTCGCGCAGCGCGGTTAAAATGGGCCGCAATGGCGAGCGCGACAGCCGCGGCGATTCCAACTGGGTGCCCGCCGATCTGATCGAGCGGATCGAGGTGATCCGTGGCCCGGCCGCGGCGCGCTATGGCTCGGGTGCGGCGGGCGGTGTGGTCAATATCATCACCAAACGCCCCGAGGAAATGACGGCCTCGGTCGGGCTGCATTTCAACTCGCCCGAAAGAGGGGCCGAAGGCGCAACCCAGCGCGGCAGCTTTATGGTTGCGGGCCCGGCGGGCGAGCGCCTCAGCTTCCGCCTCCATGGCGGCTATGCCCGGACCGATGCTGATGCGCTCGACATCAATGATGGCGCAATCACTGATGCCGGCGGCACCAGAATGCTGGCCGGTCGTGAGGGGGTGGTGAACAAGGATCTCGGCGCGCTGCTGACCTGGCAGGCGGCCGAGGGCCATGAGGTCGATTTTGAGGCCTCGGCCTCGCGTCAGGGCAATATCTATGCCGGCGATACCCAGCTTGGCTCGATCGGGACCATTCCCGCCGGGCTCTGGGGCCAGGAGACCAACCGGATGTATCGCCGGACCTTCGCGCTCAGCCATCGTGGTGACTATGATTTCGGCACCTCGAACAGCTATGTGCAGCTTGAGAACACCAATAACACCCGGCTGTGCGAGGGCCTGGCCGGATCGGGCGAAGGCGCCATCACCAATTGCGTCGACAGCGATGGCGACGGGGTGAATGATGCGCCCGGCTTCCAGACGATCAGAACCAGCAATATCAGCGCCAAAACCGAATGGATGCTGCCGCTGAATCTGCGCGGCAAGGAAACCATGCTGACGCTTGGCGCCGAAGTCCGGCATGAGAAGATCGATGACCCCGCCTCGATCACCGTGACCCTGCCGCCCACGATCACCGGTCCGGATCTGGAAAACGATCCCTCGCGGCGTGACACCAAACTGTCACAGACCACGATCGGCCTGTTTGCCGAGGCCAATATCTACTGGAATGACCGGCTGATCCTGACCCCGGGCCTGCGCTATGACCATAACAGCGGCTTTGGCAGCAATGTCTCGCCCAGCCTCAATGCCGAATATACCTTCTCGGATGAGGTAAAGCTGAAGGTCGGTGTTGCCCGCGCCTTCAAAGCGCCCAATGTGTTCCAGCTGAACCCGAATTATGTCTATAACACCAGGGGCAATGGCTGCCCCTGGGTCGATGGCGTGCGCCTGCCCGGGCCCTGCTATGTGGCCGGCAACCCCGATCTGGATGCTGAGATCAGCCTCAACAAGGAAATCGGTGTCGCCTATGAGGGCGAAAACGGCCTCAGCGCCAGCGTGACCTGGTTCCACAATGACTATAAAAACAAGATCTATTCCGGCCAGGTCCAGCAGAATGAGGATGCGACGACCAACCGCCTGTTCCGCTGGGAAAATACCGGCCCGGCGGTGATCGAGGGGATCGAGGGCAATTTCGCCACCGCGATCGGCGAAGATCTGATGCTGAATACCAATTTCACCTATATGATTGATTCAAAAATAAAATCGACCGGGCAACCCCTGTCGCTTGTGCCCGATTACACCATCAATGCCTCGCTCGACTGGGCGGTGCGTGACGATATGCTGCTGCTCTTATCTGCCACCCATTACGGGCCGATCCAGCCCTCGGCAGTCAGTGTTGTCACCGGCAGCGTGACCGAGGATCCCAATGAGCGCGGCGGCTACACTTTGTGGAACCTCGGCATGAAATGGGAGATGAACGAGGCGACGCAGCTTTCGGCAGGGGTCAGCAACCTCTTCGATAAGCAGGTGTTCCGCACCGAGACCTCTGGCGGCTCAAACACCTTCAATGAGCCGGGCCGCGCTTTCTACATCGGTCTGAACGCGACCTTCTGACCCCGGAGGGGGCCAGAGCACCGTCTGGCCCCGCCGCTTCCTGTCCGCCTTAATCCCGAAAGATTCTGTATGTCTCTGTTCAGAACCCCTCTTCTCGGCGCCTCTGCGCTCACCCTTGCTCTGGCAATACCCTGTTTTGCCGAGACCCCTTTCACCGCGCCGGTTGATTTTACCGGCCGGGTCACGGCCGCCGCGCGCGAACGCGGTACCCCGATCTATAAAGGGGGCCCGGTGGTGATCAGTGGTGAAGGGCTGATCCCGGGCCAGACCGTCGATCTGCTGCGCGGCAGTGTTACGCTTAATGGCGAGGCGCCGCTGCTGGTCGATGCCGAGGGTAAATTCAGCTTCGAGCTCACCCTTGACGAAACGGCTGCCACCGGGCGGCAGCCCATTCTGGTGGTGACCGAAAACCCCGCCAGCGCTGAGGTGATCACCATGAAAATCTCGCCGGAAGTGCCGGTGGCAGGGGCGGAGAATTTTGACATTTCCAGCGGCCCGGTCACCCGCGGCCTCTACCAGGTCGCCTGGTCCGGGGCCTCGGATGCGGTCTTTGTCACTTCGGCCGTCGGCCGCCCGCCGGTGAGGCAATCCGCCCTGACCAAGCTTGATGCCCAGAGCCTGGAAGTGCTGGCCCAGATCTCGCCCGAAGCCGCCCCGGCGGCGGAAGATGGCAGTGAGGCCGGTCTCTTCGCCCTTTATGGCATTGCCGTCGATGATGTGAATGGCATGGTCTGGGTCACCAATACCCGCCAGAATACCCTCGCTGTCTATGCCCAGGCCGATCTGCGGCTGGTAAAGCAGTTCCCGCCGGGCAGCGCCAATCATGCCCGCGATGTCGTGCTGGATCAGGCGGGGGGCCGGGCCTATGTCGCCGCCACCCGTACCGGCAATATCGAGGTGTTTGACACCAGAACGCTTGAGCAGCTCGAGCCGATCAGCCTGACCTCGGGCAAGCGCGGCGGCGCATATTCGGCCATGGCGCTGGATATTGATCCGGTCGCGGGCGTGCTGGTCAATGTCTCGATGTCGACCGACGAGCTGGCGGTGATCGATCTGAAAACCGGCGAGGCCAAAGTCATCGCATTGCCGGGCGCAAAAGCCGCTTCGGGCGTGGCCTATGATGCGCAGGAGGGCCTTGCCTTCGTGGTCTCGCAGCATTCGGATAATCTGCTGATCGTCGATGTGGCAAAAGGCGAGGTCATTGCCGATGTCGCCGTCGGCGCGCAGCCGCTGAACGTGACCTTCGAGCCGAAAACCCGCCTCGCCTATGTCGCCAATCGCGGCTCGGGCACGATTGCGGTGGTCGATACCAAAGGCGCGATCGTCGCCAATATCGAGGCAGGCTCGATGACCAATCAGCTGCGCGCCGATGGTCAGGGCCGGGTCTGGGCGGTGAACAAGGCGCGGGGCGAGAATGATCCGCTCGGGGATCAGATCTGGCGTCTGCAGGCAAAGACCGAATAAACCCGCGACATAAATCCGCGACGGTCTAAAGTTTACAGCCTCTGCCCGGCCTGGTCCGGGCAGAGGGATTTTCACACAGGGCTTGCGGCAATGGCACCGAGCGCCGATGACTATATCCGCTCGGTCGCCTGGCCGGATCACTTCCATGCCTGGCAGGACCCGGTGCATCTGGCAGTGGTGATGGCGGCGGCGATCCCCTGGCCAATATCAACCGGCTTTCGGTGCCCGAGGCTGCGCGGCAATTGCTGGCGCCCCTGCCCGCCGGGGCAGCGCGCGAAACGCTTAAGGATATGGCCTGCAATCAAAGCCTGCGCAGCGATATCTTTACCCGGCCGGGCCCGGCCCTGCCACCGCCAGCCCATCCCGATCTGCTCAATGCGTTTCTGTGGCAATTGCTTCCCGGGGCCGCGCTGCCGGCTGATGGCCTCTTTCCCACGAAAACCGGCCCGGTCGGCAGCGCCCCTGAAACCGGCAGAGCGCTGTTCTCGGCGCTGGCGCGCAGGTCGCAGCGCTTTGCCGGTCTGCTGGCGCTGCCAGCCTTTCGCTGCCGCCCTGCGCTGCTGAATGAATTCCTGCAGCTGTTCCTCGCCATGGCTCTCGCCCATCCGGTTTTCCCCGGCTATGACCCCGCCGCCGCTGCAAGGCTGAACCGGGTGCTGCAAAGCGGCAGCGGCAAGCCCCCGGCCCTTGCCGAAGCCTTTATCGCCTCGGGTCTGTAATATCTCCTCGGTTCTGAGCCCGGGTCTGTAACCAGCCGGACCCCGGCCCGCCACCTGCCCGCCAGGCCCCTGCCCGCCATCGCCCCTGCCCGCCATGGCCCCATGTGATCCGCCGCGCCCGCCGTCCCGGGCCGGCGGTTTTGGCATTCTCAGTCAGCCGCCGATCCGCCCACAGCACAGGGTCAGCCGGATGGTCGGCGGCACCCCCTCCGGCAAGGGCGGCGAATTATCCCCGCACCTGCCGCCCGCCTGGCCTTATTGCCGCGCAGGTGATCTGTTACAGCAGCTTATCGCGGCATGTATTTTTTTCTGACTGAAGGCTGACCATGAAGATTTCGGACGATCGCATGTTATTCTCGGCGAGCGATCTGACGCGCTTTATCGGCTGCGCCCATGCGACCTCTCTCGATCTGCTGCAGCTCTGCGATCTCGCCACCCTGCCCGATCCGCCTGCAATCCCCGGGGCTGAGGCCAGAAAGCAAGGTGCCAGCTGTGAGCGGATTTTCCCCGAAGGGCCGCAAGCGGCAGGCCGGGTGATCATTGCCATCACCGGCGAAGAGCCGGGCGATGATTCGCAGGTCACCCGCGAGGCGCTGCGCCGCGGTGCGGATCTGGTGCTGCGTGCGGTGTTTCTCTGCGGCAACTGGAGCGGCCAGGCCGATGAGCTTCATCTGGTCGCGACCCCGCCCGGGCAGGAGGGCTTCAGCTATGAGCCGGCCCGCTATATCACCAGCGCCGCTCCCACGGCGGCGGATGTCACCGAACTGCTGCTCCTGAGCGATCTTCTGGCCGAAGAGCAGGGATATCTGCCTGAATTTGCACATTTTCTCTCGCCCGACGGCAGGCATCACTGCCTGCGCGTCAGCGCGTATATCCATTACATCCGCCATGCCCGCGACCGGTTTGAGCTTTTTGTCGACCAGGCCCAGATCACCCGGCCCCGGCCCTGCGCCGCCTGTGCCAGCTGCAGCTGGGAAGCGAGCTGCACCGCCCAGCTCACACGCGAGGACAGCCTGTGCACCCTGCCGCAGATCAGCCGCGCCGAGGTGAAAAAGCTCGAAGCGGCGGGGATCAGCACTGCTGCCGCTCTGGCCCGCCATGACGGTCCCCTGCCCGGGCTGAGCGCGGCCACTCAGGCGCGTCTGAGCGCCAGCGCAAGGCTGCAGCAGGCCAGGGCGCGCGGCATTCCCGGCTATGAGCTACGCCCGCCGGTCCCGGGCCGGGGCTTTGATCTGCTGCCCGAACCATGCCCGGGCGATCTGTTCTATCAAAGCGGGATCAGCCCCGGCCGCGGGCTGGTGCATCTGCTGCAAAGCGGCGGCCAATCCTGGCGCTTTGCCCCGGCCGGGGACGAGGAGGGGGCAGAGGACGGGGCAGAGACCGAGGATGGGGCCAGTGCCCTGAGCGCTTTGCTGGATTTCCTGCGCCGGCACAGCGCGGCCCATCCCGGTGCCAAACTCTGTTATTTCGGCGCGGCAGAGCTGGCACAGCTGCGCGACTGCGCCAGCCGCCATGGCTCTGGTGAGGCCCTGCTCGACCGTCTCGCCCGCGAGCGGCGGCTGGTCGATCTGGCGCGGGTGCTGCGCGGCGCGGTGATCAGCTCGGAGCCCGGCGACAGCCCCTCTGGCCTCGCCCCGTTCTGGGGCAAAGACCCGGCAGAGGCGGCAAAAGATCCGGCGGCTGCCGCAATGGCGCTGCGCGACTGGCTGACCAGGATCCGCCCCGAAGCCCCCTGGCCCGCCCCGGCGCCGGAAGCGGCAGAGAAAGAGGCCAGCGAGGAAGAAGACATGCTCGCGCTGCGCCGGCTGCTCGAAGCCTCAGAGCTGCCGCCCGAGCGCCAGGCCTTGCTGTTCAACCTCGGCCTGTTCCATCAGCGCGAGGTCAAACCGGCGCAATGGGCGGTGTTTGACTCCACCAGCCGCGATGACGAGGCTTTGCTGGAAGATCTCGACTGCCTCGCCGGTCTGCAGGCCTGTGGCCCGGTTGAGCCCTTTAAACGCTCGCTTTTGCGCCAGTACCGCTTCCCGCCCCAGGAGAGCAAACTGCGCCAGGGGAAAAAGGCCACGGTGCCGGTGGCGGGCGGCGCCCCGGCCGGGGTGACGATTCACGAACTTGACCGGCGCGCGCACCGGGTCACGCTCAAGGTCGGCGCCGGCAAGGCCGCCCTGCTCGCGGATCAGCTGTCGCTGCATCCCGACTGGCCGGTCGATAGCAAGGTGATTGCCGATGCTTTGCGCGATGTGATTGCCGATCAGTGCGGGCCGCGCCGCTACCGTGCCGTCGATGATCTTTTGTCGCGCCGCCCGCCGCGGCTGAGCAGCGGAGCGCTGCGCCAGCCCACAGAGCTGGTCGGGGATACGATTGCCGCCATCACCGCGATGGAGGACAGCCTGCTGCCGGTCCAGGGCCCGCCCGGCACCGGCAAGACCTATGTCACCGCCCGGGCGATCCTCGCTTTGCTGCGCAAAGGCGCGAGGATCGGCGTCAGCTCGAACAGCCATGAGGCGATCCGCAATCTGATGATGGGCTGCCTCGGCGCGATGGAGGCCGAGGATCTGCCGCTGGGCTTTGATCTGATCCATAAGACCGCGGGCGAGGCGGATGGCTATCCCGAGGGCTGCGCCGTGCGCCGCACCAGCAGCAATGACGAGGCCGCTGCCGGGCCGCATCTGGTCGGCGCCACCGCCTGGTTCTTCGCCCGCGCGGAAAATATCCAGGCCTTTGACTGGCTTTTCGTCGATGAGGCCGGCCAGGTCGGGCTGGCCAATATGGCCGCGATGGGCCGGGCGGCGCGTAATATCGTACTGGTCGGCGATCCGCGCCAGCTGCCCCAGGTGATCCAGGGCAGCCATCCCGAACCGGCGGGCCTGTCCTGCCTCGACTGGCTGCTCGGCGATCAGGTCACCGTGCCGCCCGGGCGCGGTATCCTTTTACCGCTGTCGCGCCGCATGCATCCTGCGATCTGCAGCTATATTTCGGAACAGGTCTATGAGAACCGCCTGACCAGCCATGCCGATGCCGCGCGCCAGGCGGTCACCGGCACCGCTTTCCCCGAAGCCGGCGTGTTCTGGTGCCCGGTGGCGCATCAGGGCAATACCCAGATCGCCAGCGAGGAGGTCAGCGCCATTGCCGCTGCGGTGCAGGCCCTGCTCGGCGGCAGCTGGCGCAATAAAGAGGGGCGCCTGCGCTCGCTGCGCCCTGCGGATATTATCGTCGTCGCGCCCTATAATGCCCAGGTCAATGCTCTGCGCGAGGCTTTGCCCGAGCAGGTCCGGGTCGGCACAGTCGATAAATTCCAGGGCCAGGAAGCGCCGGTCTGCCTCGTGTCTATGACCGCTTCCTCGGCTGAAGAGACCTCACGCGGGATGGAGTTTCTGCTGTCGCTGAACCGCATCAATGTCGCGGTGTCGCGCGCCAAAGCCCTGGCCCTGGTCTTTGGTGCGCCTGGCCTGCGCGAAAGCGCCTGTGAGACCCCGGCACAGATGCGCCTCGTCAATAGCCTCTGCGCTTTGCCTGATCTGCCGGGCCGGGCCTGATCAGACCGGGCCCGCCAGGCTTCTGCCTTCTGCTCTGTCCGGCCCGGGACGCGACGCGCCCGGCAAAATGAAGCCAGGTAAGACGAGGCCCGGTAAGATCAGGCCCGGTAAAACGCAGCCAGATAAAACGAAACCGGGCTGCAAAGATGCAGCCCGGTCTGATCAGGATTCAGGCTGGCTCAGAGCTTGCCGGCATTCCAGAACAGGGTCTCGCCCGAACTGTCATCAACCCCGTCATTATCGGTGATGATCCAGGCATTGCCCTCATGATCAAAGGCCAGACCCTCAACCTTATCAACCACATAGCCATTGGTCAGCGCTTTCAGCTCGGGGATCAGATCGCGCATTTCCTCTTTCGCCACCAGCGGCAGGGGCTCGCCTGGCTGCACCGGCTGCAGATCCGCAAGCTTCACCCGGAAGATCTTTTTCACCTTCGCCTGATCGCCGATCAGATTGTCGCGCTCGATGACATAGGCATAATCGCCATGAACGGTCAGCTCCGACAGGCCCATCCAGCCCTCGCCCTTTTCCTCGAGCGGATAGGCCACCGCGCCCCATTCCTCGCTTGCAAGATTATAGGAGAGCAGTTTCACCTGGCCCTTCACATCATCGCCCCATTCACGCTGCATCGCCAGCCAGAGCGTATCACCGACCTTCGCAATCCCTTCGGCGCCAAAGCGGGTCTGATGCGCCAGCAGCTCAACCGGCAGCGAGATCTCGCGTTTAATCTCGCCCTGTCCGTTCACCTGCAGGATGGCATGGGGCACCAGCTTTTCGGCATTGCCCTCACTGGCCAGCCAGAAGCCACCCTCGCCATCCGAAGTCAGCCCCTCGATATCGAGCTTCTGCGCCGCCTGGCCGCCACGGGTGATCAGGGTCTGGCCGATGATCTGCGCCGGGCTTTGGGTGATGTCGATCTCATAGATCGAGGGCATAGCGCTATAGACGCTGTCCGAGGCGGCGAAGAGACGGCCCTCGCGCCCTTCGACCGAGGCCAGCGCACCAAGCGCGCCCCAGCCGATCAGCCGATCCGCCCCTTTCGAGCTCAGCATCGGATAGGCCGGGGCCGCATCCGACAATTCATAGATCATGACATGGGCGCGTGCCGCGCCATCCTCGCCCAGATCGGCCTCATTAGCGGTGACCAGCAGATTGCGCGCCGGGATCGCCACCGCGCCTTCGGGCGAAATGCCCGAGGGCAGCAGCTGGGTCAGCTTCGGCGCGGCAAGGTCGGTGACATCATAGACCGCCGCAACCGAGCCCCGCTCGGACAGAACGAAGAGATAGGGCACATCGCCGAAACGGGCGAATTCCATACCCTCGATCTCGACCCCTTTGGATTTTGAGCGTTTTTCCGGGTAGTGGCCGATCTCAGCAATCGCATGTTCCAGGCTGTTGCCCGCATCGTAAACCACGGTGCCGTCTTTTTTCCAGATGGTGAAGCCGCGCGAGCCGCCCTTCCAGTCGCCCTCATTGGAGGTGGCGAAGTGATCGGCATCAACCCATTTCACCGCATCCGGCTCGCGCGGGATCGGGTCGGTCGTGGTGGTGAAATCGAGCCTGCCATCGGTTTTGCTGTCGACATTTTCCAGCACCACTGCCCCGGCCGGGAAATGATGCGCGACCGCGCCATCAGCACCGATCACCACGATATGGTTATTTTCCTGCAAAGTGACGACGATCTCGCCTGCGCCGTTAATATCGACGAATTCCGGCTCGGGATCCTCGCCGCCAACCTCTGCCAGCCCGGTCAGATCGATCTTCTGCAGGCTGGCGCAATCAGCCTCGCCCTGCAGCAGTGGCAGTTTCACCACATAGCCCGCTGGCATCTGCGGCAGACCGCCATCGCCTGCCTCCTCGTCGCGCTCATTCTCGATCGCCACCGCAAGGAAGCTGCCATCGGGGGCAACGGCCACCGAATCCGGCTGCCCGCCCAGATCGCAGCTGGCAACCTGCTGTGCCGTCGCCATATCGATCACCGCGAGATGGCCCGAGGGGCTGGTATAGCTTTCTGAGGTATTCACCCCGACAAAGGCCTTGCCGCCGATGATATGCGCCGTGGTCGGCTCACCCTTAAGCGCGACATTTCCCAGCGGTTTCGGTGCCCTGGCATCCGAAATATCGATCAGCCCGACCACGCCCAGCGGGCTGTCGGTATAGATCAGCACATTGCCATCCTCTGAGACCGAGATGATTTCAGCCGAAGTCTCGCGCGCTTTATCCTCGCCCCCGGCCATATTGGCTGCGACCGGGAAAGAGGCGATGCGGTTGAAACTGTCAGCAAGCGCGGGGCTGGCGAGCAGGGCCAGGGCGGATGCGGCAGAAAGCAGACGTGCGGTCATAATATTCCCTCAGGCGGTTCCTGGGGAGGGCCCTAAGACATCTTTGCAACAGGGATGTGTCACTCTGGCCGCCTGATCGCCGCCAGCCGCGGGACCGCCTCCCGCCCGGGCGGCCGGGGCGCGGCAGAAGGGCCGGATCAGGTCTTGCACCCTGGCCGCCCTGCCCGGCGATATTGGCGGATCAGCGGCTGCTTTTGCTTTGCCGCCTTATGTCTTCGGGAAAGCGCCCGGGAAAAGCGGGCCAGAAATCCTGGCGCGATGCCGGAAGACGGGTAATCCTCCCCATGGTTAAGGTGCTGCAGAAGTAGGATTTTCTCGTGAGCCGTGAGCTGAGGAGATTCGAATGAGAAAGAGCCGTTTCACGGAACCGCAGATCATGGCTGTGCTTCGCCAGGCTGAGAGCGGTGTGGCCGTGCCTGAACTTTGCCGTGAGCATGGGATCAGCACGGCGAGCTTCTGCAAATGGCGCTCGAAATATGGCGGCATGGATGTCGGGCCACGCGAACGCCACCGGTTCGAGTGACCGATGGCCGCCAGTTCCGGCTGCTAACGTGCCGGACGACTTCAGCCGCGAAGGCCCGGGCTCGAGGTCGACTTCTCGCGCCCGGCCGAGCGGGTCGTCCGGTCGCTGAACCGGATCATCGAGTGGCGCGGTAAACCTCGGGCTATACGAGTGGATAATGGTCCGGAATACATCAGCTCTACGCTGATGATCCGGGCCGAGAAGCAGGGCATCGCCCTGAACAATATCCGGCCCGGGAAGCCCCAGCAGAACGCTTATGTCGAACGATACAACAGAACGGTCCGGCATGAATGGCTGGACCGCTGCATCTTTGAAACCATCGAGGAGGCGCAGGAGGTCGCAACCGACTGGCTATGAACTTACAACAATGAGCGCCCCAACATGGGTATCGGCGGCATCACACCCGCCCGGAAACTACAGATGACTGCCTGAAGTCTGCTTCTGCAACCCGTTAAAACGGGGAGGATTACCCCTGCCTCTTTGCTGCATGATTTGATACTTTACAACACATCAAATCATGCATTCCCAGAGCCCGCCGCATTCAGAGCCCGCCGGCGCAATTCCCTTTTGTCCGGGCCTGTGCGACACAGGGCCATGGCGCGCACGATCCTTCTGAACAAACCCTTCGACATGCTCTGTCAGTTTACCGACCTGAAGAGCCCCTCGCCCCGCCCGACCCTTTCGGCGGTGCTCGATGTGCCGGATGTCTATCCGGCCGGGCGGCTTGACCGCGATTCCGAGGGGCTGGTACTGCTGACCGATGATGGTCGCCTGCAGGCGCGGATCGCGGATCCGAAGCATAAGACCGAAAAGACCTATTACGCCCAGGTCGAGGGCCTGCCCGATGCGAGGGCGATTGAGGCTTTGCAACAGGGCGTGATGCTGAAAGACGGCATGACCCTGCCCGCCCGGGCGCGGATGGTCGGGGCGCCCGCCTGGCTCTGGCCGCGCAATCCGCCGATCCGGGTGCGCCAGTCCATCCCCGACGCCTGGATCGAGCTGACGATCCGTGAGGGGCGCAACCGCCAGGTGCGGCGCATGACCGCTGCCATCGGCCATCCGACGCTGCGGCTGATCCGCTGGCGCATCGGGAGCTGGACGCTGGAGGGGCTTACCCCGGGAGACTGGCGCCAGATCTGAGCGCCACACGGCTTTGTGACCGAAACAACTTCGCCCCTCGCCGCGCCCCGGGAGCGGGGATAGGAAGGGTTATGGACAAGCACAGCACCGAACAGACGGGATCAGACAGCCTTTCCGGCTTTCTCTATGCCCTCGCCGCCTATGTGATCTGGGGCATGCTGCCCCTTTATATGAATGCGCTTAAAGCGGTCTCGCCGCTGGAAGTGCTGGTACACCGGGCTTTGTGGTCGGTGCCGGTCTCGCTGCTGGTACTGGCCTGGCTGGGCCGCACCGCCGATCTGCGCGCCGCCTTCCGCTCGCCGCGCACGCTCGCCATGAGCATGATCTGCGCCCTGCTGATCACCTCAAACTGGCTGACCTATGTGATCGCCGTGACCACCGGCCATGCGCTGGATGCGGCGCTTGGCTATTATATCAACCCCTTGTTCTCGATCCTGCTCGGCTCCGTGCTGCTGGGCGAGCGGCTGCGCGGCGTGCAATGGCTGGCACTGGCGCTGGTGGCGATCGGCGTGGCGATCCTGACCTGGGAGAATGGCCGGCTGCCGCTGGTCGGGCTGATGCTGACGCTGACCTGGGCCTTCTATGCCTATTTCAAAAAGAGCCTGCCCATCGGCCCGAACCAGGGCTTTGCGCTGGAAGTGCTGCTGGTCATGCCCTTTGCCCTTGCGCTGCTGGTCTGGCTGATGCTCAGCGGGCGGGGCATTGCTTTTGGCACCGGACCGGGATGGCAGTCTTTGCTGCTGTTCCTGCTTGGCATTGTGACGGCGGTGCCGCTGATGCTTTACGCCAATGGGGCCAAGAAGCTGCGGCTGACCACCATCGCGCTGATGCAATATATCTCACCCACCATGATCTTCCTGATCGCGGTCTTCGTGTTTGACGAGCCTTTCAGCCAGACCAAGCTGGTGGCCTTCGGCTTTATCTGGGCAGCGCTGGTGATCTATTCGCTGAGCAGCCTCGGCCGCAGCCGGGGCTGAGACCAGAGATCTGAGTGCTTGAAGCCGCGAGAGCGCCCCGCAGCATGGCGCGCGGCCGGGCTTAATGCCCCGCCGCCGCCGGTTTACCGCGCAGTTTTGCCAGCACCGGCCCGATCACCTTCAGCGCCACCGGGATGAGCAAAAGCCCGAAGATCAGCCCGAAAATGCCGTCAAACAAAGCGGTGACCGCCCAGCTGACAAAGCCCATTGCCGTGCCGACCTGCAAAGCCACGGCTTCGGCGATATGATGGATGGTCTGATAGGGCCAGGACCAGATCCCGGTCACATCCAGCCCATGCAGCACGATATTGCCACCCACCCAGAGCATGGCCGCGGTGCCGATCACCGAAAGCAGTTTCAGCAGCACCGGCACGAAATGCACCAGACCACGGCCAAAGCTGCGCCCGACGCCGGTCCGGCCGGTCTCGGCAATATAAAGCCCCATATCGTCGAGCTTTACGATTACCGCCACCACACCATAGACCAGCGCCGTAACCAGCACTGCCACAACCGCCAGGGTGATGCCCTGCATCCACAGGCTGTTGCTCTCGATCACCGAAAGCGACAGGGTCATGATCTCGGCCGAGAGGATGAAATCGGTCTTGATCGCGCCCGCGACGCGCTCCTCCTCCAGCCGCAGCGGATCGCCGGTGCTCATATCGGCCGCGATCTGCCCCTCATCATGCGGGAAAAGCGCATGCCAGATCTTTTCGGCACCCTCAAAGCACAGATAGGCACCACCCAGCATCAGCAGATAAGGAATGACATCAGGCAGGAAGCTCTCGAGCAGCATCAGCGCCGGCAGCAGGATCACCATCTTATTGAAGATCGAGCCGCGCGCGATACGCCAGATGATCGGCAGCTCGCGGCTGGCCTGGAAACCGGTGACATATTTTGGCGTCACCGCCGCATCATCGATCAGCACCCCCATCGCCTTGGTGCCGGCCTTTGCCGCATTGGCGGCAATATCATCCACCGAAGCCGCCGCGATTTTGGCAATCGCGGAAACATCATCCAGAAGCGCCAGAAGTCCGCTCATCCATCAACCCTTTACCTGTCAGAACCGCTGCCGGATCTGAACCCATGTTCGAAATGACAGGAAGGGAATCGGCGCGCCGACGCAAGCCTTTCGCCATATCCTGCCGCCGGCCCGGCAGGCTTCACCCCCGGAGCTGTTACCGCAAACGGGCCGACCGATAGCGCAAGCAGATAGCGCAAACATGGTGAGTTTGCGCTAACAAGCTGAAATCATGTCGTTTTTCATCTGTTCACCCGGGTATTGAGCCGCTAGCACCAGGGTCAACGCGCATGACCGGAGCTGAGCCCAATGACGATCACCGTCGGTATCAACGGATTTGGCCGCATCGGCCGCTGCACCCTCGCCCATATCGCCGAATCGAACCGCAATGATGTTCAGGTGGTGGCGATCAATGCGACCGGCCCGATTGAGACCAATGCCCATCTGCTGAAATATGACTCGGTGCATGGCCGCTTCCCCGGTACGGTGAAGGTTGAGGGCAATTCGCTCGATCTCGGCCGTGGCCCGATGCGGGTGATGTCGACCTATAATCCCGATGAACTGGACTGGGAGGGCGTCGATGTCGTTCTCGAATGCACCGGCAAATTCAACAACCGTGAGGCCGCCGCCGTGCATCTTGGCCGTGGCGCCAAGCGGGTGCTGGTTTCGGCCCCGGCGAAGAATGTCGACAAGACCGTGGTTTACGGCGTGAACCACCGCGCCCTGACCGCCGAGCATCTGGTGGTCTCGAACGGCTCCTGCACCACCAACTGCCTCGCGCCGCTGGCCAAGGTGCTCAATGATGCGATCGGCATTGAATCGGGCATCATGACCACGATCCACAGCTATACCGGCGATCAGCCGACGCTGGACCGGCGCCATTCCGATCTCTACCGCGCCCGCTCGGCGGCGATGGCGATGATCCCGACCTCGACCGGCGCGGCGAAAGCGCTTGGCGAGGTGCTGCCCGAGCTGAAGGGCAAGCTGGACGGCTCGGCGATCCGTGTGCCGACCCCCAATGTCTCGGCGGTTGATCTGACCTTCATCGCCGCGAAATCGGTGACCGAGGCCGAGGTGAATGAGATCGTGCGCGAAGCCGCCCAGGGCTATATGGGTATGGTGCTTGCCTATGATCCCGAGCCGAAAGTATCGATCGACTTCAACCATACGCCGCATTCCTCTATCTTCGCGCCCGATCAGACCAAGGTCGTCGGCCGTTCGGTGCGGGTGCTGGCCTGGTATGATAATGAATGGGGCTTCTCCTGCCGCATGGCCGATGTGGCAGGTGTGATGGGTCGCCTCGCCAGCTGAGAGGGTCGCGCGTCCTGCCGCCTCCCCTGAACCGGAGTGCCGCGCGTGACCGACCGCATCGCAATCTGTCTGTTTGTGCTTCTGGTCCTCGCGGCCGGTATGGATCTGCTCCTCAATGAGGCGCAGATCCTTTTGTTTCTGCCCCGCAAATTCCTCGATCTGGTGGCCTGGGTACAATTCTGGCGCCGATAGACTGCGTGACGCATTGCAATCTGTGCTATTCTGGGGTTGTTAGCGCTATCAAGCGGCGCTGCCGCCGGGCTGGCCCCGGTGTGCCTGCGTTTCAACCGTTGCCCCGGAGGTACAGAGCATGGTCGTCAAAGTCGCTATCAACGGATTTGGCCGAATTGGCCGCAACATCCTGCGCGCCATTATCGAATCGGGTCGCACCGATATTCAGGTGATCGCGCTGAATGATCTGGGCCCGGTCGAGACCAATGCCCATCTGCTGCGCTTCGATTCGGTGCATGGCCGCTTCCCCGCCGAAGTCACCACCGGCCCGGACTGGATCGATGTCGGCCGTGGCCCGATCCGGGTCACCGCTTTGCGTAACCCGGCAGAACTGCCCTGGTCTGATGTTGACGTGGTGCTCGAATGCACCGGCATCTTCACCTCAAAAGAAAAATGCCTCGCCCATCTCGAGAATGGCGCGAAACGCGTGCTGATCTCGGCCCCGGGCGAAGGCGCAGACAAGACCATCGTCTACGGCGTCAACCATGACACGCTGACCGCTGAGGATCTGATCGTCTCGAATGCCAGCTGCACCACCAACTGCCTCTCGCCGGTGGCCAAGGTGATCCATGATGCCATTGGCATCGAAAAAGGCATGATGACCACGATCCACAGCTATACCGGCGACCAGCCGACGCTGGACACGATGCATAAGGATCTCTACCGCGCCCGCGCGGCGGCCTTGTCGATGATCCCGACCTCGACCGGCGCGGCCAAGGCGGTGGGCCTGGTGCTGCCCGAACTCAAAGGCAGGCTCGACGGTTTCGCCATCCGCGTGCCGACCCCGAATGTCTCGGTCGTCGATCTGAAATTCGTCGCGAAACGCGCCACCAGCGTCGAAGAGATCAATACTGCGATCCGGGCGGCGGCTGACGGCCCGCTGAAAGGCATTCTCGGCTATACGCCCTATGCCAATGTCTCGGCCGATTTTAACCACGATCCGCATTCTTCGATCCTGCATCTCGATCAGACCAAGGTGATGGATGGCACGATGTGCTCGGTGCTGTCCTGGTATGATAATGAATGGGGCTTCTCGAACCGTATGGCGGATACCGCCGTGGCGATGGGCAAGCTGATCTGAGCCCCGATCCGGTACAAAAAAGGGGGGCGGTTTGACCGCCCCCCTTTTTTAATGCCTGCCGTGCTCTTCCCGGGGGAGGCAGATGGCCTCAGCCGAGTTTCGCGCTCAGCGCCTTTGCCACATCGGCGGGCACGAATTTGGAAATATCGCCGCCGAGCCGGGCAATCTCTTTCACCAGTTTCGAAGCAATGGCCTGACGCCGGGCATCGGCCATCATGAATACCGTCTCGACCGTGTCATCGAGCGCCCGGTTCATACCAACCATCTGAAACTCATATTCAAAATCCGCCACCGCGCGCAGGCCGCGGATGATCACACTGGCGCCGACATCGCGGGCGCAGTCGATCAGCAGGTTTTCAAACGGATGAACCACAATCTCACCGCCGGTCTTTGCGGTGATGGCATCGCATTCGGCGCGCAGCATCGCCACCCGCTCTTCCAGAGTGAACAAAGGCCCCTTATCGCGGTTGATCGCCACGCCGATCACCAGCCGGTCCACCAGCGCCATAGCGCGCTGAATGATATCAATATGGCCGAGCGTTACCGGGTCAAATGTCCCCGGATAAAGACCGATGCGCATGAAGTCCTCCCTCAGCCAACTCTGCCCGCCGGCTGCTTCTCGCGCGCACGCAACAATATTGCCTGCCGCTGTGCAAGGCCAAATCGTCCGCGCGGGCCAGCCGTTTTTTACCGCCGGCCCGGCTGCAGAACCCCTGGGCCTAATGGCCCATAATCATCCCTTCCAGCGCGGCTTTCTCCGCCGAAAGCTCCTGGAGGCGGGCTTTGACCACATCGCCAAGGGTGACCATGGCGACGATCTGGCCCTGCTCGATCACCGGCATATGGCGAAAGCGCCCCTCGGTCATCCGGCTCATCACATCGGTGTTTTTATCGCCGCTGGTGCAGGTGACCAGTTTCGCCGTCATCATCTCATCGACGCGCCGCGTCAGACTTTCCGGCCCGTTGCGGCCCAGTTCGCGCACGATATCGCGCTCGGACAGAATGCCGAGCGCTTTCTTCCCATCGGTTGAGACGATCAGGGCACCGATCCGGCGCTCGGACAGCAGCACCGCCGCCTCGGCCACCGTCTTATCCGGAGCGATGGTGTAAACCCCTGGTGCCTTGGTTTTCAGAATCTGACTGACAAGCATTGGCTCCTCCCGGCTACACACTGTCTGTCAGCAGAAGCGTCAGGCAGAGCAGGCCAGCCTGTCAAGCCCCGGCTCTTCAACCACCTGTTCCCGTGGCCTTTTCATGCCGTGCCATCTCGGCCCGGGTTTCGCGCACTAAAGCCGCGGCAAAGCGGTTCAGCCGGGCCACCCGACCGTCATCCGCATGGCGGATCAGCCAGAAGCTCCGGGTGAGACCTATCTCATCGGGCAGGATCTGCCGCAGTTCAGGCGCCTGGGGAAGGGCGAAATCATGCACCACCCCGACCCCTGCCCCCTGGCGCAGAAAATTCAGCTGCACCGAGACCGAATTAGACGAAAGTATGACCGGCGGCGCGCCCAGCTCGGCCAGATAATCCAGTTCCTTGTCGAAAATCAGATCGGGAATATAGCCGACGAATCGCAGCCCCTGCAGATCGGCCCGGCTTTCAGGCCGGCCATGCGCCTGCAGCCAGGCCTCGGAAGCGGCCAGAACCAGCCGGTAATCGACCAGCTTCTGCACCGTCAGCCGCCCGGTTTCGGGCCGCGAGACACCGATCGCCATATCGGCCTCGCGCTTGGACAGGTTGAACACCCGCGGCAGGGCAACCAGCTGGATCTCGAGCCCCGGATTGGCGGCGCAGAGCCGGGTGATCACCTGGGGCAAAAGGTAATTGGCGCAGCCATCCGGCGCGCCCAGCCGGATCAGCCCGGTCAGCCCGCCCTCGCCCCGGTCCTGGTGCGAGGCCACCTCGCCCGCCGCCTGAAACGCCGCCTCGGCGCGTTCGGCATGGGGCAGCAGCCGCTCGCCTGCGGCCAGCAGCTGATAGCCCTGGGGGCTGCGGGCAAACAGGCGCTGGCCCAGCCCCTCCTCCAGCCGCGAGATCCGCCGCCCCACCGTGGCCGCGTCGATCTTCAGCCTTTTGCCCGCCGCCGAGAGGCTTTCCTCGCGCGCCACCTCAAGGAAAATGCGCAGATCATCCCAGTCCATCCCGCCTCCTTTTGCATAAATGCAAAACACATCTGAGGTTTTGCCGCTTTGATCCGCATTTACGCAATAGTAAAACAATCCGGAACAGAATTCTGGGAGGTTTCCTCATGCAAAAGATTGGTCACTGGATCGACGGCAAAATGGTTGACGGCACTTCGGGCCGCTTTGCCGAAGTCTTCAACCCCGCCACCGGCGAAAAGCAGGCCGAGCTGGCGCTCGCCACCCCGGCCGAGCTGAATGCGGCGATTGCCTCGGCTGAGAAAGCCCAGGTGAAATGGGCGGCGACCAACCCGCAGCGCCGCGCCCGCGTCTTCATGGCCTTTGGCGCGCTGATCAACCGCGATATGGAAATTCTCGCCGAGATGGTGTCGCGCGAGCATGGCAAGACCATTCCGGATGCGCGCGGCGATATCCAGCGCGGTCTGGAAGTGGTTGAGGTCTGCATGGGTCTTCCGGCCCAGCTGAAAGGTGAATTCACCGACAGCGCCGGCCCGGGCATCGATCTTTATGCCATGCGTCAGGCGCTCGGCGTTGTGGCCGGCATCACCCCCTTCAACTTCCCGGCGATGATCCCCCTGTGGAAAATGGCCCCCGCCATTGCTTCGGGCAATGCGATGATCCTCAAGCCTTCCGAGCGCTGCCCCTCGACCGCGCTGCATCTGGCCAAACTGTTCCAGGAAGCCGGCCTGCCGGACGGCGTGCTGCAGGTGGTGAACGGCGATAAAGAGATCGTCGATGCGATCCTTGATCACGACACCATTCAGGCGGTCGGCTTCGTCGGCTCGACCCCGATCGCGCAATATATCTATGGCCGCGCCGCCACCAATGGCAAGCGCGCGCAATGCTTCGGCGGCGCGAAGAACCATATGATCATCATGCCCGATGCCGATCTCGACAAGGCTGCAGACGCGCTGATCGGCGCAGGCTATGGCGCGGCGGGCGAGCGCTGCATGGCGATCTCGGTTGCGGTTCCGGTCGGCCAGAAAACCGCTGACGCGCTGATCGAAAAGCTGGTGCCGCGCATCGAAAAGCTGAAAGTCGGCCCCTATACCGCTGGCGAAGACGTTGATTTCGGGCCGGTGATCACCGCCGCCTCGGCCGCGCGCATCAAGGGCCTGATCGACTCGGGCGTTGAGCAGGGTGCCGATCTGGTGGTCGATGGCCGCGATTTCAAACTGCAGGGCTATGAGAACGGCTTCTTCGTCGGTGCCACGCTGTTTGACAATGTCACCGCCGATATGGAGATCTATAAGCAGGAGATCTTCGGCCCGGTGCTCTGCCAGGTGCGCGCTGAAAGCTATGAAGAGGCGCTGAACCTCGTCATGGAAAATGAATTCGGCAATGGCACCGCGATCTATACCGCGGATGGCGACACCGCCCGCGATTTCGCCAGCCGCGTCAATGTCGGCATGGTCGGCATCAACTTCCCGATCCCGGTGCCGCTGAGCTATTACTCCTTCGGCGGCTGGAAGAAATCGGCCTTTGGCGACCTGAACCAATATGGTCCGGATGCGTTCAAATTCTACACCAAGACCAAGACCGTGACCGCGCGCTGGTTCTCGGGCATCAAAGACGGTGCCGCGCTGAACTTCAAAGCCATGGACTGATCAGCAGCTGTTGCGGGGGGCAATCCCCCCGCAACCTGCCCGCAATCTTTGTCAGAGGCCGCCTTCGGGCGGCCTTTTTCATCCGCCGGGCTCCAGGCCGGGCTGCAGACAGAAAAAGGGCCGCGGCAAAGATGCACGCGACCCTTTTATTCAGCTTTTTCTATGGCTTACTCGTTGGCTTCGACCACCATCAGATCGCGGACCGAAGCGCCGCGCGCATGTACCAGCGCCGCCTGATAGGCCTCGGAATGATAGCAGGCCACCGCGGTTTCGAGATCGGGGAACAGCACCACGACATTGCGGGCGCGGTCATTACCTTCCAGCTGCACATAGCGGGTGGCCCGGGCGAGGAATTTCCCGCCATGGGCCGCAATTGCCGGTCCGGCGGCCTGCGCGTAAAGCGCATAGGCCTCGGGGTTAGTTACTTCGATATGTCCGATCCAATAGGCCTGCGGCATTATTTACCCCTGAAGAATGGCTTCGGCCGCAGCAATGGCTGCCTCGGCACCTGAAATATCATTGCCCCCGGCCTGGGCCATATCGGGGCGGCCACCGCCGCCTTTGCCGCCCATGGCCGCCGCCGCCGCCTTGACCAGATCCACCGCCGAAACCCGGGCGGTCATATCCTGGGTCACACCGGCGGCCACAGCCGGTTTCGCGCCGGTATCGGCGATCAGCACCACCGCACCCGAGCCGATCCGGCCCTTCATCTCATCGATCATCGCCGGAAGATCCTTGCCCGAGACGCCTTTAAGCACCTGAGCAATCAGCTTCACCCCGTTGATTTCCTTGGCTTCCGGGCCAGCAGCCCCACCACCGCCCATCGCCAGTTCGCGGCGCAGGGTTGCAACTTCATTGGCCAGCTGGCGACGTTCTTCGGCCAGCGCCTTAACGCGTTCGACCACTTCGCCCACCGGCGCTTTCAGCGCCGCAGCCAGCTCGGCCAGACGGGCATCCTGGGCGCGCAGATGCGCCAGCGCCAGCTCACCGGTCAGCGCCTCAATCCGGCGCACACCGGCCGAGGAGGCGCTGTCGCCGAGCAGAACGAAGGCACCGATATCGCCGGTACGCGCCACATGGGTGCCGCCGCACAGCTCGAGGCTATAGGTCTGACCGTCCGTCCCCTTGCCCGAGCCTTCGAGACGGCCCATTGAGACCACGCGCACCTCATCGCCGTATTTCTCACCGAACAAAGCCTGGGCGCCGATGGCGCGGGCATCATCCGGGGTCATGATCCGGGTTTCAACCGGGGTATTCTGGCGGATATAGGCGTTCACATCGGCCTCAACCTTCGCCAGCTCGGCCGCGCTCAGCCCCTGCGAATGCGAGAAGTCAAAGCGCAGACGCTCGGGTGCGTTCAGCGAGCCCTTCTGCGCCACATGATCGCCAAGCGCCTCGCGCAGAGCCTCATGCAGCAGATGGGTGGCCGAGTGATTGGCGCGGATCGCGGCGCGGCGGCTATGCTCAACCTGCAGACGCGCGGCCTGGCCTTTCGAGATCGTGCCCTCGGTGACGGTGCCGTTATGGATGAACAGCCCCGCCGCCTTTTTGGTATCGGTGATGCGCACCAGCGCGCTTTCGGTGCGGATCTCGCCGGTATCGCCGACCTGGCCACCGGATTCGCCGTAGAATGGCGTCTGGCTGACCACGATCTGCACCTCCTGGCCTTCGCCGGCCGAAGTGACCTCGCCGCCGCCTGCCACCAGGGCCTGGATCACGCCCTCGGCTTTTTCGGTCTCATAGCCGAGGAATTCGCTGGCGCCATGTTCTTCGGCCAGTTCGAACCAGATTTTGGCATCGCTCGCTTCGCCCGAACCGGACCAGGCGGCGCGCGCCTTGGCCTTTTGCTCGGCCATTGCGGCATCAAAGCCCTCGGTATCGACGGCCCGGCCCTTTTCGCGCAAAGCGTCCTGGGTCAGATCGAGCGGGAAACCATAGGTGTCATAAAGTTTGAACGCCGCCGCGCCCGGCAGGTTTTCCCCTTCCGGCAGCTGTGCCAGCTCTTCGTCGAGCAGCTTCAGCCCGCGCTCAAGCGTCTGGCCGAATTTGCTTTCTTCCAGCTTCAGCGTCTCTTCGATCAGGCTTTGCGCGCGCACCAGCTCGGGGTAAGCGCCGCCCATCTGCTGCACCAGCGCCGGAACCAGGCGGTGCATGACCGGGTCTTTCGCCCCCAGCATATTCGCATGACGCGCGGCGCGGCGCAGAATGCGGCGCAACACATAGCCACGGCCATCGGCCGAGGGCATCACGCCATCGGCGATCAGGAAAGCGGTCGAGCGCAGATGGTCGGCGATCACCCGGTGATGCACCTTGCCCGGGCCATCGGGGTCCGAGGAGGTGACATTGGCCGAGGCCTCGATCAGCGCGCGCATCAGATCGGTGTCGTAATTGTCATGCTTGCCCTGCAAAAGCGCGCCGATCCGCTCCAGCCCCATGCCGGTATCGATCGACTGCATCTCGAGCGGGCGCATCGTGCCATCCTCGAACTGCTCATTTTGCATGAAGACGTTGTTCCAGATCTCGATGAACCGGTCGCCATCCTCATCGGCCGAGCCGGGCGGACCGCCCCAGATATGTTCGCCATGGTCGTAGAAAATTTCGGTGCAGGGGCCGCAGGGGCCGGTCGGTCCCATGCGCCAGAAATTGTCATCCGAGGCGATGCGGATGATGCGGTCATCCTTCAGGCCCGAGACCTTTTTCCAGATATCCGCCGCCTCGTCATCGGTATGATAGACGGTGACCAGCAGCTTGTCTTTCGCAAGGCCGAAATCTCTGGTCAGCAGCTCCCAGGCGAAGCTGATCGCCTGTTCCTTGAAATAATCGCCAAAGGAGAAATTGCCCATCATCTCGAAGAAAGTGTGATGGCGGGCGGTATAGCCGACATTGTCGAGATCGTTATGCTTGCCGCCGGCGCGCACACATTTCTGCGCAGTGGTGGCGCGTTTGTAATCGCGGGTCTCGGCGCCGGTGAACAGGTTCTTGAACTGCACCATGCCCGAATTGGTAAACATCAGCGTCGGATCATTGCGCGGCACCAGAGGCGAGCTTTCCACCACACGGTGGTCATTCCTTTTAAAGTAATCAAGGAATGTAGAGCGGATGTCGTTGAGCGACGCCATGGCCGGGCCTCTTTCGCGCAGATGATCTGAGTTCGGCCTTCCCTGTACCCCTGCCGCCTGCCCCTGTCCAGCATGATGCAGCCGGATGGAAAATCAGCCTAAAAAAAGACCGGGACAGCGTGTCCCGGCCTGATTTTATGATCAAATTCACCCAAGGCAGCCTTGCCGCCCCCCCCCCCCGGAACCGGGCGCAGAGGATCAGTCCTCCTCGACCACGCTTTCCTCGGCCGACATGCGGAAATCGAGCCCGTTTGCCGCGCGGATTTTTTCCTCAATCGCCTGGGCGGTGGCGGGATTATTGCGCAGGAAAGTTTTGGCATTCTCACGCCCCTGGCCGATGCGCTCATCGCCATAGGAATACCAGGCGCCCGATTTCTCGACCACGCCGGCCTTGACGCCGATATCGACCAGCTCACCGGTTTTCGAGATGCCTTCGCCATACATGATATCGAATTCCACCTGTTTGAACGGCGGCGCCACCTTGTTTTTCACCACTTTGACGCGGGTGCTGTTGCCCACCACCTCATCGCGGTCCTTGATCGCGCCGATGCGGCGGATGTCGAGACGCACCGAGGCGTAGAATTTCAGCGCATTACCGCCGGTGGTGGTCTCAGGCGAGCCGAACATCACCCCGATCTTCATCCGGATCTGGTTGATGAAGATCACCATGCAGTTTGAGCGGCCGATCGAGGCGGTCAGCTTGCGCATCGCCTGGCTCATCAGCCGGGCCTGGGCGCCAACGGTGGCATCGCCCATATCGCCCTCAAGCTCGGCCTTGGGGGTCAGCGCGGCAACTGAATCGACAACGATCATCGAGACCGCGCCCGAGCGCACCAGGGTATCGACAATCTCCAGCGCCTGTTCGCCGGTATCGGGCTGCGAGATCAGCAGCTCATCAAGGTTAACGCCGAGCTTTTTCGCATATTGCGGATCCAGCGCATGTTCGGCATCAACAAAGGCGCAGACCCCGCCTTTTTTCTGTTCTTCGGCGACGGCATGCAGGGTCAGCGTGGTTTTACCCGAGCTTTCAGGGCCGTAAATCTCGACGATCCGGCCCTTGGGCAGGCCGCCGATGCCAAGGGCAATATCGAGACCGAGCGAGCCGGTCGAAGTGGCCTCGATCTCCATCGCCGGGCTGTCGGCGCCCAGTTTCATGATCGAACCCTTACCGAACTGGCGTTCGATCTGCTGCAGCGCGCTTTCAAGCGCCTTCTGCTTATCCATGTCGCGCTTGCTCCCGAAGTCCAGCAGACTGGCTGTCGCCATAATTCGTCCCCTTATCCCACAGCCGCCCGCAAGCAGCAATCCCGGCACTGTTCGCCTGTTGTTCTCAAAATATATGAGACCAAAAAGAGAACAAATCAAGCTTAAATCGCAGGAACAGAATTCGCAGCAAATGATTAAAAGCTGGTTTAATCTGCAGGCATTATCGCATCTGAGCCGCCGCGCGACCTGCGCCAGCGCCGGTTCGGGGGCAGAAATCTATTCAGGAACAAAGCCATGCTGGTCTTCTGGGAGCAAAAACTGGTCTTTCTGGCAACGCCCAAAACCGGCTCGACAGCGATTGCCACCGCCCTCGAATCGCAGGCCTCGGTCTCGATCCAGCGCCCGCCGGTGCTGAAACATACCACCGTGCACCGCTTCCGGCGCTATTTCGGCCCCTATCTGGAAGCGGCGGCAAAGGCAGACTGGACGGTGGTGGCGCTGATCCGCGAGCCATGCGACTGGCTCGGCTCATGGTATCGTTTTCGCAGCCGTGAGGATCAGACCGATGCGGCGAAATCCACCCGCGGCCTCAGCTTCGATACATTCGTTCAGGCCTGGTGCGGTGATCCGCGTCCGGCCTTTGCCGATGTCGGCAGCCAGGAGCGGTTTTTGCGGCCGCGCCAGGGCCAGGGCGTGACCCGGCTGTTTCGCTATGAGGAGATGGATCTCTTTACCAGATTTCTGCAAGACCGGCTGGGGCAGAGCATCACCCTGCCCCGGGTCAATGTCTCGCCGCCCGGCGCGCTGCAGCTTGCGCCCGCCACCGAGGCCCGGCTGCGCGAAGTGGCCGCGGCGGATTTTCAGCTTTATCACCGGCTGATCCATCCTGACTGCTCCTGAGAATTATGCCAGCTGCCCCTGAACGGTCGCGGTCAGATCGGTCAGCGAGAAAGGCTTGGGAAGAAAGACAGAATTCGGGATCTGAGCCTGATCGGCAGCGAGATGATCCTCGGCATAGCCCGAGACGAAAACCACCCGCACCCCGGGCCGGTCCTCCATGGCGCGCCGTACCCAGCCCGGGCCATCAAGCCCCGGCATCACCACATCAGTCACGATAATATCGACCGCCAGAGCCGGATCCTCCAGCAGATCCAGCGCCTCTTCGGCATTCTGCGCCTCGATCACGGTAAAGCCGCTCAGCCGCAGGGCCCGGCTGGCAAAGGCCCGTACCGGTGCCTCATCCTCGACCAGCAGCACCAGCCCGGCACCGCTGCGCACCAGCGCCGGTGCCGCAGGTTCAGGCGGGGCCGGATCTGTTTCGGCGGCGGTCTCACAGGCCGGGAACAGCAGTTCAAACACCGTGCCGCGCCCTGGACCGGGCGTGGTGTCGGAGCTGACAAAAATATAGCCGCCCGATTGTTTGACGATGCCATAAGCCGTTGAAAGACCAAGCCCGGTCCCCTCGCCGGTGCGTTTGGTGGTAAAGAAAGGATCAAAGATCTTGCCGATCCTTTCGGGCGGGATGCCACAGCCGGCATCGGCGACGCGGATCACCGACCAGCGCCCGGCCGGCACGCTGGCGCCATCACGCTGCAGGGGCTGGCTCAGCTGCAGGGTCGCGGTGCTGATGCGGATCTGGCCGCGCCCGCCCATGGCATCGCGCGCATTGACCACCAGGTTCATCAGCACCTGCTCCAGCCGGCGGCGGTCGACCCGGATCGGCATCAGCCCGGCCTCACAGCTCTGGCTGAGGGTGATTTTCTCGCCCACCAGCCGGTTCAGCAGATGCACCATCTCGCTCAGCACCTCGCTGATCTCAAGATGTTCGGGCCGCAGCGTCTGTTTGCGCGAAAACGCCAGCAGCTGGCTGACCAGCGCCGCGGCACGATTGGCATTCTGCCGGATCTGCTCCAGATCGGCGAATTCCGCATCCTCGCGGCCGCGCCGCAGCATCAGCAGATCACAATGGCCCGAGATCGCTGTCAGCAGATTATTGAAATCATGGGCGATTCCGCCTGCAAGCTGGCCAATCGCCTGCATCTTCTGGCTCTGGTCAAACTGCGCCTCCAGCCGTTTGATCGCCGTCACATCCGAGAGCACGGCAAGCGCCCCGGGCCGGCCCTCCTCGATGATGCGCGACAGCTGCAGCTGGACGAAACTATCCTCTTCCCCCTCGGGCGCGCGCAGCCGCATCATCTCGGCCCCGGCCGGCAGCCGCGCCTCGATCACATCGGCGAGCCAGTCCTCGACCGGGCGGCCCAGATCCTCAAACAGATCATGAAAGCGCAGCCCCTCGATCCGGCGAGGGCCGAGCATGGAGAGCGCCAGCCGGTTGGCCGAGCGCAGCGCGCCATTGCTGGCAAATTTCATCAGCGCCAGCGGCACATTCTCAAGATCCACCGCCGGGCTGTCGGCCTCGCGCCGCTCGGGCGCGGGCAGCAGATAGATTTCGCGCCGCTCGGGATGGGGCGTCAGCTCGGCCGCGATCACCCGCAGATCACTGCCGCGGCTGCGCAGCAATACCTCTTCGCCACTGCTGAAACGGCGCTGCACGAACAGCCGGTCGAGGCGGCGCGGACGCTCGCCCAGCAGCCGGTGCAGGGCCTCATTCGAGCTCTGGATCACCCCGGCGGCATTGGCCACCAGCATCGGCAGGCTGATCCCCTCACCGCCGCGCCGCGCCGGGTGATGTTCGGTGAAATCCTCAATCCGCCACAGAAACTGATCGCGGCCAAGACGGTGCACCGCCAGGCGCAGCAGGCCGCGCTGGCTGACCACATCCTCGGCCACGCCGCCGCGCGCCGCCGCGCGCGCCTGCAGGCGGTACATCACCGCCCCGGGCGAGGCGATCTGTTCATGCAAGGCATCATTCAGCCCCTGGCCCGGCAGATCGCCAAAGCGGATGCGGGCGGCGCGGTTCTGAAAGCTGATCTGGCCAAGGCTGTCGGTGGCAAACCAGGCCGCGCTGTCCTCGCCCAGAAAGCGGCCAAGCTGCTGACGCAGCAGCGCCTGGGCGCGGGCAGCACGCCAGGCCAGCAGCCAGATCACCGCATTCACCATCAGCAGCGACAGCCCCGCAACCGAGAGGCTGAAACGCAGCCCGCTGTCGCCCGGCAGCACCGCCAGGCCGAGACAAAGCGCCGCCAGGCCCTGCAGCCAGCCGATCCGATCCGACAGATGGCGCGCCGCCAGCGCCAGCCCGGAAAAATCCACCCAAGGCCCCTGCACCGCTCCCCTTTCCTCCTCGCGGATGGATTTCGCACCATCCGAAAGCTGCAGTCAGGGCTAAACCTGTTAAGATCGGCTTAACGCCGGGATCCAGGGCGGGCAGATCTGCATAAAAACCGCGCTTCGCGGCCCCTCAGGCCTCGCGCTGCAGCAAGGCGAGATAGAAGCCATCGCCGCCCTGCAGCGGGCTGAAGCGCAGGCTTTTTTCCAGCGTCCAGCCCGGATGGGCGGCGCGGAAGGCCGCGATCTGCGCCTCATTCTCGGCGCTCAGGAAAGAGCAGGTCGCATAGGCCAGCCAGCCGCCCGGGCGCAGCATTTTCGCCGCCCGCTCCAGGATTCCGGCCTGGATCTGCTGCAGCTCCTCAAGCCGGGCGGGCGTCAGCGCCCATTTCCCGGCCGGATCGCGCCGCCAGCTGCCCGAGCCCGAACAGGGCACATCGGTCAGCACCAGATCAAAGGGCGCAAGCGCCTCCGGCGTCGCGGTCAGCCGGACCTCAATCCCGGCCCGGGTGGCGCGGGTCTTCAGATCCTCCATCCGGCGCGGGCTGAAATCATGGGCGAAAAGATCAAGATCAGCGAGGCCCGCCATGGCAAGCGTCTTGCCGCCGCCGCCCGCGCAATGATCGAGCACCCGCATGCCATCGGCGAGTGGCAAAGCCGCGACCACCGCCTGAGAGGAGAGATCCTGCAACTCGACCACGCCAGAGAGATAGGCCTCGGCATTCTGGATTTTACGCGCGCCCTCAGAGACTTCCAGCGCGGTCTTCACCATAGGATGAGGTTTTGCCACAATGCCTTCGGCGGCGAGCATATTCACCGCCAGCTCGCGGCTTGCCCGGGCCAGATTGACCCGCAGAAACACCGGGGCGCGCTGGCGCAGTGCCGCGATCACGGCGTCGAAATCCGCCGCCAGATCCTGACGCAAAGGCGCTTCGAGCCAGTCCGGCAGATCCAGAGCCGCCGCGCCTTCTGCGACGCGCGCCGCCTCATCCGCCCTGACCGGTGCCGGGCCATGCGGCGCCCCGGCAAACCAGGCCTCCACGGCCTCACCCCGGGCCCGGATCAGGCCCAGCACCAGCGCGCGGCCGTTTTCCTCATCCGCCGCCGCCCCGCCCAGAGCCGCCAGGCTGCGCCGGGCCCGCAAAGCCTCATAGACCAGATCGCGCACCGCGGCGCGGTCCTTCGAGCCGGCATAGCGCGAGGCCCGCCCCCAGGCGGTCAGCGCCTTCTCGGCAGGTTCGCCGCCGAGGATCTGATCAAGGATCTGAATGGCGGCGGCAGCGCGGCCCGGATTTTGCATCTCTGTACCCCCAGAGCCCCGGCCAGGCCGGGCGTCACAATGAAAAAGGCGGCCCGCAATCCGGACCGCCCCGTTTTAACCGGTCAGACCGGATCAGCCAGCGCGGTAATTCGACGCTTCGCGGGTGATCTGCACGTCATGAACATACGGGCAAACGCCGATTTTCTGAACAAATCTTAGCATTTGTATCTACCTGTATCTACCCGATAACCCCTGAAGCGTTGAGGCGGCTCACGGCGCGATGACCAGTTTCACGCTATTCGTGGCTGATCTCTGTAACCGACTTGAACTGTAGCAACAATCTGAATGGTAAGATTCGTAAACTAAATGCCTTCCTAACCTTCACGCCTTAGCTTGATCGCCGCCATGGAAGCATTTCGAGACCCCAACTGGCGGCAGCGGCAAGCCCCTGTCGGTAAATGTCGAGGCGAAGCATAGTTCAGGTCAGCATCGCCAACGAGCAACATGTTTGTCTTGTCTGTTGTCAGGTCTGCACAAGCGTTAGAGTTCCTGGCAGTGACTGTCGAAAATGGCCTCTCGCAGAGTATTGTGAATACTGCGTGCTATTCTCGACTGAATAGCCCCGAGTTTCTTATACGCCTTCGCGTCTCATCTTCTGCTGCCGTTCTAACCCGGCGGGCGACAGCATCCCGTTCCTCGCATGCTCGCGCTTCGGGTTGCAGAACATCTCGATGTAAACGAACACCTCCTGCCTTGCGTCTTCACGGGTCCGGCAGGTCCTGCGTCTGATCCGCTCGCGCTTGAGCAGGTTGAAGAAGCTTTCGGCGACTGCGTTGTCGTGGCTGTTGCCGCGGCGGCTCGCGCCGCTTTCGAGCCGCGTCCCATCTTCGACGCCCTGCTGCAGGATCTGAAGCAATCCAGCAAGCTCTTCATGGATGAGACACGTGTCCCCGTCTTGATCCCGGGGCGCGCAAGACCAGGACAGGATACTTCTGGGCGCTGGCCCATGACGAGCGCCCCTGGGGCGGAACTGCACCGCCCGCCGTGGCCTTCAGCTATGCCCCCGGACAGGGCGGGCAGCATGCCGAACGCATATTGCAGGGCTTTACGGGCATCCTGCAGGTGGATGGCTATGCCGGATATAACCGGCTGCTGGCGCCTGACCGAAGAATCCGACTGGCTTATTGCTGGGCTCACGCGAGGCGAAAGCTGATCGAGATCATCCGCATGGGGCCGGCTCCAATCGCAGAGGAAGGCCTGCGCCTGATCCGCACCCTATATGCCATCGAGGCAGAGACACCTGATGGGAGTTTTCTGAAGCTGGCGATTTTACGCAGCTGCGGGATTTGTGCGTAACAGGAAGGACAAAAACCGCTGAAAAAGCAACCCATGCCAAGAAATCATCACCAATATGGTGTGAAATTTCCCTTATTTTCCTAGGTTTCGGCTAAATCTGGGAAATTCGTGGTACGGGTGGTCGGACTCGAACCGACAAGCCTTGCGGCGGGGGTTTTTGAAACCCCTGCGTCTACCATTCCGCCACACCCGCACGCAGACGATCCTCCATGGCAGGACGGCGAAACCGTCGGAAGACCGTGATATCACCGGAAGCGATCCGGCTGCACTGCCTCTACCGCGACAGACCGCGCCTCGTCAACGGGGGCAGTGCAGCTTTGCTCTGCCCCGGTGAAATCTCTTACAGCGTCGCCTGACGGAACGTATCGCAATCCGCGATCCGGCCCGATTGCAGCCCGGTGGCAAACCAGCGCTGACGCTGCTCCGCGCTGCCATGGGTGAAACTATGTGGCATCGGGCGCCGCCCGGCAGCACGCTGCAAAGTGTCATCGCCGATCTGGCGCGCCGCCTGCAGCGCCTCGTCAAAATCGCCGGGCTCGACCACGCCGAGGCTGGCCTGGGCCTCGCGCGCCCAGATCCCCGAAAGGCAGTCAGCCTGCAGCTCGATCCTGACCGAAATCTCATTCGACTCACGCTCGCTGACCTTAGCGCGGATCTCATTGGCCTCAGACAGAATGCCCAGCGCGTCCTGGATATGATGGCCCACCTCATGCGCCACCACATAGGCGGCGGCGAAATCGCCTTTCGCGCCCAGCTGGTGCTCCATGGTCGCAAAGAAACTGGTGTCGAGATAGACCTTGTTATCGGCGGGGCAGTAGAACGGCCCTGTGGCGGCGCTGGCTCCGCCGCAGGGCGATTGCGTGCCGGTGCTGAACAGCACCAGCACCGGCGGCGTATAGCGCCGGTTCAGCTGATCGGCAAAAAGCCGGGTCCAGATTTCCTCGGTATCGGCCAGAACCACGCTGACAAATTCGCCCGCCTGCTGTTCCTCGGCGCTGAGCGGCGCCGCGCTCTGGCCTGAGCCGGAACCGGAGGAGCCGCCGCTGAGGCTGCCGCCCGCGCCCTCAAGCAGGTGGCGCGGATCGACGCCGAGCAGCATGGCGATGACAAAGACCACCACCACCCCCAGCCCGCCTGCCCCGGCGACGCCGCCCGAGCGCAGCCCGCCGCCCCCGCCCTGGCCGCGCCGGTCCTCAATATTGCGGCTGCTGCGCCGACCTTTCCACTGCATCACCCTGCTCCCTGCCAGACCAGAAGGCGGGCCGGCGCACCGCCACACCCCTGTTACCCGCCCAAGCCTAGCCTGCCGGTCGCAGCGGCGAAAGCCTGTTGCCGGGCCTGAGCCAGCCGCCGCTGCTGCTTCGCGGGGCGGCTCTCACACGCGAAGCCGTGACTTCTCCTTTTGCGCAGCAGCGTTTAGACAGGTCCGGACATATGCCTGTATAAAGCCTGGCCGCGAAAGGTTCCCCCTGTGATGAAATCGCCCGCCATCCTCCTCGCCGGTCTCGGCTCGGCCGCGCTTCTGGCCGGGGCCTTTGCGTTTCAGTATCTCGGCGGACTTTATCCCTGCCAGCTTTGCCTGATGCAGCGCTGGCCGCATGCGGCGGCGGTGCTGATCCTCGGGCTCTGGGCGCTGAGCGGCTGGCGCATCCTGCCCTGGCTTGGCGCGCTGGCCGCGCTTGCCACGGCCGGGATCGGCCTCTTCCATGCCGGGGTCGAACAGGGCTGGTGGGATTATGTTTCGGCCTGCACCAGCGGCTCGGTCGCCGGGGTCTCAATGGCCGATCTGATGGATCCCTCCAAAGCCGGAGCGCCGCTGCCGCGCTGCGATGAAATCCCCTGGAGCCTGGCCGGCCTGTCGATGGCGGCCTGGAATGCGGTCCTGTCCTTCGGCCTCGCGCTGTTGTGGCTGGCGGGGGCCGCGCGCCAGCGCGGCTGAAATCCCCCGGAGGATCTGAGGCCGGCCTGAGGCCGGGCCGGGGCTAGGGGCTTCAGCCCCGCTCGCTCACCGGGGCGCAGTCAAACAGCCGCGCATGTTCCTGGATGGCGAAACGGTCGGTCATCCCGGCAACATAATCGCCGATGATCCGTGCCAGCTCCACCTCACCCCCGGCCGCCGCCACATCGGCCTGCCATTCCTCGGGCAAAAGCCCGGGCTGTTCCATGAACAAAGGGAAGAGCTGATCCATCACCCCGGTCACCTTCTCGCGCATCACCATCACCGATGGCGCGCGGTACATGCGCTGAAACAGGAAGCCGCGCACCGATTTCAGCTCCTGATAGAGCGGCTTTGAGAAACGGATGATGGTGGTGCCCATATGGCGGATCTCATCGACCGATTTCGGCTGCGCCGCCTCGAGCCGGTTTTTCGCCACATGGATCACATCCTCAACCATGCGGCCAAACACCCGGCGCAAAGCCTCATGGCGGCGGCGCATCCGGTCGAGCCCGGGATAAAGCCGGTCCACCGCCTCAAAGGCCGGGCCGGTCACCGGCAGCGCCATCAGATCCTCTTCGGTGAAAAGCCCCGAGCGCAGCCCATCATGCAGATCATGATGCGAATAGGCGACATCATCGGCAATCGCCGCCACCTGGGCCTCGGCCGAGGCATGGGTGGAAAGCTCCAGATCCCAGGCCTGGTTCACCTCATCAAGCGCATAGGGCAGATGCGCCGGATCATGGGCATGTCTGGCATCGGCATTCGGCCCGGTGACCGGGCCATTATGTTTGGCAATGCCTTCCAGGGTTTCCCAGGTCAGGTTCAGCCCGTCGAACCCCGCATAATGCCGCTCGAGCCGGGTCACGATGCGCAAAGCCTGAGCATTATGGTCAAAGCCGCCATAGGGCGCCATCAGCCGCGCCAGCGCATCCTCGCCGGTATGGCCAAAGGGGGTATGGCCCAGATCATGGGCCAAAGCGATGGCCTCGGCCAGATCGGTGTTCAGCCCCAGCACGCCGGCAATGGTGCGCGCCACCTGCGCCACCTCAATCGAATGGGTCAGCCGGGTGCGGTAATAATCGCCCTCATGTTCGACAAAGACCTGGGTCTTATGTTTCAGCCGCCGGAAGGCCGAGGCATGGATGATCCGGTCGCGGTCGCGCTGAAACGGCGAGCGGAAAGTGCTCATCCCCTCGTCAAACAACCTCCCGCGGGAGGCATCGGGCTGACAGGCATAGGGTGCAAGCATGAGGTCTCGGCTTTCGGTCTCGATGGGCGACTTGTTCAGGCGGCTCGCCCCCCCTATATTGGCAAAAAGCGCTGAAAGATACCGGAACAGCCATGGAACTGACGCTTCCCCCCGATGCCACCCCCTTTGCCGATGCCCTGCCCCGGGTGACCGACCGCGCCTTCGCGCGGCTGGCCGAGATTGCCGAGATCACCGGCGAGGCGAAACCCCTGCGCATCGGCGTCTCGGGCGGCGGCTGCTCGGGCTTTCAGTATGAGATCGTGCTGGGCGAGGCCGCCCCGGATGATCTGGTGTTTGAGCAGGATGGCCAGAAGGTCCTGGTCGATCCGGTCTCGCTGCCCTTCCTGCAGAATGCGGTGATCGATTTCACCGATGAGCTGATCGGCGCGCGCTTCGTAATCGAAAATCCGAATGCCGCCAGTTCCTGCGGCTGCGGCACCTCTTTCTCGGTCTAAGACCGTTCCGCCCGCTCATGCGGGCGAAAGCCTCCGGCGGGGATATTTTCAGACAGATGAAAGCCGGCGGAATTTCATCTGTCTGAAAATATCCCCGGGGGTCCGGGGGGCGGCGCCCCCCGCACTTGTATCCGCGCCCCGCCCGGCTCAGAATAGCCCCCTGCCTGCGGAGTGCTGCCCCATGAAAATCGCCACATTCAATATCAACGGTATCAAAGCCCGGATCGAGGCTTTGCCGCGCTGGCTGAATGAGGCGCAGCCCGATGTGGTCTGCCTGCAGGAAATCAAATCGATTGATGAGAATTTCCCGCGCGAGTTGTTTGAGGAGATGGGTTACCGGGTCGAGACCCATGGCCAGAAAAGCTTCAACGGCGTGGCGATCTTATCAAAATACCCGCTCTCTGATGTGACGCGCGGCCTGCCCGGCGATGAGACCGACGAACAGGCACGCTGGATTGAGGCCCTGGTTGAGGGGCCGCAGCTGGTGCGGGTCTGCGGGCTCTATCTGCCGAATGGCAATCCGGCGCCGGGGCCGAAATATGAGTATAAACTGGCCTGGATGGCCCGGCTTGAAGAACGGATGAAGGCGCTGCTGGCGCTGGAAGAGCCGGTGATTTTCCTTGGCGATTACAATGTCATCCCTCAGGCGATCGATGCCGCCCGGCCCGAGGCCTGGACCGAGGATGCGCTTTTTCTGCCCCAGACCCGCGCCGCCTTCCGCCGGATGCTCAATCTCGGCCTGACCGAGGCGGTGCGGACCCGCAACCCGGCGCAGGGCCTTTATACCTTCTGGGATTATCAGGCCAATTCCTGGGAGCGCGGCAATGGCATCCGCATCGACCACCTGCTGATGAGCCCCCAGGCGGCGGATCTGATTGAGGAAACCGGCATCGACAAAGATGTGCGCGCCGGTGACAAGCCTTCGGATCATGTGCCGGTCTGGGTGCGTCTGGCCGCGTAAGCTCTGCGGGGCGGAGGGCCTCAGCCCTTCGTCACATCATAATCATAAAGCCAGTCAAAGCGCGACAAAGCGAGGCCGGGCGCCAGCCGCCCGCCCATGCGCAGCACCAGATGCGCCATTTTTTGCGTCACCCCGGAGAGGTGGTAATTGCGGGCATTACGGCTGGCGGCATCGACGATCTTCGCGCAGCGCTTCTGGCGCCGCGCCGCCCAGACCTGCAGATCGGCGCCCTGATCCAGCGCCTCGGCCAGGCTCCAGACATCCTCCAGCGCCATATTCGCGCCCTGGGCAAGGAAGGGCAAAGTCGGATGGGCGGCATCGCCGAGGATCACCGCCTGGCCGGCTGCGAGGCTTTGCACCCAGCAGGAGGCGACCGGATGGCGAAACAGCCCCCAGAGCCCCACCTCTTCCGCCCCGGCCAGCCAACCCCTGACCCGCGGGCTGAACCCGCTGAACGCCGCCTGCAGATGCGCCGGATCATCGCGCAGCGACCAGCCCTCCTCGATCCAGGCCCGGCGCTCCTCGACCGCCACGATATTGCGCCAGGCCCCGCCGCGAAGCGGATATGACACCAGATGCCGGCCCGGCCCCATATGCACCTCGGCCAGTTTCGGCTCGGAGGGATCACAGGGCACGAGGCAGCGCCAGGCCACCTGGCCGGTGAATTGCACCGCGCGGGGCGCATTCAGCGCGGCGCGGCATGGCGAATGCAGCCCGTCGGCCCCGATCAGCAACCCGGTGCTCTCGCGCGCGCCGGTGCAGGTCTCGGTCACCGGCATCACGCCGGAAAGATCGACCCTCCGCACCTTCTGCAACAGCCGCAGCTCGGCCCCGGCGGCGCGGGCGCCATCGGCCAGCAGGCGGATCAGATCGGCGCGATGCAGGAAATGCCAGCCCTGATCGGGGCGCAGCCGGCCGACCTCAAGCCTTGTGACCAGCCCGCCCTCGCCGCCCTCGCGCAGCTCAACCGCCTCGGCACGCAGCGAAATTTCATCAAGCCCTGCCCCGAGACCAAGCGCGCGCAGCACCACCGCGCCATTCGGGCTGATCTGCAGCCCGGCGCCAACCTCGGAAATCGCCTCGGCCTGTTCCAGCACCGTGACCTTGGCGCCGCGCAAAGCCAGGGCCCGCGCCAGTGCCAGCCCGGCAATGCCCGCGCCCAGAATGGTGATCTTGCGCCCGCTGAGCCGCATCCGCCTCTTCCTTACCCTTGCAGCCCGTCCTGGCTGCAGAAACAAAAACGCCGGGCCAAAGCCCGGCATTCTGTTGCTGTGTAACCGCCGGGGGGCCCTAAGGCGAGGCCCCGGCGTTACCGCGATCAGTCGTCGCGATGAACCTTTTCCCGGCGCTCATGCTTTTCCTGCGCTTCGAGCGTCATGGTGGCAATCGGGCGGGCGTCGAGGCGTTTGAGGCTGATCGGCTCGCCGGTCATTTCGCAATAGCCATATTCGCCATTATCAATTCGCCGCAGTGCAGAATCGATCTTGGCAATCAGTTTGCGCTGACGATCGCGGGTGCGCAGCTCGAGGGCGCGGTCGGTCTCTTCGCTGGCACGGTCCGCGAGATCGGGGACATTGCGCGCGCTTTCATTGAGGTTTCCGAGGGTTTCAGCAGACTGCTCGAGCAATTCCTGCTTCCAGATCACCAGCTTGCGGCGGAAATATTCCAGCTGACGATCGTTCATAAATGGTTCGTCTTCGGCAGGACGATAATCGTCGGGCAGGAAGACTTCGGCCTTCATCGCGGGACTCTCCATTTTGTCGGGCTGCGCCGACAGGGTGGCATCTGTCATAGCGCATGCTCCTGTTGGCGCGGCATTTAGCCCATGCAGCATGGTTTGTCACTAGCGGTTGCGACAAAAACTTGGGCTGTTTAGTCTCGGGCCATAATTCCCCGAGGATATCCTAGCCCGATGAAGTTCCAGTCTACAGAGCGCTACATTGCCGCACCCGATCTGCAGGTGGCGGTGAATGCCGCCGTTACCCTTGGCCGTCCGCTGCTGATCAAGGGCGAGCCCGGCACCGGCAAGACCGAGCTGGCGCATCAGGTCGCCGCCAGTTTCGGCACAGAGCTGATCGAATGGCATGTGAAATCGACCACCCGCGCCCAGCAGGGGCTTTATGAATATGATGCGGTCAGCCGGCTGCGCGACAGCCAGCTCGGCGATGCGCGGGTGCATGAGGTCAGGAACTATATCCGCAAAGGCAAGCTCTGGCAGGCGTTTGAGGCCGATCACCGCGCGGTGCTGCTGATTGATGAAGTCGATAAAGCCGATATCGAATTCCCGAATGATCTGCTGCAGGAACTCGATAAAATGGAGTTCCATGTCTATGAGACCGGCGAGACCATCCGGGCAAAACAGCGCCCGGTGGTGATCATCACCTCGAATAATGAGAAAGACCTGCCCGACGCCTTCCTGCGCCGCTGCTTCTTCCATTACATCCGCTTTCCCGATGAACAGACCTTGCGTGCCATCATCGGGGTGCATTTCCCCGAGATCCGCGAACAGCTGCTGAGCGCGGCGCTGACCGAATTTTTTGAGATCCGCGACACGCCGGGGCTGAAGAAAAAGCCCTCGACCTCGGAAGTGCTGGACTGGCTGAAGCTGATCCTGGCCGAGGATCTGTCGCCCGAGGATCTGCAGCGCAGCCCCGGCCATCTGCTGCCAAAGCTGCATGGGGCTCTGCTGAAAAATGAACAGGATGTTCAGTTGTTTGAGCGCCTGGCCTTCCTGTCGCGCGGCCAGCGCTGAGACAGCGTGTCGCAGAAATTTTCTGCGATCTGACGCAATTGCCGGGCGCGGCGCCCTGGCCCTCTCCGCCAGAGGGTGCTATTGCCACTGCAGGCTAGGCGGATCGGCCTGCGGCGCGGAGAGATCCCCGCGGTATGATCGGCTGCTCCGGCCTGTTTCGCCCCCCTGCCAGGGGGCAGAACCGGCCAGAGACCAGAAGCGCCGGCGGCCGGATTATTCCGGTCCGGCCGGATGCGGCATGAGAGCGCGGGGCACCTTTGGGTCTGCTCGCCCCCTCGCCCTCGCCGCAGCGCGCGCTGTGCCCCGACCCCTGTCGGAAAGCGACCGGATCCTGATGCGGGGGCATCGGGATCCGGCGGCTCCGGCCCCGAGCCTGGCCTCACAATTCCGCGCGCGCCGCCCTGCGACCGGGCTGCCGGTAGACAGCACCACTGTCGCAGGCTATGGCTGCTGACGGAAAGCCGGGAGCGGGATGCAAAGGCGCTGATTGCGCCACAGACCCCGGGCCGCTTTTGCGACAGCCAGCCCCGGGACAGGCCCCCAGGCGCTCAGGCTGCAACATGAAGGACGTGGCGCAGATGTTTGCAATCATTGGATTTATCCTCGGGGCGCTGCTGGGTGCCTGGCGCGCGAAATCACTTGGCGGCACCCGCGCCGATCTGGCGCAATATGCTGCCAGCTGCGGCTTGCTCGGCCTGCTGCTGGGGATTGGCCTCAGCCTCATTCTCTACCGCTTCCTCGCCTGAGACGAGGGGGCGGCTGATGTTTCTGCCCTTTTTCCAGGCTTTGCGCCGCGAGGGTGTTCCGGTCAGCCCGCGCGAATTCCTCGCCTTTCTTGAGGCGCTTGCGGCCGGCCTTGCCACCAATGACACCGAAGCCTTTTACCATCTGGGCCGGATCTCGCTGGTCAAGGATGAGCGCTGGCTCGACCGCTATGACCGCGCTTTCGCTGCCAGCTTCGCGGGGCTGGAAAACATCCCCGATCAGGCCGTGATCCAAGCGCTGGATCTGCCCGGCGACTGGCTGGAAAAACTGGCCGAAAAATTCCTCAGCGAAGAGGAAAAGGCGCAGATTGAGGCGCTTGGCGGCTTTGACAAACTGATGGAGACCCTGCGTCAGCGGCTCGAAGAGCAGCAGGGCCGCCATCAGGGCGGCAATAAATGGATTGGCACCGCCGGCACCTCGCCCTTTGGCGCTTACGGCTATAATCCCGAGGGCATCCGCATCGGCCAGAACGAAAGCCGCCATCAGCGCGCGGTGAAAGTCTGGGACAAACGCGAGTTTAAAAACCTCGACGATAAAGCCGGGGTCACCTCGCGCAATATTAAGCTCGCTTTGCGGGTTTTGCGCAAATGGGCGCGTGAAGGCGCGGTGGAAGAGCTGGATCTGGGCGGCACGATCCGCGCCACGGCGCATCAGGGCTGGCTGGATGTGAAGACCAGACCCGAGCGAAGAAACGCCGCTAAGGTCTTATTGTTCCTTGATATTGGCGGATCTATGGATCCGCATGTGAAGCTGCTCGAAGAGCTGTTCGCCGCCGCGCGCAGCGAGTTTCGCCATCTTGAGACCTTTTACTTCCACAATTGCCTCTATGAGGGGGTCTGGAAGGATAACCGCCGCCGCTGGTCGGAGCAGATCCCGACCTGGGATATTCTGCGCAGCCATAATGCGGGCTGGCGGGCGATCTTTGTCGGCGATGCCGCGATGTCGCCCTATGAGATCAGCCATGCCGGCGGCGCGAATGAGCACTGGAATCCGGAGCCGGGTGAGACCTGGCTGCGCCGCGCCGCCGAGGCCTGGCCGCATCACCTCTGGATCAATCCCCTGCCCGAAGACAGCTGGCACTATAGCCGCTCGACGCAGATGATCCGGCAGATCCTGCCCGGGGCCATGGTGCCAATGACGCTCGACGGGCTGGCGCGTGGTATGAAAAGCCTGCGCTGAGATCAGCGCGACAGAAACCGGCGGCAAAAACCGGCGCAAAGCACTGGCCCTGACCGCGCCCTGCCCTATATTCCCCCTATGATCCGTCTCCTGCTCATCCCGCTGCTGATTGCCGCTGCCACCGCCTGGGTGATGGCGCGCGTATCGCTTTACCGCTCGCGCCAGGCGCTGAATGCGCAATCCGCGCCTTTGCGCCATCCGCCGATCCTGCTCCAGGCCGAAAGGCTGGCCCGCGCCCTCGATATGCCCGAGGTGAAGGTGATGGAGCTGAGGCGCGATGAGGTGAATGGCCTTGCGGATGGCGACGGGCGGATCTTCCTGACCTCGGGCTTTTTACGCAAATTCGGCGCCGGCGAGGTTTCGGCCGAAGAGATCGCCAGCGTGATCGCGCATGAGCTCGGCCATGTGGCGCATGGCCATGCCCGGCGGCGCAGCCGCGATGTCATGGGCCAGCAGACCGCGCTGATGATGGTGAATATGGTGGTGGCCCGGGCCCTGCCCTTCATCGGCCCCTGGATCGCTGCCCGGCTCGCCACGGCGCTGATGCTGAAACTGTCGCGCCGCGATGAGTTTGAGGCCGATGCCTGGGCCTCGGCTCTGCTGATCAAGGCCGGGATCGGCACCGGGCCGCAAAAGAGCCTGTTTCGCAAACTGGGCGCGCTGACCGGCCAGAATGAGGCCGCCCTGCCGCCCGCCTGGCTGCTCAGCCACCCGCGAAGCGAGGACCGGATCGCAGCGATTGAGGCCAATGAAAAGCGCTGGCTGCCCGAGGTGTAAAGCCAGAGCGGAATGCCGGAGCGCAAACCGGGAGCCAGAACCGGGGGCCCGGACCGGCGGCGGAAAAAACCGCCGCCCTTCAGGCGACGGCTTTGGCCAGGCGGTAAAGTCTGGCGCGTTTCAGCAGCGCCTTCAGCTCCTGCTCACGCCCCGAAATCGCTTCGGTCCTGGAGCGTACCGCCTCGAGCACCGCGCCCATCTTTTCGGGGTGCTTTGAATAAAGCTCCCAGAGGAAACCATCCGGATCGCGCCGCTCGATCCCTTCCGCCGCCAGCATATGGCGCGGGAAATCCGAGGCATTGAAGGTAACAATCGCATCAGCATGACCGGCGATTGCCACCGCCAGCACATGCAGATCATCGGCATCGGGCAACACGAGGCGGCTTTCAATCGCGCTCTGGGCGTAGATATGGCCGCGCGGGAAGGCGGCGCGGAACAAAGCCGCCTCGCCTTCGGCGACCAGATCCATGCCCGGCCCCAGCTTTTTCGCCGATGAGGTCCATTCGCCTAAAATGCGCTCAGACCAGAGCGGCTCAAACAGGCCGGCGGCCCCCGCGCCCTGTAAAATCTCCCGCAATACGGTCGGGAACAGGACGCAGGCGTCGAGCAGGACTTTCATCAGCCGTCGAGCCGGAAGGCCAGAGCCTTCAGATAGCCCGATTCCGCCAGCTGCGGCATCACCGGGTGATCCGAGCCGGCAAAGCCGGTATAGATCACCTGGCTGCGCCGGCCGCCACGGCCGATGCCGCGCGCCGAAGCATTGCGGAAGCTCGACAGATCAGCCGCATGCGAGCAGGAGCAGAGCACCAGATAGCCGCCCGGCGCGACCAGCGGCGCCGCCAGACGGGCCACCCGCTCATAGGCGCGCAGACCCGCCTCCAGCGCCGGTTTGGCCGGGGCAAAGGCGGGCGGGTCACAGATCACCACATCAAACTGCGCGCCTTCGCGGCCCAGCTCTTCAAGCACGGCGAAAGCATCGCCCTGGCGGGTGGTGAAGCGATCAGCATAGCCCGAAGCCTCGGCGCCTTTCGCGGCCAGAGCCAGCGCCGGGGCCGAAGCATCCACCGCCAGCGCGCTTTGCGCGCCACCGGCCAGGGCGGCCAGCGCAAAACCACCGACATGGGTGAAGACATCGAGCACTTTCGCCCCCTTCGCCAGGCGGGCGGTGAAGGCATGGTTCTCGCGCTGATCAAAGAACAGGCCGGTTTTCTGACCATGGGTCAGATCGGCCATATAGGTCGCGCCATTCATCAGCACCGGCACCGGCTCGGCAGGGGTGGTGCCCAGAACAGTCACAACCTCTTCCGGCAGGCCTTCAAGGCCACGCGCCCGGCCCGAGCCGTTTTTGATCACCGTGGTCACGCCGGTCACTTCGGCCAGCGCCGCCACCAGCGGCTCAATATGCGCCTCGGCCCAGGCCGCATTGGGCTGAACCACGGCAGTATCGCCAAAGCGGTCGATCACCACGCCCGGCAGGCCATCGGCCTCGGCATGGACCAGACGGTAATGCGGCGTCGCGTAAAGACGCTCACGCATCGCCAGGGCGCGGGCAATGCGGGTGGCGAACCAGGCCTGAGTGATCTCGGCCGCAGGATCGCGGTCGAGCATCCGCGCCACGATTTTCGAGGCCGGATTGACGGTGACAAGGCCAAGCACCCGGCGCTCGACATCCTCGAGCACCGCCAGCGAGCCCGGCTTCAGCCCGGCCGAGCGGCGGTCAAGCACCAGCTCATCGGCATAGACCCAGGGGTAGCCGTGGCGGATGGCACGGGCCTCGGCCTTGGGGCGAAGGCGGACAACAGGGCGTCCCGCTGCGGCGGCGGGGGTGGAATTCTCGGGGCTCTCGGGCATATCTTGCGGGCTCATGCGCCCTGATAGCGCTGCCTGCGTCGCCGCGAAAGCGGATCTGACAGCGATCGGCAGAAATATCGCCGGTTTCAGCAGCCTTTTTCGCTGCAACGCCCATTTACCGCCCGCTGATCTCGCTTCCGGCGGCCCCGAGGGATATACTGGCCCTGCCCCGGCTGCAGATCCCGCCGCATCCAGCCCGGTTTCAGGCTTGCATCAGGACCGGTGCAAAGCTATGTTAGCGCTAACGAACCTAATCTTACCGAACGCCTCACAGCCCCAGTTTCCCGCCGCACCGCCACCCCGGCAGCCGCCAGACCCAGAGCTCAGGACCGCGACGTATCATGGACCGACCCGCCCCCCTTCACCCGACCATCGCCCGCGTGACCGAACGGATCCGCGCCCGCTCGCGCGCTGCGCGTGAGCCCTATCTGGCGCGTCTGGCCGAGGCCGCGGCAAAAGGCCCGGTGCGGGCGCATCTGAGCTGTTCGAACCAGGCCCATGCCTATGCCGCCATGGCCGCAGATAAACCGGCCCTCGCCGCAGGGCGCGCTCCGAATATCGGCATTATCACCGCCTATAATGACATGCTCTCGGCGCATCAGCCCTATGAGAGCTATCCGGCGCAGATCCGCGAGGCGGCGCGGCGCCTCGGTGCCACCGCCCAGGTGGCGGGCGGGGTTCCGGCCATGTGTGACGGTGTCACCCAGGGCCAGGCCGGGATGGAATTGTCGCTGTTCTCGCGCGATGTGATCGCGCTGGCCGCCGGAATCGGCCTCAGCCATAATTGCTATGACTCGGTGATGTGGCTCGGGGTCTGCGATAAGATCGTGCCCGGGCTGATCATGGCCGCAGCGAGCTTTGGCCATCTGCCCTCAGTCTTCGTGCCCGCCGGGCCGATGGTCAGCGGCATCCCTAATGATGAAAAGGCCCGGGTCCGCAATGCCTATGCCGAGGGCAAGGCCACGCGCGAAGAGCTGATGGCGGCCGAGATGGGCAGCTATCATGGCCCCGGCACCTGCACCTTCTATGGCACAGCCAATACCAATCAGATGCTGATGGAGGTGATGGGCCTGCATCTGCCAGGCGCCACCTTCATCAACCCGGGCACGCCGATGCGCGAGGCGCTGACCGGGGCCGCAGTGGCGAAAGCCGCCTCGATCACTGCACTGGGCAATGATTACCGCCCGGCGGGTGAGATCCTTGATGAGCGCGCCTATGTGAATGGCATGGTCGGGCTGATGGCCACCGGCGGCTCGACCAATCTGATCCTGCATCTGCCCGCCATGGCGCGGGCCTCGGGCGTGCTGCTCGATCTGGAGGATTTCGACGAGATTTCCGCCGTGGTGCCGCTGATGGCGCGGGTCTATCCCAATGGCCTCGCTGATGTGAACCATTTCCATGCCGCGGGCGGGCTGCAATATCTGATCCGCGATCTTATCGGCGCGGGGCTGTTGCATGAGGATGTGAAGACCATAGCCGGTGACGGGCTGGCGCATTATACGCGTGAGCCGGTGCTGAGCGATGGTGTGCTCAGCTGGCGCGACGGGCCTGCGCATTCTCTGAACCAGAAGATCCTGCGCCCTGCCGCCGATCCTTTTGCCGCGAGCGGTGGTCTGCGCCAGCTGAAGGGCAATCTCGGCCGCGCCGTGATCAAAATCTCGGCCGTCGCGCCTGAGCGCCATGTGGTGGAGGCCCCGGCCCGGATCTTCCAGGATCAGGAGGCGGTAAAAGCCGCCTTCCGCGCCGGGGAATTCACCTCGGATGTGGTGGTGGTGATGCGCTTCCAGGGGCCGCAGGCCAATGGCATGCCTGAACTGCATTCGCTGACCCCGGTGCTCTCGGTGCTGCAGGATCGCGGCCTGAAAGTGGCGCTGGTGACCGATGGCCGGATGTCGGGCGCCTCGGGCAAGGTTCCGGCGGCAATCCATGCCTCGCCCGAGGCCATGGGCGGCGGGCCGCTGGCGCGGCTGGAGGATGGCGATGTGATCCGGCTGGATGCCAGGGAAGGCAGGCTCGACTGTCTGACCCCGGGCTTTGCTGAGCGCGCGCCGCTGATCCCCGATCTTTCGGCCAATCGCCATGGCATTGGCCGCGAGCTGTTTGAGACCTTCCGCCGCAATGTCGGCACTGCCGAGACCGGGGCCTGCGTGCCGCTGTAACGCTTTCCTGCCTTTCAAAATCAGGGGCGCGCGCCCGCGCCCGCATACGGAGCCTGAGCCATGACCCCCGCTGAACAGTCAAAATCCGCCGAAGCGATCTGCCGCCTCGCCCCGGTTGTGCCGGTGCTGGTGGTTGAGGATGCCGCCCGCGCGGCCGGCCTCGCCCGGGCGCTGGTCGCGGGCGGTCTGCCGGCGCTCGAGGTCACGCTTCGCACCAGCGCCGCGCTGGATGTGATCCGCGCCATGGCTGAGGTTGAGGGCGGCGTGGTTGGCGCAGGCACCCTTCTGACCGCGGCCGATGTGAAGGCGGCGAAAGCGGCAGGGGCGAAATTCGGCGTCTCGCCGGGCGCCACGCCGGCGCTGATCGCGGCCTGCGAGGACGAGGGGCTGCCGCTTCTGCCCGGTGCTGCCACCGCTTCCGAGGTGATGGCGCTGCTCGAGCGTGGCTATACGGTGCAGAAATTCTTCCCGGCCGAGCAGGCGGGCGGCGCGCCCTTCCTCAAAGCGCTTGGCTCGCCTTTGCCCCAGGTGCGTTTCTGCCCGACCGGCGGCATCAGCCTGAAAAACGCGGGCGATTATCTGGCCTCGAATAACATTCTCTGCGTCGGCGGCTCCTGGGTGGCCCCGAAAGAGGCAGTGGCGGCGGGCGACTGGGACAGCATCACCCGTCTGGCCCGCGAAGCCGCCAGCCTGGCCCGCGCCTGAGCAGAGCCCGGCCTGACAATTACCCGGTCTGATCCGCCCTTGGTCTGACAGGCCCTTAGCCTGATCAGGCCCTTAGCCGGATCAGGCCGCTGCGGATCAGACAATACGCCCCAGCCTGCCGCCGCGCCGTTTCGCATTCCCGGCAGGCGTCAACGCCAGTTCCAGAACGCCGTTCATCGGGTGACCGGGGGCGGCTTTTGCATAGGTATCGATCAGAAGCGATACCGCCTCGGGCACGGAACGCTCCTGCGGGATGCTCAGCGCCCAGTCCATGAAGATCGAGCGGCATTCGCCGAGCGTGATCCCTTCGATACGATAGCTTTCGCGCACCAGCCCTTTTGGATCGGCCTCATTCAGCTGCACTGCCGCTTTCTCCTCTCGCCGCGTCAGCGCTAAACTGCCGCGCCATCAGCGTTGCGACAAGCGCCGTCACCGACTGAAGACGCGCCAGAAGCGTCGCCGCATCGCTTTCGCCGGTCTGGCGCAGCAAAAAGGCCTGCCCGCCCTCGCCAAGCGCTTCAGGTTCAAGGGGTTTATCGCTCAGAAGCCGCGCCGCGCAATGCAGCGACCACAGGAAGCGGAAGCTGGTCGCGAGCAGCTCCTGCTCCTCTGGCGCCAGCAGGTTTTTTGCCCCCGCGAGCTGGCGTTCGACCGGGCGGGCCGGATTGCCGCTGATCAGCGCCAGCATCCCGGCCATCAGCTCAATATCCATCAGCCGCCCCGGGCCGTTTTTGGTCTCCCAGGGGCTGTTCGCGGATTTCGCCTCTTGCAGACGGGCGCGCATTTTGCCGACATCGCCGCGCACCTCTGCCCCCTGGCCCTTCTCCAGGATCACCGCGCGGCGGATCGCCTCGACCTCGCCCGCCAGCCCCGGATCGCCCGCCAGCACCCTGGCCCGGGTCAGCGCCAGATGCTCCCAGGTCCAGGCCTCATTCTGCTGATAATCGCGCCAGGAGGTGACCGAGGTCGCCACCGGCCCCTGCCGCCCCGAAGGCCGCAGCCGCACATCAACCTCATAGAGCCGCCCCTCGGCGGTGCGGGCCGAAAGCGCCGTCACCATGGCCTGGGTCAGCCTGGCGTAATATTGCCGGGTCGGCAGCGGGCGGCGCCCCTCAGAGCTTTCCACCCCGCTGGCATCATAAATCAGGATCAGATCGAGATCGGATCCGGCATTCAGCCGCCCGGCCCCGAGGCTGCCCATGCCCAGCAGCACCGCGCCGCGCCCCGGCGCGGCCCCGTGTTTACCGGCAAATTCCGCCAGCACCACCGGCCAGAGCCCGGTCAGCACCGCCTCGGCCAGATCGGCATATTGCTTGCCGGCCTCGAAACTGTCGATCAGCCCGCGCAGATGATGCACGCCGATGCGGAAATGCCATTCCTTCATCCAGCGCCGGGCCTCATCAAGACGGCGCTCATAATCGCTTTGGCCATTCAGCCGCCGGGTCAGATCGGCGCTCAGCCCCCTTGTTCCGGGCCAGGGCTCAAAGAACGAGCCGCCGAGCACCGCATCTAGCACCGCAGCATTGCGCGACAGATAGCGCGCCAGTTCCGGTGCCGTGCCGGCAATATCGACGATCAGCTCGATCAGCGTCGGATTGGCCTCAAACAGCGAGAACAGCTGCACCCCGGCCGGCAGCCCGGCAAGGAAACCATCCAGCGCCACCAGCGCCTCATCGGGATGGGCGGCACGCATCAGCTGGCCGGTCAGCTGCCCGCGCAGGCGGCGGAAAATCTGCCGGGCGCGTTCCGAGCGCAGACAGGGATAGGCCTCCCAGCCGGCGATGATCGCTCTGGCATGATCGGGCAGCTCGGGCAAAGCCTCGCTCTCCGCCTCGCCGGGGGCAAAAAAGCCCTCGGTCAGCTCATCCGTGCGGATCAGTCGCGCCAGCAGCCCCTCGCGGAAAGCGGCTTCATCCTGATCCATGAAAGCCGCGATCCGCGCCACCCCCTCTGCCGTCGGCGGCAGGGTCTGGGTCTGGGCATCGCCCACCATCTGCAGCCGGTGCTCGAGCTCGCGATGCGCGCGGTAAAGGCTGATCAGCTCATCCTTCACCGCCTCCGGCACCCAGCCTTTGGCCGCCAGCGCGGTGAGGCCACCGACCGTGGTATTATCGCGCAGATCGGGATCACGCCCGCCCGCGATCAGCTGGCGGGTCTGGGTGAAGAACTCGATCTCGCGAATGCCGCCGAGACCCAGTTTGATATTATGGTTCTCGACCACCAGCGGCCCGTTCAGCCCGCGATGTTCGCGGATCCGAAGCCGCATATCATGCGCATCCTGGATCGCGGCGTAATCGAGATGACGACGCCAGACGAAAGGCCGCAGCGATTTCAGAAACCGCGCCCCCGCCTCCAGATCGCCGCCACAGGGCCGGGCCTTGATATAGGCGGCGCGTTCCCAGGTGCGGCCCTCGGCCTCATAATAATTATAGGCCGCGGCCATCGACAGGCAGACCGGGGTGACGCTGGCATCGGGACGCAGCCGCAGATCGGTGCGGAACACATAGCCCTCGCTGGTCACATCTGAGAGGATCCCGGCCATTTTGCGGGTGACGCGGATGAAAGCGGCGCGCGCCTCCTGCCAGTCCTCGCCGTAGCGCTCCTGATCGAACAGGCAGATCAGATCGATATCCGAGGAATAATTCAGCTCGCCCGCGCCCATTTTGCCCATGGCCAGCACGCTCAGCCCGGCCGCGGTTTCGGCATCCTCGGGTTTCGCGCCGGGCAGTTTGCCGCGCCGGATCTCATCGGCGACCAGCCATTTCACCGAGAGATCCACCGCCAGATCGGCAAGGCCAGTCAGCGCGCCGGTCACCTCTTCCAGCGACCAGACCCCGCCCAGATCGCAAAGCGCGGTCAGCAGCGCGGCGCGGCGCTTGGCCTGACGCAAAGCCGCGCCGAGCGTATCAAGCCCCGCCTCACGCGGCTCGGCCAGCAGCGAGGCCAAAGCCGCCTCCGGCGGGGCCGAGAGCGCGGGCGCGAGCCAGCCGGCCTCTTTTTCCGCCAGCCCCTTCAGATAGGGCGAGCATCCCGCGCTCGCGGCGATCAGCGCGCGCAGCTCAGGCGCCAGCCCGGGAAACAACGCGGCGGCATCCGCCCCGGCAGAGGCATCAAAAGCGCGGGGAGAGCGGGTCAGACGGGAGGCGAAATCAGCGTGAGTCATAGCCGCAACATGCTGCGCCACCCCTGCGGGGTCAATCACCCGCGGGGCCGGTTCCGGGGAAATCCCGCGCCCGGCCCGAACTGGGCTGAAAGCCCTGCCGCGCTGGCGATTTTCCGCCGAAATCCGCCCTGCCGGGCGGCGACGGGGGTCAGAATGTAAAAACCATTCACATCCCCCTTGAAAGCCGGAATTCCACGCCTCATCTTGCGTCATGTAAAACACCTTCACATGCTTACGGAGCAACAGGAATGACACAAACTGCCGAATTCCGGTCCGACCGGGACCTGCTCTACTGGCCGCGCCGGGCCGATGCCTGGCTCGATGCCCGGGGCAAATGGGCCTGGCTCGCCGCGATGGTGACCGGCTTTATCGTCTTCGTTCCGCTGGGGCTGGCAATCCTGGCCTGGCTCATCTGGGAGAAAAAAATGTTCGGAAAATGCAGAAGCAGCGCGGCAAAGCGCTTTGATTTCAGCAAGATCAATTCGCGCTCCAGCGGCAATCTGGCCTTTGACAATTACCGCGCCGAGACCTTGCAGCGCCTTGAGCAGGAGCAGGAAGCCTTTGAGGGCTTTATGACCCGGCTGCGCGAGGCCCGCGATAAGCAGGAATTTGACCGCTTCATGGAAGACCGCGCCCGCACGGCATCGGCTCTGCCCGAAACGCTCAGCCCTGCCGGTGCCGAAGGCAGCGCGCCGCGCCGCGGCGCAGAGTGATCCGCCTGAACGGATGATGAAACGCCCCGGTCCGCGTGACCGGGGCGTTTTGCTGCGGGCCGGCCGTCGCAACAGGCGCAGAGCCGCCACCGCCTGGCCGCCAGACTATCCGGACAGCGGAATGCCCCGAGCCCAGGATGTCCGGAGACCAGGATATCCGGGGACCAGGATGTCTGGCTATTGCATAAACTGCTCTCTTGGCGGCAGGGCAATGCCTTGCTAGGCTCTGCCGCGCCAAAGACCTGACCGGCCAAATTTCTGCGCCCCCGCGCAGTCCCGGCTGAGCAGAGCCCGGCCCTGCCCGCCCCCCTTTCGCGTCACAAGGCGCTTTGCCCCTTTGCCTGCCCGATGACCCTTCTTATCCCCCGCGCCTGAAAGCCGATGCGTCACACCCTGCCGATCGCCCCGCAATTCTATGTCACTGCGCCGCAGCCCTGCCCCTATCTTGAGGGCCGGATGGAGCGGAAATTATTCACCGCTTTGCAGGGGGATTATGCGCAGAAACTGAATGATGCTCTGTCGAAACAGGGCTTCCGGCGCAGCCAGAACGTGCTCTACCGGCCCAGCTGTGCCGAATGTTCGGCCTGTCTTTCGGCGCGGATCCGGGTGGCAGATTTCACCCTGACCCGTGGTCAGCGCCGGGTGCTGAGGAAAAACGCCGATCTGGCGCGCAATGCCACCAGCCCCTGGGCGACCGAGGATCAGTTTCAGCTGTTCCGCCGCTATCTCGACAGCCGGCACGCCGATGGCGGCATGGCGGATATGGATATTTTCGAATTCGCCGCGATGATCGAGGAAACCCCGATCCACTCACGGGTGATCGAATACAGCCGCCCCGATCCCACAGGAGAAAGCCCGTTTTCCGGCGGGGACCGCGATGACGGGCGGGTGCTCAGTGCGGTCTGTCTGACCGATGTCTTTGAGGACGGGCTGTCGCTGGTCTACAGCTTCTATGACCCCGATCTCAGCCCGCGCTCGCTCGGCACCTGGATCATCCTCGATCATATTGAAATCGCGCGCGAGGCCGGGCTGCCCTATGTCTATCTCGGCTATTGGGTGCCAGGCTCGCGCAAGATGGGCTATAAATCCGGCTTTGACGCGCTGGAAATCTATAAAGGCGGCGAATGGCAGCCGATCGGCGATGCCTCGGGCCATAGTTCCGAGCTGCATCCGCTCTCGGTTGACCCGATTGCCGAACAGGTAGCGCGGATCAGCCTGCCCGAGGCGCGCGGTACAGGCGACTGAGGGGAAAAAGCCCGCTGCAGCAGCAGAGTCGGCGGACCGGCAGGGCGGGCGCGCTGCGGGATTCAGAAAAGTTCACCCCAAAGCGCGTCCCGGCAACAAAATTGCTATTTTTTCACCAGGCGCGACAGATTCCATGCGCTTCCGGGGTTGACGCCCCTTTTCGGCTTGCCTAACTTCCCGGCTGACGCGCGACCAGGGATCCAGTCCCGGAGTCGCAGCGATGGAGATGCAGATGACCCTAATTCTTGTAGTCAGCAAAGCCAGGCGCATGGACCGGTAACGGTTGCCATAAAATCCCCCATGCGCCCCCGGAATAACCCTCGGGGGCTTTTTTGTTTTTGACGGCGGGCCGCACGAAAGCGGCGAGAGGACCAGAGAATGAAGACGATGACCGGCGCGAAGATGGTGGTGCAGGCCCTGAAGGATCAGGGCGTCGAGGTGGTCTTCGGCTACCCGGGCGGCGCGGTCCTGCCGATTTACGACGAATTGTTCCAGCAAAATGACATCCGTCACATCCTGGTGCGCCATGAACAGGGCGCGGTTCATGCGGCCGAGGGCTATGCCCGCTCGACCGGCAAGATCGGCGTGGCGCTGGTGACCTCGGGTCCTGGTGCGACCAATGCGGTGACCGGCCTCGTCGATGCTCTGATGGATTCGATCCCGATCATCGTGCTCTCGGGCCAGGTGCCGACCTTCATGATCGGCACCGATGGCTTCCAGGAGGCCGATACCGTCGGCATCACCCGCCCCTGCACCAAAATGAACTGGCTGGTCAAAGAAACCGAGCGGCTGTCGGAAACCATTCACCAGGCCTTCCATGTCGCGCTCTCGGGCCGCCCCGGCCCGGTGCTGGTCGATATTCCGAAAGATGTGCAATTTGCCACCGGCAGCTATACCCCGGTGCAAAAGGCCCGCACCGCGCATTACCAGCCGAAGGTGAAAGGCGATATCGAGGCGATCACCCGCCTGGTCGAGCTGATGGAAACCGCTGAGCGCCCGGTGTTCTATACCGGCGGCGGCGTGATCAATTCGGGCAAGGGCGCCAGCCAGCTGCTCTGCGAATTTGCCGATGCCACCGGCTTCCCGGTCACCTCGACGCTGATGGGCCTTGGGGCCTATCCGGCCAGCGGTAAATCCTGGCTCGGTATGCTGGGGATGCATGGCCTTTACGAGGCCAATCTGGCGATGCATGGCTGCGATCTGATGATCAATGTCGGCGCGCGTTTCGATGACCGCATCACCGGCCGCCTCGCCGATTTCAGCCCGAAATCGACCAAGGTTCATATCGATATCGACCCTTCCTCGATCAATAAGGTGATCCGTGTCGATGTGCCGATCGTCGGCGATGTCGGCCATGTGCTGGAAGATGCGCTGAAAATCTGGAAGGCGCGCGGTCGCAAGGTCAATAAAGAGGGCCTGGCGAAATGGTGGAAACAGATTGAGGAATGGAAGGCGGTCAATTGCCTCGCCTATGAAAACTCGGCCAGCATCATCAAGCCGCAATTTGCTTTGCAGCGCCTTGAGGCCCTGACCAAAGGCATGGACCGCTATATCACCACCGAGGTCGGCCAGCATCAGATGTGGGCGGCGCAGTTCCTGCATTTCGATGCGCCGAACCGCTGGATGACGAGCGGTGGCCTCGGCACTATGGGCTACGGCATCCCGGCCTCGGTCGGGGTGCAGATCGCCCATCCTGAGGCTCTGGTGATCAACGTCGCGGGTGAGGCCTCCTGGCTGATGAATATGCAGGAAATGGGCACGGCGATGCAGTTCCGCGCCCCGGTCAAGCAGTTCATCCTCAATAATGAGCGCCTCGGCATGGTGCGTCAGTGGCAGGAATTGCTGCATGGCGAGCGCTACAGCCAGTCCTGGTCGGAAAGCCTGCCCGATTTCGTGAAACTGGCTGAGGCCTTCGGCTGTAAGGGGTTGCGCTGCTCGGATCCGAAGGATCTTGATGATGCGATCATGGAGATGATCCGTTACGATGGCCCGGTGATCTTTGACTGCCTGGTCGAAAAGCACGAGAATTGCTTCCCGATGATCCCGAGCGGAAAGCCGCATAATGAAATGCTGCTCTCGGCCGATGCGAGTGCGTTCAAATCCGGCGCGGTGCTGGTCTGAGGCGGATCCGCCGGGGGTTATCCTGCCCCCGGCCCCCTCGCCTGCGCTCTGACCCTCTCTTTTCTCAAGGCTTAAACCCATGTCGGCACTGAATATCAAACGCGGCTCGACCAGCCATTCCGCCTATGATCTGCGCGATCCGCATTCCGAGATCGTCGAAAGCCATACCCTCGCCGTCATCGTCGAGAATGAGCCGGGCGTGCTGGCGCGCGTCATCGGCCTGTTCTCGGGGCGTGGCTATAATATCGACAGTCTGACCGTGGCCGAGGTCGACCATACCGGCCACCGCTCGCGCATCACCATCGTCACCCGCGGCACGCCGGCGGTGATCGATCAGATCGAAAAGCAGCTCTCGCGCATGGTGCCGGTCTATGCGGTGCATGATCTGACCGCCGAGGGCCCGAGCGTGCAGCGCGAGCTGGCGCTGCTGAAAGTGGTGGGCTCGGGCGATGCAAGGATCGAGGCTTTGCGGCTCTGCGAGATTTTCCGCGCCAAGGTCGTCGATACCAGCCTCGAGAGCTTTATCTTTGAGATGACCGGCACCCCGGAAAAGATCGATGCTTTCGCCGATCTGATGCGCCCGCTCGGCCTGAAAGAGATCGCCCGCACCGGCGTTGCCGCTTTGTCGCGCGGGATCTGAGACGCAGGGATCTGGGCCACAGGGAACTGGGCCACAGGGAACTGGGCCCCGGGGGATCTGAGCCCCCGCTCTCAGCCAGAAGAAAAGGGGCCCGTCGTGGCCCCTTTTTTGATCTTGCTGCCCCCCCCGGCGGCGGCACAGGGGGCTGGCCTCTCCCGCCCCCGCTCAGCCGCCGGTGAAGCGGGGCGCGCGTTTTTCCAGAAAAGCGCGGACCCCTTCGCGGAAATCCGCGCTCTGCCCGGCCTCGCCCTGGAGCCGCGCCTCAAGCGCCAGCGCGCTTGCGAGATCAAGATCGAAGGACTGGCGCAAGGCCTGTTTCACGCCGCGATAGGCGAGACCAGGCCCCTGTGCCAGATGCGCCGCCCGTGCCGCGATCACCGCCGCAAATTCGGCATCGGGCACCGCCTCCCAGATCATGCCCCAGTCAGCGGCCTGGCGCGCCGTGATCCTATCGGCGAAAAGCATCGCCCCCATGGCGCGGGCAAGGCCGATCTGGCGCGGCAGCCAATGGGTGCCCCCGGCATCGGGAATCAGGCCGATCCGGGTGAAGGCCTGGATGAAACTGGCGCTTTCGGCCGCGATCACCACATCGCAGGCCAGCGCAATATTCGCCCCCGCCCCCGCCGCCGCGCCATTGACCGCGGCGATCACCGGGATCGGCGCTTCGGTAATGGCGCGCAAGAGCGGCACATATTCGCCGTTCAGCACCGCCTCAAAATCAATCTGTGACGGATCGCCCGCATCCTGCAGATCCTGGCCCGAGCAAAAGGCCCGGCCCTCGCCCGTCAGCACCACCACCCGCGCCTCCTCCACCGCCCTGGTCAGCGCCGCGCGCAGCTCGCGCCGCATCAGCGCCGAGAGCGCATTCATCACCTCGGGGCGGCTGAGCGTAATCCGGGCAATACCGTCCTCAAGCTGATAGCGGATGGTCTGATACATCATGGCGGCTCCTCTGCCCCGGGGGTCAGAAAAATCTGCCCGCCGGAGCAAAGCGCTGCAATGGCTACGCCACGTCAGCCCCCCCGTTCAGCCCCGGATCAGCCCCGGACCGGCAGCGGATTTGCCACCATCAGCCCCGGGGCATCCCCGGGTCAGCCCTCGGGTCAGCCGCTGCTCTCACTCGTCTTTCAGGATCTCGCTGAGCCGGGCCTCCTCAGCCGGGCTCAGCGCCTCAACCGGCTTTGGCCCGGCCCGCTGCGCGCGGCGCAGAACCAGCCAGACGCCGCCGGCGGCGATCAGGAACATCACCGGACCAGCAGCCCAGAGCACGATATTCCAGCCCGCCGGGCGCGGGTTGAACAGCACGAATTCGCCGTAGCGCATCACGACGAAATCGATCACCTCATCATTGCTGTCGCCCGCCAGCAACCGCTCGCGGATGATCAGCCGCAGGTCGCGGCTGATCGGGGCATTGCTGTCGTCAATGGTCTCGCCCTGACAGACCGGGCAGCGGATCTCGCGGCTGATCATCCGGGCCCGGGCCTCAAGCCCCGGATCCGCCATGATTTCATCGGGCTGCACCGCCAGTACCGGTGCAGCGCTGCAGGTCAGGGCGAAGCTGAGCAGAAGCGCACGAAGCTGGCTCATTTCGCCGCCTCCGCCTTACCGCCCGCGACCGGTGCCCGCGCTTTCGCGCTGCCCGCCGCCAGGCGCAGCCGGCGGTCGGACAGGCTCAGCAGCCCGCCAAAGGCCATCATCAGACAGCCAAGCCAGAGCTGATTGGCAAAGGGCTCGATATAGGCGCGCACCGCCCAGCCGCCGTCCTGCTGCGCATCGCCGATCACCAGATAGATGTCGCGCAGCAGCCCGTAATCAATCGCCGCCTCGGTCGTCGGCATGGCCTGGACCGGATAGATCCGCTTTTCGGGGTATAAAGTCACCACATTCGCCCCGCCGCGCGTCACCCGCATCTCGGCCATGGTGGTCAGGTAATTCGGGCCCCGGGTTTCCTCGACATCAACCAGCTGCACCTGATAGGGGCCAAGCGCAAAGCTCTCACCCTCTGAAACCACGCGGATTTCTTCGGTCTTCCAGGCCATCAGCGCGGCAACCGAGAAGATCACCAGCCCCATCCCGGCATGGGCCACCGCCTTGCCCCATTCAGCGCGCGGCAAACGGGCCAGCCGGGCCAGACGGCCCCTGCCCCTGCCGGTGCGCGACCAGAGGTCGGTCATGGCCCCAAAGATCACCCAGGCGCCCAGCATCACCCCGATCGGCCCCAGCGCCGAACGGCCGCTGGTCACGGCATAGACCAGGCCGATCAGCCCAAGAAGCAGCACCAGCAGCGGCAGTTTTGCCCGGAAAGCGGCGGGAAGTTTCGGCCAGATCAGCGCCAGCGCGAGGCCGGTTGCGGCAAAGATCGCCAGCGCGATCAGCCCCTGGCCGGCAACCGTTGCCAGTGCAATCAGCCCGGCAGCCAGCGCCAGAAGCGCCGCCGGGGCCAGCTGTGCCGTTACGCGCGCCGGATCGCCGCGCTTCCAGGCCAGCATGGCACCAGGCGGCAGGATCAGCGCAAGGCCGACGAAGAACGGGGTGAAGGCGGCGTTGAAGAAGGGCTCGCCCACCGACATCACCCGGCCGAGCACCAGTTCCGCGAACAGGGGCCAGAGCGTGCCGACAAAGACCACGAAGGCCGAAACCGCCAGCAGGATGTTATTGGCGACCAGCGCGCTTTCGCGGCTGACGAGGCCAAAGACGCCCTTCGCCTCCATCGCCGAGGCCCGCCAGGCGAAAAGGATCAGCCCGCCGCCGGTGAAGAAGGCGAGGATGGCGAGGATGAACGAGCCGCGCTCGGGATCATTGGCAAAGCTGTGCACCGAGGTGATCACGCCCGAGCGCACGATAAAGGTGCCGATCAGCGAGAAACCAAAGGCGAGGATCGCCAGCAGCACCGTCCAGCTTTTCAGGGATTCACGCTTTTCGACGACAATCGCCGAATGCAGGAGAGCGGCGGCCAGCAGCCAGGGCATGAAACTGGCATTCTCGACCGGATCCCAGAACCAGAAGCCGCCCCAGCCCAGCTCATAATAGGCCCACCACGAGCCGAGCGCGATGCCGATGGTCAGGAAGATCCAGGCCGCCAGGGTCCAGGGCCGGACCCAGCGCGCCCAGGCCGCATCCACCCTGCCCTCAATCAGCGCCGCAATGGCAAAGCTGAAGGCCATCGATAGGCCGACATAGCCAAGATAGAGGAAGGGCGGATGGAAGGCGAGACCGGGATCCTGCAGCAAGGGATTGAGATCGCGCCCGTCCATCGGTGCGAAGGCGCTGCGCAGGAAAGGATTGGAGGTGAAGAGCAGGAAGCTGAGGAAGGCCACGCCGATCAGCCCCTGAATGGCGATCACCCGGGCACGCAGCCTCTCAGGCAGATTGCCGCCAAACCAGGCGGCTGAGGCGCCGAACAAGGCGAGGATCAGCACCCAGAGCAGCAGCGAGCCCTCATGATTGCCCCAGACGCCCGAGACTTTATAGAGCATCGGCTTCAGCGTATGCGAATTCGCCACCACCAGCGCCACCGAGAAATCGGAGGTCACAAAGGCCCAGGTCAGCGCCGCAAAAGACAAAGCGATCAGCGCGAACTGCACCACGGCTGCGGGCGCCGCCAGGGCCATCAGCATGGCATTGCCCCGGCTGGCGCCCCAGAGCGGCAGCACCGACTGCAACAGCGCCACCATCAGCGCAAGGATCAGGGCGAAATGCCCAAGTTCAACAATCATCCCGGATCTCTCCCCGTATTGCCGCCGACTTTAGCGGCGCAAAGGCGCTGATCCAATGGGCTGCGCCCATCAGCCGCGCCGATTTGCCTTACATCCTTGTGATGAGGCCAGCTCTCCCCCGGCGGATCAGGGCAGAAACACCGCCAGCGGCGGCGCAGCAGACTGGCCCGGCCGCCCGGAAACGGTTAGGCTGACCCTGACCTGCCTCAATAAACCCGGCTCTTTCGCAGGAAATCCGGGGTTTTTCTCAGCAATCCAGTCGCTTTCTTAAAAAAACGGAGCCGGCCTTGCCCCCTATCACCCTGATCGGTGCCCCTGTCGACAGCGGCCAGCGCCGCCCCGGCTGCCTGATGGGCCCCGCCGCCTACCGCGTGGCCGGACTGGCCCGCGCCATTGCCGCCGAAGGCCATCTGGTCCGCGATTACGGCGATGTCGCCATTGCCGCATTGCCGCTGGCCGACAGCCCCAATCCGGCGGTGGATCAGCTGCCCGAAACCCTCGCCTGGACCGAGGCCCTGTCGGCGGCGGTCGCCGGGGTGCTGGCGCTGGGCGAATGCCCGGTGATCATGGGCGGTGATCACTCGCTGGCGCTGGGCAGCGTTGCCGGGGCAGCGCGCCATGCCGCAGCCATCGGCCGGCCGCTGTTTTTGCTCTGGCTTGATGCCCATTCCGATTTTCACACGCCGCTGAGCACCACCAGCGGCAATCTGCATGGCACGCCCCTGGCCTATATCAATGGCCGCGAGGGGTTTGACGCCTTCCCGCCCTTCCCTGCACCGGTGCCGGGCGAGCGGATCTGTATGTTTGGCATCCGCTCGGTCGATCCCGAGGAACATGCCGCCATGCTCGAGCGCGACATTGCCATCAATGACATGCGGGTGATTGACGAGCGGGGCATTGCCGCGCCTTTGCGCGAGTTTCTCGCCAGGGTGCGGGCGGAAAACGGGCTGCTGCATGTCTCGCTCGATGTCGATTTCCTCGACCCCGCGATCGCACCGGCGGTTGGCACCACGGTGCCAGGCGGCGCCACCTTCCGCGAGGCGCATCTGGTGATGGAGCTTTTGCACGAATCCGGCCTGGTCAGCTCGCTTGATCTGGTCGAGCTGAACCCTTTCCTCGATGACCGGGGCATGACGGCGCGGCTGATGGTCGATCTGGTCGGCTCGCTTATGGGCCGCAAAGTCTTCGACCGCCCGACCCGCGCGAAATGAAAGAGGCCGGGGCGCTGCCCCGGACCCCGGGATATTTAAGAGACAGATGAAATCTGCGCATTTTTCATCTGTCGGGAAATCTCCCGGGGGACCGGGGGCTGGCCCCCGGCCTTTGCCTTACAGATCGCGGTAATCATGGCGCCCGCCATTCGGATCGGTGACGATCCAGCGCCCCTCGCCCTGGGGCTCCAGATAGCCCGGCCCGATCGGCACTTTGCCAAAACCGCCCGGAATATCGAGCACATAGGTCGGCAGAGCCGTACCCGAGATCCGGCCGCGCAGGGCGGCGAAGATCTTCTGTCCCTCGGCAATCGACAGCCGGAAATGCCCGGTGCCTTTGGCCAGGTCGGGATGATGCAGGTAATAGGGTTTGACCCGGTTGCGGATCAGGGCGCGAAACAAAGCCTCAAGCACATCCGGGTCGGCATTGATCCCCCTGAGCAGCACGGTCTGCGACAACAGCGGGATCCCGGCCCGCGCGAGGCGCAGGAACCCCTCTTCGGCCTCGGGGGTGATTTCGCCGGGGTGATTGGTATGGACCACCATCCAGACCGCCGGGCGCACCTGCAAAGCCGCGATCAGTTCCGGGCTGATCTTCTCTGGCGCCACCACCGGAATGCGGCTGTGGAAGCGGATCACCTGAACCGATTCTATGGCCGAGAGCCGCTCAAGCATCGCGCCGATCCGGCGCGGCGAGAGCACCAGCGGATCGCCGCCGGTCAGGATCACCTCATGGATCTGCGGATGATCCGCCAGATAGGCCAGCACCCGGCGAAACTCCTCCTCGGCCAGCTGTCCGGTCTCGCCCACCGCCTCACGGCGGAAACAGAACCGGCAATAGACCTCGCAGCTTTGCGTCGCATGCAGGATCACCCGGTCCGGATAGCGATGCGTCAGCCCCTCGACCGGGCGGTGCACATCATCGCCGATCGGATCGGCCAGCTCTTCGGGCAGGATCTGCAGCTCAGACGCGGCGGGCAGGAACTGATCCGCCACCCCCGGCCCGGCCAGATCAGCTGCGGCCCGCATCGCCCCGGAGATGCGCATCCGGAACGAGGCGGTGACTTTTTCCAGCACCTCCGCTGCTCCGGGCTCGGCCAGACCCTCGCGCAGAAGATCACTCACCGTGGTCAGGGCCGGTTTTTCAGGGGAAATGCGCTTATTCATAGGCGCTGATTTAGATCCGCAAAGCCGGGGCCACAAGTCCCGGCCGCGCCCTGCCCGGGCCCCGGGCCCCCGGCGAAGGCTTGGCGCCCGGCTGATCCTGGCCCTCGCGGATCCGCTGCCATTGCACCCTGGCGCTGGTATGGTGTAGGCTTTTAGCCAACCAAATGAAGGCCCCTCAGGGCAAGAGAAGGCAGATCGTGGCGGACATTCCGGAAGATATTGAAAACGCAGCCGAACAGCCGGAAAAACCGGTCTGGGACGGCCCCCAGGTCGATATCACGCAGGAAATGCGGACCGCTTATCTCGATTACGCGATGAGCGTGATCGTCAGCCGCGCGATCCCTGACCTGCGCGACGGGATGAAGCCGGTGCACCGGCGTATTCTCTTCGCCATGCACGAATCCGGCAATACCCATGACAAGAGCTATCGCAAATCGGCGCGTCCGGTTGGCGACACAATGGGGAAATATCACCCGCATGGCGACAGCTCGATCTATGATGCGCTGGTGCGGATGGCGCAGCCCTTCTCGATGTCGCTGAAACTGCTCGATGGTCAGGGCAATTTCGGCTCGATGGATGGCGATATGGCTGCGGCCATGCGCTATACCGAAGTGCGGATGGACAAGCCCTCGGCCTTCCTGATGGCCGATATCGACAAAGATACCGTCGATTTCCAGGACAATTACGACGGCAAGGACCGCGAGCCCACGGTGCTGCCGGCGCGTTTCCCCAATATGCTGGTCAATGGCGCCGGCGGTATCGCCGTCGGCATGGCGACCAATATTCCGCCGCATAACCTTGGCGAGGTGGTCGATGCCACGCTGGCCATGATCGGCAATCCCGATATTTCGACCGAACAGCTGATGGAGATCATCCCGGCCCCGGATTTCCCCACCGGCGGGCAGATCCTTGGCCGCTCCGGCGCGCGTAAAGCCTATCTCGAGGGGCGCGGCTCGGTGATCATCCGCGCCAAAACCCATACCGAAGAGCTGCGCAAGGACCGCTGGGCGATCATCGTTGATGAGATCCCCTATCAGGTGAACAAGGCTTCGATGATCGAAAAGATCGCCGAAGCGGTGCGCGAAAAACGCATTGAGGGCATTGCCTCGGTCGCCGATGAATCCGACCGCGTTGGCGTGCGGGTGGTGATCGAGCTGAAGCGCGATGCCACGCCGGAAGTGGTGCTGAACCAGCTCTGGCGCTTTACCCCGATGCAGGTCTATTTCGGCTGCAATATGCTGGCGCTGAACGGTGGCCGGCCCGAAGTGCTGACTTTGCGCGATTTCCTCGTGCATTTCATCAGCTTCCGCGAGGAAGTTGTGGCCCGCCGCACCGCCTTTGAGCTGCGTAAAGCGCGCGAGCGCAGCCATATTCTCTGCGGTCTGGCCGTCGCCGTCTCGAATGTCGATGAGATCGTCGCCACCATCCGCTCTTCGGCTGATCCGGCCGAAGCGCGCGAGCGGCTGATGACCCGGCGCTGGCCGGCCATGGATATCGCGCCCTATATCCGCCTGATCGACGATCCCTCGCATAAGATGAACGAGGATGGCACCTATAATCTCTCGGAGATTCAGGCCCGCGCCATTCTCGAGCTGCGCCTGCAGCGCCTGACCGCGATCGGGGTCAAGGAAGTCACCGATGAGCTGGAAGAGCTGGCGGCGAAGATCAAGGATTACCTCGAAATCCTCGGCTCGCGCGACCGGATCATGGGCATCATCTCTGACGAGCTGAACGAGGTGAAAGCCCTGTTCGCCGTGCCGCGCCGCACCGAGATCGCCGACTGGGAAGGCGATATGGATATCGAGGATCTGATCGAGCGTGAGGATATGGTCGTGACCATCACCTCCGGCGGTTATATCAAGCGCACGCCGCTGGCCGAATTCCGCCAGCAAAACCGCGGCGGTAAGGGCCTCTCGTCGATGCAGACCAAGGAAGATGACGTGGTCACCACGCTCTTCGTCGCCAATACCCATACCTGGCTGTTGTTCTTCACCACCTCGGGCATGGTCTATAAGCTCAAGACCTGGCGTCTGCCGGTGGCGGGGCGCAATGCCAAAGGCAAAGCCCTGGTCAATATCCTGCCGATCGAGACCGGGGTCTCCATCGCCGCGCTGATGCCGGTGGATGTGGCCGAGGAAGAATGGGCCGATCTGCAGATCGTCTTCGCCACCTCGGATGGCGATGTGCGTCAGAACGATCTGTCGGACTTCACCAATGTCAAACGCAACGGCAAGATCGCGATGAACCTGCCCGAAGGCGTGACGCTGGTGAATGCCGCAATTGCCGATGAGAATGACGATGTGATGCTGGTCACCGCCGGTGGCCGGGCGATCCGCTTCCCCACGACCGAGATCCGGGTGTTCAAATCGCGCGGCTCGACCGGGGTGCGCGGCATCCGCCTGCAGGGCGGGGATAAGGTCGTCTCGATGTCGGTCATCCGCCATTTCGAGGCCGATCCGGCTGAACGGGCCGCCTATCTGAAGCAGCGCCGCCTTATGGCGGGCGTGACCGAGGATGAAGCGGCGGATGAGGAAGAAGATGGCGCAGCCGAAGGCCAGCTTTCAACCGAACGCTATGCTGAGATGTCGGCGGCCGAAGACCTGATCCTGACCATCACCGCCCGCGGTCTGGGGAAACTTTCGTCCAGCCATGATTACCCGGTGCGCGGTCGCGGCGGCCAGGGCGTCACCGCCTTTGCCAAAGCCATGCCCGGCGGTAATCTGGTGGCCTCTTTCCCGGTCGATCTCTCGGATCAGATCATGCTCGCCACCTCTTCGGGTCAGTCGATCCGGGTGCCGGTCGATCAGATCTCGTTCCGCTCGCGTTCGGCGGGTGGGGTGAAGGTGCTCAATACCGGCGGCGAGGAAGAGGTGGTCTCGGTCGCCCGCATCGGTGAGCAGGCCGATGAGGTGGGCGAGGCGGAAATCATCGAGGCCAGCGCTCACGCTGCCAGCCCCGCCCCAACTGACAGCCCCGCCCCGACTGACGGCCCCGGCACTCCGAAGGCTCCGGAAACCGGCCCTGAGGCGTGAGCCTGAGCGCGCTTGAAACACGGCTCGCCGCCCTCGCGGCGGCGGGCGAAACCATCTCTTATGGCAGCCTTGCCCGCGATTTGGGCCTGCGGATGGCTGCGCTGACCAGTGCGCTTGAGACGCTGATGCAGGCAGATCTGGCCGCCCGACGCCCGCTGCGCGCCGCGCTCTGCCGCGCAAGGCTGGGCTCTGGCCTGCCCGCCCGGGGCTTTTTCGATCATGCTGCTGCGCTTGGCCTGGTGATCGCGGATCATGACGCCTTTATCGCCGCCGAGCGCGCCGCGCTTTTCGCCGCAGCCTCTCAGGGCAGTTGAACTGCGCGCCCCCCGGGGCTAGATGCAGGGCATGGAAAAACTTCACATCATCGGCGGCGGCATGGCCGGATCTGAGGCGGCCTGGCAGGCGGCTGAAGCGGGCGTGCCGGTGGTTCTTCATGAGATGCGTCCCGCTGTCGGGACCTTCGCCCATCGCACCGGCGATTTCGCCGAGATGGTCTGCTCCAATTCCTTCCGCTCAGATGATGACGAGCGAAATGCCGTCGGCCTTCTGCACTGGGAGATGCGGGCGGCGAATGGTCTGATCATGGCCATGGCCGAGCATCATAAACTGCCCGCAGGTGGTGCCCTTGCCGTTGACCGCGACGCTTTCTCGGCGGCGGTTTCCGAACGGCTGCGCGCCCATCCGCTGATCGAATTCGCCCCGGGCGAGATTGCAGAGCTGCCCGAGAGCGGCCAGTGGATCATCGCCACCGGCCCGCTGACCTCGGGCGCGCTGGCCAAGGCCATTCAGGCCGAGACCGGGGCCGAAAGCCTGGCGTTCTTTGATGCCATCGCGCCGATTGTCTATGCCGAAAGCATCGATATGTCGGTGGCCTGGCGGCAATCGCGCTATGACAAGGGCGAGACCGAGGAGGAGCAGAAGGCCTATATCAACTGCCCGATGAACCGCGAGCAATATGAGGCCTTTATCGACGCGCTTCTGGCGGCTGAGAAAACCGAATTCCGCGAAGGCGAGACGGCGGGCTATTTCGACGGCTGCCTGCCGATTGAGGTCATGGCCGAACGCGGCCGCGAGACCCTGCGCTTTGGTCCGATGAAGCCGATCGGCCTGACCAATCCGCACCGGCCCGAGGAAAAGGCCTGGGCGGTGGTGCAGCTGCGGCGCGACAATGCGCTTGGCACGCTCTATAATATCGTCGGCTTCCAGACCAAGATGAAATATGGCGCGCAAACCGCTGTTTTCAAAATGATTCCCGGCCTGCAAGATGCTTCTTTCGCCCGGTTGGGCGGCATTCACCGCAATACTTTCCTGAATTCGCCGAGCCTGCTCGACCAGCAGATGCGGCTGAAATCGAAACCGCATATCCGCTTTGCCGGTCAGGTGACCGGGGTGGAGGGCTATGTGGAATCGGCTGCCATGGGTCTGCTCGCAGGCCGGATGGCCGCCGCCCAGATCAAGGGCCAGGACCTGCCGCCGCCGCCGCCCGAAACCGCGATGGGCGCGCTGATCACCCATATTACCGGCGGGGCCGAGGCGAAGACTTTCCAGCCGATGAATGTGAATTTCGGGCTTTTCCCGCCGATTGATGCCAAAGGCGGGCGGCGCGGCCGCAAGGACCGCTACAAGGCCTATACCGACCGCGCGAAAGAGGCCTTCACGGCCTGGCTGGGATAAATCCGGTGAGGGTCACGCGCTTTGCACCCTCACCCACCGGCCCTTTGCATCTGGGCCATGCCTGCGCCGCCCTGGTCGCCGCCGCGCGTGGCGAGCGGTTGCTGTTGCGCATCGAGGATATCGACCAGGCCCGCTCGCGCCCGGAGTATGAGGCGGCGATTTATCAGGATCTGGCCTGGCTGGGGCTGCGCTGGGAAGATCCGGTGCTGCGCCAGTCAGAACGGATGGCGCTCTACCAGGCGGCGCTTGATCAGCTGAGCGCCCAGGGGCTGACCTATGGCTGCCACTGCAGCCGCGGCGATATCAAAGCCGCGCTCTCGGCGCCCCAGGAGGGCGCGCCGATGTCCGGCCCCGATGGCCCGGTCTATCCCGGCACCTGCCGCGATCAGGGGTATAAAGACGGCGCGATCCGGCTGAATATGGCCAAAGCGATGCAGGCAGCCGGGGGCAGGATCAGCTTTACCGAGACCGGCACAAGCCCCGGGATCTACCGCTATACTGCCGGGGAAATGGTGACGGGGATCGGCGATATCATCCTCGCCAGGCGCGATATCGGCACCTCTTACCATCTCTCGGTCGTGGTCGATGACGCCGCCCAGGGCATTACCGAGGTGACGCGCGGCGCCGATCTGTTCGAGGCAACCGCCCTGCATGTGCTGCTGCAGAAGCTGCTGGCGCTGCCGACGCCGGATTATCACCACCATGCGCTGATCCGCGATGCGGCGGGCAGAAGGCTGGCCAAGCGCGATGATGCCCGGGCGCTGGCGAAATACCGCGCCGATGGCAGCAGCCCGGCGGAAATCCGGGCCATGGCAGGCTTTCCGCCCCGCCGCTGAACCCGCGCGGTTCAGGCGATCGGGGCACTCAGGATCTGCTCTTCCCCCGCCCGGATCGCGGTATAGAAACACGAGCGGCGGTTGGTATGGCAGGCCGGGCCCTGCTGTTCGACCAGGGCCAGCAGGCAGTCACGGTCGCAATCAAGGCGCAGCTCGATCAGCTTTTGCACATGGCCCGAGCTTTCGCCCTTGATCCAGAAACTGGCACGCGACCGCGACCAGTAGGTGACGCGGCCGGTCTCGAGCGTCTTGGCCACCGCCTCGGCATTCATCCAGGCCAGCATCAGCACCTCGCCGCTCACATGGTCCTGGGCGATGCAGGGCAAGAGGCCGTTCACGTCAAATTTCAGGCTGGAAGGATCAAAAGGCATCGGCTTCTCCTTGGCGCGACCGGCCAGCGGCATTACACAGGCCCTGACGGAGAGCAAGCTACCGGGGCGCGCGGCTATGAGTGAAAGCAATCTGATCGCGCTCTATTCAGGGCAAATTCTGGATCTGGCGGCCAATATCCCGCTGACCGGGCGGCTCGCGGCCCCCCAGGGCAGCGCGAAACGCCGCTCGCCGCTCTGCGGCTCGAGCCTCACCGTTGATCTGACGCTGCACGAGGGGCGAATCACTGATTTCGCCCAGGATGTACGGGCCTGCGCGCTGGGTCAGGCCTCGGCCGCGATCCTCGGTCAGGTGGTTCTGGGGCGCAGCGCCGCCGAGATCCGCCAGGCCCGCGATCAGCTGAAAGCCATGCTGAGCGAGGCTGGCCCGGTGCCTGACGCGCCGTTTGAGGGCTATGGCCTGCTCGCGCCCGCGCGTGAATTCACCAATCGCCATGCCTCGATCCTGCTGGCGCTTGAGGCAAGCTGCGACGCGCTGAGCGCCGCCGGCGCCTGACGGCCGGGCCGCGCCCGGCAAATTTCCCCGACACTGGCCCTTCGGGAAAAGCATCGCAGACGCCCGGACGCAGCGCCTCTGCCCTCTGCCCTCTGCCCTCTGCCCTCTGCCCTCTGCCCTCTGCCCTCTGCCCTCTGCCCTCTGCCCTCTGCCCTCTGCCCTCTGCCCTCTGCCCTCTGCCCTCGAAGGCCTGCCGCCACCATTGTGCCGGTGCAAGTGATGAAAAAACCGCCGCACGTCTGAAGACGGCGGCGGCAGTTGAGCGGTTGGAGCGCGGGGAGCTGCGAACAGGCAGAAGCAGAACCGGCCTTCTGATCGGGACAGGAAGGCAACCGCGCCCGGGGACAAACCGCAGGCAGAAATTCCAGGAAAAAACGCTCAGATCGGACCGGGCAGGCCAAGCGCCAGGAACAGCAGCGCAAAGAGCGCAATCACCCCGATCACATCCTCTGCAAGGTTCAGATCGGCGCTGCGGCGGGCGGCTTTACGGCGGGCAAACATCCTCATCTCCATCTGTTCGTTGTTTTGTTGCCATATTGTTCTCACAGCAACACCGCCCTGTAAAGAACTTTTTGAGAACATTTGTGAACAAAACAAAATCAAGACAGATCAGAGGCTTATATGCCCCGGCTGTGACCGCCGGGGGGGGAACAGCTGAGAATCAGCTCAGCTTGAGAATCTGTCAGAGAGAGGACCTGGGGTCCGGGCGGGCTGAGGCCGGCCTCAGCCGACGCTCAGCAGCCGGATCGCCCGGTCCTGATCGAGCAGCCAGAGCAGGCTGCGCGCCGCCCGGCCGCGCTCCCCCTCCAGCGCCGGATCGCTGGTGAGAAGCGCCCGGGCATCAGTTTGCGCCACCGCCATCAGCCCGGCCTGGCGCTCGGGATCGGCGATGCGAAAGCGCGGCAAGCCCGATTGCGCCGTGCCGATCAGATCGCCGGCACCGCGCATCGCCAGATCCTCCTCGGCAATGCGGAACCCGTCTTCGGTATCGCGCAAAATTTTCAGCCGCCGCTCACCACTGCCACTGAGCGGCGCCTGATAGAGCAGCAGACAGGTCGATTCCGCCGTGCCACGCCCGACCCGGCCACGCAGCTGATGCAATTGCGCGAGACCAAAGTTTTCCGCCCGTTCCACCACCATGATCGTGGCATTGGGCACATTCACCCCCACCTCAATCACCGTGGTCGCCACCAGAACCCCGGTTTCGCCGGCGACAAACCGTGCCATGGCCGCGTCTTTCTCGGCGGCGGGCATCTGGCCATGCACCAGCCCGACCCGGCCCTCGCCCAGCACGGCGCGCAAAGCGGCAAAGCGGGTCTCGGCCGAGGTCAGATCGACCAGTTCGCTCTCCTCGACCAGCGGACAGACCCAATAGGCCTGATTTCCGGCGCTGATCGCCCGGGCCAGATGCGCCACCACCTCATCGATCCGCCCGTCCGAGACCAGAGCGGTGCGGATCGGCTTGCGGCCCGGCGGCTTTTCATCCAGCACCGAGACATCCATATCGCCATAAGAGGCCAGCGCCAGGCTGCGCGGGATCGGGGTCGCGGTCATCACCAGCACATCCGCCGCCTGGCCCTTCGCCCCCAGCTCCATCCGCTGCGCCACGCCAAAGCGATGCTGCTCATCAATCACCGCAAGGCGAAGATCTTGAAACTGCACGTCTTTCTGGAACACCGCATGGGTGCCAACCAGGATCTGCACCGCCCCCGAGGCCAGGGCTTCCAGCTTGGCCGCCCGCTCGGCGCCACGGTCGCGCCCGCTCAGCAGCTCAAGGCGCACCCCGGCGGCGGCGGCCAGAGGCTCCAGCCCCTCAAGATGCTGCCGCGCGAGGATTTCGGTAGGCGCCATCAGCACAGCCTGCCCCCCCGCCTCAACCGCGATCATGAGCGCCATCAGCGCCACCAGGGTTTTGCCGGCACCGACATCGCCCTGCAGCAGCCGGTTCATCCGCTGCGCGCTGGCCATATCCGCGGCAATCTCGCCAATCGCCCGGTCCTGCGCCCCGGTCAGCGGCCAGGGCAGCGCACCGAGCACCCGCTGGCGCAGCGCCCCGTCGCCAGCACTCGGCCGCCCCTTGCCGCGCCGCATCCCCTGACGCGCCAGCGCCAGGGTCAGCTGATGCGCGAAAAGCTCATCATAGGCGAGCCGCGCCCGGGCCGGCGCGGTGATCGCCAGATCCTCTGCCCCGCCCGGCCGGTGCGCCTGACGCAGCGCTTCGGCCCAGCCAGGCCAGGCCTCGCGCGCCTTCAGCCCCGGATCAATCCATTCCGCCAGATCGGGCAGATCCTTCAGCGCCGAGGCCGCGGCCCGCGTGATCAGTTTCTGGCTCACCCCGGCGGTCAGCGGGTAGACCGGCTCCCATCCCGGCAGGCTGGCGGCATCATCCGGGCTGAGGATATGATCGGGATGAACAATCCGCACCGCATAATCACCAGGTTCGGCCTTGCCCGAGATCAGCCGCTGCGCGCCATCCGGCAAAACCTTTTGCAGATAATCGCCGCGGGCATGGAAGAACACGAGGTCGAGCAGATTTCCGGCACTGTCGCGCGCCTGGACCACCGCCGGGGCCGAGCGGTTACGGGCCGGCAGATGGCGCAGCACCTCAACCAGCAGCGTGACCGTTGCCGGCAGGATCCAGGCGTCGAGACTGTCGCGCGGGCTACGGTCGATCCCGGCATAAGGCAGCAAAAACAGCAGATCCTTTGGCCGGGTGACCTCCAGCCCCTCAAACGCTTTCGCGGTTTTCGGCCCGATCCCGTCGAGCCGGTCCAGCCCGGAAAACAGCGGAAACAGGGCCTCGGGGCGGCTCACGATGCGCCGCCGCCGATCAGATCCAGCCACTCATCCTCATCAATCACCCGGACACCATATTTCCCGGCATCCTTCGCCTTGGAGCCGGCCCCGGGGCCGGCAATCAGCAGGCTGGTTCTGGCCGAAACCGATCCCGCCACTTTCGCACCCAGAGCCTCGGCCCGGGCCTTGGCCTCGGCCCGGGTCATTTTTTCGAGCGTGCCGGTGAAGACCACCGTCATTCCGGCAACCGGGCTGCTCGTCGCCCGCGCGGCCGGTGCGGTGATCTCGCGCAGCTGGGCCACCAGCGCCTCGACCGCCGCACGTTCATGTCCGCCCGGCGCCAGGGCCGTGACCAGCGAGACCGCCAGAACCGTGCCGATGCCGTCGATCGACAGCAGCTCATTCCAGGCCGCAACCGCCCCGGCTGGCAGCGCCGGTTCTGCATCCCAGACCGCAGCACGCACCCGGCCCGGGGCGGCACGGCGACCGGCCTGCAGGGCTGCGGCCCGTTCATCAGCCTCGGCCTCATCGGCGGCGATCTGCCGCAAAGCCGCCGGATGCGCCGCATCCACCGCTGCGATCAGCGCCGGCCAGCTGGAATAATGCCGCGCCAGATCGCGCGCCGCCACCTCACCCACATCGCGGATGCCCAGAGCAAACAGCAGCCGCTCGAAAGAAATCACCCTCCGCTCATCAATCGCTGCAAAGAGTTTGCGCACCGAAGTCTCACCAAATCCTTCACGGTTCTTCAGTTTGCTCAGCGGATTGGCGGCATCGCGTTCGGCAAGGGTGAAAATATCCGCCGGGCTGCGCACCGGCAGCACCGGATCGCTATAGAACATTTCAATCTGTTTCGCGCCGAGCCCTTCGATATCAAAAGCAGCACGACTAACGAAATGCTTCAGCATTTCAACGCCTTGCGCCGGGCAGATCAGCCCACCCGAACAGCGGCGCACCGAATCGCCGGGCGCGCGGATCGCCGGGCTGGAGCATTCCGGGCAGATCTCGGGGAAGAGATAGGGCGCAGCCCCGGCCGGGCGCTCGGCCAGATTAATATCGGCAATTTTAGGGATAACATCCCCGGCGCGGTAGATCTGCACCAGATCGCCGATGCGGATATCGCGGCCCTCGCGGATCGGCGCGCCCTTCGAATCGCGGCCCTGGATGTAATCCTCATTATGCAAAGTCGCATTCGAGACCACGACGCCGCCGACCGTGACCGGCGTCAGCCGCGCCACCGGCGAAAGCGCGCCGGTGCGGCCGACCTGGATATCAATCGCCTCAAGCCGGGTCCAGGCCAGCTCAGCGGGGAATTTATGCGCAATCGCCCAGCGCGGCGTGGTGGCGCGAAAGCCCAGCCGGGCCTGCAGGCCCAGATCATTCACCTTATAGACCACGCCATCAATATCATAGCCGAGCTTCGGGCGCTGCTCGCCAATGCGCTGATAATGCGCAATCATTTCCTCTGGCCCCGTACAAAGCACGGTCAGCGGATTGGTGCGGAACCCCATGGCCTGCAGCCGGGCGATGGCCCCGAACTGGGTGGTGGCCAGCGGCTCGGAAAGCTCGCCCCAGGCATAGGCAAAGAAATTCAGCACCCGCCCGGCGGTGATCTCTGCATCAAACTGGCGCAGGCTGCCCGCCGCCGCATTGCGCGGATTGGCAAAAACCTTGTCGCCTTTCGCGGCCTGGCGCGCATTCAGTGCCGCGAATTCGGCATGCGACATATAGACCTCGCCGCGCACCTCGCAGATCGCCGGGGCGCCTTCGAGGCGCTGCGGGATATCAGCGATGGTCAGGGCATTGGCGGTGACATTCTCGCCGGTCGTACCATCGCCGCGGGTCGCAGCCTGGACCAGAACACCATTTTCATAGCGCAGCGACAGCGACAGGCCATCGATCTTGGGCTCGGCCGTATAGGCAATGGTGCCGGGCTGGTTCAGAAAACTCTGCACCCTTGCGTCAAAATCAACGACATCACTATCCTCAAAGGCATTGCCAAGGCTGAGCATGGCGACCGCGTGGCGGATCTTGCCAAAGCCCTCTGCCAGCGGCCCGCCGATCCGGGCCGAGGGGCTGTCTTCCCGGCGCAGCGCCGGGAATCGGGCCTCAAGCGCGGCATTGCGCTGTCTGAGCGCATCATAATCCGCATCGCTCAGTTCCGGCGCATCTTCCGTATGATAGGCGCGATTGGCAGCGGCAAGGCGCCGGGCCAGATCCGCCAGTTCGGCACGCGCCTCGGCTTCGGTGAGTGTTTCGATCGCTCTGGCGTTCATCGCCCCCTCCGCCGCTATGGTGGCGGCGAAATTAGGCGCGCTGCGCGGCGAGGTAAAGCCGCGTCATGCCCCGCAGCCCGTCGGCCAGCGGAAATTTCAGCCCTGCCCGGCCCCACGCCGCGCGCGCCGGGATCCCTTTGCCGCAGCAGCCTCAGCCGACGGCGGCAATGCCATCCTCTTCCTTGGTGACATCCGGGTCGCGCAGCACATAGCCCCGGCCCCAGACGGTTTCGATATAGGTCTCGCCGCCGGTCGCCTCGCCCAGTTTTTTGCGCAACTTGCAGATAAATACATCAATGATTTTCAGCTCGGGCTCATCCATTCCGCCATACAGATGATTTAAAAACATTTCTTTGGTCAGCGTGGTGCCTTTGCGCAGCGAGAGCAATTCCAGCATCTGATATTCTTTACCAGTCAGATGAATTTTTTTCCCGCCGCTTTCCACAGTTTTTGGGCTCTGTTGCGCAAATCGCGTGTTGGCCGAGGTTCCCCTTTCCCCGGACAGACTTATCCCACGGCTTCCGTGACAGGTATGCCGAGCGCGGTGTAGCCGTTCAGGACGGCGATGCGGACCTGGAGCTCGGCGACCTGACGGTCGAAGTCCCGAGCCATGAGCCGCTGGCCCAGCAGCTTCACGCAATGCATCTTCGTCTCGACGCGGCTTCGGCGGT
>NZ_JACDXX010000002.1 GCF_020539525.1 Pseudogemmobacter faecipullorum | reverse complement strand
CAGATCTTCAGGCCGCTTACAGTCCTTCAGCAACTCGTCCAGCAGTTCGTTGGAAATCGTCATCGTCCTTGCTCCTCTCAGGAAGCATGGACCCAATCAGCCATACACAGAAGACCTGACACTCTCCTAGGGATCGCGCTTTTGCTGTTCATTGGCCTCACGATTCTGCTGGCGAATGAAACCTGGCGGCGCGCCTGTCACGGCCTCCCAATCAGGAAACAGCGGCGCACTGCCTGAAACCGGGTGGGGACAGTCGGAAACCCACGCACAGGCGTGGATCAAGGTTAGTAATTGACAGCCGCCGCACTCGACCGGGCCTTGCCCGGCTCACACCGCGTCTGACGACTTTTCATACTCTTAGGACCGCCCAACATCCCTGCCGATGCCGGTCAATCGGCAAGCGCCGCCAAGGCGGCGTGATGGGAGGCCCCGTGTCCTCGGCTGCGCCTGCGGACCGCGCCAAGGCCACCCATCACCATTGACAGTCATCGTCAGGGCCGTGGGTCGGGCTTCGCCCTCCGCCCACTCTGTTCCGTCCGAATACATGCGTATTCGGTCAGATCAGATTGCCGGAGGCGCTGCCCGAGAGGCGGTAAAGGCGAAAACCCGAGCCGTCAGAATGAAACCCAGAGGCCCGCAGCCTGATCGCGGCTGAACAGAAGGCCAGACATGCCAAACCACGCCACGAGGCAATTTCGTGACGCAAAAGGCAGTTTTGCTTGAAGTTTACAAGGGGGAAAGTGGCGGACCCAGAGCGATTCGAACGCCCGACCCTCAGATTCGTAGTCTGATGCTCTATCCAGCTGAGCTATGGGTCCGCAATCTGCGAGCAAATTCATATCGGCAGGGTGTCACGGCTTAGCCTGTCACTTCTATCAATATGCTTAAATCTCGCAAAAGATTTAATGGCGGACCCAGAGCGATTCGAACGCCCGACCCTCAGATTCGTAGTCTGATGCTCTATCCAGCTGAGCTATGGGTCCACTGTGAGCGGGGTATCTAGAGATGGTGGGGGGGAGTTGCAAGAGGAAAAATGCAATCTCATTCAATCAATTGCAGATCAGCATTCAGGCCAAGCTTCGGAAGGTGAAGCATAAACTCGGTTCCCTCAGGATCTGAACGTAAAAGTTCAAGTTTCCCGCCATGGCCGCGGATCAGCTCGGCCGAGATTGCAAGGCCCAGACCCGTGCCCCCTTTGCGCACCCCGCCCTGGAAAGCCGCGAAGAGATGTTCGCGCGCGCGCGGCGGCAGCCCCGGCCCGGTATCGCCGACGCGAATCCACCAGTCCTGCTCGGTTTCTCCGGCCGAAAGCTCAACCACGCCGGGCTGGGCGGTGGCGGTGATCGCCTGCACGGCATTACGCACCAGATTCGACAGCACACGGTAGAGCTGCTCGCGATCGGCCCGGATCATCAGATTGGGCGCAATGTCCGAGAGAACCGAAACCAGCGCATCCGCAGCCGTATCCGGGTTCTCTTGTGGCTCGCGGCCAGAGGCGGCACGGATGGCATTCAGGGCCAGCCCCTCGCCCTCGGCCACCTCGGCCACCAGCGCCGCCAGCGCGAAGCGGGTCAGCTGCGGCGGCGCCTCCTCGGCCTTGCCAAAGGCCAGGGTCGCCTCACAAAGACTGACGGCGCGGCTGATCGAATTCACCAGCTTCGGCACCGAACGCGCCACCGCCGGATCGGCACTGCCCTCAATTCGGTCGGCAAACAGCTGTGCCGTCGTCAGGATATTGCGCAGATCATGGCTGATCTTCGCCACGGCCCCGCCCAGCTGCGCCAGGCGCTCTTTCTGGCGCAGTGCCCCGGTCAGCTGGCGCTGCATGGCCGCCATCATCTCTTCGGCCTCGCGCAATTCCTCTACCCTGGCCGAGGGCTCGATCACGGTGCGCGCATCCTCGGGGGCCTCGGCATAGGCCTTCATATGCACGATTACCCGGCGGATCGGCGTCAGGATCAGCCGCCGCGCGGCAAGAAACAGCAAAACCGCCATCACCGCCGCCATCAACGTGGCGAGGCTGAACAGCCGCCAGAGATAGGTGAGCATCGCCTCGCGCAGCGGGGCCTCGGGCATGGTGATCTCGATCAGCTGCCCGCCCTCCTGCACCGGATTGCCGATCACCCGCACCACCCGGTGCCCGCTGTGGCTGAGGGTGCCAACGGCATCGCGGATCAGCTGCCAGGGCCCGGCCAGACGCAGATCGTAATCCACCGCCACCGGCGTCGGCACCGGCGAGGACAGCACCAGCTGGCGCATCTCATCGCGCCGCAGAACCACGTTATAGACCCCGGCATTGGCCAGAAGCTCGCGCTCCAGCTCCGGGCTGACCCCGGTGTCCGAGGCCAGCTGGGTCAGCGCCGCGATCTGCGCCTGGCTCAGCCGTTCGATCAGGTAATCGGCACGGTAGCGCGCCATTGAGGGGATGATGACCAGCGCCTCGGCCAGCAGCACGAAGCCGATGATAAGCATGAGGAAGCGGCCGGATAAACTCCGCACAAACCGCCTGCGCCCCCGAGCCTCGCTCACCCCTGCCGTCCTTTGTCCCAATGTACCGCGCGCCATCAGCCCGGCCTGCACATTTACACTTCACCCGCTTTGCGACAGATTTAGCAAAGCTGGCCTCTGAATGACAGTATGACACAGAAGTTTCCGTCCGTTCCCTGAAGGCCGGACAGGCTGGTAAATCTGTGCCGGCGCTGCCCCGCCCGCGATACCATCCGGCGGGGGAAGTTTTCGCAAGCCCCGCGCCATCCGTTGACTTGGACAGGCTGCCCCCCTATAGGGCAGGCCTCACGCCCCCGATATGGCGAATCCTCTGGCTTTCGGGCGCTCCCTCGCGGGGGTGATTCACCATAATAAGAAAGCGGCCTTCGGGCCGGACAAAAAGTGAAGGCCAACCGGCCCTTTGTGAAACGAATAGAAGGAGTGTCGCCATGAAGCGCACGTACCAGCCGTCCAAACTCGTCCGCGCCCGCCGTCACGGCTTCCGCGCCCGCATGGCCACCAAAGGCGGCCGTCTGGTTCTGGCAGCCCGCCGCGCCAAGGGCCGCAAGTCGCTCTCGGCTTGATTTTGGTCTGATCAACCGCCCCTGCTGAGATGCAGCGGCCGGAGGATGATGCGATGACACCGCCGGAGGCACAGGGCATGAGGCAGATCGCCGGAACGCCCGCTGCGCCTCCGGCGGTTTCCGTTTTGCCGGGCCAGACTGACGTGACCGAGATCTCTGCAACTGAGACGCCCGCCACCGCCCCGCGCGGTTACAGGATGGTCGTGATCCCGCTGCGCGCCGATTTTCTGCGTGCCGCCTCGGCCAGACGCCAGGGCACCGGCTCTTTCCTGCTGCAGGCGCGCGACCGGCGCGATGGCGACAGCCAGACCCGGATCGGCTTTACCGCCTCGAAGAAAATCGGCAATTCGGTGGCCCGCAACCGGGCCAGACGCCGGATGCGCGAAGTGGCGCGGGCCATTCTGCCCGGGCTGGGACGCCCGGGCTGGGATTATGTTCTGGTGGCGCGCCCCGGCGCGACCATCAGCCGTGATTACCAGGATCTGCTGGCCGATCTGACCCAGGCCTTTGCCTCGGTGCACCGCGAAAGGCCGCCACGGGCAGAAAAGCCCCGGGAGGCCAGACCATCCGAGGAGCGGCAGGAGGGCGAAAAGTGAGCCCGCTTGCCAGGCTGATCGCTTTGCCGGTCCATGCCTACCGGCTGCTGCTCAGCCCCTGGATTGGCCATGGCTGCCGCTTTCAGCCCAGCTGCTCGGCCTATGCGCTTGAGGCCCTGTCACGCCATGGCGGGCTGAAAGGATTTTATCTGACCACCCACCGGCTCTGCCGCTGCCATCCCTGGGGCGGAGAGGGCTATGATCCGGTGCCGGGCGCTGACCCGGAACATGACGCAATGTTGCAAAAGGGAAAGCAACCCGCAGAAAAGCCGCTGAAGAAAGGGGGCGAATGATGCAATTTTCTATGCTCGTACCCGTCGCTCTCGGCGGGGCCTGTGGTGCGGTCCTGCGCCATCTTGCCGTGATGGCACTCGGCGGCCCCTGGGCAGTGGCAGCGGTAAACGTGCTGGGCTCTTTCCTGATCGGGCTGGCCTGGGTGGCCCTTGCCGGGCGCGATATGACCAGTGCTCTGCTGATCACCGGCCTGCTCGGCGGTTTCACCACCTTCTCGGCCTTCTCGCTCGATACAGTGAAACTGATCGGGGCGGGCCGCCTCGCCGAGGCCGCCCTCTATGTGCTGGTCTCGGTTTTCCTCTCTCTCGCTGCCGTCGCCCTCGGCACCACAATCGCAAGGAGCCTCGCATGAGCGCTGTGCAGCTGATCCAGGTCACCGAAGACGAAGGCGAAATGCGCCTTGACCGCTGGCTGAAAAAACATTTCCCGCAACTGACCCAGGGCCAGATCGAAAAGCTCTGCCGCACCGGCCAGATCCGCATCGATGGCGGCCGCGCCAAAGCGGCCGACCGGATCGCCCCGGGTGAAACCGTACGCGTGCCGCCGATCACCGAAGGCGCGCCGCCGGTGCGCGAAACCACCCGTGGCATCTCTCCTGCCGATGCGGCAATGATCCAGAGCTGCGTGCTGTGGAAAGATGAGCATATCATCGTTTTGAACAAGCCGCCGGGCCTGCCCTCGCAGGGCGGATCGGGCCAGGGCGACCGCCATGTCGACGGCCTGACCGAGGCGCTGAAATTTGGCTATAAAGACCGCCCGAAACTGGTGCACCGCCTTGATAAGGATACCTCCGGCATCCTGCTGCTGGCCCGCACCGACCGGGTGGCACGCGCTTTGTCCGAAGCCCTGCGTCACCGCCTGACCCGTAAGATCTACTGGGCCGTGGTGGCCGGTGTGCCTAACCCGCGCCAGGGCTCGATCAAATTCCATCTGATGAAAGCCCCGGGCCGTGGCCGTGGCGGCGAGGGCGAGAAGATGATCTGTGTGCATCCCGCCAAAGCTGCAGACTATCCCGATGCCAAGCGCAGCCAGTCGGATTACTTCACCTTGTGGTTCCTCGGCACCCGCCTCTCCTGGATGGCGCTGGAGCCGGTGACCGGTCGTACCCATCAGCTGCGTGCCCATATGGCCGAGATCGGCCATCCGATCATCGGTGACGGCAAATATGGCGGCAGCGATGCCGAGAACCAGGGCGATGGCTGGGGTGCGGGGATGGGCGGCGATCTGTCGCGCAAACTGCATCTGCATGCCCGTTCGATCGGTTTCGAACATCCGATCACCAAAAAAGAGATGACCTTCACCGCGCCGCTGCCCGACCATATGAAGCGCACCTGGAAATCGCTGGACTGGAAAGAAGACGACGTGCCGGCCGATCCCTTCAAAACCTTCGGGGGGCGCTGATATGTCGGACTGGGCCCCGAAACGGTTCTGGAAAGAAACCATCGTCACCGAGGCAGGCGAGGGCTTCACCCTCCATCTCGACGGGCGCCCGGTCCGCACGCCGCTGAAAGCGCCGCTCGTGGTGCCGACAAGGGCCATGGCAGAGCTGCTGGCCGAGGAATGGGAGGCCCAGCAAGGGAAGATCAATCCCGAAACCATGCCCGCCACCCGCAGCGCCAATTCGGCGATTGATAAGCTGAGCCTGCAGCAGACCGAGGTTGCCGAAATGCTGGCGGCCTACGGCGGCACCGATCTGCTGTGCTACCGGGCCGAGCGCCCCCTGGCCCTGGTGCAGCGCCAGGCCGCGGCCTGGGATCCGGTGCTCGACTGGGCCGCCAGGACCTGGAAGGCGCCGCTGGTCGTGACCGCCGGTGTCCTGCCGGTGGATCAGCCCGCCGCCAGCCTTGCGGCGCTGAAGGCCAGGGTTATGCGCCTCGATACATTCGAGCTGGCAGCATTTCATGACCTGGTGGCGATCTCCGGCTCGCTGCTGCTCGCCCTCGCCCTGATCGAGGGGGAAATTGACGTCGCGGCAGCCTGGGAGGCCTCGCGTGTCGATGAAACCTGGCAGAATGAGCAATGGGGCGAGGATGAGGATGCCGCAAGGATCGAGGCCGGAAAACGCCGCGACTTTGAACATGCCTACCGATTCTACGGATTGTGCCGGTAACAATTCCCGTCCTTTTTCTCTTTTTGGCTGCCCGTGCAGCAGAACCGCTTTTTAACGCCCTGAAAAAAAGCGTTTTTCCTGCTTTTCTGGTGAGCCTATTGACCGAAATATAATCTTGCTCTGAAACTGAGGTGACCGGGCACCCGAATGAACCGGCAAATGCCTGAGGCTGATGGCCCGCCGCGTTAGGGACTGACCAGCCCCGAGGCTGACAACAAGACCCGACCGGCCCCTCCGGCGGGACACAGCTCAGGAAGAGGTCATTATGAAAAAATCCGTATTCGTCGGGGCATTGGCGGCCAGCACATTTCTGGCCGGCACCGCCTTTGCCGCAACGCTTGAGGATGTGAAAGCGCGCGGCGAACTGATCTGCGGCGTCAATGTGGGGCTGACCGGCTTCGGCATGGCCGATGCCAATGGCACCTGGGTCGGCTTTGATGTCGATCTGTGCCGCGCGGTGGCCGCTGCGGTGCTCGGCGATCCGACAAAGGTGAAATTTGTCCCCACCACCGGCGAGACCCGCTTCACCGCCCTTGCTTCGGGGGAGGTTGACCTGCTGGTGCGCAACTCGACCGCCACCTTCTCGCGCGATGTCGACCTGAAGTTCGATTTCGTCGCCATCAATTATTATGATGGCCAGGGCTTCATGGTCAAAAAAGAGCTGGGGGTTTCTTCGGCCAAAGAGCTCGACGGCGCCACGGTCTGCATCCAGACCGGCACCACGACCGAGCTGAACCTCGCCGATTTCTTCAAAGCCAATAACATGTCCTACACGCCCGTCACCGTGCAGGATGACAGCGAGGCGCAGCGCCAGTATCTGGCCGGGGCCTGTGATGCCTATACCACCGATGCCTCGGGTCTGGCCTCGGGCCGTGCCACCATGGCCGATGCCGAGAACCATATCATCCTGCCCGAAATCATCTCGAAAGAGCCGCTCGGGCCGGCAGTCCGTCATGGCGATAACGTCTGGGGCGATATCGTGCGCTGGACCTTCAATGCCCTGCTGATCGCCGAGGAAAAAGGCATCACCAAAGCCAATATCGAAGAGGTTGCCTCTTCCTCGACCGATCCGGAAGTGCGCCGTCTGCTCGGACTTGAGGGCGAGCTGGGGCCGATGTTCGGCCTCGACACCGGCTTTGCCAAAGCCGCTATCGCAGCGGGCGGGAATTATAGCGAGATCTTTGAGGCCAATATCGGCTCGGCCACCCCGATTGGTCTGGCGCGCGGCCTGAACGCGCTCTGGACCCAGGGCGGGCTGCAATACGCCTGGCCGATGCGCTGATCTGCAACAGGCGCGTCCGGGAAACCGGGCGCGCCTTCTTCGTTCTCAGTTTTCAATCCGACATGTCAGACCGACCATCGTCTCCTGTGGCCGCGCTTCACCTGCCGCGCCATGGGCCTGGAAAGGTTTAGCCTTTTCACAGCGGATCTGACCGGGGGGGGATATAATGGCATTTGCCACAACACCAGCAGAGCCTGGCGGCGGTTTCCGCCCTTCGATGCTGATCTATGACACCCGGTTCCGCTCGGTCACCCTCCAGGTGGTGGCGCTGGTGCTGTTTTTGCTGCTGCTGGGCTGGCTGGCCGATAATGTCATCTCCAACCTCGCCGCCAAAGGCAAAGACATCAATTTCGGCTTTCTCTGGGTGCGCGCCGGCTATGATATCGAGCAGACGCTGATCCCCTATACCAATGACAGCCCGCATGGCCGGGCGGTGATCATCGGCCTGCTGAACACGCTGGTGATCGCCTTCCTTGGCTGTATCCTCGCTACGCTGCTGGGCATTATCGTCGGCGTGCTGCGGCTGTCGAACAACTGGCTGATCGCGCGGCTGATGACGGTCTATGTCGAGATGTTCCGCAATATTCCGGTGCTGCTGTGGATCCTGCTGGTCTTTGTGGTGATTTCGGAAACCATGCCCGCGCCGAATGAGTTCAAGGTCACCCAGGCCATGCTCGACAGTCGCCTGGCGCTGGAGGGGCTGGAAGCGCGGGCCGGGACCGGTTTTTTCCAGAGCCTCGCCTCGGTGCAGATTTTCTCAATGCCCTTTCTGTTCTGGCTGATCGGACTGGCCGGGCTTTGCCTTGCCGGCTGGCAGTTTGCCCGCGCCCGCAGCCATAACACCGGCATAGCGATCGCCGGGCTGCTGCTGCCCGCCCTGCTCTGGCTGATGCTGGGCGCGACGCTGTTTCGCCCCTATCTGATCGCCCCGCCTGTGCCCGATGCGGCGCTGGAGGCCATCGGCCCGACCGAACCCGCCGCCTCACTTTTGTTGTTTGACACCATCGCCCTGACCAATCGCGGCACCAATATCCCCGCGCCGCTGCTCGCCCGCCCGCTGGGCGAGAGCACGCTTTTCGCCGACAGCGCCTTTGCCGCCCTGCCTGTCAACTGGTCGCTGGTCGCGGTTCTGGCGGTTCTGGCCCTTTCCATTGCCGCCGACCGCCGCCTGCGCCGCCGTGCCAGAGCGATACAGGAAGAAACCGGCAAGCGCCCCGCCACCTGGTGGGCCAGCTTGGCCATCCTGTTTCTGCCGGTGATCATGCTGCTCTGGGCGCTTGGTCTTTCCTGGGAATTGCCGCATTTCCCGGTCAATGAGCAAGGCGTCAGCCAGGGCTTCAACCTGAAGGGCGGCATCCAGGTGATGCATTCCTTCACCGCTTTGCTGATCGCGCTCTCGCTCTATACCTCGGCCTTCATCGCCGAGATCGTGCGGGCGGGCATTCAGGCCGTCTCGGGCGGGCAGAGCGAGGCGGCTGCAGCCCTTGGCCTGCGCCCGGGCCGGACGATGAAACTGGTGATCCTGCCCCAGGCCCTGCGCGTCATCATCCCGCCGCTGATCTCGCAATGGCTGAACCTGACCAAGAACACCTCGCTGGGGATTGCGGTCAGCTATCTTGATCTGCGCGGCACTCTGGGGGGCATCACCCTCAATCAGACCGGGCGCGAGCTGGAATGTATGCTGCTGATGATGCTGATCTATCTGACCATCAGCCTGATCATTTCGGCGGGGATGAACCTGTTCAACCGGGCCGTCCGGCTGAAGGAGCGCTGAGATGACACAGAGCCATTCCGACCCCTTCACCCGCGCCAGCATGCTGCCGCCCCAGGCCCCGCCCCGGCGCGATAGCGGCCTGTTGCGCTGGCTGCGGCTGAACCTGTTCTCGGGTCCGCTGAACACGCTCCTTTCAGTCGCCGGTCTGGTGATCGTGCTGGCGCTGGCCTCGCAGGCCCTGCCCTGGTGGCTGCACTCGGTCTGGAACGCGAATTCACTGGGGGAATGCCGCGAGATTATCGCTGCCATGGGCGGCGAGAGCGGGGCCTGCTGGGCGATGATTAAGGCGCGCTGGCATCAGTATATGTTCGGCTTCTACCCCCAGGCGCATTACTGGCGGCCGGTGCTGACCGGCGGACTGCTGCTCGCAGCCCTGGCGCCGGTGCTGTTTAACCATGACGGCAAGGCGCGCTGGCTGCTGGGGCTGACCCTGATCTTCACCCTCGCCGCGCTTTACGCCGTTGGCTCTCCTGGCATCGTGCTGCTGGCAACCCTGGCGATCTTTGCGCTGCTGCTGCTGGCCGCCAGCCTCCGCCCTGGTCTTTTATGGATCACCACCGGGCTTTTCCCCTTCATCAGCATCTGGCTGATCTGGGGCGGCTCGTTCTGGCAGCCGGTGACGCAGCTGCTGGCGGTTCTGCTCGGCTATGGCCTGGCCGGGCTTTACTATCGCAACCAGGCCAAGGCGCTGAATGAGGTCTTTGCCCTGATCATCGCCCTCGCCACAGCCTGGCTTGCCGCCGGTATCATCAGCTATTCCGACAGTATTTCCGGTGATTTCTTCGCCCGGATGAACACCGGAAGCCTCTGGCCGGGCTTTCTCGCCGGCAGCGGGCTGATCGGGCAACTGATCGGCTGGATCCTTTCGGCGCTGCTCTGGCTGGCGCTGATCCTGATCTGGGCCCTGCTCGGGCTGATGCATGTGATCAGTGCGGTGCTGAACTTCAGCCTCGCCAGCCTGTTCACCATGGCCGGTGCCACGCCCTTTGCCTATGCCGACCGGCTCAGCCTCGGCGCGATTGCCATTTTCGCTTTGGTCTATATTGCAGCGCGCAACCGTTCGGCGGTGATCGGGCTGATCGGCGGGCTGATCGGCGGCGGTTTCTGCCTGCTCTATCTGGCGCCAAAACTGGTGCCCCTCCTCGCCGCAGCCCTGCCGCTGGCCATTCCGGCGGTGGCCTCGGATCAGATCGGGGGCTTTCTGCTGGCGATCATCATCGGCGTTACCGCCATCGCCTCCTCGCTGCCGCTCGGGATCATGCTCGCGCTCGGGCGGCGCTCGGATATGTTCCTGATGCGGATACTCTCGGTCGGTTTTATCGAATTTATCCGCGGCGTGCCGCTGATCACTCTCCTGTTCACCGCCTCGCTGCTGCTGCAGTATTTCCTGCCGCCGCAGACCAGTTTCGATCTGATCCTGCGGGTGATCATCCTCGCCTCGCTCTTTGCCGCCGCCTATCTGGCCGAGGTGATCCGGGGCGGGCTTGCCGCTTTGCCGCGCGGCCAGTTTGAGGCCGGAGACAGTCTCGGGCTGACCTACTGGCAGGCGCAGCGGCTGATTGTCATGCCCCAGGCGCTGAAGATCTCGATCCCCGGCATCGTCTCGACCTTCATCGGCCTGTTCAAAGACACCACCCTCGTCAGCTTCGTCGGCCTGCTCGACCCGCTGCGCGGCGTCACCACCTCAGTGCGGGCCGATATCAACTGGAAGGGCATCTACTGGGAGCCCTATATCTTCGTCGGCGCCATTTTCTTCGTCATATGCTTCGGCATGTCCCGTTATTCGATCTGGCTTGAGCGCAGGCTGAAAACCGATCACCGCTGAGGAGTATTCCGATGACTGAGGTACAGACAAAAGCCGGGGCTCAGGCAAAGATGCAGGTCTCGGATGAGGTCGCGATCGACATCCGCAATATGAACAAATGGTACGGCTCGTTTCATGTGCTGCGCGATGTCAATATGACAGTGATGCGCGGCGAGCGGATCGTGATCTGCGGCCCCTCCGGCTCGGGCAAATCAACGCTGATCCGCTGTATCAACCGGCTCGAGGAGCATCAGTCCGGCCAGATCATCATCGATGGCACCGAGCTTACCAATGATCTCAAAAACATCGATAAAGTACGCTCGGAAGTGGGGATGGTGTTTCAGCATTTCAACCTGTTTCCGCATCTGACCATTCTGGAAAACTGCACTCTCGCGCCGATCTGGGTCCGCAAAATCCCGAAAAAACAGGCCGAGGAAACCGCGATGCATTTCCTGACCAAGGTGAAGATCCCGGATCAGGCGCTGAAATATCCCGGCCAGCTTTCGGGCGGTCAGCAGCAGCGCGTTGCCATTGCCCGCTCGCTTTGCATGCGCCCGCGCATCATGTTGTTTGACGAGCCGACCTCGGCGCTCGACCCCGAGATGATCAAGGAGGTGCTCGATACGATGATCGAACTGGCCGAAGAGGGCATGACCATGCTCTGCGTCACCCATGAGATGGGCTTTGCCCAGGCGGTGGCCAACCGCGTCATCTTCATGGATCAGGGCCAGATCGTCGAGCAGAATGAGCCGAAGGAATTCTTCAGCAATCCGCAATCCGAACGCACCCGGCTGTTCCTGAGCCAGATCCTCGGCCATTGAGGGTTTCGCCCTCCCGGCCGGGCGGTGCCGGAAGGGCCACCCCGGCCAGAAGCTCCTGTTCCGGGCCCTGGCGCGCCTGAGTGGTCGCCTGCTCTCATCGCAATGGCCTTTTGTCCCCGGCCCCGGCTCGGCTAGAAGCAGCAGAACAGGGGCCGGAGGCAGGCGTGGCAGAATACGATTTCATCATCATCGGCGCAGGCTCGGCGGGCTGCGTGCTGGCCGATCAGCTCAGCGCCTCGGGCCGCTATAAAGTCCTGCTGCTCGAAGCGGGCGGCTCGGACCGGCGCTTCATGATCCGCATGCCGATCGGCTATGGCCACAGCTTCTGGAACCCAAAGGTCAACTGGCGCTTCATGACCGGCCCGCAAGAGGCCCTGGCGGGACGCGAGAGCTACTGGCCGCGCGGTAAGGTGCTGGGCGGCTCCTCCTCGATCAATGCCATGGTCTGGGTGCGCGGCCAGGACAATGATTTTGAGGACTGGCGCGCGCATGGCAATCCGGGCTGGGGCCCGGAGGATGTCGCGCCGCATTTCGAGGCCATCGAGACCTTTACCCGCGGCGCCGAACCCGGGCGGGGCACCAAAGGGCCGGTCAGGGTCAGCGATATGGCCAGAGGCGTGCATCCTTTGTCGCATGACTGGCTCAGCGCGGCAGAGCAGGCCGGCTTTGCCCGCACCCCCGATTATAATGGCGAAAACCGCGAGGGCGTCTCGATCTATCAGATCTCGGCCGATAAGGGGCAGCGCTCTTCCTCGGCCACGGCTTTCCTGCATCCGGCGATGAAACGCGCCAATCTGCGGGTCGAAACCCATGCCTTCGCCCATCGCCTGCTGATCGAGGAAGGCCGCGCTGTCGGCGTTGAATACCGCCAGCATGGCCAGATGAAAACTGCCCGCGCCCGGGCCGAGGTGGTGCTTGCCGCAGGCGCCGTGCTCTCGCCGGTCCTGCTGCAGCATTCGGGCATCGGCCCCGGCGCATTGCTGCAGGCCCAGGGCAAAACGGTCCTGCACCACATGCCCGCTGTCGGGGAAAACCTCCAGGATCATCTCGGCATCGACTATCTGTTCCGCTCGCGGGTGCCGACGCTGAACAGCCAGCTGCGCCCCTGGCTCGGGCGGATGATGCTGGGGCTGCGCTATGTGCTGCGCCGTGACGGGCCTTTGTCGCTTTCGGTCAATCAGGCCGGGGGCTTTGTCCGCTCACGCGAGGGGCTGTCGCGCGTCGATCAGCAGCTGTATTTCTCGCCGGTTTCCTATTCGAAACCCACGCCCGGCAAGCGCCGCCTCACCCTGCCCGACCCTTTCCCCGGCTTTTTCATCGGGGTACAGCCCTGCCGCCCGGAAAGCCGGGGCCGCATCGCCATCGCCTCGCCCGATCCCGAGGCCGCGCCGCTGATCGAGCCGAATTATTTCTCGCATCCCCGCGATATGGAGGAGATGCTCGATGCGGTGCGGCTGATCCGCCACATCTCCCGCCAGCCCGCGATTGCGCGCTATATCGAGACCGAAATGGCACCCGGGGCGGCGCTGGAAGATCACGATACCGAGGCGCTGATCGCCGATATCCGGGCGCGCTCGGGCAGCGTGTTCCATGCCTGCGGCACCTGCCGCATGGGTCCCGATGACGGGGCGAATGTGGTCGACCACCGGCTGCGGCTGCATGGGCTGCGGGGGCTGCGGGTGGCCGATGCCTCGGCCTTCCCCAATGTCACCTCCGGCAATATCAATGCCCCGGTGATCATGCTGGCGCATCGCGCGGCGCAGATGATCCTTGAGGATCAGGGCTGAAGGCAGGAGCGCAGCACCCGGGCAAGATCGGCCACGCCGCGCTCAATGGCGGCGGGCGGGATCGCCGTCACCCCCAGCACGAGGCCGCCGCCATTCTGCGGATCCGGCCCGGCGCTGCTGAAAGAGCCAAGGCCCGAGACCACCAGCCCCGCCGCGCGGGCGGCCTTCAGCACCTCAGTCTCGCGCAGCCTGGTATCGGCAAAGCGGCCGAGGATATGGAACCCGGCCTGGCTGCGGCTGCAATCGAGCAATCCCGTCAGATGTTCGGCTGCCGCCCGGTGGAAAGCCGCATGGCGCAGGGCGTAGATCTCGCGCATCCGGCGCAGATGGGTGGCGAAATGCCCCTCTTCGATAAAGGCGGCCAGCACCGCCTGAACCTCGGTCGAGACGCCTTGCAAAAAGGCGCGGCTGATCGCGGCAAAAACCGGCACCAGCGGGCGCGGCGCAATGTAGAACCCCAGCCGCAAAGCCGGAAACAGGCTTTTTGAGAAGGTTCCGACATAGATCACCCGGCCCGCCCGGTCGCCACTGACCAGCGTCGGCAGCGGCCGGCCGTCATAGCGAAACTCGCCGTCGTAATCATCCTCGATGATCCAGGCCCCGGCCTGGCCTGCCGCGGCCAGCAAAGCCTCGCGCCGCGCCAGGCTCATCTCGGCCCCGGTCGGATGCTGATGCGAGGGGGTGACAAAGGCGAGGCGGAAATCCGGCGCGCGCGCCAGAGCCTGCGCCACATTCAGCCCCTCGCCATCCACCGGCACCGGCACCAGCCGCGCCCCGGTGGCGGTCAGACTGTTGCGCGCCCCGATTGCGCCGGGATCCTCAAACCAGACTTTATCGCCAGGGTTCAGCAGCACCCGCCCGATCAGATCAAAAGCCTGCTGCGCCCCGGCGGTGATGAAAATCTGATCCTCGTCACAGCTGATGCCGCGATTGGCGCGCAGATGACCGGCAATGGCCCGGCGCAGCCGCGCATCGCCCTCGGGATCGCCATAGCCCAGCACCACCTCGCGGGTGCCGCGCCAGTGCCGTGCCGTCAGCCGGGCCCAGATGGCCAGCGGAAAACTGTCATAATCGGGCATGCCAGTCACGAAAGCCCGGGGCTTTTGCGGATGGGGCAGCCGGGGCACAAAGCGCCCCGAGGCCGCCAGAATCGCCTGCGAGACGCTGGCACCGGCCGGTTCTGTATCACTTGCATCGCCGCTCTCTGCCGCGCGCAGGCTGGCCTGCGGGCGCTGACTGGCCGCCTGGTCTGACACATAAGAGCCCGAGCCGGTCCTGGCCTCGATCAGCCCTTCTGAGAGCAGCCGCTCATAAACCGCAATCGCCGTGGTGCGCGACACCCCCAGTTCGGTGGCAAGGGTCCGGCTCGAGGGCAGGCGTCGCCCCGGGCTCAGCGCCCCTTCGGCGATCAGATCACGGATCGCGCCATAAAGCTGGGTGGTGACCGAGACCGGCAGAGCACGGTCAACGCGCAATCCGAATAACAGCTCGCCCGATGAGCGTTTGACCATTCTGCCCTCCCCGTTCCTGCAGCCCGGGGCGCAGGATCTCCGGATACCGTTAAACCGGATCCTGTGTTTTTCGAAAGTGGACCTTATGAGAGCCGCCCGGCTGTTACAATCTTTGCGAAGACATACCGCCCTGACCAGGGCAAGCCCAGGACCTGCCGTGAAAATCACCCGTATTGAAACCTTTACCAATCGCTATATCGGCTTCACCCGCGTCACAGATGCGGAGGGGCGGCAGGGCTGGGGCCAGGTCTCGACCTATAATTCCGATATCACCTCGCAGGTGCTGCACCGGCAGATCGCACCGCATGTGCTGGGGGTGGAGTTTGAGGATCTCGACGCGCTGACCGATAAGGTGATCGAGCGCGAGCATAAATTCCCCGGCTCCTATATGAAACGCGCCATTGGCGGCCTGGATACCGCGATCTGGGATCTGCGCGGCAAGATCGCCGGCCTGCCGGTCTGTTCGCTGATCGGCGGCACGCCGGGCAAATTGCGGGCCTATGCCTCGTCGATGAAACGCGAGATCACCCCCGCAGCCGAGGCCGAAAGATTCCGCCGCCTGCAGGGCGAATTTGGCTATGATGCCTTTAAATTCCGCATCGCCGCCGAATATGGCCATGATACCGATGAATGGCCGGGCCGCACCGAAGAAATCATTCCGACGATCCGCCGCGCCCTTGGCGCCGATGCCGCTTTGCTGGTCGATGCCAATAGCGGCTTCTCGCCGAAACGCGCCATCCAGGTCGCGGATCTGCTGCTGGAACATGGCATTGAGCATTTTGAGGAGCCCTGCCTCTACTGGGAGCTGGAGCAGACCCGCGAAGTGCGCGAGGCGCTGGAAGGTAAGCCGATTGCCGTGACCGGCGGCGAGCAGGACTGCGAAATTCCGACCTGGCGGCATATGATCGATATGCGCGCGGTCGATGTGGTCCAGCCCGATATCCTTTATCTCGGCGGTATCTCCCGCACCCTGCGCGTCTGCCATCTGGCCGCGGCCGCGGGCCTGCCGATCACCCCCCATGCCGCCAATCAGGGCCTGGTCACCTTGTTCACCATGCATCTTCTGCGCGCGCTTGGCGGGCCGGTGACAGGCACACCGGGCAGCGCCGGGAAATATCTCGAATTCTCGATTGAAGAGGCGGATTACTACCCCTGGCAATACGGGCTCTACCGCGAGGATCCCTACCGGGTTGAGGGCGGCGAGGTCACCGTCACCGATGCGCCGGGCTGGGGTGTCGAGATCTGCCCGGAATGGCTGGCGAAAAGCGAATACCAGCTCTCCGAGCTGCCGGGGTAAACCGGCCAGGGACTCTAACGCCACGCAAGAAAAGAATAAAAAGAGCGTTTGATCAAAATAAATCTGTTACGATACCAACGTCTGGCGTCATATAAGACTTTCATAGACTGAGCGAGCCGGGCGGCGACAGCCCGGCCATTCATAGGGAGAAGACCATGGCTGTAAAAGGCATTCTGACGGCAACCCTCTGCGCCGCCGCGCTGTTTGCGGGCGGGGCACAGGCCGAAACCCTGCGCCTGCTGACCTGGGGCGGCTATGCCCCGGAAGAGGTGATCGACCTCTTCGAGGCGGAATATCCCGATATTGATGTCGAGGTCACCCTCTCGAACAATGAGGAAATGATCTCGAAACTGCGCGCCACCGGTGGTGCAGGCTTCGACCTCGCCCAGCCCAGCCATGACCGGATCTTCTCGGCCCAGCAGGAATTCGGCATCTATAAGCCGCTTGACCTGAGCCAGATCGAAACCGGCAAAATGCAGGCCAATCTGCTCGAGGCGGTCAAGGCCAATACCTCGATTGACGGCAATGTTTACGCCGTGCCGCATCAGTGGGGCACCACCGGCCTCGTGGTCGACAAGACCGCAGCGCCGGATGTGAAAGACTGGGCCGACCTGTGCAAAGAGGAATATAAAGGCCGCACCTCGATGCGCCTGCGCCGCACCATCCTGCTCGGCATGGGCTATTCGCTCGGCTATGACCCCTTCGCCCTCTATGCGGATGTTCCGGCCTATACCGCGATGCTGGAAAAAGTCGCCGAGAAGATGATTGAGTGCAAAGCCAATCTGAAAACCTTCTGGGCCGGTGGCGATGAGCTTTCGGCGATGATGCTCTCGGGCGAGGTTGTGGCGTCGGAAAGCTGGGATTCGACCGCGTTCAAACTGTACGCCGAGAATAACAACCTCGTTTACGTCCCCCCGGCCACCGGCGCGCTGACCTGGATCGACACTTTCGTCATCCCGGCCAAGGGCGAGGCCGATGATGCGGCCTATAAGTGGATCAACTTCGTTCTGCGTCCGGAAATCGTCACCATCATGTCGGATTCGACCGGCGCGATTGCGGCGGTTGAAGGCGGGATTGATCTGCTGCCGGAAGAGAAAAAGGCCGCGGTGAAACTCGCCTTCGACGATGCGGCGATCGCCAATATGAAGTTCTTCGCCAATATTCCGGCAGGTCTGGAAGATATCGAAGGCAAAGTGCTCGAGCGGATCAAAGCTGCTCAGTAACCCCGCCTGACCCGGCTGCCCGCGAGGGGTCGCTCTGACCTCTGGCGGGCAGTTCCTTTCTGCCCTCTCCTTGCCGGAAGCCTGCGCCATGCATGATCTAGAATGCGTCAATCTCACCAAACGCTTTGGCAGCCACACGGCCGTCAATGACGTGTCTTTCTCAGTGCCTCGCGGCTCATTCTTCTCGATCCTCGGCCCCTCAGGCTGCGGCAAGACCACGCTGATGCGGATGATTGCCGGATTTGAGCAGCCCTCTTCGGGCGATATCCGGATCAAGGGCAGATCGGTGCTGGATGTGGCGCCGAACAAGCGCTCGGTGAAGATGGTGTTCCAGCATCTGGCCTTGTTCCCGATGATGAATGTCGGCGAGAATATTGCCTATGGGCTGAAATGCCAGGGCGAGAACCGCACCGATATTGAGCGCAAGGTGAAGGATGTGCTGGCGCGGGTCGGTCTGCCTGGCGTCGCCGAAAAAGAGGTTTCCCAGCTTTCGGGCGGCCAGAAACAGCGCATCGCCATCGCGCGCTGCATGGTGCTGGAGCCGGATGTGCTGCTGCTCGATGAGCCGCTTGGCGCGCTGGATCTGAAGCTGCGCGAGCAGATGAAAATTGAGCTGAAGCTGCTGCAGAACCAGTTCAACACCACTTTCCTCTATATCACCCATGATCAGTCCGAAGCGCTGATCATGTCGGATAATGTCGCGGTGATGAATGCGGGAAGGTTCGAACAGATCGGCAGCCCGCAGGATCTGTATAATGCACCCGCCACCGGCTTTGTCGCGGGCTTTGTCGGCGATGCCAATCGCTGGCCGGGCCGGGTAACGCGCGCTGCCGGGCGCGAGGCCATGGTTGCGCTTGAGGACGGTACCGAGAGCCTCGCCACCCAGGGCCATCCGCTGAATGAGGGCGACCGGATTGAGCTTTTCCTGCGTCCCGAAGCCATTTCCCTGTCCCCGATTGAGGGCGCGAACCAGATCTCGGGCCAGGTGGACAGCCTGTTGTTCAACGGCGCCAACAGCCGGGTGCTGGTGCGTGCCGGCGCGCGGCGCATTGAGGTCACCCAAGGGGTGATGGATGCCACCAACCCGATTAAGGCCGGGGATCATGTCACGCTTTACTGGCGGCGCGAACATGCGCTGGCCTTCCCGGCATCGGTGTAAGCCATGGCGAAATCCGACGCCGGTAAACTGTCGCTGATCCTGCTTTTCGCGCCTTTTGCGCTCTGGATCCTTCTGCTGATCATCCTGCCGCAGATCGGCATCGGCTATCTGTCGCTGCAGGAAAAACACGGGCCGAATAACTATACATTCGGCTTTAAGAACTATCTCGATTTCTTCCGCGAGCCGATCTACTGGAACACGCTGCTGCGCACCGCCTGGATCTCGGTTCTGGTCACGGTGCTGGCTTTGCTGCTTGGGTTTCCGGTGGCCTATTACATCGCGAAAATCGCGCAGAAACGCTCGCGCGCGGCTTTGTTCCTGATGTGCCTGATCCCGCTGTGGGTCTCGGACCTGGTGCGCGCCTTCGGCTGGATCCTGCTCCTGCGGGAAACCGGTCTGGTCTCGGGCCTGCTGCAATCGGCGGGCCTGACCTCCGGCCCGGTTGAGCTGCTCTATAACGACGTTACCGTGGTCATTGGCATGGTCTATACCGTGGTGCTGTTCATGATCGTGCCGCTGGTCTCGACCCTCGACGGCATGGATAATTCCATGCTGGAGGCGGGCTATAATCTTGGCGGCAGCCGGATCACCGTCTTCCGCCGCATCGTCATCCCCTATGCCATGCCCGGCATTGTCGCCGGCTGTATCATCACCTTCATGCTGGCCGCAGGCTCCTATCTGACGCCGATCCTGCTCGGGGGCAAAAACTCTATGTGGTTCACCGAACAGATCTATGAGCAGTTCGTGACCCGGTTTAACTGGGAATCCGGCGCAACCTTCGGGGTCCTGCTGCTGGTCTTCACCTCGGCCGCCGTCTGGCTGGGGCTGCGCCTGACCGGGCAGAGCCTTGCCTCCACTGTAGCGAAGGAGTGAGCCCATGAACGTCGCTGCCCCCCGCTCGGCGCTGATGCGCGGTGTCTATACCGGCTATATGCTGATGTTCTTCTTCTATCTCGTGGCGCCGCTGATCGCGGCCGGGATCTTTGCCTTCAATGACAGCCAGTTCCCGGCCCTGCCGTGGAAAGGCTTTACCCTTGGCTGGTTCTTTGGCGATGAAAAGCCGGTGATCGGCATGTTCAATGACCGCCGCCTGATGCGCGGGCTGATGAACTCGGCCTATATCGGCGTGATCGTCTCGGCGCTGTCGGTCTTTGTCGGCACCTGCAACGCCTTCCTGTTTGAGCGTAAAAACTTCCCCTTTAAGAGCCTGCTCTATGTGCTGATGATCCTGCCGCTGGTGATCCCGGGCGTGATCGTCGGCATCTCGATCCTGGTGTTTGCCTCGATGGTCGCCAATGGTGTTTCCGCCACGACCGGCATGGACTGGGGCTTCCTGCGCCCGGGCACATTGCTGGTGATCTTTGGTCAGTTCTCTTTCCTCGTCACCATCACCACCCTGGTGATCGCGGCGCGGCTGCGCAAATTTGACCTGGCCCTGGAAGAGGCGGCGCTGAATCTCGGGGCCTCGCGGCTGCGGGTGCTGATGACGGTCACCCTGCCCTATCTGATGCCGGCGCTGTTCTCGGCCTTTGTGGTGGCCTTCCTGGTCTCGTTTGAGAATTTCAACACCACGCTGATGCTGGTCGGCTCGGATGCGCCGCTGACCATCACCATGTATGACCGCATGGTCAAATCCGGTTCGACCCCGGTGCTGAACGCGGTCTCGGTCTTCCTGATGGTCGGCTCGGGTCTGCTGGCGCTGCTCTCGGTCCTGGTCCAGCGCGAGAAAAAGGGCAGCTGATCCGGGAAAACGAAACGGCAAAAGCAAAAGGCGGGTCGCTCTGACCCGCCTTTTGTCATTCTGTGGCCACTGCTTTGTTCACGGCACCAGGGCGCTTGCACCAGGCAGGGCTGAGCAGCCACCAGGCGGGGCGAGCGCCCGGCGCTCTGCCGTGATCAGCTCTCAGCCCTGATCACGGCCCGCATCGCGCCGGGCGGCGGCCCGGCCGAGCAGATGCGCACCAATCGGCGCGGTGAAGAACAAAAACACCACCGCGATAACGACTTTCACGCTGATCCCGGTCTCGCCAAACCAGATCGCAGCCGCGATCAGCGCCAGCGATCCGGCCATGGTGCCAACCTTTGAGGCGGCATGCATCCGGCTCAGCGCATCGGGGAAACGCAGCACACCCAGCGCCGCCATCAGAGCAAAAAAGCCGCCGGCCAGCACGAAAAGCGCAGTCAGGATCTCAGTCATGGCCGGGTTTCCCTCCGGATTTCACCGCCTGAGCCCCGGCATAACGGGCGAAGGCCACGGTTGAGACAAAGCTGACCAGGGCCAGCGCCAGTGCAATATCCAGCCAGGCCGCGACCCCGGTCTGCAGCGCGAACAGGCCGCAAAAGCCGATAGCCACATTGGTCATCATCTCCAGCGCCACCAGCCGGTCGGCCAGCACCGGGCCGCGCCAGAGCCGGATAAAGCCAAGGACAAGCGCGATCAGCGCCAGCGCCATGCCGGCTTGCAGCGAATAGTCGAGAAAATCTGCCGCGCTCATCAGCGGAATACCTTTCGCACCATGGCTTCCATCCCCGATTTCAGATCGGCGACCACCGCCTCGGGATCCTCACCATAGATGGTGTGGATGGTCAGCGAGGACAGATCCTCAGCCACATCCAGCGTCATGGTGCCGGGGGTCAGGGTGATCATATTGGCAAGAAGGAAAATCTCGCCAGGGTTGCGGCTTTCCAGCGGCATGGTGACGATCACCGGCGCGAGGCGCGGCTGTGCCCGCAGGCAGTCACGCGCCACCAGCAGGCAGGATTTCACGAATTCCTTCACGAAATACAAAAACAGGATCAGCGCCTGGAGGATGCGGTTCAGTGCTTTCATGGCCGCGCCCCCAGAACAGTGGTGATATAGGCGCCCGGATCCAGCAGCTGCGCCGCCGCCGTCTCGGCAAAGGCGATGAAGGGCGCCGGATAAAAGCCGATGATCAGCGTCATCAGCGTCAGCGCCATCACCGGCCCCAGCATCAGCCCCAGCGCAGCACCCGACAGCCGCGACAACCGCGGCTCGATGCCTTTGGGATGGGCCTTCCAGAAGGCCTCAGCCATGATCTTGGTCATCGAATAGACCGTGAGCAGCCCGACCAGCAAAGCGATCCCGGCAACCAGCCAGTGCTGCAGTTCCAGCGAGGCGCGGATCAGCAGATATTTCGCCCAGAAGCCGGAAAGCGGCGGGAAGCCCGCCAGCGAGAAGGCCGGGATCAGGAACAGGATGCCGAGCAGCGGCGCATAGCGCCAGAGCCCGCCAATGCGGTAGAGGTCCGAACTGCCGGTCAGGCGCCGCGCCAGCCCGGCGATCAGGAACAGGTTCGCCTTCACCACGATATGGTGCAGCAGGTAGAAGACCGCCCCCGCCAGCGCCAGCGGCGTCATCAGCGCCAGGCCCAGAACCATATAGCCGATCTGGCTGACGATATGGAACGACAGCACGCGGCGGAAATCGCTCTGGGCTGCCGCGCCCAGCACGCCGGTAAGCATGGTCAGACAGGCGCACCACAACAGGATTTCATGGGTCAGGCCCTGATCACCGACGAAAATCAGAGTAAAAGTGCGGATCAGCGCGTAGACGCCTACCTTGGTCAGCAGCCCGGCAAAGACCGCCGAAGTGGCATAATGCGGCGTATGGTACGAGGCGGGCAGCCAGAAGAACAGCGGGAAGACCGCCGCCTTCAGCCCGAAGGCCAGCATCAGCATCATACCGATGACGGTCATCAGCCCCTGATCAGGATGGGCGGCCACAGCGGCGCGCAGATCGGCCATATTCAGCGTGCCGGTCGCGCCATAAAGCAGCCCGGCCGCGCAGAGGAAGAGCACGGTCGAGATCAGGTTCAGCGTCACATATTTCACCGCACCGTCGGTGGCCTCGCGCCGCCCGGAAATCACCAGCAGCCCGAAGGAGGAGATCAGCATCACCTCAAACCAGACATAGAGGTTAAACAGATCACCGGTCAGAAACGCCCCGGTCACCCCGCCGATCAGGGTCTGAAACAGACCATACCAGCCATAGGCCCGGCTCTTGCGGCCAATCTCGGCCATCGACCAGATCGTTACGCCGAGGCTGATGATCGCGGTGATCAGCACCATGGCCGCCGCCAGGTAATCGGCAACGAGGGTGATGCCGAAAGGCGCGGGCCAGGCCGACATCTGCACCGCCACCACGCCGTTTTCAATCACCGCTTGCAGCAGCATCAGGGCAAGGATCAGCGAGATCAGGGCACCGGCCAGCGAGGCATAAGCGCTGGCCCGGCTGCGCCGCGTCAGGAAGGCGAGAGCGGCGGCTGCAAAGGGCAGCATCACCGGCAAAGCAAGAAGCCAGCTCATTTATGCGCCTCCTCCGGCTCGGCCAGCCGCATCCGGTCCGGCTCCAGATGGCCGAAGCTGCGATAGGCGCGGATGGTCAGGGCAAGGACAAAGGCGAAAAAGCCAAAGCCGATGACGATCGCGGTCAGAAGCAGCGCCTGGGGCAGGGCATTGGCCATCACCGCCTCTCCCGGCTGGCCCGAGGCCCCCAGCAGCGGCGGCAGGCCATAAGTCAGCCGTCCGCTGGCGAAGATCGCCAGATTCACCGCATTTGACAGCAGCAAAAGCCCGAACAGGAACCGCAGCAGATTGCCCGAAAGCATCAGCCAGAGGGCAAAGGCACTCAGAAGTCCGGTCAGCAGTGCAAGCGGCAGTTCCATCAGCCCTCCTCCAGCGCGAAAATAAGGGTGAGGATGGCCCCTGCCACCGCAAGATAGACGCCGATGTCAAACAACATCACCGAGGAGACCGGCAGGGCGGTGGCCCAGAGCCCGGTGAAGGGCTGGTCACCGCTCAGCGCCGGCATCAGCCCGGCACAGACCGCCGCGATCAGCCCGATGACGCCCAGGGTCCGGGGATCGATCCTGAGGCGCTGCTGCGCCGCGCCAAAGCCAAAGGCAAAGCCGTAAAGCGCAAAGCCTGCGGCAAAGATCAGCCCGCCGATAAAGCCGCCGCCCGGCACGTTATGGCCACGAAACAGGATGAACAGCGAGAAGAGCAGAAAGACCGGCAGCAGGATCTTTGCCCCGATCCCGAGAATGGGCGACCTCATGATTTCGCCCCCTTTCCGACCGGGCGGCGCAACAGCGCATAGGCGCCGATCGCGGCAAGCAGGACCACGGTCAGTTCTCCGAAAGTATCAAAGGCGCGGAAGTCGACGAGGATCACGTTGACGATGTTATGGCCATGCGCCGCCGGAACCGAATTCACCTCGAACCAGTCGGTCAGACGCCGGTCGAGCGGATGCGAGGTGATCGCCAGAACGATCAGCGTCATGATCAGGCCAAAGGCCCCGGCCAGCAAGCCATGCAGGATCTGACGGCGGCGCGGACGCCGCTCGGTGAGCTGCGGCAGCCGCAGCAGCGCGGCGGCGAAGAGCACCGCCGAGAGGGTCTCGACCATCAGCTGGGTCAGCGCCACATCCGGCGCGCCGAACAGGATGAAGATCAGCGCCACGCCCAGGCCCGAAGTGCCAAGCCCGACGATATTGAGGATGCGCGAGCCGGTGCGCAAAGCCAGCGCGGCGCCAAGCGCCACGATCAGCGCAATCAGCCAGAGCGACCAGGGGGCCTCAAGGCTGAGGCTGATCACCGGGCGCCTGGTGATCAGCACCAGGCCCAGCACCATGACCAGGCTCAGCACCGTAGCGAACATGTAAAAGCCCAGACGGCCGGTCTGGATCATCTGCGTCAGCCCGGCGGCAAAGCTTTTGAAACCCTCGATCAGATGGTCCCAGCCGCGATCAAAGGGGCCTGCTTCGCCGCGAATGGCCTTCATATGGCGCAAACGCAGGGCAAGGAAGAGCCCGCCAAGGGCGAAAGTCGCAGCGCTCAGCGCCAGCGGCAGGCCAAAACCGGGCCAGAGATGCAGCTTCAGCGCCGCGCCGCCCTGCAGGCTGCCCGCGACCGTCACTGCCAGCATATCCTGCAGCAGCCCGGGGAAAAGGCCAAAGCCAAGCCCGGTCAGGCCCAGAAGCAGCGGCCCGATCAGCATCAGCGGGCTCGCCTCATGCGGGGTACGGGTCACCGCCGGGGCTGCGCCGATAAAGGGCTTGATCGCCACCATGCCCGCCACGCCAAAGACCAGCGCATTGGCCAGAAGCGCACCGCCCGTCACCAGTGACGAGGTTTCAAGCCCGGCGATATAGAGCAGTTCCTTGGCAATCCAGCCGGTCAGCGGCGGCAGGCCCGCCATCGAGGCCCCGGCGAGCAGCGCGGCCAGAGCGGTCAGCGGCATGAAACGGGCAAGTCCCGAAAGACGGGCGACATCGCGGGTGCCGGTCGCATGATCGATATTGCCGACCAGCATGAACAGCGCCGCCTTGTAAAGCGCATGGGCGATCAGGAAGACCATGGCGGCAGAAAGCGCCGCCCCGCCCTCGCCCGCCAGCATCAGGGTGATCGTGCCAAGCGCCATCAGCGTGGTATAGGCGAGGCTCTGTTTCAGATCGCTCTGGCGCAGAGCGAGATAGCCGCCCAGCACCGCCGTGGTCAGACCGGCGGCGGTCAGGCTGATCTCCCAGCCCGCCGTGCCCGAAAGCACCGGATGCAGCCGCGCCATGAGATAGACACCGGCTTTCACCATCGTGGCTGAATGCAGCCAGGCCGAAACCGGGGTCGGCGCGGCCATGGCGCCCGGCAGCCAGAAATGGAAGGGGAACTGCGCCGATTTGGTGAAAGCGCCGAGCAGCACCAGCACCAGGATCGCCGGGTAGAGCGCATGGCCCTGCAGCCCCTCACCCGCGAGGATCCTGGTCAGATCCTGGCTGCCCGAAGCGATACCGATCAGCACCAGCCCGGCCAGCAGCGCCAGACCGCCCGCGCCGGTGACCAGCAGCGCCTGCAAAGCATTGCGCCGGGCCTTTTCGGTCTCATGCCCGAAACCGATCAGCAGATAAGAGGTCAGCGCCGTCAGCTCCCAGAACACGAAAAGCGAGATCAGATCGGCGGCGAGCACCAGGCCCAGCATGGCCAGCATGAAGGCAAACAGGCTGAGGATCAGCCGGTGGAAATCCGGGTGATCCCCCATATAGCCGATGCAATAAAGAAAAATCGTCGCGCCGATGCCTGAGATCAGCAAAGCGAAGATCAGCGACAGCCCGTCGAGATAGAGCGTGAAGGAAACCCCCATCGAGGGCGCCCAGGCGGCACTGAACCTGGCCGTTCCCCCGGCGCTGATCGCGGGCAGGAAAGTGGCAAACCAGATAAACAGCCCCGCCGCCACCGCCGCCGCAATCAGCGCAAGGCTGGTCGGGATCACCCTGCGCCCTGAAAGCGCCCCGGATGGCCCGTCGTCGGTTTCTGTTACGCTGCCGGATGCTGTCACTCGCCCCTGCCCTTCTGTTTAACCGCTGCCGCAGGCTCCTGCCCCGGCGCATCGGGCCTCGATACCGAGGCGTTTCGCGAAAGAGAAATAGAAAGTCCCCTTTCCTCTTATAGATAAAAACTATAAGCCTGCCCTATGCCAACATTGCAACAACTGCGCTATCTGACCACGGTTGCCGATACACTCTCGTTTTCGCGGGCGGCCGAGCTTTGCCGCGTGGCGCAGCCGACGCTCAGCGCCCAGCTGAAAGAGCTGGAGGCCAAACTGGGCGCGCGCCTTGTCGAGCGGACCCGCGCCAGGGTGCTGCTGACGCCGCTGGGCCAGGAGGTGGCGCGGCGCGCCCGCAGCCTGCTGGCAGGGGTTGAGGATATCCGCGACATTGCGCGCGGCTATGATCCTTCGGCCAGCCAGGGAACCTTGCAGCTCGGTGTTGTGCCCTCGGTCGGGGCCTATGTGCTGTCGGTGGCCATGCCCGGGCTGCGGGCCCGCTTCCCGCAGCTGCGCCTGCAGGTGCGCGAAGAACATCGCGACACCCTGCTGCGCCAGCTTTCCGAGGGCAGCCATGATGCGCTGCTGCTGGCGGAAGAGCCGGGGCGGCCCGATCTTGATCACCGGCTGTTGCTGGCCGAGCCGCTGCATCTGATCCTGCCCGCCGATCACCCTCTGGCGGCGAAAAGCAGCATTACGCCGCAAGAGCTCGCAGGCGAGACGCTGCTTTTGCAGGAAACCGCGCCGCAGCTGCGCCAGCAGATCCTGGCACTGTGCCAGGCCTCCGGGCTGAAGCCGGTCAGCGATTATGAGGGGACAACGCTCGATACCCTGCGCCAGATGGTGGCGCTCGGCATGGGGCTGTCGCTTCTGCCCGCGCTCTATGTCCGCTCGGAGGTGCTGCGCGAACAGCTGGTGGTGGCCCGCCCGCTGAGCAGCGCAGCCCCGGTGCGGCGCGTCTCGCTGCTCTGGCGCCGCGATGCGCCCCGCGCCGCGACCTGTCTGGCACTCGCGGCCAGCCTGCAGGAAAGCCTGGCCCCCTGGGGGGCGCGAAAAGAGGCCTGACCGCTGCTCGTGATTGCTCCCCCCTGACCTGACCTGACCAGACCAGACCAGACCAGACCTGGATCAGGCCTGCTGGGTTGCGCCGCCATCAATATAGAGATCGGCCATGGTGATATGCCCGGCCTCATCCGAGAGCAGGAACATCACCGCCCGCGCCACATCTTCGGGCTCACCGATCTTGCCGAGCGGGATGCCAGGCTTGAACTCTTCGGGAATGCCCCGGATCACCCGCGCCTCGCCACCTGCATCGGCCCACATGCCGGTCTGCATCGGCGTGCGGGTTGAGCCGGGGGCGATGATATTGCAGCGGATGCCCTGGGGGGCCAGTTCCAGCCCGAGCGCGCGCATATACATGGTAGCGGCCGCTTTCGAGGCACAATAGGCCGCCATGCCATAGCGCGGCACGCCCGCCGCATTCGAACTGACCGCGACCATCACCCCGGCCCGGCGCGGCCCCATCACCCGCGCCAGCGCCCGGGTCAGATGGAAGACGCCATCGGTATTCACCGCAAAGACCCGGCGCCATTCGGCGTCACTGGTCTCGGTCACAAGGCCGGTGGTCAGCGTGCCGGCAACAGAAACGCCAAAGCGGATCGGGCCGAGATCGCGCTCGAGATCAGCCACCAGCGCCCCGACCGCCGCCGGATCACTGACATCAAGGGCATGGCAGCTCAGCCCCTCCGCAGCAGGCAGATCGGGCGCCTGCAGATCCGTCGCCACCACCCGCGCGCCTGCGGCCAGCAAAAGCTGCACCAGCGCCCGGCCAATCCCGCCCCCGGCCCCGGTCACCAGGGTCAGCGCGCCCGTAAATCCGTTCAGCTGCATCGCCGTTCTTCCTCAGCCCAGGGCCTGCAGCGCAGCGGCCGTGCCCAGCACGATACCACAGCGCCCCGCCGCCCATTTCAGCGCCATATCATGCTCTTCGCGCGAAAAATCAGCCAGAGCATCGGCAATCATAAAGGCCTCTATATCGCGCTGGAATGCCTCGGCCGCCGTCATCAGGCAGCCGATATGGGCATAGACACCGCAGATCATCAGCTGATCACGCCCGCGCACCCGCATCAGCGTTTCAAGATTAGAGCGCTGAAAGGCCGAGTAGCGGTGCTTGACCAGCATATGATCGCCCGGCTCGGGCGTCAGCTCAGCAGTGATCGCCTGATGCGCCGGATCGGCAGTCATGCCTGGCCCCCAGAGATCGGCCTGCAACCCACGGTCGCGCCGGTCCTGATTGCCCTGCTGCGCGGTGTAGAACACCGGAATGCCCCTGACCCGCGCTGAAGCCGCGAGAGCTGCAATATGGCGGATCACCGGGGCCAGAGGGGCGGCAGAGCGGTCATAGGGCCGCAGAAAGTAATTCTGCATATCATGGATCAGCAGCGCCGCCCGCCCCGGCTCCAGCCGCCAGGGGCCGCGCGCGCCGGGGATCTCTGCCGCCTGTGGCAGGGCATAGGGGGCGATATGTGGCAGGCCAGCCATTGCAGATCCTTTCCGTCTTCAGCTCAGAGTACAGCACCGGTGGCGAGGCCAAAGCCCGCCAGCATAGCCTGAAATTTCGCATGCGTCTCGGCCTCTTCCAGCGCCGGATCCGAGCCTGCCACCACCCCGGCCCCGGCATAGAGGCGGGCTTCGCTGCCCTCAAGCTCGGCACAGCGCAGCGCCAGATACCAGGCGCCGTCGCCATTCGCTTCCAGCCAGCCAACCGCCCCGGCGTAGAAATCCCGGTCATAACCCTCCAGCCCGGGCAAAGCCGCCTCGGCGGCAGCCAGGGGATAGCCCGAGACCGCCGGTGTCGGATGTAGCACCCGCAACAGCTCGGCACAGGGGGTGTCAGGATCCTTCAGCACCCCCGTAATCCGGGTGCCCAGATGCCAGAGCCGCGCGGTCTGCGCGAGGCTCACCCCCTCGGGGCGGGCAAGGCTGGCGCACCAGGGCGCGAGGCTGTCGAGCACCATCTCGGCCACCAGCGCATGTTCGCGCAGGTCTTTGCCCGAGTGCAGCAGCGCCGCCCCCGCCGCTTTGTCGGGTGCCGCCTCCCTGCCGCGCGGGGCCGATCCGGCCAGAGGATGCGAGGTGATGGCCGCCCCCTGTTTGGCAAGCAGCAGTTCGGGCGTCGCCCCGATCAGCCGGCGTGGCACCCCGGCCTGCCGGGGCGGCAGCGGCACCGAAAAGCGGGTGATCAGCGGGTCCACCGCCAGTGCCGCCAGCAAAGCCCCCGGATCAAACGCCAGCCCGGCACTCAGCCGCAGGCTGCGCGACAAAACGATCTTGTCAAAGGCTCCGGCAGCGATACGGCGCAAGGCCTCGGCCACTGCGGCGCGGTATTGCGCGGCCGGAGGATCCTCGCGCAGCAGCACCTGCTGCGAAACCGCACCGGAACCATCACCGCGCGGCGCCGGGCTGACCGCCTGCGCGCCATCTTCCGGGCGGGCGGCAAAGAGGTAATCCCCGGCCTGGCGGTCATAGGGCAAAGCCCCTGCCAGCCGCAGCCCTTCTGTGCCATATCCGGCGAAGAAAGCCGCGGCCCGTGTGGCGAGACTGTCGAGCCCGCCCCGGGGCAGGGCCTGGACAGAGCGGGCAAGCTCCAGCTGATGCCCCGGTCCAGAGAGGTAAAACCCGTCACGGGCGGCGGCAGTATGATGCAATGTCATTGACAGTCTCACAGCGGCATCCGCTTCGGCGCGGAAGGGGGATTGCGGCTGGGCTGGAAAACAGCCTGGCTGAGAGCGGGACATGAGGTCCGGATTGCTTTCCGTCGCGCCGTTTGCAGAGAAAGTCAAGCGGGCGGGCGCGCAGCGGGCTGGCAGAAAGCTGTCAGAAAAAGGGGCGTCCGCACCAGGCGAACGCCCTGAAAGTGGAACGAGGGACAGTCTGCGGCCTACAGGCAGAGGCCACACCGAAGTAACGCAACGGGTGCTGAAATGTTCCCTCCAGCGAGGATGACAGAAGTATATACCGCCCGAAAAGGCCCGGATTGTGACCGCTTCGCCCCTTTTCGCCGCCGGCATTGCGCGGTTAAGCTGGGTCGCAATCCCCCCCTCAGCCACAGGCCCGCCCCCGATGAAAAAACCCGAAGTAACCGGCTTTTATGAAGAGCGCAGCGGCTCGGTACAATATGTAGTGGCAGATCCGGCGAGCGGTGACTGCCTGATCATCGATCCGGTGCTGGATTATGATGAAAAATCCGGCGCGACAGCGCAGATCGAGGCCCGGCGGCTGCTGAAATTCATCGCCGATAAAGGCTATCGGCTGACCCGGATTCTGGACACCCATCCCCATGCAGACCACCTTTCCGCCGCAGCCTGGCTGAAGCAGGAGACCGGCGCGCCGACCGGTATCGGGGCCAAGGTGACCAGCGTGCAGGAGCTGTGGAAGCGCTTTTACAACCTGCCCGATTTTCCCGCCGATGGCTCGCAATGGGATCAGCTATATCACGATGGTGACAGCTTTCTGCTCGGCGACATCCCGGCCAGGGTGATGTTTTCACCGGGCCATACCCTGGCCTCGGTCACCTATGTGATCGGTGATGCCGCCTTTGTGCATGACACCCTGTTCATGCCCGACAGCGGCACGGCACGCGCCGATTTCCCCGGCGGTTCGGCGCAAGCGCTCTGGTCCTCGATCCAGGCGATCCTCGCCCTGCCCGATGAGACCCGGATTTTCACCGGCCATGATTACCGCCAGGGCGGCAGGGCCGAAGCCTGGCAATCCTCGGTCGCCGAGCAGCGCAGTCACAATATTCATATGTCGAAACTGCTGACCGAAGAGGCTTTCGTCGCCGCACGCGAGGCCCGGGATGCCACCCTGCCGATGCCGAAGCTGATCCTGCATGCCCTGCAGGTCAATATCAATGCCGGGCAGCTGCCCGAGCCTGAAGCTGACGGCAGGCGCTATCTCAAAATCCCGCTCGACCTGCTGAAAGCGCCGTGGTGAGGGGCTGAGCGCCGATCCGGCGATCCCATGGCTGGCGCCGCCGGTGGCTGAAACCTGCTCAGCAGGCAGGCAATGGTGCTCAGGCTCCGGAACCCGGCGCTGCAAGCGACGTTTGAGCTGGTGCCACGCCCGGTCGTTTTGTCAGGGTCCGGAGCTGCAGAGGGAGAATTGTATGGCGCAAGACCGGCTCGCGCGCGGATTTGAGGGGCGCCTGATCGCGCATCGTAAACTCCTGGCCCGCCTGCTGGCCGCAAGTTCCCGCGAAACCCGGCTGACCGTCGGCGCCTGGCTCGCGGCCCGCGAAAGCCTGACCGGCGGCCAGGCCGATCCCTGTTCCACTTCCAATGACGGGCTGGCGCTGGAACTGGCGCTGTCAGACGAGCTGCATGAAATCTCGGAAATGGCCTATGCGCTGATCAGCGGCGAATGCAGCCTGCCCGCAGACAGCAATGCGCCGGTCTTTCACAGCCTGCGTCAGGACGACGGCAGCGGCGGCCTGGTCGCAGAGCCGCCCCTGTCAGCAGAGCCCCCCCTGTCACCGGCCGGAGCCGGACTTATGCGTAGAGCCCCGCCCAGCGACTGACCAGCTGGCCCTGCAACAGGCGCGAGCGGCGGATCCAGCTTTCGGCACCGGGCGGGGATTCGCGATCGGCAACCGGAACCGCATCGCGCCGGGCCGGATCACCGGTGAAAATGGCAAACACCATCTCGCGCCCGCCCGGCGGGGTGATATGCCCCGCGAGCGCCGAGACGAAATTCAGCGTGCCGCTTTTGGCCATGACTTTGACCGGATGACCTTTGATCACCTTGCCCTCGCCGTCTTTCATCCCGACATCGCGCAGGATCGGCTTCAGCCCGCGGTTCTGGCGATGCGCGAGCCTGAGCAGGCTGACCATCTGTGCCGCCGAAATCCGCGAGGCGCCGCCAAGGCCCGAGTGATCGACAAAATGCGGGCTGATGCCAAAACTCTCACTGGCCCAGGTGGTCATGGCCGCGCCGGACTCCCCCAGATCGCGCAGCCCCGAGGACAGAAGTCCCGAACATTCGGCGGTAAGATTGGTCGAGAAGCGCAACATGCCGCGCAGCACTTCGGGCAGCATTTCGCTCTCAGCCCGGGCCAGCTCCTGGCCTGAGGGGGCCGAGACCTGCGCGGCCGGTCCGGGCAGGGCAATGCCCTGGGCCCGGGCCAGGGTGCGAAACACCTCGGCGCTGTAGAGGCCGGGCAGCCGCACCGGCAGCCAGCGCGAGCCGCCTTTGCCCAAAGCCGAGGCGGCGACGGTCCAGTCCTCGCGCACCGCACCGCCCTTATAGGTAAAGACCGGGCTTTCGCGCTGCGCCACTTTCATCCCCACCATCGAGACCTGAGGCACAAAGCGCTCGCCGCGGGCATCCATGGCGAGCTGCCAGTCCGCCCCCGCCTTCTTCCATTCAAAATGCACGCGGTTGAAATTCAGGTTCAGCCCGCCCACCGCCGGATTATAGCCGACCTGATCGGGCTGATCGCCGGCAATGCGCGGCATCAGCGGCAGCGCGCCCTCCCAGTAGAGGAAGCGCCCGCTCACCGCTTTCACCCCGCGCTGCGCCAGTTTTACCGCCAGATCGCCCAGCTGATCGGTCTGCAGCGTCGGATCACCGCCTCCGGCGAGGATCAGATCGCCCTGCAGCACGCCGCCCTGCACCGGGCCGGTGGCCAGAAGCCGGGTGCTGAGCCGCCGCCCCGCCCCCAGTTTTTCCAGCGCATAAAGCGCGGTCACGGCCTTGGTGACCGAGGCCGGGGGCAGCATCTGATCGGCGCCACGCGCCTCGAGCACCGTGCCGGTGGCGGCATCTGCCACCATATAACCGATCGCGCCGGTCAGCTTTGCCGCCGCCACCAGGCCCTCAGCATCGGGAATTTTCGCCGGGGCAGCCCCGCCCTCGCCGCGCGGACGGGGCCGGGGCCGGGGCGAGCTGTTGATCGCTTCGGCCCGGAGGGGACCGGCCATAGGCAGCGCGCCCCCCGCCAGAAGCCCTGCCAGCATTCCCCGTCTCGAGATCATCCGTCGATTCCCTAACCGTTTGTACTGGCCTTACACGATCTGCAGCCGCGCTCCCAGACGCTGCGCCGGGGCGGCGGCGCAGCGATCACTCGCCGCGGGGGAAGCGTTTGCTTTCCTCCAGCACGTTCAGATCCATGTGATTGCGCATATAGCGTTCAGAGGCGGCGCGCAGCGGCTGGTGATCCCAGGGGAACCAGGCGCCGTTGCGAAGCGCCTCATAAACCACCCAGCGCCGGGCCTGGCTCTGGCGCACCTCGCTGTCATAAGCCGCCAGATCCCAGCGCCGTGCCGCCTCGGCCCGCAAATGCTCCAACACCCCGGAAGCCGCCGGATCCCCGGCCCGGTTCACCCGCTCTCCCGGATCCTCGCTGAGGTTATAGAGCTGCTCGGGATCGGCATTGCAGCGGATGTATTTCCACATCCCGTCGCGCAGAGCCACCAGCGGCGTGACCGAGCCTTCAGCGGCATATTCCATTGGCACCGGGCCGCGCGCCGCCCCCGCCGCCACCGGAAGGAGGCTGGTGCCATCGGTCCAGGGCATCACCTCGCTCAGATCAATTCCGGCCAGATCGGCGAGGGTCGGGGTCACATCGATAGTCGAGACCGGCGTATCAATCCCTGCAGGATCAAGGCCTGGCGCCGCAATCATCAGCGGCACCCGGGCCGAGCCCTCAAAGAAGCTCATCTTGAACCACAGGCCGCGCTCGCCCAGCATATCGCCATGATCGGACAGGAACAGGATCACCGCCTCCTGGCGGGTTGCCTCCAGCACATCGAGGATCTCGCCGATCTTATCGTCGATATAGGAGATATTGGCGAAATAGCCCTGACGCGCACGGCGGATCTGATCGGGCGTGATGTCAAAGGCGCTAAAATCGCAGGCCTGCATCAGACGCTGCGCATGCGGATCCTGCGCCTCAAAAGCGATGGCCCGGGGCGGCTCCAGCTCGGGCGCGCCCTCGTAGAGATCCCAGTATTTACGCCGCGCCACATAGGGATCATGCGGATGGGTAAAGCTGACGGTCAGGCACCAGGGCCTGCTGCCCTCGCCGCGCGACAGATCGTAAAGCTTCTGCACCGCCTGGAAGCAGACATCATCGTCATATTCCAGCTGATTGGTGATCTCGGCCACCCCGGCCCCGGTGACCGAGCCAAGATTATGATACCACCAGTCGATACGCTCACCCGGTTTGCGGTAATCCGGGGTCCAGCCGAAATCGGCGGGGTAGATATCGGTGGTCAGCCGTTCCTCAAAACCATGCAGCTGATCGGGGCCGACAAAATGCATCTTGCCTGAAAGGCTGGTCTGCCAGCCCGCCCGGCGCAGGTGATGCGCATAGGTCGGAATATCCGAGGTGAATTCGGCGGCATTGTCATAGACCCGGGTCCGGCGCGGCAGCTGGCCCGACATGAAAGAGGCACGCCCCGGCGCACAGAGCGGACTTCCGGTATAGGCATTTCTGAAACGGACCGAACGCGCCGCCAGCCGTTTCAGATTTGGGGCATGCAGGAAATCAGCCGGACCATCAGGGAAGAACAACCCGTTCAGCTGGTCGACCATCAGGATCAGAATATTCGGTCCAGGGGGGCTGACCCCGGCCGTCGTCTTCAATGACATCTCACACTCCAGGCAAAGCAGGGACAGCGCAGGCGCCAGGCTGAGGCTTCAGAAGGCGGCGCCTTTGCAGCTATCGGTGACCTGCCGGCCTGCGTGCCGCAAGCTTTATTCCGCAGCCAGGCCGCCCCGGGTCGGTCCGGCACCCGCTCTGGTCGCAATCTGACCCGGATTCAGAAAAATCTGGCGTTCATCTGGAGAGGCACAGCAAAGGGATATCATGACTTCTGCGCCAGCTGCCCCTCTGTTCAACACCGCGGCCCCGATGCCGCCAGCCCGCCCCGCCCGGGCGCCTGCCCTGCCCCGGGGGTGCGCCGCCGGACCCCGGCCGCGCTCTGCCCGCAGGGCCAGGTCCGGGATGAGCCCCAGGGGGATGAGCACTGCAAGGGCAGAGAATCGTTGCCACAATGGCCTGTTTTCCTCCAGGCTCAACCGCAGAAGGGCGCAAAAGCCCCATGTCCCGCCGGTGCGGCCCCAGCCCGTCGCCGGAAGCTGAGATCTGTATTTCGCGCTGCCAGCCCGTGCGGCCGGCCTTATGAATATGTGCCTGCTTACTGCCCGGTCCTGACTGCGGAGAGGCCCAAACGTCTTCAGACGGTTTTCAGAATTAACAATGACCCTCCAGCAACCGGCGGGCTTAATAACAGGGAGATACGGATGTCTGAGAAACTTGACTGGCTGGTGGCCCGCGCCAAAGCGGGCAAAATGAACCGCCGCGAATTCATCGGCCGCACCACCGCAATGGGCGTCTCTGCCGCTCTGGCTTCGGCGCTTTACACCAAAGCGGCCCATGCCGAGCCGAAAAAAGGCGGTGTGATCCGCGCCGGTCTGACCGGTGGCGAAAGCACCAATACGCTTGATCCGGCGCTTGCCGCCTCGGTCATGCCGCAGGTTGCCAATGCCCATTGGGGCGAGCAGCTTGTCGACCTCAATCCCGATGGCACGGTTGATTTCCGCATCGGCGAAGAGGTCTCTTCCTCAGCCGATTCCAAGACCTGGACCTTCAAGATCCGCCAGGGCGTCACCTTCTCGAACGGCCAGGCCGTTACCGCCGAAGATGTGATGGCAACCCTGAAGCGCCATACCGACGAGGCCTCGCAATCGGGCGCACTCGGCGTGGTCAAAGACATCAGCGAGATGAAGGCCGAGGGCGATAAGCTGACACTGACCCTCGCCAATGCCTCGGCCGACCTGCCCTATCTGCTGACCGATTATCACCTGGTGATCCAGCCAGGCGGCGGCATCGATAACCCGACCGCCGGGATCGGCGCTGGCCCCTATGTGCTTGAGACCTTCGAGCCGGGCGTGCGCTATGTGATGCAGAAAAACCCCAATTACTGGGACGACCGCATCGGCCATGCCGATACGATCGAGATCCTCTCGATCAATGATAACACCGCCCGCACCGCCGCTCTGCAATCGGGCCAGGTGCATATGATCAACCGCGTTGACCCGAAGATCGCGGCGCTGCTGGCCGGGGCCTCCGGGGTAGAGGTGCGTCGTGCGGTTGGTCGCGGGCACTATGTCTTCATCATGCATGTCGACAAGCCGCCCTTTGATAATAAAGACCTGCGCATGGCGCTGAAACTGGCGGTCAAGCGCGGTGAGATGGTCGATAAGATCCTCGGGGGCCTCGGCTCGGCCGGCAATGACACGCCGATCAATGCCGCCTATCCTTTGTTCGATGACACGATGCCGCAGCGTGAATTCGATGCGGCCAAAGCCCAGGAATTCTACAAAAAATCCGGTCATGACGGCAGCCCGATCATCCTGCGCACCGCCGCTGTCGCCTTCCCGGGGGCCGTCGATGCCGCCAATCTCTTTGCCGCTTCGGCCAAAGAGGCCGGCATTCCGCTGCAGATCCAGCTTGATCCCGATGACGGCTACTGGGCCGATGTCTGGAATGTCGAACCCTTCTGCGCCAGCTACTGGGGCGGTCGCCCGACCCAGGATCTGATGTTCTCGACCGCCTATCTCTCGACGGCGGAATGGAATGACACCCGCTTTAAAAACGCGAAATTCGATGAGCTTCTGCTGGCAGCCCGCGCGGAACTCGACACCGTGAAGCGCAAATCCGATTACCGGGAAATGTCGGATATTCTGCGCGAGGAAGGTGGCCTGATCCTGCCGATGTTCAACGAATTCGTCGCCGGTATCCGCAGCGATCAGATCGCGGGCTGGGTCGATGATCCCAATGCCGAGATGATGACCTATCGCGCTCTGGCGAAATGCTGGCTGGTCTGAGGTCAGCAACGTGCATCCTGTAATCTTTCTTCTGGTCCAGCGCATCGCGCTGGGCCTGCTGTTACTGTTGGCGGTTTCAGCGGTGATCTTTCTCGGGGTTGAGGCTTTGCCGGGCGATACCGCCCAGGCCATCCTCGGCCAGAGTGCCACCCCTCAGGCGCTGGAAAATCTGCGCGCCCAGATGGGGCTCGATCAGCCGGCCCTGACGCGATATTTCAACTGGCTAGGCGGCGTGATGACCGGCGATCTGGGCAAGGCGCTGACCAATGGCGTCGATATCACCCAGGCAATCGGCCAGAGGCTGGGCAATACGCTGTTCCTCGCCGGCTGCGCCGCGATGATTGCCGTGCCGCTGGCCCTGGTGCTGGGCGCGGTGGCGGCCCGCTATGCCGGGCGCTGGCCCGATAAGCTGATCTCGGGCATCACCCTGACCACGATCAGCCTGCCGGAATTCGTCGCCGCCTATTTCGTGATCTATCTGCTGACCATCGTCTTCCCGGTCTTCCAGCCCGTCGCCATGGTCTTTCCGGGCATGAGCTTCTGGGCGAAGCTGCAGGCTGTGGCTCTGCCGGTCATCGTCCTCGTGATGGTGGTGCTGGCGCATATGATGCGCATGACCCGGGCCGCCATTCTGAATGTGATGCAATCTGCCTATATTGAGACCGCCGAGCTGAAGGGCCTGTCGCCGATGACCATCATCTGGAAACATGCCTTCCCGAATGCCATCGCGCCGGTGATTTCCGTCGTTGCCATCAACCTTGCCTATCTGGTGGTCGGTGTGGTCGTGGTGGAGGTGGTCTTCTCCTATAACGCCCTTGGCCAGTATCTGGTCGACCATGTGACCAAACGCGATCTGCCGGTGGTGCAGGCCGTGGGGCTGATCTTTGCTGCTGTCTATATCAGCCTCAATATCATCGCCGATATCACCGCCATCCTGGCCAATCCGCGGCTGAGGCATCCGAAATGAGCAGGATCCCGTTTTCCGCCCTGTTCGGCATGGTGCTGACCGCAGGCTTCATCCTTGCCGCCGCCCTGGCCGATGTCATCGCGCCCTATCCCCTCGACGCCATTCTCGGCGGGGTCTGGGAAAGCCCCTCGGCCAGCCACTGGCTGGGCACCGATTCCATTGGCCGCGACATCTTCTCGCGGCTGATCTATGGCGGGCAGATCACCATTTTCGTGGCCCTCGCCGCCTCGGTCCTGTCCTTCTCAATGGGGGCCTTCTTTGGTTTTCTTGCCGCAGTGCAGGGGGGCTGGGCCGATCAGATCCTCAGCCGGATCTGCGATCTGATGATGGCGATCCCCTCGCTGATCGTGGCTCTGGTCATGCTGTCGGTGCTGCCGCTTAACCTCGGCGTGCTGATCGTGGTGATGGGGGTGCTCGATTCCACCCGCGTCTTCCGTCTCGCCCGCGCCGTGGCGATGGATATTGCGGTGATGGAATATGTCGAGGCCGCAAAGCTGCGCGGTGAAAAGCAGGGCTGGGTGATCTTCCGCGAGATCCTGCCCAACTCCCTGTCACCTCTGGTCGCTGAGTTCGGCCTGCGTTTCATCTTTGCCGTGCTCTTCATCTCGACCCTGTCCTTCCTCGGGCTGGGCGTACAGCCGCCGCTGGCGGACTGGGGCGGCATGGTGAAGGAAAACAAGGACGGGCTCACCTATGGCAAGGCCGCGGCGCTGGTGCCGGCCGCCGCCATCGCGCTGCTGGCGATTTCGGTGAACCTGGTGGCCGACTGGGTGCTTTCGCGCACCTCGAGCCTGAAAGGAGGCCGTGGTGGCTGAGAAAACAAACCCCCTGCTGGAGATCCGTGGCCTGGTGATTGAGGCCACATCCTACCCGCCGGGCGAAAAGCCCAGAGACATCACCCTGGTGCATGGCGTCGATCTGGTGCTGGAAAAGGGCCAGGTCATGGGGCTGATCGGCGAATCCGGCGCCGGAAAATCGACCATCGGCCTGTCCTCTATGTCTTATGGCCGTGGCGGTGTGCGGCTGAGCGGCGGTGAGATCGTGCTGAACGGCCGCGAGATCCGCAAAGCCTCTGCCGCCAGCCTGCGCCGGATCCGCGGCCGCGAGGTGACCTATGTCAGCCAGTCGGCGGCTGCCTCGTTCAACCCGTCGAAACGGCTGATGGATCAGGTGATCGAGACGGCGCTGTCGCATAGGCTTATGTCGCGCGCCGAGGCAGAGGCCCGCGCTGTCTCGCTGTTTCGCAAGCTGGGCCTGCCCAGCCCCGAGACCTTCGGCCAGCGCTATCCGCATCAGGTCTCGGGCGGGCAGCTGCAGCGCGCGATGACGGCAATGGCGCTTTGTCCGAAACCCGATCTGGTGGTGTTTGACGAGCCGACCACCGCCCTCGACGTGACCACCCAGATCGAGGTGCTGGCAGCGATCAAAGAGGCAATCCGCGATACCGGCGTGGCCGCGCTCTATATCACCCATGATCTTGCCGTGGTGGCACAGGTCGCGGATCAGATCATGGTTCTGCGCCATGGCCGCCAGGTCGAGCTGGGCAGCACCGATCAGATCATCAATCATCCGCGTGAGGAATATACCAGGGCGCTGGTCTCGGTGCGCGGCCTTGAACATGCGGGCAAAGATCCGGCACCCCCGGTTCTGAAAATCGAGAATGTCACCGCACGCTATCGTGGCACGAGTTTTGACGTGCTGAAGAACATCTGTATCGATCTGCCTGCCGGGCAGACGCTGGCGGTGGTGGGCGAAAGCGGCTCGGGCAAATCCACCCTCGCCCGCGCCATTACCGGGCTTTTGCCGCCCTCAAAGGGGCGGATCAGCTTTGACGGGCGGGTGCTTTCCACCGATTTCAAAAGCCGCAAACCCCAGGATCTGCGCGAGATCCAGATGATCTATCAGATGGCCGATACGGCGATGAACCCGCGCCAGACCGTGGCAACCATCATCGGACGGCCGCTGGAATTCTATTTCGGCCTGAAGGGCAAAGCGCGCGATCAGCGCATCCAGGAATTGCTCGATCAGATCGAAATGGGCAAAGGCTTTGCCGATCGCTATCCGGCCGAACTTTCGGGCGGGCAAAAACAGCGGGTCTGCATCGCCCGGGCGCTGGCGGCCAGGCCAAAGCTGATCATCTGCGATGAAGTCACCTCGGCGCTCGACCCGCTGGTGGCTGATGGCATTCTGAAACTGCTGCTGAACCTGCAGGCCGAAACCCAGATGGCCTATCTGTTCATCACCCATGATCTGGCGACGGTGCGCGCGATTTCGGATAAGATCGCGGTCATGTACCGGGGCGGGGTGGTGCGCTACGGCCAGAAAGCCGATGTGCTGGAACCGCCCTATGATGATTATACCGATCTCTTGCTCTCCTCGGTGCCCGAGATGCGGCTGGGCTGGCTGGAACAGGTGCTGGCAGGGCGCCGGATGGAGGGGGCGGGGAATTAACCCGCCCTCGCTTTTCTCCGCCTGAAATTTCAAAAAAGGCCCCGGCTGTGACCAGGGCTTTGGCGGAGGCCGCTTGCTGGCCTCGCATAGCCTGACGGGCGGGCGCGGCCGGGGACCGGCTGGGCTGCGCCCTCTCGACCCTGAGACCCAGCGGATAGGGGGATCAGTCCGGAATGAGGAAAACGAAAGCTTCCTGAGCATGTGAGAAAGCGGCCCGCGCGCCGAAGCAGGTCCGGCGCGCGGGCGTTTCAGCCTTAATGGGCGTAATCAGGCTCTTCGACATCGAGGATCGCCCGGATCTCGCGCAGATAGCAGATCGCGCCGCCGGGATATTCCTCCCATTCACGCGCGGTTTTCTCGGCCACCGCATCCGACATATGCCGCAGCTTCATCCCGGTCGACAAAGCCCGGATATAGGTCTCGGCGGCGCGTTCGAAATAATAGAGCCGGTTAAAGGCCTCGGCCACGCTGGCACCGATCACCAGCACGCCGTGATTGCCCATGATCATGGTATGGATCTTCGGATCCGACAGCATCGAGGCGCAGCGCGCCCCCTCTTCCTCAAAGGCCATGCCGCCGTAATGGCCATCCACCACCTGGCGATTGTAAAACATCGCCGAATTCTGATCGATGGCCGGCAGACGGCTGTCCTCAAGCGCCGCCAGTACGGTGGCAAAGGTCGAATGCACATGCAGGATGCAGCGCGCATGTGGCACCGCGCGATGGATCGAGCCATGCAACCCCCAGGCGGTCGGGTCCGGCGCATCGGGGCGGTTCATCGTTTCGGCATCATTGGCGTCGATCTCGATCAGCGAACTGGCGGTGATGCGCGAGAAATGCCGGCCATTCGGATTGATCAGAAACCGCGTGCCGCTTTCATTCACCGCCAGCGAGAAGTGATTGGCCACCGCCTCATTCATCTTCAGCCGGGCGGCCTCGCGGAAAATCGCCGCCAGATCGCAGCGCTCGGCCTCATGGGTCAGATTGCTGTATTTGTTCATATTCACCCTCCATGTCTGGCCATTCGTCGCGCGCCAGCGCGGCGATGCCCTTGATTATTCTGTGAAATGCCGCAGCCGCGCGTGGCGCGTCATGGCGCGCGCGCAGCCAGCCATGCACCAGCCCCCGGTCGCAGAGCGCCAGCGCCTGCCCGCCTGCCGCCCGGATCGCCGCTGCATAGAGAAAGGGATCATCGGCCAGCGGGTCGCATTCAGCGGCAAAGGCCAGGGTCTTTGGCAGGCCGCTGAAATCGCGGTCCGACAAGGGCTCAAAATCCGGATGCCCCCTGTCGGGTCGCTGGCCGCCATGGCGGATCGCGGCGTAGAACTGCAGATCGGCCCGGGTCAGCATCGGCGCATGGGCATGGCGGATATAGCTGCCCTCGCCCCGGTCGCGGCCCAAAGACGGGTAGATCAGCACCTGGCCGCGCAGCCTGGGGTCGCGCAGCCGGTGGCAGGCCGCAGCCACCAGATTGCCCCCGGCACTGTCGCCGATCAGCACCAGATCGCCCGGCAGCGCCGCAATCACCGCCAGCAGATCCTCCAGCGCCGCCGGATGCGGATGTTCAGGCGAAAGGCGGTAATCGACCGAGGTCAGCGCGCAGCCGCTCTGTGCCGCAATCTCGGCACAGATCCCGTCATGTGACTGCAGCCCGCCGACAACAAAACCGCCGCCATGCGCATAGACCAGCTGCACATCCGCCCCCGGCTCTGCCGGGCGGTAACTGCGGCAGGGCACAGCCGCGAGGGTATGATCACTGACCTGCAGCCCGGGCGGATGCGGATGCTCAAAACCGGCACACATCGCATCATAGATACGGCGCTGTTCCGGGATCGGAAAATCTGCAGTTTCCGGCGGATAAAAGCGCCCGGTCCGGGCGATGAAAGCCCGCACGGCAGGGTCGAGCCACTGAGTATAATCGGGCCGGTCCAGATCCATTCTCCGTCGCAACTCGGGAAAGGATAGCGGGCTCACCTTACCGCACAAGCGCCAGCCCCGACACCCGAGGTCGCAAAACGCCGCTGAGCCAAAGCTTATATGGTACCGGCGGCATCCGGCAAAAAGCAAAGGGCGGCCCCCTGTCAGGACCGCCCTTCAGAAAGGCATAGCAACTGCTAGGCTCTGTCAGCTCAGGCCAGCGAAAGATTGGTTGCCGATTCGCGGCCGTCACGACCAGCTTCGATATCGAAAGTGACCGGCTGGCCATCTTTCAGGCTGCGCAGGCCAGCGCGCTCAAGCGCGGTGATGTGCACGAAAACGTCTTTCTTGCCGCCTTCCGGGGCGATGAAGCCGTAGCCTTTGGTTTCGTTGAACCATTTCACGGTGCCCTTAGCCATCGTGAGGAACTCCTGATCGTGTTTTCCGCCCGCGATATGCGACGGACTGGCTCGTCAGCTTTTGGTCGAGAACTGCGGCCGGGACACGGAGACAGGTCGAAAGAAGATAACTCGCATTTGGTTATATGCCGCAAAAATCGCGTTCTGGCAAGTATTCACCAATGAAACAAGGGTTTTCCGCATCAGAAACTTAGCTTATTCACAGGGAAACCGGGTATGGCTTCCCCTGCGTCAGCCCCTTGCAACCGCATCAGGTTATGTCCCGAAGTGCCGGCACAACCGCTGAATGCGACAGCTGCAACGGCGTCAGGCGCGGAGCTTAACCAGGGCGCGGCGCGGTATAAAGCTGACCAGAACCACCATCAGCGGCAATGCCATCCCGGCTGCGAACCAGATCAGCAAGGCGAAAAGCAGCCCTTGTCCAATGACCAGGGACACCAGCCCCGCGAGCATGCCAAAAATTCCGCCAAGCAGAACCGTGATCACCGCCATATGCCGCCCTCCGTTTCTTCGCCCCAGAGTTGAGGCGCAATTGGGCTGAAATAAGGCCGTTTCAGGGTCACGCAGCGAAACCCGCAGTCAGATGCAACACAGCATCACAAGGCGTCATATCAGCGCAGATACTGCGCCCGGACAGCTGTCAGCGGCCCGGCCTGATCGGACAAGGGCGCAGGGCCGGTGCTTACCACCAGAAGCCCCCTCTCCGCCCGCGTCTCGTCAGAAAACGTCCAGAAAATACAGAATGATAATAATCGGGATCGGGATGCCGATCAGCCAGGCCAGAATGCCTTTCATAACCTCTCCTTTCACGCTGTTGTCACATAGCGAACGCGGGGGCGGGCCAATCAGTTCCCCGGCGCACCGGCCCGGCCCGGCAGCGGCCCGGTGGCGCATTCCCCGGCCTGCCAGCGCCCCTCGAGATAATCGCCCGCCCGCCGCAGGATCCCGGGATGGGTGGTCATCAGAAGATGCCCCCCGCCCGGCACAAGGCAGAGCCCTGCGCCGAGCCGGTCCGCCAGCCGCCGGGCGCGCGCGAGCGGGAAGACCGGATCCACCCCGCCATGCAGGAACAGAATATCCGCCCCCGATGCCAGCGCCGCCTCCGAGAGCCGCCAGCCGAGCAGATCACGGGTCTGCGCCCGGCCCCGGCCCCGGACCGGCAAAGTGAGTTGGTTCCGATCCGCCTCGGCCCTTTGCTCTGCCTTGCGGCGGATCTCGGGATTATTCCGCCAGCCATAACCGTAAAGCAGGGTCTTATAATATTCGGTCCAGACCGCCCGCATACTGGTCGGGCCGCTGCTGATTGCCGCCCTGAGCAGCGCCACCGAGCCGCGAAGCGCCGAATCATAGGCCCCCGGGAAGGGTGTAGCTCCCGACAGGATCACCAGCCTTGCCGGGCGCCCGGGGCCGAGCCTGCCCGCAGCCTCAAGCGCGATGGCACCGCCGGTCGAGAAGGCCAGCATATCGATCCGCGCATCGGGATATCGCGCCGCATGGGCGGCGATTGTCGCCGCGACCTGATGGATCCGCATCGCGGGCACGAGCGGCTGCCCCTGCATCCCCGGGAAGCGGTATTCCATCACCAGATGGTCCGGGCTGACCGGCTGGCGCAGCGGACCAAAGATCGCCGAGGTCGAAAGTGCGCCCGGCAGCAGATAGGTGATCCGGCGCACCGGCTTTGCCGCTGGCGGCCCCGCCAGCGCCCAGAGCAGCTGAACCGGCTTTGCCGATACAACCCTCTCCTCTGGCCCCGGGGGCGACAACAAGGAAGGCGGGGACAGCGAAGGCGGGGCGCGGCCACAGCCCGCGAGCACGATCAGCAGCCCTGCAACCAGCCCCTGCAGCCGCATCTGCCCTCCTGCCCAAACCCTCTGCCCCTGCCGATCCTGGGCAAAGAAAAACCCCCGGGCAAGGCCCGGGGGTCTGGTCTTCACCGCGATATCAGGATCAGCGGGTGAATTTTTTGTGCTTCACGCGTGAGGGGCGTGCCGCTTCCGGCCCAAGGCGACGGATCTTATCGGCCTCATATTCCTCAAAGTTGCCTTCGAAGAATTCCCAGTGCGCATCGCCCTCAAAAGCGAGGATATGGGTGCAGAGGCGGTCGAGGAAGAAGCGGTCGTGCGAGATGATCACCGCCGAACCGGCGAAATCTTCGATCGCCGCTTCCAGCGCCTGCAGGGTCTCGACGTCGAGATCGTTGGTCGGTTCGTCAAGCAGCAGCACGTTGCCGCCCGATTTCAGCAGTTTCGCCATGTGAACGCGGTTGCGCTCACCGCCCGACAGCAGGCCGACTTTCTTCTGCTGATCCGCACCTTTAAAGTTAAAGGCACCGACATAGTTGCGCGACGAGGTCTGGCTGTCACCGAGATGGATGATCTCGGCGCCGCCCGAGATTTCTTCCCAGACGTTCTTCTCCGGGTCGAGCGCATCACGCGACTGGTCGACATAAGACAGCTTCACCGTCTCACCGCGTTTGATCGTGCCCTCATCGGGCTCTTCCAGACCGGCAAGCATCTTGAAAAGCGTGGTTTTACCAGCACCGTTCGGGCCGATCACGCCGATGATGCCGCCCGGCGGCAGCGAGAAGCTCAGATCCTCGACCAGAAGCTTGTCGCCCATGGCTTTCTTCAGGCCCTCAACCTCAAAGACCTTGCCCCCCAGACGCGGGCCGTTCGGGATGACGATCCTGGCCTCGCCCGAGCGTTCCTTGACCGAACCCTCGACCATTTTATCATAGGCCGCGATACGGGCCTTCGACTTGGCCTGACGGGCTTTCGCACCGGCACGGATCCATTCGAGTTCCTTCTCCATCGCCTTTTGCTTGGATTTATCCTCACGCGCTTCCTGGGCGACGCGCTTGGCCTTGGCTTCCAGCCAGGAGGAGTAATTGCCCTCATGCGGCAGGCCACGGCCACGCTCCAGCTCGAGGATCCAGCTGGTGATCTCATCGAGGAAGTAGCGGTCGTGGGTGACGGTCAGGATCGTGCCTTTGTAATCGATCAGATGCTGCTGCAGCCAGGCGATAGTCTCGGCGTCGAGGTGGTTGGTCGGTTCGTCCAGGAGCAGCATATCCGGCTCGGCCAGCAGCAGCTGGCACAGGGCGACACGGCGACGCTCACCGCCCGAGAGGGTGGCGACATTGGCGTCATCGGGCGGGCAGCGCAAAGCTTCCATCGCGATATCGATCTTGGTCTCGAGTTCCCACAGGCCCTCGGCATCGATCTCATCCTGAAGACGCGCCATCTCATCGGCGGTCTCGTCGGAATAATTCATCGCCACTTCATTATAGCGATCGAGCTTGGCCTGTTTCTCTGCCACGCCCAGTTTGACGTTTTCGCGCACGCTCAGACTGTCATCGAGCTGCGGCTCCTGGGCCAGATAGCCAACTTTGGCGCCCTTGGCAGCCCAGGCTTCGCCCTGGAAGTCCTTGTCCATCCCGGCCATGACCTTCAGCAGCGTCGATTTACCGGCGCCATTCACACCGACGACGCCGATTTTGACGCCCGGCAGGAAGTTCAGATGGATGTTCTCAAAGACCTTCTTCCCGCCCGGGTAGGTCTTGGACACGCCGTCCATGTGATAGACATATTGATAGCTTGCCATGGGGCGCTCCGAAAATGCGTTTTCCTTGAGGGATTGGCCTTCATGTAGCGATCCGCAGGCCCGGGGGCAAGACTGGCGCAGCTTTGCCGAAGGCTGAGGGCTTTGCCCCGCAGCGAACCCCCGGCCTGTCTTTCGCCTCTGTTCGCCAGGCCGGTGCGAACACCAGAACGGGCCGCTGGCCTTGCCACTTCTCGCGGGCTTGCATCACTTTGCAGCGCTGGCGGGCTGAGATCCGCCGCTCTGGGCGGCCAGTGATCAGCGCATCAGGGGGCTGCGCTACCCGGATCAGGCTGGCGAAGCGAGGCCGGCCTTACCGGGCAGCAGCCATCATAGGGATGTCCGCTTCCAGGATGACAGCCATAATATGGCAAAAATATACGTAAAAGCGCCGTAGTATATATTTCATAATAAAGACCGAAAAAGATAAAATCACCGGGCAGGTACAGCACAGGGTCACAGCCAGCAGCAACAGGCTGGAAAGCCCCCTGCCCGGCTGCGTGCTGCGTGCTGCGTGCTGCGTGCTGCGTGCTGCGTGCTGCGTGCTGCGTGCTGCGTGCTGCGTGCTGCGTGCTGCGATCATGTTCCCCGGGCAAGGGACGCGGCAAAGCGCTTTGCCCGGCCTTTATGCTGCATCCGGGCCTTATTCCGGGCCGTCCCGCCCCGTTCAGGTAAAAATCTGACCCGCCCTGCCCCTCCCCCGTTCCGCTTTGCCGCAGAACAAGCTAAGCGCGAAAGCTATGAGACAGGGTTTTCCTCTCGCCACGCGCGGCATGACCATTGGGCTGCTCGGCGGATCCTTTGATCCGGCGCATGAGGGCCATGTGCATATCACCCGTGAGGCGCTGAAACGGATCGGGCTTGACCGGGTCTGGTGGCTGGTTTCGCCCGGCAATCCGCTGAAGGCGCGCCAGCCTGCCCCTCTGCAGGCCCGCCTCGCCCGGGCGCGGCAGCTGATGCAGGATCCAAGGGTCGAGGTCACGGATCTGGAGGCCCGGCTTGGCACCCGGTTTACCGCCGATACCATCACCCGGCTGCGCGCGCTTTATCCCGGCGTGCATTTCGTCTGGCTGATGGGCGCCGATAACCTCGCCAGCTTCCACAAATGGGACCGCTGGCGCGGCATTATGGAACAGGTGCCGGTCGGCATCCTGGCCCGGCCCGGGGCGGGGCTGCGCGCCCGGCTGTCGCCGGCGGCGCAGATCTATTCCGAAAAAAGCCTTGCACGCGGCGAGACCCTTGCCAGGGCCAGAGCCCCTGCCTGGGTCTTTGTCACCCTGCCGATGCATGACGCCTCTTCAACCGAGATCCGGGCAAAGGGCCACTGGACCGGCGCGGCAGGTTAAGCTTCGGCGCTGAGGTAGCGCGGGTCGTGATGCACCGGGAAATTCACCGAACGGGCGATAAAGCAGACCTCACCGATCCGCTGGTGCAGCTGATCGGCCAGAGCGGTATCTGCGCCGGGCTGCAGGGTGATGACCGTGCGCAATCTGGCACTGAGAAACTGCCCCGCGCCGCCTTTGCCATGCCTGGCCAGGCCCAGCGGCCTGTCCTCATAGCTGCTGACCACCAGGCCATTCTCCGCAGCGTAATGCAGAAACCACAGCATATGACAGGCTGATAGCGCCGAGAGCAGCAGATCCTCGGGATTCATCTTCGTGGGATCGCCGCCAAGCAGCGGATCGTTTGAGCAATGGATCACCGGCTTGCCCGGCACGGCCACATCCCAGCTGCGGGCATAGGCGCGGTAGCCCGAAGTGCCTGTGCCCAGATTTCCGGTCCAGATCACCCGGCTGGTATAATCCTGCGTCATGCCCCACCCCCGCTTTGCCGCAGGGGTGAGGCTAGAACGGGTTCAGCGCCCCTTCCAGACCGGATCGCGTTTTTCCGCGAAAGCGCGCGCGCCTTCGAGCTGATCCTCTGAGGAATAAAGCCGGTCCACCGTCGGCATCAGCCGTTTGGTGATCCGGTTCAGCGCGTCCTGGAAGCGCATATTCTCGGCCTCGCGCACCACTTCCTTGATCGCGGCAAAGACCAGCGGCGGCCCGGCCTCGAGCATACGCGCCAGCTCCCATGCTTTATCCAGCAGCTGATCCGCTTCGCAGATTTCCTTGATCAGCCCCCAGCGGAAGGCCTCTTCGGCGTCAAACCAGCGCCCGGTCAGCAAAAGATCCATCGCCACGTGATAGGGAATGCGCTTGGGCAGTTTGATCGAGGCAGCATCGGCCACCGTTCCCGAGCGGATCTCGGGCAGTGCAAAAGTGGCACTGGTCGAGCACAGGATCAGATCTGCCGAAAGCGCCAGCTCGAGCCCGCCACCGCAGCAGATGCCCTGGACGGCGGCAATCACCGGCTTGTTCAGATTGGGCAGTTCCTGCAGCCCGCCAAAGCCGCCGACGCCGTAATCGCCATCCACCGCATCGCCCTCGGCCGCGGCTTTCAGATCCCAGCCGGGGCAGAAGAACTTCTCGCCCGCCGCGCGCAGGATGCAGATCCGCAGGCTGTCATCATCGCGGAAGTCGCGAAACACCAGCCCCATGATTTTGCTGGTTTTCAGGCTGATCGCATTGGCCTTGGGCGCATCCAGCGTCACCTCAAGAATGCCGCCCTCGCGCCGCGTGCGGATCGGGCCTTCCTCGCGCATCACCATCTCAGCCATGTCACACCTTCCTGATCAGAGCATCGACCGCCACCGCGCCGGTTTCGCGCAGCAGGACCGGATTGATTTCAATTTCTTCGAGGCTGTCATCCCCGGCCATCAGCGCGCCAAGCGCGGTTGCAATCCCGGCCAGCGCGGCAACATCGGCCCTTGGCCTGCCCCGGTAGCCATCGAGCAGCGGCCAGAGCCGCAAGCCCTGCAGGGCGGCCAGAACCTCTTCCTGCCGGACCGGCCAGATCAGGGTGACGGTATCGGCCAGCAGCTCGGCGGTGACCCCGCCCATGCCGAGGGTGAGCGTCAGCCCATAGACCGGATCGCGGCGCAGGCCGAGCAGAGCCTCGGCCAGGGTGCCGGTGACCATTTCTTCGGCCAGATAGCCGCTGGCACCGGGCATTTCCGCCTGCCCCTCCAGCGAGGGCAGATTCAGCCGCACCGCACCGGCCTCGGTCTTATGCGCGAAGCCCAGCCCTTTCAGCGCAAGGGGCGGTGTCAGCCCCTCTGCCGCTGCGCCGAGTTCGGCAAGCGTCGTAGCGGAAACTGCGCGCGGCACCGGCACCCCGGCAGCCGCGAGCAGCGCCTTGCCCTCGGCCTCGCTCAGAAGCCGGGTCTCGCGCGGCGGCTGCGCGGGCAAAGGCTCCCAGCCGGGCAGGCCTGCGCGGGTCTGCGCCGCCCGCAGCGCTGCCAGCCCGGTCTCAAACCCCAGCAGTGGGCAAATGCCCCGTGCCATCAGTTCGCTGACCCGCGCCTCGCCGAAATTCTCCTCCATCGAGGCCAGCGGGAAGGCGGGTTTACCGGTCAGTTCCTGGGCTGCAAGGATCGCCTCCAGCGCCGGGAAATAGCTCGACGGGTCACAGCGATCCCCGCGCGGGATGTCGAGAATATAGAGGCCCGCGTCATAGCCCTTGAGCATACCCGCGAAAACCTGGGTGGTTTTCTCCAGATCGCCCCAGATAAAAGTATTGTAATCCAGCGGGTTGGCGATAGTGACAATCGGGCCCAGCACCCCGGCCAGCTCGGCCTCGACCCCTGGCGGGACCGGCGGGAAACTCAGCCCGCGCGCCTGGCCCAGATCGGCCGCAAGCCCCGCCTCTCCGCCCGAACAGGAGAGCGAGCAGATATTCTCGCCAAGGCCTGTGCCATGGATATGGAAGATTTTCAGCGTTTCCAGCAGCTCTGACGGCGTGTTCACCTCGGCAATACCGAGCTGGCGCAGGAAGGCCGAAGAGGCCGCGCCGCCCCCGGCCAGCGAGGCGGTATGCGAGGCGGCCGCGATCTGCGACAGCTCGGTCTTGCCGGCTTTGATCACCACAATCCCCTTACCCATCGCTCGCGCCGCATGAGCAAAACGGGCAAAGGCCGGGGCATCGTCAATCCCCTCAATATACATGCCGATTGCGGTGATGCGCGGATCTTCCAGCAAGGCACCTGCCAGCTCGGCCAGGCCAACCACCGCCGCATTGCCCAGGCAGGCCACATAGCCGACCGGCAGGCCCCGCTGCTGCATACCAAGATTGACGATCACATTCGAGGACTGGCTGAGCAGCGCGACGCCCCCCTCAACCCGCACCCCGCCATGCTGATCGGGCCAGAGCAAAGCCCCGTCGAGATAATTGATCACCCCATAGCAATTGGGCCCGAGGATCGGCATCGCGCCCGCCGCCTCGACCAGCTTTGCCTGCAGCCCGGCCTCGCCTGCCTCGGTCCAGCCCGCGGCAAAGCAGATCGCGCCGCCCGCGCCCATCGCCGCCAGTTCCGCCACCACTTCGACCGTCGCGAAACGGTTCACCCCGATGAAGACCGCATCGGGCGGTTCGGGCAGATCGGCAAGGCTGGCATAGGCTTTCAGCCCGCCAATTTCGCCTTTTGTCGGGTGTACCGGCCAGACCGGCCCGGCAAAGCCCATCTTGCGGCATTGTTCAATCACGTTCAGCGCCCAGCCGGCGCCGAGCACGGCAATATGGCGCGGCCGCAGCAGACGGTCGAGCCGGCTCATGCCGCCGCCCCCTCAGCCAGCGTCAGACCGGGGGCTGTCTGCCCCCGGACCCCCGAGGATATTTGCAGACAGATGAAAGCAGGGCGGCGCCCTGCCCCGGGAAGGTGAGGCAGGGTTTCACCTGTCACGGCCATCGGCATCCCTGCCTGTTCCTCCACTACAGAATCGCAAAAAAGTCCTGGCATCTGGTTATCATCTGTCCTGAAATATTCTCGGGGGTCCGGGGGCAGATCGCCCCCGGTGCGCGGGGCAAGGCTCAGCCGCCGACCGCGCGCAGCATCTCGCGCGAGATGATATGGCGCTGGATCTCGGAGGTGCCCTCCCAGATCCGCTCGACCCTTGCGTCGCGCCAGATCCGCTCCAGCGGCAGCTCATCCATCAGCCCCATACCGCCATGGATCTGAATTGCCTCATCGGCGATCATCGCCAGCACTTCGGTGGCTTTCAGCTTGGCCATCGACATATCGGCCTCGGTCACCATGCCCTGATCATATTTCCACGCCGCCTCACGGGTCAGCAGCTCTGCCGCCTTCAGCTCCATCGCCATATCGGCCAGTTTGAAGCTGATGCCCTGATATTTGCCGATTTGCTGGCCGAATTGTTTGCGCTCGGCCGCGTAGGAAACCGCCAGATCCAGCGCCCGCTCGGCCCGGCCAAGGCAGGTTGAGGCGACCTGAAGCCGGGTTGCACCCAGCCAGGAATTGGCCACATCAAAGCCTTTATGCACCTCGCCAAGGATCTGGCGTTTGTTCACCCGGCATTCGTCGAATTCGAGCACCGAATTGGTATAGCCACGATGCGAGACATTGCGATAGCCATCGCGCACGCTGAAGCCCGGCGTGCCCTTATCGACCAGAAACGCGGTGATCAGCTTTTTCGGGCCGCGCGGCGTCTCTTCCTCTCCCGTCGCCATGAAAGCGATGGTGAAACCGGCCAGATCGCCATGCGAGATGAAATGTTTGGTGCCGTTCAGGATCCAGTCATCGCCATCGGGCCTGGCCGAGGCCTTCATGCCGCGCAGATCCGAGCCTGCGCCGGGCTCGGTCATGGCTAGGCAATCCCAGGTCTCGCCCCGGATGCAGGGCAGCAGATATTTTTCGCGCTGCTCTTCATTGCCTGCCAGCAAAATGTTCGAAGGACGCGCGACACAGGTCCAGTGCAGGGCATAATTTGCCCGGCCAAGTTCTTTTTCATAAAGCAGCCAGGACAGGGTATCGAGGCCTGCCCCGCCGACCTCAACCGGCATATTCGCGGCATAAAGGCCAGCGGCGATGGCTTTTTGCTGCAATTCGCGGATCAGCTCAATCGGCAGATGGCCGGTACGCTCCACCTCCAGCTCATGTGGGTAGAGTTCTGCTTCCACAAAGGCGCGGGTGGTTTCGACAATCATCCTTTGTTCGTCATTCAGACCGAAATCCATGGCCTCACCCTTTCTTCTGACCAATGGCGCGACCGGCCCCCTGGGGCAGCGGCAGCTCTGCATGGGCATCGGCAATCGCCTTCAGCTTTGCATAAACCCCGGGCGCTGCCGCAACGGTGCGGCCCGCTTTCATATCGACATGCAGGCAGAGCTGTTCGATGGTGGCGACCAGCTCTTCGCCCTTCATGATCCGCACGAAGGAGCGGAAGCGTTTCTCATCGGCCGAGATGATCTGCAGCGTGCCGGTGAGCCGGTCACCCAGCTTTGCCTCGCCCAGATGGCGGATATGGGTTTCCGCCGAATAATAGCTGTGCCCCGCCTCGACATAATCCATCCCCGCCCCGATCAGGCGCAGGAAGGCATCGGCCACTTCGGAATTGCAGAAATAGTAACGGCTCTCGGTCATATGGCCGTTGTAATCAATCCAGCCCGGCAGAACCTGCAGATGGGCAAGGGTCAGCGGCTCCGCCTTCGGCCCCTGATCGAGTCCTTCATGGAACAGCGCCGCGCGCGCCTCATCATGTTCGCGCAGCACCTTGCCCGCGCCCCAGTTGCGCTCTTTCAGCGCGCGCAGGAAGCCGACGAGGTTCTGATCGCGGATCCGTTCCAGCTCGCGGATGCCATACATGCCCGATTGCGCATCGGACTGGTTTGCCACCAGATCGACCAGCTCATCGTTGAATTCGGGCACATCCATCAGCTTGGTCCAGGGCCATTTCAGCGCCGGGCCGAACTGCGCCATGAAATGACGCATCCCGGCCTCGCCGCCCGCGATGCGATAGGTCTCGAACAGCCCCATCTGTCCCCAGCGCAGACCAAAGCCCATGCGGATCGCCTCGTCGATCTCTTCGGTGGTGGCGACACCATCTTTCAGCATCCACAAAGCCTCGCGCCAGACCGCCTCGAGGAAACGGTTGCCGATGAAAGCATCGATCTCCTTGCGGATCACCAGCGGGAACATCCCGATGTCTTTCATGATCTGCGCCGTGCGCTGCACCGTCGCTTCGGTGTTTTTCTCCGAGCCTGAAATCTCGGAAAGCGGCAGCAGATAGACCGGGTTAAAGGGATGGGCGACGATGATATTCTGCGGCGCCGGGCTGCCGATCTGCAGATCCGAGGCCTTAAAGCCCGAGGTCGAGGAACCGATCAGCACGCCCGGATTGGCCTGCTGCAGCTGGGCATAGACCTTATGCTTCAGCTCGATCCGCTCTGAGACGCTTTCCTGCACATATTCCGAACCCTCAACCGCTTCGGCCATAGTATCGGCAAAGCTCAGCCGGCCCTCAGGCGGCATCGGCACATCCGAAAGCGCCGGCAGCGCCAGACGGGCATTGGCCAGCACCGCATTGATCTTGCGCGCGGCTTCAGGATCGGGATCAAAAACCGCCACATCCCAGCCATTGAGCAGGAACCGCGCAGCCCAGCCGCCCCCGATCACGCCACCGCCTACAATCGTTGCCTTACGCGCCATTCAGGCACTCCCTCTTCTCGTGATGCAAGCCGGGCCCTCACGCGGGGGCCCTGCCGTCTCATCTGTCCTTAAATATCCCCGCCGGAGGCATCGCGCGCGGCTCACGCGCGCGGTCCCCTCACTTCGGCAGCGGCGCGCGTTTCTCCAGCTTGAGCCGGGTCCGCACCTCGGCCGGCGTGATGACCCTTGCGCCCATATTCTCAATGATGGTCACTGCGCGCTCGACCAGCTGGGCATTGGTGGCCAGCACGCCCTTGTCGAGCCAGAGATTGTCCTCAAGACCGACACGGACATTGCCCCCGCCCAGTACCGCCGCCGCGACATAGGCCATCTGATGGCGGCCCAGCGCAAAGGCCGACCAGTGCCAGTGCGAGGGCACATTATTGACCATCGCCATGAAGGTGTTCAGATCATCGGGCGCGCCCCATGGCACGCCCATGCAAAGCTGCACCAGCACCGGATCGGGGATAATGCCCTCATCAGCAAGGGCTTTTGCCAGCCAGAGATGGCCGGTGTCAAAGGCCTCGATCTCGATCCTGGTGCCCGATGCCACCATGCGCTTTGCCATATCGCGCAGCATGCCGGGCGTATTGACCATCACATAATCGGCTTCGTTGAAATTCATCGTGCCGCAGTCGAGGGTGCAGATTTCGGGCCGGCATTCGACGACATGGGCCACCCGCTCGGCAGCCCCCGCCATATCCGAATGCGCTGCCATCCGGCCCATATTCTCGGTGCCGTCAAACATCAGATCGCCGCCCATGCCAGCGGTCAGATTCAGCACTACATCAGTGCCGCTGTCGCGGATGCGCTCGGTCACTTCGCGGTAGAGAGCCGGATCACGCGAAGGCTTGCCGCTTTCGGGGTCGCGCACATGGCAATGGACAATCGCCGCCCCGGCTTTCGCCGCATCGATGGCGGAATTGGCAATCTGTTCGGGCGAGCGCGGCACATGCGGGCTGCGGTCCTGGGTGCCGCCCGATCCGGTCACAGCACAGGTGATGAAAACCTCGCGGTTCATGGTCAGCGGCATGGGATCCTCCTTATGGTTGTGGCGAGATTAACCGTCTTGCCGGGCAAGGAGTTGCAGTTTACGAAATTATCATGTCGAAAAATGCAATTCATCCCACGGAAAGCGCCTCGGCTCTGCCGGTCTTCGCCCCCGCCCGGGCGCCGCTGACCATTGCCTTTCTGGTCCTGCCCCAGGCCTCTATTCTTGAGGTGGCCTCGGCACTTGACCCGCTGCGTAATGCCAACCGCCAGCTGGGCTATGAGGGATTCCGCTGGCGCGTGGTCTCGCCCGACGGGGCGCCGGTGGCGCTGACCTGCGGGCTGTCTCTGCCCGCCGCAGGGCCGCCAGCCCATGCCGTGGGCGCAGATGTGCTGCTGGTGATTGCGGGCTACCGGCTGGATGAGGTGGCCACCCGGCCGCTGATCCGCGAGGTACAGCGAATCGCACCCCGTTTTGCCCTGGTGGGCGGCATTGATTCCGGCCCCTGGGTGCTGGCCCGGGCGGGCCTGCTGAACGGCTATCGCGCCACCGCGCATTGGGAGGATCTGGAGGATCTTGCCACCCGCCACCCCCGGGTCGAGGTTCTGCCCGACCGTTTTGTCATCGACCGCAACCGGGTCACGATCGGCGGGGCGGTCCCGGCCCAGGATTTCGCGCTCTATCTGATCCGTGCCCGCTACGGCGCTGCCCTGGCGCGTCAGGTCGAGAATTCATTCCTGACCCGCGCCCGCGCCGGGGCCGAGCCTCAGCTGGCGCCTTTGCGCCGCGATCCGGGGCTCGATCCGCGGGTGGCAGCAGCCCTGGCCCGGATGGAGGCACGGATTGATCAGCCCGAGGCAGCCGCAGAAACCGCCCGCGCCGTCGGCCTGTCCAGCCGCAGGCTTGAGAGCCTGTTTCGCATTGCTTTTGCCACCACCCCGGCGGCCATGGCGCTGGATCTGCGGCTGAAGGCCGCGCAGCGCATGCTGACAGACACCAGCCATCCGCTGGCAGAAGTCGCCCTGCGCACCGGGTTTTCCGGCCCCGCCACCCTGTCGCGCGCCTTTCGCCGCGCCTTTGGCGAGCCGCCCGGCGCCTTACGACGGCGCAAAGCCCGGGAGTAAGGGGCAAAAACCTCTGCCGCTATCCGGAGTGATTCGACCCGGCAGGCTGCTGGCCGGGGGCAGCAACACCGCCCACGGCCCGGCGGTGATGATCCGCGCGTGCCTCGGGGCATAAAATGATCAAATTTTGTCCAATCGGGAAAGTATCCCACGTCACTTCACCCTTCAGGGTGATTACGGCCCTCGGGCTTCACCATAAAACTTAACCATTCAAGCAAATAATTTCATACGTCATTTTATGCGAGCCTAAGGCCATCAATGTCCTGCCGGGTGTTGATGGCCTATTTGCGCCGCCATGCCGGACGCCCGGACCGCCAGGCTTGCACGCAGTCAGAACCTGCAATGCCTGCCCTCTCACAGGAGCACAGCCGCCCTCACAGGGAACGCAGCAGATGCAGCAGCTGAAGCTGTGTTGCACATCCGGTTTTATAAAGCAGGCTTTTCACCTGGCTGCGCAGAGTTTCAACCGAGCGCGCGCTGCTTTCGGCCATATCCTGGATCGAAGCGCCTGCGGCAATGCCACGCAAAGCCCGCAGCTCGGCACCGGTCAGCCTGTAGCGCCTCACCAGCTCATGTTCATGATGCGGATCCAGCCAGCTGCGCATCGGTTCGATGATCAGGCCCACCACCGGCCCGCAGAGCAGCTCGCTCATGCTGCTGCGGCTGCTGCGGAACAGGGTCAGCCGGCAGTCTTTCAGCCGGATCACGCGCTGCACCGGGCCGGTATAATCCCAGCGCAGCATCTCCTGGCGCGCCTCCTGCAGAAGATCGGGTTTCAGGCGCACCCGTCCCAGCGGCTCGGCCACAAACAGATCCAGCGCCTGACCAAGGGCCTCGGCACTTCGCGAAAGATGCAGGAAGCGCCCGTCCCAGCCAAACAGACACAGCCCCGAGCCCAGCACCTCCACCACCTGATCCGCTGCCAGCATCCCGGCATCGGGCCGACGGTAATAGTCGAGCACCCGTGACATCAGCGGCATAAGCCCGCCAATGCGCCGCATGATCAGCGCCGGGGCCTCGGGGTCGGCATCGCCCAGCACCACTCCAAGCAAGACCGCCGTGCCATCGCGCCGAGTCAGGGCAAGCCCCGCCGCCCCCTCAAGGCCAAGCAGGCGCAGGTAATCATTATAATATTCGCTGCGATGCAGCTGCGCCCGGGGCAGCACATCCTGATCACACCAGGGATTCATGAGGGTAGTATGCAGGATAAAGTCCGGCAGCCAGGGGTTCACCCGCGAGTAATGCTCCGAATAATCACGGATCGCACTTTCCTCGAGGCCGGTGACAATTGAAATCTCACCCCCGCTGCCCGACAACCGGTCATTCTGTATCATGAACATAGCCGCGGCATGGCTCTGATCCGAGATCAGCAGTTCAAGAAACTGATGCCAGTCTGCTTCGGCCATCAGGACCGAAAGCAGGCTATCGGCCAGTGCGGCTTCCAGATCAGGCATTGGCGGGTTTCGCCCTGTCAATCATTGCTTGGTCAGACACCACGGCGGGATACCGCAGTCAGAATAACCGGTTTTCCCGAAAACAGATAGCCCCGCCAGAGCGAAGCCCGGGCCGGCAGTGGCGCCCCCTCATTCCAGGCCGGGCCGTACCGGGCCCAGAGGCTCAGGCCAGCGACCACCGCGAGGGGAAAAGGTTAAAATGGTGATCCCTATTGCCCGGTGCAAACCTGCTCATGCTACAAAGGATAAGGTAGCCATGTGTGTGACCATGGACGCGCTGATCCGCACCGGGCTTGCCGGAGGCTCCATCTCTTGAGACGGATGGAGTATCATGAACATGAAAACGAACAGGTTTTCCCCTGAGGCCGCGAGCCTGCGGTGCGGATGGTTCCCGACAGCCGAGGCCTGCATGGGTCGCGCTGCCGGTCACACCTGCCACCGATTACAGCCATCTGGCGATCCGGACAAAAAAGGCGGAGCAGGCGCTCCGCCAGTTTGCTTCTTACCCGACGCTTAGTTTCAGATCAGAACGCCATCAGGACAGTCTGGCTGATTGCTGTGTGGCCTGGATTGAGAATTGCATCTGCAACGCTGTTCTTCGGAAGCACAGAGCCTTTATTCCCGAAGGGAACGGTTACGCCAAGACGCACGGTATCAAGATCTGTCGACCCGAGCCCGCCGACTTCAAGCTTGGTACGCGCCAGTTCCAGCGAAACCACGACGGGGGTGGCAGCCGCCTCGAAAGCGTAGCTGCCGCCAAGCCCAACCGTTGTCAGATCCGCATCCACCTCACTGAGGCTGGTCCGCCCTGCGCCAGCGAACACACCCCAGCCCTGGCTGAAATTATAGGCCCCGGCGAGGCCAGCAGCAGTGACCCCCAGATCAGCGCCACCGAATTTGACATTGCTGCGCATTGCCGAGGCGCCAAGCAAGGCTCCATCAGCTTCATATTTCCCAGCGATACCAAAGCTGGTGATATCGGTCGATTTCCCAACAAAACCGGACAGGTCGACGCCACTGAAACGATAGCCGCCTTCGACACCAAAGTCTGTCACACCAAAGTTGATCGGAAGAAGATCAACACTGATTTCGGCATTTTCGGTATAGGCTCCGACCCAGCCACCATTGTCGAACTGATAGGCAACATTGGCCCCAAGAAGATTGGCACCGATATCGACGCCCAGCCCCTTCACGTCAATCGCGCCATAATCTGCCCGCACACCCAGAGAAAACCCACTACCAAGCTGCACATTCACCGAGCCGTTGAATGTCAGGGAGTTAATGTCCTGGCTCAAGTCGGAAATCTCCCCAAGCCCATAGCCAAGGGTCACCGCTCCTGAAAAATTTTGCGCGAGAGCAGGAACCGGAAGCATGAGTGCAACCGTGGCAGCGAGTGTCCTAATTTTCATGACAATTCCTTTAATATTTTTTTAACCTATGAGGTTTCCTCGACCCGGGATTCCCTAAAATCAACGATTCGTTATATGGCGGATCCATGCCGCAACCACTGCGTTGCACGGTTGAAACATAAGCCTTCATTTCAATCATAAGCAGAAATCGCACTTTCAGGTGCTGCTTACGCTGGCAGGCCTGAGACAATGTGTGCCGGGCTTGCTTCGGGTCGATCAGGCTGTGTTCAGCCTGGTCCTGACCCGCGCAACATCGCCAATCCTGAGATTGTCATCGACCATCGTCACCGGCAGACAGACCGGCGTCCACCCGGAGACGGTTCTATTTTAAAGCACACACAACCAGGGAAGCGGGCGTGAGACCCGTGACCTGAGCATCCGGCAAATGGCCCCATCTCAGGGGGTCACTATGGCCCAGATCGCGGAAGCCTGTCAGGCCGGTATCGCGGCGCTGAGGCAAGCGCGGAAGCTCGCGCAGGTCGGCCTCAACGTGCTGCTGCCGGTCTTCGGGGACCTGCCCCCCGAGCAGATCACGCCCGAGGATCGCCGAGACTATATTGGCAAGCCCGGGCGGCCGGACGTAGGGATGCGACGATCCGGACCGGGTGTCTTACCTGCGCATTGTAGTGAAACGGGTTGAGAAATTCAGAGTGATCGGCCATGCCCCGCGCATCGTCCTGCCCCACCCTTCCCCCACACTGCGACCGCGACCTGACCCGCGACGATGTTGCCGCGTTTCTGGCCGAAGCCATCGATCCCATATCCGCCCTGCGATCCTCCTGATACTGACCACGACCGGGCGGATCGGGGCCATCCTCGAACTGACCTGGGGTCGGATGGACTTCAACAGGCGCACCATTCGTCTCGCGACCAGTGAGGTCGGACTGCACAAGGGCCGCGCCAGGGTCCCGATGAATGCACACACGCCGCCGCCATGTCCGGGTTTGTCGTGGAATGGGCAGGCCGTCAGATCGGCTCGATCAAAACCGGGTTCAATGCCGCCGTGAATCGCGCCGGGATCGAGCACTGCCCCCGCACGATCTGCGCCGGACCGCTGGCCGCCTGATGGCTGATGGCTGATGGCTGATGGCTGATGGCTGATGGCTGAGAGTAGGGTCACGATTGTCGAAATTGCCCAGCATCTCGGGCACAAAAAACCCGAACATCACCCGCAGCACCTACAGCAGGTTTTCACCCGGATATTTGCGCCGCGCGGCAGATTCTTTGGAATTCGGCGGGGCGAAACGGGTTCACTGAACCGGAAGGCAAACTCCAAAATAATCGCAAAATATTGATTTCATGGTGATCCCGACAGGACTTGAACCTGTAACCTGCCCCTTAGGAGGGGGCTGCTCTATCCAGTTGAGCCACGGGACCACTGTGCCTTAAATGCACAAAAGCCCGGGCTTTGGCAACCTCCGCCGCCAGTTTTCCAGGCGGCGGAGCGGGAACAGATTTCAGGCGGTTTCCAGCAGGCCGCGGCCTTTCAGCAAGGCCTCGACCCCGGGCATCGCACCACGGAATTTGCGGTAAAGCGTTTCTGCCTCTTCCGATCCGCCGGCCGAAAGGATGAATTTTTCCAGCTTCCTCGCCATTTCCGGATCAAAGACATCGCCGGTTTCCTCAAAGGCGGCAAAGGCATCGGCATCCATCACCTCAGACCACATGTAGCTGTAATAGCCCGAGGAATAGCCGTCGCCCGAGAAGACATGCGCGAAATGCGGCGTGGCGTGGCGCATGCGGATCGCATGTGGCAGCCCGAGTGCCTCGAGCACCTGCTGCTGCTTCTGCATCGGATCCTGCGGCGCGGGCCCGGAATGAAATTCCAGATCCACCATGGCCGAAGCAATGAATTCAATGGTCGCAAAGCCCTGGTCATAGCTGCCCGCCCCCAGGAGCCGCGCGCGCAGATCGGCAGGCATCCCCTCGCCGGTCGCATGATGCAGCGCATAGCGCTCCAGCACTTCAGGCACTTCCAGCCAGTGTTCATAGAGCTGGCTCGGCAGTTCCACGAAATCACGCGCCACCGAGGTGCCCGAGATGAAGCCAAAGCTCACATCCGAAAGCATCTGATGCAGCGCATGGCCGAATTCATGGAACAGGGTGCGCGCATCATCATAAGACAAAAGGCAGGGCTCGCCTTTGGCGAAATTGCAGACATTCAGCACGATCGGGCGGATATCGCCGCCGCGTTTTTTCTGGCTGCGCATCGCCGTGCACCAGGCCCCCGAGCGTTTCGAGCCACGCGCGAAATAGTCGCCAAGGAAGACCGCGATATGCCTGCCATCGCGGGTCACCTCCCAGCCACGCACATCCTGATGCCAGAACCGCCCTTCGATCTCGCGAAACTCAAGGCCGAACAGCCGGGTGGCGCAGCCAAACATCGCCGCCAGCATCGCTTCGAGGGAGAGATAGGGCTTGATCGCCGCCTCATCGAGATCATGCTCGGCCTTGCGGCGCTTCTCGGAATAATAGCGCCAGTCCCAGGGTTCAAACCGGCCCTCTATGCCGTCTTTGCGCAGCAGTTCTTCCAGAACCGCCTGATCAGCCAGGGCTTTTTTCCGCGCTGGCGCCCAGACCCGCAGCAGAAGATCGCGCACCGCCTGCGGCGTTTTCGCCATTTCCGGTTCCAGCTTGAACTGCGCGAAATCCGCATAGCCGAGCAGTTTCGCCCGTTCTTCGCGCAAAGCGAGCGTTTCGGCCGCGATGCCACGATTGTCGGTCTCACCGCCATTGGCACCGCGCGCCGCCCAGGCCTCCCAGGCTTTCTGACGCAGGGCCCGGCGCGGCGAGAATTGCAGGAAGGGCACGATCAGCGAGCGGTTCAGCGTCACCACCGGGCCAAGCCCGCGCTCTTCGCCCGCCCCCCGGGCCGCTGCCACCACGAAATCGGGCAGGCCCTGCAGATCCTGCTCCGTCAGTTCCATAAACCAGCTGCGCTCATCGGCCAGCAGGTTCTGGCTGAACTGCGTCCCGAGGCTGGCGAGGCGCGACTTTACCGCCGTCAGCCGCGCCGCCTCCTCCCCGCCGAGCTGTGCGCCCGAGCGCAGGAACATGCGGTGATACAGCTCCAGCACCCGCAGCTCCTCGGATTGCAGTGCCTCGGTCTCACGGCGCTGCCAGAGCGCGTCAATCTTCGCAAACAGCGCTTTGTTATTCGTCACTTCGCTGGAAAAGGCGCTGAGCTTCGGCGCCAGGTCACGCATCAAAGCCTCGCGCGCCGCATTGGAATCCGCGCCCGCAATGCCGTAAAACAGCCCGGCAATCCGGTCCAGCTCGGCCTCGGCATCTTCCAGCGCGCCAATCACCGCCTCAAAATCAGCGCCCTCGCCAGCACCAATCGCGGCAATGCGGCCGCGCGCCAGGGTCAGCGCCTCATCAAAGGCCGGGGCGAAATCCTCATCGCGGATCTGCGCGAAGGGGGGCAGACCAAAGGGCCCCTCCCATTTTTCTAAAAGCAGGTTCATCACGACCCTTTCTGCTGCAGATCATTCATCTGTCTCTAAATGTCCCGGGGGAGGCGGTCTGCAAGACCGGCGGGGGCAGCGCCGCCTCGCCTGCCCTGTTTCAGCCGCCGTTCCAGCCGCCCGAGCAGCAACGACAGGCCGATGGTCATGCTCAGATAGAGCAGCGCCGCGACATTATAGGTTTCGATATAGCGAAAATTCGTCGAGGCCGCGACCTTGGCCAGCTGGGCGATATCGGTCACGCCCAGCACGGCCACCAGCGAGCTGTCCTTCAGCATGGCGATGAAATCATTGCCGAGCGGCGGCAGGATCAGCCGCAGCGCCTGGGGCAGCACCACCAGGCGAAACCGCTGAAACGGGCTCAGCCCCAGGGCCAGCGCCGCCTCGGACTGGCCCTGATCGACCCCCTCGATCCCGGCGCGGAAGATCTCGGCCAGAAAGGCGGAATAGGCCAGGACCAGCGCCAGAATGGCCCGCCAGATCAGCGGGAAATCCCGGGTCAGCAAAGGCCCGGCGCCAAAGGGGGCCAGCAGCCAGTTCAGCCCTGCCACCAAAGCGGGCACCATGGCAAAGGCCACCCAGAGCAGCAGCACCATGATCGGAATACCGCGCATCACCTCGACCCAGGCCCGCGCGATCTGGCGCGCCCAGAGCTGGCGCGACATCAGCAGCATCGCCAGCCCCAGCCCGAGAACAACAGCCGCACTGAAAGCCACCAATGTGACCATCAGCGTGATGCCAATGCCCTTTGACAGCATGAGCAGCGCCGCGCGGTAATGCGGCTCTGCCAGGATATTCCACAACAGGAACAGCCCGATCATGCCAAGGCCGCAAAGCCACCAGGGGAAATCCTGCCTTTGGCCGTGCCGCCCGCTCACCCGCTCACCCCGGTCACCAGAATCCTCACTCGGCCCGGGTCGCCTCATAGAACCATTTACGGTTCAGCGCCTCCAGCGTGCCATCCTCAGCCATCGCTGCCAGGGCCGCATCAACCGGCGCCACGAGGTCTGAGCCTTTGGGGAAAATAAAGCCAAATTCCTCGGCCCCGAGCGGGCTGCCGATGATTTTCAGCGCCCCTTCTGAGGCGCCGACATGGCCGCGCGCGGCGGTGGAATCCGACAGCGCCAGATCGACATCCCCGGCCTGCAAAGCCGCGAGGCCGGCGCCGAAAGTCTCAAATTTCACGATGCGCTGATTATCGGGATTGCCATCGAGCAGCGCATCCAGCGCCACATAGAACGGCGTGGTGCCGGGCTGGGCGGCCAGCAGCAGCCTGTCATCGGAGCGAAATGCCTCGGCATCAGCAAAGCGGCTTTCATCGCCGCGCACCACCATCAGCATTTCGGAAAGCATATAGGGGGAAGAAAAATCCACCTGCTCGCGGCGGTCGTCGCGGATGGTGATGCCGTTCATCGCCAGATCATACTGCCCCGCGGCAATCGCCGGAATCATCGCATCCCAGGAGGTGTTTTCATATTTCACCACCAGGTTCAGCCGGCTGGCGATTTCGCTGATGGCATCATATTCCCAGCCCACCGCCTTGCCCCCGGCATCGAGAAACTGCAGCGGCGGATAGGTGTTTTCGGTCACCACCACCACTTCGCGCCCCGCGAGATCAGGCAGGCCTCCGGCAGTTGCGGGCAGGCTCAGGGCCATGGACAGGCTCAGGCTCAGGGCAGGGATCGCCAGGCTCAGTTTCATCACGCGAGGACTCTCCTGTCATGGCCCGGCTCTCTGCCGGATGCGCGGACTATGCCCGCGCCCAGGCCGCTGTGCAAGCAAAGCCCCGGGCCTGCCCGCGCCTCTCGCTGCACAAGCCGGTGATCAGCGACGGCCGCAGACCGGGCAATCCGCCCGCGGTTTCACCCGGATCACCCGGGTCTCGGCGTAAAGCGCATCATGAAGCATCAGCCGCCCGCGCAGCCCCTCGCCGGCGCCGGTGATCTCTTTCACCGCCTCACTGGCCATCATCGCCCCGATCACCGCCGGCAGGGGGGCAGCCACCCCGGCCTCGGCGCAATTGGGCACCAGCCCTGGCGCTGGCTTTTCCGGGAACAGGCATTCAAAGCAGGGCGCGCCCCGCGCCGGATCATAGAGCGAGAGCTGCCCCTCCCACTGGCTGATCGCGCCCGAGATCAGCGGCTTGCCCAGTTCGGCGCAGATACGGTTGACCAGCAGCCGGGTCTCGAAATTATCGGTGCCATCCAGCACCAGATCATAATCGGCGATCAGCGCTGCCGCGACCAGCTCATCCAGGCGGCGCTGATAGGGCCGCACCTCGATAAAGGGGTTCAGCGCCTTCATCGCCTGTTCGGCCGAAAACACTTTGGCCATGCCGATACTGTCATCGCGATGGATGAACTGACGCTGCAGATTAGAGGCCTCGACCAGATCATCATCGATCACGCCGATCACCCCCACCCCGGCCCCGGCAAGCGTGAGAAGCACCGGCGAGCCCAGCCCGCCTGCCCCCACCACCAGCACCTTTGCCCGGGCCAGACGCTGCTGCCCCTGGCCGCCGATCTCGCGCAGCATGATATGGCGGGCATAGCGGTTGCGCTCGGCCTCGCTGAAACTGCCATCACGGGCGGTTGCAGGCGCAACAGGCGCGGCGGCAACCGCCTTGTGGCGCAGCTGCAACAGCCAGTGCCGGTAGCCCAGCACCACCGCCAGCACGATGCCAAAGATCAGCCAGAAGCGGAATTCCGAGGCCGGGCGCGGGCTCAGCCCCATCACCGCACGCAGTGCCGGGGCGCTGATCACCAGCACCAGCAGCCACCAAAGCACACTTGCCAGCCAGACCCGGCGCTGCGGCCAGGACAGCCCCCAGGCCAGCAGCCATAAAGCGAAAAGGCCAATCGTGCCCAGCATGATCCGGTTCAGCCCCTGCCGGTCGAGCCGAAGCCACCCTGACCGCGTCCGGTCTCGGAAAGGCTGTCGACGATTTCATAGCTGGCCTGCAGCACCGGGGCGATCACTGCCTGGGCGATGCGCTCGCCATGTCTCACCACGAAAGGCTCGCTCCCCAGATTGATCAGCGGCACGCCCAGCGGGCCACGATAATCGCTGTCGATCGTGCCCGGCGTATTCGGCAAAGTGATGCCGGATCTGGTCGCGAGGCCCGAGCGCGGCCGGATCTGCATCTCATAGCCTTCGGGGATCTCAACCCGCAGCCCGGTCGGAATGATCGCGCGCTGCATCGGCGCGAGGGTGATGCCCCCGGCACGATCAGCGGGCTGCAGATTGGCGCAGAGATCTGCGCCTGCCGCCCCTGCGGTCTGATAGGCAGGCAGCGCGAGCGCCGCATCGGCCCAGGTCTCACGCAGAACTTTAATCACCAGCATGGGTTACTCCGGTCTTTCCTCTTCGCCCCCGGCCTCTGACCGGGTGGCATTATCTCTTTTATCTCGTGCGGCTTCAGCCCAGCGCCGCCGCGATCCGTGCCGCAAGCTGGCGCGCCACCTCGGCCTTGGCCATGCGCGGCCAGGTCTCGGCCCCGGCTTCGCTGATCAGCACCACCGCATTCTCAGTTCCGCCCATGATCCCGGTCGCGGGCGAGACATCATTGGCGAGGATCCAGTCACAGCCCTTGCGCAGCCGCTTGGCGGTGGCATGGGCGACCACGGTCTCGGTCTCGGCAGCAAAGCCCACCACCAGCTGCGGCCGGTTTGCGCCCTTTGAGACCCTGGCAAGAATATCGGGATTCTCGGCAAACAGCAGCGCCGGAGCCTGACCCGAGCCGTCTTTCTTCATCTTCTGCGCGCCCGCATTGGCGACGCGCCAGTCAGCCACGGCCGCCGCCATCACCGCCGCATCGGCAGGCAAAGCCGCCTGAACCGCATCGGCCATTTCAGCCGCGGTCTCAACCCGGACCACATCCACCCCTTCGGGCGGGGCCAGGCTGGCCGGGCCGGTAACGAAAGTCACCCTTGCCCCCAGATCGCGCAGAGCCGCCGCAATTGCCGTGCCCTGCGCCCCGGAAGAGCGGTTGGCAATATAGCGCACCGGATCAATCGGCTCATGCGTCGGGCCCGAGGTGACAAGGACATGCCGCCCCTTCAGCGGGCCGTCAGTCAGCGCCGCCTCAATCGCACGGAAAATTTCTGCCGGTTCAGCCAGCCGCCCCGGGCCGAATTCGCCACAGGCCATCTCCCCCGCATCGGGGCCCGAGATCAGCACACCATCCTGCCGGAGCTGCGCCAGATTGCGCTGCGTTGCCGGATGGGTCCACATGCGCAAATTCATCGCCGGGGCTATCAGCACCCGTTTATCCGTCGCCAGAAGCAGGGTCGAGGCCAGGTCATCGGCCCGCCCCGTGGCCATTTTGGCCATCAGATCCGCCGTCGCCGGGGCCACAACCAGCAGATCCGCCGAACGCGACAGCTGGATATGGCCCATCTCGGCCTCATCGGTCAGGTCAAACAACTCCTGATAGACCCTTTCCCCGGCCAGCGCCGAGAGCGACAGCGGCGTCACAAACTCGGCCCCGGCCCGGGTCAGCACCGGCGTTACTGCAGCACCGGCCTTGCGCAGCAGCCGGATCAGCTCCAGCGATTTATAGGCAGCGATCCCGCCGCCGGTGATCAGCAATATCCGTTTCCCGATCAGCATGGGCGCTCCTCTGGCTGCGGCCCCATATATTCACCGCGCGCCTTCCCATGCAACCGGGCCCATGCAACCGGGCCCATGCAACCGGGCCCATGCAGCCAGGTCTGCAGCCGCAGCGACGACTGGCGCGGCGCGGCCAGCCGCGCTAGCCTGTTGCCAGCCCGCGAAAATGAGCCTGAGCGATGATCACCCTGCCCCCCCTTACCCTGATCACCGGCGGTGCCCGCTCCGGAAAATCCGCCTATGCTGAAAGGCTCGCCCGGGCCTCAGGCCTGCAGCGGCGCTATCTGGCCACCGGTCAGGCCTTTGACAGCGAGATGGCGACCCGGATCGAACAGCACCGGCGCGATCGCGGCGAGGGCTGGCAGCTCCTTGAGACGCCGCTCGATGTCGCCCCCGCTCTGGCCAGCGCCGCGCCTGACAGCGTGACCCTGTTTGACTGCGCCACGCTCTGGCTCAGCAATCAGCTCTTTGCCGGGCGCGATCTGGCGCATGAGGCCGGCGCACTGATCGGGGCACTGGCGGCCTCGCCCGGTCCGGTGATCCTTGTCACCAATGAGCTTGGTCAGGGGATTGTGCCCGGGGATGCGCTGTCGCGGCAGTTTCGCGATGAACAGGGCAGGCTGAACCAGCGCCTCGGCCAGGCCGCCGGTCTGGTGATTGCGGTAATGTGCGGCCTGCCACTGGCGCTGAAAGGCCCGCTGCCTGTGCTTCCAGAGTTGCCTGTGCTGCCGGAATTGCCGGGGCTGGCGGAGAGCGGCAGATGACCCGGTTCTGGCTGGTCCGGCACGGCCCGACCCATGCCCGGACCATGGTCGGCTGGAGCGATCTGCCCGCCGATCTCTCCGATGCCCCGGCGCTGGCCCGGCTGAACGCCGCCCTGCCCGCTGAGGCGCTGCTGATCTCCTCTGATCTCAGCCGGGCGGTGACAACCGCCGATGCACTGAGCCAGCCCGGCCGCCGCCGTCTGCCCCATGACCGGGCGCTGCGTGAAATCCATTTTGGCGCCTGGGAGCTGCGCAGCTATGCCGAATGCGAGGCCGGGGACCCGCTGCTTGCCCGCCGTTTCTGGGAGGAGCCCGGCAGCCTTTCCGCCCCGGGCGGCGAGAGCTGGGACCTGATGGCAGGCCGGGTCAGCAAGGCCCTGGCCCGGCTGCAAGGCCAGCACAGCGAGGTGATCATCGTCGCGCATTTCGGCGCCATTCTTGCCGCCGTGCAGCACGCGCTGCAGATCCCGGCGAAAGAGGTCCTGTCGCACCGGATCGGCAACCTCTCACTGACCTGTCTCGAACTGGGCGATAGCGCCACACCGGGCCGCCTGCACCGGATCAATCACAGCCCGTGATGCCACAGCGCACAAATCGGAATTTTTCTCCCGGCCGCTCCGGCCCTAGGCTGCGCCCGCTATATCCGGAGGGCTGAATTGGACTATCATCTGCTTATTGGTGACCGCGCCTGGTCGAGCTGGTCGCTGCGCGGCTGGCTGCTGTTTGATGCTTTTGACCTGCCGGTCCGGGTCAGCCATGCCCGGCTTTATGACCCGCAGCTGCAGGAGATGCTTGCCGCTTTCCCGCCCGCCCGCACTGTTCCGGCTCTGCGCCTGCCCGAGGGCACGGTGATCAGCGAAAGCATCGCCATTGCCGAGGAGCTGGCCAGCCGCCATCCCGAAGCCGGGATCTGGCCCGCTGATCCGGCCCGCCGCGCCACCGCCCGGATGCTTGCCGCTGAAATGCATGTGGGGTTTCAGGCCCTGCGCGATTATTGCCCGATGAATCTGCGGGTCTCCTATCAGGATTGCAGCCCGCCACCGGCGGTTTTGGCCGATCTGGCCCGGTTCGGGCAGCTGCTCACCCATGCCCGCAGCCGCGCCGCAGCAGGCCCATGGCTGCTGGGCGCCTATTGCGCGGCCGATGTGTTTTTTACCCCGCTGGCGGCCCGGATCGCAGGCTATAATCTGCCGGTCGGGCCTGAGGCCATGGCCTGGGTCACGGCCGCGCTTTCGCATCCCTCGTTCCGGCGCTGGCGCGCCATGGGCATGGTGGATGGGGCCGATCAGCCGGTCTATCGCCGCGACTGGCCGCGCCGCGACTGGCCCGGCCCGGCCCCGCTCGCCGCCCGGGCGGTTGACGGCCAGGATGCCGTGAACCAGAGCTGCCCCTGTTCGGGAGGCCCGGTCAGCCATGTGCTGGAACTTGCCGGGCATCGTTACGGATTCTGCTCTGCCTTCTGCCGCGACAAAACCCTTGCCGATGCCGCCGCCTGGCCCGCCTTCATGGCCCTGGTCGGGGCCAGACTGCCGGAGGCGTGAATCAGGCGTGCATCAGGCATTAACCAGGCATTAACCCCGGCGCGCAATGCTCGGCCCCGGACCGGGCAGCCCGGAAACCGGCGCGCTGCATGGGGGGCTCTGGATGGTGGCACGGTCCTATACCGTCGCCTTCGAAGGCATCGAGGCCCGCCTCGTCGAGGTGCAATGCGCCCTGGCCCATGGTGCGGCGGGGTTCAGCCTCGTCGGCATGGCAGAAAGATCGGTCAGCGAAGCGAAAGAACGGGTGCGCGCGGCGCTGGAGGCTTTGTCGATTGCCTTGCCGAACCGGCGCATCACCATCAACCTCTCGCCCGCGGATCTGCCGAAAGAGGGCAGCCATTATGATCTGGCGATTGCCCTGGCGCTGCTGGCCGCCATTGGCCTGCTGCCCGAGGATGAGGTTGCCCGCACCCTGGCGCTTGGTGAGCTGTCGCTCGATGGCAAGCTGATCGCAGTGGCGGGCGCGCTGCCCGCCGCCCTGACGGCGGCGGCGGAAAACTGCACCCTTCTCTGCCCGCTGATCCCAGGGCGCGAGGCGGCCTGGGTCGGCGCGGCTGAGGTGATCAGCGCAGCAACCTTGCACGAGGTGCTGCAGCATTTCTCGGGCCAGGCGGTGCTGCCCGCCACCGAGCCGCTGCCACCCGCCGCCCTTCAGGGACCTGGCCCCGATCTGCGCGAGGTCCGCGGTCAGGAACGTGCCAAACGGGCGCTGGAGATTGCCGCCGCCGGCCGCCACCATCTGCTGATGACCGGCAGCCCCGGTGCGGGCAAAAGCATGCTGGCGCTGCGGCTGCCAGGCCTGCTGCCGCCGCTTTCCGCCGCAGAGGCGCTGGAAAGTGCCATGATCCACTCGCTTGCCGGGCAGCTGAACGGGACCATCCCGCGCCATGCGCCGTTCCGCGCCCCGCATCACAGCGCCTCGATGGCGGCGATGGCGGGCGGGGGCCGGGGGGCGAAACCGGGCGAGATCAGCCTCGCGCATAATGGTGTGCTCTTCCTGGATGAACTGCCGGAATTCGCCCGCCCGGTGCTGGAAGTGCTGCGTCAGCCGATTGAAAGCGGCGTGGTCAGCGTCGCGCGGGCCAATGCCCATGTCGATTATCCCTGCCGGTTCCAGCTGATCGCCGCAGCCAATCCCTGCCGGTGCGGCTGGCTGAGCGATCCGGCCCGGGCCTGTTCCAAAGCCCCGCATTGCGGCCGGGATTACCTCGCCCGGCTCTCGGGCCCGCTTCTCGACCGGATCGATCTGCGCCTTGAATTGCCGCCCGTGAGCATCAGCGAGCTGGATTTACCGCCTTTGGGCGAAAGCTCGGCCCGGGTCGCGGCGCGGGTGGCCCAGGCAAGGCAGATCCAGGCCGGGCGGCTGGGGCGCGAGGGGCTGACCAATGCAGATCTGCAGGGCAGCGCGCTCGAGCGCTATGCCAGCCCGGACCGCGAGGGCAAGGCGCTGATCGCGCGGCTGGCCGAACAGCTGGGGCTGACCGCGCGCGGCTATCACCGGCTGCTGCGGGTGGCGCGTACCATTGCCGATCTCGAGGGCTGCGACACGATCAGCCGAAACCATCTGGCCGAGGCGGCAGGCTACCGCCTCAGCGGATCGGTGATCAGCTGAGGCCGGTCAGCGGCTCAGCCGGCGCGCTTGGCCTCAATCACCTGCCAGATCTTTTCGGCGGTATTGGTTCCGTCAAACCGCTCCAGCTCCTGAATGCCGGTGGGCGAGGTGACATTAATCTCGGTCAGCCAGTCGCCGATCACATCGATGCCGACGAAAATCTGACCATTGTCACGCAAAGTCGGCCCGATCCGGGCACAGATTTCCAGATCGCGCGGCGTCAGACCGACCTGCTCAGGCCGCCCCCCGGCATGCATATTCGACCGGGTCTCGCCCGCCTGGGGCACGCGGTTGATCGCGCCGACCGGTTCACCATTGACGAGGATCACCCTTTTATCGCCCTGCGCCACCGCCGGCAGGAATTTCTGCACGATCATCGGCTCGCGCGACATCGAGGTGAACAGCTCATAAAGCGAGGAAAGATTGCGGTCATTCTCATCAAGCCGGAACACCCCTGCACCGCCATTGCCGTAGAGCGGTTTGAGAATGATATCGCCATGCCGCGCTTTGAAGGCACGGATCGTTTCCAGATCGCGGGCGATGGCGGTCGGCGGCGTCAGATCCGGGAACCGCAGAACCAGCAGCTTTTCCGGGAAGTTACGCACCCAGAACGGGTCATTGACCACCAGCACTTTGGGCTGCAGCAGTTCGAGCAGATGGGTCGAGGTGATATAGCCCATGTCAAAAGGCGGATCCTGGCGCAGCCAGACCACGTCGAAACCGGCCAGATCAACCTCGGTCTCGGGGCCGAAAGTAACGTGATTGCCCTTCTCGCGGCGCAGCTCAATCGCATGGCCCCGCGCGATCACCCTGCCTTCCACAAAGGACAGCCGGTCGGGGGTATAGAAGAAAAGGCTGTGCCCGCGGTTCTGCGCCTCAAGCGCGATGCGGAAGGTGGAATCGGCATCGATATTCACCGAGGCAATCGGATCCATCTGCAATGCGACTTTCAGGGCCATGTCTCTCTCCGGGCGTTGCACAGCCTTGATGCCGTAAGCGGCTGCGCAATGTAAACCCGTCAGGCGAAAAACGCCGCCTCGCAGATATCGATCCGCCCGACACGGTCCACCAGGGCGAGGTCGAACCGCAGTTCAGGCCTGGCCCCCGGGGCCAGCTGCGGCAGCCATGTCCCGAACAAAAAACGCTCGGCCGCAGCCACCAGCCGCCGGATCTGAGACCGGGTGAGATGCTGCGCCGCCGCCGCATGGCTATAGCCGCTTTTCACCTCGACAATGGCGAGATCGGCACCGCGCGCCACGATCAGGTCAATCTCACCCCCGGCCTGACGCCAGCGCCGGGCCAGGATCTGATAGCCCCGCGAGAGATAATCCCTGGCCACCGCCTCTTCGGCGGCATGACCGCTCAGATAATTGCGCAACCCGCGTGCCACCTGACAGGCTGAGGGAGCAGGATCGGCAAAGAGGTCTTCACTGTGAAAATCAAGTGCCATCAGCCTGCCCCTTTCGCGGCTATTCTTCCTGTCGCTGTGCGAGGGCCAGCTGATAGACCTCACGCCGCGGCACCTGCAGAGTATCGGCGACAAAGCTTGCCGCATCCTTAACGCGCATCGTCAGCAAGGCCTGCTGTAGCGCGGCAAGGATCTCGGCCTCGCCCACAATTTTCGGCGGGGCGCGGTCGACCACCAGCACGATCTCGCCCTTTGGGTCTTCTTCACCAATCATTTCAATCACTTCGGTGATCGTGCCGCGCAAAACCTCTTCATGGCGCTTGGTCAGCTCGCGGCAGACCGCGACCTGACGCATGGCACCGAAAGAAACCGCCATCTCGGCCAGGCAGCCGCGCAATCTGCGCGGTGATTCGTAAAGCACCAGCGTCGCCCCGGTCGATGCCAGTTCCTGAAGAAAACGCTGCCGCTCGCCGCGGGCCGAGGGCGGGAAGCCTGCGAAAAGGAAGCGGTCGGCCGGAAGTCCGGCCACGGCAAGGGCCGCGAGCAGCGCCGAGGCACCTGGCGCCGCCAGCACCGGCTGCCCCGCCGCCACAGCGGCCCGCGCCAGCACGAAGCCCGGATCCGAGATCAGCGGCGTGCCCGCCTCGGAAGCATAGGCCACCGATTTTCCCTCGCGCAGCGCGGCGACAATCCGCCCGGCCACCCCGGCCTCATTATGATCATGCACCGCCACCAGCGGGCGGCCATTCAGCGCGATGCCGTGGATTTCCATCAGATGGCGCAGGGTGCGGGTATCCTCAGCCGCCAGCACATCTGCCCCCGCCAGCACATCGAGCGCGCGCAAGGTAATATCGCGGGCCGCACCGATCGGGGTCGAGACCAGATGCAGCCCTGGCGCAACAGCGCCGGGACGCGGCCGGAAAACGCCCTCAGATATGGTGGATTGCTCCATCACAGACCTGCCGCGAAGTTTACTTCGGATGCGGAACGATTTAACCTGAACAATGCTATCTCCCTGCGTCCCGCGCCAGCCATCCGGTGAAGGAGTTTTATGTTGTCTTTATTCCAGTCCGCCCGCAAGTGCTTGCGCCGCGTCCTTTTTGCCCCCCTGGCGCTGGTCGCCGCAGCCTGCGTGCCGACCGGAGAAAGCGGTCAGGGCGGCGGGAAAACCTCGGGTTCGGACCCGGTTCAGGTGGCGCTTCTGGTGCCCGGTGGCGGTGGCTCGGCCAGCGATCAGGTGCTGGCCAATAATCTGGTGAATGCCGCCCGCCTCGCCGTGGCCGATCTCTCCGGTGTGAAAATTGATCTGAAGGTCTATCAGACCGGCGGCAATCCGGCTCAGGCCGCGGCCCTCGCCAGCCAGGCCGTGGCCGAAGGCGCCGATGTCATTCTCGGCCCGGTCTTCGCCCAGGAGGCCAATGCGGTCGGCCATGCGGTCAAAGGCCAGGGCATCAATGTTCTCGCCTTCTCGAATAATACCGATATCGCGGGCGGCAATGTCTTCGTGCTTGGGCCGACCTTTGACAATGCGGCACGCCGCATGGCCGGCTATGCCGTGCGCCAGGGCCGCAACCGCATCATGATCGTGCATGAGCGCAATACCGCAGGTGAGGCCGGCAAGGCGGCGATCCAGCGCGGCGTTGCCGCAGCCGGAGGCACGGTTGTCGCGGTCAATGGCTATGAATTCAGCCAGCAGGGTGTCACCTCTGCCGCGCCGGGCATCGTGCAGACCGCACGTGACACCAGCGCCTCGGCTTTGTTCCTGACCGCCGATACCGCCGGGGCCCTGCCGCTGCTGAGCCAGCTGCTCGCCGATAATGGTCTCGACCGCAATGCCGCCAGATACCTCGGCCTGACCCGCTGGGATGTTCCGGCGCAGACCCTGTCGATGCCTGGCATTCAGGGCGGCTGGTTCACTCTGCCCGATCCCAATCTTTATGCACAGTTCCAGTCGCGCTATCAGGGCAGCTATGGCGCGGCCCCGCATCCGATTGCCAGCCTGGCCTATGACGGCATTGCCGCCATCGGTGCCCTGTCGCGGCAAAAGCGCGATCTTTCGGCCGGTTCGCTGACCCAGAATGCCGGTTTCGTCGGTGTTTCGGGCATTTTCCGCCTGCGCGCCAACGGCAGCAATGAACGTGGCCTTGCTGTCGCGGAAATCCGGAACAATCAGGTGGTCGTGATTGACGCCGCCCCGCGCAGTTTCTCCGGTGCCGGTCTCTGACGCCGAGCCGGGCCCCGCTCTCACCACCGCAGCCGGCCTCGGGTCGGCTGCGGTTCCTGTTCTGCTTCCCGAAAGCGCGCTGATCGACCGCGAGGCTTTGAGCGCAGCAATTCTCGCTGAGATCCGCGCCGGGCAGACCGCCGATGGCAAGACCGCCCGGGCCATCGCGGTGCGCCATATCAGAGAGGCGAAGACCGAAGCGAACAAGGCCCTTGCCGCCGCCTTCCTCGCCGCCCCGAATGAGGCGCGGCCGCTGATTTCGGCCCAGGCCCTGCTCACCGATGCCATGATCGAGACCTGTTTGCGGGTCGCGCTGCATCTCCATCCCGCGCCGGCGGGCCCGGGCGGCGACAAGCTCGCAGTGCTGGCGGTCGGCGGCTATGGCCGGGCCGAAATGGCACCGCATTCGGATATTGACCTGCTGTTCCTCACGCCCAGGAAAACCACGGCCTGGTCGGAAAGCGTGGTCGAGACCATGCTCTACATCCTGTGGGATCTGAAGCTGAAGGTCGGCCATGCCTCGCGCACGCTGCGCGACTGCATTCGCCTCGCCCGTGAAGACATCACCATCCGCACGGCTTTGCTGGAGAAGCGTTTCATCACCGGCGATCGCGCGCTGTCCCATGAGCTGGGCGAGGCGCTCTGGAACGAGCTGTTCCATAACAGCGGTGCGGAATTCATCGAGGCCAAGCTGCAGGAACGCGCCGAGCGCCACAAACGCCAGGGCAGCCAGCGCTATGTGCTTGAGCCCAATGTCAAAGAGGGCAAGGGCGGATTGCGCGATCTGCAGACCCTCTACTGGATCGGCAAATATCTGCACCGGGTTGAAAAAGCCGCCGGCCTCGTCCGGGCCGGGCTGTTCAGCCAGGAGGAATATGAGACCTTCCGCACCGCCGAGGATTTCCTCTGGGTGGTGCGCTGCCATCTGCATTACATCACCAGCCGCGCCAGCGATCAGCTGACCTTTGATCTGCAGCCCGAAGTGGCCCAGCGCATGGGCTACCGCGATCTGGCCGGGCGCCGTGCCGTCGAGGTGTTCATGCAGGATTACTTCCGCCATGCCACCCGCGTCGGTGAGCTGACGCGGATCTTCCTCACCGGGCTGGAGGCCCGCCACGCCAAAAGCGAGGCCTCGCTGCAGGGCGCATTCCGGCTGGGGAAGCGGGTGCGCCCCGGCTATAAACTGGTCCAGGGCCGGATTGACGCGCTCGATCCCGAGGCCTTCCTCGCCGATAAGCTGAACCTGCTGCGGGTCTTTGAGGAGGCGCTGCGCACCACCTATCTGCTGCATCCCAATATCATGCGGCTGGTGACTGCGAACCTGCATCTGATTGATGCCGGAATGCGCGAAGACCCTGAGGCACAGCAGATTTTTCTCGATCTGCTCTTAAAGCACGGCAATCCCGAACGCTCGCTGCGACGGATGAATGAGCTGGGGGTGCTGGCTGCCTTCATTCCGGAATTTGAACACATCGTCGCGATGATGCAGTTCAACGTCTATCATCACTATACCGTCGATGAGCATACCATCCAATGCATCTCGACCCTGGCCCAGATCGAGCGCGGCGAGCTGATCGAGGATCTGCCGCTGTCCTCATCGATCCTTGAGGTCGGGGTGAACCGCAAAGTGATCTATGTGGCTTTGCTGCTGCATGATATCGGCAAGGGCCGCGCCGAGGATCACTCTATTCTGGGCGCAAGGATCGCCCGGCGCGTCGCGCCCCGGCTCGGCCTGTCCGATGAGGAAAGCGAAACCGTCGAATGGCTGGTGCGCTGGCATCTGCTGATGTCGGATATGGCGCAGAAACGCGATATTTCCGACCCGCGCACCGTGCGCGATTTCGCCAAGGCGGTGAAGACCCGCAAAAGGCTCGATCTGCTGACGGTGCTGACGGTCTGCGATATCCGCGGCGTCGGCCCCGGCACCTGGAACAACTGGAAGGCGATGCTGGTGCGGGCGCTGCATCAGGCCACAGCCGCGGCGCTGGAAGGCGGGCTTGAAACCGTCAACAGAGAAAACCGCGAGGCCGAGGCCAAAAAGGCGCTGCGCGACGCCCTCGCGGACTGGGACAGCAAAGAGCTGCGCGCCGAAACCGCGCGGCATTATCCGCAATACTGGCAGGGTCTCGAAACCGCGACCCAGCTGGTCTTTGCCAGGCTTTTGCGCAATCTGGGTGATGATGAGATCCGCATGGATCTGGAGCCTGATGTCAGCCGTGACGCCACCCGCGCCGCTTTTGCGCTGGCCGATCACCCCGGCATTTTCTCGCGTCTCTCCGGTGCTCTGGCGCTGGTCGGGGCCAATGTCGTGGATGCGCGGACCTATACCTCGAAAGACGGCTATGCCACGGCGGTGTTCTGGGTTCAGGATGCCGAGGGCCATCCCTATGAAATGTCGCGCCTGCCCCGGCTGCGGCAGATGATCGAAAAGACCCTGCGCGGCGAGGTGGTGGCGCGCGAGGCCCTGGCCGGACGCGATAAAGTGAAAAAGCGCGAGCGCGAGTTCCGCTTCCCGACCCATATCACCTTCGATAATGAAGGCTCGGATATCTATACCATCATCGAGGTCGACACCCGGGACCGGCCCGGCCTGCTCTATGACCTGACCCGGACGCTGGCGAATAACAATATCTCTATCGTTTCGGCGGTGATCGCCACCTATGGGGCCCAGGTGGTTGACAGCTTCTATGTCAAAGACATGTTCGGCCTGAAAATGCATGAAAAACGGCGCCAGGAGGCGCTGGAGAAGAAATTGCGCCAGGCGATTGCCGATGGTGCAGAGCGGGCCCAGGCGCAAGGCTGAGGGTCGGGGGTAAATCTGAGCATGAAACCAATCCGGCTGATGGCAGGCTTTCTGACCGTGGGCTTCTGGACTCTGATCTCACGGGTAGCAGGCCTTGTGCGGGATATGGTCATGAGTGCCTATCTCGGCGATGGCGCGGTCGCCCAGGCCTTTGTCGTGGCGCAGAGCCTGCCCAATATGTTCCGCCGCCTCTTCGCTGAAGGCGCGTTCAATATGGCCTTTGTGCCGATGTATTCCAAAAAGCTGGAGGGCGGAGAGGATGCCAATGGCTTTGCCCGCGACGCTTTCTGGAGCCTCGCGGCCTTCCTTGCGCTGTTCTCGGCCCTCGCCATCCTGCTGATGCCCCTGCTGGTCTGGGCCATGGCTTCGGGCTTTGGGGGCGATGCGCGCTTTGATCTGGCGGTGGATATGGGCCGGGTGGCTTTCCCCTATATTCTGTTCATCTCGCTGACGGCGCTGCTCTCGGGCGTGCTGAATTCAATGGGGCGGTTCCTCGCCACCTCAGCCGTGTCGATCCTGCTCTCGCTCTCGATGATTGCCGGCATGCTGCTGGCGCGGCAGTTTGGCTGGGATATGGGCAGCGCTCTGGCCTGGTCGGTCTCGGTCTCCGGCATCCTGCAGCTCGGGACCACCTGGTGGGCGCTGAAACGGCTGGGCTTTTCTCTGCCCTTCCAGCTGCCGAAATGGACCCCCGAGCTGAAGCGCCTTGCCATTATCGCCGCCCCTGCCGCCCTCGCGGGGGGCGTGGTGCAGGTCAATCTGATCGTCGGCCGACAGGTCGCCTCCTATACCGATGGCGCGATCACCTGGCTCTATAATGCCGACCGGCTCTATCAGCTGCCGCTTGGCGTGGTGGGAATTGCGATCGGCGTGGTGCTTCTGCCCGAGCTGTCGCGCCGCCTGCGCGCCAAAGACGATTCGGGCGCGCAGCATTCCTTCTCACGCGGGGCCGAATTTGCTTTGCTGCTGACCCTGCCCGCCGCCGTGGCGCTGGTCGTGATCGCCCGCCCGATCATTGGCGTGATCTTCGAGCGGGGCGCCTATGACGCCCATGCGGCGCAGAACACGGCGCTTGCGCTTGCGGTCTATGGCGCGGGCCTGCCCGCTTTCGTGCTGCATAAAGTGCTGCAGCCGCTCTATTATGCGCGTCACGACACCCGCCGCCCCTTCAACTTTGCGCTGGTCTCGATGGCGGTGAATGCGCTGGTCGCGGTGGCACTGATGCCGCTGATCGGCTTCCTCGCGGCGGCAATTGCCACCACCACTGCCGGCTGGATTATGGTGCTGCAGCTCTGGCTCGGCTCGCGCAATATGGGGCTGACAGCGCAGCTCGACGCGCGGTTCTGGCACCGCCTGCCGCGCATCCTTCTCGCCTCGGCGGTGATGGGCGCGGTGCTTTACGCCATGCTCATTGGCTTTGGCGCGGCAAGCATCGAAAAGGGCAGCCGCACGCCGCTGCTGGGGCTGATGGTGCTGGCCGGCATGGGCAGCTATTTCGCCACCGCAATCGCCACCGGCGCGATGAGCCTGAGCGATCTGAAAGCCTCGCTGCGGCGCGGGCGGCGGGCATAAAGCCCCCGCCCGGTCTGACAAACACCTTCAGCGGCTGCGCATCTGTTCGCGCAGCCGCGCCCAGCCGCCAGGGCTGACGAAGAAGGACAGAACAAAGCCGGTGGCAAAACCTGCGAGATCGGCGATCCATTCATAGCCACCGCCGAACAGCACACCAAACAACAGCTGAATGCCCATCAGCATGCCGATCAGCGAGAAAGCCCGGTAGCGCTGATTGCCGGTGCCGACGAGACGGGTCCAGAGCAGGAAGGTAAAGCCACCGATCATGCCATAGACCGCCGGATAGGCGCCGATCAGCGGCCAGGCCGGCTCCGGCACCGCAAGGCAATAGACCAGCGCCCCCATCAGCGCCGCGCCAAAGAAGATGACCAGCACCGCCCACCAGCGAAACACCTCTCCCACCATTTTGCCAAGCGCCAGCAGGATCACCACCGCGAAAAGCGCATGGGTGAAACCGCTGTGCACAAAGGGATAGGCAAAGGCGCGCAGCGCCAGCTCTTCCCAGAGCCGGTTGGCATAGAGAAACTCCATGACATTTCGCGCCACGGCGTAATCCTGCACCGCCATCAGCCGCCAGCCCGGCCCGGCGGGACCGCCGATGATCTCCCGCGCCGCGAGGTTCAGCACCACCTCCATGGCGATGATCGGCAGCGCCAGCGCCCAGACCACCCAGGGCAGGCTGTTAAAAGGCGAGGCAGTGGGGTCGGTATCGTGCATCAGGCTCTCCGCTCTCAGGCGCGGGCAAGTTGACGCCTCGCGCTGAAAGGCTTACGCCGGGCGCGTCCCTATTTCCAGACGGAGCGCGAAATGAGCTCGCCAGCAGCGCCGCAGAGCAATGTAAACCCGGGCTTCAGCCAGCGGATTTTCTCGGGCATTCAACCCTCGGGCGGGATGACGCTCGGCAATTACCTCGGCGCGCTGAAGCGTTTCGCGGAAAAGCAGAATGAGGGCATCGAGACGATCTATTGCGTCGTCGATCTGCATGCGATCACCGTCTGGCAGGATCCGGCCAAACTGCGCCACCAGACGCGCGAGATTGCTGCCGCTTATCTGGCTTCGGGCATTGATCCCGACCGTTCGGTTCTGTTTAATCAGAGCCAGGTGACCGGCCATGCCGAACTGGCCTGGATCCTGAACTGCGTGGCGCGCATCGGCTGGATGTACCGCATGACCCAGTTCAAGGATAAGACCGCCGGCAAGAATGCCGAAAATTCCTCGCTGGGCCTCTTGGCCTATCCCTCGCTGATGGCGGCAGACATCCTGCTTTACCATGCCACCCAGGTGCCGGTGGGCGAGGATCAGAAGCAGCATCTTGAGCTGACCCGCGATATCGCCGCCAAGTTTAACCATGATTACGGCGTCGATTTCTTCCCGATCACCGAGCCGCTGATCGAGGGCGCCGCCACCCGCGTCATGTCTTTGCGCGATGGCACGAAAAAAATGTCGAAATCCGATCCTTCGGATGCCAGCCGGATCAACCTGACCGATGATGCCGATACGATTGCGAAAAAGATCCGCAAGGCCACTTCGGATGCCCATCCCCTGCCCGAGACGGTCGAGGGGCTGAAAGACCGGCCCGAGGCGCGCAATCTGGTCAATATCTACGCCGCGCTCGCCGGAGTTCCGACCGAAGCGGTGATCGCGGAATTCGCCGGGGCGCAGTTTGGCACCTTCAAGCCGAAGCTGGCCGATCTCGCCGTGGCCAAACTCTCGCCGATCACCGCCGAGATGAACCGCTATATGGCCGACCCCTCCGAGATCGACCGCATCCTTGGCAAAGGCGCGGATCGCGCCGATGCCATTGCCGCACCGATCCTGAAGAAGACCAAAGAGATCGTCGGCATGATCGGCAGCCGCGGATGATCCGCCGGGGCAGCCGCTGGATCGCCCGCCTGCTGCTCCTGAGCCTGATGCTTTTCTCTGCCGCCTCCTTCTGGTGGGCGGCAGAGCGGATCCGCCAGGATCCTCTGCTGCGCCCGCTGATCGAACGCAGCTCGGATGAATTCGCAGCCGCGCTTGAGCGCGAACTGGCGAAATCTGAAACCGGGCCCGGGCTGGAGGCCCGCCTCGCGGTGCTGCTCGCTGAGGATCCGCGCAACTGGATCGCGATTGATGCCGTGACCGAGCTTGCCGGGCTGCAGAATATCGCGCTTTCCCCGGAGCTTAACCTCGGCCTTGAAACCGCGCGGGAAGAGGATTCGGGCTATCTCGCCACTGCCGGCGCCTGTGTGATGTGCTTCTGGGACGCCTCCTCCTGCAGTCTTTCCCAGGCGCTTTTGTGCAATGCGCCGGTGCAGATGACGCCGATCGGGGATCTGGCCGGGCTGTCGAAAGCCGGGATCAGCTATGTCAGCGGCGCAGAGATCGACCAGCTTGACCTCGCGCTTTCCGCCATTGGCCTTGGCGCCACGGCGGCTGCCCTGAGCACGGGCGGCACATCACTGAGCGTGAAGGCCGGAGCGGGGCTGCTGAAAATGGCCCGTAAAATGGCGCTGATCCCGCCACGTCTGCTGAATTTCCTGACCGATACCGCGCGCCGGGGGCTGCGCTGGGACGAGCTGGCCCGCATTGACAGCCTCACCGATCCGGCCCGGTTGCTGCGCCCCGAGGTGATCCGTCCGGCCGCTGATCTGGCCTCGGACCTTGGCCGGATCTCGGGCCGCCTCGCCCCCTCCGAGACGCTGCATCTGCTGCGCTATATCGACGGCCCGGGCGATGCCCGCCGCCTCGCCAACGCCAGTGAGACGCTGGGGCGCAAGGCGCTCGGCACGCTGGAGGTGATCGGCAAATCCCGCTTCATGCGCGCGGCCTTACGCTTCGGCGATGAGGCCCTCGCCCTGGCCGCCGGGCTGGCCGGACTGCTGGTGAGCCTCGCCAGCGCCATCGGCGCCGGGCTGCAATCGGTTCTGGCGCGAAGCCTGCGTCAGGCTCTGCGCGCCATCAGCCGCTGAACCCCCGGCTATATAGTAGAGCCATCCCGCCTCATCCCCAGGGTCCTGGGGCTGCGCCGATGCGCGAAGGATTCACCGCAGCGGGGCAATGTTAACCACATTTCGCCCACATGGCTGCGAGTTTTCCGTGGAAAACCCCCTTGTCCACAGCCCTCTCCACAAGAAACGGCTTTACAGAAATGGGTGCGGACCGCAGGATAAGCCTCAACATCTGGTGGGTAACAGCTTCCATTCCGCATTTTCTCGCCCAAATGACAGCTTCTGGTGGTTCGCACTGAGGCACACGCAATAAAAAGGGTTTCGGACATGTCGCTTTCCGAAGACTATTCTCTCTCGGATGAAGTCCACCCGATCGATCTGGCCGAAACACTGGCCGAATATCACGACTGGGAATTCGACCGCGTGACCGATGACCAGATCGCCATGGCGGTCGAGGGGCAGTGGCGCAATTACTCGATCACCCTCGCCTGGTCCGGCCATGACGAAACGCTGCGACTGATCTGCACCTTTGAAATGGAGCCGCCCGAACATCGCATGGGCGCGCTTTATGAGCTGATCAACCGCTGCAATGACGAGGTCTGGACCGGCGGTTTCAACTGGTGGGATGAGCAGAAGCTGATGGTCTGGCGCTATGGCCTCTGCCTCGCCGGGGGCCAGCATGCGGTGAGCGAACAGATCGACCGGCTGATCTCTTCCGCCATCACCTCGGCCGAGCGCTTCTATCCGGCCTTCCAGCTGACGCTCTGGGCCGAGCGCCCGCCGGTTGAGGCGATGAAAGTCGCCATTGCAGAGGCCTACGGCCGCGCCTAACCTCTTTGCCGACTGCCACTGGGAAGAGAAGGCCGGCAAATGTCCATGGATATCATAGCGAAGGACGGCATCGTCCTTCTGGGCTGCGGCAAGATGGGCTCGGCTCTGCTCTCGGGCTGGCTGGCGGCCGGTCTGCCCGCCAGTTCGGCCTGGGTGATGGAGCCGAACCCTTCGGACTGGCTGAAAGCCTCGGGCGTGCATCTCAATCAAGGCCTGCCCGCCGCCCCTGCCGTCGCCCTGCTCGCGGTCAAGCCGCAGATGATGGGCGCGGCCCTGCCCTCGCTCCAGGCGCTGGGGAATGGCAGGACCCTGTTCATCTCAATCGCCGCGGGCACCACGATTGCAGCGCTGGAAACGGCACTTGGCGCACAGACCCCGGTGGTGCGGGTGATGCCGAATACCCCGGCCATGGTCGGACGTGGCATCTCCGGGCTGGTCGGCAATGCTCACGCCAGCGCCGCCGATCTGGTGACCGCCCGCGCCCTGATGGCAGCGGTCGGCGAGGTGGTGGATCTGGAGAATGAGGCCCAGATCGATGCGGTGATCGCGGTTTCCGGCTCGGGCCCGGCCTATGTCTTTCACCTGATTGAGGCGATGGCTGCGGGCGGAGTAGCGCAGGGTCTGTCACCGGAGGTGGCGATGAAACTGGCGCGTGCCACCGTCAGCGGCTCGGGCGAGCTGGCGCATCAGAGCGAGGACAGTGCGGCACAGCTGCGCATCAACGTCACCTCACCCGGCGGCACCACCGCGGCGGCGCTGGCGGTGCTGATGGATGCAGAGACCGGCATGGAGCCACTGCTGAAACGCGCCATGCAGGCGGCGGCGGATCGCGGCCGGGAGCTGGCGAAATGAGCGATCAGATCAGCTATGACGATTTCACCAAAATCGATATCCGCGTTGGCCGCATTCTCGAGGCCGAACCCTTCCCCGAGGCACGCAAACCGGCCTTTAAGCTGAAGATTGATTTCGGCCCGGAGATTGGCATCAAACGCTCTTCGGCCCAGATCACCAGGCATTATACGCCAGAGGGGCTGATCGGCCGCCAGGTGATGGCGGTGGTGAACTTCCCGCCGCGCCAGATCGGCCCGGTGCGCAGCGAGGTTCTGGTGCTGGGCGTGCCCGATGCGAGCGGCGAAGTGGTGCTGCTGGCCCCGGGCCAGGAGGTGCCGCTCGCAGGCCGGATGTTCTGAACCAGCGACGAGGGGGCCATGCCCCCCCGGCCCCCAGGGGATATTTTCAGACAGATGAAAAGCCCGGCTTCATCTGTCCCTAAATATCCCCGCCGGAGGCAAAAGGGGGGAGGCCCTGGCCTCCCCCCTTCTTCTTTTTATGCGGCTTTTCTGGCCCCCTCGCCAAAGCGGCCATAGAAGGTCTCGCCTTTCCCTGCCAGCTCACGCAGCAAAGCCGGAGCTTCGAACCGCTTGCCATATCCGGCGCTCAGCGCCTCGCAGATCTGCACCGCCCGGCCCGGGCCGATGATATCGAGCCAGGAGAAAGGCCCGCCCGACCAGGGCGCAAAGCCCCAGCCAAGGATCGCCCCGACATCGCCTTCGCGGATATCGCTCAGCACCCCCTCTTCCAAAGCGCGCACCGCTTCCAGCACCTGGGCCATCAGCAGCCGGTGCTGCACTTCGCTCAGTGCGGGCTGATCATCACGGACCGGATAATCTGTCTCAAGCCCCTCCCAGAGACCGAGCCGCTCGCCCTTTTCAGAATAGGCGTAGAAACCGGCATTATTCTTGCGCCCCAGACGTCCCTGGCCCTGCATGCGGAACAGCACCTCATCCACCGCGCCATCGGGATAATCCGCGCCCATCGCCGCTTTGGTCGCCTTCGCGATCTTCACGCCCAGCTCAATCGAGGTCTCATCAACCAGCTGCAGCGGGCCGAGCGGCATGCCGACCAGCTTTGCTGCATTCTCGATCAGCGCCGGTTCCACCCCTTCGGCCAGCATACGGATGCCTTCGTTGATATAGGGGATGATGCAGCGATTGGCGTAGAAGAAACGCGCATCATTGACGACGATCGGCGTCTTGCGGATCTGGCGCACGAAATCGAGCGCCCTTGCCACCGCCAGATCGCCGGTCGCTTTGCCGCGAATGATCTCGACCAGCATCATCTTATCGACCGGCGAGAAGAAATGGATGCCGATATATTGTTCGGGCCGCACACTTGCGGCTGCAAGCGCAGTGATCGGCAGGGTCGAGGTATTGGTGGCGAAGATCGCGCCCGCACCCGCCGCCGCCTCGGCCTTTTGCGTCACTTCTGCCTTGATCTTCGGATCCTCAAACACCGCCTCGACGATCAGATCGACGCCGGCGAGGGCGGCATAATCGGTGGTTGCGGTGATCCGGCCCAGAACTTCGGCCTTTTTCGCCTCGCTCACCTTACCGCGTTTCATGCCCTTATCGAGCAGCGCCTCGCTATGGGCCTTGCCGCGTTCAGCCGCCTCCTGGACGGCATCGATCAGCACCACCTCAATCCCCGCGCTGGCCGAGACATAGGCAATCCCCGCCCCCATCATGCCCGCACCAAGAATGCCAACCTTCTTCACCCCCTGATCGGCCACTGCCGGGCGGTTCGCGCCCTTCTCCAGCGCCTCTTTATTGATGAAGAGCGAACGGATCATCGCCGAGGAAGAGGGGTTCATCAGCACATTGGTGAACTGGCGCGCCTCGATTTTCAGCGCGGTGTCAAAGGGCACCTGCGCGCCCTCATAGGCCGCCGAGAGCAGGGCTTTGGCGGCCGGATAGACCCCCATGGTCTTACCATTCACCATAGCGCTGGCCCCGACATAGGTCATGAAACCGGCGGGGTGATAGGGGGCACCCCCGGGCATCTTATAGCCCTTGGCATCCCAGGGTTTGACCAGATCGGCCTCTTTCGCAGCAAGGATCCATTCCTTCGCCCGGGCCAGCAGCTGATCCGGGGCGACCACCTCGTCGATCAGGCCGTTGTTCTTCGCCGCTTTCGGATCCGAGAGCTTGCCCTCGAGCAGGAAAGGTGCGGCCATCATCGCGCCGAGCTTGCGCACCAGCCGCGTCGTGCCGCCTGCACCCGGGAAGATGCCGACCATAATCTCCGGCAGGCCGATCTTTGCCCTGGGATTCTCCGCCGCGATGATGCGGTGGCAGGCCAGCGGGATCTCAAACCCGATGCCAAGCGCGGTGCCGGGAAGTGCAGCCACCACCGGCTTGCCGCCTTTCAGCGTCTTCGGATCCATTCCGGCGCGCTCGATCCGGCGCAGCACGCCATGCATTTTCATCACGCCGTCAAAGATCGCCTGGGCCCCGCCCTCGCGCATTTTCGCGATGACATTCAGATCCATCCCCGCGGCGAAATCCTTTTTGCCAGAGGTGATGATAATGCCCTTCACCGCCGCATCCGCCAATGCCTTGCCGATGAGGCTGTCGAGCAGTTCGAACCCCTCCATCGACATCACATTCATCGATTTGCCCTGGGTGTCCCAGGTGATGGTGGCGACGCCCTCGGCATCTACTGCACAGGTAAAATCAGCCATGATCCTCTCCCTCGGGCGCGTAGGGCCGCCCGTCTTTATGGGTGTAAGTTGCAATGCCGTCTTTCAGGGTCAGGACCAGATCCACATCGGAACAGGTCACGACCTCCTCGCGGGCTTTTGCGCCAACCACGAGAAAGACAGCCGGGGTATCGCCCCGGTTGATAAAGTGATGGCCGTCGGGCGTATTTGCGGGAAAGCCCGCGCAATCGCCCTGACGCATGATCTCTTCGCCGTCATCGGTGACCATGACGCATTCACCCGAGATCATCAGAACGAACTCATCCTCGGCCTGATGCCAGTGACGCAGGCTCGACAGAGCGCCGGGTTTCAGCGTCACAAGATTAACGCCGAACTGCGTCAGCCCCGCCGCCTGGCCTAAGCGCAGGCTCGAACGCCCCTCCATCTGCTCTGCATAGGGCGGCGGATAGATCGAGCCGGCCTTCAGCGGCACCTTTGCCAGATCGAGCTTTTTCATCAGAGCCGCTCGATAATCGTGGCCACGCCCATGCCGGAAGCGATGCAAAGCGTGGCGAGGCCGGTCGTCAGATCGCGCCGTTCCAGCTCATCAAGCAGGGTGCCGATGATGATCGCGCCCGAGGCCCCGAGAGGATGGCCCATGGCAATCGCGCCGCCATTGACGTTCACTCTGTCGGGCGAGACATCAAAGGCCTGCATGAAGCGCAGAACCACGGCGGCAAAGGCCTCATTCACCTCGAAAAGGTCGATATCACTGATCGACATGCCATGATCGCGCAGGATCTTTTCGGTGACCGGCACCGGGCCGGTCAGCATGATGGTCGGGTCGGTGCCGATCTTGGCGGTGGCGCGGATGCGGGCGCGCGGCTTCAGCCCATGCGCCTCGCCAAACTCTTTCGAGCCGATCAGCATGGCAGCGGCGCCATCGACGATACCCGAGGAGTTTCCGGCATGGTGGATATGATTGATCCGCTCCAGCTCAGGATATTTCATCAGCGCCAGCTTGTCGAAACCGGGCATCACCTCGCCCTGCTCCTTAAAGCTGGCCTTCAGCGCACCCAGCGTCTCGGCGGTGGTGCCGGGGCGCATATATTCATCATGGTCGAGAATGGTCAGACCGTTGATATCCTTCACCGGCACGATGCTTTTCGCAAAACGCCCCCCGGCCCAGGCCTCTGCCGCGCGGCGCTGGCTTTCAGCGGCCAGCTGATCGGCCTGTTCACGCGAGAAGCCGAATTTGGTGGCGATGATATCGGCCGAGATGCCCTGGGGCACGAAAAGGGTCTTGAAGGTCAGCGCCGGATCGACCGCAATCGCCGCCCCGTCCGAGCCCATGGCGACCCGGCTCATCATCTCGACGCCACCGGCGATATAGGCCTGGCCCGCCCCCGCTTTCACCTGATTGGCGGCGAGGTTCACCGCCTCCATCCCCGAAGCACAGAAACGGTTGATCGACAGGCCCGGGATACGCTCATCGAGATCCGAGAGCAGCACCGCCGACCGTGCCAGACAGCCGCCCTGCTCGCCCACCTGGGTGACATTGCCCCAGATCACATCCTCGACCGCATGACCCTCAAGCCCGTTACGCTGTTTCACCGCATTCAGCATCTGCGCCGAAAGCGAAACCGAGGTCACCTCATGCAGCGCGCCATCGGCGCGGCCACGCCCACGCGGGCTGCGCAATGCGTCATAGATATAGGCTTCAGACATGTTTTCCTCCTCCGGCCCGGTCAGCGGGACTGCCAGGCATCAGTTCGTAAGGGTGTTTCCAGCCCGGCAGCGCCGCGATGCGGCTCAACCAGGCGTCGATATGCGGCCAGTCGGCCCGCGTGAAACCAAAGGGCTCGGGGTACCAGAGATAGGAGCAGAGCGAGAGATCGGCGATTGAGACCGCCTCAGCCGCCACCCAGTCGCGGCCGTCCAGGTGATCATTGAGCAGCCGGTATGCCGGTTTCAGGCGCGCCTGCTGAAAAGCGATCACCTCTGCCGGGCGCTTTGCCTCTGGCAGAAAATTCAGCAAAAACCGGGTCGCGCCGATCTGGGACGAGAATTTGTGATTATCCCAGAGGATCCAGCGCAGGATCGCCTCGCTTTCGCCCGGCGTCGTGCCGCCCATCTGCCCGGTATCGCGCGCCAGCCGGGTCAGGATGGCGCCGGACTGGCTCAGCACCTCGCCCCGCCATTCCAGCACCGGGCATTCTGCCATCGGGTTCAGCGCCCGGAACGCCTCGCTGCGGGTTTCGCCACCGAAGAAATCAACCCGGACCGGCTGCCAGTCCTGGCCGGTCAGGGTCAGAAACAGCGCCACCTTATAGGAATGGCCACTTTCGCCAAAGCAATGCAGTCTCGCGCTCATCCCGGCCCTCCCCTGGCTGACAGGTGCGGCGCGGCCTCACAGCGCCGCGCCCACGCCCCGTGGACTTTCTGCTGCCGAGGGGAAAAGCCAGGATCAGCCCTTCCGCCTCATTTTTTGCGCGCCTCGAGATCGGCGTTAAACAGCCGCAGCCGATGCGCGAGATTGTCGTGATGGGTGACGCTGTCGAAATGCTCGAACAGGAACGACAAAGCCTCCCCCTCATCCAGCCCCGCCTCACCGGCAAAACGCTTCAGACGACGATAGCCCTCCTCGGTCATGGCGACCGGAAAACGGCGGGTCAGGCGAAAGCGTTTCGGCATAGCGGGTTCCTCTGATGGCCTCAGGGCGAGAGGTTAGAACGCCTCCGCCGCCAGCGCCATCACCGGATCGGCCCCGCTTTCAATCCGGGCCAGATGCATGGCACAGGCGGGCATCTGCCGCGCCATGTAATAGCGCCCGGTCGCGATCTTGGTCTCATAGAAGGCCTGATCCCCCGCACCGGCATCGAGCGCCGCATAGGCCGCTTTCGCCATTTTCGTCCACATCAGACCAAGGCAGACATGGCCGGTCAGATGCAGGAAGTCGGTGGAACCGGCCAGCGCCGCATTGGGGTTTTTCATACCATTCTGCATGAAATACATCGCCGCCGCCTGCAGCTGTTTCGAGCCGGCCTTCAGCGCCTCGGTAAAGGGTTTCATCCGCTCATCGCCATCATGGGCTTTGCATTCAGCCTTCACCAGTTCAAAGAAGGCCATGACATGCTTACCGCCATCGGCCGCCAGCTTGCGGCCGACCAGATCCAGTGCCTGGACGCCATTCGCGCCCTCATAGATCATGGCAATCCTGGCATCGCGGGCGAACTGGGACATGCCCTGCTCTTCGATATAGCCATGGCCGCCAAAGATCTGCTGCGCCTGGACCGCGCTTTCAAAGCCTTTATCGGTCTGGAAGCCCTTGATCACCGGGGTCAGGAGGCCGATCAGGCCATCGGCCTCCTGATCGCCGAGGCGATGCACCCGGTCGATCAGCGAGGCGCCCCAGAAGGTCAGGGCCCGCGCGCCTTCGATAAAGCTTTTCTGATCCATCAGCATACGGCGGATATCGGGATGGACGATCAGCGGATCTGCCGGGCCCGAGGGATTCTCAACCCCGGTCACCGCCCGGCCCTGAAGCCGGTCCCTGGCGTAGATCACCGCATTCTGATAGGCGGCCTCGGCCACAGCATAGCCCTGAAGGCCGACGCCGAGCCGGGCCTCGTTCATCATGGTGAACATGGCGCGCATACCCTTATGCAGCTCACCCAGAAGCCAGCCTTTCGAGCCGTCGTAATTCATCACGCAGGTGGCATTGCCGTGGATGCCCATCTTTTCCTCGATCTTGCCGACCGAGACATTATTCGGCGCGCCAAGGGTGCCATCCTCATTCACCAGGATCTTTGGCACCAGGAAAAGCGAGATCCCCTTCGTGCCCTCGCCGCCGCCCGGGGCTTTGGCCAGCACCAGATGAATGATGTTTTCCGCCAGATCGTGATCGCCCGCCGAGATGAAAATCTTCTGGCCGGTGATCAGATAGGAGCCATCCTCCTGAGGTTCGGCTTTTGTGCGCAAAAGCCCCAGATCCGTGCCGCAATGCGGCTCGGTCAGGTTCATCGTGCCGGTCCAGTCGCAGGAGACCATTTTCGGCAGATATTTCGCCTTCAGCGCATCGGTGCCATGGGTATGGATCGCCGAATAGGCGCCATGGGTCAGGCCCTGATACATATTGAAAGCCATATTGGCCGAAACGAAAATCTCACCCACCGCCGATTGCATCAGATAGGGCAGGCCCTGGCCGCCATATTCGGGATCACAGTCCAGCGCGGTCCAGCCGCCCTCTTTCATCGCCCTGAAGGCGGCATCAAAGCCCTTCGGGGTGCGGACCACGCCGTTTTCCAGCACACAGCCCTCGCTGTCGCCCAGGGCATTCAGCGGTGCCAGCACCTCTTCGGCCACTTTGCCCGCCTCATCCAGCACCGCCGCGGTAAAGCCCTCATCCAGATCGCCATAGCCCGGAATATCAGATCGCGGCGCCTGCAGCACCTCCTGCAGCAGGAACTGCATATCCTTACGCGGTGCGATATAGCTGGTCATCTCTCTCTCCCTTACTTCCGGTCCGCGCATCGGGGCGCAGGATTTTATTCGGCGGCTTTGCGGGTGCCCGCGATCATCCCCGCCCCGGCCTCAAGCTCGGCCTTCAGCTCACGGATCGCGATTTCCAGCTCGTCGCGCTGTGCCTCCATCACCCGCAGACGATCCAGAGCCAGATCATAGGTCCGCTCCATCTGCGCCAGATTTGAGCCGTCCCGCTCATAGAGGTTCAGGACCTGGCGAATCTCCTCGAGCGAAAAGCCAAAGCGTTTGCCGCGCAGAATCAGCTTCAGCCGGGCGCGGTCCTTGCGGTCATAGAGGCGCTTCGCGCCCTGGCGCAGCGGGCTGAGCAGCTCTTTCGCCTCGTAAAAGCGCAGGGTGCGCGGCGTGACCTCAAAGGCGTCACACATTTCGCGGATGGTCAGCAGCCCGGCAGTCACGCTCATATCTCGTCTTTCTTCTCCATTGACCCCTGGCTGCGGCGGCTTCGCAGCCAGGCATGGCCCGGCGCACCGCATGGCAGAGGGGAACTTCTGAGACAGACTAGCAGAGGGGTTGACGTTAACGTCAGCGTAACGTCACGTCACAGACCGGAGCTGTGACGTGGGGGCGAAACCGGCCTTGCGACCCCGGAAATTGCAGGCGGGCGCCGCAGATCAGAAGCCGGTTTCCCCGGCGTGATCGTGCTGACAAAGCGCATGATTGCCCAGCACCTCAATGACACGGCATTCGGCAATCGTGCCGCCTTTGTGATGGCTGATCATCCGCTGCAGCTCACCGCGCAGCGAGTCCAGCCGGGCAATCCGCGCCTCAACCTCGGCCAGCTGACGCCGCGCGATTGCATCCGCCGCCGCGCAGCTATGGGTTGGCACATCGGTCAGGCTCAGCAGCTCGCGGATCGCTTCCAGCGGAAAGCCAAGGTCGCGGGCATGGCGGATGAAGGCCAGCCGGTCGCGGGCCGCGCGGTCGTAAAGCCGCTGATTGCCTTCACTGCGGCCAGGTTCGGGCAGCAGACCAATCTGCTCATAATACCGGATCGTCGGCACTTTCACGCCGGTTGCCGCACTGAGTTTTCCGATCGGGAGCATGAAATACCTCTTGAACCTATAGTCACTGGAGGAATTAGGGTCCGAAGTCGCTGAAACAAGAGGCCCGGTGATTCTGTCAGGCCTGGGAGTGCTGATGTGACTGAGAGTAACCCGAAATCCCCCGAGACCCGGAGCCTCGCTGAGGCTCAGCGGCTGGAATGGCGTATTGGCGGCATGGATTGTGCCGCATGCAGTCTGAAAGTGACCCGCGCGGTCGAGCGCCTGCCCGGGGTCAGCGAGGTTAAGGTCGCTCTGATGGCAGAGAAGCTGTCACTGCAACTGGATCCGGGCGGCTCATCTTCAGAAAAGATCGAGGCCACGGTGCGCAGCCTTGGCTATCAGATCAGCGCCCCGGCAGCTGCGACGGACCGGACACAGCCCGCTGCCAGCTGCTGCGGCGGCCATGACCATAAAGATCACGCTCACGATAAAGATCACGATCATGACACGCCCGCTGCCAGTGCCCGGGCGGATGCCGGGCATGGCGCGCCCGGCCATGTCCATGATGACCCGGCAGATCGCGGCAAGGCCTGGTATCAGACCGGCAAGGGCCGCCTCGTACTTCTGACCGGCATTCTGCTGGCAGTCGCCTGGGGCGCAGAGCTGCTGTTTTCAGAACAGATCGGCTATGCAGCCTTTCTCGCCGCCTGTCTGATCGGCGTTGCCCCGGTGGCGCGCCGGGCCTTTGCCGCGCTGCGCCTCGGCCAGCCCTTTACCATTGAAAGCCTGATGACCATTGCCGCCATCGGCGCTCTGGTCATCGGTGCCGCCGAAGAAGCGGCGCTGGTGGTCTTTCTCTTTGCCGTTGGCGAGGTTCTGGAGGGTGTGGCAGCGGGCAAGGCCCGCCAGGGCATCCGGGCGCTGGCCGATCTGGTGCCAAAGACCGCCTGGCTGGAAGAGGCAGGCCAGCTGCGCGAGGTTGCCGCCGCCAGCCTGACCCCGGGCCAGATCCTGCTGGTGCGCCCGGGCGACCGCATCGCCGCCGATGGCGAAATAACCGAAGGGCGCTCGGGCATTGATGAAAGCCCGGTCACCGGCGAAAGCCTGCCGGTCAGCAAAGGCGAGGGCGACCAGGTCTTTGCCGGTTCGATCAATACCGAAGCCGTGCTGCGCCTGCGCGTGACCCGCCCTGCCGCCGACAATACCATTTCGCGCATCATCCGCCTTGTTGAGGAGGCCGAGGAGGCCCGCGCCCCGGTCGAGCGCTTTATCGACCGCTTCTCGCGCTGGTATATGCCCGCCATCGTGCTGGTCTCGGCGCTGGTGGTGCTGCTGCCGCCACTGATCTTTGGCGGTGACTGGGATACCTGGATCTACCGTGGTCTCGCGCTTTTGCTGATCGGCTGCCCCTGTGCGCTGGTGATCTCGGTCCCGGCTTCGGTCGCCTCGGCTTTGTCCTCGGGGGCGAAACGCGGGCTGCTGCTCAAGGGCGGCGCGGTGATCGAGGCGGCGGCGGGCGTCACCCGCATCGCTTTCGACAAGACCGGCACCCTGACCGAGGGGCGTCCGGTGGTCACCGATCTTCTGCCCGCCCCTGGTGTCAGCCCGGGCGATCTGCTGGCCATTGCCGGTGCGGTTGAGGCCGGGTCGAGCCACCCGCTGGCCCGCGCCATCACCGCCAGACTGGCGAGCGATGGCATAACCGCCCCCGCCGCCAGCGAAGCCCGCGCCATGCCCGGTCAGGGCGTCACCGCCCGGGTCGGGGCGGCGCAGGCCCAGGTGCTGTCGCCAGGATATGCCGAAAGCACCGGCCTGCTCAGCGCCGGGGCAAAAGAGGCGGCGGCAGTGCTGGAGGCCTCGGGCAAGACCGTGGTGCTGGTCAGCCATGGCAGCCAGGCGCTTGGCCTGATCGCCATGCGCGATGAGCCGCGCGCCGATGCCGCTGCCGCCATGCGCGAGCTGGGCGATATGGGCATCCGCAATGTGATGCTGACCGGAGACAATCCGCGCACCGCCGCCGCCATTGCCGGAGCTCTGGGCATGGAGTTCCGGGCCGGGATGCTGCCCGCCGATAAGCTGGAGGCAATCCGCAGCCTGTCCGCCGAAGGGCCGGTGATGATGATCGGCGACGGGATCAATGATGCCCCGGCGCTGAAACAGGCCAGTCTCGGCGTGGCCATGGGTTCGGGCACCGATGTGGCGCTCGAGACCGCCGATGCCGCGATCCTGCGCGACCGGGTGCGCGATGTCCCGGCGCTGATCCGGCTGTCGCGCGCCACCATGGCCAATATCCGCCAGAACGTCACCCTGGCGCTTGGGCTTAAGGTGGTTTTCCTTGTGACCTCGGTGCTGGGTCTGACCGGCCTGTGGATCGCGATCCTCGCCGATACCGGCGCGACCGTTCTGGTGACGCTGAACGCTTTGCGCCTCTTGCGTTATGATCCTTCGGCCAGCCCGCGCTGAGCCGCCCTCTCCATCCACTGTTTCAGGCCGGCCCGGCCTCAGGGCCGGTCTGAGCCTTTCCCGGCCAGCCTTTCCAGCTCGGAGCTGGCAGTTTCGCGCAGATTGCGCAGATCGCCGATGGTATTCTCCAGCTCGGCGCGCTGCCGCTCCAGCTCAATCATCTGCCGGTCCGCCAGCTGCAGCCAGGCCTGGAGCTGCTCGCCTTCGCCGGTCTGGCCATAGATCAGCAGCCATTGCCGGATCTCCTCAAGGCTGAAGCCAAAGCGCCGGCCGCGCAGAATCAGCTTCATCCGCGCCACTTCGCGCGGGCCATAAAAGCGCGAGCGCCCCTCTTTTTCGGGCGCCAGCAGCTCGACATATTCATAATAGCGCAGAGTTCGTGGCGTCACCTCGAAGCGGGCGCACATCTCTTTGAAACTCAGCCGGGTGTTTTCAGACATAGAGCCTATTCCTCCACCCGCCAATGGTAGGGCCTCGCCGGGTGGCAAGGCAAGGCGGCTTTGCGGCCCCAGGCCGGGCGCGCGCTGCGCAAGGAGCGGCCTTCGCCGGGGCTTGCACCTCGCCCGGCCAGCAAGGATGATAGCAGGAAGCGAAAAGTCCGAGCCAGAGATATGCCTGATCCAGCCCTGCCAAGCCCGCCCCCTGCTGCCCCTTCCGGCGCGGAGCAGCACGAAGCCCTGACCGGGGCCCGGGCCTTTATCACGGCGATTCCCCATGCCGCCGCCCTCGGACTGCAGCTCGAATCCATTGACGGCGGTGTGGCGGTGATTGCCATGCCCTATGACCCGAAGCTGATCGGCGATCCGGCGACCGGGGTCATTCATGGCGGCGCGGTCTCAACCCTGATGGACACGGCCTCCGGCGCGGCGGTGCTCAGCCATCCGGCCAGCTCGCCCATCACCGCAACCCTGGATCTGCGCATCGATTACATGCGTGCGGCCACTCCGGGACAGACCATCCGCGCCCGGGCCGAATGCTACCATATCACCCGCTCGGTCGCCTTCGTGCGCGTCACCGCCAGTGATGAGGATACCGCGCGCCCGGTGGCCATGGGAACCGGCGCTTTCACCATTGATCCCGGCCCCGCCGCCGCAGGCGGAGGCTCGCCATGAGTGAGATCCTGTCCCCTGCCGCTTTGCTGCAGGAAATGGCTGCCTCGGTCCCCTATCTGGCTTTTCTCGGCATCCGGTTTGAAACTGCGGGTGATGAGCTGACCGGGGTTCTGCCCTACCGTCCCGAGCTGATCGGCAATCCGATGCTGCCGGCGCTGCATGGCGGCGTGACGGCGGCTTTTCTCGAGGTCACGGCGATCACCGGCCTGCTGTGGTCGGGCTTGCGTCAGGGCAGAATTCCGGCGCGCAGCCCGCTGATTTTGCCCAAAACCATTGATCTTACGATTGATTATCTACGCCCCGGCCAGCCGCGCGATGCCTTTGCCCGGGCCCGGATCAACCGCTCAGGCCGGCGCTATGCCTCGGTTCATGTCGAGACCTGGCAGGATGATCCCGCGCGGCTGTTTGCCCAGGCAACCGGGCATTTTCTGACCCGGAGCGAATAGGCTTTTTCGCCGGTCTGAAGCCGGGAGGATGCAGGAAAGCGCGTTAATCACGACAGATCTTCTTGCCTTTTACCCCTCTGCCGTTTCAGAATTGCGCGGAACTCCGGCGCAGAACCACCGGAGAGGCACAGCGACGGAGAGCCTTGATGCGGAAATTCCTGGTGGTCCTGGATGACAGCCGAGAATGCCTCAATGCGATGCGCTATGCGGCATTACGCGCCTCGCATACCGGCGCGGGGGTGACGATCATCTCGATCATCCCGCCCGAAGAATACCAGCACTGGATGGGCGTGGCCGATCTGATGCGGGCCGAGGCACGCGAGCGGATCGAAGCGCATTTCGAGGTTTTCGCCAAATGGATGCGCGACAAACAGGGCGTGGATCCGCAGCTGGTGATCCGCGAAGGCGATGCCGTGACCGAAATTCTGGCGCAGATCAACGAGGATCCTGAGATCGGCGTGCTGGTGCTGGGAGCCGGAACCGATAAGGCCGGCCCGGGGCCGCTGGTCTCGGCGATGAGCCGCAATTCGGGCAGCCTGCCAACGCCGATCACCATCGTGCCGGGCGATATTTCAAAAGAAAAGCTTGAGAAAATTACCTGAACTGAGGCCTGTTGACCACTTTGCCTATGGTTCTCATAACCCCCGGCAAGGCTGGAAAGGCTTTGCTTTCTGCCCGAAGCGAGGCAGCATGACCGCGACGGGCGGCAGCTGCCGCGGATCTGCGGGACTTTTTATTCTGGAGTAAAATCTGATGCGCTCTGTGCTGCTTATGGTCCGCCTCAGCCTCTTGCTGGTGTTCGTGCCTTTCGCCGCCGCCGCACAATCCTGGCTGAACAGCCCTTTCGACGCCAGGACCCTCAGCCGCGAGGATACCGCAACCATTCAGGCCGCGCTTTCCTGGAGCGGTGATTTCTCCGGCTCTGCCAATGCGGTCTGGGGCGAGGACAGCCAGAAGGCTTTCGCCAGCTATACCCAGCGCATCCGCGGCAGCAGCCAGCCCCTGTTCAGCGATATTAAGGATCTGGTGATCTTTCTTGAGGACGAAAGGGTCGCCCAGAACTGGCAGATCAATTATTCCGCCATCGCCAATACCTCTTATCTCTACCCCTTCGCCTATATGGACCCGGTCGAGGGTAAGAATCAGGAAGAATATATCTCAAAGGATCAGGCGCTCTCGCTGATCATCCGCGAAGGCGATGCCAGCGCGATGCAGGAGGATCATGACTGGTTCCTTGGCAAAGCCGCGGCGGGCAAGACCCCCTTCACCTATCGCTCGGAGGGGATGTGGGTCAGCTGGGTCGAACTCGAGAATAAGATGACCGCCTATGTCCGCTCGGATTTCAATCAGGGCAAATGGACCTCGATGAATTTCGTCAGCACGAATGACGGCTATTTCCGGCTCAATCTGCTGGCCAGCTCGACCCTGACCGGCCAGGACAGCCCGCTCTCGCTGATCTGGACCGAGGGCGGCGTGATTGATCAGGTGATCAACGGCGCCGGATCCGCAGCGCCGGTTGCAGTGGCCTCGGCCCTGCCCCGGGCCGAGGACCAGGTGTCGCGCCCCGGCAAACCCTCGCTGCCCGCCGCCGAGGCCCCGGCCTCGCCTTTTGCGCCAAAAGCCCCGGCCGGAACCGACCCCGGCACGCCTTTCGCACCCGACGAGCCGGTGCCCGAAACCCTGCCCGAGCCGCCAGGCGAGCTGGTTGAGGTCGTCCCCGGCCCGAATGCCGGTGAAAAGCCTGCCGGGCCAATCCTCGGCGTCCCTGCCGCAGGGGCCGCGCCAGCTTTGCCCAGCGTCGCCGATGCCGGAAATGGCGGCGGCGGCGGCAATGCCGTGACGGCACCTGCGCCCGGCGGGCTTGGGATTGCCTCGGGCCCGGCGCCGATCCGCAGCCCCGATGGCGCCAACCCCGCCACGCCGGAACAGCCCGGAACGGCCCCGGCCGCCGGGCTGCCGCGCCCGAAAGTGACCGGCACCCTGATGGGCAGTGGCACCGGCTTCTACATCGCCCCCACCACACTCGTCACCGCAGCCCATGTGATCGAGGGCTGTTCGGCAGTGGGCATGGCCGATGGCACGGCGCTGGAAATCCTTGCCGCCGACCCCTCGCTTGATGTGGCGGTGCTGGGCGGGGCCGCCGATGCGGGCAATGCCTGGCTGAAGCTTTCGGCACTGGAAGTGCCAAAGCTGGGCGAGGCGGTGACGGTGCTGGGCTATCCCTATTCCACCAGCCTTGATCAGGGGCTGACCGTAACCTCCGGCAATGTCAGCGCCTTGCGCGGGGTCGACGGCTCATCGAACCGGGTGATGATCACCGCTCCGGTCCAGCCCGGAAATTCCGGCGGGCCGCTTCTGAACAAAAAGGGCGCGGTGATCGGCGTCGTGGTCAGCCGGGTCGACGATATCGCCATATTGCAGGAAACCGGCACCCTGCCGCAGAATATGAACTTCGCCGTGCCCTCGGGCCCGCTGCTGACCTTCCTGCGGCAAAAGCGCATCCCGCCAATGCAGGGCAATGGCGTTGGCGGTGAGCTGGGGGCCGAGCTGCCCGCCGGCTATAGCGAAGCGGTGGTCCCGGTAAACTGCTACCGTTAACCGGGGCTTACGCCCGGCAGTCCCTGACAGAGGCACCCTTGACCGGGGTGCCTTTTTATTTGCCGCGCGGCGCTTCCCCGGCGTCAGACATGACACCACCGCATCGCTGCCCTGCAGCAACGGACCTTTTCTGCACTGCAGCACGCCCCTATATCGACGCCGTAATCTTATGTGATCAGACGAAGGACGAAGAAGATGTCGATGCAACGCCCCGTGGATCTGAGCCAGTCGAGCAAAGTCCTCGCGACGCCGGATCTGATCTATTACGCCCCTTCGGCAAAAGCGCCCGCACCGCAGCCGCTGAGCCAGCAATCGGCCATCGAGGAAATGTACGCCTATTACGGTTCGGACCGCGCCTGAGCCCCGTCCAGGTGAGCCCCGTCCAGGCTGCGCCAGCCTGGCCCGCCAGCGCCGGGGCCCCAGCCTTGACTTGAGGCCCCCTGCGCTCCATATCCGGATGACCCAGCGGGAGCAGCACCATGTTCATTCAGACCGAATCCACCCCCAATCCGGCCACGCTGAAGTTTCTGCCCGGCCAGGCGGTGCTTGAACTTGGCACGGCAGACTTCCCGAATGCAGAGGCCGCAAAGGCTTCGCCGCTGGCGCGCCGCATCTTTGCCGCAGGCGGTGTAACCGGGGTTTTCCTCGGCTCGGATTTCGTCACGGTCACCAAGGCTGAAAGCGTTGACTGGCCCCATATCAAGCCGCAGATCCTCGGCGCGATCATGGAGCATTTCCAGTCCGGCCAGCCGGTGATTGACGGCGAAGGCGGGGCGACCGGTGGCCATGCCGCGCATTTCGACGGTGAGGATGCTGATATCGTCAGGCAGATCAAAGAGCTGCTCGACACCCGCGTGCGCCCGGCCGTGGCCCAGGATGGCGGCGATATCACCTTCCACGGCTTTGAGCGCGGTGTGGTCTATCTGCATATGCAGGGCGCCTGTGCGGGCTGCCCCTCCTCGACCCTGACGCTGAAAATGGGCATCGAGAACCTCTTGCGCCATTACATCCCCGAAGTGACCGAGGTTCGTCCTGTTGCTGCCTGACACGGTCCTCGCATTCGATACATCGGCGGCGCATTGCGCCGCCGCTTTGCTTTTGCCCTCAGGCAAAGTGCTGATCCGCCGCGAAGAGATGAGCAAGGGCCAGGCCGAACGGCTGATCCCGCTGCTCGAAGAGCTGCTGGCAGAGGCGGGCCTCGGCTGGCAGGCGCTGACGCTGATCGCGGTCGGCACCGGCCCGGGCAATTTCACCGGGGTGCGGATCTCTGTCGCCGCCGCGCGGGGCCTGGCCCTGGCGCTTGGCATTCCCGCCATTGGCATCACCGCGCTGGAGGCTCTGGCCTTTGGCAGCGAGGGACCGCTGCTGGTGGCACAGGATGCACGGCGTGGCAGCGCCTATCTGCAGGCCTTCGGGCCTGAGGGCGAGGCCGGGCTCGTCAGCGCCGGGGCCTTGCCGGAGGGCTTTACCCCTGCCCCCGGCACCAGAGTTTTGGGCGATCTGGCCGCAGATTATGCCAGCAGCCATGGCCTGCTCGCCACCGAACCCGCCTGCCCTCTGGTCGAGGCCATCGCCCGCCTTGCTCTGGCTCGCAAAAGCGCGACCCATCCGCGCCCCGCGCCCTTTTACCTGCGCGGCGCTGATGCCGCCCCACCCTCTGACCCGCCGCCGGTGATCCTTGATGCCTGAGCCAGCCCGGAGCGGCCCGGAAACTGCTTTACCCGGCCCCGCAGCGTCGGATCCGGCCGCACTGGCGCATATCCATGCAGCCTGTTTCACCACCACGCCGCGCCCCTGGCCCGAGGCTGAGATCGCCGGGCTGCTGCGCCTGCCGCATGTCTTCCTGCTCAGCCAGCCCGCGGGCTTTCTGCTCGGCCAGGCCATTGCAGGCGAGGCCGAAATCCTCACCCTCGCCGTCGCCCCCGAGGCGCGGCGTCAGGGGCTTGCCCGCCGCCTCGTCGCGGATTTCCTGACCAGTGCCCGCGCGCGTGGCGCAGAGCAGGCCTTTCTCGAGGTCTCGGCCGAGAACCCCGCCGCAATCGCGCTTTATCTGGCCACAGGCTTTACCAGGGCCGGGCTGCGGCGCGGCTATTACGAAAGCGACAGCGGCGCGAAAATCGACGCGCTGGTGATGAGCCGCACGCTTATGCCCGGGGCCTAAGCCCTTTTCATTACAGGGCTTGTGGCTATGCTGTCCCCTGAGAGCTGTCGCAGCGGAGGTTCTGATGCCCGATGGTGCAACCCTTGCCGGCCTGATCCGCGCCCGGGCCGGAGCATTCAGCCCGCGTCTCGGCCTGGTGCTGGGATCGGGGCTGGGGCATCTGGCCGATGCGGTCGAAGGCGTCGCGATCCCCTATCAGGATCTGCCGGGCTTTCCGCAGATCTCGGTCTCGGGCCATAATCCGCATCTCTATCTCGGCCGGCTCGAGGGGGCTGAGGTCGCCATCCTCGGCGCGCGCGAGCATTACTATGAAAACGGCAATCCGGCTGCGATGCGCATTGCGCTCGAAACCCTGAAGGCGCTTGGCTGTCAGGATCTGATCCTGACCAATGCCGCCGGCAGTCTGCGCGCCGATATCCCGCCCGGCGATCTGATGCTGCTCTCGGATCACATCAGTTTCAACGGCCACAACCCGCTGATCGGCGAAGCCACCGATGCCCGTTTCGTGCCGATGGGCGCGGCGCATTCCCCGCGGATCCGCGCCGCGCTGCAGGCCTCGGCCCGGGCCGCTGGCCTTGCCCTGAGCGAGGGGGTCTATGCCTGGTATTCCGGCCCCTCATTCGAGACCCCGGCCGAGATCCGCATGCTGAAAACCCTCGGCGCAGATGCGGTTGGCATGTCGACAGTGCCAGAGGTGATCCTGGCGCGCTTTCTGGGCCTGAACGTCGCGGCAATCTCAACCATCACCAATATGGCCGCGGGCCTGTCGGATGAGGCGATCAGCCATGAACATACCAAAGCCATGGCACCCCTGGGTGCTGCAAAACTGGAACGGATCCTGCGTCATTACCTGAACAATAACTATTGATGTCAAACCCCCTTTGACATCCGCCCAAAGCCGGGCAAGCTAGAGCCACCGGAGCCTGTGCAGCGCCCGGCTTCCCGCTTCGCCCTTTACCTCCCGTACCGATCGCCTGCGCATTCGCGCCCCTCAGGATCCCATGCAGCTCTACCTCCCCATCGCCGAGGTCTCGGTCAATCTGTTCCTGCTGCTTGGTATTGGCGGGGTTGTCGGCTTTCTGTCCGGTATGTTCGGCGTCGGCGGTGGTTTTCTGATCACGCCCTTGCTGTTCTTCATCGGCGTCTCACCGGCAGTGGCGGTGGCAACGGGCGCCAATCAGGTGGTGGCCTCATCAATCTCGGGCGTTCTGGCGCAGATGAAGCGCAAGGCGGTCGATTTCCGCATGGGCACGGTACTGCTGGTCGGGGGTGTCTTTGGCTCGGCCATCGGCATTGTGGTCTTTGCCTGGATGCAGTCACTCGGCCAGATCGATCTGTTCGTGCAGCTGTCCTATGTGCTGTTTCTGGGCTTTGTCGGCGCAACCATGCTGCAAGAGAGCCTGCGCGCCCTGATGCGCTCGCGCAATGCCAATGTGCCGATCCGGCGCGCCCATACCCATTCCTGGGCACATGGCCTGCCGTTCAAGATGAAATTCCGCGCCTCGGGCCTTTATATCAGTGTGATCCCCCCGGCAGCGATCGGCGCTTTTGTCGGTTTCCTCGCCGCGATCATGGGAGTGGGCGGTGGCTTCATCCTGGTTCCGGCGATGATCTATCTGCTCGGCATGCCGACCAAAGTGGTGATCGGCACCTCGCTGTTCCAGATCATTTTCGTGACAGCCTTCACCACCATCATGCATGCCGTCACCAGCCAGACCGTCGATATGATGCTGGCGCTGGTGCTGATCTTTGGCGGGGTGATCGGGGCACAGATCGGCTCACGCGTGGGCATCCGGCTCCGGGCCGAGCAGCTCAGGGTACTGCTGTCGCTGCTGGTGGTCGCGGTGGCACTGCGGATCGCCTTTGATCTGCTGCTGACCCCGGATGAACTCTATTCGGTCACCCCGGGCCTGCTGCCATGAGAAAGATCCTGCTCTCTCTGGTCCTGCTCAGCCTCGCCCCCCAGGGGGCAGGCGCACAGGAGGCTGACACCGCCGCCAATCCGGTCGCCGAAACCATCGTTTCCGGCCTAAGCCAGAACCGGGTCTCCATCACCGCTAATTTCGACGGCGATGAGATCCTGGTTTACGGCGCGGTGAAACGTGAGGGGCCCGCCCCCGAAGGCCGGCTGGATGTCATCGTGACCGCCGAAGGCCCCTCGGGCCCGGTCACCATCCGCCGCAAGGAACGGACCGCCGGGATCTGGATCAATCGCGATTCGGTCAATGTCGCAAAGGCCCCGGCTTTTTACGCCGTGGCCACGACAGGGCGGCTCGAGGATATTCTCAGCCCCGAGGAAAACCGCCTGCATGCGATCTCGGTCGATCAGCTGGTCCGGCTGGAGGCGGCAGAGGCCGCCGCCACGGCCTGGGTCGAACAGGGCGGCGATCCCGATGCGACACCCGATTATGCCCTGATGCTGAATGAAAGCGAGTTTATCCGGGCAATGGTCCGGGTGCGCACCAGTGAGGGGCGCTACCGGCTGCTGGAAAACCGCGTGCAGCTGAACGAGCAGACGCTGTTTCGCGCCGATCTCACCCTGCCCTCCAATCTGACCGAGGGCACCTACCGGGTGCGGATGTTCCTGTTGCGCGACGGCAAGGTGATTGCGAACCACGAACGCTGGATCCGGGTTCGCAAAGAGGGGCTGGAGCGAATGATCTTCAACCTGTCGCAGGAACAGCCGCTGTTCTATGGCCTGTTGTCGCTGGCGATTGCGGCGGCGGCGGGCTGGGGTGCCTCGGCCGCCTTCCGTCTGATCCGCCCCTGATCTGGCTCTGATCTGGCTCTGGGGCCTCAACCGGCCTCAGAGAGCAGCTTACCCAGATCCAGAGCGGCATTGCCCATCATCAGATTGCCCGCCCCATCGCGCGGCCAGAGCGCCGCGTCGCGGTCCCAGTAAAGCTCAACCCCGTTGCCATCGGGATCATCGAGATAGATTGCCTCACTGACGCCGTGATCGGCTGCGCCGGTCAGCGGCCAGCCCGCCTCAACGATGCGTTTGAGCACATTGGCCAGCGCCTTGCGGTCGGGGAACAGAAAGGCGGTGTGATAGAGGCCAGTGGTGCCGGGCGGTGGCGCTTTGCCCCCTTTGGAGTCCCAGGTGTTGAGGCCGATATGATGGTGATATCCGCCTGCCGAGAGGAAGGCAGCCTGCGGCCCGTATCGCTGGGTAATCTCAAAGCCGAGAATGCCCGAGTAAAAGGCAATCGCCTGCTCGAGATCTGAGACTTTCAGATGGACATGGCCGACACGGGTGGCGGAATGAAGGGTCATTTCAACTCTCCCTGCTGAATGGATCTGACAGGTAAATAAGGGGATGTTCTGTGCAATAAAACGCAGATCCATGCGCAGATTCTGTGCGAAATCGCGCCGATCCACCGCAAGACCACGCTGCAAACGCCCGGAAAGGAATTCCCCACCTGACCGCCACAGGGCAATGTCGCAAAAAGCCTGGGTAAACCATGAGGCCCCTGTGATGCGTCACTCTCTGCTTGCGCTGCTGTTCAGCCTGAACCTTACCGCACCGGTGCTGGCGGATGGCAAAATCTATGTTCCGCTTCCCGATATGTCTGCCATTGGCCGCGATCCGGTCGCCGCAGACCGGCTGCTGCGCGATCTCTACAGCGCGCTGGTGCTCAGCCAGAACTGCCCCGGTGCCAGCCTCACAGGCGAGGCGCATTCGCTGATCAGCGACAGCTTTGACCTGCTGGCCTATGGCGAGCTGAAGCTCAGCACCGATGTGATCATCAGCCGCTATGAGAAGCCGGCCTTTGACCTCATGGATCAGCCCGGGGTCTGTGACAATGAGGCCGTGCTGAAAGCCGGTGTACTGCCTGTCCTGCAGCAGGCCGGGGGCTCGCTGACAGCCCTGCCCGACCAGGAGCGCGGCTATCAGAACTGGCGGGCTCTGATGGATCAGATCACCCCCTGAGACGGTCAGCTCCTGAGGCGGGTTTTTCCCGGGCTCAATGCAAAAGGCACCGGATATCCGGTGCCTTTTCTCAATTCATCTGGCTATGCGCCAGGGGATCAGCCCTGTTTCGCGGCGGCGGCAGCTTCGAGTGCGGCGAGGCGGGCCGACAGGGCCTCATTCTCTTCGCGGGCTTTCTGCGCCATCAGCCGTACGGCGTCGAATTCTTCGCGGGTGACGAAGTCACGTCCCGCCAGCCAGCGGTCCATCACGCTTTTCATCGCCGTCTCTGCCTCGGTCCGTGCCCCCTGGGCCACGCCCATGGCATTGGTCATCAGCTGCGACATATCATCGAAAAACTTGTTACGGCTTTGCATGGGGCGCCTTCCCTTTCGCTTTTCTTCTATATGGGCGAGGCGCGTGTCCTTCACAAGTGCGCAAGCCCCTGCCCCGGCCTGGCCGCTGCAGTTGACTTCACCCCCGGCGCAAATGACAAGCATCCGACTCCGCCGCCAACCGAGGCCAGACCCATGATCGCTTTCCCGGATCTTTCGCCTGAAATTTTCAGCATCGAGCTGTTCGGCATGAGCTTCGCTCTGCGCTGGTATGCCCTCGCCTATATCGCCGGGTTGCTGCTGGGCTGGGGCCTCATTGTGAAAGCGGTGAAAACCCCCCGGCTCTGGCAGCCGGGACAGGCGCCGATGAGCCCGCCTCAGGTCGAGAACCTGCTGACCTGGGTGGTGATCGGCGTCATTCTGGGCGGGCGGATGGGCTATGTTCTGTTCTATCAGCCTGCCGGTTTCCTCGCCGATCCCTTCTCGGTCGTGAAGGTCTGGGAGGGGGGCATGTCCTTCCATGGCGGCTTTGCCGGGGTGGTGATCGCCGGGCTGATTTTCGCAGCGCGCTACCAGATCCCGGCCTTGTCGCTGGGTGATCTCTTCGCTTTCGCGGTAACGCCAGGCCTGCTGTTTGGCCGCCTGGCCAATTTCGTCAATGCCGAGCTCTGGGGCCGCCCCACCGATCTGCCCTGGGGCGTGGCCTTCCCGGGCGAGGCCGCCCAGGCCTGTGGCGATCTGGTGACGCTCTGCGCCCGCCATCCGAGCCAGCTCTATGAGGCGGCGCTAGAGGGTGTGCTGCTGGGCGCGCTGATCTTCTTCCTCGTGCTGCGCGCCGGCTGGCTGCGCTTCCCGGGCCGCACCATGGGGCTGTTCATCACCGGCTATGGCGCGGCGCGGTTCTTCGTCGAGTTTTTCCGCCAGCCCGATATGCAGTTTGTCAGCCCCGGCAATCCGCTGGGCCTCGCTTTCCATGTGAACGGCTATGGCATCACCATGGGCCAGGCCCTGTCGCTGCCGATGATCTTTGTCGGGCTCTGGTTCATGCTGCGCGCCCGTGAAATCGCGCCCGCCAGCCCTGCCCCCGCCGCTGCCAGATGACGCCGCTGGCCCGCCTGATCGCCGAGCGGATCGCCGCCTCTGGCCCGATCACCCTCGCGGATTATATGGCGGATTGCCTGCTGCATCCGCAGTTTGGCTATTACACCACGCGCGAGCCCTTTGGCGGCGCCGGTGATTTCATCACCGCGCCCGAAATCAGCCAGATGTTCGGCGAACTTCTCGGCCTTGCGCTGGCGCAATACTGGCTGGATCTGGGCTGCCCCGCGCCCTTTACCCTCGCCGAGACCGGCCCGGGCCGTGGCACGCTGATGGCCGATGTGCTGCGCGCCACCGCCCGGGTGCCGGGCTTTCATGCCGCAGCAAGGATCAGCCTGATCGAGGCCTCGCCCCGGCTGCAGGCTGTGCAGCGCGCCCGGCTGCAGGGCTATGCGATCCACTGGAGCGAAAGGGTCGAAAGCCTGCCAGAGGCGCCGCTGTTTCTGCTGGCGAATGAGTTTTTCGACGCTTTGCCGATCCGCCAGTTTACCCGCCAGAACGGGCTCTGGTCGGAAACCCTGGTAGGCCTCTCGGCCGAAGGCGGGCTTTGCCCGGGGCGCGGACCTGGCTTTGACATCGCTGCGCTGGCGCATCGCCAGGATGTAACCGAGGGCGATGTGGTCGAGATCTGCCCGGCCGCCGCCCCGGTCATCTCCGAGATTTCGGGCCGCATCATCCGCCATGGCGGCCTGGCGCTGATCATGGATTACGGCGGCTGGCGCAGCCTTGGCGATACTTTCCAGGCCCTGCGCGCCCAGAGCTATACTAACCCCTTCCTCGCGCCTGGCGAAGCCGATCTGACCGCCCATGTCGATTTTGAGGCCCTGGCCCGGGCCGCCCAGCCCGCGCGCTGCGCCTATACCAGCCAGGGGGCACTGCTCCGCGAGCTCGGGATTGAGGCCCGGGCCAGGCAACTGGCCGCCCATGCCCCGCCGGGCAGCGCCGATCCCCTCGCCGCCACAGCACGCTTGACCGATCCCGCAGAAATGGGGAATCTGTTCAAAGCTCTGGCGATCTTTCCGCCCGGGGCCGCAGTGCCTCCCGGTTTCGCCGTCTCTGAGAACCAGCGCAGTCACCAACATGCTTGAAATCATCACCTCTGATGCCATCCCTTTCCGTCACGGCTTTTTCACCCGCAAAGGCGGCGCCTCATCGGGTGTTTTCGCCGGGCTGAACTGCGGCAGCGGGTCAAGCGATCAGGCCGAGATCGTGGCGATCAATCGTGGCAGGGTGGCCGAGGCGATGGGCGTTGCCCCGGATGCCCTGGCGGCAGTGCATCAGGTGCATTCGGCCGATGTGGTCACCATCACCGCCCCCGGCGAGGCCCGCCCCCGTGCGGATGGCCTGGTGACGCGCCAGCCCGGCATTGCCCTGTCAATCCTGACCGCCGATTGCCAGCCGGTGCTGTTTGCCGATCCCGAAGCCGGGGTGATCGGCGCCGCCCATGCGGGCTGGCGCGGGGCTTTTGACGGCGTGCTTGAAGCCACCGTCAGCGCCATGGCCGGGCTGGGTGCGAGGCCGGACCGGATCTGTGCGGTGATCGGGCCCTGTATCAGCCAGGCCGCCTATGAGGTCAGCGAGGAGTTTTTGCAGACCTTCCTGACCGAAGATCCGCAGAATGCCCGTTTCTTCGCCAATGGCCGCGCCGGACGCTATCAGTTCGACCTGCCCTCTTACGGCCTGTACCGGCTGCGTGAGGCCGGGGTGGGCGAGGCCTCCTGGACCGGGCATTGCACCTATGCCGATCCGGCGCGCTTCTTCTCCTATCGCCGCACCACCCATGCAGGCGAAGCCGATTACGGCCGGCTGATCGCCACGATCCGGCTCTGACCCGCTGTGTACCGGGCAGCCCGCTTCCGCGCCGGCGACGAATCGTTCCCCCGCTTCCCCTGCCCCGGTCTTCCTGGCTGGCCCTGCGATTATACCCGCTGGCGCGAACAAATGCTGTGATTGCGCCGGATTGTTGCCAGGTTCAGGGCGGAACAAGGCAAATGTTTGACAGATCCCTGTCTTTCGCACAGGCTGTTTTGAAGAAGCATGTCCCTGCTTCATATCCCGTAAAGTGGTCTGCTCCGGTTCTGACCTGCTGCAGTCCCCGCCTCGCGCTCACGAGGATGCGGAAAACACGCGCAAAGCGGTCCCGGTGCTCCTCTGGCACGTTAACGGGGCCGTTTTTTGTTGCAGCCCGGCCGCGCGCCTGAGCTGCAAAGCACAGAGGGGCCCGGCTTACGCCAGGCCCCTGTCTGAACCCGGCTCCGGATCTGACGCCTCAGGCGTTGCGCGCCAGCCGGTCTTCGAGAATGTCAAAAGGCACCCCCGGCTCATCCTTGGCATTGCGGATCACCAGGCTGGTTTTCACATTGGCCACATTGGCGGCGGTCAGCAGCTCAGAGGTCAGGAAGGTCTGGAAGGTCGACAGGTCCGGCGAGACGCATTTCAGGATGAAATCGATCTCGCCGTTCAGCATGTGACATTCGCGCACCAGCGACCAGCCGCGGCAGCGTTCCTCAAAGGCGGCCAGATCGCTTTCAGCCTGAGAGTTCAGCCGCACCATGGCAAAAACTGACACCTCAAACCCCAGCGAGCGGGCATTGATATCGGCGTGATAGCCCGCAATGAAACCCTGTTCCTCCAGGGTCCGCACCCGGCGAAGGCAGGGAGGCGCTGAAATCCCTACCCGGCTGGCAAGCTCCACATTGGTCATCCTGCCATCAGATTGCAGCTCGGCAAGAATATGCCGGTCGGTCTCGTCAAGCTTATGGCTCGGCATTGCATGCTCCTGTCTCTGCCGTCTGAATAGGCTTTTGGTCCGCAGCACGCAACAAAGTTTCAAAGGCACCCGCAAAACGGGTGTGACATTGCGTCACAGCGACGACTGTCTCTCAGAAATTTGCGGCGCGCCCGGCGCGCTACCCATAGCGAAAACAGCCCCTCGCAGGGGTTCCAGCTATGAGGCAGCTTCTCTATATCAACATCAGGCCCTTCAAAAGGGGCATTCGTCATTGATCTGCGGCCAGCGGGCACAAGCCGCCCGGCCGCGCATAGTCCAGAGGCTGAAGACCATGAGCGAGACGCGTCACACCAAGGTTCTGATCATCGGCTCGGGCCCGGCGGGCTATACGGCTGCGGTTTACGCGGCGCGCGCCATGCTGGAACCGATTCTGATTCAGGGGCTGCAGCCGGGTGGTCAGCTGACCATCACCACCGAGGTCGAGAACTGGCCCGGCCATAAAACCGTGCAGGGCCCGGATCTGATGGCAGAGATGGAAGAGCATGCCCGCGAGACCGGGGCCGAAATAATCGCAGATTACATCACCGCGCTCGATCTCTCGAAACGCCCCTTCACCGCCACGGCAGACAGCGGCACCACCTATACGGCCGATGCGGTCATCCTCGCCACCGGCGCCCAGGCAAAATGGCTGGGCCTGGATTCGGAGGAAAAGTTCAAGGGCTTTGGCGTTTCGGCCTGCGCCACCTGCGATGGTTTCTTCTATCGCGGCAAAGAGGTGGCGGTGATCGGCGGTGGCAATACCGCGGTCGAGGAGGCTTTGTTCCTGACCAATTTCGCCTCGAAAGTGACGCTGATTCACCGCCGCGATTCTTTGCGCGCCGAGAAGATCCTGCAGGATCGCCTGTTTAAGCATCCGAAAGTCACGGTGATCTGGGACAGCGAGGTGAGCGAGGTTCTGGGGGCCGACAGCCCGCTCGGGGTTGAGGCGGTACGGGTGCGCAATCTGAAAACCGGCGCGAGCCATGACCTGCCGGTTGCGGGTTTCTTCGTGGCGATCGGCCATGCCCCGGCCTCGGAACTGGTGAAGGATCAGCTGGAGCTGCATAATGGCGGCTATGTGAAAGTTGAGCCCGGCACCACCCGCACCTCGGTTGAGGGGGTGTTTGCGGCGGGCGATCTGACCGACCATGTCTACCGTCAGGCCGTCACCTCGGCCGGTATGGGCTGTATGGCGGCGCTTGATGCCGAGCGCTGGCTCGCCGGTCAGTAAATAAAAAGCCCCGCAGCAATGCGGGGCTTTTTATTTATGGGGGCAGAAATTCTGCCTCCCTTTGTGCAAAATCTTTCGGGGGCAGATCCGGGGGCAGAGCTGTGACTGCCCCCGCCGTAATTTCTGTCAGTGGACGCTGACCGGGGCGAAATCATTGGCCTTGGCCAGATGGAAGGCGAGGGTCCGGTCGGCAACCAGGGCCAGCTGTTTGCCATCGGGGTCATTGACCGAATAGATCACCCCATCCTCACCCATTTCTCCGCTCATCTGCTCGCGCAGCTCATCGGGCAGATCAGCCACCAGGACCGGGCGCACATAGACGATCCGGCTCTTGTTTTCGGGGAGGCCGCGATATGGCGTGTTCATTACTTACCCCTTTCCTTCTGTCCAATTCTGATGGTCTGTACCACCGCCTCAGGCACCTGGCGGTGCAGGTCGATATGCAGCAGCCCATGTTCCATATGCGCGCCGGCAACCTCGACCCCATCGGCCAGCACGAAGCTGCGCTGGAAGGCGCGCGAAGCAATGCCGCGATGCAGGAAGACCCGGGTTTCACCATTCTCGCCCTGGTCCGAGACCCTGCCACGGATCACCAGCTGGCGGTCCTCGATGGTGATGGCCAGATCCTCCTCGCGGAACCCTGCCACGGCGAGGGTGATGCGATAGGCATTTTCGGCCACGGCCTCGATATTATAGGGCGGATAGCCCTCGCCACCGGTTTTCGCCGTGCGTTCAACCAGGCGCTCAAGCTGTTCAAAGCCGAGCAGGAACGGGTGCGACCCGAAGCTGAGTTTTGTCATCGTCGGACTGTCCTTGCGTAAAGCGACAATTCCGGTATCCGGCCCCGTATTCGGGCACCGCCACCTGAGCTGAATATGGGATCAGCCAGACCCGCCTGCAAGGGCAAGCTGCAGCGCAGCAAGCGAGGCGAGCGCGGCAGAGCCGAGGTGGGCGGTACGCCGCAGCACTGTCAAAGCGGCTTTACGGCCGCTGGTCTGGCCCCATCCCGGCTTCGCCCTCGCCCCGCGACAAATTTGCCGGCGCAGATCCGGGCGGGACGCTTCTCCGAATCACTCTTCTCGACTATGTTTTATCCTGAAACTTCAGTGAAGACGCGCGCCTGGCCATGAATGCCCCCCCCGAGATGAGCTTTGAAGAGATGCTGCGCGTGAAGCTCGGAGTGCTGCGGCGCGAGCATCGTGATCTGGATGAGGCTATTGCCGCCCTCAGCGAAAGTGGCCGGTTCGATGCGCTGACCCTGCGGCGGCTGAAAAAGCAGAAGCTGTCGCTGAAAGATCAGATCGCTTCGCTCGAGGACAGGCTGATCCCCGATATTATCGCCTGAGCCAGCCGGGACGCGGGCCAGGCAGCCCGGCCCGGGCCCGCTGCCGCGCGCCCTTTCTGCCGGAAAGCTGATGAGGTGGGGTTTCGTCTGTCGGCGCCTCATAACCCCTTTTCAACACCGCATTTTCAGAGCTTCTGCCGATGCGGGCTCTCACTCTCAAAGATAGTCGCAGGCCGCCTTGTTCTTCCGCATTCTTTCCTGTAGCCCGCCCGGCCTCTCCCTCTGGAAAGACTGGCAGTAAGATGACCCGGGCATGTCTCGCAATTGATTTTGGCACGTCCAACAGCGCCGTGGCTCTGCCGCGCGCCGGGGGCGGTGTCGAGCGGATCCGGATAGAGGCGGATGCCGATACCCTGCCGACGGCCGTCTTCTTCCCGCCGCGCAGCGGCGCCATGCGGATCGGCCGCGCCGCAGGCGAGGCGCTGATTGCCGGCGAAGAGGGCCGCTATATGCGGGCGCTGAAATCGGTGCTCGGCACGCCGCTGCTCCATGAGACCCGGCTGGTCGGCGGCAAACGCCAGAGCATCGCCGATATCATCACCGCCTTCCTGACCGAGCTGCGCGCCAGGGTGACAAAAGCAAAGGGCTTTTGCCCCGATGCGGTGCTCTCGGGTCGCCCGGTGCATTTCCACTCCGGCTTTCCCGAGCGTGACGCCCAGGCCGAGACCGATCTGCGGGCCTGCTACGCGGCGGCGGGTTTCACCGATATCAGCTTCATGGCCGAGCCGGAGGCCGCGGCCTGGGCGGCGCAAAGCGCGCCAGAGGATAAAACCGGGCTGGTGATCGATATCGGCGGCGGCACTTCCGATTTCTCGGTGTTCCGCGCCCACGAGGGCCAGGTCACGATCCTGGCCAGTCATGGCATCCGGCTGGGCGGCACCGATTTCGACCATGCGATTTCGCTGACCCATAGCATGCCCCGGCTCGGCCAGGGCGGGGTTCTGCGCCGTGAAATGGGCGAGGGCCTGCTGCCGGTGCCGAATGCCATTTTCTCGGATCTGGCGACCTGGGCGCGGATCCCCTTCCTCTATACACCCGAGACGATCCGCGAGATCCGCTCGATGCTGCGCGTTGCGGTGGATGCAAAGCGCCTGTCGCGCCTTGTCACCCTGCTTGAGGAAGAGCTGGGACATGAGCTGGCCTTCTCGGTCGAGCGCGGCAAGATCGAGGCCAATACCGGCCTGGCGAAATGCCGGATTGATATGAGTTTCATCGAGCCGGGCCTTTCGGCACCGATTTCCTACGGCTCGCTCGATCTGGCGCTGCAGAATTACCGCCATGCGCTGCGCGCCGCGATCAGCGAAACCCTGCGCCTGGCTGGCATAGCGCCCGGGCAGATCGGGACAGTGGTGCTGGTCGGCGGCTCGAGCCTGATGCAGCTGGTCAGTGATCTGAGCACGGAAATGCTGCCCGGCGCCGGTCTGCACCGCGCCGAGGCCTTTACCGCCGTGGCCGATGGTCTGGCGCTGGCCATTGCGGCGCAGTAAGCACGGCAGTGAGCACAACCCGGCCGGCCAGGCTTTCACGCATGAAAAAGGCGGCCCCGCGAAGGGCCGCCTTTTCTGATTTCAGCGGCTGAAGCGCGTTCAGACCTTCAGCATCGGCAGGATCTGCTTTTTGCGGCTCATAATGCCCGGCAGCACAACGCTGTCGCCGCTCACAACCGCCCCGAACGAGGCTTCGGCAATGGTCTTCACCAGATCATTCGGCACCAGAAGCGTCGCTTCCTCGCGCAGGATGTCGATGATGAACAAAAGCACCTGATCGGCCTGATCGGCCGCAGCCACGCCCGGCATCGCCGCCATCAGGCTGGCTTTGCGGTCGAGCAGCAGTTTCGGCGCGGTGGTTTCCAGCACCGAGACCCGCAGCTCTTTGCCGCCGATATTATATTCTTTGCTGTCCATCCGCAGCAGGGCCTCGTCGGAATAGGCCGAGACATCCGATTTGGCCTCAAACAGCGCGGCGGCAAATTCCGGGATCGAGACCCCCAGATCCGCTGCCAGCTGCTCGGCCACGGCGCGGTCATGCGCGGTGGTGGTGGGCGAGCGGAACTCCAGCGTGTCCGAGAGGATGCAAGACAGCATTGCGCCTTTGATACCGCGCGGGGCTTTCGCCAGATCCGCACCGATCAGATCATGCATCAGCGTCGCGGTGCAGGCCAGCGGGCGGATGGTGATCTCGATCGGGGCCCGGGTCTTCAGACCGCCGACCAGCATATGGTGATCGATGATGCCGATGATCTCGGCCTCATTGACCGAAGGCACCAGCTCGGCCGGATTATTGGTATCCACGATCACCACTTTATCACCGGCCGTCACATCGGCGATGATCTCCGGCCTGGCCAGATCCCAGTGTTTCAGCATGAAAGCGGCTTCGGTATTCGGCTCGCCCAGCAGGACAGGAACCGCCGGGGTGCCTTTGATTTCCGTCAGATACCAGGCCCAGATGATCGGTGAGCCGGTCGAGTCGGTATCGGGGGATTTATGGCCAAAAACCTTAATCGTCATAGCGCGTATCCTTGCGGGGAAGAGCAAATTCGCGGCGCTTATAGGCAGATCAGCGGCTTTTGTCACCTGAGCACGACGCGATCTGCCTGCGGTTAAAAGCGCCCGGGCCGCGGCGGCGGCCCGGTGCCTCCGGCGGGGATATTTTTAGACAGCTGAAAGCGCGAGCGCCGCCCGCCCCGCCCTCATCTGTCCGGGAAATATCCCGGGGGGATCCGGGGGGAAGCCCCCCGGCTTTCGTCCTCAGCCCTTGCGGGTCACGAAACGGGTTTCGAGATAGGCCTCAATCGCCTCCGAGCCGCCTTCGGTGCCATAGCCCGAATCCTTCATGCCGCCGAAGGGCACTTCCGGCAGGGCAAGACCGAGATGGTTGATGGTCAGCATGCCGGCCTCAATCTCATAGCCCAGACGCGTCGCAGTGGCGGTGTCGGTGGTATAGGCATAGGCGGCGAGGCCGAAGGGCAGACGGTTGGCCTCGGTGATCGCCTCATCGAGCGTGCTGAATTTATTGATCACCGCCACCGGGCCAAAGGGCTCTTCATTCATGATCCGCGCATTCAGCGGCACATCGGCCAGCACGGTCGGCGCGAAGAACCAGCCCTCATTGCCAAGGCGGCGCCCGCCGGTGGTCAGACGCGCGCCTTTATCGACCGCATCCTGCACCAGAGCCTCCAGCGCCGGGATGCGACGCTCATTCGACAAGGGCCCCATCGCGGTTTCCGGATCCATCCCGTCACCAACTTTCAGCGCGGCGGCATATTCGGTGAAGCGGGCGGTAAACTCCTCATGCTTTTCTTCCTGCACCAGGAAACGGGTCGGCGAGACGCAGACCTGACCGGCATTGCGGAATTTATGCATGGCAATCTGCGAGGCGGCAGCGGCGATATCAGCATCACCGGCCACGATCACCGGCGCATGACCACCAAGCTCCATCGTCGCACGCTTCATATGCAGACCGGCCAGCGCGGCCAGCTGCTTGCCGACCGGGGTCGAGCCGGTGAAGGAGATTTTGCGGATCACCGGATGCGGGATCAGATATTCCGAGATTTCGGCCGGAATGCCGTAAACAAGGTTGACCACGCCTGCCGGGATCCCGGCATCGGCAAAGGCCCGGATCAGCGCCGCCGGGCTGGCCGGTGTTTCCTCCGGGGCTTTAACGATGATCGAGCAGCCGGCCGCCAGTGCCGCCGAGAGCTTGCGCACCACCTGGTTGATCGGGAAGTTCCAGGGGGTGAAAGCCGCCACCGGGCCGACCGGCTGTTTGACGGTGATCTGCAGCACATCCGGCGCGCGCGAGGGGATCATCTGGCCGTAGCTGCGCTGGCCCTCAGCCGCGAACCAGTCGATCACATCGGCCGCGCCGCCGATCTCCATTTTCGACTGGGCCAGAGGCTTGCCGTTCTCCAGTGTCATCATCACCGCGATCTCATCGGCGCGCGCGCGCAAGAGATCCGCGGCTTTGCGCATCAGCTTGCCGCGCTCATAGGCCGGGGTGTTTTTCCAGACCGCAAACCCCTTTTCGACCGCCGCCAGCGCCGCATCGAGATCTTCGCGCGAGGCATGGGCCACGCTGCCGATCTGCGCCCCGGTGGCCGGGTTGATCACCGCAATGCTGCGGCCTCCGACGGCTTCTTTCCAGCTGCCATCGATGAAGAGCAGGGTATCGGGATAGGCGGTCATCACAAAAATCCTCGGTTTCAGCCCCGGAGATCAGGCAGGAGGCTGCGGTTTCAGTCAGCTGTCGCGGCCAGGCCGCGCCTTGCGACAGAGATAACCTGCGCTCTGCCCCAGGTCGATCCTATTTTGCATTTTTCTTGCATACAAAGTCACATGCGTGATTTTATGATTAAAAATCAAGGAATAAGCTCTTCCACTGGCGCCTTCTGAGCGGGCAGTGAGTCCGGAACCTCTGCGGGTATGCCCGCTTCAGCCAGAGGTGTGAATGCGGTGATTTCCCAGCCCGCCTGCTGCAGCAGATTGAGCACGCCCGCCTCGCCCGAAAGATGCAGCGCGCCGAAAGCGGCAATGACCGGCTTTTCCCCCGCCGCGAAACGCTCGATCACCGGGATCCAGGCGCGGTTGCGCCGCACCATCATCAGCTCTTCCATCACCGCCATTTCCTGATCGACCTGTTCGCGGCTGTAGCCCGGCTGTTTATAGGCGAAAAACCGGTTCAGCTCCCAGATCAGCCGCGATTCTCCGGCGAAATAGAGATCACTCAGCGTGACCGCGAAATCTTCAGACTGGCCCTCCATGGCGAGGGTGGATTCGATCATCGCCAGCGACTGCTCGTCACTCAGCGCGTCGAAAATGCGAAAAATGGCCTCATGCGATTCCAGCGCCCCGACCGGCAGGCCGATCGCCTCGGCGCGGCGGATCAGCTGCCCGTCGAGCCCCTGAGGGGCGTCGGGCTGTCCCTCCCCTGCCTCGATATGGCAAGGCGGAATGGCCAGCACCACCGTCGCATACCAGGGCTGCAGTTTCGAGGCCATGAAGACCGGAATGCCCCGCACCTCCAGCGCCTGCGACAGCCGCCGCCAGGTATCGCGCGGCAGCCGCTCGATCAGGGTCGGCCCCTCGGTGATGAACATCAGCGAAGGATCATCTTCCATGGCCTTCAGCAGCGCCGCCTCTTCTTTCGGCCCCGCCTCGACCAGCAACACCCCGGCCCCGGCCAGCTTCGGGCCAAGCGCTTTCAGGATCGCCTCATGGCGCGGATCATCGAGGTGATAGGTGCCAACCAGGGTCACCTGCTGGCCGTCGCGGGTCGCGGTCCAGAAATTGCCCTCGGGGAAAGGCACGGCATCGGCCTTTGCCTGCACCAGGGCCAGCTCGGCCGGCATCATCTGGCTGGTCAGATTGACCCCTGCACATTCGGCAAGCGCCAGGCCGCTGAACCCGAGCCAGCCGAGCGCAAGAGCGGCGAGCCCGCGAATCGGACGAGAAGACAGCCAGGCGCACATGGAGAGATCCTTCAGCATGGCCTGCCCGGTCAGTCCGGGGGCAGGAGCTGCCGCAGGATCGCATTTCAGCGCTCGCCGACCAAGCCCCGGCATCAGCCCCAGGCAAAGTTTCTCTGTCCGCGACAGGCCGGAACGGGGCCGCGCGGCCGGGCCAGGACCGGGCCAGACAGCGGCGATGAAATTCAACTGCGGAAAAGCGCCTGCCGGTGTTGACAGAGCATAACCGGTTGCCTACCTCTTTCACCGTTAGCACTCACCCAAGGCGAGTGCTGATCCAATTCAACCTGGATTACCCACGGGAGTTTACCAGATGGCTTTCACCCCGCTGCATGACCGCGTTCTGGTCCGTCGTGTTCAGTCCGAAGAAAAGACCAAGGGCGGTCTGATCATTCCGGACACCGCAAAAGAAAAGCCCGCTGAAGGCGAAGTGGTCTCCGTCGGCGCTGGCGCACGCAAGGATTCGGGCGAGCTCATCGCACCCTCGGTCAAAGCTGGCGACCGCGTTCTCTTCGGCAAATGGTCGGGCACTGAAGTGACCGTCGACGGCGAAGAGCTGCTGATCATGAAAGAAAGCGACATCCTCGGCATCCTCGCCTGATGACCGCGGTGGCCCTGCCGGCTCTGGCCGGATGTGGGCCCGCTTTTCCCTTCAATCTGATTTCCAAGGAGTTTAGCCAATGGCTGCCAAGGACGTAAAATTCACCACCGATGCACGCGACCGTATGCTGGCTGGTGTCAACACCCTCGCCAATGCTGTCAAAGTGACCCTCGGCCCGAAAGGCCGTAACGTGGTCATCGAAAAGTCGTTCGGCGCGCCGCGCATCACCAAGGACGGCGTTTCGGTCGCTAAAGAGATCGAACTGGCAGACAAGTTCGAAAACATGGGCGCTCAGCTCGTCAAAGAAGTTGCCTCGCGCACCAATGACGAAGCGGGCGACGGCACCACCACCGCGACCGTTCTGGCCCAGGCCATCATCAAAGAAGGTCTGAAGTCGGTTGCAGCTGGCCTGAACCCGATGGATCTGAAGCGCGGCATCGACCTCGCAACCGGCAAAGTCGTCGAAGCGCTGCGCGCTGCTTCGCGCCCGGTCAAGGATTCGGACGAAGTTGCTCAGGTCGGCACCATCTCGGCCAATGGCGAAGCCACCATCGGCCGCTTCATCGCTGACGCGATGCAGAAAGTCGGCAATGAGGGTGTGATCACCGTCGAGGAAAACAAAGGCCTGGAAACCTCGGTTGAGGTTGTCGAAGGCATGCAGTTCGACCGTGGCTACCTGTCGCCCTACTTCGTCACCAATGCTGACAAGATGGTTGCAGATCTCGAAGACGCCTACATCCTGCTGCACGAGAAAAAGCTCTCGTCGCTGCAGCCGATGGTGCCGCTGCTGGAAGCTGTCATCCAGTCGCAGCGTCCGCTGGTCATCATCGCTGAGGACGTGGAAGGCGAAGCGCTCGCAACCCTCGTCGTCAACAAACTGCGCGGCGGTCTGAAAATCGCTGCTGTCAAAGCTCCGGGCTTCGGCGATCGCCGTAAGGCCATGCTGCAGGATATCGCTATCCTGACCGGCGGCCAGGTGATCTCGGACGATCTCGGCATGAAGCTGGAGAATGTCGGCATCGACATGCTCGGCCGCGCCAAGAAAGTCTCGATCAACAAAGACAACACCACCATCGTCGATGGTTCGGGTGAAAAAGCTGAGATCGAGGCCCGCGTTTCGCAGATCCGCACCCAGATCGAGGAAACCACCTCGGATTACGACAAAGAGAAGCTGCAGGAACGCGTTGCCAAACTGGCAGGCGGCGTTGCAGTCATCCGCGTTGGCGGCATGACCGAAGTCGAAGTCAAAGAGCGCAAAGACCGCGTTGACGACGCTCTGAACGCAACCCGCGCTGCGGTGCAGGAAGGCGTGATCGTCGGCGGTGGCGTGGCTCTGGTCCAGGCAACCAAGGCGCTCGAAGGCCTGAAAGGCGCGAATGGCGACCAGGATGTCGGCATCGGCATCATCCGCCGCGCTCTGGAAGCTCCGCTGCGTCAGATCGCTGAAAACTCGGGCGTTGACGGTGCAGTTGTTGCCGGCAAGATCCGTGAATCGGCATCGAACACCTTCGGCTTCAACGCTCAGACCGAAGAATATGGCGACATGTTCTCCTTCGGCGTGATCGACCCGGCCAAAGTGACCCGTACCGCGCTGGAAAATGCGGCATCGGTTGCTTCGCTGCTGATCACCACCGAAGCGATGATCGCTGACAAGCCGGCTGATAAAGCCGCGGCTCCGGCAATGCCGGGCGGCGGCATGGGCGGCATGGACTTCTGATCCACCCCCCCTGCATCTGCGGAAAGGGCGGCCTTCGGGCCGCCCTTTTTCATTGCGCCGGCCCGCCGCCCGGTCACGAATTCAGTAGCCTGCCCCCTGCGGCTTCGCCTATCCTCAGACCACTCCCCTCCCGCTTTGCCTGCTGCTGTCTCACCGCTTTTCTGCTCTTCATGATCTGTAAATTTTTGAGAGTGATCCTTGCCCCACAGCGCCACAGCAGACGCGAGCCTACCCCCGGCCCCGGCAGCGGGGACGATCCTGCTGTATCTTCCCGTGGCCTTTCATCAGGCTGATGATGGCAGCTGGCTGCTGGAGGATCAGGCCTGTAACGGCCTGCGGCTCTGGGCGCGTCATTTCGAAAAGCTGATCGTCATCGCCCCGCTGAGGCCGGGCCTGCCGCCTCCGGCCTGGGTCGGGCTCAGCCGGATTGGCCCGGCGCTGGAGCGCATCGAGATTGTGCCACTGCCCTGGGCCTGGCGCCCGGATCAGTTCCTGCGCCGGCTGCCCCGGGTCCGCCGGCAGATCCGGGCACTGATCCCGCGCGCCGACTGGCTGGGTTTTGCCATCGGCGGGCTGTTCGGTGACTGGGGCGCGGTGGCCGCCTATGAAGCCCGGCGTCAGGGGCGCATGCATTACATCTGGGCCGACCGGGTCGAAAGCGCGGTGACCCGCGAGCGGGCGAAAAGCGCCGGAAAATGGCGCCACCGCCTGCTGGCGCGGCTCTATCATCGCCCGATGGCCGCGATGGAGCGTGATCTGGTGCGCCATGCCAGCCTTGGCCTGTTCCATGGCCGGGACACCTGGTCGCATTATGCCCCGCTCTCGCCCAATCCGCAGCTGGTCCATGATATTCACATCAACCGCGAGGATCACCTGCCGCCCGCCGCGCTGAAGCGCAAAATCACAGAGGCTGGCTCCGGGCCGCTGCGCATCATCTACACCGGCCGGGCCGAGCCGATGAAAGGTGCGATGGACTGGGTCGAGGCGCTGGTGCTGCTGGCAGAGCAGGGCGTCGACTTCCGCGCCACCTGGGCCGGAGAGGGCAGCGCCTTGCCGCAGATGCAGGCCAGGATCAGCGCCGCAGGGCTGAGCGATAAAATCGCTTTGCCTGGCTTTATCACCGGGCGCGAAACCATCCTCGCTTTGCTGCGCGAGGCCGATGTGATGGCCTTTTGCCATAAAACCCCGGAATCACCGCGCTGCCTGATCGAGGCGCTGATCTCCGGCACCCCGATCATTGGCTATGACAGCGCCTATCCGCGCGATCTGATCGCCGGGCATGGCGGCGGGCTGCTGGTGCCGGGCCAGTCGCCTGCCGCCCTTGCGGCGGCGCTGGCGGGGCTGGCCCGGGACCGCGCCCGGCTCGGCGCGCTGATCGCCCATGCGGCCGGGGATGGCGCGCCCTTCTCGGATGATGCGGTTTTCGCGCATCGCGCCGGGCTGATCCTGACCCATCTGCCGCGCTTTGGCCGCACCGGCCAGAGCCCTGGCTGAGGTCAGAGCCCCGGCTGAGGTCAGGGCCGGCTGATCTCCAGCACCTCCAGCTCCAGCGCTCCGGCCGGGCGCTGCACCACCACCGTATCGCCGGGCGCTGCGCCGATCAGCGCCCGGGCCAGCGGCGATTGCGGCGCGATCCGGCCCTGGGCAGCATCGGCCTCATCCTCGCCGGTAATTTCATAGCGGATCTCGCGCCCCCCGGCATCGGCGACCAGCACCGCGAGGCCAAAAGCCACAGCGTCAAGCGGCTGCTCTGCCGGATCGACCGGAATCGCCATGGCGAGGCGCGCCTCGAGCCAGCGGATATCGCGCTCTGCCGCCGCCTCGGGCAGTTTATCGAGACGATCTTCGCGGGCCCGCAAGGCCTCCAGCTCTTCCAGCCGCTGCGCCAGCCGCGCTTTCAGCGTCTCCAGCCCACGCAGGGTCACATAATTCGGATGGCGCGACAGGGGCAGCTCCGGCAGATCCGGCCGGTCAATCCCTGCGTCTTCGTTAACAAAGGCCCGGCTCATCGTTTCCTCCCCCCCGTTTGTCCAAGCCTCAGGCTAGCGCCAATCCGGGCCTTGTCCAGCCCGGCGCAGAAAGGCAGAGTGACCTTCCGGTCTGCTTCGCTCAGGAGTGCAGAATGTCCTATGCCCGTCTCGCGCGACGCTGCGCCAGGATCTGCGGCCATCCCGCCAGCCTGTTCGCTGCCGCTGCTTTCATCCTCATCTGGGGCATAACCGGACCTTTGTTCGGCTGGTCCGATACCTGGCAGCTGGTGGCCAATACCGCGACCAGCATCATCACCTTTCTGATGGTATTTCTGATCCAGAACAGCCAGGACCATGATACGGCGGCGATCCAGCTGAAGCTGGACGAGCTGATCCGCGCCACCAGGGGGGCACATAATGCGCTGCTTGACCTGGAGGAGCTGGATGAAGAGGCGATCCGCGCCTTTCGGGCACGCTATATCCATCTCGCCTGCGCGGCCCGCGAGGGTCAGCAGCAGGGTCTGAGCGACACCGATTCCCCCGAGGCCTGAGCCGATAACGATGCCCGATCCCTTTCTCGCTGAATTGCTGCGCCAGCCCCCTGCCCCGGCAAAGGGCGAGACAGTGGTGCTGATCCATGGTCTCGCCCGCTCACAGCGCTCGCTTCTGCCGATGGCCCTGGCGCTGAAGGCTGCGGGCTACGGCGTGATCAATGCCGGCTATCCCTCTACCCGTCAGGCCGTATTCAGCCTGTCCGGCTGGCTGGACGCGGCGTTTTCCGAGGCACTGCAAACCGGGCAGCCGGTGCATGCCGTCACCCATTCCATGGGTGGCATCCTGCTGCGCGACTGGCATGCCCGCAATCCCGAGGCGGCAAAGCTCATGGGTTTTGGCCGCGCTGTGATGCTGGCACCGCCCAATCACGGCTCGGAGATTGTCGACCGGCTGGGCGATCTGGCGCCGTTTCGCTGGATCAATGGTCCGGCTGGCCTCAGCCTTGGTACCGGGCCGGAAAGCTGGCCGAACCGCCTGCCTCCGGCCAGTTTTCCGCTTGGCATTATCGCCGGGAACCGCTCGTACAGCCCCTGGTTTTCCTCGCTGATCGAGGGCGAGGATGATGGCAAGGTCAGCGTCGCCAGCACCAGGCTGGCAGGCATGAGCGATCACATCACTCTGCCGGTCAGCCATACCTGGATGATGTTCTCACCCGAGGTGATCCGTCAGACCCTGATTTTCCTCGAAACCGGCCACTTTGATCATGAAAAAAAGGAAGCCGCGGCTGCGGCTTCCTCCTGAGAGACAATCCGGCGCGCGAGGGCAGAGACCACCACCCGCTGCCAGGACAAAAGGCCTCAGCCCTTCACGATCCGGTTCACATGGCCCATCTTGCGGCCCGGACGCCAGGCGCCTTTGCCGTAAAGATGCAGCTGGGCGGCACGCTCTTTCAGGATCGCCGGAACCTGTTCGACATCCTCGCCGATCAGGTTTTCCATCACCACATCAGCATAGCGGCCGCCATCGCCCAGAGGCAGGCCCGCAACGGCGCGGATATGCTGCTCGAACTGATCAACGGTGCAGCCGGCCTGGGTCCAGTGACCCGAATTATGCACACGCGGTGCGATCTCATTGACCACCAGACCGGCACGGGTGACGAAAAGCTCAACCCCCATCACGCCGATATATTCCAGCGCATTGAGGATCTTTGCCGCCAGCAGCACCGCATCCGAGCGCTGCGCCGGGCTCAGCTTCGCCGGAACCGTGGTGGTGCGCAGAATGCCCTCGCGATGCACATTCTCGCCCGGATCATAGGCCGCGACCGAGCCGTCGGCGCCGCGCCCGCCGATGATCGAGACCTCGCGCTCAAAGGCGACGAAACCCTCGAGCACCGCAGGCGCGCCCGCCATGGCAACCCAGGCTGCTGCAATATCATCCGGTGTATTCAGCCGCGCCTGGCCCTTGCCGTCATAGCCCAGACGAGTGGTCTTCAGAATCGCCGGCAGGCCGATCTTTTCGACCGCAGCACGCAGATCAGCCTCGGAATTCACCTCGGCCCAGGGGGCAGTGGTCAGACCCAGCCCGTTCAGGAAGGTCTTCTCGGTGATCCGGTCCTGGCTGATCGCCAGCGCGCGGCGGTTCGGGCGGATCGGCTTCAGGCTTTCGAGCAGATCCAGCGCCGAGGTCGGCACATTCTCGAACTCATAGGTGATGACATCGACGCCCCCGGCAAAGGCGCGCAATGCCGCCTCATCCTCATAGGGCGCGGTATACAGCTTCTCAGCCACATGGCCTGCAGGGGCAGCGGCTGAGGGCTCATAGATATGGCAGATATAGCCCAGACGGCTGGCCGCAACCGAGAGCATCCGCCCCAGCTGACCACCGCCGAGAATACCGATCACCGATCCGGGGGCGAGGGGCTCACTCATCCTTCGGCTCCTCAGGGATCGAGGCCGAAAGGGCCTCGCGCCAGGCATCAAGCCTTGCGGCAATCCCGGCGTCAAAGGCCCCCAGAATGCCCGCCGCCATCAGACCGGCATTCGCCGCGCCCGGTGCTCCGATCGCCATAGTGGCAACCGGAAAGCCCTTCGGCATCTGCAGGATCGAATAGAGGCTGTCGACACCCGAAAGCGCTTTGGTCAGCACCGGCACGCCGATCACCGGCACCCGGGTTTTCGAGGCCATCATGCCCGGCAGATGCGCCGCACCGCCCGCGCCTGCAATGATCACTTTCAGCCCGCGCTCTGCGGCGGTCCTGCCATAATCCCACAGCCGGTCGGGCGTGCGATGGGCCGAGACGATCTTCGCCTCATAAGCGATCCCGAGTTCATCCAGGATCAGAGCGGCTTCTTTCATCGTGGCCCAGTCAGACTGCGACCCCATGATAATGCCAACGGATACGGTCATGTCCGGCCTCCGGCTTGCCGGCCCTGTGCCGGTTTGGCCCAGGCTCTATACCGCAGCGGCCATACGGGCAAGCGCGATAGGCCTGATCCGCGCTTCCGGCTTTGCGCTTTCGCCCGCCTTAGCCTAGACCGCAGGCAGTGATGATATGAGGGAGCCTGAGATGACTGCCATTCCGAACACCCGGCTGATTTCCGCACTGGATGAGATCGCCGGCCAGTATGACGCGGTGTTCTGCGATCTCTGGGGCTGTCTGCATAATGGCGTCTTTGCTTTCCCGGCTGCGGTCAAAGCGCTGCAATCGGCCCGCAGGCGCGGGGTCACCGTGGTGCTTCTGACCAATTCGCCGCGGCCCCAGGCCTCGGTCATTGCTCAGCTCGACAAGCTCGAGGTGCCACGGGACGCCTGGGATCTGGTGGTGACCTCGGGCGATGCGGCGCAGTTCGGCCTGCTCTCGGGGGCGGTTGGCCGCAAGGTCTATCACATCGGCGCCGAGAAAGATCTGGCCTTCTTTGACACTTTTGCCGATGATCTTGCCGCCCTTGCCGCCAGCCAGCCCGCGATCAGCCGCGTGCCGCTGGCCGAGGCCGAGGGCATCGTCTGCACCGGGCTGCGCGATGATATGAGCGAGACCCCGGCGGATTACCGCGCCGAACTGCTGCTTGGCAAAACCATGGGGCTGAAGATGCTCTGCGCCAATCCCGATATCATGGTCGACTGGGGCGATAAGCGCATCTTCTGCGCCGGGGCTCTTGCCGAGGCCTATGAGCAGGACGGGGCCGAAGCGCTGTATTTCGGCAAGCCGCATCCGCCGATCTATGACCTCGCCCGCCGCCGCCTGGCCGCAGCTGACGGGCGCGAAAATCTGTCGGTGCTCTGCATTGGCGATGGCATCAACACCGATATCCTCGGCGCGGCGGGCGAAGGTCTGGATGCGCTGTTCATCACCGGCGGGCTGCATACCGAGGAATTCGGCACTGATCCCGCTCAGCCGGAAGAAGCCCGGCTGCAGAGCTGGCTCGGCCAGATGGGCCGCGCACCGCGCTGGTCGATTCCTTTCCTCGCCTGAGGCCGGACCGATCTCCTGCCCCAGGCTGCGGGCAGGAGATCGGGTGGTAACAATATTCCGATTAATGCACGCTTTATGCATATTTGTTGCGGCATCGATTGCGCTGCAATGCGGCATCTGTTAATTTCCTGAATGGCGAAAGGGATTCGCCTGAGGACAGGGAAAGCCATGATGTTCGATTCCGGTCACAATCAGCCGCGTGGCACGATCTGCATTGAAGATCTCGAGATCGGCATGACCCGCTCGCTGACCAAAGTGGTCACCGACCGCGATATCGAACTTTTCGCTGAGGTCTCGACCGACCGGAACCCGGTGCATATTGACGAATCCTATGCGCAGGACACGATTTTTCAGGGGCGGATCGCGCATGGTATGCTGACCGCCGGACTGATTTCGGCAGTGATCGGTGAGCAGCTGCCGGGCCATGGCACGGTCTATCTGGGCCAGACGCTTAAATTCATGGCCCCCGTGCGCCCCGGCGACCGGGTGACAGCTGAAGTCACGGTTCTGGCGATTGACCACGCAAAACGCCGGGTGACCCTTGAAACCCTCGCCTCGGTAGGTAAAACAACGGTCCTGAAAGGCGAGGCCGTCGTTCTGGCGCCAAGCCGCAAATTCGACTGACAGGGTCCGGCGGCGGTTACCTCTGGCCGGCCCCGGGACAAGGACCGGCGCGACGATGCAGATTCATCAGGACTGGCAATGGCTTGATGCCGCCGCCCGTGGAGCGTCCTGTGCGCTTGGTAATTTTGACGGCGTGCATCTCGGCCATCAGGCGGTGATCGATCTCGCAAGGGGCCAGGGGCCGCTCGGGGTCATTACCTTCGAGCCGCATCCGCGTGAGTTTTTCCAGCCTGACGCCGCCCCCTTCCGGCTGATGAATGCCGAAGCCCGCGCCAGCCGCCTGGCGAAACTTGGCGTTGAGCACCTGTTCCAGCTGCCGTTCAATGCCGGGCTTGCCGCCCTCTCTCCCGAGGAATTCGTCCGCGATGTTCTGGCCAGGGGCCTCGGCATCCGCCATGTGGTGATTGGCGAGGATTTCTGCTTCGGCAAGGGCCGCGCCGGCAGCGCCGCCGATCTGGTCCGGCTCGGGGCGCAATATGGCTTCAGCACCACGGTCGCGCCGCTGGTGAAGACCGCCGGAACCTCGATCTCCTCGACCGCGATCCGCACCGCGCTGAGCGAAGGCCGCCCGCGCGATGCCGCTGCCATGCTGGGCCATCTGCACCGCATCGAAGGTGCGGTGATCCATGGCGAGAAGCGTGGCCGTGAACTGGGCTTCCCCACCGCCAATATGGATCTGGCCGGGCTGCATCTGCCGGCTTTCGGCGTCTATGCGGTGCGGGTTGATGTGCTGAACGGGCCGCAGGCGGGCAGCTATCTTGGCGCGGCCAGCCTCGGCGTCAGGCCGATGTTCAATGGCCTGACGCCGAACCTTGAGACCCATCTGCTCGATTTCAAGGGCGATCTCTATGGCCGCCAGCTCTCGGTTGCTATGGTCGAATATCTGCGCCCCGAGCTGAAGTTCAGCGGTTTGCCGGCGCTGATTGAGCAGATGAACGCTGATTGCCTGCAGGCGCGCGAAATACTCAGCGCCGGCTGAGCTGCGCCCCCTTTTCTTTCGCGCCCGGAAAGCGCAGATCTGGCCCATGTCTGAGCCCAAATCTGATCTGCGCCCCCGCTTCTGGGAAACCGTGCCCCTGAACAAAATGACCCCCGCTGAATGGGAGGCGCTTTGTGATGGCTGTGGCAAATGCTGTCTGAACAAGCTGGAGTTTGAGGATACGGGTGAGCTTTTGTTCACCGCAGTCTCCTGCCGGCTCTTCGATGGCGAGACCTGCCGCTGTTCGGATTATGCGAACCGTAAGAAACATGTGCCGGAATGCGTCTTCCTTACTCCGAAGACCATTGCGAAATCCGCCTATTGGATGCCCGCCACCTGCGCCTATAAGCTGCTTTACTATAAAGAGCCGCTGCCGGACTGGCATCCGCTGCTCACCGGAGATCCCGAAAGCACGCATACGATGGGCCCCTCGATCCGTGGCAAGACCGTCTCAGAGCTGACAGTGCCCGAGGAAGACTGGGAAGATTATGTGTTTGATGAGGAACTGTGATGTATTTTGCCTCTGACAATTCCGCCGGTGTCGCGCCACAGATCATGAGCGCCCTGGCCCGCGCCAATGAGGGCTATGCCCGGGGCTATGGCGCCGATGAGGCCATGGCCCGGGTCACGACCCAGATCCGCACGATCTTTGAGGCGCCCGAGGCGCTGGTGCATCTGGTGGCCACAGGCACCGCGGCCAATGCCTTGTCGCTGGCCACGCTCTGCCCACCCTGGGCGGCGGTCTTCTGCCATGAAACCGCGCATATCGAGGAAGACGAATGCAGCGCCCCTGAATTCTACATGCAGGGCGGCAAGCTGACGCTGGTTGCCGGAACGCATGGCAAAATGACGCCCGCGGCTTTGCGGGCCCGGATCGCGGAGCGTGGCCAGAGCCTGCATAACACCCAGCGCGGCGCGGTCTCGCTGACCAATGTGACCGAGCCCGGCACGGTTTACACCGCTGCCGAGACCGCTGCGCTCTGCGCTGTGGCGCGCGAGTTTGACCTGCCGGTCCATCTCGACGGCGCGCGCTTTGCCAATGCGGTGGTGGCAAGCGGGGCCTCGCCTGCCGATCTGACCTGGCGCGCCGGGGTGGATGTGCTGTCCTTCGGCGGCACCAAGAACGGGCTGATGGGGGTCGAGGCAGTGGTGATTTTTGATCCGGCCAAAGCGCCGCAGCGTGGTCCGGAATTTGAGCTGCGCCGCAAACGGGGCGGGCATCTCTTCTCGAAACACCGCTATCTCTCGGCGCAGTTTGAGGCGGCGCTGACCGATGGCCTCTGGCTCGACCTCGCCACCCATGCCAATCGAGCGGCGGCAAAGCTGGCGGCGGGCCTGGCCAGAAAGCCCGGCGTCAGCCAGCGCCATCCGGTCGAGGCCAATCTGATGTTCCCGACATGGCCGCGCGGCACCCATGCGCGGCTGCTGGCGGAGGGTGCGGTCTATTACGATGCGGACAGCCCCGAGAGCGAGGGTGCCCGGCTGGTCACCTCCTGGGCGACCAGCGATGCCGAGATTGAGGCCTTCCTCTCAGCCTTCTGAGCGGGAGGCGGCGACAAGCTGGCGCATCGCCGCTGCCAGCGGGGCCGGATGGGTGATCGGCACCATATGCCCCGCCCCCGGCACGCTCAGCCGCCCGGCCCGGGCAAGCCGCGCTGCGAGCCGGTCGAGAATTTCGGCGACAACCGGCGGGGAACGGTCCCCCTCGGCCAGCAGGACAGGCATCTTTAGCCCCTCAAGGCGCCCCGGGGCCAGCAGCCCCGGCGCATCATGGACCAGCACATCCGCCGGAGCGGTGATCAGATACATCTGCGCGGCCATGGTCTTACGGCTGCGCTCGGGCAGCGCCGCATAGGGCAGGCCCGCGCCCCAGACCCCATGGAACAGTGCCGCCGCGGTCTCAGGCTGCTCCGCGATCAGCGCCGCCACGCTTGCCTGCTGCCGGTCATTCTCGGCGTGACCCGCCCCGCCCTCGGCAGCTTTGAACAGCACCGGCTCGGCGAGGGTGACACTCCGGAACAGTTCCGGCGCCTCCAGCGCGAGACGCAGGGCGATGGTGCCGCCAAGGCTGTGCCCGAGCAGATGCAGCGGCCCCTCGCCCGCCAGCCGCTCAGCCAGGCTGCGGGCAATCGCCGTGCAGAGTTCGTGGTAATTTCCCGGCCCGGGATCAGCGCTGCCACCATGGCCTGGCAGATCAGGGGCGGTGATCTGCCAGCCGGGCAGCTCGGTGGCGAGCGGCGACCAGGCGCCGCTGTGACCCAGCGCACAATGAAGAGCCAGCAGCCGGGGGCCTGAAGCCGCGCCCTCCGCTCCATAGTGCCGCACCGCGACCCTATGTCCGGCAATCTCTTCCTGCGCCATCAGCCGCATCCCTTCACCTGGGCCCGGCAGGCCGGGACTGGTGATCTGGTAGCCCTGCACCCTCCGGGCTGCAAGACCGGCAGGCCCTGGCGGGGATCTGCACAAAGTCGCATCCAGTCTGCACCTTTGTGTCCCGCCTGGCGCATGGCTGCCAGTTTTCCATAAATTAACCGCTTCTCTGCACCGCCACGGACCGGCAGGGCCTTTGCCCGGGCGGCCAGCGGTGCTAAGGGGCGCCATCCCCTGATTCCGCTGCCCATACGGAGCCCCTGCCATGGCCGCTATCACCGAGCCGAAGCTGATTTCCGGCAACGCTAATCTGCCGCTTGCCAAATCCATCGCCCGCCGCATGTCTATGCATCGCGGCATGTCGATCAACCTCGTGGATGCGCGCATCGAGCGGTTCAACGATCAGGAGGTCTTCGTCGAGGTCTTCGAGAATGTGCGCGGCGAGGATATGTATATTATCCAGCCGACCTCGAACCCGTCGAATGACAATCTGATGGAACTGCTCATCATGGTTGACGCGCTGCGCCGCTCCTCGGCCGCCCGCATCACCGCCGTGATCCCCTATTTCGGCTATGCCCGCCAGGACCGCCGCACCAAGGCCCGCACGCCGATCTCGGCCAAGCTGGTGGCGAACCTGATCCAGACCGCCGGAGTTGACCGGGTTCTGACCCTCGATCTGCATGCGGCCCAGATCCAGGGCTTCTTCGACATCCCGGTCGATAACCTCTATGCCTCGCCGATCTTCTCGCTCGACATCGAGCATCACTTCCGCGGCCAGCTCGACGATGTGATGATCATCTCGCCCGACGTCGGCGGTGTGGCCCGCGCCCGCGAAATTGCCAAACGCATCAATGCCCCCCTCGCCATCGTCGACAAGCGTCGCGAAAAGGCAGGTGAAATTGCCGGCATGACGGTGATCGGCAATGTCGAAGGCAAAAAATGTATCATCGTCGATGACATCTGCGACACGGCAGGCACGCTCTGCAAAGCCGCTGAAACCATCCTTGAGGCCGGTGCGACCGAGGTCCATGCCTATATCACCCATGGCGTGCTCTCGGGTCCGGCGGTCGAGCGGGTGACCAATTCGGTGATGAAATCGCTGGTGATCACCGATTCCATCGCCCCGACCGAGGCCGTGACCAGCTGCCCGAAGATCCGCGTCGTCCCGACCGCACCGATGTTCGCCCAGGCTGTGCTCAATATCTGGGGCGGCATGTCGGTCTCGTCGCTGTTCGAAACCGAGACCCTGGTGCCGATCTACGAAAGCCTCTACCCGCGCGCCTGATCACAGGCCCGCTCAAAGCGCATGATAAAAAGGCGGCAGGATCCCCGGATCCTGCCGCCTTTTTCATCTGCCCTGCCCTCCCCCTGGCGCCTGCGCTCAGTCCCGCTGGCCAGGCACCGCCTAATCCACCTGCCACTGCTCGGCATCGCGCAGCTGGCCGATTGCGGTCCAGCTGGCGCGGATGCGGGCGATGCGGCTGTCGCCCCAGGTGCGGAACACAAGGTCAAAGCCCTCGGCCGTCACCGCCGCGGTGCTCAGGTCAATGCGGGAATTGGTGCGATGGTCGAGATCCCACATCGACAGCCCCGCCATGACCGCGGGCGGAGCCTGGAAGGGCTGTGGGAAGCTCACACGGCTGCGCACCTCACGCGGGCCCTCACCGACCCACATCGGGCCTCCCGTGGCGAAATCCGCGAACAGGATCTCACTGCCCTGAAGAATGCCAACCGGCGCATTGAGCTGAAGCATAGGAAGGAAAATCCGCCTGACAGGGTTTCTGCCTTCAGCCGGGCTGTCCCGCTGCGGCCTGAGACAAAATTGCACAGATCGCAGAATGTCAAAAGGCCCCATGCAGGATCTGCACAGGGCCTTTTGTTATACGTTATGAGGGCTGGGCCTCAGTGCTTCTGGACCTGGTCGCGCAAAGCGATCACATCCGAAAGCGCTTTCTCAGCCTCGGCCTTATCCGCACCCGAAGCCGCTTCCGCCCGGGCACGGGCCTCGGCGATCAGGGTGTCAAAGACAGCGCTGTCAGCCTCTGCTGCCGGGATGGCAAGCTCGGCCAGCACCGTCACCGAAGCCGCCGAAATATCAGCAAAGCCACCGATCACGACGAAGCTTTTGACACCTTCCGCCGTGGTCGCACGCAGCAGACCCGGACGCAAAGTGGTGATGGTGGGGGTATGCCCCGCCATCGCCGTCATGTCACCCGCGCTTGCCGGAAGCTGAACCTCGGTCGCAGCGACCGATGCCAGTTTCCGCTCGGGGCTCACGAGGTCAAATTGCAGATTGCCTGCCATTTAAGCCCCCTTATGCCGCTGCTGCGAGTTTGGCAGCTTTGGCTTTCACGTCTTCGATGCCGCCAACCATGTAGAAGGCTGCTTCCGGCAGGTGGTCATATTCACCGGCCACAACGGCTTTGAACGAAGCAATGGTGACGTCCAGCGGAACCTGAACACCATCCGAACCGGTGAAGACTTTTGCCACGTCGAAGGGCTGCGACAGGAAGCGCTGGATCTTACGGGCGCGCGTCACGGTCAGCTTATCTTCTTCCGACAACTCGTCCATGCCGAGGATGGCGATGATGTCCTGCAGCGACTTGTACTTCTGCAAGATACCCTGGACCGAACGCGCCACGTTGTAATGCTCTTCGCCGATCACCGACGGGTCAAGCAGACGCGAGTTCGAATCGAGCGGGTCAACGGCCGGGTAGATGCCCAGTTCCGAGATCGCACGCGACAGAACGGTGGTTGCGTCGAGGTGGGCGAAGGTGGTTGCCGGAGCCGGGTCGGTAAGGTCGTCGGCCGGAACGTAAACAGCCTGGATCGAGGTGATCGAGCCTGCTTTGGTCGAGGTGATGCGCTCCTGCATCGCGCCCATGTCGGTCGCGAGCGTCGGCTGATAGCCCACTGCCGAAGGAATACGGCCGAGCAGCGCCGACACTTCCGAACCCGCTTGGGTGAAGCGGAAGATATTGTCGACGAAGAACAGAACGTCGGTCCCGGTGGCATCGCGGAACTGCTCGGCCAGGGTCAGACCGGTCAGAGCGATACGCGCACGTGCGCCCGGCGGTTCGTTCATCTGGCCATAGACCAGAGCCACTTTCGATTCCGCCAGGTTATCAAGCTTGATAACGCCGGATTCGATCATCTCGTGGTAAAGGTCGTTGCCCTCACGGGTCCGCTCACCAACACCTGCGAACACCGAGTAACCCGAGTGCACTTTGGCGATGTTGTTGATCAGTTCCATGATCAGAACGGTTTTGCCGACGCCTGCGCCGCCGAAGAGACCGATCTTACCGCCCTTCGCATAGGGGGCGAGAAGGTCGATAACCTTGATACCGGTCACCAGAACTTTCGACTCGGTCGACTGAGCGATGAACTCAGGCGCCGGCTGGTGAATCGCGCGACGCTCAGCAGCTTCGACCGGGCCCTTTTCGTCAATCGGCTCGCCGATGACGTTCAGGATGCGGCCGAGGGTTGCGTCACCGACCGGAACCGAGATCGGAGCGCCGAGATCGGACACCGGAGCGCCGCGAACGAGGCCCTCGGTTGCGTCCATAGCGATGGTCCGCACGGTGTTTTCGCCAAGGTGCTGGGCCACTTCGAGGACCAGACGCTTGCCGTTATTTTCGGTTTCCAGTGCGTTCAGAATCGCGGGAAGCGATCCTTCGAACTGGACGTCCACAACTGCGCCGATGACCTGGGTAACCTTGCCCGCGGCGGCAGCAGCTTTGGGTGCTTTTGCCATTGTGTAAATCTCCGGGTTCGTCAGAGCGCCTCAGCGCCCGCAATGATTTCGATGAGTTCGGTGGTGATCGCTGCCTGACGGCTCCGGTTGTACTGAACGGTCAGCTTATTGATCATATCACCGGCGTTGCGGGTTGCGTTGTCCATAGCGGACATCCGCGCGCCCTGTTCCGAGGCGCCGTTTTCCAGCAAGGCAGTGAAGATCTGGGTCGCGACATTGCGCGGCAGCAGCTCGGCGAGGATCGCCTCTTCCGACGGTTCGTAATCGTAAAGCGAGCTTGCGCCGCCTGCCGATTCCTCGAACTTAGCCGGAATGATCTGCTGCGCGGTCGGGATCTGGCTGATCACCGACTGGAAGCGCGAGTAGAAGATCGTCACCACATCAGCTTCACCACCATCGAACATGGCCGTGACCTTACGCGCAATATCCGCCGCATTGGCATAGCCAATCCGTTTGACATCGCTCAGGTCGACGTGACCAACTGACAGATGACCAAGGTCACGCTTCAGCTGCTCACGGCCTTTTTTGCCGACGGTGAGGATCTTCACGGTCTTCCCCGCTGCGATCAGCTCCTGGGCTTTCGCCCGGGCAAGCTTGGCGATCGAAGCATTGAAGCCACCGCAAAGTCCGCGTTCAGAGGTCATCACCACCAGAAGATGGGTCTGATCCTTCCCGGAACCGGCGAGCAGGCGCGGGGCCTCTGCCGAACCGGCGATACCGGCGGCGAGCGAGGACATAACCCCGCTCATACGCTCGGCATAGGGGCGTGCAGCCTCTGCCGCTTCCTGCGCACGGCGCAGTTTCGCAGCAGCGACCATTTGCATCGCCTTGGTGATCTTCCGCGTATTTTTTACGCTTCCGATCCTGTTTTTAAGGTCCTTAAGGCTGGGCATCTGCCTTCTCCTTCAGGGCTCTTATGCGAAATCTTTGGCGAATTCAGCGATAGCGTCTTTCAGCTTCTGCTCGTCAGCGCCCTTGATCTTCGGGTCAGCCGTGGTGAGCCACTCAAGGATATCCTTGCGCGGGCCACGCAGGTAAGCCAGCAGAGCCGCTTCAAAACGACCAACATCCTTCACCGCGACCTTGTCGAGGAAACCAGCGGTACCGGCATAGATCACCGCAACGATTTCAGCGTTGGTGAGCGGCGAGTACTGCGGCTGTTTCATCAGCTCAGTCAGACGGGCACCACGGTTCAGCAGCTGCTGGGTAGCGGCGTCGAGGTCCGAGCCGAACTGAGCGAAAGCAGCCATCTCGCGGTACTGAGCGAGCGACAGTTTCACCGGGCCAGCCACGGTTTTCATCGAATTGGTCTGAGCCGACGAGCCGACGCGCGACACCGAGAGACCGGTGTTCACTGCCGGGCGGATGCCCTGGTAGAACAGTTCGGTTTCGAGGAAGATCTGGCCGTCGGTGATCGAGATCACGTTGGTCGGGATGAAAGCCGAAACGTCGCCGCCCTGGGTTTCGATAACCGGAAGTGCGGTCAGCGAGCCATTGCCGAAATCGTCGCCCAGCTTTGCCGAACGCTCGAGCAGGCGGGAGTGCAGATAGAAAACGTCGCCCGGGTAAGCTTCGCGGCCCGGCGGACGACGCAGCAGCAGCGACATCTGACGGTAGGACACGGCCTGTTTCGACAGATCATCATAGACGATCAGGGCGTGGCGGCCGTTGTCGCGGAAATATTCTGCGATAGCGGTTGCCGAATAGGGGGCGAGGTACTGCAGCGGTGCCGGGTCCGAAGCGGTTGCCGCGACAACGATGGTATAAGCCAGCGCGCCGGTTTCCTCGAGCTTCTTCACCAGCTGAGCAACGGTCGAACGCTTCTGACCGATTGCCACATAGATGCAGTACAGCTTCTTCGACTCGTCGTCGCCGGCAGCTTCGTTATAGGACTTCTGGTTCAGAATGGTGTCGAGCGCGACAGCGGTCTTGCCGGTCTGACGGTCGCCGATGATCAGCTCGCGCTGGCCACGGCCAACCGGGATCATCGCGTCGATGGCCTTGATGCCGGTCGCCATCGGTTCGTGAACCGATTTACGCGGAATGATGCCCGGCGCTTTGACGTCAGCAACGCGACGCTCGGTGGCTTCGATCGGGCCTTTGCCGTCGATCGGGTTGCCGAGACCGTCAACCACGCGACCGAGCAGAGCGTCGCCGGCCGGCACGTCCACGATCGACTTGGTGCGCTTGACGGTGTCGCCTTCTTTGATGTCCTTGTCCGAACCGAAGATAACGATACCGACGTTATCGACTTCGAGGTTCAGCGCCATCCCGCGGATACCGCCGGGGAATTCGACCATCTCGCCGGCCTGGACATTGTCCAGACCATGCACGCGGGCGATACCGTCGCCAACCGACAGCACGCGGCCGATTTCAGCGACTTCGGCATCTTTGCCGAAATTCTTGATCTGCTCTTTCAGGATCGCAGAGATCTCAGCAGCCTGAATTCCCATCACCCAACCTCTTTCATAGCATTCTGCAGGGAAGCGAGCTTCGATTTGACCGAAGTATCGATCTGGATCGAGCCCAGCTTGACGATAAGTCCGCCGATGAGGCTTTCATCAACGGTGGTGTTCAGTTTGACCTCTTTGCCGACCGAAGCTTTCAGCTTGTCGGAAAGGGCTTTGGCCTGAGCCGGGCTCAATGCGCTGGCCGCAACCACCTCGACACTGATTTCGCCTTTTTCTTCGGCGATCAGATCCGCCAGCGCTGCGAGAAGCTGCGGCAGGACGAACAGGCGGCGCTTGGCTGCCATCAGGGCCAGGGTATTTGCAGTCAGGTCACTGAGTTTCATGGCCGAGGCCAGTGCCTGGATGGCATTGGCCTGGTCTGCACGGACAACCACCGGCGAGGCAATCATCGCATTCAGTTCGGGCGAGGCGGCGAGAGCATCTTTCAGCTGAGCAGCATCGGCTTCGATGGCCGACAGCGCTCCCCCTTCTTTTGCAAGATCGAAAAGCGCGGAAGCGTAACGCGCCGCAATGCCCTGAGAGATCGAAGCTGATTCCGCCACGGTCGTCCTTCCCATATTTCGGGCCTCACCCTCATCATCCACCGGCGTCGCCCTCTCGCGTGCGCCATGGACAAAGGAGGCCCCTCTGTATCCCGCTGTTGGCGGTCCCCTTAGCAGAGGGCGGGCAACCCCGCAACCTGGCCATTCGCGGATTCGTGATGGTTTCGGCCCCCTCTGCCCCCTGCGGCGGCCCGCTGGCCCGCCCGGGCCCGGCGACACCCTGCCCTGTGCTGTTTTGCCGCGCCTGCAAGCCTGTTTATCAGGCAGATAAGGCCAAAGCGCAGAATCGAGCGAGAAACCAGGATTCGCTGCCGCCAGCGGCATTCTGCCAGGACAGGACACCCGCCCCTGACCGCGCGGGGTTCAGGCTCCGGCGCGCCGCAGAGCGGCGTCCTGGCCGTGCGCATGGCGTGGCGGGAAGGACTTCAGCGCCGGTTCCGGCGCGCCGCCGCTCCGCACCCCCTCCAGCGCGCGCAAAGGCCGGGCCACCACCGCTTTCAGCCCGCCCCTGGTCGGGGCATAGACCTGCTTTGAGGCCTCGACCATCAGCACCCCGCCCGCCAGCCAGGGCAGCCTGCGCCCGGCCCGCTCCCACAGATCAGCGGTGCGCAGCCAGAACGGCGCCTGTGACGGCGGGGTATGCAGCACCGTAACCGAGCGCTCGGGCGTAAAGCCGTGATGGCGCAGCTGCGCCTCAAGCTGGGCCCCGGACCAGGACCGGCCCGTCCCGAAAGGCGTCGCATCGCGCCGCGCCCAGAGCCCGGCCCGGTTCGGCACCACAAAAACCGCCCGCCCCCCTGGCCCCAGAACCCGGTGCGCCTCATCAAGCACCGCGGCAGGCTGTTCCGAGGTCTCAAGCCCGTGCATCAGCACCAGCCGGTCGGCATGGCCGGTGGCCATCGGCCAGCTGGCCTCCTCGCACAGAACCGAGACATTGGGCTCTCCGGCGGGCCAGGGCATCACCCCCTGGGGCCCGGGCATCAGTCCGATCACCCGCCGCGCCCCGGAAAGCCAGGGACGCAGCAGCGGCACCGCAAAACCAAAGCCGACGACGGTCTGCGCCGGCCCCGGCTGCCAGAGCCGCAGCAGCTGCTCACGGATGGCGCGCTGCGCCACCCGGCCAAGCTGGGTGCGATAATAGAAATCTCGCAGATCCTGCACATCGAGGTGCATTGCAGCCCGGGCCTCCTTCGGAGATGCTGTGTCATCTTAGCGGCGCAGGAAGGAAAGACCATGGCCCTCGAACTGGTAACCATTCCCTGCCTCACCGATAATTTCGCCTTTCTGCTGCATGATGCAGATTCGGGTGAAACCGCGCTTATCGACGCGCCCGAAGCGGCGCCGGTCCTCGCGACCCTGGAGGCGCGCGGCTGGGGCCTGTCTCAGATCCTGCTGACGCATCATCATGATGACCATATTCAGGCGGTCCCCGAACTAGTTGCGGCCACCGGGGCAAAGGTTCTGGGCGCGGCAGCGGATCAGCACCGCCTGCCGCCGCTGGCCCGGGCGCTGCACGAAGGCGACCGGATTCAGATCGGCGCGGAACAGGGCGAGGTGATCGCCGTCGATGGCCATACAATCGGCCATATCGCCTTTTACTTTCCCATCTCAGGCCTTGCCTTCACCGCCGACAGCCTGATGGCGGCAGGATGCGGGCGGCTGTTCGAGGGGAGCCCGGCGCAGATGTGGCACAGCCTGTCAAAACTGATGCGGCTGCCGCCGCAAACCCTGATCTGCTCGGGCCATGATTACCTTGATGGCAATCTGCGCTTTGCCCGCGCTCTTGAACCGGATAATCCTGCCCTTATCTCCCGTATTGAAGCTCTGGCCGGGATGCGCCGCGAAGGCCGCCTGCCCATGCCCTCAACCCTTGCCGAAGAACTGGCTACCAATCCGTTTCTGCGCGCAGCTCTGCCGCAGATGAAAGCCGCTGCGGGCCTGCCCGGTGCCGGTGAGGTGCAGGTTTTCAGCGAAATCCGCGCCCGCAAGGACCGGTTCTGATGCAAGGCCTGCCCGATTATCACAATCCTGCAATCAGGATGCCGATTTACCACCCAACATCAGATTGCGCTTGAAGTGCGCTGAATAACACCGATCTTTAACTCTATGAGGCCACGGTCGGAACGGGCGTCACCGCCCCCGGCCCCGAGGAACAGGAGCAGGCGCAAGTGCCGTCATTCTCGTCAACGCTCGAACAAGCCATTCACGGCGCGCTGGCCCTGGCCAATGCCCGTCGCCATGAACTTGCAACCCTCGAACATCTCTTGCTGGCTCTGATCGACGAGCCCGATGCTGCCCGCGTTATGAAGGCCTGCTCGGTGGATCTCGACGATCTGCGCAAGACCCTGAACGATTTCATCGACGAAGACCTGTCGACGCTGGTCACCAGCGTAGAAGGCTCGGAGGCGGTCCCGACCGCCGCTTTCCAGCGCGTGATTCAGCGCGCGGCAATCCATGTGCAGTCTTCGGGCCGCACCGAAGTGACCGGCGCCAATGTGCTGGTCGCGATCTTTGCCGAACGCGAATCGAATGCGGCCTATTTCCTGCAGGAGCAGGATATGACCCGCTATGATGCGGTGAATTTCATCGCCCATGGCGTGGCCAAAAACCCCGCCTTCGGCGAGGCCCGCCCGATCCAGGGCGCCGATGAGGCCCAGGAAACCCCGAAGGCCGAGGCCGGAGAGGCCAAGGAATCGGCGCTGTCGAAATATTGCGTCGATCTCAACGTCAAAGCCCGCAAGGGCGAGGTGGATCCGCTGATCGGCCGCGACCAGGAGGTCGAGCGCGCGATCCAGGTGCTCTGCCGCCGCCGCAAGAACAACCCGCTGCTGGTGGGCGATCCCGGCGTGGGCAAGACCGCGATTGCCGAGGGCCTGGCCTGGAAAATCGTCCGCAAGGAAGTGCCGGAGGTGCTCTCGGGCGCGACGATCTATTCGCTCGACATGGGCGCCTTGCTGGCGGGCACCCGCTACCGCGGTGATTTCGAGGAGCGCCTGAAAGCGGTGGTCAAAGAGATGGAGGATCACCCCGATGCGATCCTGTTCATCGATGAGATCCATACCGTGATCGGGGCCGGGGCGACTTCGGGCGGGGCCATGGATGCCTCGAACCTGCTGAAACCCGCGCTTCAGGGCGGCAAGCTGCGCTGCATGGGCTCGACCACCTATAAGGAATTCCGTCAGCATTTCGAGAAAGACCGTGCCTTGTCGCGGCGCTTCCAGAAAATTGACGTGAATGAGCCTTCGGTGCCGGATGCGATCAAGATCCTGATGGGGCTGAAGCCGCATTTCGAAGAGCATCACGATCTGCGCTATACCAATGAGGCGATCAAAACCGCGGTCGAACTGGCGGCGCGCTATATCAATGACCGCAAACTGCCCGACAGCGCGATTGATGTGATCGATGAGGCTGGCGCGGCGCAGCATCTGGTCAGCGAGTCAAAGCGGCGCAAAACCATCGGCACCCGCGAGATCGAGAATGTGGTGGCGAAAATCGCCCGCATCCCGCCGAAAAACGTCTCGAAAGACGATGCCGAAGTGCTGCGCGATATGGAAAAGACGCTCAAACGTCTGGTCTTTGGTCAGGACAAGGCGATTGAGGCGCTTTCGGCCTCGATCAAACTGGCCCGGGCAGGCTTGCGCGAGCCGGAGAAGCCGATCGGCAATTACCTCTTCACCGGCCCGACCGGCGTCGGCAAAACCGAAGTGGCAAAACAGCTGGCAAATACGCTTGGCGTGGAACTGCTGCGCTTCGACATGTCGGAATATATGGAGAAACACGCGGTCTCGCGTCTGATCGGCGCGCCTCCGGGCTATGTCGGCTTTGACCAGGGCGGGATGCTGACCGATGGCGTCGACCAGCATCCGCATTGCGTGCTGCTGCTCGATGAGATCGAGAAGGCCCATCCAGATGTGTTCAACATCCTCTTGCAGGTGATGGATCACGGCAAGCTGACCGACCATAATGGCCGGGCCGTCGATTTCCGCAATGTGATCCTGATCATGACCTCGAATGCCGGGGCTTCGGATATGCAAAAAGCCGCGATCGGCTTCGGGCGCGAAAAGCGCACCGGAGAGGATACTGCCGCGGTCGAGCGCACCTTTACCCCGGAATTCCGCAACCGTCTGGATGCGGTGGTTTCCTTCGGCGCCCTGCCGAAAGAGGTGATCCTGCAGGTGGTCGAGAAATTTGTGCTTCAGCTGGAGGCGCAGCTGATCGACCGGGGCGTGCATATCGAGCTGAGCGCGGAAGCCGCCGCCTGGCTGGGGGAGAAGGGCTATGATGATAAGATGGGGGCACGGCCGCTGGCGCGTGTGATCCAGGAGCATATCAAAAAGCCCCTCGCCGAAGAACTCTTGTTCGGCCAGCTGCAGAAAGGCGGTCTGGTCCGGGTCGAGGTGAAGGATGATGCAATCGTTCTGAAGATCCAGGAACCGGCAAAGCCGCGGATCGCTGGCTCGAAACCACCCCTGCTGACCGCCGGGTAACGGGCCGGAAAACCGGCAAGACATGACAGAGGGGCCGCCATCAGGTGGCCCCTCTACTGTTAACCACAGGGCTAATTGATTCCCGGTGAAACCATAACTTCTACCCCATATTTTGATCATTTTCGGGCGGCAGAGCGCAAAATATGCGACAGATTGTCGCGAATTAAGCCCCTACTGCAGAGCCCTGCCTGCGATTTATTGCGACCAGGTAACGCTGTTGCTACCGCGCCCTCGCCACGGTGACCGATTGATCTGCCGGCAATCCGCCAGCAGAGGGTGACCGGGCGTGGGACAGAGAAGATGAAACCTGTGAACTTTAGCAAAGCTGCCCTCGCAGCTCTCCTCCTGCCGCTGGCCGCTCCGGCCATGGCGCTTGAGGTTCAGCCCGGTGATTACGCCTGGGCTGGTGATGGCCGGACCCTGGCGATTGCCTATTTTCAGCATCAGACCTCGGACAGCTTCTATGGCGCCGATGGCAGCACCATTGGCAATTCCAGTCTCGACGCCGATATCGTGATCGCGCGAATGGTGCATTACCGTGAGATTGCAGGCCAGAAGCTGGCTTTCCACGCCATTCTGCCGATTGGTCAGTTTGACAATATCCGCATCGGCGGCGCCGGTCAGCCGGCCAAAGACGGGATTGGCGATCTGACGCTGGGCACCACCTGGTTCCCGGTCACTTCGGCCGAGCCGACCGGCACCACGCTTGGCCTGTCGCTCTTCGCCACCGCCCCGACCGGCGTGTTCAGGAATGATCACGTCTCCTTCGGTGCCGGCACCTGGTCGCTGACGCCGCAGATCGGCATGGTTCAGGGCCTCGGCAATGGTTTTTTCATCGATGCCTCGGCTGAAATGACCGTGACCCGCGATTTCGAGGAGGCCGGCGTCTCTTACGAGCGCGAGGACACCACCCAGGCTTCGCTCTATCTGCGCTACCAGTGGGATGACGCGACCGCCTTCTCGCTGGGCTATGTCAGCCGTAGCGGTGGCGAGCTCTGGGTGAATGGCGCGGCAACGGGCCAGGAAACCAACAATGACCAGCTGCGCCTTGTCGCCAGCAAAATGGTCACCCCGGACTTCCAGATCCAGGGCATGTATGGCCATGATATCGACGTCAAAGGCGGCTTCCGCAGCGAGCCTCTGGCCCAGATCCGCCTGATGAAAGTGTTCTGAGACGAAAAAAACCCCCGCCTCACGGCGGGGGTTTTGCTTGTCAGTCAGGGATGACGCTTCAGCGGAAGCGCGAGGCGAAATTCGCAAAGAGCGCCCCCGAGATATTGTGCCAGACCGAGAAAATCGCGCTCGGCACGGCGGCGAGCGGCGAGAAATGCGCCGAGGCCAGCGCCGCGCCCAGACCCGAATTCTGCATCCCCACCTCAATGGCAATGGCTTTTTGTTTGGCGATATTCAGACCAAAGATCCGGGCGAACAGGCCGCCGATCAGATAGCCCAGCCCGTTATGCAGCACCACCACCAGGAAAATCAGCAGGCCCGAGGTGGCAATCTGCGCCTTCGAGACCGCGACCACCGCCGCCACGATCAGCACGATCCCGGTCACCGAGACCAGCGGCAGCACCGGAACCGCGGCTTTGACCGCCGAGGGCAGCAGCTTTTGCGCCAGCACCCCAAGTGCCAGCGGCACCAGCACGACCTTCACGATCGACAGGAACATCGCGGTGGCATCAACCGGCAGATATTGCGAGGCAAAGGCCAGAACCAGCCAGGGGGTGACCAGCGGCGCCAGCAGCGTGGTGACGCTGGTACAGGCCACCGAGAGAGCCACATCGCCTTTGGCCAGATAGGTCATCACATTTGACGAGGTGCCCCCCGGGCAGCAGCCGACAAGGATCACCCCCGCCGCCACTTCGGCCGGCATCGGAATGATCATGGTCAGCGCCACCGCCAGCAGCGGCATGATGGTAAACTGCGACACCGCCCCGATCAGCACCTCAAAGGGGCGACGCGCCACTTCGCGGAAATCATCAAGGCTGAGCGTCAGCCCCATGCCGAACATGATGATACCCAGAAGGGTCACAATCCAGGGCGCGACCGCGCGGAACACATCGGGCAGAACAAAGCCCAGAACAGCAAAGACAACCACCCAGAGGGCAAAGGTCTTGCCAACGAAACCGGAAAACACTGATAATTGCTTCACATAGACCCCACAAAACGGTAGAAAGTTGCGCGTTTCCCTGTTTTGGCTGCGGGCCTAAGCGCCAGATGCGGGAAATACAAGCCCGGTGATGCCACAGGCCGCTGCACGCCAGGCCTCAGCCCGGCACTGAAAGCCCCGTAAGGCGACCGGCCCCGGCGGGTGACTTATCTCTCGGTCAGCTTCAGCTCGATGCGCCTGTTCTGGCTGCGCGCCGCCTCGCTGTTGCCTGGCGCCACCGGGCGATATTCGCCAAAGCCGGTCGCCGCCAGCCGCTCGGGCGGGAAGCCCAGCTCGCTCTGCATATAGCGCACCACCGACAGGGCCCGGGCCTGGCTCAGCTCCCAGTTATCGCGGAAGGCGCCGGTGCCCGAGAGCGGCTGGTTATCGGTATGGCCATCGACCCGGATGATCCAGTCGATCCCCTCGGGGATCTGCTGGCGCACCTCGTTCAGGATCGACACCACACTGGCGATCTGAGCCCGACCCTCCGGGGCCAGATCGGCGGCCCCGGCGCTGAACAGCACCTCAGAAGAGAATACAAAGCGGTCTCCGACCACTCTGACGCCTTCGCGTCCGGCAAGAAGGGTCGAGAGCTGGCCGAAGAATTCGGATCTGAACCGCTCCAGATCCTGCTTCTCGGCCTCGATCCGCGCCCGTTCGGCCGCTTCCAGCTCGGCGCGGGCGCGCTGCTCGGCAGCGACCTGGGCCAGAGCGGCATTGAGATCCTCGCCCAGCGATTCCAGCTGCATATTGGCCGCATCGCGCGAGGTTTCGGCCTCGCCAAGGATCTGCTGCAGCGCATTGAGCTGGCTGCGCAGCTCGGCCAGCTGACGGTTGACCAGTTCCAGATCCCGCGCTGCCGCAAGGGTTTTTTCCTGCTCAGCCAGCAGGCTGGCCTCAGCCATGGCCAGAGCCGCACTTTTGCCGCCCTCGCTCTGCCGGGCTGCCAGCCGTTCAGCCGCCAGCAGGGTCAGCGTCTCTTCGGCGCGTTTACGCTCGGCCTCGAGGCGCAGCGTCATCGCGCTCAGCTCCGTCTCCGAGCCCGCCAGCCGCTCGCGCAAGGCCTGCAGCGCCGCGGCATCGGCCAGCGCGGCAGTCTCGGCCGCGCTCAGTTCAGATTTTGCCGCCGCCAGCGCCCCCTGATCGGCCTCGCCTTTCGCGCGCAGATCGGCGAGCAGGGCCTCAAGCGCCTCGCGCTGTGCTGCGGCCAGCCGCGCGGCTTCAGCACTGGCATCAATCTCTTTGCGCGCCGCCGCCAGCGCCAGCGAAGCCGCTTCGGCATCGGTGATCAGCCGCGCTTTCGCCGCCTCCAGATCCGCCAGCGAAGCGGCAAGGCCTTTCGCCTCATCGCGCGCAGTGTCGCGCTCGCCGGTGATCAGCGCCAGATCAGCTGCCACCCGGTCACGATCGGCAATCAGCGCTGCCACCTGGGCTTCAAAATCGCTCAGCCGCGCGCGCGCGCCCTGCAGATCCGCCTCGCGGGCAGTCAGATCGGCCTGCAGCCCGGCGATCAGCGTGTCGCGCCTCTGCCCCTCGGCCAGGGCACTGGCCAGCGAGGATTGCAGCCCGCCCACTTCACTTTGCAGATCCGAGACCCGGCGCCGCTCCAGCCCCAGTGCCTGAGACAGCGCCGTCAGCTGCTCATTCAGCGCCGTCAGCTCATTATCCTGATGGGTGATCTGCTCGCGCAGCACCGATTGCATGACGGTAAAGATCGTCAGCACAAAAATCATCACCATCAGCAATGTCGTCACCGCATCGACAAAGCCTGGCCAGATCAGGCTGGAATCGCGGCGATTGCGCGAGAGCGCCATGGCTCAGCCCCGGTCCTGGCTGGTGCCGGCACCCGGCAGCTGGCGTGAAATCTGCCGCATACCCATGGTCAGCTGCGCCAGATCATGGCGCAGATCGGCCACCATCTCCTGGCGACCGGCGGAAAGCTCTTCGAGAATGCGCAGCATCTGCACATCAATCGAGCGCAGCCGCATCCGGCTTTCGGCATCCGGGCCTTCGCGGGCCTGCTCGGCCAGATGGGCCAGCAGCTGATCCTGGCCATCCGCCATACGGGTCATGGCGGCAAGGCTTTCCTCACTGGCTGCCGCCCCGGCCTGCAGCCGCTCGCCCAGACGGTCGACGGCTTTTGCCAGATCAGCCATGCGCTCTTCCATCACCGAGCGCGCCTGATCGGCCTGGGTATAAAGGCCCTGCAGACTTTCCATCTGGCTGACCACATGATCCAGCACCTGGACGATGGCGCTCTGATCGGCAGAGCCACCCTCGCCCTCACTCAGCCCGATCCGGGTGATCGAGGACAACCATTCCTCAAGCTCGCGGTAAAAACGGTTCTGGCCATGGCCGGCAAAAAGCTCAAGCAACCCCACCACCAGAGATCCGCCAAGCCCCAGCAGCGAGGTGGTAAAAGCCGTGCCCATACCGCCGAGCTGACCCTCCAGCCCGTTCATCAGCCGCCCGAATACCGCCATACCGGATTCGTTATCTGAGGGCGCAAGGCTGCGGATGGTCTCGACCACTGCGGGCACCGTGGTGGCAAGGCCCCAGAAAGTGCCGAGCAGACCAAGAAAGACCAGAAGATTGCTCAGGTAGCGGGTGATATCACGCGCCTCATCAATGCGCTGCGCCACCGATTCCAGAATGGTGCGCCCGGATGAGGCCGAGATTGCGACATTATGACTGCCACGCGATTTCAGCAGCGCCGCCAGCGGCGCCAGCAGCACCGGTGCAACCGCCTCTTCCGAGCCCGGGCTGCGCCGGACGTAATTTTCAATCCAGCTGACCGATTTGGCCAGGGTGAAGACCTGCCAGAAACAGGTGATGACCCCGAGGCCGAAGACAAAAAGGATCAGCCCGCTCAGCGCCAGATGCGATCCGGCCAGCATCCGGGCGATACTGCCATGCAGGAACCAGACCACCGCCCCGATCAGCAGACTGACAATAAGCATGGTGGTAATGGCGCGGATCGGCTGACTGAATGTCGTGCCGTGCACAGCATCTGATCGCTGCATGAGAAGGATGCCTGCCCCGTAAACCGAATTTTGTCCGGAGCCTAACCGGGTTAGCCGGGGCTGCCAAATCAAATCCGCCGCGAGGCGCCGCCGCACCTCTGCCGCTGCCCCCTTTCAGCCCTGCCGGCACGGCACTGCAGCCGCGTGCCGGGGAATGGTATTTTACGTTTTCCTCCGGCCCGGCAACCGATATGGAAAGCGCAACCGCAACCGGAGTCAGCCATTATGTCTGGGACAAATCCAGTCGAAAAAGCCTTTGAGAAAACGCTCTTTGCCAGCCGCTGGCTGATGGCGCCAATGTATCTTGGCCTGGTCATCAGCCTGATCATGCTGGTGGTCATTTTCTGCCGCGATATCGCCTATTACTTCCCCAAGCTGATGACGATGAATTCCGAGGATGTGATCCTCGTCGCGCTGACCCTGATCGATCTGACCCTTGCCGCAAATCTCGTGCTGATCGTGATGTTCTCGGGCTATGAAAATTTCGTTTCGAAGCTGGAGGTGGACAGCGCAGACCGGCCCGGCTGGATGGGCAAGGTTGATTTCGGCGGGCTGAAAATGAAGCTGATCGCCTCGATCGTGGCGATCTCAGGCATTTCCCTGCTCAAACGCTTCATGGCAATCGGCGATGCCAGACCGATCAATGAGACCGAGATGTACTGGATGGTGCTGATCCACCTGACCTTCGTTGCCTCGGGTGTGCTGATGGCGCTGATGGACTGGTTTCAGGCAAAATCCTATACCAGCCGGAAATAATAGCCGATCTGACCACTGGCTTTGCAGCGGGGCTGCAGCTAGAACGCCGGTCGACAGCAGGAGTTGAAGATGTCCGAAGCGATTGTGCCGCAGCCCGGGATTATGGAGATCGCCCTCTATGAGGGCGGCAAGGCGACGGTTGCCGGCGTTTCGAATGTTGTCAAACTCTCCTCGAATGAAAACCCCTTTGGCCCTTCAGACCGGGCCAAAGATGCCTTTCAGCGTGCGGTACATGCGCTGCACCGCTATCCTTCGACCGATCATGCCTCGCTGCGGCAGGCGATTGGTGAGGTACATGGCCTTGACCCGGCGCGGGTGATCTGCGGCGTCGGTTCGGATGAGATCATCCACCTGTTGTGCATGGCCTATGCCGGGCCGCGCGATGAGGTGGTGTTCACCGAACATGGCTTCCTGATGTATAAGATTGGTGCACTCGCGGCGGGCGCAACCCCGGTCGAAGTGCCCGAGCGCGAGCGCGTCACCGATGTGGATGCGATCCTGCGCGCCTGCGGGCCGCGCACCAGGCTGGTCTTCATTGCTAATCCGAACAATCCGACCGGCACTATGCTACCCGCTTCCGAGATTGAGCGGCTGGCGGCAAATCTGCCGCGCCAGGCGCTGCTGGTGCTCGACGGCGCCTATGCCGAATATGTCGAGGATTTCGACGGCGGCCTTGCCCTGATTGAAGCCCGCAGCAATGTCGTGATGACCCGCACCTTCTCAAAAATCTATGGTCTGGGCGGGCTGCGGGTGGGCTGGGCCTATGGCCCGAAAGCCGTGATCGATGTGCTGAACCGCATCCGTCAGCCCTTTAACCTCTCGACCGCGCAGCTCGAGGCCGCCGAGGCCGCCGTCCGCGATCAGGACTGGGTGACCCGCTCGCGCAGTGAGAACGCCCGGATGCGCTCCTGGCTGGCCGGGGCTCTCGCCGAGGTCGGCGTGCCCTCTGACATCTCGCATGCCAATTTCATCCTGGCCCGCTTCACCAGCCCGGCCGAGGCCGAGGCCTGTGATCTCTGGCTGCAGAAAGAAGGGCTGATCGTGCGCCGGGTCACCGGCTACAAGCTGCCGGACTGCCTGCGCATCACCATCGGCGACGAGGCGGGCTGCCGCCGTGTGGCCCATGCCATCACCCAGTTTAAGGCCCAGCAATGAGCGAAGCCCTGCCCCGCGTCGCGCTGATCGGCCTGGGGCTGATCGCTTCCTCCATGGCCCATGCCCTGCGCGCCAAAGGTCTTGTCCGGGACATCACCGGCTATGCCCGCTCGGCCGAAACCCGTGCGGTGGCGCTGGAATTGTTCTGCGACCGCGTCACCGAAAGCGCGGCCGAGGCGGTTAAAGAGGCCGATCTGATCGTGCTGGCGGTGCCGGTAGGGGTAATGGGCGAGATCACCGCCGAGATCGCCCCGCATCTGAAACCCGGCGCCATTGTCACTGATGTCGGCTCGGTCAAGGGGGCGGTGATCGAGGCGGTCAGCCCGCATATCCCGCAAGGCGTGCATTTCATCCCCGGTCATCCGCTGGCCGGCACGGAATATTCCGGCCCGCGCTCGGGCTTTGCCACTTTGTTTGAGAACCGCTGGTGGCTGCTGACCCCGCTTGAGGGCCAGGATCCTGCCGCCCTCGCCCGGCTGCGTGCCCTGCTCGAAGCCATCGGCGCCAATGTCGATGAGATGGAGGCAAAGCGCCATGATCTGGTGCTGGCCGTGGTCTCGCATACGCCGCATCTGATCGCCTATACGATGGTCGGCGTTGCCGACCATCTCCGCCGCGTCACCCATGAAGAGGTGATCAAATATTCCGCCTCGGGTTTTCGCGATTTCACCCGGATTGCCGCTTCAGATCCGACGATGTGGCGCGATGTTTTCCTGACCAATAAAGATGCAGTGCTCGATATTCTGGGCCGGTTCACCGAAGAGCTGTTCATGCTGCAGCGCCAGATCCGCATGGGCGAGGGTGAGCAGCTTCACGCCTATTTCTCGCGCACCCGCGCCATCCGGCGTGGCATCATTGATGCGGGTCAGGATACTTCGGCTCCGGATTTCGGGCGCGCGGCGGGTCAGCCCAAGGCCTGACTACGGCCCCCCTGCCCAGCTGCACAGGACAAGACGCATGATCACCAGGCTGACGGTATTGCTGCTCTGTCTCGCCACCCCGGGTTTTGCCGAACCGCTCGGGAAATCACCGCGACCCGGCGGCAACCCCAGACTGTCCGCCGTGACCCTGTCCCATTCCGATGCCGCGCCGGCCAGCCCCGGAGCGGCCGGGGCCATTGCCGCCCCCGCCTCTGCCTCTGCCGCCCCGGCTAGCGGCCTGCGTCCAAGGCCCCGCCCTGCCGCACTGGAACAGGTCGCAGCGCTGGCTCCGGCCGTTACTCCTCCCCTCCCGACAGGGCAGGCCATGCTGCGCCCGCGCGCCCGGCCCGCTTCGGTTGAGGCCCGCGCAGCCGCAGCAATGGAAAGCCCATCCGAAATTGCAGCGCCAAGGCGCGAGGCCGAAAACGCCAGCCTCGCCGCCGCGCCTGAGGCGAAAAAATCAGATGGCCCCACCTCTTTTTCGCGCCCGAAAGACCGGTCCGAAGATCTGAAAACCGCCTCAGCCAATACGCCGCGCGGCAAAGATAAGGCCGGCAAAAAGCCAAAAGAGAAAGCCTCCTCGCGTGGCTCGGTCTGCGGTGTGGCCGCGATTAAAGGCGAGCCGATCGCGCCGATCACCTCAAAGGTTCAGGGCTGCGGTCTGCAGGACGGGGTGCGGGTCACCTCGGTCTCGGGCGTGCGGCTGTCGATGGCAGTCACCATTGACTGCGCCACCGCCAAAGCACTGAACCGCTGGGTCGAAAGCGCGGCCCAGCCCGCATATGGCAATCAGATTGTCGAGCTGAAGATTGCAGGCCATTACGTCTGCCGCCCGCGCAACAATAAAAAAGGCGCCAAGGTCAGCGAGCATGGCAGGGGCAAAGCCGTTGATATTTCAGGCTTCAGACTGTCCTCTGGCAAGGTGCTGCCAGTGCTGAAAGGCTTTGATGCAAAGATGCGCAAGGCCCATCGCGGCGCCTGCGGGATCTTCGGGACAACCTTGGGTCCGGGATCGGACGGCTATCACGAAGATCACCTGCATTTCGACACCGCCAGCCAGCGCAATGGCCCCTATTGCCGCTGATCAGAGGCCGGGCTGTGCCAGATTTGGGGCCGCCGCCAGCGGCAGCGGGCCGAAATTCATCCAGCCGTCTTTCAGCACCAGCGGCAGGCTGATCTGATCCGGCGTACCCGCATCCTGCGCCAGAGCCGCCAGCATATTCTGCAGCAAAGGCGCCATGCGCGGCTCGACCTTGCCGCTGGCCACCATCAGCACTGGCAGATATTGCCAGTTCTTCGCCGTAACGGTGATGCGACCGCTGGCATAGCCCTGAGCATCCGGCAGCAGCATGCCACTGGCCGAAAGCTCCAGCGCGCCCCAGGTCAGGCTCAGATCGCGCAGGTTCAGCGCCGTCACCCCCGGCTGGCTCTGACCGGCATGACGGTCAAGAGGCGCGGTCAGGCTGAGGATCAGATCAAGATGCAGCGCGCTGATTACCTCGGGCAGCGGCTCAGCCGGAGCGGCTGCCAGGGTGACAGCGGCAATTTTTGCCGCGATTGCCGCATCGGGCCGCAGCTCACCGGCATTCAGGCCCAGCTGGTAGAGCGCCCCCCCGGTCAGTCCCGCATCGGGCAAGGCGCTGGCGTCGCGCAGCCCGAGGCTGACGCCGCCTGCCGTGAATTCGCCCATGCCGGCGCCGCGCAGCGTGATCGCCTCGCCGCTCAGCCGCAATTCTGCCAGCGGCAGATCCAGCGCCGGTGCCGCGCGCAGGCTGGCCTGCAGGGCGCGCCCCTCCAGCTCCAGCATCTGACCCGCAATGAACAGCTTCTGACGCTCGGGCAGGCCAAGGATGATATGCCAGGGCTTCCAGCTCATCGCATAGAGCCAGACCACCGGCCCCTCAAAGCCAAAACGCCCGCCCGGATCACGGTAGCGCAGATCGCGGGCCGTCAGGTCAAAGCGGCTGGCAAAGCCCCTCAGGCCAAGATCGGAATAGCTGATCTCGGCCCCGGCATTGCGCTGATCGGCGATCAGGGCCTTGGCCTCGCGCAGGATGAGCGCGCGGCCCAGGAACCACCAGCCGCACCACAGCACAACCAGCACGACAAAGAAGCCCATCAACCGGCGCATATCGCACCCCCTTTTACCCGTCCGACAATCGGTGTTTATCAGGGCCAGGTTACAGTCCCACCGAAAGGAGAACCAGCCTTGTCGCAAACTGCGCCCAAGCCGCTCTGGGTTTTTGGCTATGGCTCGCTGATCTGGAATCCGGGCTTTCCGGTCGCCGAGCAGCGGCTGGCCCGGGCAAGGGGCTGGCGGCGCAGTTTCTGCATGTGGTCGATCCACCATCGCGGCAGCGAGACCGAGCCGGGCCTGGTGCTGGCGCTGGACCGTGCGGCGGATGCCTGCTGCGACGGCGTGGTGTTCCGCGTTGCCACCGGGGCAGAGGCGGAAACCCTTGCCGCGCTGCGCGAGCGTGAACTGGTCTCATCGGCCTATCTGGAGGTGACGACCGAGGTCGAGACCAGTGCCGGGGTGATCCATGCCCTGGCCTATGTGGTGGATCCCGGGCATGTGCAATATTCCGGCAGGCTCAGTCTTGAGGACCAGGCCAGGATCATCCTGAAGGCAAGCGGCGGGCGCGGGCCGAACCGCGATTACCTCTGGTCAACCAGCACCCATCTGCACAGTCTCGGCATTGCCGATCCCGAACTGGACTGGCTGGCCGCCCGGGTGCGCGATCTGGCGCGCTGAAACGGGGCTGACCTCTCCTCCAGCCAGCTGACAGCGGGCTGAGTGCTTGTCATTTCCGGACATTTTTCCGGTTAGCTGAGCGGTTGCGGCGCCCGAAAGCGCCGCAGATCCGTCATTTCAGCTGAAATCGTAACCCGAGATCGCTTTCGGCTCGAGGAATTCCTCCAGCCCCCAGACCCCGCCCTCACGGGCCCGGCCCGATTGCTTGACGCCGCCAAAGAAGGAACCGGCGCCACGCGACTTGCCGTTCATCTCGACCATACCGGCGACGAGGCTGCGGCCAAGACGATTGGCGCGGGCCTGATCCTCGGTCTGCACATAATTGGTCAGGCCATAGGGGGTGTCATTGGCGATGGCGAGGGCCTCTTCCTCGCTGTCAAACGGGATGATCGACAGCACCGGGCCAAAGATCTCTTCGCGCTCGATCGTCATGCCAAGCTTTACATCGGCAAAGACCGTGGGCTGGATATAGAAGCCACGGTTAAAGCCCTCGGGCAGGCCCGGGCCGCCGGCCACCAGACGCGCGCCCTCGTCAATACCCTTCTGGATAAAGCCCTGAATCTGCTCCCACTGGCGCTTGTTTACCACCGGGCCGATGTGATTACCGGGCTGATCCGCCGGACCGACTTTGATCGCGGCCGCGATGCCTGCTGCCTCCTGCACCACTTTGTCATAGACCTTGCGCTCGACCAGCAGACGCGAGGGCGCGTTACAGCTCTGGCCGGTATTCTCCATCATCCGCGCCACCGACCAGCGCACCGCATCCGGGCGGGCATCGGCGAACAGCAGGTTCGCCCCCTTGCCGCCCAGTTCCAGCGTCACCCGCTTCAGCGTCTCAGCTGCGGCTTTCGAGATCGCGCGACCGGCGCGGGTCGAGCCGGTGAAAGAGATCATCTCCACATCCGGATGGGTAGAAAGCTGCGCGCCGACCCCTGCCCCATCGCCATTGACGAGGTTGAAGACGCCGGGCGGAATTCCGGCCTCATGGCAGAATTCTGCAAACATCATCGCATCCAGCGGCGCTTCTTCCGAGGGTTTCAGCACACAGGTGCAACCCGCCAGCATCGCCGGAACCGCTTTCAGCGCCACCTGATTGACCGGCCAGTTCCAGGGCGTGATCAGCCCGACCACCCCGATCGGCTCCAGCGCCACGGCGGATCCCGGGGCGTGATCCCCCAACGGGCGGATCCATTCGATATGCTCAAAGGCCTTAAGGAAATTGCTGGTATGCCAGGGCAGGCAGGGCGCATGCTCGGCCCGGGCGAAATCAATCGGCGCGCCCATTTCCATCGAGATGACTTCGGCGAATTCCTCGACCCGGGCCTCATAGGCCTCGAGGATTTTCGCCACCAGCCGGGCCCGCTCGGCCGGAGGCGTGGCACGCCAGCCCGGCAATGCGGCTTTTGCCGCCGCCACCGCAGCATCGGTATCGGCCTGATCACCCAGCGAGATTACCGCGCAGGGCTCTTCGTTCGAGGGGTTGATCACATGATAATCACGCGCCACCGCAGGCGCAGTCCAGGCACCATTGATATAAAATTCGCGTCTGGTCAGCATAGAAGCCTCCGGTCTTGGAACTGTTTTGATCAAAGCTGAGCATGCGCCGCCCGGCTGTGCAAGGGACTACAACCCCATAGCCTGCCGCTTCGCAGAAATTCTGCTGCGCAAGCACAGGCTCACCCGCTGATTTCATCCCCCCGGAACCAGCCCGGCCGGGAGAGCGTTCCAATTTCAGCCATTACAGCCCGGGGGGGATGCAGTTTTCTTCCGCAGGGTCTAAGTTCAGTCTCAGAATTGCTCAGGAGCAGACAGATGGTTCGCATTAACGACACCGCCCCCGATTTCACCGTCGATTCGACCGCCGGAGAGATCCGTTTCCACGAATGGCTGGGCGACAGCTATGGCATTATCTTCAGCCATCCGCGCGACTTTACCCCGGTCTGCACCACTGAATTCGCCGCTGTGGCCCAGCTGGCCGAAGAATGGAAAAAGCGCGGCACCAAAGTGATCGGCGTCTCGGTTGACGGCAAAGCTGAACATGAAAAATGGAAGCGCGACATCGAGGCCTTCGGCGGTTCGGCTGCAGATTTCCCGATCATCGACGACACTTCGCTGACCGTGGCCAAGGCCTATGACATGCTGCCGGCCGATTACTATCTGCCCTCCGAGGGCCGCACCCCGGCAAATACCGCCACCGTGCGTTCGGTCTATATCATCGGCCCTGATAAAAAAGTCCGCCTGACCCTGACCTATCCGATGTCGGTCGGCCGCAACTTTGCCGAGATCCTGCGCGCGCTGGATGCGATCCTGAAGACCGATGGTGTGCCGCTGGCCACCCCGGCCAACTGGGAGCCCGGTCAGGATGTCATCGTCGCTCTGTCGCTGAACAATGAAGAGGCCGAGGCCCGTTTCGGCAAGCTTGACGTAAAGCTGCCCTATCTGCGCTTTGCCAAAGATCCGGCCTGAGGCCAGAGCTGAAACAGCGAAAGGGGAGGCTGCGAAGCCTCCCCTTTTTTAATTCTGGCCATTCAGGCAGAGCGGTCTCAGTTCGGGTAGATAAAGCCCGAAACCGGATAGCTGGAGACGCCCATTTCACCGGCAACGCGCTCGACCTTGACCTCGGACCAGTCCCCACGGCGCGAAATATCGATCACCTTCATATCGAGCTGAACTTTATTGCGCACCCAATTGGCGTGATTGACGCGGATCTCGCGCTCGGAGACCACTTCCGACACCACTGCGACGTGACCACGCGACATGCCCCGGGTGGCAGAAAACGCCATAACCGCACCCGGACGGGGCTGGTTACCACGGGCATAGCTGCCCTTGGCCGATTTCCACCAGGTTTTGGCATCGCCACTGATCTGAACGCCGCTCGCAGTGCGGGCAAAGGGCACACACCAGACACGCTGGCCGGAGGATTGTTTCTCTTTCGCTTCGAGCAGGGCCATCTGCTGGCGGCTCTGATCAAGAGAGGAATAGGGCACCGCATCCAGTTCCGGACCACGGCCCATACAGGCGCTGAGAGCAAGGGCGGCACAAAGCAGGCCAAGGCGCCGGAAAAGGGCACGCGCTGGAGTAGCTGTCATGAGGCTCGTTCCGATGTCGTTTCTGCTCTGCCCCGATCAGCGCCGGAGCTTTGGCGTCACAAACCATGGGAAAGGGATTCGGGGCAATCATCACGATCACGGATCAGCGATTTTTCGCCACCCGATTGTTATGATCTGAAAGATATCCGTGATCTGCAGATATTTTGCTGCGGAATGTGCTTCAAAATAAGGCCCGAAGCTTCCTGCAGCCGCCAGAGGGGGGGCCGCGCCTGTCGCGCCCGGTGGGCGCCCCGGTGGCCCCGGCAAAACGAAAGGCCCCGGATCGCTCCGGGGCCTTTGCTCAGATCAGAACGGTAAGGCTCAGCCCTCGTTCGATTCGTCTTTCTTCTCCGGAGCGATTTCGGCACCGGTTTCCTGATCGACCATCTTCATGCCGAGGCGAACCTTGCCGCGATCGTCGAAGCCGAGCAGCTTGACCTTCACTTCCTGGCCTTCTTTCAGCAGCTCATTCGGGTGGTTCAGGCGCTTGTTCGCAATCTGCGACACATGCACCAGACCATCGCGCTTGCCGAAGAAGTTCACGAAGGCACCGAAATCGACCAGTTTCACCACTTTACCGGTATAGACCTGGCCTTCTTCCGGCTCTGCCACGATCGACCAGATCATGTCATAGGCCTTTTTGATCGCAGCCGCGTCATTCGACGCGATTTTGATCATGCCATCATCATTGATATCGACTTTGGCGCCCGAGACTTCCACGATTTCGCGGATGACCTTACCGCCCGAACCGATCACTTCACGGATCTTGTCGGTCGGGATCGACATGGTTTCGATCTTCGGAGCATAGGCCGAGAAGCCCTGCGGCGCCGACAGCGCAGCATTCATCTCGTTCAGGATATGGATACGGCCGTCTTTGGCCTGAGCCAGAGCCTGCTCCATGATCGCCGGGGTGATGCCTGCGACTTTGATGTCCATCTGCATCGTGGTGATGCCAGCCGCGGTGCCCGCAACCTTGAAGTCCATATCGCCGAGGTGATCCTCGTCCCCGAGGATATCGGTCAGAACGGCGTAGCGGCCGTCTTCTTCCAGGATCAGACCCATAGCAACGCCAGCCACCGGCGATTTCAGCGGCACGCCCGCATCCATCATCGACAGCGAACCACCGCAGACCGAAGCCATCGACGAGGAGCCGTTCGATTCGGTGATCTCCGACACCACACGGATGGTGTAGGGGAAGTCGGTTGCCGCCGGCAGAACTGCCTGCAGCGCGCGCCATGCCAGCTTGCCGTGACCGATCTCACGACGGCCCGGCGAACCCACGCGGCCAACCTCGCCCACTGAATAAGGGGGGAAGTTGTAATGCAGCAGGAAGTTCGAACGGTAGTTGCCGTTCAGCGCGTCGATGATCTGCTCATCCTCGCCGGTGCCCAGCGTGGTGACAACCAGGCCCTGGGTTTCACCGCGGGTGAACAGAGCCGAGCCATGCGCCCGCGGCAGGATGCCGTTTTCGCAGAAGATCGGACGCACGGTTTTATTGTCGCGGCCGTCAATACGGGCGCCACCATTGATGATGTCGCCGCGCAGAATGCCCGATTCCAGCTTCTTGATCGCCGAACCGAGGTTCTTGTCAGCGCGGTCCTCATCCGAGAGACCAGCCTTGATCGCATCCACCGCTGCCTTGATGGCATTGGTGCGCTCCTGCTTGTCGCGGATGGCGAAAGCGGCGCGCATCTGGGTTTCACCAGCGGCTGCAACTTTGGCATAAAGCGCCGCGTAATCCGGCGGGGTGAAGTCGAAGGGCTCGTTTGCGGCTTCTTCTGCAAGGTCGATGATCAGGTCGATCACCGGCTGCATGGCCTCATGGCCGAATTTGACCGCGCCGAGCATTTCCTCTTCGGTCAGCTCGTAAGCCTCGGATTCAACCATCATAACGGCGTCTTTGGTGCCGGCGATGACCAGATCCAGACGCTGCTCAGGATTATTCTTGAGCTGGGTCATGTCATCCATGGAGGGGTTCAGCACATATTGGCCATTCGAGAAGCCAACGCGTGCTGCACCGATCGGCCCCATGAAGGGCACGCCCGAGATGGTCAGCGCAGCCGAAGCCGCGATCATTGCCACGATATCGGGATCGTTCACCAGGTCGCAGGACAGCACGGTCGCCATGACCAGCACTTCGTTGCGGAAACCGTCAACGAACAGCGGGCGGCAGGGACGGTCGATCAGACGCGAGACCAGGGTCTCTTTTTCCGAAGGCCGCGCCTCACGTTTGAAGAAGCCACCCGGCACTTTGCCGGCAGCGTAGTATTTTTCCTGGTAGTGCACAGTCAGCGGGAAGAAGTCCTGGCCTTCTTTCGCGGTTTTGGCGAAGGTCACATTGGCCATGACCTGGGTTTCGCCGAGCGTCGCGATCACCGAACCATCTGCCTGACGCGCAACTTTACCGGTTTCCAGGGTAAGGGTTTCATTGCCCCACTGGATCGACTTCTGGGAAATCTTGAACATCTGTTTTCCTCTTGCGAGTGATCCGGCCCCTGCCGGTCTCGCGTGTCTGGCGGCCCCATTGCCGCCGCCCCAAATCCTGTGTGTGTGCCCGGGGCCAGGGGCGTCACGTCTCAGATGGGGGCGGGACATACAGGAAAAGTGGTGATTTGCAAAGCAATCTGTTGATTTCGGTACCGCAGGCCCGCTCAGGCCGGCCCGGCCCCGCCACTTTACCCCCCTGCCCTGCCTGGCAGCAGCCCGCGCGAGGCAATGCGTCAGGAATTGACCTCCTCCCGCCGCGCGCTCATTACTCAGCCCTGGGCTAAAATTGCCCTGATAATTCAATCATGAGGATTATATTTTGGCTTCTGTTTCCGGCATGTTCCGGCTCTCGGCTGCCTTCAGCCTTGCGCTTGCCAGCAGCGCGCTCGCTGAGGACGGCTTTTATAATGTCAATTATGACAACATCAGCTTCAGCCTGACCCAGATCGGCGGCTATGGCGAGCTGGTGGTCAGCCCCAATGGCTTTGGCTCAATGGCCTATGGCAGCTGCACGCTGAATTTCACCCGCGACGAAACCGGCGCGATCAAAGAAATGGCGCCGGTGGTTCAGGGCAATTCGGCAAAATGCCCCGAGACCATGACGTTCAAACTCGGGTCCGGCGACAAGGGGCTGGCAAAAATCACTTTTGAGAGCGGTGGCGATCTGGCCGGTGAGACGTTTGATCTCTTCCCGGTGCTGCTGCCGATCAGTGATGCGCTGCGCCCGAAAACCCCGGCAGGTTTCGACATTCTCGGCATCACCATTGGCCATACCAGGGCCGAAGCCGAAGCGATCCTCACGGCCAAGGGCTATAGCAAAATCGATGCCTATACCAATGTCACCAGCTATGAGGCGGGCCATACCAAGGCCTCCGAGCTCTGGGGCAAGGGCGAATATGTGCATGATGCCTCACGCCCCACAGATGAGATCTCGCTGGCCTATAGCCCGGTCTTCGCCGATGGCAGCAGCGAGGAAAAAGTCGAGCTGCTGGCCCGCAACTGGAATATTCCCGCCGCTGACAACCTCGCGCTCAGCGCCTTGAAAAAGTCGCTGGAAGAAAAACACGGCCAGACCGCCAGCGGTTTCGAGGCCCGGTATTCTGACCATGCCGGCAGCCTCGAACCCAATGCCTTCCAGTATGTCTGCAGTGACAGCGTACATCTGCAGTCGGTCAGTTCCGGCTACAGCTTCTATGGCGAAAGCGCCGAGGTTCAGCTTGAGACTGCCTGTGGGGCAAAGGTCGATATCATGACCCTGGAAGATTACAGCGCCCCCGGCCGGGCCAGCATGCTGAGGATCTCGCTGCATAAAGGCGATATCGCCTATGAGGGCTTCTGGAAGTCCTGGTCGCAGGCCGAGGAAAAAGCGCTGCAGCAGCGTTATGAGCTGCAGGCTGGCATGAACAATGCCGCGCCCGATCTTTAAGCTCTCCGGAAAGGAAAACGCCCGCCTCCGCTGGGGAGACGGGCGTCCTGAACCGGGCTGACGCCCTGGTCGCCTTAGCGACGCAGGCCCAGACGGCCGATCAGCGAGGTGTAACGGCCCTCGTCTTTGGCCTTCAGATAGTCGAGCAGCTTACGACGCTGAGCCACCAGCATCAGCAGACCGCGACGCGAGTGGTTGTCTTTTTTATGCGATTTGAAGTGCTCGGTCAGGGTCGCAATGCGCGACGAAAGGATAGCAACCTGCACTTCGGGCGAACCGGTATCACCGGCTTTGGTTGCATATTCTTTGATCAGGCGGGCTTTTTCTTCAACGGTGATCGACATCGGGATCTCCTTTACGGTTGAGGGTGACGGCACAAGCCGGGATGTCGTCCAGCAGGGCCCTTCCCCCGGAACAAAGCCCCAGGGGATGCGCGCATATAAGAGAAACCGGCGTGGAAGGAAAGCGGATTCCCGGCGAAACGGCCCCGCCTCCTGGCGCTCAGCGGTTGAACACCCGGTTCGGATGCAGTTCACCGCCCATATAGCTGCCAAGCGCGATGGCGCGGCCCTCGAAACTGGCCCAGGCCTCTTCGCCATAGGGCAGATGGCCCAGGACCTGGCCCGGATTGCCATTGCGCAGCCGGATCGCGCCCTCGGGCGTGCATTTGACTTCCGGCAGATCGCGCAGCGACAGCTCCAGCGGCTGCAGATAGCGGTCAATCGCCAGATCGCGCGCCAGAGCCTCGATTTCCTCCATGCTGACGCCCTGGCTGGCCTCGAAAGGCCCCGACCATTCCCGGCGCAGCCATTCGACATGGGCCAGCGTGCCAAGCGCCCGGCCCAGATCGCGCGCAATCGAGCGGACATAGCCGCCCTTGCCGCAGACCATCTCCAGATCGACATGATCAGCATCGACGCGTTCCAGCATTTCCAGCCGCTCGACAAACAGCGGCCGGGCGGCCAGCTCAAAATCTTCACCTTCGCGGGCCAGATCATAGGCGCGCTCGCCATCGACCTTCACCGCCGAAACCTTTGGCGGCACCTGCATGATATTGCCGCGAAACTGCGCCAGCGCCGCCAGGATCGCCGCATCAGTGGGGCGGATATCACTCTGGCGCAGCACGCTGCCCGAGGCATCATCGCTTGCGGTCTCGGCCCCGAAAGTGACGCGGAACCGGTAGCATTTCAGTGCATCCGAAATCACCGGCACGCATTTGGTCGCCTCGCCCAGCGCGACGGCAAGCACCCCGGTCGCATCGGGATCAAGCGTACCGGCATGGCCGGCCTTCTGGGCCTGAAACGCCCAGCGCACCTTATTGACCACATCGGTCGAGCCAATGCCCGCAGGCTTGTCGATAATCACCCAGCCATGCACCGGGCGGCCCTTGCGCGTTTTCGCCACGTCTTATTCCTTGTCGATCACGGTGCCGACAACCGGCCCCATGGCAAAGCCGCCATCATGGCGACCGAGGCCCGGCGCATAGAGGCGCGAGATATTGCCGTCAAAGTAAAGCGCATCGCGCAGACCCAGATGGTCGCGGAAGAAGCGCGCGAAGAAATGAAAATTTACCGCCCGGTCCGAAATGGCAAAGACCGCCCTGGTCCCGGCAGCATCAATGCCGACGCCATTGCGGATATAGGTCGAATCGCTGTTCTCGAGGAAGCGCGGATGCAGCTCGCCATCAATCAGCAGCATCGGCCCCGATTGTGTCGCATAGCGGCAGCTGCCCTGCTGCGGCGCGAATTTCCGGCTGTCGCTGATGGTGAAACCACCCTCGCTCCAGCAAAAGACGCCATTGGGCAGCAGGCCGAAATTGCCCGGCCCCTCGCGGGTTACGATGGGGGCCAGCTCAGTACCGTCCTCAATATAGAGACCAACAGGCGAGCGGTCGCGGTGATACATGCCGGCATTCATGGCAAAGCCAAGCTGCTTGCCCTCGGCGGCTAGCGCCTGGTCAATGGCGCGGAAGCTGCCGTAAACGCCCTTCTCTCCCGCCAGAAACAGCCGCAGATCATCTGCAGCCGTCACCTCGCACAGGGTGAAGGGCACGCCTTCAAACTCCTGACGCTGACAGCTGTTGGCCAGAGCCGGGACCGGTGCCAGCGAGAGTGTGAGCGGAGAGAGCCAGGCCAGAAGCCGCAGCCAGCCGCGCATCACTCTGCTCCGTCTTCGCCTTTGCCCGGTGCCTCGCCCTCGTCTGACGCAGCGATGTCGCGGGCGACTTTCGGATCGGCGAAGAGACGGCGGGTCTCATCCAGACGGTCAAAGGTCTCATCGGGGCGGAACCGCAGATCCGGCGCATATTTCAGCGTCAGCTCGCCAGCCACCCGGTGGCGCAGCTCGCCCCGGTGTTTTGCCAGCAGTTTCACCGCCTCTGCGACCGGCACCGTGCCCATCAGGGGCATGACATAAACGGTCGCGACCTTCAGATCGTTGGAGAGGGATACCTCGCCTACGGTCATCGGAATGGCATTGAGTTCGGGATCGTGGATTTCGCCACGGTTCAGAACATCGGAAAGGGTGCGTCGGATCAGTTCGCCCACCCGCAGCTGACGCTGCGACGGGCCCTGTCCGGAAGAGGAACGTTTGGCCATGACCTGCATCTAAGCGCGAATCGCTTTGCCTGCAACGGCGGGGTTTCACTGCCGGCAATCGAAGGCTAAACCAGAGCCGGAAAAACAGGAGATCTGCCATGAGCCAGCCAGCAAGTGACCTGCCCGGCATTGTCATCACCGGAATCTCCGGCCGGATGGGCCAGATGCTGGCCAGGACCGTGGTGGAAAGCGGCCGCGCCCGGCTGATCGCCGGGGTCGAACGCGAGGGCCATGCCTGGATCGGCCAGGATATCGGCACCGCCATGGGCGGCCCGGCGCTTGGCGCGCTGGTCACCGATGATCCGGTTGAGGCCTTTGCCAGAGCCCAGGGCGTGATTGATTTCACCGCCCCTGCCGCCACCGTCGCCTTTGCCGGCCTCGCCGCTCAGGCGCGCTGCGTCCATGTGATCGGCACCACCGGCTTTGAGGACAGCGATCTGGCAAAGCTTGAGGCTGCCTCGCGTCATGCCGTGCTGGTGCGGGCCGGCAATATGAGCCTCGGCGTCAACCTGCTGACCCGGCTGACCCGCAAAGTGGCCGAGGCGCTGGACGAAGACTGGGATATTGAGGTGGTCGAGGCGCATCACCGCATGAAGGTCGATGCCCCTTCCGGCACCGCGCTGATGCTGGGCGAGGCCGCGGCTGAGGGTCGGGGCCTGCCGCTGAAAGATCTTCGCACCCCGGCGCGCGAAGGCATCACCGGCGCGCGTGAGCGCGGCGCGATCGGCTTCTCGGCCATTCGCGGCGGCGATATCGTCGGCGAGCATGATGTGATCTTCGCCGCCGATGGCGAGCGCGTAATCCTGCGCCATATCGCCACCGACCGCCGGGTCTTTGCCCGCGGCGCGCTGCGCGCTGTGCTCTGGGGCCAGGGCAAAAAGCCCGGGCAATATGATATGATCGACGTGCTCGGCCTCTGAGAGCGATCAAGGGCGGGGCGGGGCACCGCCCGCCTCCCTCCGGCAGCTAGCCCCCCGGAAGCTCTGACTTCAGACAAATCCTCTCAACAGCCTGAACCTATAGCCCCGCCACAGGCAGGCAGCGCCGCCAGGCCATGGCGCGGTTCAGAAATCGACCGCGAGGCCCTTCTTCTCCCAGTCGCCATAGCGCACCGGCTCAAGCCCGTCGCGCCCGCCATATTCTTTCGGCAGCGCCGCCTCTCCGGCCGCCTTGCGCCGCTCTTCCGCCTCGGCCAGGGCGCGCAGGGCCGCCGCGGGCAGTTCACGCTTTTCCTCATCCGGCATCTTATCAGCCATATCGGCGGTTCCTTCTCAATCACTCGCCATGATATAGGCCCGGCCTGACTTATGTGCAAAGGGACGTGGAATGGCGGAAGGTATCGGGCCGAGGGCCGCGGCGGTGCAGGCGCTGAATGAAGTGCTGGGCGAAGGCCGGATGCTGGCGCAGATCCCCGAGCCAGAGCTGCCACCGGGCGAACGCGCCCGGGCGCGCCGCCTGACCGAAGAGGTGCTGCGCCGGATCGAACCTGCCGATAAACTGCTCGACAAGGCGCTGCGCAAAAATCCGCCACTGGCTTTACGCAATATCCTGCGCCTCGCGCTGGTCGAACTGGCGCTTGGCGCCGCGCCGCATGGCGTGGTCAATGCCGCCGTTACGCTGGCGCGAAGGGACCGCAAAACCCAGCATATGGCGGGGCTTGTGAATGCGGTTCTGCGCAATATCGATGCCTCGGCCCTGACCACTGCTCCGGTGCAGAAACTGCCGCGATGGCTGCGCCAGCCGATGGTGCATTTCTATGGCCGCGAGGCTGTTGCCGCGATGGAAGAGGTCTTCACCCAGAGCCCGCCGCTTGATCTCAGCCACCGCGACGGTGCCACCCTGCCCGAGGGCGAGTTTCTGGCGACCGGCAGCCTGCGGCTGCAGGATCCGGGTCAGGTCTCGGCCCTGCCCGGCTATGCCGAGGGCGGCTGGTGGGTTCAGGATGCTGCCGCAGCCCTGGCCGCGCGCCTGCTGGCGGCACAGCCCGGCGAAAAAGTGCTCGATCTCTGCGCGGCGCCTGGTGGCAAGACCCTGCAGCTCGCCGCGACCGGGGCCGATGTCACGGCGCTGGATATTTCCGGGCCGCGGATGCAGCGCATTGAGGAAAACCTCGCCCGCGCCGGGCTGAAGGCCGGACTTGTCACCGCGGATGCCCTGGCCTGGCAGCCTGCCGAACTATTCGACGCCATTCTGCTCGACGCGCCCTGCTCGGCCACCGGTACCATCCGCCGCCATCCTGACCTTCCCTTCGTCAAAGACGGCTCGGAAACCGAGGGCCTCGCCGCTTTGCAGGCGCAGCTGCTGGACCGCGCCCTTGGCTGGCTGAAACCGGGCGGGCGCCTCGTCTTTGCCACCTGCTCACTGCTGCCCGAAGAAGGGGAGCATCAGCTGAAGGCGGTGCTCGAACGCCACCCGGCTCTGCAGGTTGAGCGCCCCGATCTGCCCGGCCTGCAGCCCGAATGGATCACGGCTGAGGGCGGGCTGCGGCTGCGCCCGGATTATCTGGCAGCGGCTGGTGGGATGGACGGCTTTTTCATCATGCGACTGCGCCGGGGCTGAGCCACCAGCCACCGCGATTAAAAAAGGGGGCCGGCGGCCCCCTTTTGCTGTCAGTCGAGGCTGCGCGCCTCGGAGACCAGCATCACCGGAATGCCATCACGCACCGGAAAGGCCAGTTTCGCGCCTTTCGAGACCAGCTCCTGGCGCTCGGCATCCCAGGTCAGGGTGCCATGGGTCAGCGGGCAGACCAGGGCTTCGAGCATCCGCCGGTCAAAGCTCTGTGCGCTCGCTTGCATTGTATCCGTCATTGTAAAATCTCATCTCCAGAGCCACCCCGCAGGGCGAATTCGATCAGCACCACCAGCGTCTCACGCCGGGTGGTCAGATCGGGGCTTTCCAGCAGGGCCTGCCGGTCCTCGGGCGAAAGCGGGCAAAGCATCGACAAAGCGTTGATCAGCACCTCATCGGGCGCCTCGGACAGCCCCTGCCAGTCACTCGCCAGATCGCGCGAGGCGAGATAGCGCGTTACCAGCCCCAGCAAAGCCTTACGGTCCAGCCCGGGATCGGCCTCCGACGGCCCGATATCGCCCTGGAACGACCCCCAGTCGACATTGAACCGCCGGTAGGGGGTGAAACCCTCCACCTCGGCCCCCAGCCGGAACCGCGAGATCCCGGCAAGGGTGATCATATAGCGCCCGTCTTCGGTTTCCGAAAACTGCACGAGGCGACCGGCGCAGCCGATGCTCGACAGCCGCCCCTCAGTTTCCGGGCCAATCGGGCAGACCATGCCGATCATCCGCATCGGATGTTTCAGGCAATCCTCGATCATCGCCAGATAGCGTGGCTCAAAGATATGCAGTGGCAGCCGGGCCCGCGGCAGAAGCAATGCACCCGGCAGAGGAAAAACCGGCAGGGTGCCAGGCAGATCAGCAAAGGCCGGGCGCAGCGGCACCATCAGACGAAGATCATCGAGGACAGGCGGCGCCGGCCCTTCAGCACGATCGGATCCTGCGGTTTCAGCGCGTCGAAAATGGTAAACAGCTGCGTACGGGCCGCGCCGTCATTCCATTCGCGATCCCGGCGGAACAGCTCCAGCAGCTCATCCACTGCCTCTTCGACCTTGCCCGCCGCATTCAGCGCCACCGCCAGATCAAAACGGGCCTGGTGATCCCCGGCATTCGCCTCGACCGCCGCGCGCAGCTCGGCCTCAGGCCCGGCAGTCGCGGCCTGTTTTGCCAGTTCCAGCTGGGCCCGGGCCGCCTCGACTTCCTGTGTCTTACTCAGCGCAGCCGGGGCTGCATCCAGCAAAGCTGCCGCCTCATCGAGGGCACCCGCCGCCAGACGGGCCCGCACCAGCCCGCCATAGGCGGCGGCATTCTCAGGCTCTTCCTCAAGGATCGCGGCAAAGGTCTCGGCGGCATCTTCCACCGCCCCCTGGGCAAGCATCTCCTCGGCGGCGGCAATCGCCTCGCCCAGACCGCCATCGCCGGCCAGAGCCGTCAGCTTATCGATGAATTTTTTGATCTCGGAGCCCGGCAATGCCCCCTGGAAGCCATCGACCGGCTGGCCCTGCCAGAAGGCATAGACCGTCGGCACCGACTGCACGCGCAGCTGTCCAGCCACCATCTGGTTCTGATCGACATCGATCTTGACCAGCTTGACCTTACCTTTGGCCGCGATCACCGCCGCCTCCAGCGCCGGGATCAGCTGTTTGCAGGGACCGCACCAGGTGGCCCAGAAATCAACGATCACCGGGATCTGGCGCGAGGCCTCGACCACTTCGGTCATAAAATTGGCATCAGTGCCGTCGATCACCAGATCGGTAGCGGGCGGGGCTGTCTCTGCAAGACCAAACATCATGTCCTCACTTTCGCGGGTTTCCCCCTATATGCGCGCAGGAATGGGCTTCGCCAAGGGCAAAGGCGGCGCTTCCTGCGCTGCGGCACAGGCATCCCCGGCCGGACAGCTGGCGAGGTGATCATTCACCAGCCCTGCGGCCTGCATGAAAGCATAAGCGACAGTCGGGCCACAGTAGTTAAAACCACGCTTTTTCAGCGCCTTGGAAAGCGCCACGCTGACTTCGGTCTGCGCCGGGACATCCAAGATCGCGAGGGGCCGGTTCTGCAGGGGCTGGCCGCCGGTGAAAGACCAGATCCAGGCCGAGAAGCCCTCAGCCGCCTCGACCTCGGCCCAGGCCCGGGCGGCCCGGATCGTACTCTCAATCTTGCCACGATGGCGGATGATGCCCGGATCGAGCAGCAGGCGGGCGATTTCTGCCTCGCCCCAGCTGGCAATCACTGTGGGGTCAAAACCCTGGAAGGCGGCGCGAAACCCCTCGCGCTTGCGCAGGATGGTGATCCAGGAGAGGCCGGCCTGAAAGCTTTCGAGCACCAGCATTTCCCACAGCGCGCGCGGGTCGCGGATCGGCCTGCCCCATTCGCGATCGTGATAGTCAACATAGAACGGATCACTGCCGCACCAGGGGCAGCGTCCGGCCTGCCCCTGATCCTCTGCGGTTGCCGCAAGCACTGTCATCCGCGCCCCCTCTTCTGATGCGAGTGAAACAAATACAGAACAGTTACCGAAGCCGCCGCTCCTTGTCACCTGCTCTCTCCCGGCCCGGAAGCCGCCGGAACCACGCTTATCCGCTGCCGCGAGGGGCCGGACGGGACAGCTGATCCGGCCCCTCCGGTACGGGTTTCTGACCAAAGATGATGCAGCTGCAGAAAATTACTGCGTAATATTCTTGCGTAATTCTCACGATTATGCCCCTCTTCAGCCAAAATGGCCCCGGCATTCCCCTGATTGCCCACCGGCCGGATCTGCAAGGAGAGGATTCGCATGACCAATGTTGTGATCGTAGCGGCTGCGCGGACGGCCGTGGGCTCGTTCAACGGCTCTTTCGCCAATACCCCCGCACATGAGCTGGGCGCTGCGGTGATCGAAGCACTGGTAAGCCGCGCCGGAATCGAAAAAGCCGAGGTTGAGGAAACCATTCTGGGCCAGGTGCTGACCGCCGGTCAGGGCCAGAACCCGGCGCGCCAGGCCCATATTCTCGCCGGTCTTGCGAAAGAGGCCTCGGCCTGGAGCATCAACCAGGTCTGCGGCTCGGGGCTGCGCACCGTGGCTCTGGCGGCACAGAATGTACAGCTGGGCGATGCCCGGATCGTCGTCGCCGGGGGCCAGGAATCGATGTCGCTCTCGCCCCATGTCGCGCATCTGCGCGCCGGGACGAAGATGGGCGATATGAAGATGATCGATTCGATGATCAAAGACGGGCTCTGGGACGCGTTCAACGGCTATCATATGGGCCAGACTGCCGAGAATGTCGCCGCGCAATGGCAGATCTCGCGCGAGGAGCAGGATGCTTTCGCCGTCGCATCGCAGAACAAGGCCGAAGCGGCACAGAAGGCGGGTAAGTTCAAAGATGAAATCACCCCCTTCACGGTAAAGACCCGCAAAGGCGATATTATCGTCGACAGCGATGAATATATCCGCCACGGCGCCACCATCGAGGCGATGCAGAAGCTGAAACCCGCCTTCACCAAAGAGGGCTCGGTCACTGCGGCCAATGCCAGCGGGCTGAATGATGGCGCCGCGGGCGTGCTGCTGATGAGCGAGGCAGATGCCAATAAACGCGGGCTGAAAATCCTGGCACGGATCGCCTCTTATGCCACCGCCGGGCTTGACCCTGCGATCATGGGCGTCGGGCCGGTTTATGCCTCGCGCAAGGCGCTGGATAAGGCAGGCTGGAAGGCGGCGGATCTCGATCTCGTCGAGGCCAATGAGGCCTTCGCCGCCCAGGCCTGCGCCGTCAATAAAGACATGGGCTGGGATCCGGCCCGGGTCAATGTGAACGGCGGCGCCATCGCCATCGGCCATCCGATCGGGGCTTCGGGGGCGCGGATCCTCAACACCCTGATCTTTGAAATGGGCCGCTCGGGTGCGAAAAAAGGCCTCGCCACCTTGTGCATCGGCGGCGGAATGGGCGTCGCTATGTGCCTTGAGGGCGCATAAGCCCCGCTTCGCCCGGGCGAGGATTGACAGTGGTGAGGCAGCGCCTCACCTTGCAGGGGTGCCGCTTTGCGGCATCCCTTTTTGCATCGCGATCAGCCCTGCACCAGGCACCATCCGCCCCGGGCTCCAGCCGGGGGCGGCATTCCGTTCCATCCGCCGACCAGAAATCGGTCACGCAATTTTACTGCATATGAAAAATATATACGGTAATTTTGTTGCGCCGCAGAAAAAGTCTGGTTAGCAATATCCGTGAACTGATCTGAGGAGGAATCATGTCCAGAGTTGCACTCGTCACCGGTGGGTCACGCGGCATCGGTGCCGCGATCTCGGTCGCCCTGAAGGCCGCCGGCTATAAAGTTGCCGCCAATTATGCCGGCAATGACGAGGCCGCCCGGGCCTTTACCGCCGAGACCGGCATCCCGGCCTATAAATGGTCGGTCGCGGATTACGATGCCTGCGTCGAAGGCATTGCCCGGGTCGAGGCCGATCTGGGCCCGGTCGATGTGCTGGTGAACAACGCCGGCATCACCCGCGATGCGATGTTCCACAAAATGACCCCCGGTCAGTGGAAAGAGGTGATCGATACCAATCTCACCGGCCTGTTCAATATGACCCATCCGCTGTGGTCAGGCATGCGGGACCGCAAATTCGGCCGGGTGATCAATATTTCCTCGATCAATGGCCAGAAGGGCCAGGCTGGCCAGGCCAATTACTCCGCCGCGAAATCCGGCGATCTGGGCTTTACCAAAGCCCTGGCCCAGGAGGGCGCGCGCGCCGGTATCACCGTGAACGCGATCTGCCCGGGCTATATCGGCACCGAAATGGTGCGCGCGATTGACGAAAAAGTCCTCAATGAGCGCATCATCCCGCTGATCCCGGTCGGACGCCTGGGCGAGCCCGAAGAGATCGCGCGCTGCGTTGCCTTCCTCGCCTCGGATGATGCGGGCTTCATCACCGGCTCGACCCTCTCGGCCAATGGCGGCCAGTTCGTGGTCTGAGCCGCAGGGGCGCCTGGCCTTTGCAGAGAAGGCCCGTCGCATCCTGCGGCGGGCCTTTCCCTTTGCCCCTTCCCTGTTTAGAGCTGAGGCAAAACACCATCCAACAGGGGCGGGGGCCGGCCATGGCAGCCTGCAGGGAAGCACTATGACCAGAACCAGGGCTACGGCCATCGGCTTTACCGCTGTCATGATGTGGGCGCTTCTGGCGCTTCTGACCATCGGATCCAGCCCGGTGCCGCCGCTGCTGCTGAATACGATCTGCTTCGCCATAGGTGGCGTGATCGGCCTGGTCTGGACCGCCCGCAAAGGCTTTGGCCTGCTGAAAACCGTCTCCTGGAAGGTCTATGCTTTCGGCACCATCGGCCTGTTTGGCTATCACCTGCTCTATTTCACCGCCTTCCGGGTCTCGCCCACGGCCGAGACCGGGCTGATCGCCTATCTCTGGCCCCTGTTCATCGTGCTGTTCTCGGGGCTGCTGCCGGGAGAAAAGCTGCTGCCGCAGCATCTGACCGGCGCGGCCATCGCCTTTGCCGGGGCGGCGCTGATCATCTTCGCCCGCACCGAAAGCGGCGCCTTCAATGCCACCGGCATGGCTCTCGCCTTTGGCTGCGCCCTGACCTGGTCGGCCTATTCGGTACTCTCGCGCCGTCTGGGCGATGTGCCGACCGAAAGTGTCACGGTGTTCTGCCTGCTGACCGCGCTGCTCTCGGGCCTGGCGCATCTGGCGCTGGAGGAAACGCTCTGGCCGGTGGGCCCTTCCGGCTGGCTTTCGGTGCTGCTGCTCGGGCTTGGCCCGGTCGGCGCAGCCTTTTTCACCTGGGATATCGGCATGAAAAAAGGCGACATCCAGCTGCTGGGTGTCGCCTCCTATGCTGCGCCGCTGCTCTCCACCCTTGCGCTGGTGGTGGCCGGGATCACACAACCGGGCTGGACCATTGCTCTGGCAGCACTGCTGATCACGGGAGGGGCCGCGCTGGCGGCCCGCAAAAGCGCCCGGGGGTAACCCCCGGGCAGACCGGCTGCCTTAATGGGGGCCGAGGCGGTTTATTTCCTCTTTGATTTTCATTTTCTGGCGCTTGAGCTCGGCAATCTTCAGGTCATCGGTGCCCGGACTGCGCTGCTCTTTTTCAACCATGTCAGAAAGGGCTTCGTGCTTCCTGCGAAGCTCTGCCACATGCGAGGCAATTGACATAATCTTCCTCCGTTCTGTTACAGCCGTATGACGATTGCAGCACGGATTTCGAGTCGTGTCACCTTTGATCTTCCGCCGCTGCGGGGCGCGGCAGCGGAAACGCTCTCAGCCCAGGCCGCTTCAGCTGAAAGCTGCCGGCAGCGCCGCGCCCTCACGCAGAATTTCACGGGCAAGCGGGCTGTAATGCTCGCGGTCCCCGGTATGGGCCTCTCCGGCATGGATGACCAGCGGCGGCAGGAGGCGGAAGGCCGCCCGCCCGCCCTTGCGTGCGCGCAGGATCACCCGCAGAGCCTCGCGCCCCTCGCGCGCGGCCAGCGGCAGGATGGTGGCCGAACCCAGTTTGGGCGAAAGCGCGGCCAGAAGTTCAGGCACCGAATCCGCCCCGGCAATCACCGTCAGCCAGCCGCCCGGCGCCAGCCGCCTTGCCCCCGCTGCCACCCATTCCCCGACCGGCAGACGCACCTGCATCGCGGTGGCGCGCTGGCGCACCGGAGAGGCAGTGCCGCCCGGCGGATACCAGGGCGGATTGGCGATCACATGGTCAAAATCGCGGCGCAGGCTGGGCGGCATCCGGGTCAGATCGCCCTCGGCCACCTCAAAAGCGATGCCGTTCCGCGCGGCATTGCGCCGCGCAAGATCGGCATATTCGGGCTGCAGTTCCAACCCGGACTGGATCAGCCCCGGCACGCGTGAGGCAAGGCAGAAAGACGCCGCCCCCGCGCCGCAGCCCAGATCAAGCACCGTCTGCCCCGGCACCGCCGGGCAGGCCGCAGCCAGCAGCACCGCATCTGTCGCGGCCCTGTAGCCCTTTACCGGCTGCAAAAGCCGCAGCTTGCCGCAGAGAAACTTATCGTCACTCAGCGCCTCATCCGGGAAGGTCGCCCCAGGCATCCGGTCACTCACCTGCTGACCTCCAGGCCATTATCGCGCAAAATGACCCGGGCCATGAACAGATCGCGGTCGGCCACCATAAGGCGGCGCGGCAAGATGCCCAGACTGCCGTCCAGTATGCTCATGTGGACGTCAAGATCGAAGGCTGTTATTCCCTCGCCCTCAAGAAGGGCCGTCGCGAAGGCGATCACCGTGGGGTCGGTTGTGCGCAGGAGCTCTTTCATGTTTTTTGGGTAGCGATGACCAGGCAAACGAGCAAGGGCCAACCGCTGCCACACACACAGGAATGAAGATGGACGGCGTGAACGAACAGGCCCGGCTTAGCCCTCAGGATCAGTTGTCAGCCTGGCTGAGCGCAGATATGGCCGCGGTGAATGCGCTGATCCGCGAACGTATGAACAGTGAACATGCGCCGCGCATTCCCGAAGTGACCGCCCATCTGATCGAAGCCGGTGGCAAACGGATCCGCCCGATGCTGGTGCTGGCGGCGGCCCATATCTGCGGCTACCCGAGCCGCGCGCCCCAGGGCCAGGATCACATCAAACTGGCCGCAACTGTCGAATTCATCCATACCGCCACGCTGCTCCATGATGATGTGGTTGATGAAAGCGCGCAGCGCCGCGGCCGCCCGACCGCCAATCTGCTCTGGGATAACAAATCCTCGGTGCTGGTCGGGGATTATCTCTTCGCCCGCGCTTTCCAGCTGATGGTTGAGCCTGGAAATCTCCAGGCGCTGAACATCCTCGCCAATGCCTCGGCCACCATTGCCGAGGGCGAGGTGCTGCAGCTGACGGCAGCCCAGGACATCACCACCAGCGAAGAGACCTATCTGAAAGTGGTGCGCGGCAAGACCGCGGCTCTGTTCTCGGCCGCCACCGAATCCGGCGCGCTGATCGCCGGGGCCAGCCCGGAGCAGATCCGTGCACTTTACACCTATGGCGATGCCCTGGGGATTGCCTTTCAGATCGCCGATGACCTGCTCGATTACGGCGGCACCTCGGCGGCAATCGGCAAGAATACCGGCGATGATTTCCGCGAACGCAAGCTGACCCTGCCGCTGATCAAGGCGATCTCGCAGGCTGATGAGGCCGAACGCGCCTTCTGGATCCGGGTGATTGAAAAGGGCCAGCAGCAGGAGGGCGATCTTGAGGAGGCGCTGCGGATCATGCAGGCACATGGCGCGCTTGATGCTGCCCGCAGCGATGCCCTGGCCTGGTCGGACCGCGCCCGCGAGGCCCTGAGCCTCCTGCCGGATCATCCGCTGAAAGCGACGCTCTCGGCCCTGGCCGAATATGTCGTATCGCGGCTGAACTGAGCCCGCATCCTGCGGCGGAAAAGATCGTGAAAGGGGGCCTGAGGCCCCCTTTTTTCATGCGCGGCTCAGCTGAGCGGCGCGGCAGCAACCCACCAGCCGGGGCGGGCCGCCTGCAGCGCAGCCGCCGCCGCATCAGCTGCCGCCGCTTCGGCGAATAGGGCGAAACAGCTGGCACCCGAGCCTGACATGCGGGCCAGCAGCTGGCCGGGCAGATCCTCCAGCGCCGCGATCACCTCAGCAATCACCGGCGCCAGCTGCCGGGCCGGGGCCTCCAGATCATTGCGCTGCCGGCTGAGCCAGCCGGCCAGCTCAGCCATATCCGCCCAGAGCGGCAAAACCTCGGGCAAAGCCGGGTTCTGTTTCCGGCGCAGGGCGCGAAACACCCCAGGCGTTGCCACCTCAACCCTGGGATTGACCAGCAGGATCCAGCCCGGTGGCAGCGGGCTCAGAGGCTCAAGCTGCTCGCCAATGCCACGCATCCGCGCGGCGCGGGGCTGAAGGCAGGCCGGAATATCGGCGCCAAGCGCCGCCAGCGCTGCGACCTCGCCCGCCTGCTCTCCGCTGCCACGCAAAGCCCATGCCAGCCGCACCGCCGCCGCCGCATCTGACGAGCCGCCGCCAATGCCCGAGGCCAGCGGCAGGTTTTTTTCCAGCGTGAAGGCCAGCGGCAGATCAGGCGCGATGATCCGCGCCGCCCGCAGGATGAGGTTATCCGGCCCCGCCGTCAGCCCCCGGCCAAACGGCCCGCTGATCTCCAGCGAAAACGCCTCTGCCCGCCGGGCGGTCAGCCGGTCGCCGATACCGGCAAAGCAGACCAGGCTGTCGAGCAGATGATAGCCATCCTGGCGCTGCCCGGTGATATGCAGTGAGAGATTAACCTTGGCCGGGGCAAACTCGCTCAGTGTCAGATCCTGCAAGACAGGCTCACTCACTGACCGGAGCGGCATTGCTTTCCGAAGCCGGAGCCGGAGTCGCGCCCTCTGCTGCCAGGACAGCATCAAGGCCAATCTCCAGCTTCTTACGGATCCGCAAAGCCTCTTTCTCTTCCGGCCCATAGGACAAAGCGCGGTGCCACTGGAACTCGGCCTCGCGTTTGCGCCCGTTCATCCAATAGACATCGCCGAGGTGATCGGTGACCACCGGATCGACCGGCTCCAGCACCGAGGCGCGTTCCATCGGCTCCAGCGCATCGCTGTAGCGGCCGAGGGTGAAATAGGCCCAGGCCAGACTGTCGACGATATAGCCCGATTCCGGCTCGATCGCGACCGCCTTATTGATCAGCTCCAGCGCCTCATCAAGATTTGTGCCGCGCTCAATCAGACTATAGCCCAGATAGTTCAGCACTTCGGGCTGACGCGGGTTCAGCTCCATCGCCCGGCGGAAATCAAGATCGGCCTCCTCATAGAGCCCGCGGCGTTCCTTAGTGATGGCGCGGCTGAAATAGAGCACCCAGACGCCGCTGTTCGGCTTTTCCGGCAAAAGCGCGGCCGCAGCATCATAGGCGGCAGCCGCCTCGGCCCAGCGTTCCTCGCGGCGCAGGGTATCACCCAGCGCGGCCTGCACCACGATCAGATCGCCATGGCTGCGGGTCAGCGCTTTCAGAGCCTCAATCGCCGCCTCTTTGCGGCCCGCCGCATAAAGGGCTGCAGCGCGGCCCAGCTGGGCATTGTAATAGGCCGGATGGTCTGGCGGGAATTTCGCATAGGCCTCCTCGGCCAGATCATATTCCCCCAGCCCCTCAAGCATGGCCGCGCCGAGCAGCACAGCATGATCATGGCGCGGGTTCAGCGCCTCGGCGATGCGGGTGTTCAGCAAAGTATAGGCCGGATCGGCCTCATTCGCCAGCAATGTGGCCAGCGAGTAGAATACCTCGGCCAGCCCTTCACGGGGCGAGGTGATCAGATCAAAGGGCAGCGGCTCGCCTGCGGCAAGCTGTTCGCGCATCGCATCGGCCACAGGCTCGCTGCCCGGCGGCCAGGTGGCATCCAGCACCGCCTTTGCCTCGCCCGGCTGGCCGATCTGCGACAGCACCTGGGCCCGGATCAGCACACCGCGCGGATCCAGCCCGGAAAGGCCGGAAAAGATCTTTTCTGAGCCCTCAAAATCACCGGCAAGCGCCAGGGCCAGCGCCTTATGATAGACACCATAGGGTTCGAGGCCGCGCATTTTGCCGACGGTCTCGAACTGCTTCACCGCCGCACTCATATCGCCCTCGCCGAGCCGGGACCAGGCGAGCGCCAGGCCATCGACCAGCGGGCCGATATTCGGGCCGCTTTCCAGCTGGGCGGTCAGCGCCGGATAATCCTCACGCAGCGCCGCATCGGCGAGCCGGGCATATTGCGAGATCTGCAGATCGCCCTCGGCCGCGCCCTCGCTGCTGCGCGTCGCGGCCAGCCCGGCCGCCTCGGAGATATGGCCCAGAACGAGGCTGGCGAAAGTCGCGCCATCGATGATCTGATCATTGCCCGGGTCGAGGCTCAGCGCCTGGGTAAACCAGCCCAGTGCAGCGCGGAAATCGCCGCGGGCCTCGGCATTGCGCCCCGCCAGATAAGCGCCCGAATCCACCGCGACGGCATCGGTTGTGACCGCAGCCTGATCCTGCGCCGGGGCGGCCTCCTCTGCCAGCAGGGGCAGCGCGGTGGCAAGGCTCAGGCCAAGCGCAGTCGTCATGCACAAAAGCGAACGGATCATCGGCAGCGGTCTCCTCGGCGGCGCGAATGCCCGGCCCCGTAACCTGCGGGGCCTGAACGCGGCAAAGCTACAGGCCCGCCCTTTCAGGCGCAATGCGGGCCGGAGCGCTGATCGCATCCGGCCCGCATCGGCTGTCTGACTTTCGCGTGAGAAAGTTACATATTCGGATAGTTCGGCCCGCCGCCGCCCATCGGGGTGGTCCAGGTGATATTTTCCGAAGGATCCTTGATATCGCAGGTCTTGCAATGGACGCAGTTCTGGAAGTTGATCCGGAAACTTGCCTCCTTGCCCTCGCCCAGAACCTCATAGACCCCGGCCGGGCAATAGCGCTGCGCCGGTTCATCATATTCGGGCAGATTGACCGAAATCGGGATCGAGGGATCTTTCAGCCGCAGATGCGCCGGCTGCTGCTCGTCATGGTTGGTGAAGCTATAGGCGACATTGGTCAGACGATCGAAAGACAGCACGCCATCCGGACGCGGATAGTCGATCTTCTTATAATCTTTCGCCTTGCCGGTCGATTTCGCATCGTTTTTGCCATGTTTCAGCGTGCCGAACAGCGAGAAGCCGAGCGTATTGGTCCACATGTCAAAGCCGCCGAAGGCCAGCGAGGCGCTGAGGCCCCATTTCGACCACATCGGTTTGACGTTGCGCACCTTTTTCAGATCGCGGCCAATCGCGCCATTGCGCACTTCGGTCTCGTAATCTGACAGCTCATCGCCCGAACGCCCGGCTTTGATCGCGGCAAAGGCCGCCTCTGCCGCAGCCTTGCCCGAGAGCATGGCATTATGATTGCCCTTGATGCGCGGCACGTTCACCAGGCCTGCATTGCAGCCCAGCAGCGCCACACCCGGCGCGACCATTTTCGGGATCGACTGATAGCCGCCTTCCGAGATCGCCCGCGCCCCGTAAGCCACGCGCTTGCCGCCCTTCAGCAGCTCGGCCACCATCGGGTGATGCTTGAAGCGCTGGAATTCCATATAGGGATAGAGATGGGGGTTCTTATAGTTCAGGTGAACCACGAAACCGATATAAACCTGATTATTCTCAAGGTGATAGATGAAGGAACCGCCCCCGGCATTTGAGCCGAGCGGCCAGCCCATCGTATGCGAGACCCTGCCTTCATGGTGTTTCTCGGGATCGATCTCCCAGATCTCTTTCATGCCCAGACCGAATTTCTGCGGGCAGTGATCTTTCGAGAGATTGTATTTCGCGATCACTTCCTTGCCGAGCGAGCCGCGCACCCCTTCCGAGAGGAAGACATATTTGCCACGCAGTTCCATCCCCGGCTCGTAGCTGTCGCCCGGCAGAGCGGTGATCGGATCAAGGCCGAATTCACCGGCGACAACACCCGCGACACGATCACCCTCATAGACCAGCTGGCTGGCGGCCATGCCCGGGAAGATCTCCACCCCGAGCCCCTCGGCCACACCCGCCATCCAGCGGCAGACATTGGCCATCGAGACGATGTAATTGCCATGATTGTTCATCAGCGGCGGCATCGGGAAATTCGGGATGCGGATCTTACCGGCCGGGCCGAGCAGGTAGAAGTTATCCTCCTTCACCTCGGTCCTGACCGGCGCATCCATATTGCGCCAGTCGGGCAGAAGCGCATCAAGGCCCGAAGGATCAAGCACCGCGCCCGAAAGGATATGCGCCCCGACTTCGGAGCCCTTTTCCAGCACAACCACCGAGAGATCGGGATCGAGCTGTTTCAGACGGATCGCCGCCGACAGGCCGGATGGACCGGCCCCGACGATCACAACATCATAGTCCATCGACTCGCGGATGATCTCGGTCATTCGTGCTTCCTTTACTCCTTGCCGGGGCTTGTTGCGCCCTTTTCAGGCTGGGATCCCTGTATTTGGATTTGTGCTTGCCCCAAGGCCCTGTTCTCGTCAACAGTTACGCCACATTAATTCTCGCAGCCGCAGCATTGCGGCAATATTCTTACCCTGACCGACAATCCGGCGACCCGCTGCGCAGCCTCCTTCCTAGCCCCTTGCTTTTTCCAGGCCCATGGGGTGAGGATAGGGACAACACAGGCGCGAAGTCATGATCCGGCCCCCCCGGATCGTGGCTTCTGTTTTTTAAAGTGACGACGATATGGACAAGATCCCGGTTACCCGGCGCGGCTTTGACGCGCTCGACGCAGAGCTTAAGCAACTCAAAACCGAGGCGCGGCCTGCGATCATTGTCGAAATTGCCGAGGCCCGTGCGCTTGGCGATCTGTCGGAAAATGCCGAATATCACGCCGCGCGTGAGAAGCAGGGCTTTATCGAAGGCCGGATCAAGGAACTCGAGGGGATCCTCTCGCTGGCCGAGGTGATCGACCCGACCCAGTTCCAGGGTTCAGTTAAATTCGGGGCCACGGTTACCGTGGTCGATGAGGCCACTGACGAAGAAAAGACCTGGCAGATCGTTGGCGAGGTTGAGGCCAATATCGAACAGGGTCTGCTCAATATCCGCTCGCCCATTGCCCGGGCGCTGATCGGCAAGGATGAGGGCGACAGCGTTGATGTCGTCACTCCGGGCGGCCGCAAGAGCTATGAAATCCTTTCGGTCCGCTATCTCTGATCATGGCCGGACCCTCTGAACCAGAGGAAGGCAAAGCCCTCTTCCCCGCAGCGGGAGGCAGATCGCGCAACCGTATGACCGAGATCGCCGCAGGGCTGGTCTCGGGCATCTGGATCGTTGCTGTCCTCTCCTATTTCTTCACCGCATCACCCGGAGAGGACAGCGGCTCGCTCAGCCTTGTGCTGACACTGCTGGTGCTGTTCCTGCCGCTGGTGCTGATCTGGGTGGCGGCCATCACGCTGCGTTCGCTGGGCGAGCTGCGCGCTGAGGCGCAGCGTCTGCAGGCCTCGGTCGAGGCAATGCGCAATTCCTATCTCCGGGCACAGCACGCCCAGAGTGCCACCCTCCCCGCCGCAGGCGAGCGCAGACCGGCCGGGGACAATGCCGCCGCCGCACCGCCCGAGGCCGGAACGGCACAGCCCGGTTTTGCCAGCCGCCGCGATACGGCGCTGAGCCAGCCCTCGGCAGACCGCAAAGCAGCGCTGGCCGCGCCGAAGCCCGAGCCCGAAGCCGAACAGCCGGGCCTTGCGCTTGGCACCCCGGCCGAGAGCCTGCGCCCGCCGCTTTCGGTTACGGATTTCATCCAGGCGCTGCAATTCCCGGAAAGCCCCGAGGATAAAGCCGGGTTCCGCGCCCTGCGTCTGGCGCTCGAAGACCGCGAAGTGGCAAAGCTGATTCGCTCGGCCCAGGATGTGCTGACCCTGCTCAGCCAGGAGGGCATCTATATGGATGACCTCAGGCCCGAGCTCTGCCATCCTGATTTCTGGCGGCGCTTTGCCGCGGGCGAGCGGGGCCGGGGCGTGACCGTGGTCGGCGGGATCCGCGACCGCTCGTCGCTGGCGCTGACAGCGGCCAGAATGCGCGAGGATACGATCTTCCGCGATGCGGCGCATCATTTCCTGCGCACTTTCGACAAGGTCTTCCAGGCTTTCGAGAAAAACGCCAGCGATGCCGAGCTGGCTGCCCTGGCCGATACCCGCACCGCGCGCGCCTTCATGGTGGTCAGCCGGGTGGCCGGTGTTTTTGAGTAGCAAGGCCTGAGGCCATCACGGCCTCAGCCCAGGACCCGCACCATCGTGGTCGCCGCAGAAAATCCGAAGGCATAGCGCAGCAGGCCGAGCCGGTCGGTGGCAATTGCCGCAAAGCCCTCACGCTCATAGAGCGCGCGGGCGCGGCTGTTGGTATCGACCACCTCCAGCCGGATCGCCGTATAGCCCCGGCCGCGTGCCTCTTCATAAAGCGCCGCCAGCAGGGCCTGGCCCACCCCCTGGCCGCGGGCATGGCAGGCAACGGCAATGCCGTCGATCAGGAAGCGGTGATTATCGATCTCGCTGGCCAGCAGCCGCAAAAGCCCGGCGCGCCAGGCTGCACCAAAGCGGCCGTAAACCCGGGTCAGATCGCGCCGGCTGCCGCCCGAGAAGGAGCCATAGGGCGTTTTATACCCTGCCAGCCCGATCAGCCGCCCCTGCTGATCCAGCGCCGACCAGCAGTGATCGGGTTTCAGCCCGCGCTCCAGAAAGGCCAGCGCCCGCGCATCCGGCCCCATGACACGCATCAGCTTGCTGCCAAAGGCCTGCCAGTAGATCCTGGCCGCAAGCGCGCGCTGTTCCGGGGGAAAGCCGTGCCGGATCGTTACATCCCGCAGCTGCCGCTCAGCCCGCACGGCGCTGCTCCGCCAGCCCGAGATCGCGCAGGATAAAGCTGGCGATTGCGGCAATATCGTTCAGATCAAACACCGGCAGATGTAGCCCGGGCAGCGGCTTGTCACTGGCCACAGCGGCGACCAGCGGATCCTCCAGCGCAATCATCGGCCGGTCCGCCACCCCCTCGCGCCAGACCTCCAGACGGCGGTGGCTGTCGCGCTTATAGCCCTCGACCAGCACCAGATCTACCGGCGCCAGCCGGGCGAGAATTTCGCTCAGCGCCGGTTCCGGCCCGCGATATTCGCGCATCAGCGCAAAGCGCTTTGCCGAGGCCATCACCACCTCCGAGGCCCCGGCCTCGCGGTGGCGCCAGGTGTCTTTGCCTGGCCGGTCGAGATCGACATCATGATGCACATGTTTGACGGTCGAGACCCTATAGCCGCGCGCCAGCATCTCGGCCACAAGGCGCTCGGTCAGCGTGGTCTTGCCGCTGTTCTGCCAGCCGATGATCCCGAAAACCTTCATCGCCCGCCCCGCAGCAACGCCTCAGCCGCCGCCAGATCGCCGGGGCGGTTCAGGTTCAGAAAATCCTCTGCGCGCGGAAACTCCACCGGCCGGGCCGCGTGCAGGGCGGCAAAATCCGCAATTTTCGCTTTGGCCCCGGAGGCAAGAAATGCGGCGAGCGGATCGGCAAGCGAGACGGGCCAGAGCGCAGTGGCCGGATGATCGCGCCCCCCGGCCCGGGCAAAAGCCGGTTCCGGCCAGGGAGTTTGCAGTTTTTCAGCCAGATCGGCCGGCGGGAAGGGCGCATCCACCGGCACCGAGAGCAGCGCCGCCGCACCAGCGGCGCGGGCGGCGCGCAAGCCGCTCAGGATACCGGACAAAGGCCCCATCGGCTGCTCATCCGCGAGCACCTGCAATCCGGTCGCAGCAAAACGGGCGGCATCGCCATTGGCCGAGATCAGCACCCTCGCCACCTGGGGCGCGAGCCGGGCGGTCACATGGCTGATCAGCGGGCGCCCCTCCAGCTCCAGCAGCGCCTTATCGGCCCCGCCCATACGGGAGCCCTCGCCCCCTGCCAGCACGATTGCAAAGATGATCAAGCGAGCGCCCCTCTGACTATACCCCGGTCAGAAGAGCATTTCTCTTCAGGATAAGCCAGCCGCACAACCAGGCGGAGAGCGGTTCGGCACGCCGGGTCTTAATTGACCCGGTTGCCTTTCTTATCGACCAGAACCACACCATGGCCCTGACCAGGATTGTCGTTCTCTTCGGTTACGATGCGGCTGGTTGCGCCCGGCAGCTGTTCGAAGCTCTTGCCCAGCCGCTTGGGGAACCAGCTGCCCTGCAGATTCTCAAAGCCCGGCACATCTTTCAGCAAGGCCGAGATCGAGCGTGCGCAATTGGCTTTTGCCACTGCCCCATTGGCCAGCGCCCGCTGCAGGATCAGCTCTGCCACGTCGGGCGAGAGATTGATCGTGGTCTCAACGATATGGAAGGTTTCGGTATCGCTGTCGCGGGCATGATAGTCGCGATAGAAGTTCAGCACCGGCTCGGAAATGCCGAAATGCACATCATCGCGCTCAGGAACGCGCGGATGGCTCCAGGTCCCGGCCGGATCAAACAGCACGCGCTGCGAGCCATTGATCAGCAGGCCCGAATGGGCCCCGCTGCCATTGCGGTCATTGATGACGGTAAAGAGTGTCACCGAAGGTGGCCCGCCGACATAGGCCGCGCGCGCCACCTCTTCTTCAGGAGCCCGGATTGACTGAGCACAGCCCGCCAGCATCAGCACGACCGCAAAGGCCGTAATTCCACGCAACATCACGTCACTCCTGTCCCCTGGCCGGTATACAGCCCGGGCTGAAAAATCAGGTCCGCGCGATAGCGAGGAAGATCAGCACCAGCACGATGAGCACAATCGTCCAGTTGGCAAATTTGATAAAACCGGCGAAGGTTTTTTCGTGCTCGCGGATATCCATCGAACCGTGCTGATGTTCGCTGTGATCGTGCTGCGCCATTGCTTTCGCATCCTTCGAAAAATCGCTTTTTCGGGTGTTAGCCGATTCATTCCCGGCTGTCACCACCCGCAGCCGCCTTTGCCCCGCAAAGCCCCTGCGTCAGATGCGCCAGGGCCTCACCTCTCTGATGCAGCTCTGTCGCAGGGCGCTGATCTTTGCCACAGCATCACCCCCTCCGGATCAGCCGCCCGGGTGATCTGGCCGCGAAGATACAGATAATTCAGATGTGCCAAAGTCTCGGCCAGGGCCAGCCCCTGCTCACGCGGGCCGATGCTGCGGCGAAACAGCGGCTGGAAGCACTCGATGGCGCGGCGCGGTTCTGTCAGCCAGTCGCTCAGCCGCCCGAGCGCGGAATGATGGTTTTCGATCAGCTGTGCCAGCCGCAGTCCGAGGCCGGTGAAAGGCAGTTTATGGCCCGGCAGAACCAGCTGCCCGGGGCTGGCAAAGCCGCTGAGCCGGGTGCAGCTTGCCAGCCATTCCGCCAGCGGATCGGCCTCAGGCTCAAGCACAGAGACGCCGATATTGGGCGAGATCGAGGGCAGAAGCTGATCCGCACCCAACACCAGATCGCCGCTCCACAGCGTCACCTGATCCGGCGCATGGCCCTGTCCCAGCCGGATCTGCCAGTCCCGCCCGCCCAGATGCAGCCCCTGGCCCTCGCTCAGCCGGGTAAAGCCCGGCGGCAAAGGGTGCACGCAATCGGCAAAGTTGAAGGGCCGCTCGCCCGCGCGCCGCGCGATTTCTGCCCCGCTCAGCCCGGCGCGGTGCCAGAAGGCCAGGGCCTCGGGCGTCGGCCGCGCTTCCTCATCCAGCACCAGCATCCGCGCCGTCAGCCAGGCGGTGCGGCTGATCATCAGCTCAGCCCCGCGTGCCACAAACCAGCCCGCCATGCCGATGTGATCAGGATGGTGATGGGTGATCAGCACCCGGCGCACCGGACGTGCGGCCAGCGGCCCGGCCAGCAGCTTGTCCCATTCTGCCACCATCGCCGGGCTGTAAAAACCGCAATCAATCAGGGTCCAGCCCTCGGGATCGGCGAGCGCATAGACATTGACGTGGTCGAGCGCCATCGGCAGCGGCAGCCGCAGCCAGAGCAGGCCGGGTCTGATCTCAATGGCCGCGCCCGGAGCCGGAGGTTCGGGGAAAGGATAGCGGATTTCGGTCATCAGCAGCCTGGCATTGCAAGAGGGTCAGAGGGGGCGCTGGCCCCCGGCTGCAAAGCAGCCTCACCGAGGATATCTCAGGACGGGGAGATCCGGGCGCAGGCGGCGCGCTTTCCCTTCTGCCATCATCCCCGCCAGAGGCCGCAGCCGCAGCCGCGCCCCGGGTGCAGGGTTACAGTTTGCGCCTGGCCCGCAGCGCCGCCCCCAGAGTGCCGTCGTCAAGATAATCCAGCTCACCTCCGATCGGCACCCCCTGGGCCAGGGTAGTGATCTGTGCCGGGGTCGCGGCCAGGGCATCGGCAATGTAATGCGCCGTGGTCTGGCCATCGACCGTGGCTGGCAGCGCGAGGATCACCTCGCTGATCGCCTCGGCGCCGATGCGCTTTTCCAGCCGCGGAATGCCCAGCTCTTCCGGCCCCATGCCATCGAGCGCCGAAAGCGTGCCGCCCAGCACATGATAGCGCCCCGCGAACACCCCGGCGCGTTCCAGCGCCCAGAGATCGGCCACATCCTCGACCACACAGATCTCGCCATTGGCCCGCACAGGGTCCTGGCAGATCGGGCAGATCTCTTCGGTCGAGATATTGCCGCAATGATGGCAGTCGCGCGCATCAAGAGCGACGCGCGCCATGGCCTGGGCCAGCGGGGCCATCACCTGGCCGCGCCGCTTCAGCATCATCAGCACCGCGCGCCGCGCCGAACGGGGGCCAAGCCCCGGCAGACGCGACAGCAGCTCGATCAGCTGATCGATCCCGGTTTCATCCTGGGCCCCTGCTCTTTGCACCGGCGGATCAGAACGGCAGTTTGAAATCAGCGGGCAGACCGAGGCCTTCGGTCAGGCGGCGCATTTCATCACCCGATTTTGCCTGGCCCTTTTCCTGCGCATCGCGGATCGCGGCGAGAATCAGATCCTCAAGCACTTCTTTCTCGCTCGGCACCAGGATCGAGGCATCAATATCGAGCCCGGTCACTTCGCCCTTGCAGGTCGCACGCACCTTGACGAGGCCCGCGCCGCTTTCGCCCTGCACCACCGAACTGGCGAGGCTGTCCTGCAGCTCAGCCATTTTCGACTGCATTTCCTGTGCGGTTTTCATCATTTTGGCCATATCGCCAAGACCGCCGAGGCCACCAAGCCCTTTAAACATCAGCTATCCTTTCCTGCATCCCACCCCCGCAGGGGCCTGTTACCGCGCGAGATACGAACCGCACTGGCGCCCCGCAAGGGCTGGCGTCATTCCTCGAAAGGATCCCAGTCCTCATCCATCTCCGGATCGGCCACCGGCAGAGCCTCGGCCGCCGCCTCAGCCGCCATTTCCTCGGCAGTGCGGATCGCGGCGATTTTCGCGCCGGGGAAAGCCGTCAGAACCGCCTGAACCAGCGGGCTTTGCATCGCGGCTTCCTCGGCCTTGCGCAGTTCGGCCTCGCGCAGCTCGGTGATGGTCGCCGCCCCGCCCGATCCGACGACCGAGACCCCCCAGCGGCTGCCGGTCCAGCCCTGCAGACGCTGGGCGAGGCGGGCGGGCAGATCAGGCTTTGCCCCCGGTGCCAGCTCAAACTCAACCCGGCCGGGCGTATAACGCGCAAGGCGGATCCCGTCCTCGACCTCTTTCAGCAAGAGCATATCGCGCTTGTCGCGGATCAGGCCGATCACTTGTTCCCATTGCGCATAGACAATCTCGTGCTGTTCAGCCGCCAGCTGCGGCGCGGCCGACATCATCGGGCCACGCATCGGGCTCATCGGTGCGAAACGCGCGCCATGCACCATGCCACCGCCGCCAGCCGGGGCACCGCCCGCCACCGCGCCGCCACCGCCACCACCGGGACCGGCAGGCGGACGCGGGCCTTCGCTCAGCCGCTTCACCAGCTGCGCCGGATCGGGAAGCTCAGCCACATGGGTCAGCCGGATCACCGCCATTTCGGCGGCCATCATCGCATTCGGCGCTACCCCCACCTCTTCCAGCGCTTTCAGCAGCATCTGCCACATCCGGGTCAGCGCCCGCATCGGCAGCTTTTGCGACATCTCCAGGCCGCGCGCGCGCTCATCGGGCGGCACGGTCGGATCATCCGCCGCTTCCGGCGTGATTTTGATCACCGAGATCCAATGGGTAATCTCAGCCAGATCGCGCAGAACCGCCATCGGATCGGCACCATCGGCATATTGGCCGGAAAGCTCGGTCAGCGCCTCGGCCGCCTGCCCCTTCATCACCATATCAAAGAGATCAAGCGTGCGGCCCCGGTCGGCAAGGCCCAGCATGGCGCGCACCTGGGTGGCACTGGTTTCGCCCTGGCCATGGCTGATCGCCTGATCAAGGATCGAGGTCGCATCCCGGGCCGAGCCCTCGGCGGCGCGGGTGATCAGCGCGAGAGCCTCATCGGTGATCTCTGCGCCCTCGCCCGAGGCGATTTTGCGCAAAAGCGCCAGCATGACCTCGGGTTCGATCCGCTTGAGATCAAAACGCTGGCAGCGCGACAGCACCGTCACCGGCACTTTGCGGATCTCGGTGGTGGCGAAAATGAATTTCACATGTTCGGGTGGCTCTTCCAGCGTTTTCAGCAGCGCGTTGAAAGCCGCCGTCGAGAGCATATGCACTTCATCGATGATATAGACTTTGAACCGGGCCGAGGCGGCGCGGTAATGCACCGAATCGATGATTTCGCGGATATCGCCCACCCCGGTGCGCGAGGCGGCGTCCATTTCCATCACATCGACATGGCGGCCTTCGGCAATGGCGCGGCAATGTTCACATTTGACGCAAGGCTCGGTGGTCGGGCCGCCCTTGCCATCCGCACCGATGCAGTTCAGCCCTTTGGCAATGATCCGCGCGGTGGTGGTTTTCCCGGTGCCCCGGATCCCGGTCATCACGAAAGCATGGGCAATCCGGTCCGCCTCAAAGGCGTTTTTCAGCGTCCGCACCATCGCTTCCTGCCCCACCAGATCGGCGAAGGTCTCGGGGCGGTATTTGCGGGCAAGGACCTGATAGGCCTTTTCAGCGGTCTCGGACATCGGGCCTCCTGGCATTCGGGCCCCAATCTAGGCGCGAAGCCCGAAAGGGGCAACCGGCAGTGCTTCAGCCGCGCGGCGCGGCAGCACGGCTGAGCCGGTCATTGATCGCCCGGCCAAGACCGGTTTCCGGCACCGGGGCAAAGGCGATTCGCCCCCCGGGTCCGGCCAGCAGATCCGCCTCGCGCAGAATGTGGAACAGCTGCGCCGCCGCCTCGACCAGATCGCCCGCGGCCGAAAGCGTCAGATCGCCTTTGACCGGACCAAAGCCGATGAGGATCTCACCGGTCTCTGCGCCGCGCGCGCCGAGCCGCACCATAGCGCCCGGCGCATAATGTGAGCTGAGCTGACCCGGCGCATTGGGGCGTTTGTCATCCGCCCCGGCACCCGGCCCGATCAGCACCTCCTGGCCCAGAGCCTCCTGCAAAGCCTCGAGCGGCACACCGCCCGGGCGCAACAGCCGGGGCTGATCGCCATCAAGACCAAGAATGGTCGATTCCACCCCGACCGCGCAGGCGCCGCCATCCAGCACCGCCGCGATCCGGCCCGAGAGCCCGGCCAGAACATGCCCGGCCCGGGTCGGCGAAACCCGCCCCGAAGGATTGGCCGAGGGCGCCGCGAGCGGCCCGCCAAAGGCCTGCAGCAGGGCCCGCGCCACCGGATGGGCCGGCACCCGCAGGGCAACCGTCGCCAGCCCCGCCGTTGCAAGGGGCGAAAGCCCCGCACCTTCGCGCTGCGGCAGGACGAGAGTCAGCGGCCCGGGCCAGAATTTCTCAGCCACGGCACGGGCGCGGGCATCAAACAAAGCATAGCGCTCAGCCGCTTCCAGATCGGGCAGATGCGAGATCAGCGGGTTAAACCTGGGCCGCCCTTTGGCGTCGAAAATACGCGCTGTGGTTGCGTCTTTTCGCGCATCGCCACCAAGGCCGTAGACGGTCTCGGTCGGAAATGCGACCAATCCGCCTGCCGCCAGAATTTCGGCGGCACGGGCAATTCCCGCATCATCTGCGGCGAGGCATTCGGTCTGTTCCATGTCTGACGCAGCGTCCGGCTTGCGGGAGGATCGGGATGAATTAGCCTGTTGCGCATATAAAAGACGGGGCCTGGCGACAAGCCCCCGTACCCTGGGCCTCAGGCCATGGGTACGTCAGACTTTCACCGCCAGCGCGGCCCGACGGAGACTTTAATGAGCTCATTTACCCCCCGTGCGCCTTCAGACGATCAGAAATTCATTCTCGATCATATTATCGGCTATAGTGAGATCGCCGCGACCCCCGCTTTCAGCGAGGCCGGGCCAGAGATCACCGAGGCGATGCTCGGGGCGGCGGCGCGGATCTGTGACGAGGTCGTGGCCCCGGTCAACCGCAATGGCGATCTGTTCCCGGCCCGGCTGGAGAATGGCGTGCTGCGCAGCTCACCCGGCTTTGACACCGCCTTTCGCGCAATTGCCGAAGGCGGGCTGATCGGCCTTTCCGCCAGTGCTGAATTTGGCGGCATGGGCCTGCCGCATACCCTGGCGACCTGCGTCAATGAAATGCTGGCCGGGGCCTGCCTCGCGCTGCAGCTCAACCCTTTGCTGACCCAGGGCCAGGTCGAGGCGCTGGAGCATCACGCCTCAGCTGAGCTGAAGGCGCTGTATCTGCCAAAGCTGAATTCCGGCGAATGGTCCGGCACGATGAATCTGACCGAGCCTCAGGCCGGAACCGATGTCGGCGCTTTGCGCACCAAAGCGCTGGCCAATGCGGATGGCAGCTATGCCATCACCGGCCAGAAGATCTTTATCACCTGGGGCGATTCGGACCTGGTCTCGAATGTCTGCCATCTGGTGCTGGCCCGCCTGCCCGATGCCCCTGCAGGCACCAAAGGCATTTCGCTTTTCCTGGTGCCGAAATATCTGCCCGATGCCGATGGCAATCCCGGTACAGCCAACAGCCTGCGCGTGGTCAGCCTTGAACATAAGCTCGGCATCCATGGCAGCCCGACCTGTGTGATGGAATTCTCGGACGCGACGGGCTGGCTGGTCGATGCGCCCGGCAAGGGCATGGCGGCGATGTTTACCATGATGAACAATGCCCGGCTTGGCGTTGGTATGCAGGGGGTGGGCCTGGCCGAGACCGCGCTCCAGGCCGCCACCGCCTATGCGCGTGACCGCATCCAGGGCAAGACCCCCGATGGCAGCCCCGGCATCATCGGCCATGCCGATGTGCGCCGCATTCTGGCCGAGGCCCGGGCCGAACTGTTCTCAGCCCGGGTGATCGGGCTCGGCTGTGCCAAAGCCATTGATATGGCCCGCGCCACCGGCGATGCGCACTGGAAGGCACGCGCGGCGCTGCTGACCCCGATTGCCAAATCCTATGGCACCGATACCGGCATCGCCATTGCCGATGCGGCTCTGCAGATCCATGGCGGCATGGGCTATATTGAGGAGACCGGCGCGGCCCAGTATCTGCGCGATATCCGTATCACCGCGATTTACGAAGGCACCAACGGCATTCAGGCCATGGATCTGGTCGGGCGCAAACTGGTCGACAGCGGCGAAGCGGCCCTGCGGATGATCCATGAGATCCAGACCGATGCGCGCGAAGCCCGCACCAGCCTGCCCGAACTGGCCGACCCGCTCTGGCAGGCGGCCGAGGCTTTGCGCGAGGCGACCGAGGCAATGCTGGCGGCAGAGATGAACGACCGCTTCGCCGGAGCCAGCGCCTATCTGCGCGCCTTTGCTCTGGTGCTGGGCGGCGATGCCCATCTGCGCGCAGCCCTGGCCGATCCCTCACGGCTGGCGCTGGCGCGGGTGATGATCCGCCGCCTGCTGCCACAGCATGAGGCGCTGCTTGCCGCCGCAGGCGAGCCGGCTGCAGTTCTTTACGCCGCCCTGCCGGCCTGAACCGCCGCCGGTCCATGCCACAGAGAGTGAAGACGGGGGAATTCCTCCGTCTTTTCCTCTGTCTGAAACTATCCCGGAGAAGGCTGCAGCGCAGCCTGGGGCAGCGCCCCATTCTGCCGCAGATCGCCGCTCACTGCCACTGCGCATTGCATTCAGCGCCCTGCCGCCTTATCTCGGGGGACCGTTACGATATAGACCCGGCCGGAGAGGCATCGCATGAACTGGATCACCAATTACGTTCGCCCGAAGATCAACTCGCTCTTCTCGCGGCGTGAGGTGCCTGAAAATCTGTGGACCAAATGCCCCGAATGCGGGACCATGCTGTTCCACCGCGAACTTGAGGCCAATCTCAACGTCTGCTCGAACTGCGATCACCATATGGCGATCAGCCCGCGCGACCGCTTTGGTGCCTTGTTCGACGGCGGTATTTTCGTTGAGGTCAAGGTTCCCGAACCCATTGCCGATCCGCTGCATTTCCGCGATCAGAAGAAATATCCCGAGCGCCTGAAAGCGGCGCAGAAATCGACCGGCGAGAAAGAGGCCATGCTGGTGGCCGAAGGCGAGATTGGCCGCACGCCGATCGTCGCTGCCGCCCAGGATTTCGCCTTCATCGGCGGCTCTCTGTCGATGTATGTCGGCAATGCCTTCATCGCCGGCGCACAGCGTGCGGTCGAGATGAAGCGCCCCTTCGTCGTCTTCTCCGCCGCCGGTGGCGCCCGGATGCAGGAGGGCATTCTGGCCCTGATGCAGATGCCGCGCACCACGGTGGCGATCCAGATGCTGAAAGAGGCAGGCCTGCCCTATATCGTCGTACTGACCCATCCGACCACGGGCGGCGTTACCGCCTCCTATGCGATGCTGGGCGACGTGCAGATTGCCGAACCCAATGCGCTGATCTGCTTTGCAGGACCGCGGGTGATTGAGCAGACCATCCGCGAGAAGCTGCCCGAAGGCTTCCAGCGCGCCGAATATCTGCTCGATCACGGTATGCTCGACCGCGTGACCCATCGAAAGGACATGCGCGAAGAGCTGATCACCATTCTGCGGATGCTGACCAGTCAGCCCCCGGCCATTCGCGGCGATCTTTCGGCCCCCCTGGCCGGGCCGGTCGCTGATCCGTCGTAAACGAGGACCAAATTGACCAGCGCCTATGGCTCGGATGCCCTGCTTGAGCGGATGATGACCCTTCATCCGAAGATTATTGATCTTACTCTTGACCGCGTGCACCGCCTGCTGGCGGCGCTGGACCACCCCGAAACCCGCCTGCCTCCGGTCATTCATCTGGCCGGGACCAATGGCAAAGGTTCGACCCAGGCGATGATTCGCGCCGGGCTGGAGGCTTCGGGCGCGAAAGTTCATGCCTATACCTCGCCGCATCTGGCGCGGTTCCATGAGCGGATCCGGCTCGCGGGCGAGCTGATCTCGGAACCGGCCCTGACCGCGCTGCTTGATGAATGCATGGCGGCGAATGGCGGCGAGGCGATCACCTTCTTTGAAGCGACCACGGTTGCCGCGCTGCTGGCCTTCTCGCGCATGCCTGCCGATTACACGCTGCTTGAGGTTGGCCTGGGCGGCCGGCTCGATGCGACCAATGTCGTCGCACAGCCCCGCCTCACCATCATCACCCCGGTCTCGGTTGATCATCAGCAATATCTGGGCGAGACCCTGGCCGAGATTGCCGGGGAAAAAGCCGGAATCATCAAACGCGGCGTGCCCTGCGTGGTCGGCCCCCAGGCCGAAGCCGGTCTTGCGGTGATTGAGGCGAAAGCCGCCCGTCTTGGCGCGCCTTTGTTTGTTCACGGCCAGCACTGGCAGGTCTCGGAAGAGCGCGGCCGTCTGATCTATCAGGATGAGGCCGGGCTTATGGATCTGCCCCTGCCCAATCTGCCGGGACCGCATCAGGTGCAGAATGCCGGGGCGGCGATTGCCGCTCTGCGCCAGCTTGGCAAGGATGAGGCCGCCTGCGAGGCCGCCGTGAGCCGCGCCCTCTGGCCCGCCCGGATGCAGCGCCTGGCCCGCGGCCCGCTGACGGAGAGCGCGCCCGGGGTCGAGCTCTGGCTCGATGGCGGGCATAATCCGGCCGGGGGCGAGGCAGTTGCCGCAACCCTGGCCCGGATGGGACCGCGTCCGACCTATGCGGTCTGCGGCATGCTCAATACCAAAGATGTCACCGGCTATATGCGCCCGATGGCGCCGCAACTGCGCGCGCTTTATGCCGTCGGCATTCCCGGCGAGGCCAATACCCTGCCGCCCGAAGCTACCCGTGACGCGGCCCGCAGCGCCGGAATCGAGGCTGAGGCCGCGCTGTCGGTTGAGGCAGCCCTGGCTGAGATCGCGGCAAAAGAACCGGCAGCGCGCGTGCTGATCTGCGGCTCGCTCTATCTTGCCGGGCAGATTCTGCGCGACAATGGCTGATCCCCGGGGGGGATAGCCCTCCCCCTTCGCCACCTCTGGTCAGCCCCCGGCTGGCCGGTAGCGCGCCAGAAACATCTCAACCGCCCCTTGCACCGCCCGGCGGGTGGTGCAGGGTGCAATATCGCTGTTGAGGTCAAGCAGCAGCGGCTCATGCACCCCGGCGCGGCACAGCTGTACAAACTGATCCGCAGCCAGTTCGCAATCATCGATCATCAGCTCGCCACGCGCGCAGAACTGTTCAAGCCGGACCACAAGACGCCGGCGCAGCTGCCCCGATCCCTGTTCGTAAAATTGTTGCGCCAGCTCGGGAAAGCGCGGCACTTCGGCCACCACCAGCCGGAACAGATTGCGTCCGAATTCCGAGACGGTCAGATCAATCACCCGGTGCCCGGCGGTCAGCAGAAAATCCTCGGCGGACTGATCATGGCCGTGATCCTTTGCCGCCTGGGCCGCCAGGCGGCTGAATTCTGAGCTGAAGACCTCGAGAAACATCACTCTTTTATCGGGGAAGTAGCTGTAGAGGGTCGCTTTCGAGACGCCTGCTTCCCGTGCAATCTCGTCCACCGATGCGCCTTCGAATCCATCGCGCAGAAAAACCCGCAGCGCGCCAGCGACGACCTGCTCGAATTTGCGCCCCCTGCGGATCTCATAAATCGTTTCTTGTGTCATATTAAAGCTAACTTACTTGAGCTGAAGCTGATCAGCCACGTTGATAAATTCGACGTTAACCATCTTTTGCCATATCAGCTGCCGATTGTATTGATTTTTATCGCATGGTCAGGAAACACCTTTGACACCCTTGCCGCTGCCTGTCAGCCAGCCCATGCTGTTCCCGCTCCGGGCAGCAGAATGCTCCGGGGCTGCCACGGCCGGTCAGGGAATGGAAATAAGATGAAAACGATTTCGGAAAACCGCTGTTTCGGAGGCGTTCAGGGCGTCTATTCGCATGCCTCGCAGGCCACGGGAACCGATATGACCTTTGGGCTTTTTCTGCCTGCAGGCGCCGAGGACGGGCCGGTGCCGCTGCTCTGGTATCTCTCGGGTCTGACCTGCACCCATGAAAATGCCATGGTCAAAGCCGGGGCCCAGCGCTGGGCGGCCGAGGCGGGAATCGCTCTGATCTTCCCCGATACCAGCCCTCGCGGCGAAGAGGTGGCCGATGATGCGGCTTATGATCTCGGCAAAGGCGCGGGCTTTTATGTCAATGCCACCGAAAACCCCTGGGCGCCGCATTTCCGGATGTGGGATTACATCACCCGCGATCTGCCGGAGCTGGTCTTCAAGGCCTTCCCGCTCGAAGAGGGGCTGCAGGCAATCACCGGTCATTCCATGGGCGGCCATGGCGCGCTGACCATTGCCATGAGCTTCCCGGGCCGTTTCTCCTCGGTCTCGGCCTTTGCGCCGATTGCCAGCCCGACCAGCTCGGACTGGGGCCGCAAACAATTCACCGCCTATCTTGGCGAGGATGAAAGCACCTGGGCCCAGCATGACAGCTCACTGCTGATGAAGCGGCGCGGTTTTGACGGGCCGGTGCTGATCGACCAGGGGGGCTCGGACCAGTTCCTTGATCTGCTGAAGCCCGAAGCTCTGGCCGGGGCCATGGCCGAGCGGCGTCAGGGCGGCAGCTTCCGGATGCAGAAAGGCTATGACCACAGCTATTTCTTCGTCTCTTCCTTCATCGAGGATCACATCGCCTTCCATGTCGATGCCCTGCGCGGCTGAAAATCGCTGAGGCAGGGGGGCGCGTCCCTCTGCCTCTGGCCCCGCCTCCCGATATCTGGGAAGGGGGGAGGGCGGGGTCATCTTGCCCTGCCCCTTATTGCAGGAGTGCGCCCGGGTGACGCTTTACATTGATGCCGATGCCTGCCCGGTCAAAGCCGAGGCCGAACGCGTGGCAAGCCGGCTGCGGGTGGCGATGGTGCTGGTGTCAAACGGCGGCATCCGCCCCTCACCCAATCCACTGGTCTCCTCGGTCTATGTCGGCGCGGGCCTGGATGAGGCCGACCGCTGGATCGCCGATCAGGCCGGTCCCGGCGATGTGGTGGTGACCAGTGACATTCCGCTGGCGGCGCGGGTGATCGAGGGCGGCGGCGCCGTGGTCAAACCCGATGGCACCGAGCTCAACAGCCGCAATATCGGCCAGGTGCTGGCGACCCGCGACCTGATGGCAGATCTGCGCGCCGCCGATCCGTTTCGTCAGGGCAGCGGCAAAAGCTTCAGCAAGAGCGACCGCTCGCGCTTCCTCGACCAGCTCGACCGCATTCTGCGCCGTGTGCATGTCGCAGCAGGGACAGACCAGAGCGGCGCAATCGGCTAGGTCGCGGTTATCATGTTCCGCACCCTGACCCGCCCGGGCCCCGCCTCCTCTGCCAGCCCCTATCTCATCGGCGTGCTGTTCTGCGCCGCGGGGACGGCGCTCTATTCCGTCAATGACATGGCGATCAAACATCTGTCCGGGGGCTATGCGCTGCATCAGGTCATCCTGATCCGTGCCCTGATCGGCCTTTCAGTGCTTCTGCCGCTGATCGCGCGCTCACGCGCGGGCTTTGCCCAGCTTCGTACCCGCCGCCCGCTGCGCCATCTGATCCGCGTGGTCACGATCCTGCTGTCAAATTCGGCATTTTATCTTGGCCTCGCCGCGCTGCCGATGGCGGATGCCGCCGCCGTTTCCTATACCAGCCCGCTGTTTGTCACGGCTTTATCCGTTCTGGCGCTCGGCGAGCGCGCCGGGCCCAGGCGCTGGCTTGCGGTGGCGCTTGGCCTGCTCGGCACCTTGCTGATTCTGCGCCCGGGCAGCGGTGTGCTGCAGGGCGCGGCGCTGCTCGTCCTGCTGTCCTCGGTGCTCTATGCCTCCAGTAATCTGATGGCGCGCTCGATGCGCGAGACCGAAAGCGCGATGACCTGTTCGTTCTACTCGATCATCGGTTTCGTGGTTCTGTCGCTTGTGATGGGCTTCAGCTTTGGTGGCGGCCATATGGCCAGCGCCGAGGGGGTCTGGCAGTTTCTGTTCCGCCCCTGGGTCTGGCCCCCGATGCAGGACTGGCCCTGGTTCTTGCTGACCGGAACCTCGGTCACTCTGGGCGGGCTGATGGTCACCCAGGCCTATCGCACCACCGAAGCCGGTATGGTTGCGCCCTTTGAATATGTCGGCATGCCCATGGCCATTCTCTGGGGCGTGATCATTTTTGACACTCTGCCCGATCTGACCTCATTCGCCGGGATTGCGCTGATCTGCGGCGCCGGCATCTATGTGATCTGGCGCGAGGCCGTGCTGGCACGCAGGGCAAAGACATGAAGCCCGGGGCCGTGGGTTTTGAGACCGTCACCGGGCTGCCGCGCTGACATCCTCAAGGTTTTTTACGACCCCGCGCCCTGCCTTTGCGCTCGCCAATCCCCCGGGCCGGTACCCTTGCCCCAGCCGCGCGGCATCCGTTTAAGCGCTGCCAGCGCCTCCGGGCGCGGCCTCTGGTCGCGGAGCGGCTTCAGCGCTGAGGCCTGCACCGCTCACAGATCGCGCAGCACCCCGGCCAGCATTGCACGGTCGCCCTGATTGCCCAGCAGATCCAGCGCCTCGCCATAGCCGAGCCAGACCGCAGAATGACCCGGTTCAGAGGGCGGGCCGAGCCGATAGACCGGGCGGGCAACATAGAGAGTGCAGAGCTTTTCCGCCCAGAATTCATATTCCGCCATATAGGTAAACCGGCGATAGGCGCCGATGCGGCGCGGCGGCGCGATCTTCCAGCCGGTTTCCTCAAAGACCTCGCGGTGCAGGGCTGCGATCGGATGCTCGCCCAGATCGACACCCCCGCCTGGCAGCTGAAACTCGGGCGAAGGCACGGCCTGAAAGGTGGTCAGCAGCTGGCCGTTCAGTGGCAAAATCGCATAAACCCCGGGACGTCTGCGATAGCTCTGCCCCGTTTTCACCGCTTCGCCATATCGCCGGATCATCAGCCCCCCTTGGTCCGCCCGTTTTGCGACCCTATATAGGGCGCCGAACAGCGAAGGCTTGCCAGAGCGCCCGGCGCAAGGCAAGGCTGAGACCGACTTTGACAGGCATGCCGCCCTGGCATGCTGAAGGATTTCCGATGGCCAAGAGTGCACAGATCGCCTGGGACGATACCGTCCTTCCTTTCCAGCTGGACCGTTCCGGGATCCGCGGCCGCGTGGCGCGGCTCGACGGAACCCTCGATCAGGTGCTGGCCCAGCATAATTACCCGCCCGCCATTGAGGCGCTGGTGGCCGAGGCTGCAACCCTGACGGCCCTGATCGGCCAGTCGATCAAGCTGCGCTGGAAACTGTCGCTGCAGGTGCGCGGCAAAGGCGCGGCCCGGCTGATCGCCACCGATTACTACGGCCCCTCTGAAGAGGGCGAGCCCGCCCGCGTGCGCTGCTATGCCAGCTTTGACGCTGATAAGCTTACCGAAACCGATGATCCCTTCTCGCTGATCGGCGAGGGATTCTTTGCGGTGATGCTGGACCAGGGTGAGGGTATGCTGCCCTATCAGGGCTTTACCCCGATTGCCGGTGGCAGCCTTTCTGCCTGCGCCGAAGCCTATTTCGCCCAGTCCGAACAGCTGCCGACCCGTTTCCAGCTGTCTTTTGGCAAAAGCCAGGAGCCGGGCCGGGCCGCACATTGGCGCGCGGGCGGCGTGATGCTGCAGCATATGCCGCAGACCGGCGGCGTGGCAGCGGCCAGTGGCTCGGGGGATGCCGGGCTGCTGAACCATGCCGATATCCTCTCGGGCGAGCCGGCCGAGGACTGGAACCGCGCCAATATGCTGCTCGACACGGTTGAGGAGCTGGAGCTGATCGGCCCCACCCTCTCGCCCTCGGATCTTCTGGTGCGCCTGTTCCATGAAGAAGAGCCACGGGTCTTCGAGGCGCAGCCTCTGCACTTTGGCTGCTCCTGCTCGGCCGATAAGGTGCGCAATACCCTGTCGATCTATTCGCAGAAAGATATTGCGCAGATGATCGACGATATGGGCATGGTCACCGCCGATTGTCAGTTCTGCGGCGCGCATTATGAGCTGGAGCCGGAAACCCTCGGCTTTGAGGGCAGTCTCGCGGCCGAAGCCGCGGGTGCTGCGCAAAAGGATGTTCACTGAGCCAAAGCCCCCCTTTGATCTGCACCGCCTGGCCGCAAGACCGGGCGGTGCCTCTTCGGATTTCGACCTGAACCCCGGGCTGGTGCTCAGCCCCGACCGGATCCTGCGTCCGGCAGCAGTGCTGATCGCGGTGACCGGCAGCGATAGCCCCTGCCCGAAGGTCATCCTCACCAAACGCTCGTCGCAGCTGCGTCACCATCCGGGCCAGATCGCTTTCCCGGGCGGCAAGGTTGATCCCGGTGACGACGGGCCGACCGGCGCGGCTTTACGCGAATCCCATGAAGAGGTCGGCCTGCCCCCCTCGCAGGTGGAAATTCTCGGATCATTGCCGCAGCATGAGACGGTGACCGGCTTTCAGATCACCCCGGTTCTGGGCTTTGTGCGCGGCCCCTTCACCCCGATCCCCGAAGCCGGTGAGGTTGATGAGGTTTTTGAGGTGCCGCTGGCGCATCTGCTGTCGATCCCGCGCTATTCGATCGAGCGGCGGATGTGGCGCGGCAGCTGGCGGCGCTATTACACTGTCCCCTGGGGGCCCTGGTATATCTGGGGTGCCACTGCGCGGATCCTGCGCGGCCTTGCCGGAAGATATAGCGAATGAACCACCCGCTCCCGCTCTCAGTCAGCGGCCCCTGGCTCGAGGCCCCCGCGACACAGCAGATCTTCGCTTTGCTGGAACAGGCCGGGCATCAGATCTATGCCGTCGGCGGCTGCGTGCGCAATGCCATCCTCGGCACGGCGGTTTCGGACATCGACCTCTCGACCAGCGCCCGCCCCGACAGGGTGCTCGCCCTGGCCCGGGCCGCCGGGGTGAAAGCCGTGCCCACCGGGATTGAGCATGGCACGCTGACCCTGGTGATCGGCGGCACCGGCTATGAGATCACCACCTGGCGGCGCGATGTCGAAACCGATGGCCGCCGCGCCGTAGTCGCCTTTTCGGAGCGGATCGAAGAAGATGCGATGCGGCGCGATTTCACCATGAACGCGCTCTATGCCGATGCCCGGGGACAGATCATCGACCCGCTTGGCTGCGGCATTGCCGATGCCCGGGCCCGCCATATCCGCTTTGTCGGTGAGCCCTCGGAACGGATCCGCGAGGATTACCTGCGTATCCTGCGCTTCTTCCGCTTCTATGCGCATTACGGCGACCCCGCAGAAGGCCCCGACCCGGAAGGCCTTGCCGCCTGTGCGGAACTGGCCGGTGGCATTGAGCTGCTGGCCCGCGAGCGGATCGGCTCTGAGATGAAAAAGCTGCTCGCCGCCCCCGACCCTGCCCCGGCTCTGGCCGCGATGCAGGCCTCGGGCGTGCTGGCCCACGCTCTGCCGGGGGCGGATGCAAAGGCCATGGCGCTGCTGGTGCATTTTGAGGCCGGGCGCAGGCCGGATGCTTTGCGCCGTCTGGCGGTGCTGGGCGGGGCTGACCCGGCAACAGGCCTGCGCCTGTCGCGCCAGGAGGCGCGCGAATATGCGCTGATCCGCGACCATATCGGCAGCCAGCTCAGCCCGGCTGCGCTGGCCGTTAAAATCGGGGCCTCGGCCGGGGCCTCTGTTCTGCTGGCCCGGGCGGCTTTATTTGAGACCCCGCCGCCCGGGGAGGCTGAGGCCGGGCTGGTCCGGGGCGCTCAGGCGCAGTTTCCCGTGCGCTCAACCGACCTGCCCGGGCTGAGCGGCCCGGCACTCGGGGCGCGGCTGAAAGCCCTGGAGCAGGCCTGGCTCAGCTCGGATCTGCGGCTGAGCCGCGCCGAGCTGCTCGCGCTGAGCGTACCTGGCCCGGGCGGATAGACGCAGCTTCTGCCGCGAATTTCCCGCACCGGATTTCCCTTTCAGCGAATTTCCGCTAGAACCACCGGGTATTTACGGAGGCACTGATGTTTCGTTTCTTCGAAGGTCTGGTCGATCCCTATGCCGCCTATGAGGAGACCGACATCCCTCCCCGCCGCCTCTGGCCCTGGCTGAAAGAGTTCATCCGCCCCTTCCGCAAAGTCTTTGCAATCACCGGCACCCTCTCCGTCATCACCGCTTTCACCGAGGTGGCGCTGATCTGGTATCTGGGGCGGCTGATCGATCTGATGGTCGCCACCGGCCCCGCCAGCTTCCTCAGCACGCATGGCTGGGAGGCCGGAGCCGTGGCGCTGGCGCTGATGATTATGCGCCCGCTGATCGAATTCTGCTCGGTCGCGCTTTTGCACAACACCATCCTGCCCAATTTCGGCACGATGATCCGCTGGCGCGCGCATCGCCATGTCATTCGCCAGCCGGTCGGCTGGTTTGAAAGCGATTTCGCCGGGCGCATCGCCAATCGCATCATGCAGACGCCCCCCGCCGCCGGGGATGCGGTGTTCCAGACCTTCGACGCGGTGGCTTTCTCGAGCGTGACCATTGTCGGGGCCGGGCTGATGCTGGCCGAGGCGGATCCGCGCCTGCTGCTGCCACTGGTGGTCTGGTTTGCGCTCTACATGCTACTGGTGCGCTGGACGATCCGCCGCGCCGGGCCGGCGGCTGTTGCCAGTTCAGACGCGCGCTCGGCGGTGACCGCCCGGGTGGTCGATGCCTATTCCAATATCCATTCGGTCAAGCTTTTCGCCCATCACGAGAGTGAAATCCTTTACGCAAAAGAAGCGATCGAACATGCCCGCGCCACCTTCCAGCGTGAGATGCGCATCATCACGGTGATGGACTTCACCCTGACCGTGCTGAACGGGATGATGATTGTGGCGATCATCGCCTGGTCGGTCTGGCTCTGGAGCGAAGGCCAGGCCAGCACCGGCACTGTCGCCGCCGCCTCGGCGCTGGTCCTGCGGCTGACCAATATGACCTATTGGATCATGTGGGCATTCTCGGGCCTCGTTCAGGCGCTTGGCGTGGTCCAGGAGGGGATGGAGACCATCACCCAGCCGATCCAGCTGACCGATGCCAAAGGCGCAAAGCCGCTGGAGTACCGCGAGGGGCTGATCGAGCTGCAGGATCTGCGCCATCACTATGGCCGTGAAAAAGGCGGCATCCAGGGCATTTCGCTGACCATCCGACCCGGCGAAAAGCTGGGGGTGGTCGGGCGCTCGGGCGCGGGGAAAAGCTCGCTGGTCAAGCTGATCCTGCGCTTTTACGACCCCGAGGGCGGCCGGGTGCTGATCGACGGCCAGGATGTGACAAGGGTCACCCAGGACAGCCTGCGCCGGCTGATCGGTATGGTGCAGCAGGACAGCTCGCTCATGCACCGCTCGGTGCGCGATAATATCCTCTACGGCCGCCCGGATGCGACTGAGGCCGAAATGATCGGCGCAGCAAAGCGCGCCGATGCGCATGACTTCATTCTGACGCTGGAGGATAAAGACGGCCGCAGGGGCTATGATGCCCATGTCGGTGAGCGTGGGGTGAAGCTGTCGGGTGGCCAGCGCCAGCGCGTCGCCCTGGCCCGGGTGATCCTGAAAGATGCACCGGTCCTGATCCTGGATGAGGCGACCTCGGCGCTGGATTCCGAGGCTGAGGCCACGATCCAGGATGCGCTTTACGGCGTGATGCAAGGCAAAACGGTGATCGCCATTGCGCACCGGCTCTCGACCATCGCCGCGATGGACCGCATCGTCGTCCTTGATGACGGGCGCATTGCCGAAGCGGGCAGCCATGCTGAGCTGCTGGCGGCGAAGGGGCTTTACGCCCGGTTCTGGGCGCGGCAATCGGGCGGTTTCATCGGCCTTGATGATCCTGAGGATGCGGTATGAGCCTGACCGGACGCAGCTTCGCCTGGCTTGGCAGCCGGATCGACGCCTTCCGCCCGGCCGAGGGCCCGCCGCCGCAGAGCATCGGTGCTTTCATGCGCTGGTGCCTCTCCGGCTCCTGGCCCTGGCTGGTGCTGGCCGGGATCATCTCCTCAGTTGCGGGCGTAACCGAAGTGGTCAGCGCCATCATCCTGGGCTGGGTGATCGACACCGCGGTCGGGGCCGGGCCGGAAGGGTTTTTCTCGGATCATCTCGGCCTGATTTTCGGCTTTGTGCTGTTCTATCTCGTCCTTCGGCCGCTGGCCTTTGGCCTGTCCTCGGCCTCGAATGCGGTGGTGATCGGGCCGAATGTGCTGCCGCTTGTGCTGTCGCGCCTGCACCGCTGGACGCTGGGCCAGGCGGTCACCTTCTTTGACAATGATTTTGCCGGGCGTATCGCGCAAAAGCAGATGCAGGCTGCCCGCGCCGTTACCGATACCGCGACCGAGGTGATCAACACCGTCTGTTTCGCACTGGCCTCGGTGATCGGCTCGGCACTGTTTCTCATGGTCATCGACCCGCTGATCGCTTTGGCTTTGCTGGTCTGGCTGGTGGGCTATGTGTTCATGATCCGCTTTTTCCTGCCAAGGATCCGCAAAAACTCGGCGGCCCGCGCCTCGACCCGGGCCATGGTTTCGGGTCAGGTGGTCGATACGATCACCAATATCAAAACCGTGAAGCTGTTTGCGCATCACCGCTTTGAGGATGAGGTGGCGCTGAAGGCGATGGAAAGCTTCCGCGAGGCCTCGCTGGAATATGGGGAGATCTCAACCTGGTTCCGGCTCGCGCTGATGACCCTCGCGGGCGTGCTGCCGGTGATGCTGATCGGTGGCACGCTCTGGCAATGGCAGGCGGGCGCGGCCAGCGCGGGCGATATAGCCGCCGCCGGGGCGGTGTCGCTGCGCATCGCGCAGATGTCGGGCTGGGTCTCCTTCACCCTGATGGCGATCTATACCTCGGTCGGTGAGGTGGAGGACGGGATGAAGACGCTGTCGGTGCCGCATAGCCTCGGCGATGCCCCCGATGCCCGGCCGCTGCCACCGATTGCCGGCGAGATCGGCTTTAACGATGTGACCTTTGCCTATGGCCGGCGCGATGAAAAAGGCCATGGCGGGGTGCGCAATATCCGCCTGACCATCGCCGCCGGCGAGAAGATCGGCATTGTCGGCGCTTCGGGCGCGGGGAAATCCACCCTCGTCTCGCTCTTGCTGCGGCTTTACGATCCCGAGACCGGCAGCGTCACCCTTGATGGCCATGATCTGCGCCAGGTGACCCAGGAGAGCCTGCGCCGCCAGATCGGCATGGTCACCCAGGAAACGGCGATGTTCAACCGCACCGCGCGCGACAATATCGCCTATGGCCGCCCCGAGGCCAGCCAGGCCGGGATAGAGGCCGCCGCCCGCGCCGCCGAGGCGCATGACTTTATCAGCGCTATGTCCGACCATCAGGGACGGCGCGGCTATGATGCCTTCCTTGGTGAACGCGGGGTGAAGCTTTCCGGCGGCCAGCGCCAGCGTATCGCTCTGGCCCGCGCCTTCCTGAAGAACGCGCCGGTTCTGATCCTTGATGAGGCGACCTCAGCGCTCGACAGCGAGGTCGAGGCCGCGATCCAGCAGGCGCTCGAGCGGGTGATGCAGGGCAAGACGGTGCTGGCCATTGCGCACCGCCTCTCGACCATCGCCGCCATGGACCGGATCATCGTTATGGAGGCGGGCGAGATTGCCGAAATGGGCCGCCATGATGAGCTGCTGGCCATGGGCGGACGCTATGCCCGTTACTGGCAGCGGCAATCAGGTGGCTTTATCATCACCGCAGATGAGGATAGCAGCAGCCTCTGACCCCAGCCAACCGCCCGGAGAGCCGCCATGACCGAGACCGTGACCCTGATGATCGACCGTCTGGGCCATCTGGGCGATGGCATTGCCCGCGGCCCCGAAGGCGCGGTCTTCGTACCCGGCATGCTGCCGGGCGAAGAGGTCACGGGCGAGCTGAACGGCGATAAGCTTACAAACGCCCGGATCGTCACCCCTTCAGCGGCGCGGGTAAAACCACCCTGCCCGCATGCAAAAACCTGTGGCGGCTGCCAGCTGCAGCATGCCTCAGAAGCGTTCACCGCTGCCTGGAAACAGCAGGTGGTGCGCGAGGCTCTGTCCTTCCAGGGGGTTGAGGCCGCGATTGCGCCCCGGACCCTGACCTCTCCCCCCGCCTCGCGCCGCCGGGCCACCCTGTCGGGGCGGCGTACCAAAAGCGGGGTTCTGCTGGGCTTTCATGCCAAAGGCCAGGCTATGATCGTCGCCGTTCCCGGCTGCAGACTGCTGCATCCCGATCTGATGGCCACCCTGCCCGCGCTCGAGGCCCTGGTGACGCTTGGCGGCTCGCGCACGACCGAATTGTCGCTGGCGGTCACCACCAGCCTGACCGGGCCGGATGTGGTGGTGACCGGCGGCAAGCCCGCCGATGCCGCTCAGCAGATGGAGCTGGCCCGGCTTGCCGAGCGCTTTGGCCTCGCCCGCCTGTCCTGGGAGGGCGAGATGGTGGCGCAGCGCAATGCGCCGCGCATCGATCTGGGCGCAGCCCGGGTGGATATTCCGCCCGGCGCTTTCCTTCAGGCCACGGCCGAGGGCGAAGCCGCTCTGGTCGGGGCGGTGAGGACCGCAGTCTCGGGCGCGAAACGGGTGCTCGATCTGTTCTGCGGCATGGGCACATTCGCGCTGCCGCTGGCCTCGGATGCCGAGGTTCACGCGGTTGAGGGCCACCGCGCCCTGACCTCGACCCTGGAAAAAGCCGCCCGCAATACCCCCGGTCTGAAAAAGCTGAGCGTGGAAACCCGCGATCTGTTCCGCCGCCCGCTGGAAGTGGATGAGTTCAAAGGCATTGACGCGGTGGTGATCGACCCGCCGCGCGCCGGGGCCGAGGCGCAATGCGAGCGGCTCGCCGCCTCGAAAGTGCCGGTCATCGCCATGGTCTCATGCAACCCGGTAACTTTTGCCCGCGATGCCCGGATTCTGACCGCAGGCGGCTACCGGCTCGAGGCTGTGCAGGTGGTCGATCAGTTCCGCTGGTCGGTCCATATTGAACTGGTCGCGCGATTCTCACGCAGCGCCTGACGCCTTCTTCCCGCGGTTGAATAACGACTCCGTGTGCGCGGCGCCTCCTGGTTTGACTGGCCGGAGACGCCGTTTTTCGCTATCCCGGATCATAATCAAAAAACCAAACACAGGCAGTTTCCATGCGGGTTCTCAAAATCCTGTTTCTCCTGGTGATCGCATTCGGCATTGCCGCCTGTGCTCCCAAGACGAAATTTCTGAAATATAAAGGCCCTGAGGTGACCTCAGTGCAGATCCACAAATCACAGCGGAAAATGTATCTGCTGAACAATCAGAAAGTGCTGAAGAGCTATGACATCGGGCTCGGTCCCAATGCCATCGGGCACAAGCAGTTCGAGGGTGACGGCAAGACCCCCGAAGGCACCTATTACATGAACTTCAAAAACCCGAATTCGAGATACCACCTCTCGCTCTACATCAACTATCCCAATGTGGTGGACCGCGAATTCGCCGCCTCGCACAACCGCCCGCCCGGTGGCGAGATCTTCATCCATGGCGGCCCCGTACGACCGGTATCGGTCCGGGACTGGACCGAGGGCTGCATTGCCGTGACCGATAAAGAAATCGAAGTGATCTATTCGATGGTCAATGTCGGCACCCCGGTTCACATCCTGCCCTGAACCGGGCCTGCCCGGAAAAGAAAAAGGCGGCCCCCGGGGCCGCCTTTTTTAAAAACCAAAAGCGCGTTTCTGTAAGGCCTCAGCCCCCGGTGACCATGGTCCACCAGATCTTGCCACCCTCTTCCTGATACCAGGCAAAGCCCAGCTCACGCGCGGCAGGATCCAGCACGACATTGCGCTGATCGGGGCTTTCCATCCAGACGGAGAGGGTCTCGAGTTCGGTCTGATAGGTTTCGGAAATATTCTCGCCGAGCAACCGCCCGGTATAGCCTGCACGCTGCACCCGGCTGAGCGGCGACGAGCCGTCCGAGCCAAAATGCCAGGGCCGGTTCTGCACCGACATATCGCGCGAATGAGTCTCGGCGGCGGCGTTCAGCGAGGCGTTGAACACCAGCGGCTGCGCGCCTTTGGCCTGACGCAGAGTGTTCACCGAATCAAGCAGCCGGTACTGGATCTGTCCGGCAACCGCCGGGGTGATCCGGTAGACCCGCGGCAGGGGCTTGCCATCCGGGCCGAGCTGAACGGCGGACCCGCCGGAGACACAGCCTGCCAGCAAAAGCCCCGACCCAAGCAGAAGAAAACCGCGTCTGTTCATTTCGCTCACTGTACACTGCCTGTCAAATGTTTCGCCTTCTTAGCCAAAGCAGCGGAAACTGGCAAATACATCTCTCATTCAGCGGCGCCGGAATCGGGGCAAGTCCTCGTGATCAGACCCGGCCAGGTGCGGCAGGGAACCCGCTGACAAACCGGCAGGATCCGGCGATTCGGGCACGACGGATACAGCCGGCGGAGCGGAAGGGCTTTGATTTGCGGCGGCACGATGAAACCAGTATAAACGAGCCCGAACCAGTGCCTTTCAGGAGTGACTGAGATGACCGCCGACCGGCTTAACCGCCGCGCGCTAATGGGCCTGACGGCTGCGTCGATGGGGGCTCTCGCCCTGCCGGCGCTCGCCCAGGAGGCTCCCGCCCGCAACAATGCCTCCAGCTTCCGTATGCTGGACTGGCGCAGCTATTTTGACAGCACCCGCAATGGCGCGATCCTTGTCGACCTCACCTCACGCGCGCTGCATTACTGGTCAGAGGATCAGTCGATCTACCGGCTCTACCCGACTTCGGTGCCGCTCTCGGACGAGCTGACCCGTAAGGGCAAAACCGAGGTCGTTCAAAAAGTGGTGAACCCGAGCTGGCGCCCGACTCCCTCGATGAAAGAACGCAATCCGGAATGGCCGGATGTGGTCGAGGGCGGCGCCCCTGACAATCCGCTCGGCACCCGCGCGCTTTATCTCAGCTGGACCTATTACCGGATCCACGGCACCCATGATACGCGTAAAATCGGGCGCAAATCGTCGAATGGCTGCATCGGCCTGTATAATGAGCATGTCGAGGAACTGTTCGAGCTCGCCAAAGTAGGCACACAGGTGTTGCTAATTTGACGACAGATCACCGCAGGATGTAAGAGGCATATTGCGAGAATTGCAATTTCCTCCGCCCCAGGCTTAACAGGGGGTCACGAGGACAGAACTTGGGTGCACACCGTTACCTCTGCAATTTGACGGTGTGCGATAATTGGAGATTTAAAATGAAGAAAATCGCGCTTGCAGCCGCTCTCTCGGTCGCCGCTTCGTCCGCTTTCGCTGGTGGCTTCGTTGAGCCGCAAATGGAACCGGAAGTTGTGAAGCAAACCACCTCGTCGTCGGGCGGCGTTCTGGTTCCGCTGCTGCTGCTCGTCGTTCTGGCTGCTGCTGCTGCAAGCTGAGCCGTCGAAAGACAGCACTTCAGAAAAGGACGGCAGATCCCTGCCGTCCTTTTTTTATGAGCTGAGCCAAGTGAGCGGGCCAAACTAAACCAGCAGGTTCAAAAGAAAAACGGCGCCTGATCAGGCGCCGTTTTCTGTATCGGAGCAGAGGGAATGCTTCCCTCTCAGCTCTGCCCGCTGACCCAGCCTGCAAGGTTTTCAGCCAGGATCTCTGTCAGCGCTGCAATATGCGCCGCATCATCATTGAGACAGGGGATATAGGTAAAGCTCTCGCCCCCTGCGTGTATGAAAGCCTCCTGGATTTCGCCCTGAATCTCTTCAAGCGTCTCGATGCAATCAGCCGAGAAGGCCGGCGCAATCACCGCGATGCGCTTCTTGCCCTGCTTCGCCAGCTCCGCCACATGCTCAACCGTATAGGGGCGCAGCCATTCCTCGGGTCCGAAGACCGACTGGAAGGTCACATGCAGCTCGGTCTCGGGCCAGCCCAGCCGTTCGCGCAGCAGACGTGTGTTTTTTCTGCACTGGCAATGGTAGGGATCGCCCTCTTCCAGATAGCGCTTCGGCATGCCGTGATAGCTGGTCACCAGCACATCAGGACGCTGCTCCAGCCCGGCATAGGCACGCTCAACCGAAGCCGCCAGCGCCTCGATATATAGCGGATGCTCAAAATATTCCGGCACGATGCGCGCAGCGGGCTGACGCTTCTCGGCCATCAGCGCCCGGAAGAACTGATCATTCGCCGTTGCCGAGGTCGCTCCGGCATATTGCGGGTAAAGCGGCAGGAAGACGATTTTGGTGCAGCCCTGAGCGATCAGCGCCTTCACCTTCGATTCGGTGGAGGGATTGCCGTAACGCATGCAGAAATCAACCACGACCTGATCACCATAGCGCGCCGCCAGCGAAGCCCGCAGCGCTTCGGTCTGTGCCCGGGTGATGGTCATCAGCGGCGATTCATTCAGCTCATTGTTCCAGATCAGCTTATAATTCGCGCCCGAGCTGAAAGGCCGCTTCGTCAGGATAATGCCCTGAAGCAGCGGCTGCCATTTCCACGACGGATAATCGATCACCCGTTTATCCGAGAGAAATTCGCTCAGATACCGGCGCATCGACCAGTAATCATAGCCATCCGGTGTACCGAGATTGGCAATCAGCACACCAACTTTCGCCGGCGGCACCTTCGGATGCCCCGCGGGCAGGTGCTTGCCTGCCGCGTTTTCCGTCGCTGCGACGCTCATATCTTGCCCCTTTTGTTCACATCCGGCTGAGATATAGCCTGAAACTGCGGGGTCAAGCGATGTCCCCCTTATTTCAGGCGGTGTTCTGTCGCATTCAGCGCATCGGCAAGTCTGGCCGCGGCAGAGCCGGGCCGCAGCGGCTTCTGCTGGCTTTCATGCGGGGTCCAGCCGGTGAGACAGATCACTTCAAAACTCGCGAGAATGCGCCCGTTTTCGGCCGGGAAATTCTGCTGATAAAGCTCGGCCGCACGCAGGAAGACCGCTCGCCGGGTCGGACGGCGCAGCCTGGCGGCCAGGGCATTGGTCTCCCCCATGGCGCGCAGATCGCGCATCAGATGGAAAATATCGCGGTAGGCCACCTGGCGGACAAAGCTGTCGGCAACCGGTAAAGCAAAGCCCGCCCGCTGCAGCAAAGCGCCCAGATCGCGGATTTCGGCCATCGGCAGGATCCGTGGCGACAGGCCCCCGGTCACTTCCGCCTCGGCCTCGGCAAGGCAGGCCCGCAGCTCGGCCAGGGTCTGGCCGCCAAACATCAGCCCCAGAAACAGCCCGTCCGGCTTCAGCGCCCGGAAGCTCTGCACCATCTGGCCCACCGGATCATCGGCCCAGTGCAGCGCCATGGCATGGATCACCGCATCATGTGCACCAGGCGCGAGGCCCAGCATCGGCTGATCCGGCACCTGGGTCAGGCCGCTGATCCCGCGCAGAGCCCGCGCCCAGAAATCCTGGGAGCCACCGACCAGAACCGGGGCCGTAAAGCTTCTGTTAACCGAAGCCAGCCTTTCCTGAATTTCGTCAGCCGCCTCCTCAAGCAAAAAGAAGGCGGGATCGGCGGCGCGCAGCGCGCGGGCACGATGCAGGGCGAGGGCTTTGGGGTCAGTCAGAAGAGGTGCGGCCATGATAGGGGGGGAAAATAGGCCCGGCGGGCGCGGATGCAAGAGATGACCCGCCTGGCCGGTCATCAGGGCCTGCCACTGCTGCGATTCGCGGCAGCGGCAATCCGCGCCGGCACCCGGCTGGTCTATCCGCCGCAATGCCTGTCCTGCGGCACGCTGACCGATCAGGATTTCGCGCTTTGTGGCCCCTGCTGGCGCGATATGCCCTTTATCTCCGGGGCCTGCTGTCAGTTTTGCGGTCTGCCGGTCCGTACCGCCGGGCCGGAGATGCAGGCGCATCTCAGCTGTGAGGACTGCCACAGCGCCCCGCCGCCCTGGCATTCCGGGCGCGCGGCGATGCTCTACAGCGGCACCGGGCGCAGGCTGGTGCTGGCGCTGAAACACGGGGACCGGCTCGATCTGGCGCGGCCGATGGGGCGCTGGCTTGCCCGGGCCGCCACGCCGCTTTTGCTGCCGGAGACGCTGATTCTCGCGGTGCCCATGCATCGCTGGCGGCTGCTGCGCCGCCCCTATAATCAGGCAGCGCTGCTCGCCAGGGCACTTGCCGCAGCCACCGGACACCCCTGCTGCCCCGATGCGCTGATCCGCCCGCGTTACACCGCCCCGCTTGAGGGCCAGTCCCGCGCTGCCCGTTTCGCCAGGCTCAGCGGCAGTATCCTCGCCTCACGCCGGGGCGCAGAGCTGATCCGGGGGCGGCCGGTGCTGATCGTGGATGATGTGATGACCTCGGGCGCCACCCTGAGCGCCGCCAGCCTCGCCTGTTATGCCGCAGGCGCAGAACGGGTTTCTGTTCTGCCCCTCGCACGCGTTGCGAAAGAGACCTAAATCCCTATAGTCGCCAGGATTGAGGGATTATCATGCGCCAAGTCGAAATCTACACCACCCCTACCTGCCCCTATTGCCTCGCCGCCAAGCGGCTGCTGAGCAAAAAAGGCGTGACTTTCACCGAGATCGACGTCAGCCGTGACCCCGATCTGCGCCTCGCGATGACCAATCGCGCCGCAGGCCGCCGGACCGTGCCGCAGATCTTTATCGGCGAGACCCATGTCGGTGGCAGCGATGATCTGCATGCGCTGGAACATGAGGGGCGGCTTGACAGCCTGCTGGCTGACTGATGCGTGCCGCGCTGATTCAGCTGACGGTCAGCGATGACCCCCCCGCCAATCTGGCGGCGGTGCTTCAGTATTTCAACGAAGCCGTCAGCGGCGGCGCGGATTTCATTCTGACGCCTGAAATGACGAATTGCCTCTCGTCGAGCCGGGCGCATCAGGCCTCGGTCTATCATCATGAGGCAGAGGATCCGACGCTCGCCGCTCTGCGCGATGCGGCAGCAAAGGCTGGGAAATATCTGCTGATCGGCTCGCTGGGCCTGCTGACCCATGATGCGGATGGCCGCTTTGCCAACCGCTCTTTCCTGATCGGGCCCGATGGCGCGGTGCTGGCGCGCTATGACAAGATTCACATGTTCGACGTGAATGTCTCGGAGACCGAGGTCTACCGCGAAAGCGCGGGCTACCGCCCAGGCGAGCGCGCGGTAACGGCGCAGACCCCCTTTGGCACGCTCGGGATGGCGGTCTGCTATGACCTGCGCTTCCCGCAGCTGTTCCGCCGCCTGACCCAGGCCGGTGCCACGATCCTCACCGTACCCGCTGCTTTCAATGACACCACCGGCCGCGCCCATTGGGAAGTGCTGCTGCGCGCCCGGGCGATTGAGAACGGCGCTTTCGTGCTCGCACCGGCGCAATGCGGCTATCATCCGGAAGCGCATGGCAGGGGTCGCAGGACCTGGGGCCATTCTCTGGCCATTGCCCCCTGGGGTGAGGTGCTGGCCGATGGCGGCGAGGCCCCGGGCGTGACCTTCGTTGAAATCGACCCCGGGGCAGTCAGCCGTGCCCGGAGCCGCGTGCCTTCGATTGCACATGACCGGGCGTTTGCCGGACCGGCGGGCCTTTCCCTGGCCGGAACCGGGGCATGAGCGAAAGTCGCAGCGATGACATGGCCATCGCATTGTTCAGCGAATTGTTCATGGCCGATCAGCTGGCCCGCAACCGCATCTCAAAAGTGCTGCCGCGCGGGATGGAGCTGTCGCATTTCTCGGTGCTGAACCATCTGGCGGGCCTCGGCGAGGAACGTACGCCCGCCCAGCTGGCCCGGGCGTTTCACGTGACACGTGGTGCCATGACCAATACACTGAACCGGCTGGAATGGGCCGGACATGTGCATATCCGCCCCGACTGGGATGATGCGCGGCGCAAATTCGTGGCCATCAGCCCCTCGGGCCGCGCCGCGCGCGATGCGGCGGTGCAATCGGTTGCGCCGCTCATCGGTGAAGTGGTCGAGGCGCTCGGCCCCGACCGGGTGCGCGCCGTTCTGCCGGTTTTGCGCGAATTGCGCGCCCGGCTGGAACAGGGCTGACCACGCCCCCGGCTTTTCCGGCCTGCATCGCCAAAAATCCCCCCTGCTGCGTCGAAAATGCCGATAATTCGCCAGGCCATCGCGGGGCTCTGGTGAGAAGACTTGCCCTTTAACACAGCGAGCCGCATAAACTTCGGTCTATGGAGGAATTCTCTTGCTCGAAAGCAGACGCAGCCCTGTACTTACGGCAGTCTGCGCATCGGTTTTACTTGTTTCTGGTGCGCCTGTTGCCCTCGCTGAAATGAAACCCTCGCTGAGCTTCAGCGGTGTGCCCGGTCTCATAGATATGCCCTCAGGCGAGGCGCTGCCTGACGGGAATTTTGTCATCAGCGCAAGCCGCTTCGGGCCGATCTCGCGCGGCACGATCCATTTCCAGATCACGCCCTGGCTCTCTGCCAGCTACCGGCTGCAGAACACCTCCAAATGGGATGATGTCCTGCCCGATCCCAGCGGCTATACCTCGTATAATGACCGCAGTTTCGATCTGCGGCTGCGGCTGCTGGAGGAGGGTGCCTGGACCCCGGCCATCACGCTTGGCCTGCAGGATGTGCTGGGCACCGGACTGAATGCGGCAGAATATCTGGTCGCCACCAAAACCTTCGGCGAGCGGCTTAAGGTCACCGGCGGCCTCGGCTGGGGGCGCCTGGCCAGCTATAATCCGGTCGCCACACCATTTGGCGAGCGCGGCCCGGGCTTTGATTCGATCCGCGACCGCGGCAGCGAACTGAATGCGGGCAACTGGTTCAAAGGCGATATGGCCGTCTTCGGCGGCCTGGAATACCAGATCAACGACCGCTGGAGCGTGAAGGCGGAATATTCGACCGACGCCTATGCGACCGAAGCCGGACTGCGCCAGACTTTCGAGCGCAGGACGCCTTTTAACTTCGGCGCTGAATACCGCTGGGGCGATTTCACCACCATCGGGCTCTATTCGCTCTATGGCAGCGAAATCGGTCTGAGCTTTAATATGGTCATGGATCCGAAGCGCCGCCCCGGCAGCATCGGCATTCTTGGCTCGGGCCCGGTGCCGGTGGTGGCGCGGCCCTCTCCTGCGGCAGACCCCGAGGCCTGGGATAAGGGCTGGGTCACCCAGGGCGATGCCAATCCGCTGCTGCGCAAGAATCTCGCGCGCTACCTTGGCCCCGATGGCATCTCGATCGAGGATTTCGCCTATACTGCCGACCGGGTGCAGATCCGGATCCGCAATTCAAAAATCGACGCGCCCTCCCAGGCGATCGGCCGTACGGCGCGCGCCCTGTCGATCGTGATGCCGGCTTCGGTTGAGACCTTTGAGATTGTTCCGGTGGTGCGGGGCATGGCGGCCTCAAAGGTCACACTCCGGCGTTCGGATCTGGAGCGGCTTGAACACACCCCCAACAATGGTCAGGTGCTGCGCGAGCGGATCACTTTCGCCGATGCCGGTGCGATGATCCCCGGCGGTCTGGGACCGGATGCCGGCCTCTATCCAAAATTCCGCTGGCGCGCCATTCCCGCCTACCGGATCTCGGCCCCGGCGCGCGGCGATATCGGCCTGCGCGGCACTGCCAGCTATGATATCGCCCCGGGCTGGATCGTTTCGGGCACCGCCTATCAGCGCCTGGCCGAGAATTTCGACAAGATTACCTTTCGCGATAAGGGCGGCACGCTCGACCCGGTTCGCAGCGACAGCCGCAAATATTATGAGGATGGCGGCTTCGCGGTTGAGCGCCTGACCCTCGCCTGGTACGCCCATCCCGCCGAGAATATCTACAGCCGGGTGACTTTCGGCTACCTCGAGCGGATGCATGGCGGCATTTCAGGCGAGGTGCTGTGGAAGCCGGTCAATGGCCGGCTGGCGCTTGGCGCCGAGGTGAATTTCACCCGCCAGCGCGACACCGACGGCCTGTTCGGCTTTGGCTATATGCGTGACCCCGATGACAGCGGCCCGCTGGGCGAGGTGTTTTACGAGCGTGAGACCGTCACCGGCCATGTCTCGGCCTATTATGATTTCGGCAATGGCTATCTCGGCCAGCTTGATGTCGGCCGCTATCTTGCCGGTGATGTCGGCGCGACCCTTACCCTCGACCGCGAATTTGCCAATGGCTGGAAAGTCGGCGCTTTTGCCACTTTCACCGATGCCAGCAAGGAAGAGTTCGGCGAGGGGTCGTTTGACAAGGGCCTGCGCCTGACCATTCCGATGAACTGGCTGCTGAGCCGGCCAAGCCGGCAACAGTTCAGCGAAACCATCCGTCCGCTGCAGCGCGATGGCGGCGCGCGCGTCGATGTCGAGGGCCGCCTCTATCAGAGCCTGCGCGACTATCACCAGGAACGGGTTGACGACCAGTGGGATCGGGTATGGCGGTGAAAAACATCCTCGCGGCCTGTGCCGCTGCTCTGGCCCTCACCGGCTGTGGCACGATCAGCAAAATCCTGCCCGAGGCAGGCCCTGGTACCCTGGCCCCGATCGGCAAGGTCAGCCGCGCCGATATTGCGAAATCCGGCCAGCCGGTGATGAAGCTCACAGTGCCCTCGCGTGGCATCGAAACCTTCCTGACCATTCGTGACCGGCGCGGCGATGTGGTGAACTGGATGGCGGCCGATGGCACTTTGTTCAGCTTCCGCAATGATGTGCTGATCGAGACCCGCGGCCTTGGCGCCGATCTGATGTCCTCGGCCGCGCCCTCCGCCGGGCAGATCCTCAGCGGCCAGGCGCATCGCCGCGCCTATTTCTATGTCGATGACGATGACCAGACCGGGCGGCGGGACTATCAGTGTCAGATGAGCCGGACCGGAAGCGAGTCGCTGGTGATCTATGGCCGCGCCTATACTGCCAGCAAACTTGCCGAAACCTGCGAGCGTGATGTCGGGCGCATCACCAATCATTACTGGGTCGAGGGCGGCCGGATCCGCAAATCCCAGGAATGGGTCAGCCCCGGCATCGGCCGGGTTGAGTTTGAGCGCGTGATCGACTGAGAATCTGTCCGGAGCCGACCCTGGCACCAGAGAGCGGGCGGGCCAAAATGGCTGCGCCCGCTTTTTCTTTTTTTGCCCCCTGACAACCATCGGCAGACAGGCTTCACCCCGGCTCTACGTCCGGGCGGCCTGCCCCCTTCGCATGCGCAGCATTTCGCCTGGTTCACAGCCTTTACCATGGCCAGAAAGCCACATTTCCCCTTGTTTTGGGGAGATTCACTTTGGATACGCCCCGAATAATGCTATGCGGAAGTTGGAGTCGTTTTGGAGGTTATCATGAAAAAAGTACTGACTTCGGCGCTTGCGCTGTCCCTCGTTGCCTCGACCGCTTTCGCTGGCGGTCCGGTTGTCATCGTTGACGAAGTGGAGCCGGTTGTTGTGACCGAGCGCACCTCGAGCACCGGTGGCGTCTGGGTTCCGCTGCTTCTCGGTGCGGCAGCGCTCTGCGCAATCGCTTGCGGCGGCGACGATTCGTAATCGTCACACTGCATAGACGGAAGAAGAAAGGGCTGGCGCATGCTGGCCCTTTTCTTTTTTCTCCAGGGCCTTAGCCCGGCAGGATCACAGCGCATGCGCCACAGGAGCCACCGCCTGCGCCCGGTTCGGGGTTGCGCCACCCAGGGGGCGCAAAACAAAAGAGGAGCGCCGCAGCACCCCTCTCCGTCGCCCTGGGCGCAACCCGGGGTTTATGGTTAATATCTTCGGTTAACCTTAGTAGTCGCGCTCCAGGAAAAGCCCCAGGCCGCTGCTGCCATCGGTATCCACCCTGCCCTTCACCGTGACGCCGGGGCGCAGATCGAGGTTCAGGTTGATTCGCGTATTGCCGTCCTGATCCACCCCCAGCTCGGTATAAACATTCTTCGCAATATATTTCCCGGCATTGACCGAAGTGGTGCCATCCGCCGCGGTGCTGACATCAAGGTCGTCAAAACCAGTGCCTTTGCGCAATTTGCTGACAATTCCCTCTCCGCCGCGCCCGGCCAGAGTGGCCACAGCATTGGCAAGCTGCAGCGCCTGGAAGGCCGAGATCGTATCGAGGCCCCGTCCGAACAGCAGCCAGGCCAGCACCTCTTCCTGCGGCAGAGCGGGATCAGAGCTGAAGCTCACCACCGGATCATTCGCCGGCCCCTCGATCGTCACAATCGAGGTCACCTCATCTGACACATTGGTGGCGATAAAGGTGATATAGGGGATGAAGCTGCCCTCCATCACCAGGCTGGCGGTATCGAGAACCAGGCGCTTGCCGAGAATATCGAGCCGGCCGCGCACCAGTTCCAGCGCCCCCGAAGGCACGATATTGCTCAGCGTGCCATTGACCTGCAGCTGGCCACCTAGCTCGGCATCCAGACCACGGCCCCGCACAAAGACCCGGTTCGGGGCGCCAAGGGTGACATTCAGCCCCCAGGGCGGCAACCCGCCTGTATCCTGCGCGGCGCTGGCCCCTGCTGCGCCCACCCCGGCGCGGGCGCGGGTGGCGCGCACCTCGGCGGTATCGCCGGTATGGCGCACCGCCTCGAGATCTGCAGCCGAAGCAAAACCTGTCGAGGGGACGCGCAGCTCGGTCTCGCCCAGGGTGACACGACCGCTCAGCTGCGCCGCCCCCAGCAGCGGGCCGTTCAGCGCCAGACTGGCATCAATCGCCGTGGCAAACAGCTCGGGGTCGCGCAGCACCAGGCGCGAGACCATCAGATTGAGATCCGCTGCATAGGGTGCGGCAAGCCCCAGTCCGCCATCGAGCCGTAACTGCCCGCCGCGTGTGGCCTCGCCGGTTGCACTCAGCCGGGCAGTGCCGCCGTTCAGATCAACCGAAGCCGCCACCCGCTCGAGCGACAGGCCACGCGCCGGAATGGCAATCTGCCCATTGGCCAGCGTCAAGCGGCCCGAGGCATTTGCCGGAGCCCAGCCCCCTGCCATCCGGATGTCATAGCGCAGCTGGCCATCGAGCGTGACCGGATCGCTCAGCCCGTTGGCCACCGCCGCCTGGCCGGTGCCGGTCACCGTCAGATCCGGGACAGCGCCGGCAAAGCCGGTTACCCTTGCATCAATTCCTGCCGGTCCCTGGAGCCGCAGATTGGTCTGCACCCCGGCCCCTTCGGGCACAAGGCGGCCACTCAGCGTCACCGGCCCCGGGAATTCGGGGGCCAGCAGCGCCAGATCTCTCAGCCGGCCGCTGACCGCCATTGCCCCGCTGTTACCCTCGCCCTTCACTTCGGCGGTCAGATTGGGCGATTTCAGATCAAGGCTGCGCAGCACCGGCGCGCCCTCGGTCAGCGCCACGCTCAGCGCCAGATCGGAACGTCCCGCGATCAGCCGGTCGACCTCAGCCTGGCCAATGCGCAGCCCCTCCCCCCCGCCGCTGAAACTCGCGAGACCATTCTCAGCCGTGCCCTCAAAGCCGCCGCTGATTTTCAGCGCACCGCCGTAATTCGGGCCGAGATCGGCCAGATTGGCCCAGTCGATATCGGCAGTCAGGCTGAGCCCGGACGACTGCAGTTTACCCTGCCCCGTCACAGCGAGGCTCGCGGCCTTTGCACTGAAACTGCGCAAAGTGGTTCCGCTGGTATCGCGCAGCATCGCGGCAGTGATCACCGAGCCGCCGGCCAGCAGCCGGTCAGCCTCGGCAATACCGGTGGTCAGGCCACGGCCCGCAACCGTCATATCCAGATCAAATGCACCGGTCAGCGGTGTGACATCCCCCTTCAGGGCCACCTCTGCCTGGCCGCCGAGCGGGCGCCCGGCCAGGGCCGAGAACCGCGCCAGATCGCTGGCCCTGACCTGCAGATCGAGACTGGTGTTCAGCGCCTCGCCGATCCCCTGCACCCCGGCGCTGCCGGTCAGGCCGTAATCAGCGCCATTGAGCGTGATCTGCGGCAGTTTCAGCCCGCCCGTATCGCCCTCGCGCAGCACGAACTGCGCCTCGCCATCAAAGCGCGCTCCCAGCGCCGCCTGAAGCCCCGGCTCCAGACCCGAAAGCCCGCTCAGAGCAAAATTCAGTTTGCCATCAAGGCCCCGCGCGCCTGCCTGGCGGTCAATACGGCCCGCGCCGGTCAGCGCCATGCGCTCCGCTTTCGTCGCCCCCTGCTCAAAGCCAAGCGCCGTCAGATCCAGTGTCCAGCCCGCGCTCTGCGCCGCGTCAAAGACCAGCGCCAGATCGGCAGATTTCACCTGCATCGACTCGGGCCCCGAGACCGGCAGGATCACCAGCCCGCCCGCCGGGTCGGCAATTTTTGCCTGCAGGTCAATCAGTTGAGGCAGACCATCCGCCGCCAGCCGCAACTGCCCCTGCAGATTGACCGAGCGCGCCTGCAGATCCAGCTGCTCAAGGGTCAGCGCCCCCGAAGGCGCCAGCGCCCCGGCCACATCCAGCGCCAGTCTCTCGCCGAGGAATTCGGCATAATCGGGCATGAACAGCGGCGCGGGATTGCCTTCCAGCTGCGCGGTAAAGCCCCGCGCGCCAGCCGCATCCGTTTTAAGGGTGATCGGCCCGGCAAGGCGCTCGGCCCCGTCGCTTTCCAGACGGAAAACGGCGGCGAAATCATCAAACGTGCCCTCGCCTTTCAGCGAGAGCGCCGCCGCCGGATCGCCCGGCAGATCCAGCTTATCGGCCACGATCCCGCCCGCACCCTCGCGCGCGGTCAGATCCAGCGCCAGATGCCGGGTCTCGTTGGAATAGCTGGCATTCAGGCTGATCTCACCCTCCGGCCCGTCATCGGTGCGCGTCAGCAACAGCTCTGCCGTGCCCTCGCCGCCGTTCAGATGCACTTCCGAGCTCAGCGTCCCTTCGACCGGCTGGCCCAGAACCGCCTCACCCAGCGCAATTTTTCCGGCTTTCAGCATGCCGATATCGATCGAGACCGGCAGATCGGGCAAAGCAAATTCGAAACTGCCCGCCTCGGGTGTGGTGGTCTCCGGATCGCCCTCCGGGATCCGCTCCAGCCGGATCGCCCCGGCGGAAAGCTCATTCACGATGACCTGGCCCGAGAGCAGCGCCGTGCGGCTCCAGTCCAGCGCCACATCATCAAGCGTGAGCCAGACCCCCTGGTCATCGGCAATGGTCAGTTGCTGCATGGTGGCGCGCGAGGACAGGGCCCCGGCAAAGCCGGTGATCGTCACCTTCCGCCCGGCGCCCGAGAGGCTGTCCTCAAGAAAAGCGGTCAGATAGCTGCGGTCATCTGCCCGGGCGGCAAAGGGCTGGGTGATCAGCAGGGCCGAGGTGGCGACGCTGAGAAGAAGATTTGAATGTCGCATCAGAACGCCTGTCCCAGACCGATATAGATCTGCACACCATCATCATTCGGGCCGCTGATCGGCGCCGCCACATCGAAGCGGATCGGGCCGAAGCCGGTCTCATAGCGCACACCGATCCCGGCCCCGGCATGGCTTTCGCTTTCGCCATCCGCCCCGACAAAACCGGCATCGATAAAGGCCACCCCACCCCAGCTCTCGCCAAAACGGGCGCGCAGCTCCAGCGAGCCGGCCGCATATTCGGTGCCACCGATCAGATAGGTGCCGCCCAGACCATCGGGCGTTTCAATGCCAAGCGAGCGGTAGGTCTGGCCTCGCACGCTGCCGCCGCCGCCCGAGAAGAACAGATCATCGCGCGGCGTATCGAGCAGATCCGAGCCGAGCACGGCCCCGCCCTGCAGCCTGGCCGCCACGGTAAAGCGCTGATCCGAGAAGCTGCGGTAGCCGCGCGCGTCCAGCGTCATGCGCAGGCCCGAGCCGGTGTCGCTGAAACCGAGGAACGGCTTGGCCGTGCCATCGATATAGAAGCCTTTTTTCGCATCGGTGGTGCTGTCGCGCCGGTCCCAGGTCGCGCCAAAGGGCAGCGAGAGGTTGCGGTAGCGGAAGGTCCCGGTCGGATCCCTGCCCTGCACCTGCTCATAGGACAGGCCGCCGCGCAGGGTCAGCTGTTCCGAGAAATACTGGGTAAACGTCAGGCCCAGCTCGGCATAATCGGCATCATAATCCACCTCATCGAGATGGCCGATCTTTGCCAGAATGCCGGCCGTGGTATCGGGGGTAAGCGTGGCCGGTCGGTCAAGCGTGACGCCCAGCTCATAATCCACGCCGCTGTCGCCCGCGCCGATATTGCTGATCGAGGCATCCACCCGCAGCCGCTCGCCGCCGCCAAGCAGATTGCGGTGCAGCCAGTAGCCGCTCAGCGCCGCGCCATCGACCGAGGACAGTTCGGCACCGACCGAATAGCGCCGGGTCTTATGCTCAGCGACGGTGATTTCGATCGGCAGCAGCCCGCCGGGCAGCACCTGCTCGCTTTCGGTCAGACTTACCGAAGAGAACACCCCGGAGCGGCGCAGACGGTTTGCCGCCCGGTCCAGCTCGGTCTGGCTGAACTTCGTCCCCTCATTCAGCCCGGCGATTTTCAGCACCCGGCGCAGATCCATCCGGTCCGCCCCCTTCACGCTGACCGGGCCAAAGCGCAGGCTGGGGCCCGGCGCAAGCCCGACCACCGCCGAAAGTGTGCGTTCGGGATGATTGGCGAGGATGTCTTCACGTGAAACGCGCACCTTCGCATGGCCCTCCTCGCGCCAGGCGAGGGTTGCCGCCGAAACCGCCTCGCTGATCACCCCGGCGCGTGCCGGCGCACCGGCACGGAAATCGACAGGCAGCGTGGTGCGCGGCGCCAGCGGCGCTACTGAGGTGCGCGAAAAGGCAAAACGCGGCCCCGGATCAACAAAAATCAGCGCCGCGCCCACCCGGGCCGGGGCATCCAGCGGCGCGATCGACGCAGCCTCGCGGCCATCAAGGGTGATGCGGATCACCGGGGCATAATAGCCCTCGGCATAGAGCGCGGCGAGCAGCCTGGCGTAATCGGCCCGGGCGGCGGTGAACAGATCTTCCGGATTGGTGACCTTCTCATCGCTCTGCGCCAGCAGCAGCGAGCTGCGGCGCACCAGCTGGGTCAGGGTTTTATCCTCACCAACCACCTGAAATTCCGGCCCGTCAAAAGCCAGCGTGCCGGAAGCAAAGGCGCCGATGCTGGCCGCTGTCGCAAGCCCCGCCACGGCAAGGCGCAGCTGATTGCGGCGACGCCCCCTGGCCAGCTGCGCCGGTTTTTCCTGCCCTGCGGTCCCTGACCCCGACTTCCGGAGTTTTTTCTGCAAAAACTGACCCAAATCACCTGACCTCCGAAACTCGGGCCACTATGGCAATCGCTTTCCGCGGGAGCAACCGCAGAGCCCGGGCGCAACCGCATTTTCCAGGCAGCAGCGCATCATTCCCGTCATCGACCCGGCAGCCCTCCGGGGGAGCTGCCCCTGCCCGGACCAGCCACCACTGGCACAGGTCCGGCGGTGGGAAACCGCGAGCAGGGGCTTCAGTGCTTGCGAATCCCTGAGGATCAGCCTATATGATCCTCAACAGCGGCTTCGGGGTCCACTCCCGAGGCTAACCGGAAAAGCAAGCGGGCCGCTGAGCCCGCTTTTTCGTTTTGGAACCCGGATGACCGATCTGATCGCAAAGACTGCCATTGACCGCCGCCTCGCCGAGCTGACCGCTCCGGTGATCGAAGACCTGGGCTATGAGCTGGTCCGTATCCGCCTGGCCGGTGGCCATGGCAAGGTACAGCGCACCCTGCAGATCATGGCCGACCGCCCCGAAGGCGGGATCGGCGTCGAGGATTGCGCGAAAATCTCGGTGGCGCTTTCGGCGCTGCTCGATGTCGAGGATCCGATTGAAGAGCTCTACACCCTTGAGGTCTCGTCACCCGGCATCGACCGCCCGCTGACCCGGCTGAAGGATTTTGAGACCTGGGCGGGCTGGGAAGCCCGGATCGAGACCTCCGAGCTGATCGAAGGCCAGCGCCGCTTTAAGGGCGAGCTGAAAGGCGTCGAGGATGGCGAGATCCTGATCGAAATCGAACAATCGGGCCAGACCATCATTATCGGCCTGCAGTTCGACTGGCTCTCGGATGCCAAGCTGATCCTGACCGACGAGCTGATCGCCGAAATGCTGCGCCAGCGCAAAGTGCAGCTGCCCGAAGAGGGTGGTTTCGACGAGATCGAAGAGACTGACGAAACCGATGGGGATGAGGCCGCAGACGGCGACGACACCCCCTCGACCAGACATTAAGCACCGGGAGAAAGTAACCCATGGCGATCACTTCGGCCAACCAGCTTGAACTTCTCCAGACCGCCGAGGCGGTCGCCCGCGAGAAGATGATCGACCCGGATCTGGTGATCCAGGCGATGGAAGACAGCCTCGCCCGTGCTGCCAAATCGCGCTACGGCGCCGATATGGACATCCGCGTGCTGATCGACCGCAAAACCGGTCGCGCCTCTTTCACCCGCGTCCGCACCGTGGTCGAGGATGAGGCGGTTGAGAATTACCACGCCCAGCTGACCGTCAAACAGGCAAAGCAATATCTCTCTGATCCGCAGATCGGCGATGAGATTGTTGATGAGGTGCCGCCGGTTGATCTGGGCCGCATCGCCGCGCAATCCGCCAAGCAGGTCATCTTGCAGAAGGTGCGCGAAGCCGAGCGTGACCGTCAGTATGACGAATTCAAGGATCGCAAGGGCACGATCATCAACGGCGCGGTCAAGCGCGAAGAATATGGCAATGTCATCGTCGACATCGGCCGTGGCGAAGGCATCCTGCGCCGCAATGAAAAAATCGGCCGTGAAGCCTACCGCATCGGCGACCGGATCCGCTGCTACATCAAAGACGTGCGCCGCGAAGTGCGTGGTCCACAGGTCTTCCTGTCGCGCACCGATCCGCAGTTCATGGCCGAGCTGTTCAAGATGGAAGTGCCGGAAATCTATGACGGCATCATCGAGATCAAGGCCGTGGCCCGTGATCCGGGCTCGCGCGCCAAGATCGCTGTGATCTCCTATGACAATTCGATCGACCCGGTCGGCGCCTGCGTCGGTATGCGCGGCTCGCGCGTTCAGGCGGTGGTCAACGAGCTGCAGGGCGAGAAGATCGACATCATTCCGTGGAACCAGGACCCGGCGACTTTCCTCGTGAACGCGCTGCAGCCGGCCCAGGTCTCCAAAGTCGTGTTCGATGAGGATGCCGGCAAGATCGAGGTCGTGGTCCCCGATGAACAGCTGTCGCTGGCGATTGGCCGCCGTGGCCAGAACGTGCGTCTGGCCTCGCAGCTGACGGCGCTCGACATCGACATCCTGACCGAGGCCGAGGAATCGAGCCGTCGCCAGGCCGAGTTTGCCGCCCGCACCGCGCTGTTCATGGAAACGCTCGACGTTGACGAGATGATGGCGCAGCTGCTGGTGGCCGAAGGCTTCACCAATCTCGAAGAAGTCGCCTATGTCGATCTCGACGAGCTGCTGTCGATCGATGGTTTTGATGAGGCCACCGCAGGCGAGCTGCAGGCCCGGGCCCGCGATTACCTCGAAGAACAGGCCAGAAAAGCCCTGGAAGCGGCCCGCGCTATGGGTGTTGAGGAAAGCCTTATTGAATTTGAGGGCCTCACCCCCCAGATGTTGGAGGCCCTTGGCAAAGATGGCGTGAAAACGCTGGAAGATTTCGCCACCTGCGCCGACTGGGAGCTGGCGGGCGGCTGGACCACCGAAAATGGCCAGCGCAAGAAAGACGAAGGCATCCTCGAGAAGTTCGAAATGACCCTCGAAGAAGCCCAGACCATGGTGATGACCGCACGTGTCATGCTGGGCTGGGTGGACCCGACGGAGATGGCCGCGGCAGAAGAAGAGGCCGGGGATGAGGATGGCGAGGACGCCGCAGACACCGAGGAGGCCGGGGCCTGATCTCAGGCCTCGGGAGATTCCGCGATGACGCGCGGCGGCCGGGTTAAATTGCAGGACGAGCCGGAACGGAAATGTATCGTTTCCGGCGAGACGGGGCCGAAAGGCGGCCTCGTCCGTTTTGTTATTGGTCCCTCTGGTGAGGTAGTGCCCGATATACTCGAGCGGCTGCCGGGCCGGGGGATCTGGGTCAGCGCAGACCGGGCGCTGATCGAAAAGGCTGCACAGAAGGGGCTGTTTTCCCGTGCAGCCAGACAGGCGGTCAAAGCCCCTGACGGGCTGGCCGATCTGGTAGCGGAGCTTCTCGCGCGCCGGGTGATCGATCTGATCGCCCTCGCCCGCAAGGCCGGCGATGCCGTTACCGGCTATGAGAAGGTGAAGGAATGGCTTGTATCAGGACGCGCCAAGCTGCTGATCCAGGCTGAAGATGGTTCCGAGCGCGGCAAAGCCAAGCTCAGACCTCCTGCGGGCGAAAACCGCCTGATTTCCTGGCTGACAGCGGGGGAATTGGGTTTGGCATTCGGTCGTGAACGTGCCATACACGCGGCGCTTGCCGCTGGTGGACTCACGACCCGCGTTGCAGAGGAAGCGGCAAGGCTTGCCGGAATGCGCCAGGGCCAGGGGGCCCGCGAAACCGACAGGCAGTTCGGCGGGGAAACCGCCGGGAAGGATATGTAGGACGGATGAGCGATACTGACGGCAAAAAACCCCTCGGGCTTGGTGCTGGCCCCCGTTCCGGTTCGGTGAAGCAGAGCTTCTCGCACGGACGGACCCATGCGGTGGTTGTTGAGACCAAGCGCAAGCGCGTTGTGGTGCCCAACCCGGCCAAACCGGGTGCAGGCGGCAGCGGATCAGGTTCGTCCCATCTGGGCGACCCCTCCAAGCGCCCCGCCGGGATCACCGACGCTGAGATGCAGCGCCGCCTCGATGCATTGCGCGCGGCGAAAGCCCGCGAGCAGGAAGATGCAGCGAAGCGCGCCGCAGAAGAGAAAGAGCGCGAGGAAGAGCGCCAGCGTCGCCGCGAGGAAATCGAGGCCAAAGAGCGTGAGGACCGCCAGCGCGTCGCCGCTCTGCGTGCCAAGGCCGAAGAGGAAGAGCGCCTCAAGCGTGAAGCCGAGGAAGAAGCCAAAAACCGGGCCGCGGCCCGTAAGGCTGATATTCTTGGCACGCAGCGTCGCCAGCCCGCTTCGGCGGCTCCGGCTGCCAAAGAGGCAGATCCGGCTGTCCCCGCTGATCGTGGTGCAGGCCAGAGCCGTCCGCGCCCCGGCACGGAAGAGGCCGGTGCCGCCCGTCCGGCCACTGCGACCCCGCGCAAAACTGATCGCGAGCGTGAAAACCGTGAGACCGACCGGGGTGCAGCCCGCCGTGGCGACGAAGGTCGCCGCTCGGGCAAGCTGACCCTTTCGGCTGCCACCAGTGAAGAAGGTGGCCGTCAGCGCTCGCTGGCCGCTATGAAGCGTAAGCAGGAAAAAGCCCGCCAGAAGGCAATGGGCTTCGGCCAGAAGTCGGAAAAGCAGGTGCGCGATGTGCAGCTGCCCGAGACCATCGTGGTTTCGGAACTGGCAAACCGTATGGCAGAACGTGCGGCTGACGTGGTGAAATCGCTCATGAAAATGGGCATGATGGTCACCATGAACCAGACGATCGATGCCGATACGGCAGAGCTGGTGATCGGCGAATTCGGCCATAAAGCCGTCCGCGTTTCGGATGCAGATGTTGAGCAGGTCATCGACAGCGTCGAGGACAAGGCTGAAGATCTGATCACCCGGCCGCCGGTGGTGACGATCATGGGTCACGTTGACCACGGCAAAACCTCGCTGCTTGACCGCATCCGCAAGGCCCAGGTGGCAACGGGCGAAGCCGGTGGCATCACCCAGCATATCGGGGCCTATCAGGTCAAAGCGCCGAATGGTCAGCTGATCTCGTTCCTCGACACCCCCGGCCACGCTGCCTTCACCTCGATGCGCTCGCGTGGGGCTCAGGTGACGGATATCGTCGTGCTGGTTGTGGCTGCCGATGATGCGGTGATGCCGCAGACCGTCGAAGCGATCAGCCATGCGAAAGCAGCCGGCGTGCCGATCATCGTGGCGATCAACAAGATCGACAAACCCTCGGCCAATCCGACCAAGGTCCGCACCGATCTGCTGCAGCACGAAATCGTCGTCGAGGCGATGTCGGGCGATGTGCAGGATGTTGAGGTCTCGGCCCATACCGGCCAGGGCATCGACGAGCTGCTGGAGGCAATCAGCATCCAGGCTGAGGTTCTCGAGCTGACGGCGAACCCGAATCGTGCGGCCCGTGCCGCAGTGATCGAGGCCAAGCTTGACGTTGGCCGCGGCCCGGTTGCGACCGTGCTAGTCCAGAACGGAACCCTGCGCAAAGGCGATATCTTCGTCGTCGGCGAGAAATGGGGTAAAGTTCGTGCGCTGGTGAATGACAAGGGCGAGACCGTAACCGAGGCCGGACCTTCGGTGCCGGTTGAGGTGCTCGGCCTTGACGGAACGCCTTCGGCCGGTGACGTGCTTGACGTGGTCAGCTCGGAAGCCCAGGCCCGCGAAATCGCGACCTATCGCGAAAAAGCGAGCAAGGATAAGCGCGCTGCGGCAGGTGCCGCGACCACGCTGGAACAGCTGATGGCCAAGGCCAAGGCCGATAAATCGGTCACGGAACTGCCGGTCATCGTCAAAGCTGACGTGCAGGGTTCGGCAGAAGCCATCGTTCAGGCGCTTGAGAAGATCGGCAATGATGAGGTCCGCGTGCGGATCCTGCATTACGGCGTTGGTGCAATCACCGATTCCGATGTGGGTCTGGCCGATGCCTCGAAAGCCCCGATCCTGGCGTTCAACGTGCGGGCCAATGCGACCGCGCGGGCGAATTCCTCGCAGAAGGGTGTCGAGATCCGCTATTACTCGATCATCTACGATCTGCTTGACGATATTAAGAAGGCCGCTTCGGGCCTCTTGAAAGCAGAAGTGCGCGAGCATTTCATCGGTTATGCCAAGGTCCTCGAGGTCTTCCGCATCACCGGCGTCGGCAATATCGCAGGCTGCCTTGTCACCGAGGGTGTGGCCCGTCGTTCGGCTGGCGTGCGCCTGCTGCGCGACAACGTGGTGATCCACGAGGGCACGCTGAAGACGCTGAAGCGCTACAAAGACGAGGTCAAAGAGGTCATCTCTGGCCAGGAATGTGGCATGGCCTTCGAGCGTTACGAAGATATCCGTCAGAACGACGTGATCGAGATCTTCGAGCGTGAAGAGATCCAGCGCACGCTCGACTGAGCTGCCTGACCCCAACAGACCGATAAAGGCCGGAGAGCAATCTCCGGCCTTTTTCTATTGCATCGCTGCCGCTCTGCTCCCCCACGCTAGGGATCGGGCCAGATAAAAAGAAAGGCCGGGGATACGCGCCCCGGCCCATTCATTGCATGTCATCGGTTTTTGGCCCCGGGCTCAGGCGGCGCTGTGGCCCTGGCTCGGCATCACGGGGCGGCCGGTGAAGGTTTTGTCATCAACCCGGATCACCACCGTGCCATCCGTGTTCTGGGCAATCTGCAATCCCTGCACCGAGATACAGCTGCCGATAGAAATTGTGCGCAACATTATGTTCCCTCCCGGATTCTCTTTCCCAAAAGATGCCAGGGTCTGGACACAATTTCAAATGTTACTGCGCATTGATTGTCATTTTTATACGATTATTTCCGCCTGTGGCGCTGCTGCCGCTCAGAGCCAGTCGCGCAGGATCGGGATCAGCGGCAGATCGGCGGGCGGCATCGGATAATCGCGCAGCTTTTCCGGTGCCACCCAGGCAAGCTTCTGCCCCTCCTGACCGCTCGGGATCCCCTCCCAGCGGCGGCAGGCGAACAAAGGCATCAGCAGGTGAAAATCCTCATAGCTGTGGCTGGCAAAGGTCAAGGGCGCGAGGCAGCTTTTCCAGGTGTCGATGCCCAGCTCTTCCTTCAGCTCGCGGATCAGGCAGGCCTCCGGCGTCTCGCCCGGCTCAACCTTGCCACCAGGGAATTCCCAGAGCCCCGCCAGAGATTTCCCCTCCGGGCGCTGTGCCAGCAGGATACGGCCATCGGCATCAATCAGGGCGACAGCGGAGACAAGCAGGGTGCGCATCGGCAAAGGGCTTTCACAAAAGCCGAAGGCCGGGGGCGCTGCCCCCGGACCCCCGGGATATTTTCAGACAGATGAAAGACAGGGCCGGAGCCCTGACTTTATGAGCGGTAATCGGCGTTGATCTCGATATAGCGATTGGTCAGGTCACAGGTCCAGACCGTGCGCTTTGCACGGCCCATGCCCAGCGAGACATCAATCACCAGCTCCTGGCCCTTCATATAGGCCGCGCCATCCTCTTCGGTATAACCCGGGCTCTTCCAGCCCTTCTCGGCCACGAGGATATCGCCAAAGCGGATATTGAGCTTATCGCGCTCGGCCGCAGCACCGGATTTGCCCACCGCCATAACGATACGGCCCCAGTTCGGGTCCTCGCCCGCCACGGCGGTTTTCACCAGGGGCGAATTGGCGATGGCAAAGGCAACCTTTGCTGCATCCTCATCGGAAGCCGCGCCCGAGACCCGCACTTCGATCAGCTTGGTCGCGCCTTCACCATCGCGCACCACCTGCAGAGCCAGGTTCTGCATGACTTCGGCAAGAGCGGTCTCAAAAGCCTTCAGCGCCGCGCCTTTCAGCTCGGCCGCCTCAGACAGGCCGGTGGCCGCCACCAGCAGCGTATCCGAGGTCGAGGTATCGCTGTCGACGGTGATCGAATTGAAGCTGCCGTTCAGATTGCGCGAGACCAGTTTCTGCAGGCTGGCCTGGCTGATCCTGGCATCGGTGAAGATATAGACCAGCATCGTCGCCATATCCGGCGCGATCATCCCCGAGCCTTTGGCAATGCCCGAGATTCTGACCTGACCGCCCTCGCCCTCGATCACCGCCGCAGCACCTTTGGGGAAAGTATCGGTGGTCATGATGGCTTCAGCCGCCCAGGAGATGCCCTCTTCCGAGAGGCCAGCTGCCAGCTGATCGATCACCGCGGTGATTTTCTCATGCGGCAGTGGCTCGCCGATCACCCCGGTCGAGGAGGAATAGACCCGGCTTGCCGGCAGACCCAGCGCTTTCGCCACACCGCCGGTGACAGCGGCCACGGCCTTATCGCCAACCGCGCCGGTGAAGGCGTTGGAATTGCCCGAGTTCACAATGATCGCCGCCCCGGCATCGACCGGAACCTTCATGGCAAGCTTGCTCTCGCAGTCACGCACGCAGCCCGAACGGGTCGAAGAGCGGGTGAAAGCCCCGGCCACAGCCGTGCCCGGCGCGAGGCGAACCAGCATCACATCCTTGCGGTTCTGATATTTGATCCCCGCCTCGACCGCGGCGAATTCGACACCGGCAATCTTTGGAAGATCGGGGAACTGAGCCGGAGCCAGCGGCGAGACCTGCTTTGCCGAAGCCGCCTTTTTTACCGCCTCACGGACACCGCTGACCCCCTGAGTCACGGCATCACTGACCGCCTCGCTGACCGGGCCGAGCGCTTCGGTCACCTGATCCTTCAGCTTGCGGATCTTTTTCTTCAGATCCTTGGCTTCGGCTTTCCAGTCTGACTTTGCCATATTCCTGTCTCCGCTCAGTCGATCAGCGCACTGTTTTTCAGCAGCGCCGGATCCAGCTCTGCGCCCGGTTTCTCAACCTTAGCCGCTGCGGTCAGTGCCTCAAGTTTTGCCCGCACCGCCGCATCCTCGATCTCAAAGGCCAGCTCATCGCGGACATCATCAATCGTCGGCTTGGCCGCATCGCGCACTTCCTGGACCAGGATCAGGTGCCAGCCGAACTGGGTCTCGACCGGATCGGTGACCTTGCCGATTTCAGCGGCAGTCACCGCATCCTCGAAAGGCTTGACCATCATGCCCGGACCGAACCAGCCAAGCGCACCGCCCTGAGCGCCCGAGCCGGTATCCATCGACTGGGCCTTTGCAATTTCGGCGAAATCTGCGCCGCCGTCGAGCTGCTCTTTCACCGAAAGCGCCAGCTCACGGGTCGGGAGCAGGATATGCGCCGCGCTGAATTCTTTCGTCGCTTCGGCCTGAGCGTATTTCTCGTCATAGGCTTTCTGCAAAGCCTCGTCGGTCACCACCCCTTCCGAGGCCGCCGCAATCACCACGCCCGACAGATAGCCGCGCAGATTATTGGTGATATTGGCCTTATCGCGGCGGCTCTGCTCTGTCACCGACTGCGCCAGCACCTCCTGCTGGACCAGCTGATCCAGAATGCCGGTAAAAAGCGCGTCATCGGGCAAAGCCAGATATTGCTGCGGCAGACCCTCGCGCACTGCAATCATCTGACCAAGGGTGATATCCACTCCATTCACCGTTGCCATAACGGTATCAGCGGTTTCGCCCTCGGCAAGGGCCGGAGAGCCCAGCACCGTGGTAAGGGCCAGAACCGCCGCAGCGGAACGCATTCCATAGATCATTTCACCAGCTCCTGACCAATCGCGCGGGATGCGCAACGTTGACTATAACGGCTCAAGCCCTTACATCGCGACAGTTGCATGTGGCGGGCTTTACCGGATTATTCCCGGCTTTTCTATGGAAGGCGCGAGGGGCGGGCAAGTCACAGCCGCACACGATTTTGCAAGAACCGCCGCATAGGGAATGATCATGCTCGGTCTGGGAACGCTCGCTAAAAAGGTCTTTGGTTCGCCCAATGACCGCAAAGTCAAAGCGGCGCGCCCGCTGGTGGCAAAGATCAATGCGCTTGAGGCTGAATTCGCCGCTCTCAGCGATGAGGGCCTGGTGGCCAAAACCCGCGAATATCAGAAGCGTGTGCAGGAGGGCGGCGAAAGCCTCGACGCGATCCTGCCAGAGGCTTTCGCCAATTGCCGTGAGGGTGCACGCCGCGCGCTCGGGCTGCGCGCCTTTGATGTCCAGCTGATGGGCGGTATTTTCCTGCATCAGGGAAATATTGCCGAAATGCGCACCGGTGAGGGCAAAACCCTCGTCGCCGCTTTCCCCTCCTATCTGAATGCGCTCGCCGGCAAGGGCGTGCATGTCGTTACCGTCAACGACTATCTGGCAAAACGTGACGCCGATACGATCGGCAAGGTCCATGCCAAACTGGGCCTGAGCACCGGCGTGGTCTATCCCTATCAGGGCGATGCCGAGAAGCGTGCCGCCTATCTCGCTGATGTCACCTATGCGACCAATAACGAGCTGGGCTTCGACTACCTTCGCGACAATATGAAGGGCTCAATCGAAGAGATGATGCAGCGCGGGCATTTCTTTGCCATCGTTGACGAGGTCGACTCCATCCTGATCGACGAGGCCCGCACGCCGCTGATCATCTCTGGCCCCAGCCAGGACCGCAGCGAACTTTATGTCGCCATCGATAAGCTGATCCCCTCGCTGGTCGAGGAAGATTTCACCATCGATGAGAAGGCGCGCAATGTGACCTTCACCGAAACCGGCAATGATCATATCGAGGCGCTGCTTCTGGCCGCCGGGGTCCTGCCGGAAGGGCAGCACCTCTTCGCCCCCGAAAGCACCACAATTGTGCACCACATCAACCAGGCCCTGCGGGCGCACCGGCTGTTCCTGCGCGATCAGCAATATATCGTGCGCGATGGTGAGATCGTCCTGATCGACGAATTCACCGGCCGGATGATGAAAGGCCGCCGCCTCTCGGATGGCCTGCATCAGGCGATTGAGGCGAAAGAGGGCGTGCAGATCCAGCCCGAGAACGTCACCCTCGCTTCGGTAACCTTCCAGAATTACTTCCGCCTCTACAGCAAACTGGCCGGCATGACCGGCACCGCGGCGACTGAGGCCGAAGAATTCATGCAGATCTATGGCCTGGGTGTGGTCGAGATCCCGACCAACCGCCCGGTCGCCCGTAAGGACGATCACGACCAGGTTTACCGCACCGCGCGCGAGAAATTCGACGGTATCGTCGCCACCATCAAAGAGGCGCATGAAAAAGGTCAGCCGATCCTGGTCGGCACCACTTCGATTGAAAAATCCGAAATGCTCTCGGAGCTGCTGCAGAAAGAGGGCATTGCCCATAATGTTCTGAACGCGCGCCAGCATGAGCAGGAAGCGAAGATCGTCGCCGAGGCGGGCCGCACCGGCGCAGTGACCATCGCCACCAATATGGCTGGCCGTGGCACCGATATTCAGCTCGGCGGCAATGTCGAGCTGAAGGTGCTCGAAGAGCTGGCCGCCAATCCTGAAGCTGATCCTGCCGCGCTCCGCGCGCAGATCGAGGCGCAGCATGCCGATGAGAAAGCCGCCGTTCTGGCAGCTGGCGGGCTTTTTGTGCTCGGCACTGAGCGCCATGAAAGCCGCCGTATCGACAACCAGCTGCGCGGTCGTTCGGGCCGTCAGGGCGATGCCGGCCGCTCGGCCTTCTTCCTGTCGCTGGAAGACGATCTGATGCGGATCTTCGGCTCGGACCGGCTCGACAAGATCCTGTCGACGCTTGGCATGAAAGAGGGCGAGGCCATCGTTCACCCCTGGGTGAATAAATCGCTCGAAAAGGCCCAGGCCAAGGTTGAGGGCCGCAACTTCGACGTGCGCAAATCGCTCCTGCGCTTTGACGATGTGATGAATGATCAGCGCAAGGCCGTCTTTGCCCAGCGTCTGGATATTCTGAAGGCCGAGCATGTCTCGGAAGTGGCCGAAGATATGCGCCATCACGTCATCGACGATATGGTCGATGAATTCATGCCGCCGAAAACCTATGCCGATTCGTGGAATCTCGATGGTCTGCGCGAGGCTGGCCGCAACCGGCTGAACCTCGATCTGCCGGTCAGCGACTGGGCCGCAGAGGAAGGCGTCGATCAGAGCGTGATGGCTGAGCGTCTGATTGAGAAATCCGACCAGTATATGGCCGAGAAAGCCGAAGCCTTCGGCCAGGCCACGATGGTGCAGATCGAAAAGCAGGTTCTCTTGCAGGCGATCGATGGCAAATGGCGCGAGCATCTGCTGCGCCTTGAGCATCTGCGCTCGGTGATTCACTTCCGGCAATATGCGCAGCGCGACCCGCTGAACGAATATAAGACCGAAGCCTTCCAGCTGTTCGAATCGATGCTGGAAAGCCTGCGCCTGCAGGTGACGGAACAGCTGTCCCGCGTCCGCCCGCTCTCGAAAGAAGAGCAGGAAACCATGATGGCGCAATATCTGGCACAGCAGCAGGCCCTGGCCGGGGCGCAGATCGAGGCAAGCGCCGCCGATGCCGGAGCTGAGGCCGCCCCGGTTGCCGCTGCCGCACCGGCCCCGGCTGCACGTCCCGGTTTCAACGCCGAAGATCCCACCAGCTGGGGCGAGCCGGGCCGCAATGACCCCTGCCCCTGTGGCTCGGGCGAAAAATTCAAACATTGCCACGGCCGCCTCAGCTGAGCCGCGTTTGTTAACAGATAAGACCAGAATGGGGCGGCTCTGGCCGCCCTTTCGCATTTTTCCGAAGCCGCTTCGGGAAAGAGGTCACAGCTCTGCCATGCCCCTGCCCGGATCAGCCGCCTAAGCTGGCATATTGAACCGCTCGGGGGATTTTCAATGCAGATTAAACGCAGCGCCAGCCGCGCCGGTGCCCTGCTGATCCTGGCTCTGGCGACAGGTCACTGGGCGCAGAGCCGCCCGCCCGCTCGGCTGACCGGGGCGGAAACGGCGGTGCCGGTGCTGAAACAGATCGAACTGGTCGCGGCGCGGGAGAGACCAGCGGCAGAAAGCCCGGCGGCGCCAGCGCCCCTGGCGGCACCCGCAACAGCTGCCCGCGATTGCCAGCCACTGCTCAGCCTCAGCCCCCGGCCCGGGGCTCTGCTCGGGCTGAAGCTCTATGCACCCTGCCATGCCGGAGCGAGCGTTACCCTGCGCCATGGCCCGCTGGTCTTTGCCGAGCGCCTCGATGATCAGGGCCGGATCAGCCTGACCCTGCCGGCGCTGGAAAGCCAGGGCAGGGTCTCTGCCCTGTTCCCGGATGCAGCCTATGCCAGTGCCAGCGCCGGGGTGAGCGGGCTGGAGCAGGAGCGCCGCTTTGTGGTGCAGTTCGTCGGTGATGACGCCTTTCAGCTGCGCGCGCTTGAAAATGGTGCGGCCTATGGCCTGCCCTTTGCCGCGACTTCCGGCCAGCTGACCTCGCTCGGCCATCCCAAAGCCGATCTGCCGATGCGGGCCGAGATCTACAGCTTTCCCACCACCCCCGGCCTGCAGGCCGAAGTGGTGATAGAGGCCGAGGTTACCCTGGCCACCTGCGGGCGTGAGATGCTGGGCGAGGTCGTGATCCTCAGCCATGGTGATATCACCCGCGCCGATCTGCATCTGCCGATGCCCGGCTGCGATGCCATTGGCGATATTCTTGTGTTGAAGAATCTTGTGCCGGAGAGGACACTGGCTGCCGTGCACTAAGGGCCTGTGGGGGAATATGTCGCTGATACGCGGTCACGCGACGGGTTTCTCTGCGCGCCTCGCCCCGCTGTTCCCGGCCATGCGGCGCATCCTTATGGCCGCGCTGCTGACCGGCCTGGTGACACCGGGCCTGGCCCGGGCCGAAGACATCACCCTGCGCTCGCTTGAGGGCAATATTGTCCTCCCGGGCCGGCTGCAGGGCTATGATGGCGAATTTTACCGGATCGAGACCGCCTGGGGGCCGCTGACCATCGATGGCTCGGGGGTGATGTGCGAAGGCCCGGCCTGCCCCGATCTGGTCGCGCCCCGCGCCATGCTGCGTATCATCGGGGCCGAGGATCCGGGGCTGAGCCTGATGCCCGGGCTGCTGCGCAGCTTTGCCACCGCCCGTGGTCTGACCTTCCGCGACCTGGAGCCTGGCGCGGGCGAGGCCTGGGCGGCACAGATCACCAGCCCCGCCGGGGATGAGGTTCTGGCCGATATTGCTTTCACCGCCGCCAGCCCGGAAGCCGCGCGGGCCGCACTCGATTCCGGGGCGGCTGAATTTGAGCTCAGCGCTTTGCCCTCGCGCGGCGCCGATGCCCGGCCGATTGCGCTCGATGCCATGGTGCCGGTCATGGCGCCGGGCAATCCCACCCCCCGGCTTTCAACCCCGGCTCTCGCCGCGGCTCTCGCCGGAACCGCGCGCAACTGGTCCGAGTTCGGCGGGCCGGATATGCCGGTGGTGCTGCATGCGCTTGCCCCCGAAACCGATATGGGCCGCGCCCTGGCCGAACGGCTGGGCGCGCCGGTCAAGGCAGATGTCCTGCATGAGGATATGGCCAGCCTTGCCGCGGCGGTGGCCAAAGACCCCTGGGCGTTGGCCATCACCGGCAAGACCGGCGTCGCCCCGGCGATGATTGCCCCGCTCAGCGACAGCTGTGGCTTTCCGCTGCTGCCCAGCCCGGTTTCGGTCAAGGCCGGGGATTATCCGCTGGCGCTGCCGCTATACCTCGTCACCCCGCCCCGGCGTCTGCCGCTTTTTGCGCGTGAATTCCTTGAGTTCCTGGCCACACCCGCCGCCAATCAGGCCGTGGCACAGGCGGGCTATATCGACCGGGCGGTCGAGGCCGCGCCAATGACGGCCGACGGGCTGCGGCTGCTCAATGCCATTCGCGGCGCGGGCGAAGATGTCACGCTCGAGGATCTGAAGCGCCTCGCCGAGGTGATGGAGGGGGCGGACCGGCTGTCGCTGACCTTCCGCTTTGAAGAGGGCACCTCGATCCTGACCGCCTCTGGCCAGGAGAACCTGCGCCATCTGGCGCGGATGATCGCCGCACAGCAATTCCCCGCCAAGGCGCTGATCCTTGCCGGATTTTCGGACGGGGCCGGGGATGCCGGGGCCAACCGCGCTTTGTCGCGCGACCGGGCGGCGCGGGTGGTGCAGGATCTGGCGGCACTGGCGCCGGATCTGCGCCCGGAAGAGCTGCCGCGCATTGAGGGCTTTGGCGAGGCTCTGCCCATGGCCTGTGATGAGACGGTGATCGGACGGCGCCTGAACCGAAGGGTTGAGCTGTGGCTGGTGCCGGATTTCAGGCCCGAACCGCTTTAACCCCTTCAGAGCCAGCCACTGGCGCGAAAGCTGATCTCACGGCCGCGCCCGATCACCAGGTGATCATGCAAAGTGATGTTCAGCACCTGACAGGCCTCGCGGATCTGATCGGTCATCGCCAGATCCGCCTCTGAAGGGGTCGGATCGCCGGAAGGGTGATTGTGGACCAGGATCAGCGCTGAGGCATTCAGCTCCAGCGCGCGCCGGACCACCTCGCGTGGATAGACCGGCACATGATCCACCGTGCCGCGCGCCTGTTCCTCATCGGCGATCAGCACATTCTTACGGTCAAGAAACAGAATGCGGAACTGTTCGGTCTCGCGATGCGCCATCAGGCTGCGGCAGTAATCGAGCAAAGCATCCCAGGAGGAGAGCACGGGCCGGTTCATCACCCGCGCCCGCATCAGGCGCTGCGCCGTTGCCTCCAGCAGTTTCAGATCCTGAACCACCGCCTCCCCCACCCCGGGGATCCCGGCAAGCCGGGCCGGAGCGGCGGTGATCACGCCGCTGATATCGCCAAACGCCTCCAGCAACTGCCGCACCAGGGGTTTGACATCCTGGCGCGGGATGGTGCGAAACAGCAGCATTTCCAGCAGCTCATAATCCGGCATGGCCTGAGCCCCGCCCTCCTGGAAGCGGCTGCGCAGGCGTTTGCGGTGATCCTGAATATAAGAGGGCAGCTTCGTCCCCCGCCCGGGCAGCGGCGCAGGCGGGGCCTCATCCTCTGCGCCAGGGGCACAAAAGAGCGGAAGCGCCATGTCAGAAAAACCCTGCTGCTTTGCCATGCGCGCAGCCTAGGCCGGGAAATGATAATTTTTCGCTAATATGCGGCCGTCCCGCCGCGTCATCGGGCCAGAGCCAGACCTGGAGCCGGGCCTGGGCGGGCTGAAAAGCAACAGGGGGCCACTGGCCCCCTGTAAACCACATCCGAAAAGACCGGGGGCGATCAGCCCTTCATCCCATCCCAGAAGCCTTTAACCTTCGAAAAGAAGTTTGAGCCTTCCGGGTTGTTTTCCTCGGACAGTTTTTCGAATTCGCGCAGCAGTTCTTTCTGCCGCGAGGTCAGATTGACCGGGGTTTCCACCGCCAGCTCGATCACCATATCGCCGGTGCCGCCGCCGCGCAGCGCCGGCATGCCCTTGCCGCGCAGCCGCATCTGTTTGCCCGACTGGGCCCCCACCGGCACTTTCACCCGTGCCCGGCCACCGTCGATGGTCGGCACCTCAACCTCGCCGCCGAGTGCAGCCGAAGGCATCGAGATCGGGATCCGGCAGAACAGATGTACGCCGTCGCGCTGGAAGATGGCGTGATCGCGCACTTCGATGAAGATATAGAGATCGCCCTGCGGCCCGCCGCGCAGCCCGGCCTCGCCCTCGCCTGCAAGGCGGATGCGGGTGCCGGTCTCGACACCTGCCGGAATATTGACCGAGAGCTGACGCTCCTTCTCAACCCGGCCTGCCCCGTGACAGGATTTGCAGGGATTCTTGATGATCTGGCCGGTGCCCGAACAGGTCGGGCAGGTGCGCTCGACCGTGAAAAAGCCCTGCTGCGCCCGGACCTTACCCATGCCTGCACAGGTGCCGCAGGTCTGGGGTTCCGCCCCGCCCTCGGCACCTGAGCCGTGGCAGGTGTCACAGCCGACCGAGGTTGGCACATTGATCGTTTTCTGAACGCCGCTCCAGGCCTCTTCCAGCGTCACCCGCAGGTTATAGCGCAGATCCGAGCCGCGCTGCGCGCGCGAACGCCCGCCACCGCCGCCCTGGCCACGCCCGCCCATGAAATCGCCGAACAGATCCTCGAACACATCCGAGAAAGCCGATCCGAAATCGCCCTGGCCACCAAAGCCGCCGCGGCCACCACCGCCGCCGCCACCCATGCCACCTTCAAAGGCTGCATGGCCGAAACGGTCATAGGCTGCCTTTTTATCGGCATCCTTCAGAACGTCATTGGCCTCGTTCACCTCTTTGAACTGCGCTTCCGCATTGGGATTATCGGCATTGCGGTCGGGATGCAGCTCTTTCGCCTTCTGGCGATAGGCCTTTTTAATTTCCTCGGGACTAGCGCCGCGGGAAATTCCCAGCACGTCGTAAAAATCGCGTTTTGCCATAGCAAAAGCCCTCTCCTGACCGGAGAAGGGCGGCCCGCATCCGGACCGCCCCCCTTTTCGGCCAAAACGGAATTACTTCCGCTTGTTGTCGCCAAGATCCTCGAAATCGGCATCGACGATATCATCATCGCCATCCACCGGACGGGGTGCGTCCTCATCCTCGCCACCGGCTTCCGCAGCCTGGGCTTTGTAGATCGCCTCACCCAGCTTCATCGCTGCTTCGGTCAGATTCTGGATCCCCGATTTGATCTTGCCGGCATCCTCGCCTTTCAGCGCGTCTTCCAGCGGGCTCATCGCGAATTCAATCGCCTCAACGGTCGAGGGGTCAACCTTGTCCGAATGTTCTTTCAGCGACTTCTTCGTCGAGTCGAGCAGGCTTTCCCCCTGGTTGCGGGCTTCGACCAGCTCACGGCGGGCCTTATCGGCATCGGCATTCGCCTCTGCGTCACGGACCATTTTCTCGATATCGTCATCCGACAGACCACCCGAGGCCTGAATGGTGATGCGCTGCTCTTTATTGGTGCCTTTGTCCTTCGCCGAAACGGAGACGATGCCGTTTGCGTCGATGTCGAAGGTCACCTCAATCTGCGGCACGCCACGCGGGGCCGGCGGGATCTGCTCCAGGTTGAACTGGCCGAGGATCTTGTTATCAGCCGCCATTTCCCGTTCTCCCTGGAAGACGCGGATGGTCACAGCGTTCTGATTATCCTCAGCGGTCGAGAAGACCTGGGACTTTTTGGTCGGGATGGTGGTGTTGCGGTCGATCAGACGGGTGAACACACCGCCGAGGGTCTCGATGCCCAGCGACAGCGGGGTCACGTCGAGCAGAACCACATCCTTCACATCGCCCTGCAGAACCCCGGCCTGAACGGCGGCGCCCATGGCGACAACCTCATCCGGGTTCACACCCTTATGCGGCTCTTTACCGAAGAACTTGGTCACTTCCTCGATGACTTTCGGCATCCGGGTCATACCGCCGACCAGAACCACTTCATCGATATCGCCTTTGGCGAGACCCGCATCTTTCAGCGCAGCCGCACAGGGCTTCATCGATTTGACGATCAGATCGCCAACCAGGCTTTCCAGCTTGGCACGGGTCAGCTTCACCACGAGGTGCAGCGGCTGGCCGGTGGTTTTGTCCATCGAGATGAACGGCTGGTTGATATCGGTGGCCTGCGACGAGGACAGCTCGATCTTGGCTTTTTCCGCAGCCTCTTTCAGACGCTGCAGCGCCATTTTGTCGAGGGTCAGGTCGACGCCATGCTCTTTTTTGAACTCATCGGCCAGATACTGGACGATGCGCATGTCGAAATCTTCGCCACCGAGGAAGGTGTCGCCATTGGTCGATTTCACTTCGAACAGACCATCATCGATTTCGAGGATGGTGATATCGAAAGTACCGCCACCAAGGTCATAGACCGCGATGGTTTTCGATTCTTTTTTGTCGAGGCCGTAAGCCAGAGCGGCTGCGGTCGGCTCGTTGATGATGCGCAGCACTTCGAGGCCGGCGATTTTGCCAGCGTCTTTGGTAGCCTGACGCTGAGCGTCGTTGAAATAGGCCGGAACCGTGATCACGGCCTGGGTGACGGTCTCACCGAGGTAGGATTCTGCAGTTTCTTTCATCTTCTGCAGGATGAAAGCCGAGATCTGCGAGGGCGAATATTTCTCGCCGCGCACTTCGACCCATGCATCGCCATTACCGCTGTCGACAATGTTATAGGGCACGAGTTTGCGGTCTTTTTCGACTTCGGCATCGCCCACACGGCGGCCGACAAGGCGCTTCACCGCAAAGACGGTGTTGGTCGCATTGGTGACAGCCTGGCGCTTGGCAGCCTGGCCGACCAGACGCTCACCTTCGGTGAAGCCAACGATCGAGGGCGTGGTGCGGGCACCTTCGGCGTTTTCGATAACGCGCGGCTGCGAACCATCCATGATGGCGACGCAGGAGTTGGTAGTGCCGAGGTCGATACCAATGACTTTGGCCATGTTTGTATCCCTTTCTACAGGCGATCATCCCGTTCTGGCCCGGAAACTTCGGCACCCGGACGGGTCTGGTAAAGCGGATGGCTGCAAGAACCATCCTGTGACTGAGCGTATATAGGCAGGGCAAAATCCGCCTGCAACTCTTGCGGAGCCGAGTCCGGTGCGATTTTTCGCCCTTTCTCCTTCCATGAACAGAAAGACAGCCGAAGCGTGTGCCCCGGCTGTCTTTCCTTGTTCCCAAAGGCCCCTCGCCTCAGCGCGCGTCCAGCGTGCAGCATCCCGTCAGGCTCTGCTGATCCGGGCCGGAGGTACGAAGGCGGGCACTGAAGCCGTAGATGCGGTCAGACATGCCGTCGCTGCACTGCTCCCGCGTCACCACCAGCTCAAATCTGCGGCCGGCATCCGCCGTATAGCTGCCCGCATAGCCGGTGCCGGTGACCTCCTGCTTTACGATTTTCAGCGCGACCTCAGGCGTATCAGGGGTCGACCATTCCGCCCCGCCGGTCAGAGGCAGTTTCAGGCTCCAGAACGGTTCAGTGCCCCTGCAGGACAGCGGGCGCGGCACATCCCCCTTTGCCCCGGGGGCCGAGGCCTGAAGATAGGCCAGCGAGGCCCAGCCCGAGACCTCTCCGGCCGAAACCAGGCCCCATTTCTGATCATCAGACAGTTTCAGCACTTCGATCCGTGTGGTGTAGGGGGCAATCTCACTGATCACCCGTGCTTTGGCAGAGGGTTCAGCGCGGATATTCAGCACATCGGTCGAGGCGACACGGGCAACATCATATTGCCCCGGCAGGCGCTGCGCCAGGGCGGGGAAGGCCGCAAGACCGAGGGAGAGAGAGAGCAGAAGGACTCGGGTGTATTTCATCGACGTTTTCCCCAGGAGGCGGATGCATATTTACGCGTAAAAAACTGACCCATCAGCCCGAGCATGAGACAGACCAGGGTGACGATCACCGGATATTCTACCGAAGTATGCCTGGGCAGGTAATTCACAAACATGTCGCCCCGCGCCTGGTCGATCGTATGGAACAGCGGGTTCCAGTCAAACCAGCCCCGCAGCCAGGCCGGGGTCGAATTCGCCACCAGCATCTTGCCCGAGGCGATCATATTGGCACGCTGATAGACCGTGGTCAGGATCCCCACGAGGTCAGGGTTCCATGGCTTTGCCGCATAAAAGATCAGGCCAATCGCCGCCCCTGATCCCCAGGACAGGATGAACATGCCCACCATCCCAACCGGATCGGGGATGTAAACCGGGGCCAGCACCGCGTGATAGAGAAACAGAATAACCCCTGCGGCAAAGGTCTGGCTGTAAAGCGCCGCAAAGGCCGCCGAGACCACTGCCACCAGCGGGTTCATCGGCGCATGCATCATCATCGCAGAGGTCGGCGAGCTGGCGCCTGAAACCGCCCCGAGCGCCTTCACATGCGTCAGGAACATAAAGACGCCTGACATCACATAGAGCACAAAATCGCCACCGCTGATCTTCACCCGGCGCATGCCGAGCATATCGAACATCACCACGAAAATCGTCAGCACCAGCGCGGCCTGAATAACATTCATCACCAGGCCTTTCACCGCGCTCGAATGCGTGCCGCGCAGCTGCCAGACGGTGGTGTGATAAATAATCTCAATCAGTTCGATGCCCGAGCGCATCCGCGACGGCCGGCGTTTCACCTCTGGTCGGAACATCTTTCCCCCGCCACCCCTGCTGGCCCCGGCATCCGTCAGCCCCCGGGCTCTTGCAGGAAATATGCCTGCGGACAGCCTGCAGCCTCAGCAAAACTTGCCGTTTGCGTCCCGGCAGAAGATAAAGCCCCGAAGATTTTATAGCAACTGTCGCCCGCATCGGGCCGCGAGGGAGTTTCTGATGGATTTCGACCGGCTTATTTCGACCATCCGCCAGCTTTCCCTCGAGGCGGGAGCACGGATCATGGAGGTCTATGACGGGCCGGATTTCGCGGTGAAAGCCAAAAGCGATGCCAGCCCGGTAACCGAAGCCGACGAGGCCGCTGATGCGCTGATCTCGGCCGGTCTGCGCGCGGCTTTCCCCGATGTGACGCTGATCACCGAAGAACAGGCCGACAGCCACGCCCTTTCGGCTTCGAGCTTCCTGATCGTCGACCCGCTCGACGGCACGAAAGAATTCGTGCAGCGCCGCGGCGATTTCACCGTGAATATTGCCTATGTCGAGGCCGGCGTGCCACTGCGCGGCGTGGTCTATGCCCCGGCAAAGGGGCGGCTGTTCTACACCCTTGCCGATGGCCAGGCGGTGGAAGAGGAGCCGGGCGAGGATGGCGGCTTTGACCTCACCCTTCCGGGCGCGCAAAGGCTGCTCTCTGTCAACAACGCGCCGGATAATGCGGCTTTGCTGGTCGTCGCCTCCAAATCGCACCGCGATGCCGCCACAGATGATTATATCAGCCGCTATCAGGTGAAAGACGCGAAAAGTGCGGGCTCCAGCCTGAAATTCTGCCTTGTTGCCACCGGTGAAGCCGATCTCTACCCGCGTCTTGGCCGCACCATGGAATGGGATACGGCGGCGGGCGATGCCTTGCTGCGCGGCGCCGGTGGCGAGGTTCTGGATTTTGAAAGCCATGCCGCGCTGCTTTATGGCAAGCCCGGCTTTGGCAATCCGTTCTTCATTGCCAGAGCGCCGGCGGTTGAGCTGAAGTAATCCCCCACACCCGCGCCCCGGGCAAAACCGCGCCCGGGGTCTGTTCCGGCCAGCCCGGATAAAAAGCCGAATCGAGGCAGGACAGCCAGGCCTGACAATCAGACGGCGGCGGCTGCGGAAAGCCGCTCATCGCCTGGTGGCAGCGATTTCGCCCATTTAGCCCGGCACGGTCCTGGATTATTCCCGATATGACATCAACGCGCCCGAATCCGGACACATTGATCCGAATATAGAATAAACACGCCAATTACTGGCGTTTGGCCATCTTTAACGAGAAGTAGCACCATGCCAAGGAAAGTCACGAAAGCCGTATTCCCCGTCGCCGGGCTCGGCACGCGGTTCCTCCCGGCCACAAAATCTATTCCCAAAGAAATTATGACCCTGGTCGACCGCCCTCTGATCCAATATGCGATCGATGAGGCGCGCGCCGCCGGCATTAAAGAGTTCATCTTCGTCACCTCGCGCGGCAAAGGCGCGCTTGAGGATTATTTCGACCGCGCGCCCGAGCTGGAAGCCGAGCTGAAGCGGAAGAATAAAACCGAGCTGCTCGACGTTCTGGAAGATACCAATATGGATTCGGGCGCCATCGCCTATGTCCGCCAGAACCGTCCCCGCGGCCTCGGCCATGCGGTCTGGTGCGCGCGGCGTCTGATCGGCGATGAGCCTTTTGCGGTTCTGCTGCCCGATGACGTGATCGCCGCCGAGCGCTCCTGCCTGGCGCAGATGGTTGAGGCCTATGAGCAGACCGGCGGCAATATGGTTGCCGCCATGGAAGTCGCACCCGCCAAAGCCTCGTCTTACGGTGTGCTCGATATTGCCGAGGATATGGGCTCGATCGTGCGGGCCCGTGGCATGGTCGAAAAGCCTAAGGCCGAGGATGCGCCCTCGAACCTCGCCGTGATCGGCCGCTATATTCTTGACCCCAAAGTGCTGCACAACCTCGATACCATCAAGGAAGGTGCCGGCGGTGAGATCCAGCTGACCGATGCCATTGCGCAGGAAGCAGGCGAAGGCGGCACCGGGGTTTACGGCTTCCGCTTCCGCGGCATGCGCTATGACTGCGGCTCGAAAGCCGGATTCCTGCAGGCCACCGTGGCCTTCGGCCTGTCGCGCCCCGAACTGCAGGAGGAATTCTCCTCTTATCTGCAGGATATGATGGCGCAGCAAAAAGCGGCCCAGTAACCGCGATGGCGGCAGCGCGCTCTGCCCGGGCGAAAGCCTGGGCTCCGGGCGAGCTGCCGCCCCCCGCCTCCGGCCCCGCCGCCCTCTGGCAGGCCTGGCGGCAACGCTGGCGGCGGCAAAAGCTGCTGGCCCGTGCCATTCGCAAAAGACGCGAGCTGCGCCTGATCTGCGACCGCAGCGCCGCCATCGGCACAGAGACTGTGCTTTGCGCCATGGTGCTGCGCAATGAGGCGACGCGCCTGCCGTGGTTTCTGGAGTATCACCGCCGCCTCGGTGTCGGGCATTTCCTGATAATCGACAATGGCAGCAGCGATGGCAGCCGTGCCCTGCTCGAAGCCGCGCCCGATGTCACCCTCTGGGCAACCACTGCCAGCTATAAGCAAAGCCGTTTCGGCCTCGACTGGCTGAACTGGGTGCTGCTGCGCCATGGCCATGGCCACTGGTGCCTGGTGCTCGATGCCGATGAGCTGCTGGTCTATCCACATAGCGAGACCCGACCGCTGGCGGCGCTGACCGAATGGCTCGACCTGCACCATCTGCCCGCCATGCCCGCAATGATGCTTGATCTTTATCCCGATGGCCCGATCAGCGCGGTGAGTTATCAGCCCGGAGATGATCCGCTGCAGAGCCTGGCCTGGTTTGACAGCGGCAATTACAGCACGCAGATCCAGCCGGCGCTGCGCAATCTGTGGATCCAGGGCGGGGTCCGGGCGCGACAGTTCTTTGCGCAAGAGCCGCGCCGCGCGCCGACGCTGAATAAAATTCCGCTGATCCGCTGGCACTGGCGCTATGCCTTGCTGAATTCAACCCATTCGCTGCTGCCGCCGAAGCTGAACCAGGTTTATGATGAGACCGGGGGCGAAAGCCTGTCAGGCGTCTTGCTGCACACGAAATTCCTGCCCGAAATCATAGAGAAATCCGCCGAAGAAAAAGAGCGTGCACAGCATTTCGGTGCGCCGCAGCAGTTTGGAGGCTATTACGACGCGGTGATCGCCGATCCGGTGCTGAAATCACCGCAGTCGCGCCGCTATCAGGGCTGGCGTCAGCTGGAAGCGCTTGGCTTGCTGTCGCGTGGCGGATGGCTATGATCTGCACTCAGGTCGTCTCCCCTCACCGGCCAGCGGCCCGGCGTCTTTCGCAATGTGGCATCGGGCTGTAATTGCCACTTTTACTGTTTTTATCTTAATCTTCTGAGTTTTTCAGCCATGCTACGGTATAATCTGCCGGATTTAGATTTTGCAGGCCCGCAGGTGATTTTCCGCTACCGGCCCATTCTCTGCAGCCCCGGGCGCATCACCGCCCGACCGGACTGCGACCTTTCCTTCCCCGGCCTGTCATGCTGCGAGGGGGCTGGATGAGGCTTGCCCGCTCCTACCGGCTGCGCATGCGCCGCCGGGGCCTGATCACCCGCGCGGTTTTACGCCAGCGCGAGCTGACAGCGGTCAATCTCCGGGCGGAGCAACTGAAAGGCCAGCCGGTTCTCCTGTTCACCACCCTGCGCAATGAGCGGCTGCGCCTGCCCTATTTCCTGAAATATTACCGCAATCTCGGCATTGATCACTTTCTGATCGTCGATAATGGCAGTGAGGATGGCAGCCGCGATTACCTCGCGGCCCAGCCCGATGTCTCGCTCTGGACCACCCGGGCCAGCTATAAAGACAGTCGCTTTGGCATGGACTGGATCAGTGCTCTGCTGCGCCGCTATGGCCATGGCCGCTGGTGCCTTACCGTCGATGTGGATGAGTTTCTGGTCTACCCTTTCTGCGAAAGCCGGCCGATCCGGGCGCTGACCGATTTTCTCGATAACGGCGGCATCCGCACCTTCCCGGCCATGCTGCTCGACATGTATCCCAAAGGCCCGATCTCGGCCCGGCCCTGCCGCGAGGGACAGAACCCGTTTGAGATCGCGGAATGGTTTGACAGCGGCAATTATCAGATCAGCCGCAACTGGGCCTATGGCAATCTGTGGATCCAGGGCGGACCGCGCGCCCGGATGTTCTTTGCCGACCGCCCCCAGGCCGCGCCTGCGCTGAACAAAGTGCCGCTGGTGAAATGGCATCGCAGCTATGCCTATGTCAGCTCGACCCATATGCTGCTGCCGCGCGGGCTGAACCTGACCTTTGATGACTGGGGCGGAGAAAAGGCCTCAGGTTGCCTTCTTCACGCCAAGTTCCTCGATACATTCAGCTTTAAGGCCGAGGAAGAGGCCGCTCGCGGGCAGCATTATGCAGCGGGCCGAGAATATAAGGCCTATCTTGAGGGGCTGCGGGAACAGCCCGATCTCTGGTGCAAATGGAGCGAGAAATACATCAACTGGCGCCAGCTCGAAATTCTCGGCCTGATGTCGAAGGGGAACTGGGCATGAGCCTTGGCTTTGTCATGCTGTGTCACACTGCGCTGGAGCGCGCCGCCGAAGTGGCGCGTCACTGGGCCGAGAGGGGCTGCCCGGTGGTGATCCATATCGACCGCGCGACACCGGAGCGCGAGGTGAGCGCCATGCAGGCCCTGCTGGCCGATCTGGACACGATCCGCTTCTCGCCGCGTCACAGCTGCGAGTGGGGCACCTGGGGCATTGTCGCGGCCACGATCGAGGCCAGCGCCATCCTGTTGCGCGATTTCCCCGAGGCCAGTCATATCTACCTGGTGTCCGGTTCCTGCCTGCCTTTGCGCCCGGTGGAAGAGCTGCAGGCCTATCTCGCCCTGCACCCGGGCACCGATTTCATCGAAAGCGTCACCACCTCCGATGTCGGCTGGACCGTGGGCGGGCTGAATGCCGAGCGTTTCACCCTGCGCTTCCCCTTCTCCTGGCGCAAAAACCGCTGGCTGTTTGACAGCTATGTGCAGCTGCAGCGCCGGCTGAGAATGCGCCGCAAACTGCCGCGCAATCTGGTGCCGCATCTGGGCAGCCAGTGGTGGTGCCTGACCCGCGAGACCCTGTCGGCGCTGATCGCCCATCCCGACCGCGCCGCATATGACCGCTGGTTCCGCCGCGCCTGGATCCCTGATGAAAGCTATTTCCAGTCGCTGGTCCGGCTGGTCTCGCCCAGGATTGAAAGCCGTTCTCTGACCCTGTCGAAATTCGACTATCAGGGCAAACCACATGTATTTTACGACGATCACCTGCAGCTGCTGCGCCGTTCAGACTGTTTCGTCGCCCGCAAAATCTGGCCCCGGGCAGATAAGCTTTACCGCAGCTTCCTCGACCCCGAAGCGGCCGCCCAGGCCCGGGCCGAGCCCAATCCCGGCAAGATCGACAGGCTGTTTGCCAAGGCAGTCGAGCGGCGGATCTCGGGCCGGCCCGGCCTTTATATGCAGTCGCGTTTTCCCAACAGCGACTGGCTGAAGGGCCGGACCGCCGCGCCTTTTGCGGTGTTTGAGGGCTTTGCCGAGATCTTTGAGGATTTCGGGACCTGGCTGTCGAAAGTCGCGGGCACCCGGGCACATGGCCATCTCTTCGCGCCGGAGCGGGTCGAATTCGCCGGCGGGGCCAGGGTCTATAATGGCTCGCTGTCCGACAGCGCGGCGCTGCGCGATTACAATCCGCGCAGCTTCCTGACCTCGCTGATCTGGAACACCAGGGGCGAGCGGCAGTGCTTCCAGTTCAGCCCCGCCGACAACCAGGAGATCACCCCCTTCCTCGCCGGCGATCCCAATGCCCAGATCTGGATGATCACCGGCGCCTTTGCCGTGCCTTTGTTCCGCTCAGGCCGTGATTTCAGCGAGATCCGCGCCGAAGCCGCCCGGCTGCAGCGCATCGAGTCCGCTTTTCTCACCCGGTTGCGCGCAGCGGATGTAAAGGCGAAAGTCCGGATCTGGAACCTTGCCGAGCTGGTTGAGAACCCCGAGGATGCGCTGCAGAGCATCCTTGATGAGGTCAGCCCGCGCTCGCTCAGGCGGCTGAGCGAAGTGCCGCAGCTGGTGGATATGACCGGCTTTGGCGCTTTCCTGCAAAATCTGCGCAATCAGGGCATGAAGCCCGAGCTGATGGGCGATTACAGCACCGATCCCACCCCCGGCAGCCATGCCCGGCCCCGCGCCCGCTCCTACACGATCCAGTGAGATCCTGATCCATGACCGCGCCCCGTTTCACCTCATTCGTCATGTTCGCCGCAATGCGGACCGGCTCGAATTTCCTCGAGGCCAATCTGAATGCGCTGGAGGGCGTCAGCTGCCTCGGCGAGATGTTCAATCCGCATTTCATCGGCAAGAAGGACCGGAGCGAGGCTTTTGGCATCGATCTTGAGGCGCGGGCGCAGAATCCGAAAAAACTGCTGCGCAAGCTCAGGGCCGAAACCCCCGGCCTCGCCGGATTTCGCTATTTCCATGATCACGAGCCGAAGATCCTTGAGGATCTGCTGAGCGATCCGGGCTGCGCCAAGGTCATCCTGACCCGCAACCCGCTGGAAAGCTATGTCAGCCTGAAGATCGCCCAGGCCACCGGCCAGTGGAAGCTGACCAATCTGAAAAACCTGAAAACCGCGAAAGCGCGGTTTGAGGGCGATGAATTCCTGCGCCATGTCGAGCGGGCCCAGGACTTTCAGCTGCGGCTGATGCAGGCGCTGCAAAGCTCAGGCCAGACGGCATTTTACATTGATTATGAGGATATCAGCGATCTCGCGGTGCTGAATGGTCTGGCCGCCTGGCTGGGGGTGCCCGCCCGGCTCGAGGCGGTGGATCAGACGCTGAAAAAGCAAAACCCGGGCCGGCTGGAAGATAAGGTTGAAAACCCCGAAGCGATCCCGGCCGCCCTTGCCCGGCTCGATCGCTTCAACCTCGGCCGCAGCCCGAATTTTGAGCCGCGCCGCGCGCCGATGATCCCCTCTTTCCTTGCCGCGGCGGATGCGCCGCTTTTATATCTGCCGCTACGCGGCGGCCCGGTCGGGCAGGTCAGCACCTGGCTCGGCGCGCTGGGGCGCGGCGGGCTGCACAGCGATTTTGTCCAGAAAACCCTGCGGCAATGGAAAAGCGATCACCCCGGGCATCGCAGCTTTACCGTGATCCGCCACCCGCTGCTGCGCGCCCATCAGGCCTTTCTCTCCCAGCTGGTCAGCGGCAAACAAAGCGAGATCCGGCAGCTGATCAGCCGCAGCTATGGTGCCAGCCTGCCGCCGCCCGGCCGCGATTTCGCCGATAAAGGCCAGCACCAGGCGGCTTTCCTTGCTTTCCTGCGCTTTGCCCGGCATGCGGCGGCGGGCCAGACCGGCGGCAGGATTGATGGCCACTGGGCCAGCCAGAGCGCGGTAATCCAGGGCTTTGCCACCTTCCAGCCCCCCGATCTGATCTTGCGCGAAGAGCAGCTGCCCGAGGGCCTCGGCTGGCTTTGCGCCGGGCTCGGGATCAGCGCCCCGGCGCTTAACCCCGATCCGGAACCCGCCGCTGCGCTGAATGCGATCTGGTCGCCGGAGCTGGAACAGGCCGCCGAAGAGGCCTGGCCGCGCGATTATATGGGCTTTGGCTATGGGCGCTGGCGCAGGGGCTGAGAGGGGCCTGCGGGCCCAGGCCGGAAAGCCCGCATTCTGAGCCGCCGCGGTTGACCCTGGCCCGGGGGGCGACTAATTCCGGAATGTCCCCAGCCGGAAAGTCCCCCCCTTGGCCATCCATCTTTACCGCAATGATCTGCCCGACGGGCTGGACCTCGGCCCCGTTGTCGCCATCGACACCGAGACCATGGGCCTTGACCCGCGCCGTGACCGGCTTTGCGTGGTGCAGCTCTCGGATGGGAAGGGCGATGCCTGGCTGGTGCAGATCGCGCGCGGCCAGAAATCGGCCCCCAATCTCGAGCGTCTCCTCACCGATCCGGCTGTGATGAAACTGTTCCATTATGGCCGGTTCGATATTGCCGTGATGAAACAGGCCTTTGGCGTCACCACTGCCCCGGTCTGGTGCACCAAGATCGCTTCAAGGCTGATCCGGACCTATACCGACCGGCATGGGCTGAAATATCTGCTCGCGGAAATGATCGGCGTCGATGTCTCGAAACAGCAGCAGACCTCTGACTGGGGCGCGGCCGAGCTGACCGAGGCCCAGAAAGACTATGCGGCCTCCGATGTGCTCTATCTGCACCGGCTGAAAGCGGCGCTGGAAGAGCGGCTGATCCGTGAGGACCGCCTGGCCTTTGCCGAGAAACTCTTTGCCTTCCTGCCCGTCCGGGCCGAACTTGATCTGATGGGCTGGGGGGAACCGAATGACATCTTCAACCACTGAGCATCAGGCCTTTCTCGCCACCGGCCGCCGGGTGATCCGCCAGGAGGCCGATGCGCTGGACAGGCTAACCGAGGCGCTCGGCCCCTCTTTTGCCGAAGCCGTCTCGCTGATCCTTGGCGCCACCGGCAGGGTGGTGATCTCGGGCATGGGTAAATCCGGCCATATCGGTAAGAAAATCGCTGCCACTTTCGCCTCGACCGGCACCCCCGCCCAATTCGTACACCCGGCTGAGGCCAGCCATGGTGATCTCGGTATGATCGCCGAGGGCGATGTGATCGTGATGCTGTCCAATTCCGGCGAAACGCCGGAGCTGGCCGATATGCTGGCGCATAGCCGTCGCTTTGGCATCCCGCTGATCGGCGTGGCCGGGCGCGAGGGCTCGACCCTGCTGCGCGAGGCTGATGTGGCAATCCTGCTGCCCGCGGTTCCCGAAGCCTGCGGCACCGGCATTGTGCCGACCAGCTCTACCACCATGACCCTGGCGCTGGGGGATGCTCTGGCGATTGCGCTGATGGAGCATCGCCGCTTCACCCCCGAACATTTCCGCGTCTTCCATCCCGGCGGCAAGCTGGGGGCACGGCTGCTGCGGGTCGGCGATCTGATGCATGCCGAGGCCCCGCTGGTCGCAGCCGCGACCCCGATGTCTGAGGCGCTGATCACCATGACCCGCGCCGGATTCGGTGTGGTGGGCGTGGCGGGCGCGGATCTGACCCTGCAGGGCATCGTCACCGACGGCGACCTGCGCCGCCATATGGAGGGGCTGCTCTCGCATACTGCCGGCGAGGTAATGACCCGCGCGCCGATGACCACCACCCCCGGGGCGCTGGCCGTTGAGGCCCTGGCGCTGATGAATGAGAAAAAGATCACCTGCCTTCTGGTCACCTCGGAACCCGGCTCCGGTCAGGTGCAGGGCATCCTCCACATCCACGACTGCCTGCGTGCAGGCGTGGCCTGATCCCGGGAAGCGAGGCCGCAATGTCGCGAAGCGACCGCCATTCAAGGATCGTCGGCTGGCTGAAAGTGGCCCTGCCGCTGACCGCGCTGGCCCTGTTATCCACGCTGTTTTTGCTGGCCGACCGCATCGATCCCACCGATGCAATCCGCTATGCGGATGTCGATGTTGAGGCCCTGGCCCGCGATCCGCGCATGACCGCACCGACCTATGCCGGCACCACCACCGACGGATCCGCCCTGACCCTGACCGCAAGCGCAGCCCGTCCGGCCAGCGCCTCGCAATCCGCGGCAGCCGAAGACGTGACCCTGCGCCTCGACATGCCAGGCGGCGGCAATGCGAGGATGCGGGCGGATGAGGCGGTTATCGATACCGCAGCGGGTGAGCTGCGCCTGGCCGGCAATGTGAAAATCGACACATCCTCGGGCTATCAGGTTGAAACCGATGCGTTGAGCGCTCTGCTCGACCGGACCGGCGCCGAAAGTCCCGGCAAGGTCCATGCCACCGCGCCCGGGGTAAGCATCGACGCCGGGCGCTTCAGCCTAAGCCATGGCGCCCCGCCTCCGGCCCCGCCCGCCACAACCGGGTCTGAGACTGAGACTGAAACCGGGACAGCGGCAGAACCCGGCGCCGCCGCGCCGGGAAAAACCGCCACCCAGCCCGCAACCCCCTATCTTCTGGTTTTCTCCGGGGGGGTGCAGATGGTATATCAACCCGGCGGATGATACCGCTGAACGGATGTGACATGACCGATTTGCCCCGCGCCTGGATTCTTGCCCTGACCCTGGCTGTTGCCCCGCTTGCCCCGGCGGCCGCGCAGGAGGCCAGTATCAGTTTCGGGCTGCTGTCACAGGACACCAGCCTGCCGGTCAATATCAAAGCCGACAGCTTCAGCGTGAACAATGCCGATGGCTCGGCGCAGTTCAGCGGCAATGTGCTGGTGGGCCAGGGGCCAATGCGTCTCGCCACCTCAGAATTGCGGGTGGAATATGCACCCGACAGCCGGGCCATCCGCAAGCTGATCGCCACCGGCGGCGTCACCCTCGCCAGCGGCAAGGATGCCGCCGAATCGCATGAAGCCGATTACACGATCGACAGCGGCCTTGTGGTGATGAAGGGGGATGTCCTGCTGTCACAGGGGCCTTCGGTGCTGAGCGGCGACAAGCTGACCATCAATCTGAAAAACGGCAGCGGCGTGATGTCGGGCGGGGTCTCGACCACCTTCGTGCCGGGCGGCAACTGATGCAGCACAGCGATCTGAAAACCGAAAGCACCGGCCCCGCGCCTGCCGGAACGGAAGGCGCAGGGCTGCAAATCCGCAATCTGCGCAAAAGCTATAAAAAGCGGCCGGTGATCCGCGATGTGACCATGGACCTGCGCCGCGGCGAGGTGGTGGCGCTGCTTGGTCCGAATGGCTCGGGCAAGACCACCTGCTTTTACTCGATCGCCGGCCTGGTGACCCCTGAGGGGGGCCAGGTCCTGATCGATGGCCGCGATGTGACGCCCTTGCCGATGTACCGCCGCGCCAGACTGGGCATCGGCTATCTGCCGCAGGAGGTCTCGATCTTCCGGGGGCTTTCGGTCGAGGATAATATTCTGGCAGTGCTCGAGATTGCCCGGCCTGACCGCCATAAGCGGCGCGAAAGGCTGGAAGAGCTGCTGTCGGAATTTTCGATCACCCATCTGCGCCAGGCGCCTGCGCTCGCCCTTTCGGGCGGCGAGCGGCGCCGGGTTGAGATTGCCCGCTGCCTGGCCGCCGATCCGCATTATCTGCTGCTCGATGAGCCCTTTGCCGGGGTCGACCCGATTGCCGTGGGCGAAATCCGCCATCTGGTCCATGATCTGAAGGCGCGCGGCATTGGCGTGCTGATCACCGATCACAATGTGCGCGAAACGCTCGGCATCGTAGACCGGGCCTATATTCTGCATGACGGCAAGGTGCTGATGTCCGGCACGACGGCAGAAATTGTCCAGGACGAAACCGTTCGCCGGGTCTATCTCGGCGAAAATTTTCGTATGGTCTGAATAACTTCCTCTCAGTTTGACCGATTCAGTTGACAGGCAGCGCTGCCTGTCACCAAATGGTCATATGCGCGCACACCATGCCCAACGCGATAAGGTCAGGGCGGCCATTCAAGGCCCGGACCCCTTATGGCCTTGCCTTCTGATCCTCCATTCCCAGTTGAGTTTTACGACCCGGGCTCAGTGACAATGGTGCCCCGCCCGGCCCAGACCGCAGAGGAGATATCATGCGCTACCAGATCAGCGGAAAACAAATCGATGTCGGCGAAGCTTTGTCTACCCATGTGAAATCCGAAATTGGCGAGCTGGTCGAGAAATACGCCCAGCGGGCCACGGAATGCGTTACGGTCTTTTCGCGTAATGCCCATGAATTCGTCTGCGAGATCGATATCCGCCTCTCTACCGGGCTGAGCATGCAATCCCGGGGGAATGCCGCTGAAATCTACGCCTGTTTCGAGAGCGCGCGCGAGCGCCTCGACAAGCAGGTGCGCCGGTATAAACGCCGTCTGCGCAGCTATCACTCAGATCGCAAGGGCCCGGTTGAATTCGACGCCGCTCCGTCCTATATCCTCGCCCCATTCGAGGAGAGCGAAGAGCCTGAGCCTGAAACGCTTGCGCCGGTCGTTGTCGCCGAGATGGAGACCCGAATTCCTTCGGTAACTGTCGGTGAGGCTGTGATGCAGATGGAGCTGGCAGGGCAGAAAATGCTCGTTTTCCGTAACGAAGGCCATGGGGGCGTGAACGTGGTGTACCGCCGCGACGATGGAAATATCGGCTGGATCGACCCCCGCAACAGCAGGTAACGGGCTGCCACCCACCTGCCTGACCACAGGATCACTGCACTCTCATGGAACTTTCCAGCCTTCTCGTGCCCGCGGCTGTCCGTGTCGTCGGCCAGTTCACTTCGAAGAAACGCCTCTTCCAGGAATTGGGCGAAATCGCACAATCCGCTTACGGGATCGCTTCTGACCCGGCGGTAGACGGGCTTCAGGAACGTGAGACCCTTGGTCCGACCGGTGTGGGGCATGGCATTGCTTTGCCCCACGCGCGGCTGGAAGATCTCGAGCGCATCGCCGGGATTTTCATCCGCCTTGAAAAGCCGCTCGATTATGACAGCGTCGACCGTCAGCCGGTTGATCTGATCTTCTGCCTGCTGGCGCCAAAAGATTCCGGCGTGGATCACCTGAAAGCACTGGCCCTGGTCAGCCGCACCATGCGTGACCCCTCGGTGGTCTCGAAACTGCGCTCGAATACCGATCCGGCCAAGCTGCATGCCATTCTGATCGAGGCGCGCAGCACTCAGGAGGGCTGAGCCCGCTGCCGCGCGCCCCGGGCCGCGCCTGACCCGCGCGCGCCATCAGGGCCCTGGCTGTTACCCGCCGCTCCCGCCCGGGCGGCGGTTTTTTCTGTCCGGCAAAGCCTGCATTGCCCGCGGATACAGCTCTGACGGGAATGTCATTCCAAAGGATCACGCTTTCGGCCCACAAGGGGGCGATAAGGGCTTGTATTCCCGGAGGGTTATCCCGCATTTTGAAAAAGGTTCACTCCCGACTTTGCCCGCCCTGATCGCGCGTGGCCGATCAGCTGCTGTCAGCCGTTGTGGTTTCACGCGGGTGAACCTGATGAAACACAGACAGGAGAGACAGCAGCCGGATGATCGAAGAGAACCTGATCCTCATTCTTGTGCTGCTGCCTTTTATCGCGGCGCTTCTGGCAGCGACCCTGCCGGTGAATGCCCATAATGCAGCCGCCTGGCTGTCGGGGCTGAGCCTTGGTGCAGGGCTGCTGATTCTCTTCGTCCTTTACCCGCGGATCGGCGAGGATGAGGTGGTGCGCTCCCTGGTGCGCTGGCTGCCGATTCTCTCGCTGAATCTGAACTTCAGGATGGATGGCTTTGCCTGGCTGTTTTCGGCGCTGGTGCTGGCGATCGGGGTGATGATTGTCATCTATGCGCGCTATTACCTGTCGAAATCCGACCCGGTGCCGCGGTTCTATTCCTTCCTGATGGCCTTTACCGGCGCGATGCTCGGCACATTGCTGTCGGGCAATATCCTGATGCTGATCGTCTTCTGGGAGCTGACCTCGATCATCTCCTTCCTGCTGATCGGCTACTGGCATCAGAACCAGGCGGCACGCGATGGTGCAAGGATGGCGCTGATCGTTACCGCCGGCGGCGGCGTGGCGCTGACCGTGGCCATGGTGCTGCTGGGACAGATCGTCGGCGGCTATGATCTCGATCTTGTGCTGCGCTCGGGCGATCTGATCCGCGCCCATCCGCTCTACCCGCTGGTGCTGGGGCTGTTCCTGCTCGGCGCCTTCACCAAATCGGCGCAATTTCCCTTCCATTTCTGGCTGCCCGGCGCGATGGCCGCGCCCACCCCGGTCTCGGCCTATCTCCATTCCGCAACAATGGTGAAAATGGGGGTCTTCCTGCTGATCCGGTTCGAGCCGGCGATTGGCGGCACCGATCTGTGGTTCTGGGTGGTGACCGGCACCGGAATGATCACCCTGACCGTCGGCGCCGTTTTCGCGCTGTTCCGCCATGATCTGAAGGGGCTTCTGGCCTATTCCACCATCTCGCATCTGGGGCTGATCACCGCTCTGGCCGGGATGGGCTCCAGCGGGGCGATCATCGCCGCGATTTTCCACATCTGTAACCATGCGATCTTCAAAGCCTCGCTGTTCATGGCGGCGGGGATCATCGACCATGAGACCGGCACCCGCGACATGCGCCGCCTCTCGGGCCTGTGGAAAGCCATGCCCTTTACCGGCGCTCTGGCGATTGTTGCCTCGGCCGCGATGGCGGGCGTGCCGCTGCTGAACGGCTTCCTGTCGAAAGAAATGTTCTTCGCCGAGGCCGTCGGCTGGCATAATGGCAATGTGCTCGACAATGCTCTGCCCTGGATCGCGGTCTTTGCCTCGGTCTTCTCGGTTGCCTATTCGCTGCGTTTCATCATGCAGGTCTTCTTTGGCCCCGAGGCCCGCGATCTGCCGAAAGCACCGCATGAGCCGCCGGCCTGGATGCGCCGCCCGGTTGAGTTTCTGGTGCTGCTCTGCCTCGCCGTCGGCATCTTCCCGGCCCTGACCCTGGAGCCGGTGCTCAATATCGCCGCCCGCTCGGTGCTCGGCCCCGGGCTCGATGAGATCCATATCGCCATCTGGCATGGTTTCAACACGCCGCTGATCATGAGCCTGATCGCAATGGCGGCGGGCATCCTGCTCTACCTGCTCTGCACCGATAAAATCAGCGCCGGGCCGGAGGGGCCGCCGCTGCTTTATAAAATCCGCGCGCAGAAAATTTATGAATGGCTGCTGTTGCGGCTCAGCTGGGTCTGGCCCCGCGCCCTGCATAAATTCTTCGGCACCGAGCGGCTGCAGCCTCAGCTGCGCATGATGATGCTGCTTGGCATCGGCGCGGCGCTGCTGACGGTCTGGGGCAATGCCGGCCTGTCCGAGACCCGCTACAGCAATGATCTGAACCCGGCTTTTGCCGTGATGTGGCTGGTCGGTGCGGCCTGCGGCATTGGCGCGGCCTGGCAGGCCAAATATCACCGCTTTGCTGCTCTGGTGCTGCTCGGCGGCGCCGGTCTGATCACCTGCGTGACCTTCGCCTGGTTCTCGGCCCCTGACCTCGCGGTGACCCAGCTGGTGGTCGAGATCGTCACCACGGTTCTGCTGCTGCTCGGCCTGCGCTGGCTGCCCAAGCGCCGCGAAGAAATTGCCTATGACGAGAATACCAGCGACCGGCTGCGCCGCAGCCGTGACCTGGTGATCGCGGTGTTTGGCGGGCTGGGCCTGGCCACTCTCGCCTATATGGTAATGACCCGCCCGCTGATCCCCAAGATCGGCGACTGGTTCCTGCGCAATGCCTATTACGAAGGCGGCGGCACCAATACGGTGAATGTGATCCTTGTCGATTTCCGCGCCTTTGACACTTTCGGTGAGATCACGGTTCTCGCCATTGTGGCGCTGACGGTCTATGCGCTGCTGCGCCGGTTCCGGCCCGGCCAGGAAAGCATCAGCGCCCCCGAACAACAGCTCGGCTATGCCGCCGACCATCTGGGCAATTACATGCTGATCCCGGCGGTCATCATGCGCTGGATGTTCCCGGTTACCCTGGTGATCGCAGCCTATCTGTTCTTCCGCGGCCATGATCTGCCCGGCGGCGGTTTCTCGGCCGGGGTCACGGTCGCGATTGGCCTGCTGCTGCAATATATCGCCTCGAATGTGCGCTGGATCGAGGCGCGGATCGTGATCCTGCCGATCCGCTGGATGGGCTTTGGCCTGCTGATTGCCGCTGCCACCGGTATCGGGGCCTGGCTGTTCGGCTATCCCTTCCTGACCGCCCATGCGCGCTATATCGAGATCCCGCTGATCGGCAAAACGCCCTTTGCCACCGCGATGCTGTTTGACCTCGGGGTCTTCCTCACCGTGGTCGGCGCCACCGTGCTTTTGCTGATCGCCATTGCCCACCAGTCGCTGCGCGCCGCACGTCTGCGCGAGCTGGAAGAAGAAAAGGCCCTTGAGCAGGCCGAGCAGCAGAAGGAGCCCGTCTGATGGAGCTGGTACTTTCCGCCGCGATCGGGGTTTTTGCCGCCTCGGGGATCTGGCTGCTGCTGCGGCCGCGGACCTTTCAGGTCATCACCGGCCTGTGCCTGCTGTCCTATGCGGTCAATATCTTCATCTTCTCGATGGGCCGGCTGACCGTGGGCAAGCCGCCGATCATGCCAAAGGGCGGCTGGGTCAATGCCGCGAATTACGCCGATCCCCTGCCCCAGGCCCTGGTGCTGACCGCAATCGTGATCAGCTTCGCCACCACGGCGCTTTTCCTTGTGGTGATGATTGCCTCGAAAGGCCTGACCGGCACCGACCATGTTGACGGCCGGGAGCCAACGAAATGATGCCAGCGACCGAACATCTGATCATCGCGCCCATTCTGATCCCGCTGATCGCGGGCGCGCTGATGCTGCTCTATGATGACCGCCAGCGCAAAGCCAAGCTGACGATCTCGATCGGCGCAGCGATTGCCCTGCTGTTCGTGGCCTTCGAGCTGCTGAACCGCTCCAAGGGCAATGCGCTTTCGGGCGGCAATGAGATCAGCTTCTATCTGCTGGGCAACTGGGCGGTGCCCTTTGGCATCATCCTGGTGCTCGACCGGCTTTCGGCGATGATGCTGGTGCTGGTGGCTTTGCTGGCCATCCCGACCCTGATCTATGCCGGGGCGAACTGGCATAAGCAGGGCCAGCATTTCCAGTCGCTGTTCCAGTTCCTGCTGGTGGGGCTGAACGGTGCCTTCCTGACCGGCGATCTGTTCAATCTTTTCGTCTTTTTCGAAGTTTTGCTCGCGGCGTCTTACGGCCTGCTGCTGCATGGATCGGGCCAGCTGAAGGTGCGGGCCGGGCTGCATTACATCGCGATGAACCTCGCCGCCTCGCTGTTCTTCCTGATCGGGGTCTCGCTGATCTATGGCGTCACCGGCACGCTGTCGATGGCGCATCTGTCCCAGATGGTAATGAACATCCCCGAGAGCGAGCGCGCGCTGTTTCATGCCGGGGCCGCGATTATGGGCATTGCCTTCCTGACCAAGGCCGGGCTCTGGCCGCTCAGCTTCTGGCTGCCCACCACCTATATGGCCAGCGCCGCGCCGGTGGCGGCGATGTTTGCCATTATGACCAAGGTCGGGGTCTATGTGATCCTGCGCCTCTCGATGCTGCTATTTGCGCAAGGGGCGGGGGAGAGCGCGGGCTTTGGCTCGACGGTGCTGATCTGGGGCGGCATGGCGACGATGGTCTATGGCTTCCTCGGGGTGCTCTCGGCCCAGGGGCTGGGCCGGATGGCGGCGCATCTGGTGCTGATTTCCTCGGGCACCATCCTTGCCGTGACCGGCCTCGCGCTGGAGGGGGGCGGTGCGGCCATGCTCTCGGGCGCGCTTTACTATATGATTTCCTCGACCCTGGCGACCGGCACGCTGTTTTTGCTGCTTGAACCGATGAGCCGCGAGGAAGGCGGCATTGCCGCCATGCTGGCCCTGACCTCGGATGCCTATGGTCTGGATCCGGACGATGATGAGGAGGTTGAGGTCGGCACCGCAATTCCCGGCACGATGACCGTGCTTGGTCTCAGCTTCGGGGCCTGCCTGCTGGTGCTGGGCGGGCTGCCGCCGCTCTCGGGCTTTATCGGCAAAGTCGCTATGCTGACCGGTATGTTTGGCAATGGCGATCTCAGCCCGCTGCAGAACTGGACCTTCCTGACCGTGCTGATGCTGGCCGGTTTTGCCACGGTGATCGGCCTGGTACGGATCGGGATCCAGACCTTCTGGGCCTCGGATTCCGCGCCCCCCAAGGTCATGGCGATGGAAATTGCCCCGGTGCTGCTGCTGGTCGCGATGATCGGGCTGATGACGGTGCGCGGCGATGATGTGCTGCGCTATATGGATGCCACGGCGCGGGCCCTGCATGATCCGCTGATCTATTCGGACGGGGTTTTCGCCACCCGCCGCGTTACCGGTGGCGCGGGCACTGCCGGGGGGGAGAGCGAATGAGCCGGTTATTTCCGCATCCGCTGCTGAGCCTCGCGCTGCTGCTGCTCTGGCTGCTGCTCAACAGCTTCTCATTCGGACATCTGGTCCTTGGCGCGGTGGTGGCGACGCTGGCAGCCCGGGCCTTCGCCCTGATCGAGCCGGACCGGGTCGTATTGCGCCGGCCGATGGCGCTGGTGCGGCTGTTCTTCATCGTCGGCTATGACATCATCCGCTCGAATATTGCCGTGGCCCGGCTGATCATCAGCGGCGGGCGTCATGGCCGGCGGCATTCGGATTTCGTGGAAATCCCGCTGCGGATGCGCAATCCCGCGCCGCTGGCGCTGCTGGCGATGATCGTCACCGCCACCCCCGGCACCGCCTGGCTGGAATATGACGAGGAAACCGGCGTGCTGCTGCTGCATGTCTTTGATCTGGTCGAGAACCAGGACTGGATTGCGCTGATCGGCACCCGCTATGAATCCCTGCTGATGGAGGCCTTCCCGGGATGAGCGCCACAATCATGTCGATTGCCCTCGCCTATGCCCAGATTGCCCTGGCCCTGGCCGCCTGTCTGGCGGGCTGGCGGCTGCTGAAAGGCCCGCGTGCCCAGGACCGGGTGCTGGGTCTCGATACATTCTATGTCTGCGCCATGCTGCAGTTTGTGGTCACCGGGATCCGGGTTGGCTCGCCCTTCTTCTTTGAGGCGGCGATGGTGATCGGCATTCTCGGCTTTGTGGCCACGGTCTCGCTGGCGAAATTCCTGATCCGCGGCGAGGTGATCGAATGAGCCTGATGGAGAGCCTGCCGCTGTGGATCGCCCTTCCGGTTGCTGCCTTTCTGATTCTCGGGGCAACGCTCACCCTGCTGGGGGCAATCGGCCTCGTACAGATCCGCAGCTTTTATGACCGGCTGCATGCGCCAACGCTGGGCACCTCCTGGGGGGCGGCCGGCATTCTGCTGGCCTCGATGCTTCTCGTGTCCTGGGCAGACAGCCGCCTCGTGCTGCACGAGCTGGTGATCGGCATTTTCCTGATGATCACCACCCCGGTTACGCTGATGTTCCTGGGCCGGGCCGCGCTGCACCGCGACCGGATCGAGGGCACGCCCGGCATTCCAGGCGCGGTCGAGCGCAGCGATATCCCCGCGCCGCCGAAACCCGGTAAGGCCACAGATGAGCCGGCAAAGCCCGCGCCCGAGGGTTTTGCCGATCCCGCAGATGCCCCGGGCGAGACCTGATGTGAGGCCAGATCATCTGAGGCCAGATCCCGGGCTGGCCCCGGACAGGGACAGAAAAGCCCTGCGCCGCCAGGCGGAGCAGGGCTTTTAATAATCCGGGAAACACTGGTAACTGTCTGGCCTGGCTGACCCCGGAACGGGGCTGGCTTGCGGGATGGCAGATTTCGCTTTCTCTGGCCTGGCGGGATGAGCAGCAGCGGCAAATCTTCCTGGCGAGCGGCATAAAGCGGCGGGCTGGGGGCGCTGTGTCAGATCTGGCGGGCTGGAGTTCAGGTTGCTGGCTTGCCCTCAGGGCTGGCTTGCTTACCTGAGGCAAGAGATAGGCCTGCCGCCCAAGGATGTCAATAATCTTCAGTGATTTCAATTAGTTGACTAAATTACCTGGTATTTAGAACCTTTTTAAATCAGTCAGATAGCCCATCATTTTCCCGAAAAAATATTCTGCAAACAGGGCGTTATTGCCTGCCCTGGCATTCCGTTCTCTCTGGCAAAAACGAATCTCTCCAGCTTTTCTATCACCGGCCAAACCCGGGCGGGTCTGGCTCCGGAGAGCTGCAGAGGGGGGCGGGACGATATCAGGGGGATCTGCCGGAAAGGCGGTGTCGCACTGGCAGGAAGACTGGCGCGAGGCTTTGCCTGCCAGCGCCGGGCACGGGGCACGGGGCACGGGGCACGGGCACTTCCCCGGCGCCGCTCCGGATGCAAAGCGGTAATGATAAAAATCTGCGGGGCGCAGTGGCTGATGCCCGCGCGCGCCCCGCAATGCAAAGGGGTTACTCTGCCGGCGGCGGGGGCGGAGGCTGCGGCTGATCTTCCTGCCGCGGCGGATGATCCTTGCCCGGATGGCCCTTGCCGCCCGGCCCTTTGGCACCGCGCCAGCCGTCACGCCAGCCACCTTTGCCACCGCGCTCGGCGGGCATCGAGGACACTTTCTCAACCAGCGGCGCGATGGTCTCAACACAGGCCGCCAGGCTGCTGTCGCCGCAATTCACCTCAACCTTGCGACCCGCGCCGAAATCGAGCCGGATCATCGCCGGTTTCACGCGCGGCATTTTTGCGACCTGAACCGCGCCCGGAGCGGGCGGAGCGCCAGCCTCCTGGGCCGGGGCCGCGAACGGGGCCAGGGCCAACGCGGCCATCAGCGCTGCCGGAAGGGCTTTGGGAAGGATCCTGTATTTCGCCATGGGACACTCTCCTTTCATGGGACTGCTCTTCTTGCACGCCACCGCTGCGGCTTTCCGTCGCCCTGCGAGCCCCCTCGTGCCCGGACAGGCCCGGCCATGAGGGGCGGAACTGCGGTCGCGCTGACAGCGTTAACCCTGACCGGGAGATTGCCTCACCGGCACAACTGCATGTTTTCAGAACCGGAGTTTCCGATGTCAGATCTGATTATCGTTGCTTTTCCTGATGAATCGACCGCTTTCGAGGCCCGTGCCGGGCTGGTGCGGCTGCAGAAAGAATATCTGATTGAAATGGAGGATGCGGTCGTGATCACCCGCGACCATGACGGAAATGTGAAGCTGCATCAGGCGGTCAATATGACCGCGGCCGGGGCCGTCGGCGGCACATTCTGGGGCGCATTAATCGGGCTTTTGTTCCTGAACCCGCTGATCGGCGCGGCCGCAGGGGCCGGGGCCGGAGCGATTTCCGGCGCATTGACCGATGTCGGGATCGAGGACAGGTTCCTCAAAGAGGTGGGCACCAGCCTGGAAAATGGCCAGTCGGCGCTAGCCGTGCTGGTGCGGAAGATGACCGGCGATAAGGTGCTGGCCCGGATGTCGGAATTCCACGCGAAAGCGCGGGTGCTGCAGACCTCGCTCACCGATGAGACCGAGGCGCGGCTGCGCGCCGCGCTTGCAACCTCCACTGCCCCGGCAGGCGCAGCAGCACCCGATCAGCCACCGCCGCACCAGGGCTGACCGACCGCGCTTCGGGCTGAGGACGGACAGAGGCTTGACGCATAGCGCCTGATCAGGCCTATGACAGATCATGCCCGAGCCCAGCCCAGATCCAAGCGATATCAGCCTGACGGAAGAGGAAGCGATGCCGGCCCCTGCCGCGCGGCGCAGATCACGCGCGAGTTCCTCTTCCGGCCGCAAGGCCGCGCCCCAAAAGGCAGCCCCTGCCCGCCGCTCGCCGCTGAAAAGCCTGCGGCGCTGGCTGCTGCGTGGGGTCACTGGCGTGATAGGCTTTTTCCTTCTCGCGGTTTTGCTGTTCAGCTGCGTGCCCCCTGTCACCAATATCTACCAGATCCAGGAAAGCTGGCGACTTGGCGGCATAGAGCGGGACTGGGTCTCCTGGGAGGAAATCGCCCCGGTCATGGGCCGCGCCGCCGTGGCGGCAGAGGATGCGAATTTCTGCAACCACTGGGGCTTTGACATGACCGAGATCCGCAGGGCGATTAACTCCGGCTCAAACCGCGGCGCCTCGACCATTTCGCAGCAGGTGGCGAAGAATGTTTTCCTGTGGCAGGGCCGCAGCTGGCTGCGCAAAGCCATGGAGGCCAGCCTGACCCCGGTGATTGAGCTGCTCTGGTCAAAACAGCGCATCCTTGAGGTTTATCTCAATGTCGCCGAATTTGATGAGGGCGTGTTTGGCGTCGAGGCCGCAGCCCGGCATTACTTCGGCGTCAGCGCACGGGAGCTGACCGAGTTGCAGGCGGCACGGCTGGCAGCCGTCCTGCCCGATCCGAAAGGGCGATCTGCCTCAAAACCCTCTGATTTTGTGCGCAAACGGACCCGTGCAATTATTTCTGGCGCCGCCACAATCAAGGCCGATGGCCGCGCGGCCTGCTTCAACTGAACCCCTGGTGCCCGCCCGCTCAACCAGGGCGGGCGGGATTGATCGGACCCCGCCCAGGGGTTAGGACAGGGAAAACCTCCCGGGATCGCTATGAACCGTCTTTACCACGTCCCCCTCTCTCCATTTTGCCGGAAGGTCCGCCTCACGCTTTCTGAAAAGCGCATTGAGGTTGAGCTGGTCGAGGAACGCTTCTGGGAACAAAGCCCGGAATTTCTGCGCCGCAACCCGGCCGGGAAGGTTCCGGTGCTGCGCCTCGACAATAAACTTCTGAGCGAAAGCCAGGCGATCTGCGAATATCTCGACGAGACCCATCCGCAGCCGCAGCTGATCCCGCGCGATATCGAAAAGCGCTATGAGGTCCGCCGGCTCTGCGCCTGGTTTGACGATAAGTTCCACCATGAGGTGACCTCAAAACTGCTCTATGAGCGGGTGAACAAGAAGATCACCAAAGCGGGCTATCCGGATTCCAGGAATGTGAAATCGGGCTCGAGCCGGATCAAATATCACCTCGATTATCTGGCCTGGCTGCTCGATCAGCGGCGCTGGCTGGCCGGGGATATGATGACCCTCGCCGATATCACCGCCGCGGCGCATCTGTCCTGCCTCGATTACATCTCGGATGTCGACTGGAACCGCCATGCGGTGATCAAGGACTGGTATGCCAAGATCAAATCGCGCCCCTCGTTCCGCGCCTTGCTGGCCGATCAGGTACCGGGCTTCCCGCCGCCGCCGCATTACGCCGATCTCGATTTCTGAGCGCTGAAGGCTGACCACCGGACCGGGCAGGGCAATGCCCTGCCGCCGGGGAGGAGGGATCAAAGGGATCATGCAGGGGCCAGAGCTTCTGAAAGAGCGGCTGCGGGCGCAAGCGCTGGAGGAGGGTTTCTCCAAAATGGGGATCTGCGCGCCGGATGCGGCGCCAGAGACCGCTGAACGCCTGCGCGCTTTCCTTGAGGCGGGGCAGCATGGCTCGATGGGCTGGATGGCCGAGCGCGAGCACTGGCGCGGCAATGCCGCCGCGCTCTGGCCCGAGGCACGTTCGGTGATCATGCTGGCCGAGGTCTATACCCCTGAGGCCGATCCGCTGGCGGTGCTGCAAAAGCCCGATCTGGCCGGGGTCTCGGCCTATGCCCAGAACAAGGATTATCATGATCTGGTCAAACGCCGTCTGAAGCGGCTGGGGCGCTGGCTGCTGGATCAGGCCCCGGGCGCAGAGATCAAGGTCTTTGTCGATACCGCCCCGGTGATGGAAAAGCCGCTGGCCCAGGCGGCGGGGCTGGGCTGGCAGGGTAAGCATACCAATCTTCTGGCCCGTGATCTGGGCAGCTGGTTTTTCCTCGGCGCACTGTTCACCACGGTGGATCTGCCGAAGGATCCGCCCGAAATTTCGCATTGCGGCTCGTGCAGAGCCTGCCTGACCGCCTGCCCCACCGATGCCTTCCCGGCCCCCTATCAGCTCGATGCGCGGCGCTGCATTTCCTATCTGACGATCGAGCATAAAGGCCCGGTCGCTCCCGAGCTGCGGGCGAGAATGGGCAACCGGATCTACGGCTGCGATGACTGCCTCGCCGCCTGCCCCTGGAATAAATTCGCCGTCGCGGCGCGGGATATGGGCTATCAGCCCAAAATCGGCGCGCCGGAGCTGCGCGAGCTGGCAGCGCTGGATGATGCGGCCTTCCGCGCGCGCTTTGCCGGCAGCCCGGTGAAGCGCATCGGACGCGACCGTTTCGTGCGCAATGTGCTCTATGCAATCGGCAATTCCGGGCTGCCCGCCCTTGCCCCATCCGCAGCGGCACTGCTGGCGGATCCCGATCCTGTGGTGGCCGAAGCCGCCGCCTGGGCCCTGGCGCGGCTGGATCAAGGCTAGGCAAAACCGGGGTCGCGTGCCAGACTGAGCTGTCCAGAGGAGGATGGAGCAATGACCAAACACCTGGCGGATAAACGCAAACCAACCACCGGCGGGCGCACCCGCGCCTTCATGCAGATCGCCCGCTCGGCGCGCGAGACCTTCCACAAACCGCGTGAGAGTGCCGGCCCCAGCCGTCTGCTGCAGTTTCTGCGCATCGCGCGCGGCCGCACCTTCTGAGCGCGACTCAGGCCCAGACCTCAGGCTGCGCCTGCGAAGCTGACCCCGGCCAGAGATCGCCTGGCCCGGCTTCCCCTTATATCCCGCGCCCACAGGCGCCCGGAGGATCCGATGTCGGTTGATGTAAAATACCAGACCAGCGCCAAAGCCACCGGCAGCGGCCGCAATGGCTTTGCCGGGCTGGAAAATGGCCAGCTGAGCGCGACCATGGCCAGCCCGAAAGATCTCGGCGGTTCAGGTCTCGGCCATAATCCCGAAGAGTTTTTCGCAATTGGCTATGCCGCCTGCTATCTCGGGGCGATGCGCTTCGCTGCCGGGGCCGAAAAGCTGGGGAGCGTGCCCGATGACGCCACGGTCACAGCCACGGTGGGAATTGGCCCGCGTTCCGACGGCGGCTTTGGCCTTGCGGTCACGCTGAAGGTCAGCCTGCCGGGGGTGGAACGCCCGGTTGCGGAGAAAATTATCGAGCGCGGCCATTTCATCTGCCCCTATTCCAATGCGACGCGGGGCAATATCGAGGTGAAGACCGAGCTTTTGTGATCACCTTGCCGCCCGTGCCCCGGGCGGCAAGACCGCTGCGCGGCTCAGGCGCGCACCAGACGGTGATATTCCGCCGCCACCCGCCTGCTCATCTCGCCCGGCTCAAAATGCCAGCGCCCGATCTGGCGCACCGGGGTCACTTCGGCAGCGGTGCCGGTCAGCCAGCATTGTTCAAAACTGTCCAGCTCATCGGGCAGGATATGACGCTCATGCACCCGGACCTGCATATCCCGCAGGAGCTGCAGCACGGTCTGGCGGGTGATGCCATTCAGGAAGCAGTCGGCCAGCGGCGTATGCACCTCGCCCTCGCGGACGAAGAAGATATTCGCCCCGGTCGCCTCGGCTACATAGCCCCGATAATCCAGCATCAGCGCATCTGAACAGCCACGCGCCAGGGCCGCGTGCTTCGACATGGTGCAGATCATATAAAGCCCGGCGGCCTTGGCCTCGGAAGGGATGGTCTCGGGCGAGGGGCGGCGCCATTTTGCCATATCAAGCCGCGCCCCCTCCTCGCGGGCAGCGCCGTAATAAGCGCCCCATTCCCAGGCCGCGATGGCCAGACGGACCGGATTGCCCAGCGAAGCCACACCCATCTCTTCACCCACGCCGCGAAAGGCGATGGCACGGATATAGGCATCGCTCAGGCCATTGGCCGCCAGCACCTGTTCTTTCGCCCGGTCGATCTCGGCCGCGGACCAGGGGATATCCATCTCCAGCAGCCTGCCCGAATTCAGCAGCCGCTCAGAATGGTCGGTCGAGCGGAAGATCCGGCCGTTATAGGCCCGCTCGCCCTCAAAGACCGAAGAGGCATAGTGAAGCGCATGGCTGAGAATATGGACATTGGCCGCACGCCAGTCGACTAGGACCCCATCCATCCAGATTTTTCCGTCGCGATCATCATATGCCGCCATATCCGGGACTCACTTATCATTAGTTGCCATATCAAGCGTTCAATCTTTGCATTAATTACCCAATGCACTTTTTCGGGGTAAATCTTAGCCCTTGGAAAGTCAACAAGGCTGACGTAAATTCTTCAGGAAGCGGAGGCAAAAATGGCAGATATCCCCGGAGGAGAATCGCTTCTCTTCCTGACCGACGAACAGCTGCGCAAAGGCATTGAGGCGATGTTCTTCGCCTATCGCGGCTTTACTGCGGATCCGGACCGCATCCTGGAAACCATGGATTTCGGCCGCGCCCATCACCGCGCTTTGCATTTCGTGCAGCGCAACCCCGGCACCACGGTATCAAATCTGCTGACCGTGCTCGGCGTCACCAAGCAAAGCCTGAACCGGGTCTTGCGGACGCTGATCGATGAGGGGCATGTGCGCAGCGAAAAAGGCCGCAAAGACGGGCGGGAACGCCATCTTTTCCTGACCGCCGGGGGCGAGGCGCTGGAAAAGCAGCTTTCCGAGGCTCAACGCGCCAGGATGCGCGCCGCCTATCGCGCCGCAGGGCCCCAGGCGGTGCAGGGCTTTCGCACCGTGCTCGAAGCCATGATGGACCCCGAGCTGCGCGATCATTACAACCGCCTGAAGGAGGGACCCTGATGGCGGCGGATCTGCATCTTCTGGTGATCGACGATGATGAGCGGATCCGCAATCTGCTGCAGAAATTCCTGCTGCGCAGCGGCTATATGGTCACCACGGCGCGCGATGCCGCCCAGGGGCGACGCCTGCTGGCCGGGCTGGAATTTGATCTGATCATCCTCGACGTCATGATGCCGGGCGAGGATGGCGTCAGCCTGACCCGGGCTTTGCGGCAAAAGCTGCAGACACCTATCCTGCTGCTGACCGCGAAAGGCGAGACCCAGAACCGCATCGAGGGACTGGAAGCGGGGGCGGATGATTACCTCGCCAAGCCCTTTGAACCCAAAGAGCTGCTGTTGCGGGTCGGCGCGATCCTGCGCCGGGTGCCCCAGGTCTCAGAGGTCGCGCCAGCGCCGCGCGCTCTGCATATGGGCAAGGTGCGCTATGATATGGACCGCGGCGAGCTCTGGCGCGGCGACGAGCTGATCCGGCTGACCGCGACCGAGGCGGCGCTGATGCGTCTTTTCGCCGTCAGCCCGCATGAGCCGATCACCCGCGAGCGGCTTGTGCTCGACACCGGGCGCGAGGAAGAGGCCCAGGAACGCGCGGTCGATGTGCAGATCACCCGGCTTCGGCGAAAAATTGAGGATGATCCGAAAACACCGCGATATCTGCAGACGGTCCGGGGTGAGGGCTATATGCTCGTCCCGGACTGAAGTTGTCCCGGCCCGTTGCCGGGGGCTCCATGCCCCCCGGACCCCCGAGGATAGTTCCGGAAGGGGAAGCGCCTTGATCGTCTATTCGCATTCTGACTGTCTTGATCACCAGCCACCCGGGGGCCATCCAGAATGCGCCGCACGGATGCAGGCGGTCGGACAGGGGCTTGAGGGCCTCAGCCTCGAGCGACGCGAGGCGCCCCCTGGCGAGGAGGCCGAGGTTCTGCGCTGCCATCCGCAAAGCTATCTCGACCGGATGAAAACCCCGGTGGCGCCGCAGGATTGTATCGCGCTCGACGGCGACACCTGGCTTTCCCCGGGCTCGCACCGCGCCGCAATGCGGGCGGTGGGCGGGATCACGGCCGCCGTGGATGCGGTGCTTGCCGGTGAGGATGCCACGGCCTTTGTCGCCGCCCGCCCCCCGGGCCATCACGCCGAAACCGCGAGGGCCATGGGCTTTTGTCTTTATGGCACTGCCGCCATCGGGGTGAAACGCGCGCTCGACCACCACGGTCTTGCCCGCGTCGCGCTGATTGATTTCGACGTGCATCACGGCAATGGCAGCCAGGATCTGCTCTGGGACGAAGCGCGCTGTTTTCTGGCCGGATCGCAGCAGATGCCGCTGTTTCCCGGCACCGGCAGCGCAGAGGAGCGCGGCGCGCATAACCAGATCCTGAACCTCGCTTTGCGCCCCAGCACCGATGGCGCACATATGCGCCGCCTCTATGAGCAGCGCATTCTGCCCGCCCTCAGCGATTACCGCCCGGAGCTGCTGATCGTCTCGGCCGGGTTCGACGCCCATGCACGCGATCCGCTGGCGCAGCTCGAATGGCAGAGCGAGGATTTCGCCTGGCTGGGATCGCGGCTGTTTGAGCTTTCGGGCGGCCGGATGGTCTCGACTTTAGAGGGCGGTTATGATCTTCCCGCGCTGGCGGCTTCGACCGCAGCTTATATCGGCGCGATCAGCGCTCTTGCGAAATGAGGCATGGCCATGACCGGGAAAACCGTAGCGGAAATGAGCTTTGAGGAAGCAATGGCAGCGCTGGAAAGCGTGGTCAGTCAGCTGGAACGGGGCGAAGTGGCGCTGGAGCAGTCGATCAGCCTCTATGAGCGCGGCGCCGCGCTGAAGGCGCATTGCGCCGCCAAACTGGCCGAGGCTGAGGCCCGGGTGGAAGTGATCCGGGCCCAGGAAGGCAAAGCGGTCGGCACCGCTCCGGCAGAAGGGCTGTGAGTTTTCCGGCAACCTCGGCCGCAGCCGCCACGCGGATCGCGGCCCGGCTGCAACAGGCACTGGAGGGGCATCAGCCCCTGCCGGTGATTGAGGCCATGCGCTATGCGCTGGTGGGCGGCAAACGCCTGCGCGGCTATCTGGTGCTGGAATCCGCGGCTTTGTTTGGCATTGCCGCTGACCAGGCCCTGGCCGCGGCGGCAGCGGTCGAGGCCTTGCATGCCTATAGCCTCGTCCATGATGATCTGCCGGCGATGGATGATGATGATCTGCGCCGTGGCCGCCCGACGGTTCATGTGAAATGGGATGAGGCGACCGCGATTCTCGCCGGGGATGCTCTGCAGACCCTGGCCTTTGAGCTGCTGACCGATCCCGCCCTTGGCCCGGCAGAGCGCCGCCTTGCTCTGGTGCGCGGCCTGGCCCTCGCGGCGGGGGCCGAGGGGATGGTGCTGGGCCAGGCGCTGGATATTGCGGCCGAGACAACTGCCACGCCGCTGACCCTGGCCGAGATTACCGCCTTGCAGAATGGCAAGACCGGGGCGCTGATCCGCTTTTCGGCCGAGGCCGGGGCGCTGATCGCCGGTGAGGATCCCGCGCCTTTGCGCGCCTATGCCAATGCGCTTGGCCTTGCCTTCCAGATCCATGATGATGTGCTGGATGTGACCGGCGACGCGGCCCTGACGGGCAAGCGCGTCGGCAAGGATAAGGATGCCGGTAAGGCGACCTTTGTCTCGCTTTTGGGGCTGGAGGGGGCGCAGGCCCGCGCTCGCGCTCTGATTGACGAGGCCGAGGCCGCCCTTGCCCCCTACGGCGCCCGCGCCGGGAACCTGATTGAAGCCGCGCGTTTTACCATCACGCGCAACGCCTGAGAGGAGGCCGTGATGGCCGAGACCCGCCCTGCCACCCCGCTGCTTGACCGGGTGCATTCCCCCTCAGATCTGAAGGGGCTCTCGGATCGTGAGCTGCATCAGCTGGCGGATGAGCTGCGGGCGGAAACCATCTCGGCCGTCTCGGTCACCGGCGGCCATCTCGGCGCCGGCCTTGGCGTGGTCGAGCTGACCGTGGCTTTGCATGCGGTGTTTGACACGCCGCGCGATAAGCTGATCTGGGATGTGAGCCATCAGTGTTATCCGCATAAAATCCTGACCGGACGCCGCGACCGTATCCGCACTTTGCGGATGGAGGGCGGGCTGTCGGGCTTTACCAAACGCTCGGAAAGCCCGTTTGACCCTTTCGGCGCGGCGCATAGCTCGACCTCGATCTCAGCCGCGCTTGGCTTTGCCATGGCCGCTGATCTGGGCGGCGATCCGGGTGACGGCATTGCGGTGATCGGCGATGGTTCGATGTCGGCGGGCATGGCCTTTGAGGCGATGAACAATGCCGGCGCGCTGAAAAAGCGGCTGTTCGTGGTGCTGAACGATAATGAAATGTCGATCGCGCCGCCGGTCGGCGCTTTGTCGAGCTATCTCAGCCGCCTCTATGCCGAGACCCCGGTTCAGGATCTGAAAGAGGTCGCCAAGGGCTTTGTCTCGCTGCTGCCCTCGGCACTGCAGGAAGGCGCGAAACGCGCGAAAGACATGCTCAAGGGCATGGCCATCGGCGGCACTTTGTTTGAGGCGCTTGGCTTTACCTATATCGGGCCGATTGACGGCCATGATCTCGACCAGCTCCTGCCGATCCTGCGCACGCTTAAAGCCCGGGCCACCGGGCCGGTGCTGATCCATGTGCTGACCAAAAAGGGCAAGGGCTATGGCCCGGCCGAAAACTCGCCCGACCGGGGCCATGCCCGGGCAAAATTTGATGTGATCACCGGCGAGCAGAAAAAGACGCCCTCGAACGCGCCCTCCTATACAAAGGTCTTCGCCGAAAGCCTGATCCGCGAGGCCGAGCGTGACGATAAGATCGTCGGCATCACCGCCGCCATGCCCGATGGCACCGGGCTGGATCTCTTTGCCAGGCATTTCCCGCGCCGCACCTTTGACGTCGGCATTGCCGAACAACATGCGGTGACCTTTGCCGCCGGTCTGGCGGCGGGCGGGATGAAGCCTTTCTGCGCGCTTTACTCGACCTTCCTGCAGCGTGGCTATGACCAGGTGGTGCATGATGTGGCGATTCAGCGCCTGCCGGTGCGTTTCGCCATCGACCGGGCCGGGCTGGTGGGCGCTGATGGCGCAACCCATGCCGGATCTTTCGATATCGGCTTTCTCGCCAATCTGCCGGGCATGGTGGTGATGGCCGCCGCCGATGAGGCCGAGCTGCGCCATATGGTGGCAACCGCCGTGGCCCATGATGAGGGGCCGATTGCCTTCCGCTTCCCGCGGGGTGAGGGCATGGGGGTCGAACTGCCCGCCGATGGCACACCGCTGCAGATCGGCAAGGGCCGGATCCTGCGCGAAGGCGCGCGGGTGGCCATCCTTTCCTTCGGCACGCGGATGGCCGAGGTGCTGAAGGCCGCTGAATCGCTGAGCGCGCGTGGCCTTGCTCCGACCGTGGCCGATGCGCGCTTTGCCAAGCCGCTCGACCGCGATCTGATCCTGCGGCTTTGCCGCGAGCATGAGGCGCTGATCTGCGTTGAAGAGGGCGCGGTCGGCGGTTTCGGCAGCCATGTCGCCCAGCTGCTGGCCGATGAGGGCGTGTTCGACCGCGGCTTTAAATTCCGCTCGATGGTTCTGCCCGATACTTTCATCGATCAGGCCAGCCCGGAGGCGATGTACAGCATCGCCGGAATGGATGCGCCGCAGATTGAGGCGAAAGTGCTCAATGTGCTGGGGATCGCCTCGATCCCGCAGCGCGCCTGAGGCTTACCCCCTGGGGCGTGTTACAGCCCCAGGCTTTCCAGTTTCGCGTCAAAGGCCGACCAGTCGGCAATCTCCAGCCGCACCACCAGGGTCAGCACTTTTGAGCGGAAGGCCGCGGGCAGACGCGCCGCGTCTTTCTCGGTGGTGACCAGCTGCGCACCCAGCGCAAAGGCCTCGGCCTCGAGCCGGGCCAGCAGCGCGGGCGAGAGCCTCTGGTGATCATCCAGAGCCTCAGCCCGCAGGATCACCGCCCCCTCGCCGCGCAAAGTGGCGAAGAATTTTTCGGGATTGCCGATCCCGGCGAAAGCCAGAACCCGCTCGCCCTGCCAGTCCATCCCCATCTGCAGCGGCTGCAGATGCCCGGTCAGATGCGGCAGCTGCCCCAGCTTTGCCCCCCAGCTCTGGCGAAACCGCGCCTGGGCCGCCTGATCGCCGATCGAGAGGAGCAGATCAGCCCGGGCAAGGCCTGGCCCCACCGGCTCACGCAGCGGCCCGGCCGGCAGGCAAAGCCCGTTGCCAAAGCCCTTGTTTGCATCGACCACGATCAGCGACAGATCCTTGACCACCGAAGGGTTCTGATGGCCGTCATCGAGCAAGATCACCCCGGCCCCCGCCGCCTCGGCCGCCCGCACCCCGGCAGCGCGGTCTTTGGCCACCCAGACCGGCGCGAAAGCCGCGATCAGCAAAGGCTCATCCCCGACCTCAGCCGCTTTGTGGCGCAGGACATCAACCTGCACCGGCCCCTCGGCCGAGCCGCCATAGCCGCGCGAGACGATATGGACCTGATGGCCACGGGCCTGGAGCCGGGCGATCAGCGCGATCACGGTCGGTGTCTTGCCGGTGCCGCCCGCATTCAGATTGCCGATACAGATCACCGGCACCGAAGCTTTATAGCCCGGCTGTGTCAGCCGCCGCGCCGTGGCACGGGCATAGAGCGCACCCAGGGGCTGCAACAGCCGTGCCTTCAGCCCCGGGGCCTGCGGCGGGTTATCCCAGAAAGCCGGTGGTCGCATCAGCGCCCTCCCCCGGTTGCGGCCTGACGCTCTGCGATCAGCTGCGCCAGGGTTTTCAGCATATCTTCCGTCACTTCCGCCCCTTCCGAGACCACGCCCCAGGCGGCGCCCGCCAGCCTGGCCGAACGCTCGGGCGACAGAAGATCCGCCAGAGCCTCGCTCAGATCACGGATCGAGGCCACGGCCCGCGCCGCGCGTGCCGCCCCCAGCCGCCCCAGTGGCGCCCCGAAGCTGCCCGGTCGCGGTCCGTGCAGCAGCGCCGAGCCAAGGGCCGCCGGGGCAAAGGGGTTGAGGGTCAGCCCCGTGCCCGACAGACCGCCGCCGATATAGGTGATCGGCGCCAGCCGGTACCAGAGCCCGAGCTCGGCCGGTTCGGCAACGATATAGACCTCGATCTCGGGATCCGGCTCCTGTTCATCGCTGCGGACCGAGACCGAAAAACCCTGTTCCTCCAGCTCGCGCGCCAGAGGCCCGGCCCGGGCCGGGTCTTCGGGCATCAGCACCAGCAAAAGCCGGTGCGCCAGCTGCAGGGCATGGCGATGCGCCGCCATGACCGCGTCTTCCTCCGCCTGCGGCACGCCGCCGGCGAACCAGACCGGACGCGCCACGGTCAGATCGGCCAGATATTCCCGCTCGGCCTCAAGACAGGGGAGCGCCTGCGAGCTTTCCTCCAGCCGCCCGCTCACGCTGATCCGCCGCGCCTGGGCACCGGCTTTCTGAAAGGCCCGGCCTGCCGCGGCATCAATGGCAAAGACCCGGTGCACATTGACCAGCGAGCGCCGCATCACCCCCGGGATCCAGCTCTCACTGCCTTTGGCAAGCCAAGGCTCACGCGCATCCGCGATCAGAACCGGGATCTCCCGCTCGGCCAGCTCGCCGAGCAGGGTCGGACGGATCTCGCCCTCGGACAACACCACCGCATCGGGTGACCAATGGGTCAGAAAGCTGCGCAGATCGCCGAGGCTCTCCTCGGGCATCTGATCGCGCAGCACGCCCTGATCGGGCAGCAGCTCGCGCGCGCCGGTCATCAGCACCGCGACCCCCTGCTCCTCGCGCAGCCGCGCGGCCAGCTCGCGCAGCCCCGAGGCCGAAGCCGGACCCGCGACATGCAGCCAGACCAGCGACCCCTCGGGCCGGGCCGGATGCTGCCCGGCCGGGACCGGCTCGCGCCGTCCGCCAAGCGCCCACCAGCTGCGTCCTGCCGGAGCCCGCATGGTCACGCGCACACAGCCTGAGCCAGGGTCATGGTCAGGCCATCACCTGCCGCCCCGGTCTGAACATGCCGCCCTGCCATGACTGAACCCCGCCACTTCTGCCTGTGCCCCAGATTATCCTGCCCGCGCCGCCGAGGAAAGCCGATGCTCCCGGAGAGGGAAGTCAGACCTTGCGACGCAACGGCACGCCGGGCAAAGTGCCGGGCAGGTGAATTGCGCATCAAGGGGAATGAAATGGATATTAACGATCTGAGCGGCGGGAATATTCTTCTCATCGCCCTCGCCCTGTTTGTCATCCTTTGCATCTTCCTCGGCGTCAGGATTGTGCCGCAATCCGAAAAACATGTGGTCGAGCGTTTTGGCCGGCTGCGCGCGGTGCTCGGGCCGGGGATCAATTTCGTCATCCCCTTCCTCGACCGGATTGCCCATAAGGTTTCGGTGCTCGAGCGTCAGCTGCCCACCGCCTCGCAGGATGCGATCACCGCCGATAACGTGCTGGTCAAGGTTGAGACCTCGGTCTTCTACCGCGTGACCGAGCCGGAAAAGACCGTCTACCGGATCCGCGATATTGATGGCGCGATTGCCACCACGGTCGCCGGCATTGTGCGCTCAGAAATTGGCAAACTGGAGCTTGACCAGGTGCAGTCCAACCGCAGCCAGCTGATCGAGCGGGTGCGCGAACAGGTCGCGGCCATGGTCGATGACTGGGGGGTCGAGGTGACACGGGCCGAAATCCTGGACGTCAATCTTGATGATGCCACCCGTTCGGCCATGCTGCAGCAGCTTAATGCTGAGCGCGCCCGCCGCGCCCAGGTGACCGAGGCCGAAGGCAAAAAGCGCGCGGTCGAGCTGCAGGCCGATGCCGAGCTCTACCAGGCCGAACAGCAGGCCAAGGCGAAGCGCGTCACCGCCGATGCCGAGGCCTATGCCACCGGGGTGATCGCCGAAGCGATTTCAAGGAACGGCCTTGAGGCGGCGCAATACCAGGTGGCCCTCGCGCAGGTCGGGGCCTTGGAAAGCATGGCAAAGGGCGGCGGCAAACAGACCATTCTGGTTCCGGCCAATGCGCTGGAAGCCTTCTCCAATGCTTTCGCCATGTTCAAAGGGCGGGTCTGAGATGGATCCGCTCTGGGGCAATGGCTGGATCTGGATGGCGGGCGGGGTGGTGCTGGGGATTATCGAGGTCATCGCCCCGGGCTTTTTCTTCCTCGGCTTTGCCATCGGCGCCCTGCTGACCGGGCTGTTGCTGCTGATCGGCCTGACACCCGGCCTGCCGGTCCTGCTGCTGGTCTTTGCCCTGCTGTCGCTGATCGCCTGGGGCCTCGTGCGCCGCCTTGCGGGCAAACGCGAGGGCCAGGTGAAAATCTGGGACCGCGATATCAACGATAATCCGTGATCTCCGCCGCTGCAGCCTTTCACGGCGCGAAGGCCGCTTTCCTGAACGGCAGCCGGGTGCTGACGCTGCAGCGCGATGACCTGCCAGCCCTGCCCTGGCCCGGCTATCACGATCTTCCCGGCGGCGGGCGTGAGGGCGATGAGGCGCCGGAAGCCTGTCTTCTGCGCGAGCTGGAAGAGGAATTCGGCCTGCGCCTGCCGCCCGGACGGCTGCGCTATCGCCAGAGCTGGCCCTCGATGAATGGCGCCGCCCTGCCCTCATGGTTTTTCGCCGGTGAGATCACCGCCGCTGAGATCGCGCAGATCCGCTTTGGCGAGGAGGGTCAGGGCTGGCAGATGATGGATATCAGCCGTTTCCTGAGCCATCCTCGGGCAATCCCGGCCCTGCAGGACCGGCTGCGGCTGGCGCTGCGCAATTACCCGCCGCCGGGGCTGATGCAGGCTCGGCTCTGACCAAGACCCCGGAGCAGCCCCTGCATCAGCCCGGGCGGGGCAGCAATCAGCCCGGCGCTGCGCGGATCTTCCCGATTGAACTGCAGGGTCTGACCGAAACGGTCACAGATCTCACAGCCCGCCGCCCCGGCAATCAGCGAGCCTGCCGCCGAATCCCATTCCCAGGTCGGACGCAGGGTCAGCATGGCATCGGCCTGCCCCTCAGCCGCAAGGCAAAGCCGGTAGGCCAGCGAGGAGCGAAACACCCGCTCGATCTGTGGCACGCCGCCTGGCCAGTCGCCGGGCTCGAGATTGGCGCGGTTGGTCATCAGTTTCGCACCGCTGAGGCTGGTGCGCTCACTGGCACGGATCACCCGGTCATTGCACCAGGCCGGGCCGCCAAGCGCGGCGCGATAGGTCAGATCGCGGGCCGGCAGATGCACCACACCTGCGCTCACCCTGCCGCTCCGCACCACGGCGAGCGACAGGGCAAATTCCTTCTCGCCCGCCAGATAGGCGCGGGTGCCGTCAATAGGATCGACGATGAACAGATCCTCATGACCGAGGCGCGCCAGATCATCCGGGGTTTCCTCGGACAGCCAGCCGTAACCGGGGCGCGCCGCGGTCAGCGTCTCGCGCAGAGCCCGGTCCACCGCCAGATCGGCCTCAGAAACCGGACCGGCATCGCCGGGCTTATCCCAGGCCTGGGGCGAGCGGCGCCAGTAAAGCAGCGCAATCGGCCCGGCGGCCCGGGCTGCCCGCTCAAGCAGCGCCATATCCGCGAGATTGCGATCAGGCCCCGGCAAGGGTCATCCCGTCGATCAGGATTGAGGGCACGCGGATTGACAAATGCTGGCGCGCGTCATTGGCCGGGACAATGCGGCGCAGCATATCGCGCAGATTGCCGGCGATGGTGCATTCATGCACCGGATGCGACAGCTGGCCGTTTTCGACCCACCAGCCCGAAGCGCCGCGCGAGTAATCGCCGGTGGTCGGATTGATGGTCGAGCCGATCAGCGAGGTGACCAGCAGCCCGGTTCCCATCTGCGCCAGCAGATCCTGACGCGAGGCCTGGCCCGGGCTCAGCTCCAGATTGGTCGCGCCGGGCGAAGGCGGGGCCGATGGCCCGCGCATCGCATTGGCGGTGGATTTCAGCCCCAGCCGCCGCGCGGTTGCCAGATCAAGCACCCAGCTTTGCAGCACACCATCACTGACAAAATCCTTGGCCCGCGTTGCCAGGCCTTCGGCATCGAAGGGGCGCGAGGCAGCGCCGCGCCGCCGCAGCGGGTCTTCATGCAGGCTGAAGCCCTCGGGCAGCACCGCCTTGCCCATCAGATCGCGGGCCCAGGAGGCGCCGCGGGCAATCGACTCGCCATTGATCGCCCCCATCAGATGGCCAATCAGCGAAGAGGCGATGCGCTCATCATAGAGCACAGGGAAAGTGCCGGTCGGCGGCTTGACGCCGCCAAGCCGCGCCAGGGCGCGCTCGGAGGCAAGACGGCCGATGCCTGCGGCATCGGGCATATCACTCAGATGGCTGCGCCCCTCGCCCGCGTAATCGCGCTCCATGGCCGTGCCCGAGCCGCAGAAAGCCACGGCGGCCCGGCTGTGGCTGGTGCGGCCATAGGCGCCGCAAAAGCCATTCGACTGCGCCAGCGCGATGGCACGACGCGAGAAACTGGCGGAAACCTCGGCCTGGGTGATGCCCTGAACCGACAAAGCTGCCGCCTCCAGCTCCCGGGCCGAGCGCTCAAGCGCCGCGGCCCCCGGATCTTCAGCCCGGTCTTCCAGATCGAGGAAATCCGCATTGCGCAGCGATGCCAGCTCGGCGCTGTCCGCAAGGCCGGTCGAAGGATCTTCCGGCGCCTCGCGCGCCATTGCCACCGCCCGCTCGGCCAGAGCGCGCAGGGTGGCAGGCGAGATATCCGAAGCCGAGACGCAGGCCTGGCGCTGGCCGATCATCACCCGCAGGCCAATATCAGTGCCTTCGGCCCGCTCGGCCTGTTCCAGCCGCCCCTGGCGGATATCAATCGACAAAGCCGTACCACTGACGGCCAGAGCATCGGCCTGATCGGCCCCGGCCTGCAGGCCCGCCTGCATCAGGGCGGCGGCAAGATCTGCAAGCGCCGGATTGGCAGGCGTGTCAGCGGCCATAATATCTCTCCGTTCTGTCGCTGCCTGATGAGGTAGTCTGCGCATTGCCCAGGTGCAAGCACCCGCCGCCTCTGCGCCTTTCATCCGGCGCAGAAGCGGTATGTGGCACCGCCAGCACTCAGCGAATTTTCATCCCGTTCAGCACCAGGCCCCCATCCTGGAACTCCAGCTCCGAGCGCAGGGTATCGGGCTTGTCACCCGCCTTGCCGATCACCAGCAGAGCGGCGCGGATCCCCTGCAGCTCTTCCGCCGAAATCCGGCCCAGGGCTGAAAGCTTGTCCAGGAAACCATAAACCCCCGAGGCCATGAAGCGCAGCTTCCCCAGCGGCGCGGGGATACCGCCCCAGCTCTCCAGATCTGCCATGTCAAAGCCCAGTCCACCCTCGCCGCCGAACTGCAGCCCGACCCCCTCCAGCGCCAGTTCGCGGATCTCAAAGCTGAGCTCGGCCAGCGGGGATTTGTCAAAGCTGAACCCTTCCGGCGCCAGCAGTTCCGGGAGCACCGCATAACGCCCCTCAAGCGTCACCGCCGCCGTCAGCTGCTCGCGCGGGAAAGCACCCTGGGGGTCAAGCTCTTGCCACATGCCAGCAGAGATATCGAAGCCGCGCAGGGCAAAGGCCGCGCTCCAGTCCTGCGGGCCGCGCAGCCCGTTCAGGCCCAGACGGAAAGCTGTGCGATATTCCCCGATCTGCAGCGCCGTCTCGGTCTGCGGCAGATCCGCCAGCCCGCCGTTGCCGGTCAGGCTGAGGCCGTTTGCCAGCAGTTCAAACCCGGCAGCCGTCTGATCGGCATCAAAGGCAAGCCTGGTGCCAGCCAGGGCAAAGTCGATTTCAACCGGAGCCTCACCCTCAGTGCCCGGCTGGGTGGTCTTCAGCTCGAGCCCACCCAGCTGCAGCGAGGATTTCACCCGGAACCCATCGGCCAGGATCTTCAGCAGATCGGCCGGGGCGCGCTCTGTCACCCCGGGCGCAGCCTGCGCCCCGTCAGGCGCATCAGCCGTCAGCGAGGGCGGGAAGGCGCCGGCGAAAGTGGCTTCGGTTTTTGCCAGCAGCAGCGACAGAACGATATCGCCCTGCGCCCGGCCTGACACCGCCGCCGCCGCCTCCAGCGCATCAAAACTCAGCGCCGCATCGATGCTGCGCAGCTGCTGGGCAAAGTCACGCGAATAGCGCAAAGCCGGGTTCTGCAGCGTGACCGCGAGATGGCCTTCGCCCTCTTCGGGCGGCCGGGCCGGGATGAAGCGGTCAAAACTGACTTTCAGCTCGGGGGCAGAGGCCTCAAAATCAGCCCGGTCATGAATGCCGCGCACGATCAGATGCAGATCCGGGGCCGCGACGCTGAGCACAACTTTCTCGCCGGTTCCCGGCGCGGCTCCGGCGGCTGCCGGGGTCTCGATGATCAGCGGGAAGGTCTCGGGCAGCACCACCGCAACCGAACCATCGGCCTGATTGGTCAGGGTCACCACCTCAACCTGCAGCACCCCGCCATCCTCACCGGTATCGAGGCGCAGATCACGCAGCACCAGCTTATTGCCCTCGCGGCTCTCCTTGGCACTCAGCACGGCACCGGCATCGTGCGCCTCCTCCTGCCAGGCCTGCCAGAGCTCATTTGCCACCAGCCCCTGGGCCAGGCTGAGGCCGGGAAAGAACGAAAGGCCCAGCGAGAGCAGGCCTGCGGAAAGGAGGGAAGAACGCATTATATGCTTTACAAAGTTCTGTCGGCCAGCCCGGACAGCAAGGAAGCGCGACGGGGCCCGGGCTGGCACAGCCCCGTCGCGCGTTCAGATCTCACATGATCTGCTGGCCATTCACGAACAGGCCCTTATTGCGGAATTCGATCTCGCTGATCAGCTGATCGGGGCCGGCACCCGGACGGGTGAACATCGCCAGGCCCATGCGCACGCCGGTCAGATCGCTGGCATCGATCACTCCGAAGGCCACCAGCTTATCGAGCAATGCCGAAATACCCGAGAGATTTACGGTGATCGTGCCGCTTGGGGCCGGGATGCCGCCAAAGGTGACTGTATCACTGTTATCAAAGGTCAGCGCGCCATTGGCTTTCACCTCGGCCCCGGTCAGCTTCAGCAAAAGCTGCGCCAGGTTCAGCGCTTCGAGCCGCATCGGCAGCTCCGGGGTTTCGGTCAGATCATCCAGCGACTGCCCGGCGAAAATATCGGTCAGCCAGGCACCTTTGCCGGTCAGATCCAGCACCGCAGTGATCGGATCACGCCCGAGCTGCCCGGCCGGATCAAAACTCTGCCAGATCTCATCCGAGAATTTCAGCTCGGCAAGCCGCACGAGGGCGGCAAAATCCGAGGCCGTTTCCGAGACCCCCACCGGCAGATCAAAGCCAAAAGCGATCTCGCTGAATGAAACATCGCCCGAGGCAATGCCGGTTTCCGGCAACGTCCCGGCAAATTCACCGGCCAGCAGCGACAGGCCGTAATCGAGGCGCTCTTTGTTGATATTGGTATGGAACCGGCCCGCTTCCATTTTGCCGCTGAGGGTCGAGATTTCCCCCGCTTTTTCCAGTTCCACGGCAAAGCTCATCGCCCCGGCTTCGCTGGTGCTGGCGACCTCAAACCCTGCGGCAATGGCCTGGGCCATATCGCTCATCAGCGCCGGGTCGATGAAGACCCCCGAGGATTTCCCGCTGATCCCGGCCAGATCAAACACCACGTTAAACCGCTCGTCATTCTCAGTGCCGCTGCCGCGCAGAGCAATCGCCCCCGAGCGGATGGTGCTTTCCAGCCCGAAGCCGCCATCGGGCCGGGCCGAGACCAGGTAGTCACCGGCCAGATCGGCCACCGTGGCGCTGAGCTGCACCGTTTCGGGCTGGCCCTGCGCGTCAAGCGAACGGACCAGCTCGAGCTGCAGCTTTGGCAGGGTGAAATCGTATTTCGTTGCCTCTGCCGTACCCGAGGCAATCACCACCGCGCCGGGCTGGCTGATCTTCATCTCGACTTTCGGTTTATCGGCAGGCTCGCCCGGCTCTACCCAGTAGAGCGGCCAGGTCTCGGAGGTTTTCACCTCAACCGTACCATCGCCGCGATCTGACAGCACCAGGCTGTCAACCTCGGTGATGAGCTGACCGCCCGAGCCATCGGCAAAGGTCGAGCGCAGGCCTTTTATCTCAACCGAGCTGCCGTTGCGGTCTTCCGATTCCACCGTGAGAGTGACGCCGGTTCCGACTGTCTGCGCTTTCCAGCTTTCCCAGACCTCCTCAGGGGTGATCGAGAAAGCAGCGCCCGCCTGGAACAGTAAAATAACTGCAGTGGAAGCAGAAAGCGTCCAGTGTTTCATAACCGGCCTCACATAAAATCAATCGCCGCATCGTCCTTCGCCATCCGGCGGGCGTCAAGTGCGGTTGACAGCGCTCTGATCACAAAGCACCGATCACGCAAGCCCGTTCTGCCCTGGTGTCGCATAAGGAAAACCTGACCGATGATTGCTGTCGAAACGCGCGGGGCCTGTCATATCATCACCCTGAACCGCCCGGAAAAGGCCAATGCGCTGAACCGGGCGATGCTGGAGGCGGTGATCGCTGCGGTCGGCGCAGCCCGCGAGGCAGGGGCAAAGCTGCTGATCCTGACCGGCACGGGCAAGGTTTTCTCAGCAGGGGCCGATCTTGGCGAAGTGGCACAGGGCCTCGCTTCTGAAAGGATCTGGGAACAGGCCTCCTCGGCCCTCGCGGCCTTTCCGGGGCTGACCATTACCGCGCTGAACGGCACGCTGGCAGGCGGGGCCTTTGGCATGGCGCTTGCCTGCGATATCCGCCTTACAGTGGCAGAGGCGCAGTTTTTCTATCCGGTGATGCAGCGCGGTTATCTGCCACAGGCCGCCGATGCACAAAGGCTGACGGCGCTGATCGGCCCGGCACGCTGCCGCCGGCTGCTGCTATGCGGCGAACGCTTCAGCGCCGGAGAGGCCCTTGCCATGGTGCTGATCGATCATATCGCCCCACGCGAAGGCCTGACCGATGCCGCCCTCAGCTTCGCAGGCGATGTGATACAGGCCAGTCCGGCCCATGTGGCGGCGATCAAGGCGATATTGCCACCGCTCTGATCCTGCTCTGATCCTGCTCAGTTCGCGGCCAGAAAATCCTGTACCGCCGGGCCGAGGCCCTCAACGATCAGCTTTACCCCCGCTTTATTGGGGTGAATGCCATCGCCCTGCATATAACGCGCCATCGAGGCCGGATCGGCAGGATCGGCCCCGCTGGCCAGCAGGCCGGTGAAGAAATCGGGGTAAAGTGCTGCGCCATATTCCGCCGCCAGCTCGGGATAAAGCGCATCGAAACCAGCCTTATACTCCGGCCCCCAGTTCAGCGGCGCTTTCATGCCAACCAGCAGCACCGGCAGGCCGCGTGCCTTTGCCGCTTTCAGGATACCTGCAAGATTGCTGCGCACCCCGGCGACCGGCAGGCCGCGCAGCATGTCATTGCCGCCCAGCGTCACCATCAGCGCATCAACTTCCGGCCCCAGCGCCCAGTCGATCCGCGACAGCCCGCCCGCCGTGGTATCGCCCGAAACCCCGGCATTCTGCAGCGTGACCCCGACCCCCGCCGTGGTCAGCCAGGCCTGCAGCTGCGGCACCAGCCCCTCGCCCTCATTCAGCCCATATCCGGCGGTAAGGCTGTCGCCAAAGGCGAGCAGCACCACCGGCCCGGTTTCGGCCCCCCTCTCAGCCCCGGTCTCGGCGCGCGCGGCCACAGAGCCCAGAAACACCAGGCCTGACGCAAACGTGAGGTTGCGCAAAGCCCGGGCCAGGCCATATCCGAAGAAACCCAGCTGCCGCAGAAAGTACCGCATGACCGTTCAAACCCTCTCGTCTGTGCCTGCTCCGGCTCTCACCGCAGCACCCGTGATGTCGCTGAGCGATGTTGCGCTGACCTTGCAGGGCAATGCGGGACCGGTGGCGATCCTGAAAGGCATCACGCTGAAGGTCAACCAGGGCGAAACCCTCGCCCTGACCGGCCCTTCGGGTTCGGGCAAATCTTCGCTGCTTATGCTGATGGGCGGGCTGGAAACCGTCTCGGGCGGCCGGATTGAGGCGCTCGGCCATGATCTGAGCACGCTGGATGAGGATGCCCTGGCCGCCTTTCGCCGCCGACATATGGGGGTGGTGTTCCAGTCCTTCCACCTGATCCCGAATATGACGGCGCTGGAAAACGTGGCTTTGCCGCTGGAGCTTGGCGGCGAGAAACATGCCTTTGAGCGCGCCGCGGCCGAGCTGGCTGCCGTCGGCCTCGGCCATCGCGGCGATCACTATCCGGCGCAGCTTTCGGGCGGCGAGCAGCAGCGCGTGGCGCTGGCCCGCGCCATCGCGCCACGCCCGCCGATCCTGCTGGCCGATGAGCCGACCGGCAATCTCGACGGGGTGAATGGTCAGGCGATCATGGATTTGCTGTTCTCGCTGCGCGACCGCGACGGCGCCACCCTGATCATGGTGACCCATGCGCCGGAACTGGCGGCGCGCTGTGACCGGGTGATACGTCTTCAGGACGGGCAGCTGGCCTCTGAGGTCCGCGCATGAGCCTTGCCTTCCGGATTGCCCGGCGCGAGCTGAGGGGCGGCCTGCGTGGCCTCAGCGTTTTTCTGATCTGTCTCGCGCTTGGCGTGGCGGCGATTGCCGGGGTAGCCACGCTGCGCGCCTCGATCCAGCAGGGGCTGACCGATCAGGGCAGCGTGATCCTCGGCGGGGATGCCGAGATGCGCTTCACCTATCGCTTTGCCTCGGACGAGGAACGCGCCTTCATGGCCGCGCATGCTGACCGGGTGTCCGAGATCGTCGATTTCCGTTCGATGGTGCTGACCGAAGGCGATCAGGCGCTGACCCAGCTGAAAGCCGTCGATGGCAACTGGCCGCTCTATGGCGAGGCGCTGCTGGAGCCTGCCATGCCGCTCGCCGAAGCCCTGGCCGGCAAAGAGGGCCTGCCCGGCGCAGTGATGCATCCTTTGCTGATCGAGCGGCTGGGGCTGGCCCCCGGCGCAAGCTTCCGGCTTGGCACGCAGAGCTTCATCCTGATGGCTGCCCTGACCGCCGAGCCCGACAGTGGCGCCGAAGGTTTCTCGCTCGGCCCGCGCACCCTGGTGGCAACCGACAGCCTGCGGGATTCGGGCCTGCTCTCGCCCGGCAGTTTGTTTGAGACCAAATACCGCCTCGCTCTGCCGCCCGCCGCCGATCTGCAGGCGCTGGAGCAGGAGGCGAAAGCCGGTTTCCTCGACAAAGGTCTGCGCTGGAGCGACAAGCGCCGCCCTGCGCCGGGGATTGAGCGCTTTATCGACCGGATGGGGTCTTTCCTCGTGCTCGTTGGCCTCGCCGGGCTGGCGGTCGGCGGGGTTGGCATTTCGGCAGCGGTGCGCGCCTGGCTTGAGGGCAAGGAAAAAACCATCGCCACGCTGAAGACCCTGGGCGCGCCCTCCTCGCTGATTTTCCGCAGCTATCTGATCCAGATCGCCGCCATTGCCCTGACCGGCACAGTGCTCGGCCTGGTGCTGGGCGCCGGGCTGCCGCTGATCGCCGCCCCTTGGATTGAGGCCTCGCTGCCCTTCCCGGCCCGCATCACCCTTTCCGCGCCCGCTCTGGCCGAAGCGGCGTTCTACGGATTGCTGACCGCGCTAATCTTCACCCTGCTGCCGCTGGCCCAGGCCGAGAAAATCCGCGCTGCTGCACTGTACCGGGGCGGGTCGCGCGGCTGGCCGCGCAAACGCTGGCTGGCGGTGCTGGCGGGGCTGGTCCTGCTGCTCCTCGCAACCGCAGTCCTGCGCTCGGGCATCCCCGAACTGGCACTTGGCACCGCAGGCGGCATCCTCGCGGCGCTGGCGCTGCTGGCGCTGACCGCCTGGGCGATCCGCCGCTTTGCCCGTCGTCTTGCCCGCGCCAGGCTGGTGCGGGGCCGCCCGGCCCTGCGCGCCGCCCTCGCCGCTATCGGCGGGCCGGGCAGCGAGGCGCTGCCGGTGGTTCTGTCGCTTGGCCTTGGCCTCTCGGTTCTGGCGGCGATTGGTCAGATCGAGGCCAATCTGCGCATGGCAATCGACCGCGACCTGCCCGAGCGCGCCCCTGCCTTTTTCTTTGTCGATATTCAGCCCGATCAGATCGGCGGCTTTATCGATATGGCGAAATCTGCCCCTGCGGTCAGCGCTTACCAGACCGCGCCGATGCTGCGCGGCGTGGTCTCGCAGATCAATGGCCGCCCGGCGCGTGAGGTGGCGGGCGAGCACTGGGTGGTGCGCGGCGACCGGGGCATTTCCTATGCCGGGGCTTTGCCCGAGGGCACAACCCTGACCGCCGGCAGCTGGTGGGCTCCGGATTACAGCGGCGATCCGCAGATCAGCATGGCCGCGAAAGAGGCAGGCGAGCTGGGCCTGACCTTAGGCGATCAGCTGACGGTCAATGTACTGGGCCGCGATATCACCGGCACCATCACCTCACTGCGCGAGGTGGATTTCTCTTCGGCGGGCATGGGCTTTGTCATCGTGATGAATGAGGCAGCGCTGCAAGGCGCACCGCATTCGCATATTGCCACGCTCTACGCCCCGCCCGAGGCTGAGGCGCCGATCCTGCGCGCGGTGACCAGCACTTGGCCCAATGTCACCGCGATCCGCATCCGCGAGGCGGTGGACCAGGTGAGCGATGCGCTCGGCGCGATTGCCCGGGCCACCGCCTGGGCGGCGGCGGGCACCATCCTGACCGGCTTTGCCGTGCTGATCGGCACCGCTGCGGCGGGCGAGCGCGCCCGGGTCTATGAGGCGGCGCTGCTGAAAGTGCTGGGGGCCAGCCGGGCGAGGATCCTTGCCAGTTTCACCCTGCGCTCGGTGCTGCTCGGCGGCGCAGCCGGGCTGGTCGCGGTCTTTGCCGGGGCGGCTTCGGCCTGGGCGGTGATGCGTTTCGTGATGGAGGCCAGCTTCCGCTTCGAGCCGGTCTCGGCCATGGCGATCATCCTCGGCGGCATCCTTGCCACGCTGCTGGCGGGTCTGTTCTTTGCTTTGCGCTCGCTGCGGGTGCGCCCGGCGCGGGTGCTGCGATCTGAGGGCTGATGCCCCCTTGGGCGGGGTCTGGCCCCGCCCGGATCACATCTGCGATTCCAGCGGCAGATAACGGCAGGCCAGCGCCACAGCGCGGCGCCAGATCCCGGCCTCCGGCTCGCGCGGGAAATCCCGGCCAGCGGCCTGCCAGCGCAGCCCGCCCCGGGCGTTCAGCCCCAGCTCATAGGAATAAAGCCCGCTGATCTCTTCGGTGAAGATCTGCTCCATCCGGGTGATCAGCGCCTGATGGCGAAACAAAAGCCCCATTTCGGTGTTGAGCGAGCTGGAACGCGGGTCGAAATTCAGCGAGCCGATAAAGCCGGTCTCGCCATCAATGGTGAAAGCCTTGGTATGCAGGCTGGCCCGGGCCTTGCCACGAAACGACATGCGCTTGCGCCCGCGCCGCAAAGCCGGGCGCATCTCATAAAGCTGCACCCCGCCCTGAACCAGCCGGCGCCGGTAGCGGGCATAGCCGCCATGCACCATCGCCACATCGGTCGCCGCCAGCGAATTGGTCAGCACCCGCAAACGGATGCCCCCGGCAACCATAGCCTCCATCTCAGCCGCACCGGCCTTGCCCGGCACGAAATAGGGCGAGGTGATGGTGATGCTCTGCTTTGCCCCGCGCAGCAGCGGATAGAGGCTCTGCATCATCCAGTTCTCGCCCTTACGGCCCAGGGTTTTTTCCGGCGGATCGGCCACCAGCTCAACCCCGTCGCACCAGTAGATCTCCGGCCCCTCCCGGCCGGGCAGAGCGGTTTCGCCTGCAACCGCCTCGCGAAACCGGGCGCTGATCGCGGAACCGGCCAGGGCCTCAAGCCGGTCCCGCAACCGGCCAAGCCAGTCCTCGCGCTCGTCCCGGGGCAGCAGATTGCGCGCCGGCAGCGCCACCTCGCTGTTCCAGTACTCATCAAACATCTGCGCGGTCTGTGCCACCACCGGGCCCAGCGCCAGCAGGTCCATATCGCGGAAGTAAGAAACCTCGGAGGCATCGAAATAGGCATCGGCAATATTGCGGCCGCCGAGGATAACCAGCCGCCCATCGGCAATCATCGCCTTATTATGCATGCGCCGCGTCACGCTGAAGGCGCGCAGCATCATCTCCAGCCCACGCCTCAGCCCGCCCTTGCGCGCCCTTGTCGGGTTGAACAGCCGCAGCTCAATCTGCGGATGGCTGCTCAGGGCACGGAAGGTGCGGTCATCGGCCTCCACCCCGATATCATCGAGCAAAAGCCGCACCCGCACGCCCCGGTCGGCAGCTGCAATCACTTCGCGCAGCAGCAGACTGCCGGTCAGATCCTCTTTCCAGATGTAATACATCAGATCGAGCGAACGGGCGGCCTCACGCGCCATGGCCACCCGAGCGGCAAAGGAGGGCATATTTTCCTCGAGCAGCACCAGTCCAGTGTGATCGGGATGCGCGGCGCTGAGCGCGGCGAGGCGCTGATCCAATGCGCTGCCGCTGCCCGCCTCCAGGCTATAGGAGGGCTCGCCCCGCGCAAGCCGGGCAAAGCGGCCCCAGGCAGAAATCGCCAGCAGCGAAGCGAGGCTAAAACCCGCCCCGGCAATCAGCAGCATGATAACCCAATGTGGCATTAACGGCCTGTCCCTGTCGCGCCAAACAGACACCCGCAGGGCAGTCGCCGTCAATCCCGCTCCGGCCCGGCCACTATGGGCCTGAACTTCGGAGCGCCCGGCGGCCGCAGGCCCGGCCCTGATCCCGCTCTCGCCTCTTGACCCCTTTGCCTGCATGCGACACGAGAATGGGCTTTGGCACAGGCAGAGACGGGATCAGGTTCATGCAGGATGAGGCCTTTCACATTGAGGGCGAGGCCCGCCCGGGGCGCTGGCTGATCACCTGTGACCATGCCAGCAACCGGGTGCCGGACTGGGTGAATGGCGGGGATCTGGGCCTGCCCTCCGAGGATATGCAGCGCCATATTGCCTGGGATCCGGGCGCGGCGGGGGTGGCCTCGGCGCTGGGGCGGCTTCTGGACAGCCCGGTCATCTGCTCAGATTTCTCGCGTCTGGTGATCGATCCCAATCGCGGCGAGGAGGATCCGACCCTGGTGATGCGCCTGTATGACGGCTCGGTCATTCCCGCCAATCGCCGGATCAGCGAAGCCGGGATTGAAGAGCGTCTGGCCCGGCTCTGGCGGCCCTATCACGCGGCGCTGGCGCAGCTGGCGGCCCGGCGGGCCGATACGGTGATCATCGCCATTCACAGCTTCACCCCGCGCCTGCGCGGCGGCGCTGAGCGGCCCTGGCAGATCGGCGTGCTGCATTCGCATCTCGACAGCCGGCTGTCTTTGCCGCTGATCCGGCACCTGCGCGCCGATCCAGCGCTCTCTATCGGCGATAACGAACCCTATTCCGGCCATCTGCCCGGCGATGCGATTGAGCGCCATGCCCTTGTCCCCGGCCGCCAGAACACATTGATTGAGGTCCGCAATGACCTGATCACCACGCCTGCGGCCTGTGCGGCCTGGGCGGCGCGTCTTGCGCCGGTGATTGAAGCAGCCCTGAAGGAGGCCGAACATGGATGACCAGACCCGTATCGAACTGGAGGCCGCAACCTTCCGCGCCCTGATGCGGCATCTGCTGGAGGCCCGGCCGGATGTGCAGAATATCGATCTGATGACTCTCGCAGGCTTTTGCCGCAACTGCCTGAGCCGCTGGTATCAGGAGGCGGCGGCCGGGCGCGATATCCCCCTCTCCAAGGACGAGGCGCGCGAGATCGTCTATGGCATGCCCTATGCCGACTGGCTGGAAAAACATCAGACCGAGGCCGATGCCGGCAAACATGAGGCCTTTCAGGAAGCGTTTCGCCGCAATGTCACCGAGGCGCCGAGGGGCTGAGGCGCTGAGGCGCTTTTGCGAATCAGTCAGGCACCCCCTGATTACCCGATCAGAGGCGCGACCCCGCCCGGGGTTGCGCCTTACTGCTATTGTCGGAGCTGCCCTCCTGCAGCCCCTGCGACCAGGTTTCCACTTTGGCGACAAAACCCGGGATAAACGCAGAATTTCCAGGGAAACCACTGAAATCTCCCCGGTTTTGGCCCGGGAATTTGACAGAGGCAACCTCCCTCCGCAAAGTGTCACCGTATTGCACTGAGATATTTCACGAGACTTGTGCCTTTGGGAGGCCGCCTGATGGAATTACTGTTTTTTCTGCCATTTTTGCTTGCTGCTGGTGCCGTCGTCGCGCTGAAAGATGATGACGAAGAAGAAGACACCTCCTCCCCTACGCAGAGCGAGGGCAGCCCCGAAGGTGACCTGTTGCAGGGCGATGGTGATGCCGAGCAGCTCCATGGCTATGCCGGCAATGACACGCTGCTGGGCAATAACGGGGCGGATACGCTTTACGGCGGCGAGGGCGATGATTCTCTGCATGGCGGGGCCGGGCCGGATCAGCTCTATGGCGGGGCCGGTACAGATTCGCTGATGGGCGGCATCGGCAATGACTTTCTCAGCGGCGGCAGGGGCGATGATATCGTCTATGGCGGCGAGGGCGATGACCGCGCGCAGGTCGGGGCCGGAGATGGCAATGATCAGATCTTCCTTGGCGGTGGCCAGGATCTGCTGAATGCCGGCGGGGCCGATGGTGATCTGCTGGCGCATGGCGGCACCGGGGACGATATCCTGATCAGCGGCAGCGGCGATGACACGCTTTACGGCGATGAGGGCGATGATGCGCTGCTGTCTCATGCCGGCCGCGACAGCCTCTATGGCGGCCTCGGCAATGACCTGCTTTACGCGGTCGACACCCAGTCCGGCACGGATCCCGATCAGCTGTTCGGGGGCGCTGGCGATGATGAGCTGATCGGCGATGGCGGCGACAGCCTGACCGGGGGCACGGGCCATGATATGTTTGTCTTTGATACGCTCGGCCGGGGTGAGGGGATGATGACCATCACCGATTTCAACCCGCGCGTGGATGAGCTGGCGGTGAATATCGATATGGAACCCGATGATGTTGAACTGCTGATCCGCGCCGATGGCGGCAATTCGATCGTAACAATCAACGGGGTAGACAGGATCCTGCTGCAGGGCATCCGCCCTGAACAGGTCGACAGCAATAACTTCTGGTTCTCGAACCAGACCGGGGCCCCCGGCCTTGAGATGCTGCAGGCAAACCGCGCCGGGCTGTAAGCGCATTTTGAGCGTTTTAAAAGCCGCCTGCCCTTTGCGGGCAGGCGGCTTTCCGGTCTGTCAGATCCGCTGCAATCTCAGATCGCGGCTTTACGCATCTCATCGAGATAGATCTCGCGCAGACGCGGGGCGACCCTGCCCGGTTTACCAGTGCCAATGGCCGCGCCGTCGATCTCAACCACCGGCATCACAAAGGCCGAGGCCGAGGTGGTGAAAGCCTCATCTGCGGCTTTGGCTTCCTCAACGGTGAACAGCCGCTCCTCAATCTCGAACTGGGCTTCTTTGGCAAAGCGCAGCACGGCGGCCCGGGTGATGCCATGCAGAATGTCATTCGACAGCGGGCGGGTGATGATCTTATTGCCCTTCACGATATAGACGTTATTCGACGTCCCTTCGGTGACATTGCCGTCCTCAACGAACCAGGCGTCATCAACCCCGGCCTTTTTCGCCATCATCTTAGCCATCGACGGGTAGAGCAGCTGCACGGTTTTGATATCGCGGCGGCCCCAGCGGATATCGGGGATCGAGATCACGCGCAGGCCGGTCAGGGCCTGGGGGTTATCGGCCAGACCCGGCTTGTCCTGGGTGAAGAGCACCACGGTCGGCGCCACGCCCTCGCCCCAGGCAAAATCACGGTCGCCCGGATTGCCGCGAGTCACCTGCAGATAGACCATGCCATCGGTGATCTTATTGACCGCGACCAGCTCGCGATGCGCGGCCAGCCATTCATCAGATGTCAGCGGATTGCTGATCCCCAGCTCATCAAGCGAGCGCTGCAGGCGGATCAGATGGCCGCTGAAATCGATCAGCCTGCCGCCGAGCACCGAGGTCACCTCATAGACGCCATCCGCCATCAGGAACCCACGGTCAAAGATGGAAACCCTGGCCTCGGTTTCCGGCAGGTAAGTGCCATTCAGATAGACGGTACGAGTCATTTTATCCCCAGAGCGTGGTTTCGGGCGGATGCAGCGTTGAAAGGTCATAACGCAGCGGATGTTTTCGGTCTTCTGCCAGCAGAAGCGGTCCGTCAAGATCTACAAAAGAGGCCCCGCCCGCGAGCAAAACCGCCGGAGCCATGGCCAGAGAGGTGCCGACCATGCAGCCCACCATCAGGCCAAAGCCTTGTTTTACAGCTTCCTCGCGCAGGGCCAGAGCCTCACTCAGCCCGCCGGTTTTGTCGAGCTTGATATTCACCACGTCATAGCGGCCATGCAAAGCTGCAAGGCTGGCCCGGTCGTGGCAGCTTTCATCGGCACAGACCGGCAAGGGGCGCTCCATCTCGCCCAGAGCCTCATCCTGGCCGACCGGCAGCGGCTGCTCGACCAGCGCCACACCCATCGCCACCAGCCGCGGCGCAAGATCGCGGTAGACCTCGGGCGTCCAGCCTTCATTCGCATCCAGAATCAGCCGCGCGCGGGGCGCCCCCCTGCGTACCGCCTCCAGCCTCGGCATATCATCGGGCGTGCCCAGCTTGATTTTCAGCACCGGCCGGCTGGCATTGCGCCGGGCCTGCTCCTCCATCCGTCCGGGCGTGTCGAGAGACAGGGTAAAGGCGGTGATCAGTGGCCCGGGCGCCACCAGTCCGGCCAGTTGCCAGACCGGGCAGCCGCTGGCCTTCGCCTCCAGATCCCAGAGCGCGCAGTCAACCGCATTGCGCGCCGCCCCCGGTGGCAGCGCCTGCTGCAGATCCGCACGGCTGATACCGGCGGGCAGCGCCGCGATCTGCGCCGTGACGCTGGCGAGGCTTTCGCCGTAACGCCCATAGGGCACGCATTCGCCGCGCCCCTGCACCCCGCCGCGCGACACGGTCACGCACAGCACCTCGGCCTCGGTCTTGGAGCCACGCGAAATGGTAAAGACCTGCGCGAGGCGGAAGCGTTCAGCACTGACAGAAATCATCGATCCTCCGATCACCCGTGAGAGCCTGCCGCGCCATCCGGGAGCCTGCGGGCGGGAAAGCTGTCGCAAGAATGCCGCGCCCCGGCAAGGGGATGCACAGGGCCTGCCGACAAAGGACCGCAACATTCACGCTGCAACTGCAGCATTTCCTTGCAAGCCGCAGCGCAATATTATACCGATTTTTGTGAATGATAAGAAACATGATTACAACAGGACTGCCAGCATGAGTTTTCGCATCCAGCCCAGCCCCCTCGCCCGCCCGAACCGCTGCCAGCTGTTCGGCCCCGGTTCGCGTCCGGCCTTGTTTGAGAAAATGGCGGCTTCTGCGGCGGATGTGATCAATCTCGATCTCGAGGATTCGGTCGCTCCCGGCGACAAGGACAGCGCAAGGCAGAATATCATCCAGGCGATCAATGAGATCGACTGGGGCAAGAAGACCCTTTCGGTGCGGATCAACGGCCTCGACACGCCTTACTGGTACCGCGATGTGGTCGATCTGCTGGAACAGGCGGGCGAGCGGCTGGACCAGATCATGATCCCCAAAGTCGGCTGCGCGGCCGATGTCTATGCGGTCGATGCTCTGGTGACGGCGGTCGAGCGGGCCAGGGGCCGGCAGAAGGCCATCACCCTTGAGGTGATCATCGAAACCGCAGCGGGCATTGCCCATGTCGAGGAAATTGCCGCCTCATCGCCGCGCCTCGCCGCGATGAGCCTTGGCGCGGCTGATTTTGCCGCCTCGATGGGGATGCAGACCACCGGCATCGGCGGCACCCAGGAAAATTACTATATGCACCGCGAGGGCGCGAAATACTGGTCCGACCCCTGGCACTGGGCCCAGGCCGCAATCGTTGCCGCCTGCCGCACCCATGGCGTGCTGCCGGTCGACGGGCCTTTTGGCGATTTTTCCGATGAAGAGGGCTTCCGTGCCCAGGCGCTGCGCTCGGCCACGCTTGGCATGGTCGGTAAATGGGCAATCCATCCAAAGCAGATCGCGCTGGCGAATGAGGTCTTTACCCCTTCACAAAACGCCGTGACCGAGGCCCGCGAGATACTCGCCGCGATGGAACAGGCCAAGGCTGCCGGTCAGGGCGCGGCCACCTATAAGGGGCGGCTGATCGACATTGCCTCGATGCGCCAGGCCGAGGTGATCGTCCGTCAGGCTGAAATCATTAACGCCGGGTAAAAATCATCTACGCCCGGCAAGGGAATCCGTTGACACATTGCTGTTTCATTGTGCAAGCTGCCCTCAACCAAGCCTGCTGAGACAGCAGTTCTGAAATACCCGCACCGCGACCCATGGGGAGGGGAGGCCCCACGCGGCAGACGGGAGTTGCGCACCCCGCAGTGAAAACTGCGGGGTGTTGCTGTCTCAGGCGATCCCTGCTGCATCCTGCGACGCAGAATCTGCCGCCTTTTCCCCTTTCTTTGAGACATCTGGCGGCGAAGGCCCGCCACTTTCGCCGCTTCCTGACATGAGCCTGCGCGGCTTAGTTGCACTTTGGTGTCACTGTCGCCATATAGGGGCGATCAGAACGAGGGTCCTGCGCATGATCTATCTCGATTTCGAAAAGCCATTGGCCGAGATCGAAGGCAAAGCCGAAGAATTGCGGGCACTTGCCCGCAAGAATTCCGGCATGGATGTCTCAAAAGAGGCAGAAGCCCTCGACCGTAAGGCCGAGACCGCGCTTCGCGATCTTTATAAGAATCTCAGCGCCTGGCAGAAATGTCAGGTCGCGCGTCATCCGGACCGGCCGCATTGCCAGTCCTATATCGACACGCTCTTCACCGAATATACCCCGCTTGCGGGCGACCGCGCCTTTGCGGACGATCACGCGATTCTCGGCGGGATCGCCCGGTTCAACGATCGTCCCGTGATGGTGATCGGCCATGAAAAGGGCCATGATACCAAATCGCGGATCGAGCATAATTTCGGCATGGCCCGCCCGGAGGGCTATCGCAAGGCGATCCGCCTGATGGATATGGCCGACCGCTTCCGCCTGCCGGTGATCACCCTGGTCGATACCCCCGGTGCCTATCCCGGTAAGGGCGCTGAAGAGCGCGGCCAGTCCGAGGCCATTGCCCGTTCGACCGAGAAATGCCTTTCGCTCGGCGTGCCGCTGATCTCGGTGGTGATCGGTGAGGGTGGCTCGGGCGGGGCGGTGGCTTTTGCCACGGCCAACCGCGTCGCCATGCTGGAGCATTCGGTCTATTCGGTGATCTCGCCGGAAGGCTGCGCCTCGATCCTGTGGAAAGATTCGGACAAGATGCGCGAGGCCGCCGAGGCCCTGCGTCTGACCTCGCAGGATCTGCAGAAACTGGGCGTGATCGACCGCATCATCAAAGAACCGGTTGGTGGCGCGCAGCGTGCCCCTTCCGAGGCTGTCGATGCCGTCGGCAAGGCGATTGAGGCCATGCTGGCCGAGCTGGCCGATAAAAAACCGGCTGCGCTGATCAAAGACCGCCGCCAGAAATTCCTCGAAATGGGATCCAAAGGCCTCGCGGCCTGAATATCTCCCCCCAATATGGAAAGGCCCCTCTGAGCGATCAGCGGGGCCTTTCCTTTATTTGGCTGAAGCGGTTCTCAGGCCTGAGGCGGTGCTGAGACAAACCCAGCCTCGGCCATCAGCCGGTTCGAATTGCTCTCGATCTCCGTCTCAAGCCTCTTCATCACCTCAGAGACGCTTTTCCCGGGCGCGATCGGGGGCAGGAATTCCACCACGGCGAGCCCTGGCCTGCGCAGAATGCCGCGTTTTGGCCAGAACAGGCCAATATTGGTGGCAACCGGCACGCAGGGCTGCTCAAGCTGCTGATAAAGCAAACCGATCCCGGCTTTATAGGGCATAACAACCCCCGGGGCGACGCGGGTGCCCTGGGGATAGATCACCAGCTGTCCAGGCTCGGCCAGGCCCTTTTCCACATCGGCTTTCATTTTGGCCACCGCCGCACCGCGCTTGCCGCGGTCAACCGGGATACAGCCCAGACGCAGCGCATACTGGCCAAGGACCGGCGCATAGATCAGCTCGCGTTTCATTATGAATTTCGCCTTCGGCAGCGCGGCAAAGATCACCAGAATGTCAAAGAAACTCTGATGTTTGGCGGCGACCAGCACCTCGCCCTGCGGCACCTCGCCCCGGATTTCGGTGCGCAGCCCGCACAGAAGGCGGGCGCTGGTGATCACCCAGCGCGCATAAAAGCGGCAGGCGGTACGCGCGCCCCGCGAAGAGAACAAAGCCCAGGGCAGGAAGAGCAGGCCGACCACTGCCATCATCAGATACATCTGGATGATGAACAGCAGCGACATCAGCCAGCGGATCACAATCATCGGAATTCTCTCAGCTTGCGCAATGCAGCGCGTCTTGTGGCAAAAAAGGCCACCGCTCCGGCCGCGGGCGGCAGCAACAGCGGCAAAATCCAGCCCGCGCCGGTAAAGCCGAGCCCGGTCAGGAACCCCCCGGCGGCATCGGCGCGTGGCAGCATCAGGATGCCGATCATCCCGGCCAGCGCCCCCACCCCTGCCCCGGTCAGGGCGCGAAGGGTAAAGCGGCGGACAAAGGCCCGGGCGATGAAAGTATCATTGGCGCCGACCAGGCGCAGCACCCGCACCACCTGGGCATTGGCCTCGAGCGAGGCGCTGGCGGCCAGGGTAACCATTGCCGCCATGGCGGTGCCGATCAGCAGGATCGACATCCAGCCCAGCAGCCGCAGCCGCGCCGCAGCCTCGGCCAGCGGGCGGCGCCAGCGGGTATGGTCATCGAGCACCGCGCCCGGGGCCTCGGCGCTGAGCCGCTGTCGCAAACCCTCGCCATCATAGCCCGGATCAGCCTCGATCACCTCGATAAGGCGCGGCAGCGGCAGTTCCTCAATGGGCAGATCCGGTCCGAACCAGGGCGCGAGCAGGGCCCGGTTTTCCGCATCGCTCAGCGCGCGGGCGCTTTCGATGCCGGGGGTGGTGGCCAGCAGCGCCAGCACCGCATCGGTCTGTACCTGCATCTGCTCGGGCGGAGCCGAGAGGCGGATCGTGGCGGTGCGGGCCAGCGCATCCGACCAGCGATGCGCCAGACGCCCCGAAGCCAGCGACAAAGCCAGCGCGAAAACGCAAAGGAATGTCATGGCCCCGGCGGTGAACAGCGTCAGCCAGGAGGTATGACCCGAAGGCGGGACCACCCGGTCTGAACGGGCATCGGGCAGCAAAAGCGCGGCAAGCGGCGCGAGCGGATTGGGCAGTTTCACAGATCCGCCCCCGCCAGCTGAATGCGCCGCCTGGAGATCCGCAGCACCCGGGCCGCGATCTGTCCCTTGGCCTGACGGATCAGGTTCATATCATGAGTGGCGACCACAATGGTTTTGCCCATCCGGTTCAGCTCCAGCAGCAGATGCAGCAGCCGCAGCGACATTTCCCAGTCGACATTGCCGGTCGGCTCATCCGCCAGGATCACATCCGGCCCCATGATGATAGAGCGTGCCAGCGCCGCGCGCTGCCGCTCGCCCCCCGAAAGCGAGGCGGGCAAGGCATCCGAGAGATGACCAAGCCCCACCCAGTCGAGCAGATCCTGCAGATCTCGCGGGTCATTTTTGCGCCCCGAGACCGTCAGCGGCAGCGCCACATTGGCGGCAAGCGGCAGATGGTCGAGGAACTGCACATCCTGATGCACCACACCAATGCGCTGACGGATGACCGACACATTATCGCGCGACAGGCCTTTCACCTCACGATCGAAAATCGTGACATGACCGGCGGTCGGCAACAGCTCGGCATAGGCCATTTTCAGGAAAGTGGTCTTGCCGGCACCTGAGGGGCCGGTCAGAAAGTGAAATGACCCCGGTGCCAGCCGCAGCGAGACCTCGGAGAGCAGCTCGCCCCCGCCGTAATTATAGGCCGCATTCTCAAAGGCAATCACCGCGCCCCGCCCCCTCGTGACATCTCCGCACCCATGGCTGCCCGGGCCTTTTCGGGGCCTCTGGGACGTAATTGCGCATAAATCGCACAAGCGCAAAGGATTAGACAAGGCCCGGGCTCACATTGTCCTGGACGTCGCACGTATAATAGTTAGAAATATTAAAGCGCTATTATCGGGTGAGGGCCGGATGCAGCTGGCATGTCCAAATTGTGATGCCAAGTATGAAGTGCCGGATGATGCAATCCCTGAGGCAGGCCGTGACGTTCAGTGTTCCGGTTGCGGCCATGCGTGGTTTCAGCATCCCGCCACTGCCGGACCGGACCCGCTCTCCGGGATGCAGCCCCCTGCCCTGACGGCAGCTGAGGATGCGGCCTATACTTCCGAACGCCGCAGCTATGACAGCTTCCCCGGTGGCAGCCAGGACTGGGAGGAAGAAAACCCGCCGCATGAGGCGGCCCAGCCGCCCCTGCCCTCATTCCCTCCCGCGCCGCCACTGAGTACAGCAAGGCCTGCTGCACCGCTCAGCGCGCCATCGCCAGGGTCTGATCCGGCTGACACGCGCCTCGCGGATCTGCTCGCGGCGCATGAAGCCTCCGGGGATGACGCGGGCGATGCTGGCTATGAGGATGAGCCCCTGGCGCCAGCTCTGCGCGAGACCAGGGCCGCCCGCCCCGCGCCACCGCCGGTGCCGCCCGCCCCGCCTGCGCCCGCCTCGCGCCGCGATCTGGAAGACAGCGTGCTGGCAATTTTGCGCGAAGAGGCCGAGCTTGAGGCCGAAGCGCGGCGCCTTGAGGCGCAGCGGCTTGCCAATCGCCGCCTTGCCGCCGAAGCCGAAATGCAGACCCAGCCCGATCTGGGGCTTGATCAGGCGGTTGCGCCCGCCCCGGTGCTGAGCGCGGCCCAAAAGCGCCTTGCCATGCTGCGCGGTGAGGATCTGGAAGACGACCCGCCCACGCCGGTTCCGGCCGGGGAAAGCCCCCGCCCCGCGCAGCCGCGCCGTGACCTTCTGCCCGATGTCGAAGAGATCAATTCGACGCTGAAGCCCGAGGAAAACGGCTTTGACGCCGATGCCGAGGTGGAAGCCCTGCCCGATCTGACGCGCAGCAGCGGTTTCCGCTCCGGCTTTGTGCTGGCGCTGGTCGTGCTCGGCCTCGGCACCATCGCCTATGTGCTGTCCGACCGGATCGGGGCGGCGCTGCCCTCGGCAAAGGCGCCACTCGACAGCTATGTCAGCCTGATCGACGGGCTGCGGCTCTGGCTGAACGGGGTGATGGACCGCGCCTCTGAGGCGCTCAGGCCCGGTTCCGGCGGCTGACTATGCTGAACTGACAGGAAAGCCCGGGCCGCCTGCAGCGCGCCCGGGCTTTTTCAGTTCACTCTTCCGGGGCCCGCCTCAGAACAGCTCCAGCAGGCGCTTCAGATAGTTCAGCTCTGCATCCGGGCGTTCAGCCTCGCCCGAGCGGCGGCGGATTTCATCGAGCAGCTGCCGGGCGCGCTGATCAGGGTTATTCTCGACCATATTGCGGTCCGAGCCGATCCGCGCCGAATCGCCCGGCTCGCGCCCAAGCGGATCGGTGGCATTCGGATCGACGCGCCGGGCATCGCGGGGTGGCTGATCACCGCCTTCGCCTCCCGGCTGGCGCTCGCGGTCATTCATCGCCTCGCCAAGGTCTTTCATCCCCTCGCGCAGCCCCTGCATGGCCTCGGCCTGTTTATCCAGCGCGCCGGAAAGATCGCCTTCGCGCAAAGCCTCCTCGGCCTCACGCATCGCGCGTTCGGCCTCGCCCAGCCGGTCACGCCCGGCCTCGCCTTTCTCAGAACCATCGCCGGGCAGCTGGCCATTCTGCAATTCGTTCAGCTTGTCGCGCAGCTCGCGCTGGCGGTCGGCCAGCTCGCCCGGATCCTGACCTTCGCCGCTCTGGCCCTCGCCGCCCTGGCCACCATTTCGACCGCGCTGCATGCCGCGATAGGCCTCATCCGAGAGGCCCTGCTGATTTTTCAGCGTCTCGCCCAGATCGCGCATCGCGCCCTGGCCACCCTGTCCCTCGCCTTCGCCCTCGCCCTGCCCCTGCTGCATCTGCAGGTTCTCCATCAGCGCGCGCAGCTGCTCCATCTTCTCCATGGCTTCGGCGGTCTTGCCCTCTTTCATCAGCCGCTCGATCTCATCGAGCAGCTGCTGGATCTGGTCCTGGGTGACCTCACGCGATTCGCCGCCGCCCTGCTGCGAAGGGTCCCGGGGCTGCTGGCCCAGCTCACGCATATAATCGCGCATGGCCTGCTGCAGCTCTTTCATCAGCTCGTCAATTTCTTCCGGCGAGGCGCCGTTTTTCATCGCCTCTTCCAGCCGCTGCTGGGCGCGCTCCAGCCGTTCAGCCGCCGAGCCCAGATCGCCCTCCTCAAACAGATAGGCGATCGCCCAGAGCTCTGCCGCCACCTGGTCACGATCAGCATCGCTCAGCGGCTGCGGCAGCCTGTCCATAGCGCGCACCGCGACCCGCAGGCGTTTGGCAGCTTCCTGCGCGCGCAGCTCTTCAGGGCGATAGCCAATCGCCTTCAGCAGCTGCGACAGGCGCGGCAGGTTTTCGCGGTTCCACAGCAGATCGCGCCGCATCTCGGCCACCGCCGCCGCCGTCGGATCGAAGAAGCGTTTGCCGGGCAGCGTCACCGCATAGGGCGCGGCCGCGCCGTGATTGCCCGCCGCATCGGTGACCTCAAACTGCATCACCACCGGCAGATTGGCGAAAACATGTTCCGAGAGGTCATCGATAATGGTCTGGCTGATCTCGCTGCGATTGCCTTTTACCGGCATCGGCAGATCCAGTACCACCGGGGCAAAGGGTTCCGGCTCCGGCTCAAGGCCGTAGCGCCGGGTAACCTTCGCCAGATCAAGGCTGATCGTCACCTGTCCGGCGGTCACGCCATAATCATCTGAGGCGGTAAATTCCTGCTTAAACCGGCCAGCGGCCTCGCGCTTCATCTCGCCCGATAAGGTGATTTCCGGCGCGAGATCCGGGGTGGCGATGACCTGCCATTCCCGCCCGCCAGCCCCTGCAATCTCCAGCCGTCCGGACTGGCTGACCAGCAGTTCACTCAGCCCGCCAAGGCCTTGCGGCACAGCATCCCCGGCTCCGGTTGCGGCTTCGGGCGGCGCGACCTGAGCAATACTCTGCTCAACCCTCAGCCCGCCCGCCTCGCCATAAAGGCGGATCTGAATACGGCTGCCGACCGGGATCTGCACCTCGCCTGCCTGGATATCATTGAGATAAAGCGTCGGCTGACCGGTATAGGCCGGCGGGCGGGCCCAGCCCTCCCAGGCCGGCCCGCCAGCAGCGGCCAGCGCCGGGCCGGGGGTCACCCCGGTCACTTCTGCCGCGCGCCAGAATGAGCCAAAACAGGCCGCCATCACCGCCGCCGTAAGGGCGACATAGCGCAGGCTATAGGGGTCGCGCGATGAGAGCTGCAGATCCGGTGCGACGGGTTTTGCTTCGGCCAGCCGGGCTGCCATCCGCGCCTGGTGCACCCGCCAGACCCCTTCGGACAAGGGATCCCTGGCCCCGATCAGCTGCTGATCCTGCAAAGCGCTGATCGGACGGCCCGGCAGGCTGGCATCAAGCCGGTTCAGCGCCTCGGCCCGGGTCGGGCGGCGGAACTGGCGCAAGCCCAGCACAAGGGCGAGCAGCGCCAGCAGGCCCGTCAGCGCCAGGCCGGTCTGAACCTGCAGATGCGTGCCCAGATCCTGCAGCCCGAAAGCCGCTGCCGACAGGGCCAGCAGCACCAGGGTCCAGAGCGGCCAGAACGCCCGGCTCAGCCGCTCGGCCCAGAGCCCGAGATGCGTCAGTCGCAGCGGCCAGGCCAGCTGCCTCAGCGCTTTGCTCCCGATACCGCCCTCTGTCTCTGGCCTATGCCGCTGCTCCGCCATCCATTCTCCGATCCGGATTGCCAGGCCAAAAACCCGGCCCGGCCCTTAAAGCCATGCCGGAACCTTATCGCGCGCCAGAATTTCGTCAAAGGTAGGGCGTTCCCGAATGACAGCGAATTGATCCCCCTTCACCAGCACCTCAGGCACCAGCGGACGGGTGTTATATTCGCTGGCCATCACCGCGCCATAGGCCCCGGCCGAGCGGAAAGCGACCAGATCATCGGGGGCCAGTGCCGGCAGATTGCGCTGTTTGGCGAAGGTATCGCCGGTCTCACAGACCGGGCCGACCACATCGATGGGGTGGTTTTCCGTCCCCGGCGCCGCCTCCACCACCGGAATAATGTCGTGATGCGCCTCATACATTGCCGGGCGCACCAGATCATTCATCGCCGCATCAAGGATCAGAAAATCGCGGCCCTCGCCCTCTTTCACCCAGATCACCGAAGAGACGAGGATACCGGCATTGCCGGAGATCAGCCGGCCCGGCTCAATCTCGATCTCGCAGCCCAGATGGCCCAGCGTGCGCTGGATCATCTGACCATATTCCACCGGCAGCGGCGGTGCCTCATTCGAGCGCTCATAGGGAATGCCGAGTCCGCCGCCGAGATCAAGACGCGAGATCTCATGCCCGTCGGCACGCAGCTGTGCGGTCAGTTCCGCAACCTTGGTAAAAGCCGCCTCAAAGGGCGCAAGATCGGTCAGCTGGCTGCCGATATGCACATCAATGCCCACGATCTTCAGACCCGGCAGCTTTGCCGCCTCGGCATAGACCGCGCGGGCTCTGGCAATCGGGATGCCGAATTTATTCTCGGATTTTCCGGTGGCAATTTTCGCATGGGTCTTTGCATCGACATCGGGGTTCACCCGCACGGTGATCGGCGCGATTTTACCAAGACTTACAGCCGCTTCTGAAATCGCCCGCATCTCCGGCTCAGATTCGACATTGAACTGACGGATCCCGCCTTCCAGCGCCGCCCGGATCTCGGCGCGGGTTTTGCCCACGCCCGAGAAAACGATACGCTCGCCCGGCACGCCCGCCGCCCTGGCACGCAGATATTCCCCGATCGAAACCACATCCATTCCGGCGCCAAGATCGCCGAGCAGCTTCAGCACCGCAACATTCGACAAAGATTTGATCGCAAAGCAGACCAGATGCGGCAGCGGCGACAAAGCATCGGTGAACAGCTGATAATGCCGGGTCAGAGTGGCTGCGGAATAGACGTAAAACGGCGTTCCGACCGCTGCTGCGATCTCGGGGATTGCCACATCCTCGGCATGAAGAAGCCCGTCACGATAGAGGAAGTGATCCATTGCGGCTGCGCCTTTTCGTCTGAATTTCCCGCCTGCTATAGCAGAGGGCAGCGTATAAGCAATTCGGCGCGCTCAGAACCCGGCCGAGAGGCGCAGCGGGCCGAAACGGGTGCCGACAAATCCGCCGCCGCTGCCCGCACCCAGCGTAACCCCGCCTGCCGATCCGGCAACCGAAGGGTAAACCCTGCCGTCAGAGCCGATATGCATACCGATGGTCGGATCAACCACCTGCTGCGGCTGCGCGCAGGCGGCAAGGCAAAGCAGCAGCAGCAGCACGGCGCGCCGGGGTCTCATCTCAGAACCCGGTCGCAGCGCCGATGCTCAGCCGGTGCTCAAAGGTGTTTTTCTGCGCCGGATGCGAGGGCTGCCCCGCCACGCCACAACCGGCGAGCGAGGCAAGTGTCACGATCAGCAGGAGAGGTCGCATGATCTTTTCCTTTCGGCCCCGGTGCGGGACCGGGGCAGCTTGTCTCAGGCCAGAGAGGCTTTCCAGCGTGCGATCTGTTCACGCACCCGGACCGGCGCGGTCCCGCCATAAGAGAGGCGCGAATTGACCGAATTCTCGACGCCCAGCACGGTGAACACCTCATCGGTGATCTCAGCATGCACGCTCTGCATCTGCGCGAGGCTCAGATCCGGCAGGTCGATCCCGGCTTTCTCGGCCAGCGCCACCAGCGCGCCGGTGACGTGATGCGCTTCGCGGAACGGCATGCCGAGGCGACGCACCAGCCAGTCGGCCAGATCGGTCGCGGTCGAGAAGCCGCTTGCGGCAGCAATACGCAGATTTTCGGTCTGCGCCGCCATATCCGAGACCATGCCGGTCATCGCTGCCAGGCCCAGCATCAGATTGTCAGCCGCGTCAAAGACTTGTTCTTTGTCTTCCTGCATATCCTTGGAATAGGTCAGCGCCAGACCCTTCATAATGGTAAAGAGCGCCACCGTTGCCCCCAGAATCCGCCCCAGCTTGGCGCGCAGGAGTTCAGCCGCATCAGGGTTTTTCTTCTGCGGCATGATCGACGAGCCGGTGGTCCATTTGTCCGACAGGCGCACGAAGCGGAACTGGGCCGAGGACCAGATCACCAGCTCTTCGGCAAAGCGCGACAGATGCATGGCGCAGATCGAGGCCGCGGCAAGGAATTCCAGCGCGAAGTCACGGTCCGACACCGAATCGAGGCTGTTCGCGGTCGGGCGGTCAAAGCCGAGTGCTGCTGCCGTGGCATGGCGGTCAATCGGGAAGGAGGTGCCGGCAAGGGCCGCCGCGCCGAGCGGGCATTCGTTCATCCGCCTGCGCGCATCCTCAAACCGCGAGCGGTCGCGGGCGAACATCTCGACATAGGCCATCATATGATGACCCCAGGTCACCGGCTGCGCGGTCTGCAGATGGGTAAAGCCCGGCATCACCATATCGGCGCCAGCCTCGGCCTGTGAGATAAAGGCCTGCATCAGCGCCGTCAGGCCCGAGATCGCAGCATCACACTGATCGCGGACCCAAAGGCGGAAATCGACCGCCACCTGGTCATTGCGCGAACGCCCGGTATGCAGACGCTTGCCAGCCTCGCCGATCATATCGGTCAGGCGCGATTCAACGTTCAGGTGGATGTCTTCCAGCTCGGTCTTAAATTCAAACGCGCCGCGCTCGATTTCTGACAAGACGGTGAGCAGGCCTTCCCCGATCGCCTGTGCATCGTTATCGGTGATGATGCCCTGGGCTGCGAGCATCGCAGCATGGGCGCGCGAGCCACGAATGTCCTGGGCATAGAGCCGTTTGTCGAAGCCGATCGAGGCATTGATTGCCGTCATGATCGCATCCGGCCCTTCGGCGAAACGACCGCCCCACATCTGGTTTGCGGCTTTGGACTGGTCCTGGTCAGACATGCGATTGGGCCTCGGAATAGGAGAAGGGCGTGCGAAAACTACTGGCGGTGCTTTATACCGGCCTCGCGCTTGGTGCAAATGCGGTCCTGGCAGATCCGGCCGCTTTGCGCGAGGGGGATATGCGCAAACTGGCCTTTCATGAGGCACCTGTGGCGATTCCGGCGGCCGAACTGCTGACCATTGACGATCAGCCCGCCTCGCTCGGGGCCTATGCCGGCAAATGGATGGTGCTGAATTTCTGGGCCACATGGTGTGTGCCCTGCCGCGAGGAAATGCCCTCGCTCGATCAGCTGCAGGCCGATATGCCTGAAATCGCCGTGGTGCCGCTCGCCACCGGGGCCAATGAACCTGCGGCGATCCGTCGTTTCTACGACCAGGCCGGGCTGAAAAATCTGCCGATCCTGCGCGACCCGCGCGCGGCGCTGGGGCGGCAGATGGGGGTGATGGCGATGCCGGTCACGGTGATCGTGAACCCCGAAGGCGAAGAGGTCGCCCGGCTGATCGGTGATGCGGTCTGGGACAGCGATAACGCCAAAGCCATCCTGAAAGCGCTGGTCGCGGGCGGATAAGCACAGGTTCCGCCCGGCTGAGCCCCGCCCTCACAGATCGAATGTGGCCAGAACCGGCACGTGATCCGAGGGCTGCTCCCAGCCACGCACATCACGCAGAATGCGCGAGCCATGCGCCGCATTGGAAATATCGGGCGTCGCCCAGATATGATCGAGACGGCGGCCCTTATCGGCGGCATTCCAGTCGGGCGAGCGATAGCTCCACCAAGAATAAAGCTTACCGGTCGGAATGTCCTGGCGGGTAATGTCGACCCATTTCCCGGCCTCCTGGGCTGCGCCCAGATGCTCGACCTCAATCGGGGTATGGCTGACGATTTTCAGCAGCTGCTTGTGGTTCCAGACATCATCCTCACGCGGGGCGATGTTCAGATCGCCCACCATGATGGATTTCGCCGGATTATCGGCGTGGAAAGCGTCGCGCATTTCGGTCAGGAAATCGAGCTTCTGGCCGAATTTCACATTCTTTTCGCGGTCCGGAATATCGCCACCGGCGGGAACGTAGAAATTATGAATGGTGACGCCATTTTCCAGCTTGGCCGCCACATGCCGGGCATGGCCGAGCGCGGCATAATCGCGGTCTCCGGCATCTTCGAGCGGCAGTTTTGACAGGATTGCCACGCCGTTATAGCCCTTCTGGCCCCGCGCCACGACATGGCGATAGCCAAGCGCGGCAAAGCCCTCATAGGGGAACAGCTCCAGGGGCGTCTTGATCTCCTGCAGGCACAGAATATCGGGGGCCGATTCCGTCAGCAGACGACTGACCAGAGCTTCGCGCAGCCGCACGGAATTGATGTTCCAGGTGGCAAGGGTGAAGGGCATCCGGTCTCTCCTGTCATGCAGATCTGCTGACCAGGGCAAACCGGACAGCGGCGCGACACTAGGCCGGGGGGGCGTCAAAAGAAAGCCCGGAGCTGCGTTTACACACGCAATGCACCGGGCAAGGTCCAACAGGGAGGAAACTGTTTATAGCACGATTCCCAATCCGAACTGATAAGTTTAGTTTCTACCAAAGCGCGAGACGGGCGGAATGCAGCATTTTTGCCACCCCTCCGTGCCGCCTTCGCAACATGGTTAACCTGACCGGCGCCATCCCCGCGGGTCCGGATACAAAAAATGGCCGGGCAAGTGGCCCGGCCAGTCCAACAGGGAGGTCGTCATGTCATAACCCCGACATGACAAGGGGATCTCGGTGTGATCTCGGCACCGCTGCTCTGATCTTCGGGACACAGACTCGGCCAAAGACCCTGATATCAGATGAATCAGGCGATTTTCAGGCAACGAGGCGGTAGCCGCCGCTCTCGGTAACCAGCAGCCGCGCATTCGAGGGATCAGGCTCAATCTTCTGCCGCAGGCGGTAGATATGGGTTTCGAGCGTATGGGTGGTGACCCCGGCATTATAGCCCCAGACCTCATGCAGAAGCACATCACGCGCCACCACACCCGACTGAGCGCGATAGAGGAACTTGAGGATATTGGTCTCTTTTTCCGTAAGCCGGACTTTGCGGTCCTTCTCATCCACCAGCAGCTTCTGCGCCGGGCGGAAGGAATAGGGGCCAAGCTGGAAGATCGCATCTTCCGACTGCTCATGGGTGCGCAGCTGGGCCCGGATCCGCGCCAGAAGCACCGGGAATTTGAACGGCTTGGTCACATAATCATTGGCACCGGAATCAAGGCCAAGAATGGTATCCGAATCGGTATCATGGCCGGTCAGCATCATGATCGGGCATTTCACCCCCGATTTGCGCATCCGGCGGCAGAGCTCGCGCCCGTCAGTATCAGGCAGGCCCACATCCAGAATGACCAGATCGTAGATCGCGGCTTTCGCCTTCTCCATGCCTTCCGCACCGCTGCGGGCCTCGAAGACGTCAAAATCTTCGGTCATGACAAGCTGTTCCGACAGCGCTTCGCGCAGATCGTCATCATCATCAACAAGTAAAATCTTACGAAGCTGGGCCATGGCTGGTCCTTTCAATTGCGTGATCAACACATGCGGCGCGGTGCTGGTTCCCACAAGCTTTGCAACAATTCGCTCACGGCCTCGTGTCGCTTTGCCGGTAAATATTTCAATCCTGTCATGCTTTCCGGGCCTCGCGGCTTCCCCCCCCCCTGCGCATTGGGTAGACCTTGGTCAGGAGTATCCGCGATGACCCTCAGCCCTTCTGCCCCCTCCCCTGCCCTTGCGGCGCTTGGCCCTGGTGTGACCGAGCGCCTGGCGCGTGCCCGTGGCGACCTGCGTATGGGGGTGCCGGTGGTGCTGGCCGGGGATGGGGAGGCCGCCCTCGCCGTGGCAATCGAGGCGCTGGACCCGGCCCGGCTGGCGGGGCTGCGCGCGCTTGGAACGCCGGAACTGGCGCTGACCGGGCACCGGGCCGAGACGCTGAAGGCCTTTGCCTGCGATGGTGACATCGCGCGGATCGCGGTGCCTGCCAGCGCCGATACCGCCTGGCTGCGCGCCATTGCCGATCCCCAGGATGACCTCAGGGTGCCGATGAAAGGCCCGGTGCGCGGTCTTTACGGTGGCTCGGGCGCCCTGCACCGTGCCGCCGTTCTGCTGGCGAAATCAGCGCGGCTGCTGCCCGCCGCTTTGCTGGTTAAAATCCCGGATCCGCTGGCCCTGGCCGGGGAATATGGCCTTACCTTCCTGCGCCTCGACGAGACCCTGCCCGCAATGTCGCGCCTTGTACCGCTCGATGATGTGGTTGCCGCCCGCCTGCCGATGGCACTGGCCGGGGCGGGGCGGCTGCATATTTTCCGCCCCGATGACGGCGGGGATGAGCATTACGCAATTGAGATCGGCCAGCCTTCCCGCGACCTGCCGGTGCTGACGCGGCTGCATTCAGCCTGTTTCACTGGCGATGTGCTGGGCTCGCTGAAATGCGATTGCGGCCCGCAGCTTCATGCTGCCCTGTCCCAGATGGGCGAGGCCGGCGGCGGGGTGCTGCTCTATCTCAACCAGGAGGGGCGCGGCATCGGCCTCGCCAATAAGATGCGCGCCTATTCGCTGCAGGATCAGGGCTTTGACACGGTCGAGGCCAATCACCGCCTCGGCTTTGAGGATGATGAGCGCGATTTCCGCATCGGCGCCGAACTGCTGCGCGGTCTGGGCTTCTCGCAGGTGCGGCTCCTGACCAATAATCCGCGCAAAGTGGCGATGCTCGACAGCTGCGGGCTGAAAGTGGTCGAGCGCGTGCCGCTGCAGGTCGGCAAAACCCGCGAGAATGCGGCCTATCTGGCGACCAAAGCCGCCAAATCCGGCCATCTGCTGTGATCCTTCCCGGCCAGAGCCCCGCCGATCTGGTGCTGAGCCCGACCGGGCTGCGGTTCCAGGGCCGCCGCTACCCCTGCACCATCGGCCGCAGCGGCATTACGCGTGATAAACGTGAGGGGGATGGCGCAACTCCGGCCGGGCTGCACCGGATCATGGGCGCGCTTTTCCGCCCCGACCGCCTGCCCCGCACCGCCGTACCGGCCTGGGCCCAGCCGATTTTGCCGGGGGATCTCTGGTCCGATGACAGCCGCGATACGGCCTATAATCAGCATGTCCGCGCCCCCTATGCGTTTTCGCATGAGGCTTTGCGCCGGGCCGATCCGCTTTATGATCTGGTGCTGGTGACCGACTGGAACTGGCCCGAGGCCCGGCCCGGCAAGGGCTCGGCAATCTTTCTGCATACATGGCGGCGGCGGGTTGCGCCGACGGCGGGCTGCATCGCTTTTGCCCGCCGTGATCTGCTGCGGATTGCCAGGGCCATTATCCCCGGCCAGACCCGGCTGATCGTGCCCTATTTCTGATAGGCGCGCGATCCGAAAAGGGCGCTGCCAACCCGCACATGGGTGGCACCATGGGCAATCGCGGTCTGAAAATCGCTGCTCATCCCCATCGACAGGCCGGTCAGCCCGTTGCGTTCGGCAATCCCCGCCAGCATCGAGAAATGCGGCGCCGGATGCTCATCCTCGGGCGGGATACACATCAGCCCGACCACCGGCAGGCCCATCATCCGGCAGGCCGCGATGAAGTCATCGGCCTGGCCGGGCAGAATTCCCGCTTTCTGCGCCTCTTCGCCGGTATTGACCTGAATGAAGAGATCGGGCGAGCTGCCACGGGTTTCGGCCAGCCGGGCCAGCTTCTCGGCCAGAGAGGGCCGGTCGAGGGTATGGATCACGTCAAACAGCTCGACCGCGACCTTGACCTTATTGGTCTGCAACGGCCCGATCATATGCAGCTGAACCCCGGGATACTCCTGACGCCAGCCTGGCCATTTAAACCCGGCCTCCTGGACATAATTCTCACCGAACACCCGCTGCCCCTCGGCCAGAACCGCCTCAACCCGTTCGGGAGGCTGCACTTTTGAGACGGCGATCAGCGTGACCGATCCGGGCGCGCGCCCTGCCTCTGCCTCGGAATCGCGGATCCTTGCGGTGATCTCTGCCAGTGACATCGGCCCTCTCCTTCTGCTTGCGGCTGAGAGTAATGAGCCGGCCCGGCAAAGGAAAGCAAGCCCGCCCGAAAGCCAGGCTTGCGTCAGGCCAGGGCGACAAAAGAAAAGAGCAGGCCGAAGCCTGCTCTTTCCTTAACCTCAGGATCTTTGCAGATCAGAAGTCGAAGCGGACGCCAACGTCAGCAACGTTTTCGCCAGCGAAGCCCGACTGGATCGAGCCCGACAGACGAGCGCCTTCGCCGAGCGAGTAGTCAGCGCCGATGCCGTATGCGGTGTCGGTGTCAACGCCCGGGATGTCCATTTCCGAAACGTATGCACGCAGGGTGGTCGCGCCGAATGCATAGTTACCGTAGAGGGTAACCTGGTTCGAGTCAGCCAGGTCGTAGTCATAGTAGTTCAGGCCGACTTTTGCGTCGCCGAACGAATATGCACCGCCGAGGAAGAACTGGTCGTTGTCTGCGATACCAGCACCGTCCTTCAGGATGGCAGCAGCAACCGAGATCTGGCCATTGGTCCAGTCAGCCGCGATGCTGATTTCTTCTTCGAAGCCCAGCGGGTTGTCGATGGTCTGGTCCGGATCAACATATGCGAAATACAGGTTCACACCCGAGATCGAATAGGTTGCTGCAATGCCGGTATAACCGTCAAGCGCTGCGTCGCCAGTCGAATTGTATGCAAAGAACGGAGCCTGTGCGTCGCCGAAGGACGAATCCTGGAAGCCCATTTCCGAGTCATAGGTCAGGCCAACCGAGTCCCACGGGGTGTCGACGTTGCCGACCTGAACGTTCAGGCCTTCATAGCCAACCGAGAAACGAGCCTGGTTGCCGGTGGTTTCGCCAGCCGAGTCGCTGTTCTGGAAACGCAGGCGAGCGCCGAAGGTCACGCCGACATCGGTTTCGGTGGTGGCGTCGATGTTCAGACGCAGACGCGAAGCGATCTGGGTGTCTTCCAGGCCAACGCCGCGGTCTTCAACATATTCCAGACCGAAACGGCCGTAGCCCGAGATGGTCACGTCTGCAGCGGCTGCCGAAGCGCCAGCAACCAGAGCGGTGGTCGCGATAAGAAGCTTTTTCATCGTTTTCCCTCGATTATCTTCTAAGGATGTCGCCCAGATCAGGGGAATCCGATCTGGGTATGCATCGTATTTCTGCCCCGGCGGGCCAGATTGCAATCTTCATGCCGGTCAAAGGGATGAAACGGCGAGGCGATGGTGCAGCAAAGACACAGTGCCCTTCTCCGGCCACACTCCCGCCTCTCTGTGCTGCCGGGCGCCACCCCGGCGCCACAGCAAGGCAAAAAGCCTTGTTCGCTTAAGGGCGCTCAGTTAGACAGCCTTCTATATTGAGCAGGAGATCCCGATGTTCCAGGCAAAGGCCGCGCGTCTCGCGCTCAGCGGGGCGATGCTTCTTAGTCTCGCCTCCTGCGGCACCTTCGGAAATGGCGAGACCCGCCAGGATCAGTCCGGCGCCGCAGAGACCCGCTTCGCCCAGACGCAGAAAGCGCCGGTCACTATGTCACGGCGTGAAGCCGAGGCCCGGCAGAAAAGCGGCACGATCTGGGGTCTTTTCAGCTCACGCGAGCCCAATGTGACCGTCGAGGTGAACAAATACCTCTGGCAGGCCTCGCTTGAGGTGCTGAACTTCCTGCCGATTGAGACCGTCGATCCCTTCACCGGCGTGATCGTCACCGGCTATGGCCGCCCACCGGGCGGTGGCCGCGCCTATCGTGCCACGATCTATGTCCAGGATCCGGCACTGGAAGCGCGCAGCCTGCGCCTGTCGCTGCAAAGCCAGGGTGGCGGCGCGGTTTCGCCCGATACGGTGCGGGCGGTTGAGGATGCGATTCTGACCCGGGCCCGCCAGCTGCGGATCCGCGACAGCCGGCTCTGACCCTTTCTCTGGCAAGAATAATTCAGGGCGGGGAATTCCCCGCCCTTTTCTGTCCGGCCCGCTGGTTTCAGCATCCGAATCGGCTGCGGTCTCAGCGCCGCATCATCGCGATGCGCAAAAGCACCCGCTCCATCAGCGCCAGACCCGGCACCCCGGCGCTGGAGCGCAAAGTGAGATCGGCCTCGACCAGATCGGCAATCGCCGGTTCCAGCGTCCGCACCCCCCATTGACGCAGCTGATTCTGCATCCGGTCGCGGCGCGGCCCGAAGACCCGCGCTTTCATCAGCCCTGACGAGGCCCCGCCGGGATCACAGGCGGCGATATAAAGGCTGCGAAAATGCCGGAGCGCCTGAATGCAGAGCGTCACCGGCAAAACCCCCTGGCCGGAAATGCGCTGCATCAGCAGCCCGACCTGGCGTCCCTGACCCTCGGCCACCGCATTCAACAGCTCATCCACCTCGGTCTCAATCGTGGCGGGGGCCAGCGCGGCCACCTCTGCCGGACTCAGCGGTGTGGCATCGCGCCATTTATAAAGCGAAATCTTTTCAAGCGTCTGGCGGAAATCGCCGGGATCGAGCGCCCGGGCCAGCGTATTCAGATCATTCATCGCCTCGGGGCTGATCTGCGTCAGCCCGGCTTTCTTCAGCTCGGCCTCAATCTCATCGCGGCCCGGCGGATCATCATAAAGACCGATGCAGACCGCATGGGGATGTTTCTCAAACAGCGTTTTCAGCGCCGATTTGCCTTTCAGCTCGCCCGCAGTGACCACGATCACCGCATCGCCCGCGCGCCATTCCTTCAGCGCCGCGCCGATCGCATCTGACAGGCCATCGGTGGCATCCTCGACAAAGGCCACGCGCTGACCGGGGAAAAACCCCGAGGCCCGCATCGCATCGGAAAGCGCCGCCCCGTCGCGGCGCAGGTCGCCGCCCGAGAGCCGTGAGAGCCGCATCTCGCCCTCGCCCTCGCGGCCGATCAGCGCCAGGATCACCTCCTGGCGCTTCATCGCCACCCGCATGGCATCAGCGCCAAAGATCAGCAGCCCGGCCCGGTTCGGATCCGGCTTTGCGAAATAATTCCGGGCCTCGACCCCGCGCAGCAGCATGGCTCAGCGCGCGGAAACGGGGGCGGTGATCCGGCCCTGTTTATAGAGCACCGCCAGCTCAGCCATCAGCCGCGAGACGGTCTGATCGGCAAGGATCCGCATCAGCCGCACCCGGGCATCCTCTTCCGCCGCCAGCATCGCCACGGTCGAGCCGGTGGCCGAGAAGGCGGTAAAGCTCTGCACCGTGCCGGTCACCAGATGCTCTCCCGCCGCATTGCGAAGCGTATAGGAAATCCGCCCCTCAAGATTATAGCGCGTGGTGCGGTTATCCGAGGTGATGCCAACGCCGATGCTGTTGGTGGTGATGGTGTAATCCAGATCATAGAGCCGCCGCTCAGGCCGCCCGAGCCGCTCTTCAATGCGCTGCACATAGGCAAAGGCCTCTTTGCTGTCGGGATCTGCGGCACGCACAGTCCCGAACAGGCCTTCAGTCAGCCCGCCCTTTTCATAGGCCGGCGCAAAGCCGCAGGCGGCCAGCGCCAGCGGCAATGCAAGCAGTGAACGACGTTTCAGCCTGGTCAGATCAGACGACGACATTGATGATACGCCCCGGGACTACGATGATTTTCCTGACCGGCTCGCCGGCAAGGAATTTCACCACATCCTCATGGGCCAGCGCCAGTTTTTCAACCTCGGCCTTGTCCATATCTTTCGGCACGCTGATTTCCGCCCGGCGTTTGCCATTGATCTGGATCGGCAGGGTAACGGTATCATCGACGAGGAGCGCCGGATCGGCCTTCGGCCAGGGGGCCAGGGCGCAAAGCCCCTCGCCGCCCTGCATCGCCCAGACCTCTTCGGCGAGATGCGGGGTCATGGGCTGCATCAGCTGCGCCAGTATGCGCAAAGCCTCGCGCATCACCGGGGCCGAGGCATCGGCGCGGGCGATGAAATTGGTAAAGCCGTAAAGCGCCGCGATGGCCTTATTGAAGGCAAAGCCCTCAATCGATTTCGTCACCTCACCCACCGCGCGGGCCGCCGCCTTGCGCAGCTCGAGATCCGCGCTGCCCTGGTGATCCGCCGGCATGCCAGCCACCCGGTCCGAAAGCGTCCAGACCCGGCTGAGGTGCTTATTGCTGCCCTCGGCCCCCGAAGCCGTCCATTCAATGTCACGCTCGGGCGGGCTGTCCGACATCACGAACCAGCGTGCCGTATCGGCCCCGTAAGAGGCGATGATCGACATCGGATCGACGACGTTTTTCTTGGATTTCGACATCTTGGCCGAGGGGATGACCTCAACCACCGTGCCATCGGCCAGGGTCACGCCGTTTTCCGTACGGATCACATCTTCGGGCAGGTGATAGACCGGGCGGCCATTGGCATCTTTGGTCTTATAAATTTCATGCGTCACCATGCCTTGCGTGAACAGGGCGCTGAAAGGCTCACGCGATTTCGCAGGCAGATGGCCGGTGACATTCATCGCCCGGGCAAAATAGCGCGAATAGAGCAGGTGCAGAATCGCATGTTCGATGCCGCCGATATACTGGTCGACATTCATCCAGTACTCCGCCTCGCCCGCCTCGGTCGGCGTGGTGGCACGCGGGCTGGTGAAGCGGGCATAATACCACGAGCTGTCCACAAACGTGTCCATCGTATCGGTTTCACGTTTCGCCGCCTGGCCACAGGCCGGGCAGGAAGTATCGCGCCAGCTCGGGTGACGATCGAGCGGATTGCCCGGACGATCGAAAGTCACATCATAGGGCAGCTCAACCGGCAGATTTGCTTTCTTCTCGGGCACCACGCCGCAATCCGGGCAATGCACGACCGGAATCGGGCAGCCCCAGTAGCGCTGACGCGACAGGCCCCAGTCGCGCAGGCGGAACTTGGTCACGCCTTTGCCAAAGCCTTTTTCCTCGGCCAGAGCGATGGCATCGACAATCGCCTGCTCGCCGGTTTTCACCGCCTCGCCCGCGACATTACGGATGAACTCTACGCGCTCAGATTTGGCGGGCACGAAGGGCTCGCTCAGGACGGCCTCTTCACCGCCCTCAGCCACGAAGACCGGGGTGATCGACAGGCCATATTTGCTGGCGAATTCGAAATCGCGCTGGTCATGCGCCGGGCAGCCGAAGATAGCGCCGGTGCCGTAATCCATCAGGATGAAATTGGCGATCCAGACCGGCAGCTCGACCGCAGGGTCAAGCGGATGTTTCACCCGCAGCCCGGTGTCAAAGCCGACTTTCTCGGCGGTCTCGATCTCTTCGGCGGTGGTGCCGCCCTTGCGGCATTCAGCGGCAAAATCAGCAATCGCCGGGTTTTTCCCGGCCAGCAGCTTCGCCAGCGGGTGATCGACCGAGATCCCGGCAAAGCTTGCGCCCCAGAGCGTGTCGGGACGGGTGGTATAGACCTCGAGTTTTTCATGGCCGGCAGGCGCATCGACGAGGTCGAAGGCAAATTGCAGCCCCTGGCTCTTGCCGATCCAGTTCGCCTGCATCAGCCGGACTTTCTCGGGCCAGTTTTCCAGCCCCTCCAGCGATGCCAGAAGGTCATCGGCCATATCCGAGATTTTGAAGAACCACTGGGTCAGCTCTTTGCGCTCGACCAGCGCGCCCGAGCGCCAGCCACGACCATTCTCGACCTGCTCATTGGCCAGAACCGTCATATCGACCGGATCCCAGTTCACCACGGCGGCCTTGCGATAGACGAGGCCCGCTTCCAGCATATCGAGGAACATTGCCTGCTGCTGGCCGTAATATTCCGGGTCACAGGTGGCGAATTCGCGGCTCCAGTCAATCGACAGGCCAAGCGGCTTCATCTGCCCCTTCATCACCGCGATATTATCATATGTCCAGTCTTTGGGATGACCGCCCCGCTCCATCGCCGCATTCTCGGCAGGCATGCCGAAAGCGTCCCAGCCCATCGGATGCAGAACCGAGAAGCCGCAGGAGGATTTAAAGCGCGCCACCACATCGCCCATGGTGTAATTGCGCACATGGCCCATATGGATGCGCCCCGACGGATAGGGGAACATCTCAAGCACGTAATATTTCGGCTTTGACGCATCAGCTTTCGCGGTAAAGACCCCGGCCTCTTTCCAGGCGGTTTGCCATTTCTGTTCGATGACCGAAGGTTCGTAGCGCGACATGGAAAAAGCCTCTCGAGAGCGGGACGAGGAGGGATTACCCCCGCAAAGGCCAGAGGTAAAGGATCAGAGCGTCAGTTCCATATCACGATGCGCAATACCGGCATCATCGTACTCGGGACCAAAGGCCACAAAGCCGAGGGCCTCATAAAATCCCAGCGCATGCAGCTGCGCCCCGAGCTTTGCCTTTTTCACCCCCGGACGGGCACGCAGCACGGCGATGGCCTCGCGCATCAGCGCCTGGCCCAGGCCCCTGCCCCGAGCCTGCTGCAGCACCGCCACCCGGCCGATCTTGCCGGTTTCCCCCCCGATCAGCAGCCGCGCCGTGCCGAGCGGCCCGGTCTGATCCCTGGCCAGCAGATGCAGTGCCACCCCGTCCAGATCGTCGAGCTCATCGGCTTCGGAGACATTCTGCTCTTCGATGAACACCCGCCGCCGGATCAGGCGACAGGCGGCGAGGTCATCGGTCAGCGCAATGCGGATCACGCGAAGTAATCTTTCAGGATCCGGGCATAAATCGCCTTGAGCTGGTGGATCTGCGCTATCTCAACCCGTTCATCCACCTGATGCATGGTTTTGCCCACCAGGCCGAACTCGACCACCGGGCAATGATCCTTGACGAAACGCGCATCCGACGTGCCGCCGGAAGTGGAATATTCCGGGCTGACGCCGGTCTCGGCCAGCACCGATTTACGGATCAGCTCCGAGAAATCTCCGGGCGGGGTCACAAAACTTTCGCCCGAGGATTTAACTGTCGCGGTGATCTTCACCCCGGTTTCAGCCTCAGTCGCACGGACATGGCCCCCGATCCAGGCGGCAAGACTCTCGCCGGTATGAAGATCATTATAGCGAATATTCACCGTCGCCTGGCCGCGTGCCGGGATCACATTGGTGGCCGGATTGCCGCAGTCGATGGTGGTGATCGCCAGCGTCGAGGCATCGAAATGATCCGATCCTTCATCCAGCGGCTTTTCCTCCAGCCGTGCCATCAGCTTTACCAGCGCCGTCATCGGGTTTTTCGCGCGATGCGGATAGGCGGAATGGCCCTGCACCCCTTCGGCGGTGAACCAGGCGGTCAGCGAGCCACGGCGGCCGATTTTCATCATCTGGCCCATTGTGTCCGGGCAGGTCGGCTCGCCGACGAGGCAATGCGTCATCCGCTCGCCATTGGCCGCCATCCAGTCGAGCAGCGCGACGGTGCCGTCTTCGGCCACGTCCTCCTCATCGCCGGTGATGGTCAGAACCAGCGCGCCATCGGGAGGATTATTCTGCACGAGATCAATCGCCGCCGCGACATAGGCCGCCACCCCCGATTTCATATCGGCTGCCCCCCGGCCATAAAGCCAGCCGTCTTTCTCTTCGGCACCGAAAGGATCCACCGTCCAGGCATTGCGGTCGCCCACCGGCACCACATCGGTATGGCCGTTAAAGCCAAAAGAGCGGTTCGCCCCTTTCAGCCCCCAGCGGGCAAAGAGATTGGAGATCCCGCCGCGATCCACTCTGGTGCAGCTGAACCCCGCAGCACTCAGCCGCTCTTCGAGCAGGACCAGCGCCCCCCCCTCAGCCGGGGTAACCGAATTGCAGCGGATCAGGGCAGCGGTCAGAGCAACGGGATCGACAGGCGGGCGAGCGGTCATGGCAAATCATCCTCAGGCGTGATGCCCTTGGTCTAATTCGCCACAGAGCGCGGGGCAATCTCTGTGCTGGTGCTGTCGCTGCGATATCGCTGTCGCGCCCGCTCTGTGCCCGAGGCGACTGCCTCAACCGGCGAGAGCACGATACCGGTCGCATTGCGCAGCGTCAGCACCACTCCGGGCAGCAGCCCCACCCGTGAATCGGCCTCGGCCCGGAAGGCGGCATCAAGGTTTGAGATCCCGCCCAGCAGCTGCAGCAACGCCGGCGAGGTGCCGAGGTTATTATGCCCCGAACCCGAACTATAGGCAGCGGTGTCGTAATAGGTGACCTTCAGATCCGCTATCACGCTCAGATCTTTCAGATTGCCCAGACGGTCGGGCGCGCCTGCCAGCCGCGAAGAAAGATTCAGGATGGAATCGCGGTTGCTGCCAAAGATCAGGAAGGGCTGCGGCAGGGTTTTCATCGCCCGCGCCTGAGCGCGGAACAGATCGACATCAAGATCCGGAGAAATCAGGATCACCCCGCCGACCCGGCTCATCACCTTGCTGTCGCCACGCAGCGAGGCCTGACGCAGGGTCTCCATCGTCAGCGCCCCGCCCATGGAATGGGCCACAATCACGATCCGCTCGGCCCCGGCCGAGACCACCTGATTCATCAGCTCTTCCAGCCCGTCACGGCCATAGAGCGAGGAATCACGGTCATAGACATAGCCCAGCGCCGAGCCGCGCGAGGGCCAGGCGTAATGCACCGCCACACCCGGGACTTTCAGATCATGATGCATCTGCGCGACACGGTAGACGCTCTCGGCCATAGTATTGTTGAAACCATGCACATAGATCACGACATCGCGCTGCCCGCGCCGCCCCAGCGCACCGCGCAGATCGCTCTGGAAGGCTTTTGCATCGGGGAATTTGCGGTCGGCCAGGGTCAGGAAATCCGTCGCCGGATCCGCCCGGCGCAGATTGCGCGGCCAGGTCACCTCACCCGCCTTATGATTGGCCGGCACCAGAATATCATAGCGCAGGAAGCTCGCCACAGCCGCGCGGCCAAAGCCAAATTCGCCGTTTTCCTCAAGCCGCGAAGTGCCGACGTAAATTGCCATCCGCGTTGCACTCTGCTCGGCAATAGCTGCTTTTTCGGGCGGCAACTCCTCCACCAGGGTGAAGGTACCGCGCTGGCCGCAGGCGGCCAGGGTGAACATCAGCACAAGGGCGATAAGAGCTTTCATCTGCACTTCATCGCGCGCCGGATGCATTTGCGTCAACCCCCGCGCGTGCTCCCGCCAGGCTGAGAACCGGTCAGGGCTGTAACAATTGGTATTACGCCGCACAAGGCGCCTGAAAAGACCGGGGCTGCATCCTCCTGCAGCCCCGGTTTTCGCTTACAGAACGTAGCGCGAGATATCGGCCGAACGGGCCAGAGCGCCGACGTTTTTCTCGACGAAAGCCTCATCAATGGTGATCTCATCGCCGCCACGGTCGGGGGCGGTAAAGGACAGTTCCTCAAACACCCGCTCCATCACCGTATAAAGACGGCGCGCACCGATATTCTCGACCGAACGGTTCACCTCGGCAGCGAGGCGGGCAATGGCCGCGATACCATCGGCAGTGAAGCTGACCTTCACCCCTTCGGTCAGCATCAGCCCGGCATATTGCCGGGTCAGCGCATTTTCGGTCTCGGTCAGGATGCGGATGAAATCTGCCTCAGACAGGGCCTCAAGCTCGACCCGGATCGGCAGACGGCCCTGCAGCTCGGGCAGCAGATCCGAGGGTTTGGCCACATGGAAAGCGCCCGATGCGATGAAGAGGATATGGTCGGTTTTCACCGGGCCGTGCTTGGTCGAGACGGTCGTGCCCTCGATCAGCGGCAGCAGATCACGCTGCACCCCCTCGCGCGAGACCTCAGCCCCGCGCGCCTCCGATTTAGCGCAGATCTTGTCGATCTCATCGAGGAAGACGATGCCCGAGGACTGCACCGCCTGCAGCGCTGCCTGTTTTACCGCCTCATCATCCAGAAGCTTATCCGCCTCCTGGCCGATCAGCAGATCATAGCTGTCCATCACTGTGACCTTCTTACGGCTGGTGCGCTGGAAGGCTTTGCCGAACATTTCCTGCAGGCCCTGCAGTTGCATCTCCATCCCATTGCCGCCGCCACCCATCATCGGCATCGAGGGGCCGGGCTCGGCGACCTCGATCTCGATCACGGTCTCGTCCAGCTCGCCGGCGCGCAATTTCTTGCGAAACATCTCGCGGGTCTGCTCGCGTGAGTCTTTCCCGGCGATGGCGTCAATCACCCGCTCCTCGGCAGCGCGGCGGGCCTTTTCCTTCACCTCATCGCGCATATAGGCGCGGGTATCGACAATGGCGACATCTACCAGATCGCGGATGATGCTTTCGACATCGCGCCCGACATAGCCCACTTCGGTGAATTTGGTGGCCTCAACCTTCAGGAAGGGTGCCCTGGCGAGCTTTGCCAGACGGCGGGAGATTTCGGTTTTGCCGACGCCGGTCGGGCCGATCATCAGAATATTCTTCGGATAGACCTCTTCGATCAGCTCCGCCGGCAGGCGGTTGCGCCGCCAGCGGTTGCGCAGGGCAACCGCCACGGCACGTTTGGCCTCGCGCTGGCCAATAATGAAACGGTCCAGCTCGGATACGATCTCGCGGGGGGTCAGGTCAGTCATAACTCACTCGGGTCGTGAATAGGGGGGAAGCCGGTCTTTGCCGGGAAAGTCGGGAAGCCGGGCCATAACAAAGCCACGCAACTGCACCCACCAGGTGCCGATGGCCGTGATCAGCCCGCCAAGGATCAGCATCGTGCCAACCCAGGAGCCAAAGCCCTCGCCGGTCATCCAGGTGATAACAATGGCGATATAGGCAATGGCGGCAGAGAGGAAAGAGCGGCGGTCAATCACCAGCGCCAGCAAGGTGATCACCGCCAGCGCCAGGATCAGCAGGGGCATCGCCGTTGCCCCGCCGGAATTATAAAGCGTCAGCGCCACGGTATTGACCAGAGCCGGTGCCGCCAGCAGATGCAGCCAGAAGGCCGTCGCCGAATGTCGCCCGAGCCGGTGCGGATCTTTCATATCGAACCACATCCCGGCCAGGAAAGCCACGAGGCCAAAGGCCAGGGTGGCAAAGGCAAAGACCGGGCTCTCATTCAGATCAAAGAAAGCACTCCAGGCCGAACTGCGCCCCGCAATCGCAAAATTCGCAATATTCTCGAGCGAAAGCGTCAGCGTATAAAGCGTGGCAAGGGCAAAGAGGCCCAGGATGAAGGCCGAGAAGGGCAGCCGGAAACGGTGATACCACAAGCCCATGGCAAGCGCCGAGACCAGCGGGGGCAGAACGAAAGTGCTGCGCCCCGGGATCACCGGCCCATATTGCCACATGATCGACATGACCGAGAAATAGACCCCGGCCCCGAAGGTGGCGGCCAGCAGCATCGAGGGCAGGGTCATGCGCCGTTTCAGCGTGAAATAGCCCGCCCACCACCAGGCCACCCCGGCGACGCTCAGCGGCAACAGGATCAGCGCCGTCGCCCCGGCAAACAGGGTCAGCACGCCAAAGACCCCGGTCAGCAGGATCGACAGGCCGATGGTGACAAAAATCTCGGCAAAGCCTTTGAAAAACTCAAAAGGCTCATCCTCGGCCGCCATGGCCGCGCGATGACCTGCGCGTTTCTCGCCCAGAGCCGCCAGGCTTGCGGCCTGGGCTTCGGTCAGAATACCGGCCTGAACCCCGGCGCGCAGATCCTCAGCCTTCATTTGCGAACCTTTTCAACGGTGAGATTGCCGTTGGTGTAGACGCAGATCGAGGCGGCGATGGCCATGGCTTTGCGGGCCAGGGTCTCGGCGTCAAAATCGGTTTCCATCAGGCCACGCGCGGCGGCAGCGGCAAAATTCCCGCCTGAGCCGATGGCGGCAATGTCATATTCCGGCTCGAGCACGTCACCGGCACCGGTGATCACATAGAGCTGGTCGCCATCGGTGACGATCAGCATCGCCTCAAGATTGCGCAGATATTTATCCATCCGCCAGTCTTTGGCCAGATCAACACAGGCGCGGGCCAGCTGACCGGGGGCGGCCTCAAGTTTTTTCTCCAGCCGTTCCAGCAGGGTGAAGGCATCGGCAGTCGAGCCGGCAAAGCCCACCACCACATCATGCCCGCCCGGCGAGAGGCGGCGCACTTTGCGGGCCGAGCCCTTGATCACGGTCTGGCCCAGCGATACCTGGCCATCACCCGCGACCACAACCTCGCCGCCCCGGCGTACCGCAAGGATCGTCGTGCCATGCCAGCCGGGGAATTTATCATCCGCCATAAAAAGCCTCGTCTTTCTCTTTGTTCCTATATGGAACGCAGCGGCCGGGCGTACAAGTAAGGCCTCCGACTGGACTTCCTGCCCCCCGGGGGGCATGTTCGGGCGGTCTTTTCCTGAGGGGCGCTTTCCCCTGCCCCTGCAAGAGGCCTGTAATGTCTGACCGGAAGCATTCGAATACTTCTGCGCTCTATCCGGTCCTGATCGGAACCAGGGCCCGGCATGGCACGGGGTTGCGGCAGAGCTGAGCATCGCGCTTACAGCTGCGGCAACCCGGTCTCCTCGCGCTGATCTGTCACAAATCCGTCCAGCGGTGCCAGGGCACCCTCCGGACGCTGATTGGGGAATGCCATGTCTGTCTGGACTGTACTTGACCGCGCCACAACCCTGGCCGGAGACGAAATTCTGCTGCGCCAGCGCGGCACTCTGTTTGAAATCCGCTATAACGGCATCGAGCTGATGTCGAACCTCAACCATCATTCCGAAGCGGTGCTGGCCGAGCGCAGCCTCAGGCTGATGCAGTACAGCCCCGGCGAGGTGCTGATCGGTGGGCTGGGACTGGGCTTTACCCTGCGCGCGGCGCTGGATCTGCTGCGCCCGGAGGCGCGGGTAACGGTCTGCGAGCTGATCCCTGCCATTGTCAGCTGGAATCACGGGCCGCTGGCCGGGCTGACCGGTCATGCCCTGCGCGATCCGCGGGTGGAGACCCAGGTCCGCGATGTCAGCGAGCTGCTGGAAGACAACCCCGGCCGCTATGATCTGATCCTGCTGGATACGGATAATGGCCCCGATAATCTGGTGCGTGATGACAATGGCCGCATCTATGGCGATCCGGGGCTGGAACGGGCGCGCCGGGCCCTCGCGCCGGGCGGGCTGGTGGCCTTCTGGTCGGCCGAGGTCTCAGAGGGATTTGAGGCCCGGCTCCTCGCCGGGCAGTGGCACTGGCGGCGCGAGGATATTGCCCTGGTGCCGGGCCGGGTCGATGCCATGCATCATATCTATTTCGCCAGTGCCGAGCCGATTGCGGCAACGGCCGCGCCGCGAAAACTGGCCGCCTGAATGCATAGGGGCCCCGCGAGGGGCCCGTTTTCACAGCATCCGCGCCGGTTCAGAGCGCAGCTTTAATCCAGGTGTCGAGCGCGGCTTTCGGCGCTGCGCCCACCTTATTCGAATGGACATGGCCGTTTTTGAACAGGAACAATGCCGGAATACCGCGCACACCCAGCTGCGCCGGGCTGTCGGGATTTTCGTCGACATTGACCTTCACGATCTTCACCTTGCCGGCATATTCAGCGGCCAGCTCTTCCAGAGCCGGGCCGATCATCCGGCAGGGACCGCACCATTCGGCCCAGAAATCCACCACAACCGGAATATCCGATTTAAGGACTTCCTGGTCAAAAGTGGCATCGGTAACGGCAACGGTTCCAGCACCCATGGCTGTTCTCCTGAAATCTCTTGTTGCAAAGAAGCTAGGTTTGCCCCCTGCCAAGGTCAAGGGAGGCGGGGCCTATTCGCTCTGCGCCCGGTGCAAGGCCGCCTGGCACAGAGCGAGAGGCAAAAGCATCAGCCGCGGCGCCCGGGTCCAGAGGATCGCCGTCGCAACCTCCCGCCCCGGATAGATCGCCCCCACCGCATGGGCATAGGCTCCGAGCTGGCGCAGATAGGGTTCGGGCACCTCTTCAGGGCGGCGCGGCAGGGTGCTGTTCGATTTGAAATCGATGATCGTCACCTTGTCGGGGCTGATGACCAGCCGGTCGATTGAGCCCGCAAGATTGCCCCGGTTCCAGGGCGCGGCCACCTCGACCTCGGCCAGAGAATTGCCGCTGAAGGCCCAGGCCAGATCCGGCGCGGTCAGGATCGTCGCTGCTTCTGCCAGCAGCACCTCTCCCGCGCCAAGCGTCTGTGCCAGCCCGGCCCAGGCCGGTTGCGGCCGGTCCGCCAGATGCTGCAGCAGCAGGTGCAGTTTGGTGCCGCGCTCGAGCGGATCATCCTCCTCAAAATCCGGGACCGGCAGACGCTCCCCCGCCACCACGACCGCCTCGCCACCGCCAAGGCCCGAGGGCGACCAGAGCCGGGGCGCCGGCGTCGCGGGCGCGGCGGGAAGCAAGGCAAAGCCCGGCGCGGGCACATGTGCCAGGGCTTCCAGCGGCGCAGGAGCATCCGGGGCCCAGGTGCCGAATTCATATTGCAGCCGCCCGCGCAGCCCCTGCTGCGGGCCCATTTCCGCCAGGCCTTTCGCAATAATCCCATACCAGGATGTCTCGCCCGCCTCGCCCGCTGCGGCGACGATCAGCCAGTGCTTCGCCCGGGTGATCGCCACATAGAGCAGACGCAGGTTCTCGGCCTCACGCGCCGCAGCGCGCTGCGCTTTGGTGGCGGCCAGGGCATCGGGATCATCGGCCTTTCTGCCCGACCAGGTCATCAGCCCGGGGTCGAGGGCCAGAATCTGATCACGGTCCTGCAGCTTGCGGTCGCCGGTATCGGGCAGGATCACCACCGGGGCCTCGAGGCCCTTTGAACCATGCACCGTCATCACCCGGATCAGCCCGCCCTCGCCCTCGGCCTGGCGTTTGACCTCCAGATCCCCGGCCTGCATCCAGACCAGAAAGCCGGTGAGGCTGGGCACTTCGGCGCGTTCATAGGCCAGGGCCTGCTGGCTGAGCTCATCAATCGCATCCGCCGCCTCCTCGCCCATCCGGCCCAGGAGCCGCGCGCGGCCCTGGTGTCGGGTCAGAATGCGGTCGAGCAGCTCATAGGGGCGCAGGAATTCCGCGCCATCGCGCAGCTCCTGCAGCACGGCGAGGGTTTCCTGCTCGCCGGAATGGCGCAGCGCCTCCCAGAGGTAGTATTTCCGCCCCTGCGCCAGACGGTAGAGCTGCGCCTCGGACCAGCCGAACAAAGGCGAGCGCAGCGCCGTGGCCAGCGACAGGTCATCCTCGGGAGTGTTGAGGAAAGACAGAAGCGCCAGCAGATCGCGCACCGCCAGCTCACCCGTCAGCAGCAGCCGGTCCGGCCCGGCAATCGGCAGCCCCTCGGCCTTGCAGGCACGGATGATGGCTTTGAAAATCTCGCCGCGCCTTTGCACCAGGATCAGAAAATCCCCGGCCCGCAGGGGGCGAAAGCCGCCCGGGGCTTTATGATCGGGGATCTGCCGCCCCTCGCGGATCATCAGCGCAATCTCCGCCGCGACCTGCCCCGCCAGCACCACAGGGGCATCGGTCTCGCCGGTCAGATCCACCGGATCGAACCATTCGCGCGGCTCGGGCTTTTCCGGCTTTGGCACCACCGGCCAGAGATCGACCCGGCCCGGCAAAGCCTCATGAAAGGGCTGATGGCGGAAATCCCCGCCCAGCGCCGCCTGCATCTCGCCCTGGAAACACAGATCGACCAGCGCGAGGATCGCTTGTGAGGAGCGGAAACTATGCACAAGGCTATGCTCGGTGACCGGTACGCCCGCACCCGCAAAGCCTTCGGCAAAGCGGGTTTTCACCTGATCGAAACCCGAGACATCCGCGCCCTGGAAGGAATAGATCGACTGTTTCTTATCGCCGACGACAAAGAGCGAGCGCTCGGTTTGCCGCGCCCCCTCGCCCGCCATAAATTCTTCGGTCAGCGCGGCAATGATCTTCCATTGCGCCGGGCTGGTATCCTGGGCCTCATCGACCAGCACATGATCGATCGAGCCATCAAGACGGTACAGCACCCAGGGCGCGACCGCCGGATCGGTCAGCAGCGCCGTGGCACGGGTGATAAAATCATCAAAATCCAGCCAGCCGCGCCGGGCCTTGGCTGCCGCATAGCGGCGCAGGAATTCGGCGGCAAAAGCATGCAGATCGAGGGCTTTTTTCAGCGCCGAGAGGCCAAGCCGCAACGGCCTTGCATCCGCTACCCGCAGCATCAGCCCCTGCAACAGATCCAGATCCGCACCCAAAGCCGCGCGGCTGTCCTTGGTGGGGAATTTATCGCATTTCGCCTCACCGGCGCGCTCGCCGGTTTTATAGAGGAACATCCCCTCCAGCTGCGCCAGGGTGGCAAGGTTCAGATCGCGGATCGCTGCCAGATCGGCCCCGGCAACCGGATCGGTTTTGCCCTTTGCCGCCATCAGCACCTGGCCTATCCGGCCCAGCAGCTCCAGATCGGCCGGCCCGAAGGTCTGATCCAGCAGGCTTTTGTGATCGAGCCCCCCGGGCAGGCCAAAAGCCACGCGCAACGTGCCCTCATCGGGCATCACCGCCAGATCAGCGCGCTGCCCGGTGATCTGCAGCAAGAGATCGTCAATCCGCTCCCCCGCATCGCCGAGGATCGCCTCGAACAAAGGCTGGGCCTCATCCCCGGCCATATGCTCAAGGATTTCGGCGCGCAAAAGCCCGGCTGAGCGGTCATCAAGTTCGGTGAAAGAGGGGCTGACCCCCGCCTCCAGCGGAAAGCGGCGCAAGAGCCCGGCACAGAACGAATGGATGGTCTGAATGCGGATGCCGCCCGGGGTCTCAATGGCGCGGGCAAAGAGCTGGCGGGCGCGACGCAGGCCAGCATCAGAGAGCGCGGCCGCCTCGCCCAGCTCGCGCAGATTGCCGAGCAGCTCGTCATTCCTTGCCATCGCCCATTCGCCCAGACGCCGGAACAGCCGGTTCTGCATCTCGGCGGCGGCGGCTTTGGTATAGGTCAGGCAAAGGATATTCTGCGGATCGGTGCCGCGCAGCAAAAGCCGCGCCACCCGGTCGGTCAGCACCTTGGTCTTGCCCGAACCGGCATTGGCCACCAGCCAGACATTGGAGGAGGGATCGGCGGCCGAAATCTGCGCTGCCGAGGCGGAATTAAGCGCGGTCATGGCACGTCCTCTGGTCTGGCCGGATCGGTGATCTCCCATTCGCCGTAGCGCGCCAGATCATCGTAATCGCCACGGTCGCGGGTCTCGACCATAGCGCGGCGCGAGCTATAGCCCCGCCCTGGTTCGCGGTAGGCAAGGATCAGCCTGCGGAAACCGTTCAGCACCTTCTCCAGCTCCTCCGGCCCCAGCCGGGTCTCGACCGTCTTCAGATCGCGGGCGAGGCGGATATAGGCAATCTCGATATCATCATGCGGCCCCAGTTCAGGGAAGGCGCCTAAATTTGCCATCAGCGCCGCCAGATGCAGCTGTTTGGCAAAGGCTTCCTGCTGCGCCGGGCTGGGCGGGCTGCCGGTCTTATAGTCAATAATCTTCAGCCGCCCGTCGGGCAGAATATCCATCCGGTCGGGTTTACCGACCAGGGTAAAGCCCAGATCCTTCATCTCGATGGCATATTTTTTTTCCATCGACACGGTCTGGCCTCCGGCAGTCAGCAGCCCCTCGACGAAGGGGCGCGCCAGATCCTCCATCCGCATCCGCCAGATGGCGCGCATCGCGGGCCAGGCGACATCGCGTTCCAGCACTTCATCGGTCACCGCCAGCAAGGCCGCCTCGGCCGCCTCGACGGTTTCGGGCAGGCCACGTTTCAGCAGGGTCTCGGGGACTTTATGCAAAATCTCGCCGCGCAGCCGGGCATCGGCACTGGGGCGTAATGGCATCAGGGGGTTCAGCTTCAGCACATGGCGGGCATAGATGGCGTAGGGATCACGGATCAGCTTTTCAATCTCGGTCAGCGACAGGCGATTGGGCCGCACCGCGACCGGCGGACGCGGCGAAGGCCGGCCGGAGCGCGGTGTCACGATCGGGGCCGAAACCGCCTCGCCCTCGCGGATCAGCTGCTCACCCCGCGCCCGCATCGCCGCCAGCGCCGCCCGCCCGCCGGTTTCGGGCAGGCCGTCGAGCAGGTTGGTCAGCCGGTTCAGCCAGCGCGAGGGCACGGTTTCCGCCTCGGCATCGCGGCGCGCGCGGCTGAGCACCACCTCTTTCGCCCCGACCGCCATCTGGAAGTCATGCGCCGAGAGGCCGACCCGGCGCTCGGGCAGCAAAAGCCCCAGCTCCATCCGCATTTTGCGGTTCAGCCAGGGATCGGGCGGCACTTTGGCAGGCCAGATCCCCTCGGACAATCCGGCGAGGATTACCAGATCGGCGCCGACCACCCGGGCCTCCTGGGCGCCAAGGATGACGATCCGCTCATCCGCCGGGATCAGGCTGCGCACCTGGCCGCGCGACAAGACGGAATCGCTCAGCGCGCTGTAATCCGAGGGCGTGAGCATCAGGCCCGCGGGCGCCTCTTTCGCCAGCTCTTCCATCGCCGCAATCGCCGCCTGCCCCGCCTCTTTGGCCCAAAGCTGTCCTTCGCCCTCATCGCCCGTGCCGCGCGCCAGCATCTCGGTCAGCCGGCGATGGGTGGCGATCAGTTCGGTCAGGGGGGCGGGCGTCACGGCGGCCAGCGCATCGAGCACCGCACCGAGGCGTTCGGCCCAGAGCACGGCAAAGGGATCTTTGCTGCGATTGGCCCAGTCGCGCAGCGAGACGGAATCCGGGAAAGCCGGTCCCTTGCGGCGCAGCTCCAGCTCCAACTCCAGCGACAGCCGCAGATGCGGGCCGCGCTCGCTGCCCGAGAAAGTCAGCGGATGTTTCAGCAGCGTCAGACACTGATCCGCCGACAGCCGCCGCCCCATGGCACGCGCGATCAGCCGCAGCAGACGCCCAGGCGGCGAATGCAGCAAAGGCTGACCGGCGGAATCATCAGGCTTCAGCGCCCAGCGGTCGAGCGCGGCGGTGACGCGGCGGGTCAGATCACGGTCGGGGGTCAGCAGCGCGGCTGATTTTCCCTCCGCCACCGCCTGGCGCAGGCGCAGGGCAATCGCCTCGGCCTCGGCCCGGGGATGCGGTGCCTCGATCAGGGTCAGGTTGCGGGTCGCTGCGCCAAGATCACCGAGCTCCGGGCCTTCACTGATCCACTGATCGGTGACCGGGGCCGGGCGCAAAGCCAGCGAGACCAGCCGCCCGCGCGCCGGATCCGGGGCACCGTCCTGATCCCAGCGGCGCACATCCACCGGCCGCAGATCAAGGCTGCGGCACAGATGATCATAGCGATATTGCGGATGATCCTCCTGGATCCCTTCGGCGCCCACGCCCAGCTCCTGCCAGACCGCTTCGGGCTGGTCGAAATCAAAGCCCGGCAGCAAAAGCGCGCCCTGGGGCAGGCGCGCCACCGCCCGCATCAGAAGCGCCGTGGTCCCGCGAGAGCCGGTAGAGCCGGCCACGATCACCGGATCCGGCACCGGGTTTTCAGCCCAGGCGCGCAGCAGGGTCAGCGTGGCAAGGCGCAGCCGCGCCTCGGAATCGGGCGGAACCTCATCACCGAAGAACTGGCCGACCAGCGAGACGAAGCGGCGGGTGCGCGCCCAATGCGCCGCATGGCCCTCAATATCGAGATGGTTGAGGGCATCGGGCGCGACATCCTCGGCCCGCATCTCATCCATCAGATTGGCGAGACTGTCCGAAAGGTCATACAGCGCCTGGCGCGGCGCGAGATCGGGCTCGGCCTGCAGCAGATGGTCGATCAGCACCGCCAGTTCGAGCCGCCGCCCCAGTTTCGAGACCGAGGGCAGCTCGCCGGTCAGCAGCGGATCCTGGCCCGGATCGGTGACCACCCGTAGCCGGGGCAGAAACCCGGCGCCGCGTTTCAGGAAAGCCTCGCGCACATGGCGGCGCATTCTCTGGGTGTTCAGCCAGATCGTGACCCTCGCCAGCGCCTCGGGCGGCTGCCCCTCAAGTCGCCGGATCACGCCTTCGACCAGCCGCGCCGGAAAATCGACGCCGGGGGCAAGGCCGTAAAGCCGCGGGCCGGGATCCCGGAACATCATGAAAGCAGGGCCTCGGCCCCGGCCAGGCCCTCGGGGCTGCCGACATCGCACCAGCCGCCCGGCCATTCCAGCGCAAAGGCGCGACCCGAGGCGATCATCCGGTCCCAGAGTTTGTTCAGCGAAAAGACCTGATCCGGGATCGCGGCCAGGCCTTCGGTCCTGAGGATCTGCGCCCCGAGATAGACATGCCCCTCCATGCCGGTAGCACGGGCGATCCGGCCTTCGGCATCAAGGGTGAAATCGGCATTGCCCTGTCGGCCGGGCAGACCGGCGCGGGGCTTTACAAGGAGAAGCGCATCCATCCGCGCCGGCTCCCAGGCCCGGGCCAGGGCCAGAAGCGGATTGCCGCCGGTCCAGACCACATCGGGGTTCAGCGTCAGCACCGGCGCGGTGCCGAGAAGCGGCAGGGCCTTGCGCAGCCCACCGCCGGTTTCCAGGATCTGATCCGCCTCATCGCTGATCCGCACCTCGCTGCCCGCGAGATGATCCAGGATCTGTGTGCCGAGGTAATGGGTATTGACCACAATCGGCCCGGCCCCGGCCTCGCGCGCCAGATCAAGCGCACGGTCCAGCAGCGTCCGTCCGCCAACAGGGATAAGAGGCTTTGGCCGGTCAGCGGTCAGCGCCCGCATGCGGGTGCCAAAACCGGCGGCAAACAGCATCAGGGGGAGGGAAGGCGGCATGCCCTGATCCTTTCGATCACATCTTCATCCGGCCCGGGCAGGATCGCCTGCACTTCGGCGCGCAGATCCGCCAGCACCGGATGGGCGAGGTTGCGCATCAGCTGGCCCCAGACCCGGGGCAGGAAAGCCAGATAACGGTCTTTGCCCGCAAGCATATTCAGCCGGGCAAAAATGCCAAGGATGCGCAGGGCCCTGAGCGCGCCGAGCGTGGCATAGGCCGGGGCAATATCCGCGACCTGGCGGCCCCGCGCGCGCGCGAAAGCCTCCAGCACCGCCGCCTCGGTCGCCCCGGACACATCGCGCCGGGCATCCTGCAACAACGAGACCAGATCATATTCGGGCTGGCCGAGCTGGCCGAGCTGGAAATCGAGCAGGCCGACCCGGGCCACGCCTTCCCTTGCTGGCAGCCAGAGCAGATTTTCGGCATGGAAATCGCGCAGGATCAGCACGCGCGGCCCATCGGCATGGGTCTGAAGCGCCGCCCTCAGCGCCTCCTCAAACCCCCGGGCATCCGGCACCACGCCCGTCGCGCCCCTGGCATAGAATTCCGGGGCGAAAAGCGCTGACGCCGCCCAGTCTTCCGCCGTCAGATCGGGCAGTCCCCGCGGCGCAGGGGCGGATTGCAGCACCATAAGCGCCTCTGCCGCCGCAAGGCAGAGCGGCAGTTCCAGCACCGGATCATCCCCGATCAGCCGGGCAAAGATCCTATCGCCCAGATCCTCGATCAGCATGAAGCCTGCCGCTTCATCCAACGCATAGATCCGGGGCGCGGACAGGCCGAGCGAAAGGAGATGCGCAGCGATGCGGTGGAAGGCGCCGACATCATCACCGCAGCCCGGCGGCGCATCCATCAGCACGGCCTTTTTCGCTCCCAGCTGCACCCGTTCATATTCCCGGGCCGAGGCGTCCCCGGCAAGAAAGCGGCGCCCGGCCCCGGCCCAGCCGATCCTGGCCAGGAAGGCCGCGCTTTCAGCTTGCCTCATGCCTCACCCTCCAGCGCCGCGATAAAGGCCGCAGGCGCGCTCAGGCGCAGCAGCCGCCCCTCACCCGCATAGGAAATTTCAACCCGGATCGCATCCCGGGGCGCATAATCCCCCAGGCGGTCAGGCCATTCGATCAGCAGGATATCCTGGCCCATCGCTTCGGTCAGGCCCAGCTCCTCGACCTCGCCTACATCGGTCAGCCGGTACAGATCGGCATGCCAGACCTCGCCCCCAAGGGTCTCATAGGTCTGGACCAGCGTGAAGGTCGGCGAGGGCACATCGACTTCAGCCCCCGATAAAGCGCGGATCGCCGCCCGCGCCAGATGCGATTTTCCGGCCCCGACCGGGCCCTCCAGAAGCACGGTCATCCCCGGGCGCAAAGCAAGACCGAACCGCGTGCCAAAGGCGCGCGCCGTCTCTTCATCCGCCAGGGGGAATTCTCTGATCTCAGCCATAGCGCAGTCTTACGTCAGGCCCGGGAGCCAAGGGAAGCCTCAGCCGATACGGCCCCGGACACCGCCGGTCTGCGCCCGGTCAAGCAGCAGGTGATCGAGCAGCACCAGCGCCATCATCGCCTCGCCCACCGGCACGGCGCGGATGCCGACGCAGGGGTCGTGACGGCCTTTGGTGATCAGGTCGATCTCTTCGCCTGCCGCATTTACCGCCTGGCGCGGCGTCAGGATCGAGGAGGTCGGCTTGACGGCAAAACGGCAGACCACTGGCTGGCCGGTCGAGATGCCGCCGAGAATGCCACCGGCATGGTTCGACAGGAACTCAACCCCATCCGGCCCCATCCGCATCTCATCGGCATTTTCAACCCCGGTCAGCGCCGCCGAGGCCATGCCCTCGCCGATCTCCACCGCTTTGACCGCATTGATCGACATCATCGCCGAGGCCAGATCGCTGTCGAGCTTGCCATAAAGCGGCGCACCAAGGCCCGCCGGAACCTGTTCGGCCACGACTTCAATCACCGCGCCGACGGAATTATGCGCCAGCCGCAGTTCGTCGAGATAATCCGCCCATTCCCCCGCCGCCACCGCATCCGGGCAGAAGAAGGGATTCTCGCGGATCTGGCCTGCGTCAAAGCGGCTGCGGTCGATATGCTTCACGCCCATCTGCACCATATAGCCGGTGATCTTCAGATCCGGCACCAGTGCCGCCAGTACCTGACGCGCCACGCCGCCTGCCGCCACCCGGGCCGCGGTTTCGCGCGCCGAGGAACGCCCGCCACCACGATAGTCGCGGTGACCATATTTCAGATGATAGGCAATATCGGCATGACCGGGGCGGAAGGCTTTCGCGATATCGCCGTAATCTTTCGAGCGCTGGTCGGTATTCTCAATCATCAGCTGGATTGAGGTGCCGGTGGTTTTGCCCTCAAACACACCGGAAAGGATTTTCACCGCATCGGCCTCGCGCCGCTGAGTGGTGAATTTCGAGGTGCCGGGTTTACGCAGATCGAGCCAGGGCTGCAGATCTGCCTCGCTCAGCGCCACACCGGGCGGGCAGCCATCCACCGTGCAGCCAAGCGCCGGGCCATGGCTTTCACCCCACGTGGTCATACGGAAGAGATGGCCGAAGGTGTTGAGGCTCATGTGAGGTCTCCCGTGCTGATCCCGCGCCTGTCGCGTCAGGGCCGAGATAGCCGCGCCCTGCCCCGGGCTTCAACCGAAATCCACAAAAAAGTGAGGCCGGGGGTTGAAAGCTTTCCGTCAGCCCCCCAGTTTTCACCGGCGGACCGGGCCCCTCTGGCGTCAGGCGCTGTTTCAGACGGAACCCGATGCCCCGGCGAGAGTTGGGCGCTGAACCGGGAATTCTGAGCAGCCTGACGTGATGTCGGACCGCATCGGGAAATCGCGCCCGATGGAACGCCCGGCTCTCGTTTCCTCCGTTTCGGACGGCCGTTCCTTCTGGCGCCTGTACACAAAGGGCACAGGTTCGATGGAACTGTTGTTTACTTTATTCTTAGGTCAGCCGCTCTGGCTGTGGCTGACCTTCCTTTCGGTTGTCATTGTGCTGCTGGTGCTGGACCTGGGCCTGTTCAACGCCGGTGACGAAGAAATCGGCGTGGCGAAAAGCCTGAAGCTTTCGGCCTTTTACATCACGCTCGGCCTGCTCTTTGCCGGTTTTATCTGGTGGCAGATCTCGGCTGAGGCGGCAGGCCTCTACCTGACCGCCTTCGTGGTCGAGAAATCGCTGGCGATGGACAATGTCTTCGTCATTGCCATGATCTTCGGCTTCTTTGCCATTCCGCGCAAATATCAGCACCGGGCTTTGTTCTGGGGCATTCTCGGCGTGATCCTGCTGCGCGGCCTGATGATCGGCTTTGGCGCGGCTCTGGTGCAGAACTACCACTGGGTTCTGTATATCTTCGCGGCCTTCCTGGTCTTCACCGGCTTTAAAATGCTGTTCGCCGGCGATGATCATGACCCCGATATCGCCAATAACCCGCTGCTGAAATTCCTGCGCAAGCGGCTGAATGTCACCGATCAGCTGCATGGCCATGCTTTCACCGTGAAACTGCCCGATCCGAAAACCGGCAAGATAAAACGTTTTGCCACGCCGCTGCTGATGGCGCTGATCATGGTTGAGATTGCCGATGTGATCTTTGCCGTCGATTCGGTGCCGGCGGTGTTTGCCATCACCTCCGACCCCTACATCGTCTTCACCTCGAATATTTTCGCAATCCTCGGCCTGCGGGCGCTCTATTTCGCTCTGGCCGCGATTTTGCACCGCTTCGCCTATCTGAAATATGCGCTGGCGATCCTGCTGATCTTTATCGGCTCGAAAGTCTTCATCACCGATCTGCTGGATCTGGGGAAATTCCCGGCTTCGGTCTCGCTGGGCGTGACCTTCCTGATCCTCGGCACCGGCGTGGTGGTCTCGCTGTGGAAAACCAGGGGCGAGCCTGCCCATGACACCCTGCCCGGAGAGCCGGGCGACGCGCATCCCGCCCGTCACTGATCCAAGGGAAAGGGGCCCCGGCACGGGCCCCTTTCTGCCCCTTGCCTCAGGGATTTCCTGCACTATGCTCCGCCCCACCTCGGGGTGCCCTGATATCAGGGCTGAGATGCGATACTGCGGACCCGTTGAACCTGAACCGGCTTATACCGGCGGAGGGAAGGTGCAGCGGGTAAATTCTTATCCGCGCCCGGCCATCCGTCGCAAACGGAGGCTAAGATGAGACCCTTCCTTGCGGCGCTTTTCACCTGCCTGCCAGCTCTGGCAGCGGCTGAAACGCCCGTCCTTACCGTGATGACCTATGACAGCTTTGCCTCGGAATGGGGGCCAGGCCCGCAGGTCGAGAAAGCCTTTGAAGAGGTCTGCGGCTGCGATCTGCGCTTTATTACCGGCGGTGACGGTGCCGCCATGCTGGCCCGTCTGCGCCTTGAGGGTGCGGCGAGCGAAGCCGATGTCCTGCTTGGTCTCGACACCAATCTGACGGCAGATGCCCGGGACACCGGCCTGTTTGCCCCGCATGATCAGCCCGCCGCAACCGGCCTGCCGGTCGCCTATAGGGATGAGATTTTCCTGCCCTATGACTGGAGCTGGTTCGCCTTCGTCTATGACAAAAACCGTCTCGCCTCACCGCCGGGCGATTTTGCCGCTCTGGCGGCCTCCGATCTGAAAATCGTGATCCAGGATCCGCGCTCCTCGACCCCGGGCCTTGGCCTGCTGATGTGGGTCAAGGCGGCTTTTGGCGCCGAAGCGCCGCAAATCTGGAGCGGGCTTGCCGATAATATCCTGACCGTCACCCCCGGCTGGTCCGAGGCCTATGGGCTGTTCCTTGAGGGCGAGGCCGATATGGTCCTCTCCTATACTTCCTCGCCCGCCTATCATCGCCTGGCCGAGCAGGATGACAGCAAGGAATGGGCCAGTTTCAGCGAGGGGCATTACCTGCAGATTGAGCTGGCAGCGATCCTCGCCGCGTCAAAACAGCCCGGGCTGGCGCAGGACTTTCTTGCCTTCACCCGCTCGCCCGCCTTCCAGTCGGTGATCCCCGAGACCAACTGGATGTATCCGGCCTCAGAGATTGCTTTGCCCGAGGGCTTTGAGACCAGGCGGCCCGAAAAATCGCTGCTGCTCGACGAGAATGAGGCCCGCAGCCTGCGGCAAGAGGCGCTGAGCGAATGGCAATCGGCGCTCGCGCGATAGGGCTGCTGGTCGCGCTTCTGACGCTGCTGCCGATTCTGGCAGTGGCGCTGCGGGCCGGGGGGCTGTCGCTCTCCGGCCCGGATCTTGCGGCACTGCGCTTCACCCTTACCCAGGCCGCGCTTTCGGCCCTGATCTCGGTCCTGCTGGCGGTTCCGGTGGCGCGCGCCCTCGCGCGGCGGCGTTTTCCCGGCCGGGATCTGCTGATCAGCCTGATGGGCGCGCCGTTTTTACTGCCTGCGATCGTCGCCGTGATGGCGCTGATCACCCTGTTCGGCCGTTCAGGCACGCTCAACAGCGGGCTTGCCCTGCTGGGCCTGCCGCCGCTGCAGATCTACGGGCTGCAGGGCGTGGTGCTGGCGCATGTGTTTCTGAACCTGCCGCTGGCGGTGCGGATGATCCTTCAGGCCTGGGCGGCTGTGCCCGCCGAAAGGTTCCGCCTGGCCGAAAGCCTGGGCTTCGCACCCCGCGACATCCGCCGCCATATCGAGGCACCGCTGCTGCGCGAGACCCTGCCCGGCGCGCTGGCGACCATCTTTGCCATCTGTCTGACCTCTTTCGCGGTCGCCCTGACCCTTGGCGGCGGGCCGCGGGCCACCACGCTGGAACTGGCGATCTATCAGGCTTTGCGGTTCGAATTTGACCTTGGCCGCGCCGCCGGACTGGCGCTGGTGCAGACCGGCCTCGGCGCGGCTGCCGCGCTTCTCGCCTGGCGGCTGACCCGCAGCACCGGCTTTGGTGCAGGGCTGGACCGCCGGATCGCGCTCAGCCCGCCGCAGGGCTGGCGCAAAGCGGCCGATGCGGCTGTGCTTGGCCTCGCGTCAGCCTTCCTGCTGCTGCCGCTCTGTGCCCTTGTCCTCCGCGCCGCGCCTGGCCTGACCGAACTTCCTGCCTCGGTCTGGCAGGCGAGCCTGCGCTCACTGATCATGGCACTGCTCTCGGCCCTGCTGGCGGTCAGCATCGGCCTGAGCCTCGCGCTCAGCGTTGCCAGAGGCGGGCCGCGCTGGATCGAACTGGCCGCTGTGCTGCCCCTAGCCACCTCGGGCCTTGTGCTCGGCACCGGGCTTTTCCTGCTGCTGCGCCCGCTCACCGCCCCCACCAGCCTCGCCCTGCCGCTGACACTTCTGGTCAATGCGCTGATGGCCCTGCCCTTCATCTACCGGCTGCTGCTGCCTGAAGCCCGGGCGCTGGAGGCGGATTACGGCCGCCTTGCCGCCGCGCTGGATCTGCGCGGTTTCGCCCGGCTGCGGCTGCTGACCCTGCCGCGCCTGGCCCGGCCCCTCGGTTTTTCTGCCGGGCTCGCCTCGGCCTTTGCCATGGGGGATCTCGGGGTCATCGCCCTGTTCGCCACCGACCGCGCCGTGACGCTGCCGCTGCTGGTGCAGCAGCTGACCTCGGCCTATCGCACCGAAGCCGCCAGCGGCGCCGCTCTGGTTCTGGTGGGGCTGAGCTTCGCGCTGTTTCGTATTTTTGACGCAGGGGGCCGGCGTGCTGACGCTCGATAATCTCATTCTCCGCCAGGAAGGGTTTAGCCTTCGCGCCAGCTGGCAGGCCCGGGCTGGCGAAAGGCTGGCGCTGATCGGCCCCTCGGGCGCCGGGAAAAGCTCGCTGCTCTCGGCCATTGCCGGTTTCTATGCCCCCGCCGCAGGCCGGGTGCTTTGGCAGGGCCAGGATCTGACCGCCATGCCCCCCGGCCAGCGCCCGCTGTCTATTCTGTTTCAGGATCAGAATCTGTTTCCGCATCTGACGCTGGCACAGAATACCGGCCTCGGCCTGCGCCCGGATCTGCGGCTCGATCGCGCCGGCTGGGCCCGGGCCGAGGCGGCGCTGGAGCGGGTCGGGCTGGGTGGCATGGGCACCAGAAAGCCTGGCGAGATTTCGGGCGGCCAGGCCAGCCGCGCCGCCCTGGCCCGGGTGCTGCTGCGCGCCCGGCCGATATTGCTGCTCGATGAGCCTTTCGCCGCCCTCGGTCCGGCGCTGAAATCCGAAATGCTGACGCTGCTCTCGGAGCTTTCGGCCGAACATAATACCACGGTGCTGATGGTCACCCATGAGCCGCGTGATGCGCTGGAATTCGCGCCGCTGACGGTGCTGGTGGCCGGGGGCGAGGCCGCCGCGCCGATGCCAAGCGCGGCGCTGCTCGCTGATCCGCCCCCAGAGCTGCGCGCCTATCTCGGCAGCAGCACCCCATAAATAAAAAACCCCGCCAGTGGCGGGGTTTTTCTGTTTCAGAGCGGCTGCGGATCAGGCGTTGAACTCTTTGCCTTTAACGCGGGCCCAGAGCTTTTTATTGGTCAGATAGAGCAGGACCGACAGCAGCGCGAGGAAGGCCACCGCGATGAAGCCCGCCGATTTGCGATCCATCATCTTCGGCTCAGCCGTCCACATCAGGAAAGCGGTGACGTCTTTCGCCATCGCATCCAGAGTGGTCGGGCTGCCATCCGCGAAGCTGACCTGGTCATCCGACAAGGGCGGAGCCATAGCGATCCAGCCACCCGGGAAAGCCTTGTTCTCATAGAAGGTCGAACCGGCTTCTTCCTTGGTCTCACCGGTATAGCCGGTCAGGATCGAGTAGAGGTATTCCGGGCCACCGATGCCTTTGACGAACTGGTTGATCCCGGTGCCTTCCGGCCCGTGGAAGCCAGCGCGGGCCTTGGTCATCAGCGACAGGTCCGGACCAGTGCCATCCCCCGAACGGGCCGGGAAATTATCGGTCCATTCCCGCGGACGGGCATCGGCGCCAGGCACCTCAACCTCATCGAGGTTGCCGGCATAGGCCCGGGCCTGGTCTGCGGGCAGATTCGGGCCGCCCTCATCCGCCAGGGTACGGATCGGGACGAATTTCAGACCGTGGCAGGCCGAGCAGACCTCGGTGTAGACCTGCAGGCCGCGTTGCAGCTGCAGCTGGTCATATTTGCCGAACGGCCCCTCAAAGCTGAAGTCCACATCTTCGATATGGCCTTCTGCACCGGCTGCCAGGGCCGCGCCCGAAAGCGCGACAGAGGTGGCAACGGAGAGAATGATCTTGCGGAACATTTGCATCAGATCCTTGTCCTCACTCAGGCGCTTTAGGGTAGTGGGCCTTGAAATCGTCCTCGATGGTCGCGGGCTGAGCCGACGGCTTTTCCATCACTCCCAGCAGCGGCAGGATGACGAGGAAATAGGCGAACCAATAGGCAGCACCGATCAGCGAGATCGTCGCATAGGGCTCTTCCGCCGGCATTGCACCCGCCCACATCAGAACGATGAAGTCGACGCAAAGCAGAGCGAACCACCATTTGAATTTCGGACGGTAGCGGCCCGAACGCACCGAGGAGGTATCCAGCCAGGGCACCAGCGCCATCACAGCGATCGCACCGAACATTGCCAGCACACCAAAGAACTTGGCGTCGACGATGCCGAAGGTGATCCATTCCGCCGCGATCACCACCCAGACGTCAGCCGTGAAGGCACGCAGAATGGCGTAGAACGGCAGGAAGTACCATTCCGGAACGATATGGGCCGGGGTGACCAGCGGGTTCGCCTCGATATAGTTATCGGGGTGGCCGAGATAGTTCGGCATGAAGCCAACGATCGCGAAGAAGACCAGCAGCACAACAGCCAGTGCAAAGAGGTCTTTGATCACGAAATAGGGCCAGAAGGGCAGAGTGTCTTTCTGGGCATTCTCTTTCGAGTCGCGACGCACTTCGACGCCGGTCGGGTTGTTATTGCCGGTGTGGTGGAAGGCCCAGATATGGACGATCACCAGGCCCGCAATCACGAAGGGCAGCAGGTAGTGCAGCGAGAAGAAGCGGTTCAGCGTGGCATTATCCACCGCCGGGCCGCCGAGCAGCAGGGTCTGGATCGGCTCGCCGATGCCCGGGATCGCACCGAACAGACCGGTGATCACGGTCGCGCCCCAGAAGGACATCTGACCCCAGGGCAGCACATAGCCCATGAAGGCGGTGCCCATCATCAGCAGATAGATCAGCATGCCGACAATCCAGGTGATCTCACGCGGGGCTTTGTAGCTGCCGTAATAGAGACCGCGGAAGATGTGCAGATAGACGGCAAAGAAGAACAGCGATGCGCCATTGGCATGCAGATAGCGGATCATATGCCCGCCGTTCACGTTGCGCATGATATGCTCAACGCTGGAGAAAGCCAGGCTGACATGCGGCGTGTAATGCATCGCGAGGATGATACCGGTCACGATCTGCAGCGCGAGGCAGAAAGCAAGGACGATGCCCCAGATCCACATCCAGTTCAGGTTGCGGGGGGTGGGGATCATCAATGTGTCATAGACCAGGCCAACGATCGGCAGCCGCTTATGCAGCCACTTCTCGGGAGCGGTCTTGGGTTCGTAATGGTCGTGGGGAATACCGGCCATGTTGCGTTACCTCAGCCCAGCAAAATCGTGGTTTCGTCGGTGAATTGAGCCACCGGAATCTCAAGGTTCCGCGGCGCGGGCCCTTTGCGAATGCGGCCAGCGGTGTCGTAATGCGAACCGTGGCAGGGGCAGAACCAGCCACCGAAATCGCCCGAGCCATTGCCCAGCGGAACGCATCCCAGATGGGTACACACGCCCATCATGACCAGCCATTCGCCGGCTTCATCAAGGGTGCGGTTCGCGTCCGAGGCATCGGTGCCCGGCTTGTTGTGATTCTCTGAACCACGGTCGATCAGCGTCGGGTCATCCAGCGAGACGGCGCGGGCTGCGTCGATCTCGGCCTGGGTGCGGCGACGGATGAAGACAGGCTTACCACGCCACTTCACCGTGAGCTGAGTGCCGGGCTGCACATTCGAGACATCGACGTAAATCGAGGCCAGCGCGCGGGTGTCAGCCGAGGGATTCATCTGATTGACCAGAGGCCAGACCGCTGCGCCGGCGGCAACAGCGCCTGCCCCGGCGGTAGCGTAATACAGGAAATCGCGGCGGCTGCCTGCGTGATCGTCTGCTTGGGACACGAGTTCCTCTCCCTGGCACGGCCGCGGGCCTGCGGCCTGGAAATCTTATTTAGGCAGAGGGTCGCCCAGCTGCCCTGATCGGCGCGGTTTTAGCCAGGCTGCGACAGATCGTCCAGCAGGCATTCTCCCTCAAAGCCCTCAGATCGTGCTAAAACGCATATTCTGCCTGAATTTAAGCGACAGTCGCGGGCTTGCGAAGGGGGTTTCGGCCTGCTGTGGTCTTTGCCAGATCCGGCACGCCAGAGCGGCAAAAGCCGGTGTCCTGGCCGCCGCTGCCCGGCCTGAATGACGCAGGCAGGGATCTCCCGGCGCAAGCTCCCGGGTGATCCGACCCCTTTTGCAGCTGCACCGGACGGTCTGCCCGCCGCACCGGTCCCGGCAGTTCCCCGGCGGCGTTCCGACCCTGCTCTGGCCGCAGAAGATTTCCCCGGGCACCCTCCAGGCGAGGGCCTGGCACCACTGCCCCGAAGCACCGCCGCGATTCGTCGCCTCGTCCCGCAGGGCCCGGTTGCGAGGGCGGCCTACAAAAGCCTGTCGCCCCCGATCCGGCCCCGGAGCAGCGGCACCGCGCAGCCGCTGCTCCTCCGCGCTTCACCCGCCGGTCACGGAAAAACAGTGAATTTTCTGAGAGAAATGGCAGCGCCCGGCTGAGGTCGCAGCCGGATCGGTCCATCGTCGTCCGGCCCGCGCACCGCCAGGCCCAGCCTGCAGGACAATGACTTTACGACGACCGAGCAAGGTGAGACCAGGCCCGTTTTGCCCGCCCGCCCCCTAGGGCAGGCGCTGTTTCAGGCGCAGCCGGGCGATCAGCCCGGCATCGACATCCCATTGTCTGCCGCGAAAACCAAAAGTCCGGCGCAGCCGGAAGGCCGCATTACTCTGGCGGGTTTCCGGCTCGCTCCGGCAGCGGTCAGCCGGGCTGTGGAACGAGAGGCCTTCGTCGAGCTCGTCCAGCGCATCCTCGGCGCGCTGATCCGTTCGTCCGGGATGCAGCCCCGCGGCGCGGCGGCTGATCCGCCCCGCCGCATAGCCGGCAAGGGCCGCGACACCGAGTCGCACCAGGATCGGGGCAAGCGGAAGGGGCATTCTGACCTCCTGGTCGCGGATCAGCCTGATGCTATTGCCGCCGACTCAGCCTGTAAATGCGCAAGGCCCGGCCCCGGCTCCGCGGGTGGCGAAATTCCCCTGCTCTGCCCGCACAACCGCCGGATAAGGCAGAGCTCCGCAAGTCCGGACAGAGAAAAACCGCGCAGGTTGCCCTGTGCGGTTTTTTAAAATCTCTTGCCGAGAAGCAGTGCTATCAGCCCTGACGAGCTTTATAGCGCTTTTGCGTCTTGTTGATCACGTAGATCCGGCCCTTACGGCGCACGACCTGGCAATCGCGGTGACGCGACTTCAGCGAGCGGAGCGAGTTTGCAACCTTCATGGCTGTCTCCTGTCCTGTCGCGGCGCATCACGCGCCGATTAACCCGTGCCCAAGGGATACCCCTAAAAGCGGTGAAATGGTGGGCGGTACTGGGATCGAACCAGTGGCCACTACGATGTCAACGTAGTGCTCTACCGCTGAGCTAACCGCCCACTCTGACCTTACGATTTCCTGCGCCCTTTCTGCCGAAACAGTCAGGACGCGGGGCTCACCGCGTCGGCTTGGCGGGTCTATAGCTAACCCTTCCGGGGGCCGCAAGGGGTTTTGAAACACAAGATTAAGGCGTTAGATAAAAAAGCTCTGCCAGCCTGCGGGGCGGCCCGCATTTCACTGGCGCAGAGATGGGGAAAATCAGTTAGCTTCTGCGCATACATCCTGTTTCCCTTAGCCTGAAAGCATTCTGCCCGTGCCAGCGCTGACCCGGACCCTGATCACCGAAAGCTATCACCTGTGCCGGCCTCTGCAGAGCAAAAGTCCGTTTCTGTTCTCTTCTCCGCATTCCGGCAGCGAATATCCGGCCGAATTTCTGGCTGAAAGCCCGCTCGATTCGCTCAGCATCCGCTCCTCTGAGGATGCTTTTGTGAATCGGCTGTTTGAACAGGCCCCGATTCTGGGCGCCCCTTTGCTGTCTGCCCGCCTGCCCCGCGCCTATATCGACCTGAACCGCTCCTGCGAGGAGCTCGATCCGGCGGTGATCGAGGGGCTGGAGCGCGCAGCGCATAATCCGCGAATCTCCTCGGGGCTGGGGGTCATTCCCCGCGTGGTCGCGGGCGGCAGGCTGATCTACCGCGGCAAGCTGAGCCAGAGCACGGCGGCGGAGCGGATCCGCCGCTACTGGCAGCCCTGGCACGAAAGGCTGCAGCAGCTGATCGCCGAGACCCGTGCCAGCACGGGGACCGCGGTGCTGATTGACTGCCATTCGATGCCGCATGAAGCGATTGAGGGTGGCGCGCGCCCTGGCAGCCAGCTGCCGCAGATCGTGCTCGGCGACCGCTACGGCGCAGCGGCCGGGCCGGAGGCTATGGCTCTGGTCGAAACCGCCTTCACCACGGCCGGGCTGCGGGTCAGCCGCAACAGCCCCTTTGCCGGCGCCTATATCACCCAGGCCTATGGCCGCCCCGTGCGTAATATTCACGCAATCCAGGTCGAGATCGACCGTTCTCTCTATATGGATGAGAAAACCGTCACCCCACATGCGGGCTTTGCCGATTTCGCGAAACTGATCACCGGCATCATTGCCAGCCTGACCAGTAGCGCCAGCGCCGCCGCCATCACCGGCCCGAAAAACGAAAACCCGCCCCTTGCCGCAGAATAGGCCAGGGACGGGTTTAAGGTCTGCTATTTCGTACAGAGCAGCGAACCAAGGGGCTAGATCCCTGGCTGCAGCTGAAAACCCGGGGCTCAGATTGCCAGATCGGCTTCGGTTTTACCGGCAGCAATCGCCTCGATGAACCAGCGCGGCTTGCGGCCACGGCCTGACCAGGTGTCATCAGCATTCGCCGGATTGGCATATTTTGCCTCCAGAGCAGCGCGCTTGCGCACCGGGCCGGCGCCAGTCAGCTCGGAGAGCGAGGTGAAGCCGAGTTCACGGGCCTTTTCCTCAAGCTGAGCCAGAGCTTCGCGCTTTCGGCGGTCCTCGTAAGTTGCCACGGCTTTCGCCACGCGCACCTGCAGCGACTTCAGTTCTTTGAGGTCAAGGCTGTTGAGGTCAATGTCCATTAATACGCTCCGGATATTCAATTCTGGCGGTGGAGTAGCCGAGAAAAACATACTCTTCAATTCGTACGATTCTGAAATACATTAAATCGTGAGGCGGATCCCGGATTATTTTTATTTCGGGCTGCGTTTGGCAAGAATCCGCTGCAGCGTCCGGCGATGCATATTCAGACGACGTGCGGTTTCCGAGACATTGCGCTCACACATTTCATATACACGCTGGATATGTTCCCAGCGTACCCGGTCGGCCGACATCGGATTCTCAGGCGGCGCTGGCATGACTTCCCCATTGGCCAGCAAAGCCCGGGTCACATCATCGGCATCAGCCGGTTTGGACAGATAATCAATAGCGCCGATTTTCACCGCAGCCACTGCAGTGGCAATCGCACCATAACCCGTCAGCACCACAATCCGGCAATCGGGGCGGCGTTCGCGCAGCAATTCCACCACATCAAGACCATTGCCATCCCCCAGACGGAGATCGACCACGGCATAGGCCGGAGGGCGGATCTCAGCAATCTGCTTACCGGCCGCCACACTCTCGGCCGTTTCGGGGATAAAGCCCCGTTTTTCCATGGCGCGTGCAAGACGCTTCACGAAAGGCTCATCATCATCCACCAGCAGGAGGCTGCGATCACGCCCGAGCTCCGGACTGAGTTCTTCTGACATTCGATTTCTCCGACCGATACCCGGCGACTGACTTAAGTTCCGGATCTGGCGGTCTCCAGATCCGGGACAATTATACGTGCTTCAGCCCGCCGCCGCATCGATCATACAGGCGGCACCATTTGCGATCTGCTCGGGACTCGCCTCACGCTTGTAGAAATCTGCGAAGCCAATTCCAGGCAACATCAGATAAGTGAAAGCAGTGTGATCGACAAGGTAATAGCCATCCTCTGCAGCCTGGGCTTTATAGTATACCCGGTATGCATCTGCTGCAGCTTTAATCTGCTCTTTCGATCCGCTGAGCCCGATAACACGCGTATCAAGATTAGAGGCATAGTCTCCTACAACCTCAGGTGTATCGCGTTCGGGGTCGATGGTCACGAAGACAAGGCCCACATCATGGCCCTGTTCTTCAAGCAAAGAAATCGCTTCAACATTTCGTGACATATCGAAGGGGCAGACATCCGGGCAGAAAGTATAGCCGAAATAGACCAGGGTCGGCCTGGTGATCACCTCTTTATCGGTAATCGCCTGACCGGCCTTATCGAGCAAAGTGAACGGCCCGCCAATCGTGGCCCCGCCCACCTGGCCCTCACGGCATTTCGCCAGCGGATCTGCGGCCTGATCGCCTTGTTTCCAGTACAGATACCCGGCAGTCCCCCCCAGAAATGCCGCTACGACCGCCGCAGCACCGAAGGCTAAAAATCTGCTCATTCCGTTCTCCTCGTAACCCACCAGAACAGTGGCGCCCCTCCGCACTGCGCCCGGCTGGCACATTGATCAGAGCGGGCACAGTGACTAACAAACCAGCAACCCTCAGGAAAGGCGCATTTACAATGCGACAAATCGCGAAAGCGGCAGAAAACCAGGCGATTGCCGCTGACCAGCGCATCTGGCTGCGCAGCCTCATCCTGCTGCGCTGGCTCGCCATCGGCGGTCAGCTGATCGCCCTCGCAACCGGCTATGTCTGGTTCATGATCGACCTGCCACTCGCCCCCTGTCTCGCAGCGGTTTCGGCATCGGTGGTGGTCAATCTCGGGGCCTCGCTGATCGCCCCGCCCAATCATCGCCTCAGCCCCTATGAAGCACTGGCCTCGCTGACCTTCGACCTGGCGCAGCTCGGGCTGCTGCTGTTTGTCACCGGCGGGCTGACCAATCCCTTTGCCTTGCTGGTGCTGGCGCCGGTGACGATTTCGGCCAGTGCGCTCGGGCTGCGCCCGACGCTGATTCTGGGCGCAGCGGCGATTCTGATCGTAACCTTCCTCGCCTTCTGCAGCCTGCCGATCCGGCTTGAGGACGGCAGACTGCTGGATGTGCCGCCGCTCTTCACCTTCGGGTTCTGGATGGCCATTGTGGTGGGACTGCTGTTTCTCGGGGTGTATAATGGCCGCATTGCCCGCGACGCCCGCTCTACCTCTGATGCGCTTCTGGCAACGCAGATGGCGCTCGCCCGCGAGCAGAAGCTGACCGATCTGGGTGGCGTGGTGGCGGCTGCGGCGCATGAGCTGGGCACGCCGCTGGCCACGATCAAGCTGGTCTCCTCTGAGATGATGCGCGAGCTGAAGGATAATCCGGATCTGCTCGAGGATGCGCAGCTGATCCGCGAACAGGCGGACCGCTGCCGCGATATCCTGCGCAGCATGGGGCGGGCCGGGAAAGACGATCTGCAGCTGCGCCAGGCCCCGGTCTCCACCGTGGTGCGCGAGGCGGCCGAGCCGCATATGGCGCGGGGCAAGGAGGTGTTCATCGGCCTGTTTCCCGATGAGGGCGGTGATCTGCCCGAGCCGGTGATCCGGCGCAGCCCCGAGATCATCCATGGCCTGCGCAATCTGGTGCAGAATGCCGTCGATTTCGCCCGTTCCCGGGTCTGGGTCGATTGCGAATGGGATGAGGACAGCCTGACCATCCGCGTGGTGGATGACGGTGAGGGTTATCCCCAGCATGTGCTCAGCCGGATCGGCTCGCCCTTCATGCGCGCGCGCCGCCCCGAGCAGCACGACAGCCAGCGCCCGGAATATGAGGGGATGGGGCTCGGCCTTTTCATCGCCAAAACCCTGCTCGAGCGGACCGGCGCGCAACTGACCTTTACCAATGCCAGTGACCCGTTCGAAACCGAGGGGCTGCGACCTGATCGGGGCGGCGCTCTGGTCGAGCTGGTCTGGGAGAATGCCGATATCCTCGCCCCGCCCGGTGCCACCGGCGCGCCCAATCAGCTGATCAACACCTGATGTTTTCCCCGGAAGCCTGCCCCCCGTAATCCGCTTAACGATCCGTTAACACTCCCCACTGCACTCTCGGCCCTGACAGGCCGCAAAGGCCGGCCGGTTCAGGCGGATGCGACGGGTTTCGCAGGGTGGGGATATGCAGGCGGACTGGACCTTCGCGCTTGGGCTGGTCGTGACAGCCACGCTGATCACCCTGGCCTGCCTGCTGCTCATCTCGGCCCTGCAGATCCGCAGCCGCAGACCGGCCACGATCTTCGGCGTCTCGCCTGCCGAGACGGTGTTTATCTTTGACGAGGACCGGCTGCTCGACGCCACCCCGCCCGCCCGCGCCCTGATCGCGCCCTGGAGCGAGGAGACCAGCCCCTGGTTTCGCACCCTCGCCCGGCTCGAGCCGATGTTTCCCGGGCTTGGCACCCGGCTGGAGGGGCTGCAGCGCGAAGGCCGCTTCGTGCTGTGCTCGCGTGAGGATCTGCGCCCCCCTCTGCTGCTGCGGGCCGAATTTCTCGGCGGGCTGACCCGGATGACGCTCAGCGACGGCAGCGAGACCAGTGCCGCCGCCAGTGCCGGACAGGAGGGGCTGGCAGAGCTGGCGCTGCGTGATGAGCTGAGCCTGCTGCGCGATACGCTTTCAGGCGCGCCGCTACCGGTCTGGCACGAAACCCCGGAAGGGGCGGTGATCTGGGCCAATGGCCCCTATCTGGCCCTGGTTGCCGAGCGGCTGGACCCTGGCCTCGAATTATCCTGGCCGCCACCTGCCCTGTTTCCTGCCGCCAGCCCCCGCGGGGAGACATCCCCCCGCACGGCTGAGGAGCAAAGCAGCACAGAGGACACGCCCGGTGGCCGGGCAAGGCACCCGCCGGGCGCGCCGGCCGACCGCCCGGTCTTTCTGGCCCATGAGGGGCAGAAACACTGGTTTCAGCTGGTCAGCCGCCCGATGAGCCGCGGCGGCCATCCGGCAGGTGTGATCCGCTATGCCCTGCCGGCTGATGAGCTGATCAGTGCAGAAAACAGCCTGCGCGACTTCACCCAGACCCTGTCAAAAACCTTCGCCCAGCTGCCGATCGGTCTTGCGATCTTTGACCATGCGCGGCGGCTGCAGATGTTCAACCCGGCCCTGACCGATCTGACCGGGCTGGCGGTCGATTTCCTGATCGCCCGGCCAACCCTGCCCGCGCTGCTCGATGCCATGCGCGAAAGCTCGATGCTGCCCGAGCCAAAGGATTACCGCTCCTGGCGATCGCAGATGGCAGATATGGAGAAGGCCGCCGCCGAGGGGCTGTTTCAGGACACATGGATGCTGGCCTCGGGCCAGACCTGGCGGGTGACGGGGCGGCCGCATCCAAATGGTGCCCTCGCTTTCATGATCGAGGATATTTCCACCGAAATGACCCGTACCCGCCGGTTTCGCGCCGATCTCGAGCTGGGTCAGGCGGTGATCGACGCCATGGCAGATGCGGTGGTGGTCTTCGCCCAGGACGGCACGCTCGCCATGGCCAATGCCGCCGCCGCCCTGCTCTGGGGCGAGGAAATCCGCCAGCAGCCCCTGCCCGGTGTCGAAAGGCCGCGCCCGGTCAGCAGCTGGCGCAGCCTCTGCACGCCCGGCCCGCTGTGGAACGAGCTTGAGGCCTATATCGGCCAGTTCGGCCCCCGCACCCCCTGGGAGGCGGCGCTGCGTCTGAAAGATGGCAGGGCCTATGGCTGCCGGGTTGCCCCGATGCCCCATGGCGCGACGCTCGTCACCTTCACCCCGGGCCCGGCAGAAGCCGCAGCGCTGCCTTCAGGTCCGCGCGCAGTGCAAACCGGCCGAACCGGCTCAGCGCCGCCGCAGCCAGACGTAAAACGCCCCGGCACCGCCATGTTTCAGATGCGCCTCGCTGACCTGCTGCACGATCATCCCCAGCGGTGGCAGCCGCAGCCAGTGCGGAACCTGATGGCGCAGCGCGCCGACCGGGCGCGGCACCGGCTCGGTCACCGCCTTACCTTTGCCGGTGATCACAAGCACCAGCCGCAGGCCCCGCGTCTGCGCCGATAACAGGAAGCTGATCAGCTCGGGATGCGCCTCAGACAGCGTCATACCATGCAGGTCGATCCGCGCCTCCGGCGCCATTTTGCCGCGCAGCAGCTTTTGCCAGCTGCGCGGATCCATCCTGACCGGCTCGGCCACCGGGGTCGGCAAAGTGGTTTTCGGCGGCGCCACCGCACGCTCTCCCAGCCGGAACGGCCGCAGGAGGCTCGCAGGGGCCGCAGCCTGTTCCAGCGCTTTACGGAACACCTCGCCCGGGCTCTCATTTTCGGGCAGGGCCACCGCGCTGGTCAGCGCCTCTGCCGCCCCGACTGCCTTTGCCCGTAAAGCCCGCCTGCTGCGACCCGCCGCCGGACGCAAAGCCCCGGTCGCATCGCCCGCTCCCGCCTCAGCGGGGAAGCTGCCGGTGCCATGCATCGGCCGCAGCGTTTTCGCCACAGCCTTCCAGAGCGCCTGTTCTTCTTCGGTAAGGGACCGCCGCCGTGCCATAGGTTACTGCTCCGCGACCATCGCATAGGCGCGGTCAATCGGCAGCAGCTGCACCAGCCTGCCACCATCGCGCACCACGCCCGCCGCTTCGCCCGCAGCAGGTCCATAGCCAAAGAAAATATCCGCCCGCTGTGCGCCCTTGATCGCGCCACCGGTGTCCTGCGCCACCATCAGCCGGTTCAGCGGTTGCGCGCCGCCCTTTTCGATCCAGACCGGCGCGCCCAGCGGCACATAGGCCGGATCGACCGCCACCGAGCGCAGCGGGGTGATCGAGCGGCCCATCGCCCCGATCGGCCCCAGCTCGGGGGCGAGCTTCTTCAGCTTGCGAAAAAAGACATAGGAAGGATTGTGATTCAGCAGCTCGGCCCCAAGCGCCGGATTGCGCCGCACGAAGGCCTTGATCACCTGGGCCGAGACCTGATGCGGCTGGAACAGCCCGCGCCGGACCAGCTCCTGGCCGACCGAGCGATAGGCATGGCCATTGCGCCCGGCATAGCCCAGCCGGATCACCGAACCATCCGTCATTTTCACCCGGCCCGAGCCCTGGATATGCAGAAAGAACACCTCGACCGGATCATCGATCCAGGCAATCTCAAGGCCGCGGCCGCGCAGAGCCCCGGCCTCAATCTCGGCCCGGCTGCGATAGACCATCCCCTCCTGCAGTTCCGGCGGCATTCGGTAAAGCGGCCAGGCAAAGCGCGGGGTCTGCACCGCCGAGCCGTTCAGCTCCGGCTCATAATATCCGGTGAACAAAGCCGGAGGGCTGCCGACCAGCACCGGGCGGAACAGCAGTTCAAAAAACGCCCGGGCCGAGGCATCGTCGGCGGGGACATCCTGTGCCAGCCTGCATAAAGGCTGCCAATAGGGCGCTGCGAGCTGGTCGCAGGTCACAAGAAAAGCGGCCAGAGCCTCTGCCTGACCGCCTTCGCGCCATCCCGCCAAAGTCTCAAAGGGCAGGATCTCAGCCCGCGCCGCGCCGTCCGCCATCAGCGGTGCCAGCAAGAGAGCCAGAACACGGCCAAAGCGGCGCCCCATCGCATCTCACTCGCCGGTTGCGACAAGCTGCCAGTTCGGATCGGCATCCCCCATCTTGCGGGCAAAGGTCCAGACATCGCGCTGCCGCTTGACCGTCTTGCTGTCGCCCTCGACGATTTCGCCGTTCTGATCGCGCACGACCGAGGTCAGCTCGCCGATGAAACGCACCGTCAGCTCGGCAAAGCCCGAGGCCTTGTCATATACCGCTTCCTGCAGCGCCATTTCTTTCAGGCCCACGAAATTGGCCTCGACCACCAGACCACGCTCTTTGCGGGCGCGGATCACCTCTTCAAATCCGGCTTCCACATCATCCGAGAGGAAACTGCGGATCTGGTCCATCTCGCCGCGCTCAAAGGCCATGAGGATCATCTCATAGGCCTGGCGTGCGCCGGACAGGAAGGGGGTCAACGCGAATGAGGGCTCGGCCGCTTTCATTGCCGCAAGGGCTTTGGCCGAGGCCGAATTTTCGGCAACATGATCCGTGATATCGCGGTCGGGACCGCCTTCGATCACCTCAAACTCACGACGGGACTCAGCCCGGGGAGCCTCAGGTGGCAGGGGCTTTTTTTCAAATCCGTCGCGCGTCCCGAGGAGCGACCGCAGCTTCAGGATCAGGAAAACAGCGATCCCGGCAAGGACCAGCAGCTGGATCAGAGCAGAGTTCATTGAATATCCCATGACAGAGTGCTTATGCCGCCTGGCCACAGCCCCTTGCGGGGCGCAGGGCTTGGGCTGGCTCGCCTTCCTTCCTATGTAGGTTTTCACCGCCCGCAAGTAAACCTTGCGGCACGAATCCTTTACCACCGGAGAGCCTGCAGATGCGGCGCGCACTTATTATCCTGGCCTGGCCCCTGATTGAAATTGGCCTTTTTGTTGTGATTGGCGGGGAAATCGGGCTCTGGCCAACGCTTGCCTGGGTTCTGCTCACGGCGGTGGCGGGAGTGCTGCTGCTGAAATTCACCGCAGCGCGCGGCATGATGCTGCTGCGCGGCGGCATGGATCCGGCCGCCCTGCGCGATGGCGCGCCGGTCACCGGCCTCTTGCGCGGTCTTGCCGCCCTGTTGCTGATCCTGCCGGGCTTTCTGACCGATACGCTCGGCCTGGTGCTTTTGCTGCTGACCGCTGTGCCTCCGCTGCGCCAGAAGCTGCAGGCCTCGGTGATGCGCCGGGTGGTTCCGGCCGGGGCGGCCGGAATGGGCTTTGGCACCGCCTTCGGCCAGGGCCCCGGTCCGCGCAGCCCCCAGGGCGGCGATGATATCCTGGACGGGGAATGGGTTGAGGTGCCGCCGGAAGCAAACCGCAACCGCCCCTCGCGCTGGACCGAAATTGAGTAACACGCCCTGGCTCAGGCCGGGGCGGATCTGCGGCTGATCCGAGCCCGGAACCGCCCTCAAACCACCCCGGCGACAGTTGAGCCTGCGCCGGGCCTCTGCTAGGGACGATCCGACGTTCTTATTTCAGCGGGCGCAGGAAACCGGGCCGGAATCGGCCGGTGCTCCGTGCCTCCATGGAGGATTCTATGTCCGAAGAAAATCTGGCCGAGGCCGCAGCAAACGGCGCAGCCGCCGCGGCACCGCAGCTGCGTATGCAGGTTCTGGCGCAATATATCCGCGACATGAGCTTTGAGAATGAAGTCGTGCGCAAGGGCCTCGCCGGCAGCGAAGTCCAGCCCGATGTTCAGGTCGCGGTCAGCCTCGACGCGCGCAAGCGTACGGTTGAGCACCAGTATGACGTGATCCTGAAGTTCAAAATCACCTCGAGCAATAAAACCACCAGCGAAACCCTGTTCCTGCTCGAGCTGGAATATGGCGGCACCTTCCATGTCGAAGGCGTGGCAGAAGAGCAGCTGCACCCGTTCCTGCTGATCGAATGCCCGCGCCTGCTGTTCCCCTTCGTGCGCCGCATCGTCTCGGATGTGACCCGCGACGGTGGCTTCCCGCCGCTCAACATCGACAATGTCGATTTCCTCGCACTCTACCGTCAGGAAATCGCCCGCCGTCAGGCAGCCGCTCAGGCTCCGGCCGCAGGCGCTGCGGTCAACTGATCCGCCTGGCCCCGAAAAAGCAAAGGCGAGGGAATTTTCCTCGCCTTTTTTCTTTGCGCCAGAGGCAGATCACAGCCGGTGATAGGGCCCGCCCGCCAGAATGGTTGCAGCGCGGTAAAGCTGTTCTGCCAGCATCACCCGCACCAGCATATGCGGCCAGACCATCCGCCCGAAGCTGATCGAGAAATCGGCCTTGGCGCGCAGATCCGGATGGATGCCATCCGCGCCACCGATCACAAAGGCCAGATCCTGGCGGCCGCTGTCGCGCCATCTGCCCAGCTGGGCGGCGAATTCCGGTGAGGACATCACCTGACCACGCTCATCCAGGGTGCAGATCAGCGCCCCGGGGGGGATGGCCCGCGACAAAAGCTGCGCCTCTGCCTCCATGCCGAGGTTCTTTTTATCCTCGACTTCGATCTCGCTGGCGGGGCCAAGCGCCAGCGCCCGGCCCTGTTTGGCGAAACGGTCCAGATAATCGCGGATCAGATCGCGCTCGGGCGAGGCGCGCAATCGCCCCACCGTGCAAAGCTGCACCCGCATTTCAGAGCGTGCGCGCGGCCCCGACCTGACCGGCAGGCAGCCACATTTTTTCGAGCTGATAGAATTCACGCACTTCCGGGCGGAAGACATGAACGATGACATCGCCCGAATCAATCAGCACCCAGTCGCCGGTTTCCTTGCCTTCCATCCTGGCATGAATGCCAAACTTCTGCTTGAGACGATCTGCCAGCTTTTCCGCAATGGCAGCCACCTGTCGCGACGAGCGGCCCGAGCAGATCACCATGTAATCAGCAACATCCGAACGACCACGCAGTTCGATCTCGACGATCTCTTCGGCTTTGTCATCTTCCAGCGAATCCAGCACCGCATCGCGGATCTGTTCGGCGCTGAATTCCGATTGCGAGGGACGGCCGGCGCGCGGGGCGACCGGCAGGCCGGTCGCAGGGTCAGTATGAGACAAAGAAATTGTCCTCCGGATAAAGCGCCGCCACGGCCCGGGCGCAGGGCTTTCACGCCTATAAATAGCGCTCAATCCCGGGATTCTCAATAAAGCCGGAACGAATGCGGCGGATATTCGGTTTTGTTGCCTCTGCGCAAGGCCGAAACGGCTGCACCCCGGATGCGCTTCATCTTGTCTCACCAGGGATTCGGGCGTAATGATCTCGGCCATGGACGGGTTCATCTATTTCAACATCACCGATCATGCGCGCCTTCCGGCGCGTTTCTTCGGCTCGACCCGCAACGTTCTCGCACGGCTTTGATGCGGCCGGCCGGGTGCTTTTAGGCACTCTGCCATGATGCCGCTTCTGCTTCGTGCCTGCATTTCTGCCTTCCAAGCTATCCCCAAAGGTGAGAGCCATGACTGCTCCGAGAACTATTTACGATAAGATCTGGGACGACCACGTCGTCCATACCTCTGAAGACGGCACCTGCCTGCTCTATATTGACCGGCACCTCGTCCATGAAGTGACCAGCCCCCAGGCCTTTGAGGGCCTGCGCATGAGCGGGCGCAAAGTGCGCGCGCCGGAAAAGACCATTGCGGTTCCCGATCACAACGTGCCGACCACCGAAGGCCGCGATGTGAAGATCGACAATGAAGAGAGCCGTATCCAGGTGGAGGCGCTCGATAAGAACGCCCGTGAATTCGGTGTTGTCTATTATCCGGTCTCGGATGTGCGTCAGGGCATCGTGCATATTGTCGGCCCGGAACAGGGCTGGACCCTGCCGGGCATGACCGTGGTCTGCGGCGACAGCCATACCGCCACCCATGGCGCTTTCGGCGCGCTGGCGCATGGCATCGGCACCTCGGAAGTGGAACACGTTCTGGCCACCCAGACGCTGATCCAGAAGAAATCGAAAAACATGAAGGTCGAAATCACCGGCAAACTGCTGCCCGGTGTGACGGCGAAAGACATCACCCTCGCGGTGATCGGCAAAACCGGCACCGCCGGCGGCAATGGCTATGTCATCGAATATTGCGGCGAGGCGATCCGCGATCTGTCGATGGAAGGCCGGATGACGGTCTGCAATATGGCGATCGAAGGCGGCGCCCGCGCTGGCCTGATCGCACCGGATGAAAAGACTTTTGCCTATGTGATGGGCCGCCCCCATGCGCCGAAAGGCGCGAAATGGGAAGCGGCGCTCGCCTATTGGAAAACGCTCTTCACCGATGAGGGCGCGCATTTCGACAAGGTCATCATCATCAAAGGGGAAGAGATTGCACCGGTCGTGACCTGGGGCACCTCGCCCGAGGACGTGCTGCCGATCTCGGCCAATGTCCCCTCGGCCGATGATTTCGAAGGCGGCAAGGTACAGGCGGCCCAGCGTTCGCTCGACTATATGGGCCTGACCCCGGGCATGAAGCTGACCGATGTGAAAATCGATGCGGTCTTCATCGGCTCCTGCACCAATGGCCGGATCGAGGATCTGCGGGCTGCAGCCGGGATCCTGAAGGGCAAAAAGCTGGCACCGGGCGTGCGCGGCATGGTGGTCCCGGGTTCGGGCCTCGTGCGGCTGCAGGCCGAGGAAGAGGGTCTGGCCCAGATCTTCATGGATGCCGGTTTCGAATGGCGTCTGGCGGGCTGCTCGATGTGCCTTGGCATGAACCCCGACCAGCTGGCCCCGGGTGAGCGCTGCGCTGCAACCTCGAACCGCAACTTTGAGGGCCGTATGGGCCGTGGCGGGCGCACGCATCTGATGTCGCCGGTCATGGCTGCCGCAGCGGCAGTCACCGGACATCTGACCGATATCCGCGAATTCGTGAAAGAGAACGTCTGATCAGCATCTGCCAACAGGCCCGTTAACAGGAGGGAATTATGAAAGGCTCGACCACCTGCCTCACCATCGGGGCACTTGCACTTCTGGGCGGCCTGATCGCCCTGATCTTCCCGTTTTTCGCCTCGCTGGCGGCGACCGGGACGGTAGGCGCGACCTTCCTGTTTCTGGGCGTGATCGGGCTTTATGCAGCCTTTGCAGATTCCGGCCTGAGAGATCGTCTCTGGCTGGGTCTGTTCGCGCTGCTGCAGCTGGTGCTGGGGATCTGGATCCTCGCCAATCCGCTGGCGGGCCTGATCTCCCTGACGGTAATGCTGGGGATTTTGTTCCTCGTCACCGGCATTTTGCGCCTGATCTGGGCCTTCCGGCTCGGTCAGGGCACCGGCCGCGGCTTCTGGATCCTGCTTCTCTCCGGCCTCGTCTCGGCCGGGCTCGGGCTCTGGGTGCTGCTGTTTCCGGCTCAGACCGCCCCGGTCCTGCTTGGCACGCTGATCGCGATCGAACTTCTCTCTGCTGGCGCGGCCCTGATCGCCCTGGGCCTGGCGCTGAAGAAAACCCAATAGGCAAAACCCATGGATAAATTCACCACTGTCACCGGGATCGCGGCGCCCATGCCGCTGGTCAATATCGACACCGATATGATCATCCCGAAGCAATTCCTGAAAACCATCAAGCGTTCGGGCCTCGGCGTGAACCTGTTTGATGAGATGCGCTACACCCCGGAAGGCGAGGAAATCCCGGATTTCGTGCTGAACCAGCCGGCCTGGCGTGAGAGTCAGATCATCGTCGCCGGTGAGAATTTCGGCTGCGGCTCGTCGCGCGAACATGCGCCCTGGGCGCTGCTCGATTTCGGCATCCGCTGCGTGATCTCGACCAGCTTTGCCGATATTTTCTATAATAACTGCTTCAAGAACGGCATTCTGCCGGTCGTGCTGCCGGAAGCGGCGGTTGCGGTGCTGATGGAGGATGCCCGCAAAGGCGCCAATGCCCGCATCACTGTCAATCTCGAAGATCAGACGGTCACCGCTTCGGATGGCACCAGCTTTGCCTTTGAGGTCGACGCTTTCAAAAAGCACTGCCTGATCAATGGGCTCGATGACATCGGTCTGACCATGGAAAAGGCAGAATCGATTGATGCCTTTGAAAAGCAGAACGCTGCCGCCCGCCCCTGGGCCTGAACCGGCTGGATCTGTGATCTTTCTGCCGCCGCATAGCGCGCGGCAGAATCGTCGCTTCAGCCCAAAGATGAAAAAAGGCGCGCAGGTCAGATGCCTGCGCGCCTTTTTGTCTGATAAATACCCGGAAATCCCACATCCTGTAGTTGATGCCGGATTTCCTCCTGGAAGCGGTAGGATGTCGCGATTTTTTGCTTCAATCCTGCAACACATTTGCCGCATTGAGGCCACAGGGCTTTGTTTTAACAGTGATAGCTGTTGCGACCTCACATGAAAGCAGGCAAAAGTTGGGCAAATTTGGGGCAATTCGCCATAATATCGGCGGTCTCCTCGGAGCAAGGAGGCGGCATCGTATCGCCTCCGTCCATATTGAGGATGTCAGGGCAGTGGTGAACCGGCTGACCGGTGCGCTTGTGCGTGCTTTTCTGGTGATGATCCTGATTGTCACGCCCTCGGTCATTCTGCCGGGGACGGGAACTGATACCCAGCAGATGGTGGCGCTGATTGCGCTCTTCGGCGGCGCGCTGACCTTTATCGAATATAATGCGGTCTATCCCAGCCTGCTGGAGTTCCGCGATGCCCCGCCTTTCAACCGCATCCGCTTTGTCATGCTGTTTGCCCTGGTCTTCAGCCTTTCGGCCATTCAGGCAGCCGCCCTGCAGCCCACGCCTTTCACCCGTTTGTTTGAGGCGGTGGGCTATCTGCTCGGCCATGGCATGGATTTCCCCTATTCGCCGGTGCGCCTTGCCGCGCTGATGATCGGAGAGGGGGCAAGCGCGGCCGAGCTGGCCATGCTGCGCAGCGCGGCCGGCACCGCCTATATCATCTCGCTGATCGGCCTGTCGTTCTATGTGGTGATTTTCCGGCTGAAGGTCTGGCCCTCGCGCCATCAGGCCTTCAATGTCTGGGTCAATCTGCCAACCTTTGAGCCGACCGGCGGCGGAGACGTGGTCGACCGCCTTGAGCGTGATGCCCGTGTTAACCTGTCCTTAGGCTTTTTGCTGCCATTCATTCTGCCGGCGATGGTCAATCTTCTGACCGGCGGCATGGATCCCCATACGCTGACCTCGCCACAGACCCTGATCTGGGTGATGGCAGCATGGGCATTTCTGCCGGCAAGTCTGCTGATGCGCGGTATCGCCATGGGCCGGGTGGCGGCGATGATCCGCTCCAAACGCGCTGCGGGCGGCATGGCCCCGGCCAGCGCAAGCTTCGCCACGGCCTGAACCACGACCTGACCCCGGGCCTGAGCCTGCTATGGTCGGCCGCCTGTCTGCTGCTGCTTACATTCGCGCCGCTCCGGGCCGAGAGCCTGCGCCTTGCCACCTGGAACAGCGATTTTGAGCGCAAAGGCCCCGGACTTTTGCTCCGGGACATCAGCTCGGGCAAAGACCCGCAGATCGGGGCCGCGCTGCATCTGCTGGCGGCGCTGCAGGCCGATGTGCTGCTGCTGAGCGGTTTTGATTATGACCATGATCTGATGGCCGCCCGGGCTTTCGCCGCCGGGCTGAGGCTGCAGGGACTCGACTACCCATGGCTTTATGCCCTGCGCCCCAATCGCGGGATGCAGACCGGCCTTGATCTCGATGGCGACGGCCGGAAGGGCGGCCCGGGCGATGCCCAGGGCTTTGGCTGGTTCGCAGGCCAGTCCGGCATGCTCTTGCTGTCACGCTACCCGGTTCAGAGCGCGGGCGTGCAGGATTACAGCACCTTCCTCTGGCGCGATCTGCCGGATGCGCTGTTGCCCGACAGCCTCAGCCCCGCGGCGCGGGCAATCCTGCGGCTTTCCACCACCGCGCACTGGCAGATTCCGCTGCTTCTGCCAGGCCAGCGCTCGCTCACTCTGCTGGCCTGGCATGCCAGCCCGCCGGTCTTTGACGGCGCCGATGATCTGAACGGGAGGCGCAATCATGATGAAACCGCGTTCTGGCTGGCGCTGCTGTCGGGTCAGCTCGGCCTGCCCCGGCCCGCTACGCCCTTTGTGCTGATCGGCACCCCCAATCTCGACCCTGAGGATGGCGAAGGGCGAAGAGCGGCGATCCGCGCGCTGCTGGCGCATCCGGCGCTGCAGGATCCCGCGCCGCGCGCGCTCTGGAGCGAGGCGGATCCGGGGCAGAAAGGCGATCCCGCCCTCGACACCGTCCGGCTTGCAGCTCCGGGAGGGCTGCGCCTCGCGATGATCCTGCCGGACCGTAGCCTGAAGGTCACAGGCTCCGGTGTTTTCCGGCCCCGGCCAGAGGATCCGCTGGCCCGGGCCAGCGCGCTTGCCTCACGGCATTTTCCTATCTGGGTTGACCTCCAGCTGCCCGACTGAGCGCTGAGCTGGTGCCGCGCAGCACAGGCTGGGATCAGCCACGATCTGCACTGCCTTCTGAGGGCTCGAATCACTTTGCGGTTTATTGCGCACAGACCGGGTACAACCTGACCGCCAGGCCTGAATTCGCTCAAAAGCGCGCAGCTGCGCGCGTCACATCAAAACCCATGAATGCCTGCGAAAGCGGCGCATAGCGCCCTGACCCGGGGAAATCATGCATTTAGCTCACATCTTTGCAAATACATCCCCACAACAAGTAAAAGCTATAGACATCCCCAGCCCCGAAGCAGATATTTATGCAAAAGTCCGCTTTTACGTAAGGTTACTTGTCGCGCCGCTCTGCTTTCGCACAGGCATTGGCCCGTTTGCCGCATTCCCGACCCCAGGGTCACTTTCAACCTGTAGCCGCTGTCGCGCACCAGTTACTCCCGTCGGACAAGACCAATGGACCTTATCGACCTCAGCCGTGTTACCGACCAGAAGGCAACCTTTGACGGCTTTTTGCACCAGGTACGCGACCGGTTTGGCTTCGATCACGTTGCTTATCTGGGGGCTAATCCCGTTGCCGGCATCATGCATGGCTATGTCACCTATCCCGAAGAGTGGAAGCAGCTCTATATCGCCTGCGATTTTCACCTGATTGATCCGACCCTGACCATGGCGCAGCGCTCTATTGCGCCGGTCTCCTGGGAACGGCTGGAGCATAACGAGAATTTCCGGAAGGTTTTCAGCAAGGCGCGGGAGTACGATATTACCAGCCAGGGCATGACAATTCCGGTGCGCGGCCCATTTGGTGACACCGGCCTGCTCAGCGTTACCCTGGATGCCGATGCCACCGAATGGCGCAAGCGCATCAGCAGTTCCATCGGTGAGCTGCAGTCCGTCGCAGTGCATATGCATGATGCGGTGATGAATTCGGACGCGCTCTCGGGCATTCTGCGCCGCACCCAGCTGTCCTCGCGCGAGACCGAGATTTTGCAGTGGATTGCTGCCGGAAAGTCGCAGCAGGATGTGGCAGATATTCTCGGGATCTCGATCCGCACGGTTGAGGTGCATCTGCGCTCGGCCCGCGAAAAGCTTTACTCGCTGACCACGCCCCAGGCCGTGGCCCGGGCCATCGCTTTGCATCTGATCTATCCGCTTTAGGCGGCTCTTACCCGCGGCAAAGCGTCTCCCGGGCTGAAATCCCCTGAAACCCTCTGTGCAGCGGCTTCAGGAGCGATTATTATTTTATCCAATATCAACAGATTACCACTGAGCACTCACCCCCAGGCGCGAAAGATATATTTTTTACTCAACTACGGGATTCACCCAATAGGACGATTGTGACCCTGCGAATATTCTCACCTTACAGATGAGAAATCGGGGGCTGCCATGATCATCGTTATCGACGCCATTAATAAACACCTGTTCAGTGATCTGTTGGACGAAATGTTTTTGCTGAGAGGCCGCGTGTTCGGCGAGCGTCTCGGCTGGGAAGTAACGATTGAGAATGGACGCGAAATCGACCAGTTCGACGCGATGGATCCGCTCTATTTGCTCGGCCTCGACGAGGATGGCGAAGTGATCTCCTGCGTCCGCACCCTGCAGACCACCGGTCCGCATATGCTCTCGGATGTGTTCAGCTCCATTCTCGATGGCGAGCCGCCGATCCGCTCCTCCAGGATCTGGGAATCGACCCGGTTCTGCGTCGATACGGCCCGGCTGACGCGCGACGGCTCGGCCAGTGCTATTGCCCGTGCTACCAGCGAGCTGATGATCGCCACGCTCGAGACCAGCCGGGATGCCGGTATCACCGATATTATCACCGTGATTGATCCGGTGATGAACCGGGTTCTCAAGCGCTCGGATAATGCGCCTTACGACTATGTCGGCTCGGTCACGCCGATGGGCAAGGTTTCGGCCCTGGCCGCGCTGCTCGACTGCACCGACGAACGGATTGAGCGCGTGCGGGCCTTTGCCGGTATCTCCGGCCGGGTCCTCGCCACAGAAGAAGAGGTCCTTGCGCTACGCGCGGCAGCGCGCATGCGAAATGGGCAGGGCAATCACGACAGGAAGGCTTCGCTCCCTGAGCCGGCCGCCGTGCTTGCCGCCGCCCATGCTCCGGCCAGCCTGCAGCTCAGCGCAGGTTGACCGACGCGCGGTCACCTGGTTCAGCTCGCACCGGGTGACCGCGTAAACCCAGACAACAGAAGACAGCCATGACCCATTACGAAGATTCCTCACCATACGGCTGCCCGGCGAGCAGTTCAGGTCCGGGCGTCAGCCCGCGCGCTGTGGTGGCACTCATCGCCTCCGGCCTTGCAGGCCTGACTTTCGGGTTTTTTGCCTATCTGTCCGGATTTGGCCTTTTTTGGGCCGCAGTTGTCTATTTTATTTCGGGTCAGGTAATCTTCGGACTGTGTTGCCTGCGATTCTTACGGATATATCCCGTCGGACAATCACAGCGACAGCAGGACGAAATCGACAGCGACCTGTGTGCTTTTAATCAGTCCCAGAGAAACGTTTCTCTTCTGTGAACTCCGGGGGCGGACAATTACGGAAGGAAGGCCAATGGCTTTGGTAATCATGCTGTTCGGAGGGCTGTTCGGTCTGCTCTTCGGTGTTGCAAGCTTCTTGCTGGGCTACGGCCTGCTCACCTCGGTCCTGATCTATGGAGCCGCGGCTCATGCTCTGAGCATGTGGCTGTTCTGGCGTTTCGATGCCGCTGAGCAGCCGGAAATGCGCCTGCGCCTGACCGAAGATGAAATCCGGGCCGATCTTCAGGCACTGCGCGAAGCGGAAGAACGCAGCCATGAACTGGCAGCAAGCGACGGCAGCTCACTTTTTCGCCTGCTGCGTATGACCGCCGACCGTGACCGTTCACGGGCAACGGCCCGCGCCGCCCGTCGCATGGCGCAGTGATCCGCTCCCAGCATTATAGTCTCTGACCCGCAACCCTGAGTCACCCAAGTGAGTCGGGGTTTCGCTTTGCATGTGTCAGGCTCATCGTCCGCAGGTCTGCCCTGATGCCCCTTGGCGATCAGGCATTACGACGGCGCCGCCTCAGGCCTGATCCTTACCCGCAAGATTTACGCCCCGGCATCGCCGTGTCTGCCCTGGCTAAAGATAAACCCTGCGCACCAGCAGACCTGAGACAATGCCGCAGCCCTGGCGGGCAAAGCACAAGAACGACAGTCGGTCTCTGAGCGCTGCGACACCCTGCTCGCCTTGATCTGAAACTGCGGCAGCCACAGATCATCAGGCGACGTCTGCCGGTTGCGGCAAAACTGTCCTTGCCAAAACTGTGCCTTGCGCCCTGTCCACAGAAATACATCCTGCCAGACAAACGAGCTCCGGCAGCCCTGCTTCGGGCCACCATCCGCAAACCGGAAAGACAGGGCGCCACCTTGCCCTGCCTGTTTCAGACCGAGCGCAGCCCGATCATGCGTGCAAAAGCCGTCACCAGGATCCGCGTGTCGGTCGACAGAGCGGGATTCGCAGCATAGGCCAGATCCAGCGCGCGCCGGTCTGTTTCAGAGCGGGCGAACTGCTCATCGACCAGGCTTTCCGGGGTAAAAATCCCCGGCCGGACCTGCAGCAGATGCTCCTGGAAGGGGTAGCTGTCGCGCTGACATGCCAGAGTGATCGGGCGCGGCCCCACCACCGACATATCACCGCGCAGCACATTCAGCAGCTGCGGCAGCCGGTTCAGGCCATTACGCGCGAGCCAGGCCCCGATCGGCGTGACCCGCGGATCACGTCCCGAGTCCCCCTGCGGGTCGCGTTCTGCCGCACGCAGGCGCCGCTCTGCATCCATATATACAATACGGAAGCGGTATTTTCCGAAAACTCTGCCATTCTGGCCAACGCAGCTGAGCCGCAGCAGCACGGGACCTGGACCGGAGAGCCGGACCAGCAAAGCGATCACAAGAAAAGCAGGCGCGACAATCGGCAAAGCCAGCGCCACGAGGACAAGATCAGACACACGCTTGAGCGCAAGCAACATTCTGGCAGAGCCATCGTTGCTTTGTGCCGGGTGCAAACCGGGTGCGGTCATGCAAAATTCCTGCAAAAAATAAAAAAGGATTAAGTCAGGGAAGCTATAAATTATGGCTCTAATAGTTGTTCACTTGCGTAATTTCAAATCCGAAAAATGCGCGAGATGGAAACAGAGCGTTCAAAGGGCCTTCAGCACAAGCACAGGTCAGGGATAATCCCGCCGGTTTCTGAGGAAACTGTATGTTACACAATTCCGGCAGCAATCAGGCAGAATTTTCGCGTTTTCTGGGAAAACTACCCGAAATTACTGATTGCGTTAACGACTTAGCCAGATTATCGCCGCAAACTGACCATTACGCTGCCAGAAAACTCTGTTGAAATTCGCTTCACTAAAGAGAGTATCGCGCGTGGAATTGCACAGGCCCACCCGCCGTTTTCACGGCACAACCAAAGAAGGGAGTCCTGCTATGGCGGCGATTTACCTGATCGGCAGTGGCATTGCGGGCCTCGCTGCGGCCTCTGTCGCACTCTGGCTGGGCGGCGGCTGGTTTGTTGCGGTGCTGACCTATGCGATTGCGGGAAATCTTGGCTTCACCGCGATCTGTCTGCTTCTGGGGAAAACCGAAGCCGAACCACGTCAGGCCGGCCTCGATCGCGAAATCGTCGCAGATCTGCAGGCCATTATCGAAAGCGGCCCCGAATCCTCGCAGCGCCTCTCGCCCGACCGCCTGCGCTCGGCCTTCCCGGAACTGCGCAGCCGCAGCTGATCTCCCGCCATGTGCCGGATAATCATCCCCGAAATCAGCGGGGCTCAGAGCTAGAATTTTCTCGTAGCGTAAGCCGGGGAGGTTCTGAATAGCCCCATGTTTCGTGGACGCCTTCTTTGCTAATTTTGAGGCAAGGAGGCCATGATGGGCACAGGGACTTTCTGCGACGACTTCAAGCGCGATGCGGTCGCTCAGATCACGGAGCGGGGCTA
>NZ_JACDXX010000001.1 GCF_020539525.1 Pseudogemmobacter faecipullorum | reverse complement strand
CTAAAGAGAGAACAAAAATGATCATCGTCTCACCTCAGTCTGGAGTGGATTGGCAAAAGATACGCTATACGTCCTAAAGTATGTATGATTGATACTTGGGTGACGTGTCAATCTCCAAGGCGTGATTTGAGGGCTTTGACCCGGGGCGCGGCCGTGAAACTGAAGAGAAATGCCTGCAGACACGCGAAATCCGGCCCGGAGCGGGCAGAAAAACCCTGGATCCAGGGGTGAAGTGCCAGAAAGGCAAGGCTGTTGTTTCTCAACCGGAAATGCTGGGGATCGCCTGGGGAAACATTACGGATCTGCATTCAGAGGGAGATATGCCCCCGCGAATCGCTCAACCGGAGATTTCATTGAATTGTCCCGGCGAAACCTGCACATTTGTCGCAGAACAAGGAGCACCCCGTGATTTCACAACAATGCGATGAAGCAGCTGCCCCCCCGCAGGAAGCAGCCGTGGCGCAGCTCCAGGAAATTCTTGCCTCAATCCTTGCTACAGACAGCCGCGGCACCATTGCTTTCACCCCATCGGGGCGGCTGATCCTTGCGAATGCCGGGGTCGGGGCGGTGCTGGTGGCGCGCTGGCATAATTTTGGCAGCTCTGAGGCCTGGCCCTCCGCCTGTGCGCAGGCGCGTGAGCGCGGCAGTGCTGAGGTGCGGCTTGAAAGTGGCGAGCAGGGCGAGCTGCATGCGATCCTCGCAGAGAACGGGGCCGCGCGCTTTTATCTGCTGCGCCTCACCGGTCCGGATCATGGCGATCCGCATCACCGCCTGGGCGAAAGGCTGGCGGAAATGGCGCATGATCTGCGCGCGCCGCTGCAATCGCTGATCATTGCCGCCGATGGCCTTGGCAATGAGACCGGCGACGGACGCGAGGCCGAGATTGGCGCACTCGCCCGGCTGGCGCTCGATCAGGTGCGCAATCTGCTGGAAACTCTGCGGATGGAAGAGGTCAGCGCCGATTTCGAGCCGGAGGATGTTTTCGATCTGACCGGGCTGGTCGCGGATATGGCAAAGCTGGTCGGGCCGATCTGCCGGCGCAGCGGCAATTCGATCGTGACGGAACTGCCGGCTGAGGCCAGCTGGCATCGCGGGGCGCCGCATCTGATCCGGGCGATCCTGCAGAACCTGATCACCAATGCCAATCGCTTCAATATGAACGGTCCGGTGACGGTGCGGCTGAAGCTTGAGCCGACCGAGGGCGGGCGTGACAAGCTGGTCACGCTTGAGATTGAGGATACCGGTCCCGGGCTGAGCGAGGCAGAGCGGCAGCTGGTTCTGGCGCCGCGGCGCGGCATGCGTCCGGCCGGGGCGGGTGAGGGTTATGGCCTCGGACTTGGCATCGTCGCGCGCGCGGTGAGCCGGCTGCGCGGCACGCTGGAAGTGGGGCCGGGGCGCGAAACCGGCACGCTGTTTCGCATCCGCTTTCCTCTGACCATTGCGGCGGCGCCGCAAAACACCGGAAGTGAGCTTCAGGGACAGATCAGCCTGAGCGGGCTGCATATCCTGGTGGTCGAGGATAATCCGGTGAACCTCGCGATCTTGCTGCGCGCGCTTTCTGATGCCGGGGCCGAGGCCGAGGGCGTGGTCAATGGCAGCGATGCGCTGCAAAGGGTGCTGGGCCATCCGGGGCGCTTTGACGTGGTGCTGCTGGATGTGACCTTGCCTGATATTGATGGTATTGAGGTGGCGCGGCAGATCCGCGCCGGTGAGGCGGAAGGTGAGCATCTGCTGATCGTTGGCCTGACCGCGCATGTCGGTGCGGTGGTACATGGCTCGGGTCTGGCCGCCGGAATGGACCATATTCTGATCAAACCGGTCCGGCCGTCGGAATTGCGGATCGCGCTGCGGGATGTGAAACAGGGCGCACGCCCAAAACAACAGGTGCCGCAGCGGATGCAAAGCCCGGAAATGATGCTCGATCATGCGCTTGTTCTCGAACTGAGCGAGGAAATGGGCCATGCGGCGGCGCTTGGCTTTATGCGCAAGGCGCTGGAAGAGGCCCGGGCGGTGCTGCAATCCGCCGAAGAGGGAATGGAAAGCCCGGCGCTGCGGGCAAAGATCCATTCCGCCATCGGTTCTTCGGGGCTGACCGGGCTTTCGGGCCTGGAATATGCTCTGCGTCACCTGCAGGTTTCGGTGCGGGGGGGCGAGACGGATCGTGAAGCGCTGGATCTGACAGCGCAGATGATCGGCAATACCGCAATCCGGATCGAACAATGGGCGGCAGAGGGCTGACTTAAGGCCAGGAAAGCTCACTCTCGCCGCGGAAACCGGTAAATTCGTCTGGGGCATCTCAGCTTAAGCGTATTTTTTGCTACGCGAGGAGCTGCAACCTATCCCTCCGACAGGCGTTTGCGTCGGATGGCTTGACAAGTGTACCTTAGACAATGAATCTCCGGCATGTACTGGCTGCCGTTCAGGCAGCGGTTATCCTTATAAAAAGCAGCAAAAAGCGATGGAAACAGACGAAACCTCCGGGGCAGCAGGTCTGAGCGTCCTTATTGCCGATGACCATACGCTTATTCTTGAGATCATTGGTCTTGTGCTTGAGAACACCCCTGACATCACCCTGACGACCGCGATCTCGGTTGACGGGGCGATCGAGAAGATGCGCGCCCATGGCCCGTTTGATCTGATCCTGCTGGATCTGGATATGCCGGGGATGAATGGTGGCGAAACCCTGCGCCAGATCTCGGGTCTGAATGCGGGCCGCCCGGTCGGTATCATCACCGGCGGTCCGACGCCGCGGGTGATTGAGGAAATGTCGCGCAATGGCGCGGCGGGGGTGGTGCCGAAAACCACCTCGATGAAAAGCCTGACCAATGCGATCCGCTTTATGGCGGCGGGCGAGCGCTATTTCCCGCTCGAGCTGATGCAGGAGCAGAAAGCGGCGCAGAATGCTTTCGTCTCGCCCTTGTCCGAGCGCGAAGTCTCGGTGCTGCACGAGCTGGCCGATGGTAAACCGAACCGTGAGATCGGCGAAAATCTGAAGCTGGCCGAAGCGACGGTGAAAATGCATGTGAAATCGATCTGCCGCAAACTGGGGGTGAGCAACCGGACCCAGGCGGTGATCGCCGCGCGCAATCTGAAACTGGTCTGAGCGCAGCAAAGCGGATCCAGGCAATGAAAAAGGGCGCCCGCGGGCGCCCTTTTCTGATCTGGCTCTGGCGTCAGAACGAGGTACTGAAGCTGATGCCAAAGCTCTGCCGGTCATCGCCGGTCTCGTAATCGAGCGGTTTGGCGACGAAGAGCGATACCGGGATCTCGCCCAGATCGAGGGTCAGCGAAAGGCCGACCGAACTGCGGATCTTTTTGCTGTCGTCGATGGAGCCGCCAAGCGTATTATCGAGGCCCCAGGCCGAACCGGCATCGGCGAAAAGACCGACACGGCCGCTGGTGCCTAGGAACTGATCCAGCTCGCGCTGAAGCTCAATGCTGGTGACGTAATATTTGTTGGCGCCGGTGAACCAGTCGCCATCCTTCGGGCCAAGGCCACGCGGCGCAAAGCCACGGAAATCTGCGCCGCCGAGGAAGAAGCGATCCACTGCGCGGGTCGACTGATCGCCCTGGGCTTTGACGATACCGCCCTGGAAGCCCAGCAGAAGCGAGGTGCGATCGGCAATGGCAAAGCGCGCATCGGCCTCAACCCGGGTTTCATAGGTCCGCTCATCCGTGCCGAGGCCCCAGAAATACTGATCGAGCGAGAGCGAGATACCGGTGGCAGTGCCGGGCGCCGCCGGGCCTTCGGTCTTGCTGGAATAGCTCAGGCCAAGCCGGGCATAGGGTGCATCTACCACCCCTTCTTCGGTCGCGAACAGCGCGCTGGAGCCAGGCGTCAGATCCGACATTTCGTCACGGCGATAGCCGATCCCCAGCTCAACCCGGCCACCTTCGGTGAAGGGCAAAGCCAGATAGGGTTCGATCTGCGTGCGCGTCGAGGTGAAGCCCTGATCCGAATAATCACTGCGGCGGATCAGCGTGTCGAGGCCGAAATCAACAGATCCGAAGGCCTTGGCATGGTAAAGCGCAGTCTGCAGCGACTGAACCTCTTCGGCAAAGCGCAGCTCGATCGAGCCGAAAGTGCCGGGGAAAAGATTATAGCGCTCAAAATAGACATTCCCGACCACGCCGTCGCGGCTGTCATAGGCCAGGCCCAGCTCGACACGGCCGGGGCGGTTGTTCAGCTCTTCGACCTCAACCACCAGGGTCGGGCCTTCGCCTTTGACCGCGACGCGCGAGAACTGGCCGCTGCTCATCAGGCAGTCTTCGACCGCCGTCATATCGGTGCTGGTCCATGCCCCCGGGGTGACTTCGCAGGCGGCCGCAATGTCATTGGAGGGGATGAATTCGGAACCGCGGATCTCAACGGCGGAATAGGGTCGGGCCTCAAGGCTGCCGACAAAAATGCTCGCAGCGGCGAGGGCAAAGAAAACGGCGGGCACGGCATAACGCCTGCCTGGGGTGAGTGCCATCAGATATTCTCCTCAGTGGCAGCTGAAGATGGACGGGAGTACGCTCAGCGGTCAGTTCAGATAGCGCAACCTTGCATTGTGCGCATCCGATTCTTTTGCCGAAACAGAGGGATCTGCCCGGTCAGTCCAGGGTTTCGGGGGGAATTCCGGTTCAGAGCTTTGTGGTCGAGACCCGGGTCAGGATGCCAAGATCGACGCCGAAATTGCGGCCAAGCGCCTGAACGAAGCTGCCGGCGAAATTATAGGTGACGGTGACGGTGACAAAGCCCTGGGCATCCGGCGAGGTCGGGCAGGGCTGGATCTTCAGGTCTTTGGATTTCAGCAGCACGCTCTGGCGCAGCAGCTGGTCGATCATCGCCTGATCGCTGGCCATGGCCTTGCAGACATCGGCCGGAGGCGCACTGCGCGACAGCCGGCTGACCGATTGCCGGGCCAGCTCATGCGCCACCTGCTGCACATCGCTGGCGGTTGAAATCAGCATGCTGACGAAAACGATCAGCACCAGCAGCGCCAGCAACAGCGGGAAGATGATGACAAATTCAACGGTGATCGCGCCATCTTCATTGCCGAGCCAGCGCCGTATAAGGCGGGCCGGGCTGAGGCTGCATTGGTTCTTCATGGCAGGGCTCCGCTGGCACTGGAGGCTGGGGCTGAATTGGCCGCTGCCGGCGGGGGCAGGTAGCGCCTGCCGCGTTCGGGCAGGAAAGTATCGGCGGGGCTGGCAATCATCGCCGCCAGGTTCGAAGCGGTAGAGCAGCCCGCCTCAGCCGGCCCTGCACTGCAGCGTGCCGCCACCTGTGAGACCCGGACCACACGAATGATGCCGCGCGGCTCCGAGCGCGGCAGCTCGCGCAGATCATCATCCTGAACAAACCGCACCCGCGCGGGATAGGCGGCAAAGATCTGTTCCAGGGTTTTACGCCGCCCGGCATCACGTTCGGGCAGACGGTTCTTTGGCACTGAGACCACCAGCGTGTCCTGGTCGGTCAGGCCCAGCTTGTTCAGCCAGCTATGGATGCGCTTTTGTTCGGCGCCGCCGATCCCGGTCGAGCAGGACAGGAAAGAATAGGGCAGCACCGCCTCATGCGTGACCGGGGTGATGCGCTCTGTTGTCGGGGTGGCGCGCGTGTCAACGCAGCCCGCCAGAAGCAGGGGCACCAGGGTCAGAGCCAGATGAAATCGGGAAAAACTGCGCACCACTGTCTGATCCTATTGCAGAATAAAGCCGCCGCGCCGCACTTTTGAGGTGCCTTTCTCGCCGGGACGAATGGTCTTGCCGGTCTGGCCGGTGATCATCTGCTCAACCCCGCCCGAGACCGGGCGCAGGCTGTCAACGGGCGTGCGCAGATTTCCGGGCGTGGTCGGCTCGACCAGATAGGGGGTGACGATAATCACCAGCTCGGTCTCGCCCTTTGAAAAACGCGAGGAGCGGAACAGCGCGCCAAGGATTGGCAGGTTGACCAGGCCCGGCAGGCCAGAGAGCGACTGTATGCTGTCGGTCTGGAACATGCCGGCAATGGCAAAGCTCTGGCCGCTGCCCAGCTCAACCGTGGTTGTGGCGCTGCGCTCGGTCAGCGCCGGTACCTCGGCACTGGCCGAATTTGCCCCGTCGATCGCGCGCACGCTGGTGTTGATCTGCAGCTGGATCTGGTTCTGATCAAAGACCGTAGGGGTGAATTCCAGCTCAACCCCGATCGGTTCGAGAGTGTAGCTGACATTGCCATTGTCATTCTCGGAGGGATAGGGGAAGCGCCCGCCGGCGAGGAATTTCGCGGTTTCGCCCGAGCGCGCCGTCAGATTGGGCTCGGACAGGATTGAGACCAGGCCATTGCGGGCGAGGGCGTCGAGCACGAGGTTAATGTTGCGCGAGCCGCTGCCGAGTGAAACCTTAAAGCCACCGTCAATCGTGCCGTCGGGGGCGGCAATTGAGCGTGGACGGCTGTTGCTCGAGGCATTGAGGCTGAAGCCCAGATCCGAGCTGATGCTGCGCGACACTTCGGCGATACGCACCTGCAGATTAACCTGTGAGGCGCCCTGAACCTCAAGCCGGTTCACGATGATCGCCTCTGGTCCGAGCAGAGCGGCGACGACATCGGCTGCTGTTTCGGCATCATCAATGGTGCGCACCTTGCCATTCAGGAAAACGGCGCCATCGACCGATTTCACCGAGACACCGCCGCCGCTGATGGCATTGCTGGCGGCTGAGGCAAGGCGCTCGGCATCGATGCCCACCGAGATTGTGGTGCTGAGAACCTCTTTATCGCCTTCGCCCAGCACGAAGAGATTGGTTTCGCCGATGCCGCGACCGACGATGTAGAGATAGCGTGCCGATTGCAGGTCAATATCCGCAACATTCGGATTGGAGAGGAAAACAGCCGTTGCCGGCTCTTCCAGCTTAATGAACTTCGCTTCAGAGATATTCAGCTTCAGCGAGCCGCGTCCGACGCTCCAGACCTCCTGGGCCAGCAGCGGCGCCGGAATCGCCAGGGACAGGCAAGCACAGAGAAGGACTGCAAGTTTTGTTACCGAGGCCAGGAGAAGCGTTTTGATCGCCACCAGCTTGCACCATCCATGTCTTTGTATTCATTAAAAATCAGCAACTGAGCGCTGAAGCAGGAAAATGCCTGCGCATATGTTGTACCATAGGTTGCACTCACTGCAACCCGTCAACGCAGGCGTGCACGAAGGATAGGTCTGGTAAGATAGCTGAGAACCGAGCGTTCTCCTGACTGAATGTCAACCTGGGCCACCATGCCGGGCCGGATCGGCAGCTCTTCGCCGTTGCGTTCGAGATAGCTTTTCTCGGTGGTGACCATCACCCGGTAGAAGGCCTGTTTGCCGTTCGGCGTGTCCTCATCGACGGTGTCGCCCGAGATCTGTGACACCGTGCCCTTCAGGTCGCCATAGATCGAGAAGTCATAGGCGGTGATTTTCACGCTGGCAGGCATGCCCGGCGCGATGAAGGCCACGTCGCGCGGCGAGATTTTGGCCTCGATCATCAGCTGATCATCGACCGGGGTGACCTCCATGATCGATTCCCCGGGCTGCACCACACCGCCCAGAGTGGTGATATTCACATTATTCACCCGACCCGATACCGGCGAGCGGATCTCGGTGCGGTCGAGCTGATCCTGTTTCTGGATCAGCTGCTGTTCCAGCGCGACCAGACGGCCCTTCTTGGTCACCAGATCGGAATAGGCATCCTGAACATAGGCATTGCGCAGATCACTGATGCGGCCGAGCATCTGGGCCTCCTGCTGCTGCAGTTTCAGCAGCTCGACCTTTGAGACCGACCCCTGTTTCGCCAGCGGCTCGGTGATCTCAATCTGGGACACGATCGCGGCGCGCTCGCCTTCGACAGCGGCAATCGATTCATTCAGCTTCTGGCGCCGGGCATCAAACAGCTTCTGCTCATTGGCGCGCAGACTGCCAACCTCATCACCGGCGAATTCGATCTTTTCGCTCTCCATCACTTCGGCCTCAAGCCGGGCAATCTCGGCCTGAAGCGTGTCGATCTCGGCTTTGGTTTCGAGGAAGGCCGAGCGGAAGCGGGTGGAATCCATCCGCGCGATGGCCTGGCCCTCGCGGACAATATCGCCCTCATGCACCAGCAGCTCAGAAAGAATGCCGCCCTCAAGGCTCTGGATGGTCTGCATCCGGCGCAATGGAATAACCGTGCCATCGCCCCGGGTGATCTCGTCAATCTGCGCCACTGCGGCCCAGAGCAGGGCCGCGAGCAACGAGGCTGAGACCAGCCAGACGGTCTGACGCGCCGCGATCAGGGATTTGCGGCGAAAGCTGCCGTCGAGATAATCGGGGCTGAACTCGCTCTGGCTCATCGGACTGCCTTCACATTCTGCGCGGTGCCGGTGGCATTCGCGCGGGCCAGCGCCATGATTTTGCCAAGCGCATCATCATGGGCGACCTGGCCGTCTTTCAGCACCACGGCACGCTCGGTCAGGGCCAGCAGCTCGCGTTTATGGGTGGCGATGACGGCGGTGCGGCCCTCCAGCCAGGTTTTCAGGAAGCTCACCACATGCTGTTCAGTGGCCTGGTCAAAGGCCGAGGTCGGCTCATCCAGGATCACCACGCGGGGGTCTTGCAGGATGATCCGGGCCAGGCCAATCGCCTGGCGCTGCCCGCCCGAGACATTGGCATTGCTGAACAAAGGCATATCAAGACCACGCACATGTTTGCGCACATGACGGCCAAGGCCAACCGCATCCAGCGCCTCGAGCAGCTCTTCATCGCTGTGCAGCCCATGGTCCAGCTGCAGGTTTTCGCGCAGCGTGCCCTGGAACAAAGCGGCCTGCTGCGGCAGATAACCGATCTGGCGCCGCCGGTCGATCGGGTCAATCTGTGCCAGCGCCAGGTTATCGATCAGGATCGAGCCGGTCGCGGGATCGGTCAGCCCGGCGACCAGGCGCAGGAAGGTCGATTTCCCGGCGCCATTGCCGCCCAGCAGGGCAATATGCTCGCCCGGGCGGATGGTCAGCGCGCGGATATTGACCACATTGCCGCTTTCCTTGTCATGCGCATAGGTGACATCGGCGATCTGATAGGCGCCCTTCAGCTCCTCAGCGCGCAGGTAATGGCGGTCCGAGGGGCGCTCTACCGGCAGCTCCAGGATCTGATCGAGATTTTCCATCGCAGCACGCACCTGCTGCCAGCGGGTCAGCAGGCCTGCGACCTGGCCGAGCGGGGCAAGGGTACGGCTGGTCAGCAGCGTACAGGCGATCAGGCTGCCGGTGGTCATCGATCCGGCAGCGATCTGATAGACGCCGACCACCACCACCAGCCCATAGCAGAGCTGCTGGGTCGAGGCGGCGATCTGCATCAGAAATGTCGTCAGCTCGCGGCTTTTGACCCCGGTTTCGGCCATGGTTGCGGTCAGCTGTACATAGGCGCGGTGCAGGCGGCCTTCGGCCCGGGCCGCTTTCACCGTCTCAAGATTCGACACCGCCTCGAGCAGGAGGCCGTTCAGCGCGGCGCTTTCGCGGGTGTTCTGGCGCGACATTTTTGCCAGACGTGCCTGCATCAGCAGGCCAGGACCCACCATCAGCACCGCGCCAAACAGCACGACAAAGGCCACCGGCCCGCCGACAAAGGCGATTATACCGATGAAGATGATGGTGAAAGGAATATCGCAGATCGCCGAGACCGTGCCGGAGGTGAAAAACTCGCGCACCGTCGAGAAATCGCGCACCTGGTTGGCAAAGGCCCCGGTCGAGCGGGGCTGATGGGCAAGGCGCAGGTTGGCCACATGCTCAAACAGCCGCGCTGACAATGTGAGATCAAGGTCGCGGCCCGAGAGGTCGATCAGCCGCGAGCGCATCATGCGCAGCAGAAATTCCAGCAGGATCGCCAGGCCGACACCGCTGGCCAGGATCCACAAAGTGTCAAAGACCTGGTTCGGCACAACGCGGTCATAGACCTGCATCGAGAACATCGCCGTCGAAACCGCCAGCAGGCTGGCCACGAAAGAGGCGAGGAACACATCACGGTAGATCGCCAGATTGCCCAGCACCGGGCCAAGGATCCAGTGGCGGGTATCGGGATCGCTGTCGCCGAGCCGGGCCGAGACCACATCCACCGGCTTCGAGGCGAGGAAAGTGCCGCTATAGGCGGCTTCGGCATCGGCGCGGTTCTGCTGCACCCGGCCGCCGCCGGTATCGGGCAGCACCAGGGTCACTTTATCTGCCTCGACTGCCTCGAGCAGCGCCACCTCACCTTCGGTGCCGAAAATCAGCACCGGCAGGGCTTCGGGGGGGATCGAACCGAGCGGGCCGGTGGCAATCCGGCAGCTCATATTCATCCGCCGCAGCGCCCGGGCGCTGGCATTGAGGCTGAGCCCGCCGGCGGCATTGCGCGGCAGGCCATCGCTCAGCCGTTCGCGGGAGGCGGTGATCCCATGTGCGCGGCACAGTTCGATCAGGCCAAGAACAAGGGAATCTCTGCTGTCAGTCGCAGCCATACATCACGCCCCGGTTGAGAATTGCTGTCCGCTCTTTCAGCGGGACCCAAACAAAAGGGAGCCTAACATACCAACAGAATGCGCAGCAGCATATTCGGTATGTTTGCGTTCTTTGTATGTCTCAATCTGGTCAATTTCGGTTTCATAATGGTCGCGACCCGTGGTCAGCAGGTCGATCAGCTCGCGCCGGCCAGCCACGAACTGCTGTTCATAGGCATCGAGCACCTCGCGGGCCTGGTCCAGCTGCTTGCGCTGCGAGGTCTCGTTCGAGCGCAGCACCCCGATCTGCTCGACATAGACACGCACGCTGTTTTGCAGGTCGCGCTCGACCGCCTTCAGCCGCGATTCAGCGGCGTCGCGATCCTGTTCGGCGGCCAGAACGGCGCGGCCGGAAAAGCCGGTGGCATTCAGATCAACCCCGGCCGTAATGCCGATGGCGCCGCTGCGCCCGCGTCCGCCGGTCAGATCCTGGCGGCCCTGGGCCTGAAGCATGATTTTAGGCTTATTCGCGGCTCTGGCGACCTTGATCCCCTCGGTGGTGATATCGAGATCGGCTTTGGCCTCAACATAGGCCGGGGCGATCACAATCGCCGAGATCACGCTGGAGCTGGAGGCGAAGCGCTCGGTGAAGGCAAGGTTCGGCGGGGTGCCGGGGCTGTTCAGGCTCTGGCCGATCAGAAATTCGATCTGCGAGGAGGTGATCGACTGATCGGCGAGCAGCTGGGTCATCCGCTCTTCGGCGCGGGCAATCTCCAGCCGGGCGCGGGCAATCTCGGCACTGTCGGACAGGCCGGCGCTGACCCTGGCCCGCGAATGGCCCTCGATCCGTTCGGCGAAGGCAATGTAATCGCTGGTTTTAGCGATTTTCATCTGCAGCGTTTCCAGCTCGAGATAGAGCTCGGAAATCTCGAGGGTCAGATCCTCGACTGCCATTTTCAGCTGGGCGACGACTTTCACCCGGGCATGTGAAGCGGCCGCGATCTTGCTTTTGACCTGGCCCCAGTCGAGCAGCACCTGCCGGATGGTCACGGTCAGAGCCGGATCCTCATCGGTGGTGCTGGTCGCGCCGGAGATGCTGAGCTGCGGGCGTTTGCCGTCGCGGGCGATCTCGATATTGGTGGTTTCACGCCCGACCGCGCGCTGCAGCGCCTCGACCGTCGGGTCCCGTTCAGTGCCGATGCGGACCGCCTCTTTAAGCGACTGTGCTGCGAGGGGCAGGGCCGTGCTGCAGGCAAAGACCACAGCAAGGGCCGCACCGCGTGACGCGCTGGAAAGGGGCCGGAAAAGTGCCATTTCTGCCGCCGACCCTCAGCCTTCGATTGAGATGAAATGCATCGGGTCAAACAGTGCATGCAGCGGGTCGGCGCCGCCAAAAGAGGGGCTTTCGGTCCCGGCAAAATCAGCACCGAACAGGGTGACGGGCTGATCATCCATGGCGCTGCCGGCACTGTCGCCCGAGACGATGCTCTGGATCAGCGCTGCAAGATCGGCGGCCATCGGGGCGTCACCCGCCGCTGCAGCATGATCGCCTTCAGCGTCAGTGCCAGCACCGCTGTCTGCACTGGTGTCGGCATCAGCACCTGCCCCCGGGCCTGCAGCTGCATCGCCGTCTGCCGCTATGTCATCACCGGCTGCAGGGCCTGGCAGATGAAGCGTGCCGGCCGGTGGCACCTCGTCGTGCTTGTCCGAGCGCAGGATCAGACCAGCGGCAGGCAGCATCGACAGGCCGAATGCGATCTGGTCAAAGCTGATGCCACCAAAGGTATTGGCGGCGCTGCTGGCGGCACCCTGGGGGACAGTGCTGGCCGGGGCCGCGCCGCCGCCATCACCGGCCGCGGCTGCGGCCGCAGGGGCAGGCAGGGCTTCGGGATCGCTCAGCGCGCCGGTTGAGACACTGTCTGCCTCGGGCAGCACGCTGTCAGTGGTCGCGGTCTGGGTCACCCCCGGCGGGACATAGGGTTCGGGTGCGATCAGGCCGGTCACTTCAATATCGCCCGAGGCGCCACCATCGCGCAGGCGGCTGTACTGGCCAGCCTCGCCGATGACGAAGAAGTCCCGGATCATCACCTCCTGGCCATCGAGCAGCGTCACCTTCAGGTCCGCGCCGGATTTCTCGTAAAAGGCGATTCCGGCGGCACCGCTGCCGAAATGGACGTCAGAGGGTTTGCCAATTCTGATGTCATTCGAGAAGACACGGGCCGTGCTGTTGCTATCGCCGGCGACCGTCGTAAAAATCTCGATCATCAGGGCAGTCTCCATGGCCAAAATCACTTCCGGCATAGGTCAGACGCCCGATTCCTGCAATGGCATATCGTGTATTTCTGTCCCCCGGGGCTTGCCGGAGGCGAGCAGAAGTTTCGCAAAAAAAGCAGTTTCAACAACCATCAGGCTGAGGCCCGGAGCAGCAAGCCGGAGCTGCCACAGGGTGAACATCTGACGAAAAACCTCCGCCTGCCTCCCCGGGACCTCTACTGATCGAACTCGCTACCGCACCAGGCTCGCTGAACCCCTCGCCCTCTCAGTTTCCCTGTCGGAAGCATCTCTGCGGAATGGGATCCAAAGTGTGTATGATCTATCTTTAGTATGTAATTGTTCCACCGGGAATTGCAATTGTTTTTTCAGGGGGCGAGTGGACCTGAGGCGAGCGAGCAGTTAGGCTTAATCCCTGATACAACCTTTGAGGGTTTCCATGGGGTCGCGTTTTGTCGGATCGGCAGTCCTTTTTACGCTGACGATGCTGATGTCAGGCTGTGTGATGCCTGGGGCCGCGACAAAGGCCCCGGCTGAGACAGAGCAGGTTGCAGAGGCGGCCTGGTCGATCGGCGATTACGAGGAGGCCGCACGGCTTTATGAGCTGGCGGCTGCCCGCGACAGCCGCTCGGTTGAGGCGCTGATCGGCCTTGGGAAATCCTATGCAGCCCTCGGTCAGTATAGCCGCGCGGGCAATGCCCTGGCCCGGGCGCGTGATCTGGACCGGCGCAACCCCGAGGTTTACAATCAGCTGGGCAATCTGGCCCTGCTGGAAATGCATCCCAAAGAAGCGATTGATCATTTCAGTGACGCGCTGCGGCTCGACCGCAGAAACCTCGCTGCCTTCACCGGCAAAGGGGTCTCGCTGGACTATCTGTCGCGCCATGCCGAAGCGCATGAGGTCTATCGCGAAGCGCTGAAATTCTATCCGACCAATTTCCCGCTGCTGAGCAATTATGCGCTGTCGCAGGTGCTGGGGCGCCAGATCGGCGAGGGAACCCGCCTGATGGAAGAGCTGCTGCGCGATCCTGCCAATGGCGAGACCGTGCGGGCCAATCTGGCCATCGCCTATGCGCTTGATGGCCGGGTGCGTGATGCGAGGGCCATGCTGACAGGGCTGATGTCTGAGGCGGAAATCAATGCGAGCCTGCGCCATTACGAGGCGGCGCGGCAAAACTATCTCGCGGGAAAACCAGTGGGGTATATGATCTTTCAGTGATGCCGATTTATCGGCATTTTCAACGATTTGACTCTTTTCCCTCAGTTTCGGAGAAAACGGTTCCGTTCCATATTTTTCAAGCAGTCTGATCGGTGGAGGTCAGAAGAGGAGGCTCTGTGATGGACAGAATTCCGGAAAAAGACACGAACGAGAAGACAGGCGGAAAGGTTGACTGGATGGTCGTGGCGATGGTCGCGATCCTTGGGGCGAGCTCAGTCTGGATGCTGGTCCATTCGGGACTGGCGGGCGCCGTGAACGCCAGGATGGAGCGCGTGATCAGCGCTGCGGTGGAACGGGTCGGCCGCGAGGGGTGATGCAGACGAAACCGAGATAGCGGCAGGTAGCCATATTAATGCGGACTAAAATTTTTGCCCTGATCCTTCTGGGAATCGCACTGGCCCTCGCCGGTGCCTTTGGCACATTTCACTATACACGCGCGCTTGAGGCCGAGCTGGCTTCGGCCAGGGTCAGTCTGCGCGCCTTTGGTGAAACCGCCCCGATCCCGGTTCCGGTCCGGGATATGGCGGCGGGCGAAATCCTCGGCCCGGCCGATTTTATGATTGTCGAGATCCCGCTGGCCTATCTGCCGCCCAATGTTCTGCGCGAGCTGCCACCGCCCGGGCCTGAGCCGGAACCGGCCCCTGCTGAAGCCGCAGCAACCACGCCCGAAGCAGCTGTGCCTCTGGCCGAAGCCGCAGCAGACAATACCGCAATTGACGGTGCCCCCGCACCGCCTGCGGGCCATCTCGTGGCGCTTTCGCCGCTGAAACAGGGCAGTTTCCTGTTCGATGCCGAACTGGGCGTGGCCTCGCGACAGGGCAATGGGGCGCTTTTGCCGGCGGCCAATGGTCGCATCTTTGCCCTCAGCCTGCGCAATGATAAGGATTTCGGCTCGGGACTGCGCGAGGGCAGCTTTGTCGATCTGTTCTGGACCCAGCCGATCGGCGGCGGCAAGACCGAGACGAGGCTGCTGGCCTCGGGCCTGCGGTTGCGGCAGATGCCGCTGGTGGCGGTCCCGCCGGAAACTTCACCGCGCCGTTTCCTGCTTGAGGGGACCATTGAACAGGCGGCACAGATGCTTGTGGCCAGCCAGAGCGGCAGTTTTGATATTCTGCTGTCGGATGGTTCGCGCAGCACCCGGTCTGAGCTGGCGCTGATTGGCCCGACCGAGCTGCAAAGCCTGCCGCTGACCTATCGCGACGGTGACAGTGCCGGGGCGGCACCGCCCGCCTCGCTGGTGGGCCGCCTGACCGGCGCGCCGGAACAGCGTGAGACCTGCCCGACGGCAGTGATCCGGGGCGGGGCCCGCACGATCGCTGAGGTGCCATGCTGAACGATCCGCCCTCTGGCGCTGCGGCTCAGCCGCTGCGGCTCTGCTCGGTCTGTGACGGGCTCGATGCTGTTTTGCTGTTTGCCGCCTGGTTTGCCCGTATGCCAGCGGGCTGCCGTCGCACCGATCTTTCGATGGCTGAGGCCATGGATTACCTCAGCCGCCATAGTGCCGAGCGTTTCGACCAGGTGATTCTGGTGCCGAACAGCTCGGGCAATGCCAGCCCGCGCCTGCTGGAAGCACTGATCGGCGAGGCTTTGCGGCGCTCATCGACGGTGCTGGTGCTGCTGCCGGCAAAGGCGCGGCTGCGCCTTGCCCCGGAAGTCCTGGCGCGGGTGAAAATTCTGCGCGGCCCGCCCTTCAGCGATGCGGCTGAGCCCGAGCCCGGCCCTGAAACCGTTGCGGAAGCCGAGCTGGCCGCAGAGCTGGAGGCTGTCGCCAGGGCGCTGCCGCGCTGGAAGCAGCTGACAATGCGCCGGAAATCTGCTGCCGCTGCCAGCCATGCGTTGGCCGCCCCTCCCGAGCCAGCTGTTCCGGACCTGCCGGCGGGGCTCAGCACCATCATGGTTCTGCCTGCGGCCGGTGGGGTGGGGGGGACCACGGTGGCGGTGAATCTGGCGGCCGAGCTGGCGCTGGCGGATCCGAAGCGCCGGGTCTGCCTGCTCGATCTCAATCTGCAGTTTGGCAATGTCTCGACCTATACCAGCCTCGCGACCAGCACCCGGGTGATCGATGCCTATCGCAGCATCGAGACCCTGGACGGGGATGCTTTTGGCATGTGCCTGCAGCCACTGGCGCCCAACCTGCAGATCTTCCCCGGCCCGGGAGAGATTTTGCCGGTCGATGGGATCTCAGCGCCCCAGCTGCACCGCATCATCGGACTGGCCCGCGAAAAGGCGGATCTGGTGGTGGTTGATCTGCCGCATCAGATCCTGGACTGGAGCGAGGCGGCTTTCATCGAAGCCAGTGTGATCCTTGCGATCTGCACGCTCGATGTGCGCTGCTCGCAGAATATGGCCAGGCTGCGCGGACTGATGCGCTCGGAAAACCTGCCGCTTAGCAAGCTGCTGTTTTTGCTGAACCGCTCTGCTGCGCGGCGCAGTCCCCTGGCGAAAGCAGCTCTGGCCGAATTCGAAAAGGCCAATGGCGCGGCGTTCTTTCACCAGCTGCCTGAGGGCGGCGAGGAGGTGGCGCTGGCGGGCAATGCCGGGCTGGTGCTGCATCGCCAGGCACCTGGCAATGCATTCCGGAAATCGCTCCAGGCGCTGGCCCGCGAGATACATGGGCGCGCGGCAGAGCGCGTTCCCGACAGGGTGGAGGCTGGCTGATGTTCACGAAATTCCGCGAAAGCCGCGGCGCCGAGCCGCAGAGCGAACGCAGCATTGCCCCGGCAGCTGGCCTGGCGCTGGCCCAGACTGCACCGGCGCTGCCCGAGGCCGAGCCCGGGGATCAGGAAAATCAGGCCGCGCGGCTGCGCCGCCGCAAACTGGCGGATCTGCGGCGGCAGACCCATCAGAAACTGCTCGAGACGCTGAACCTCTCGGCGCTGATCCAGGCCAGCGAGGCTGAGATCAAAACCGAAATTGCCGATGTGCTGAAGGCGCTGCTGCCGGGGCAGAATATTGCCATCTCGCGCTCGGACCGTGACGGGCTGGTCGAGGATCTTTACTATGAGGTCATGGGCCTTGGCCCCTTGGAAGTGCTGATCAATGACGAGACCGTCTCGGATATTCTGATCAATGGCCCGGATAAGGTGTTTATCGAGCAGGGCGGCCTGCTGGAACTGACCGATGTGCAGTTTCAGGACGAGGCGCATCTGCGGCGCATCCTGGAAAAAATCGTCAGCATGGTCGGGCGGCGCCTTGATGAATCCACGCCCTATGTCGATGCGCGCCTGCCCGATGGCTCGCGTCTGAATGCGGTGATCGCACCGATTGCCATGGATGGCACCCTGGTTTCGATCCGCAAGTTCCGCAAGGATAAGCTCAGCCTCGATCAGCTGGCCTTCCTTGGCGCGATGAGTGAGCGGATGGCGACCTATCTGCGCGCCGCCGTCGCCTGCCGGCTGAATGTGGTGATCTCGGGCGGCACCGGCTCGGGCAAAACCACGCTGCTGAACGCGCTTTCGGCCTATATCGGCAAACGCGAGCGGATCATTACCGTGGAAGACACGGCCGAGCTGCGGCTGCAGCAATCGCATGTTGGCCGGATGGAAAGCCGCCCCGCCAATATCGAGGGCAAAGGCGCGGTCACCCAGCGCGACTGTCTGCGCAATGCGCTTCGGATGCGGCCCGACCGGATCATCGTCGGCGAGACCCGCGGCGATGAGGTGATCGATATGCTGCAGGCGATGAATACCGGCCATGACGGTTCGATGACCACGATTCACGCCAATTCGGCGCGTGATGCCACCAGCCGGCTGGAGAATATGGTGGCCATGGCAGGGATTGAAATCCCGCTTTCGGCCCTGCGCCGGCAGATTTCAAGCGCGGTCAATCTGATCGTGCAGGTGAACCGCCTGCAGGACGGCAGCCGTAAAGTCACCTCGATCACCGAGATCACCGGCTGCGAGGGCGAGGTGCTGACCCTGCAGGAGCTGTTCTTCTTCGACCATACCGGCGTGACGCCCGAGGGCAAGGTCGAGGGGCATTTCGCCACCTCTGGGGTGCGCTCGGCCTATTCCGACCGCTTCCGCCGCTGGGGCATTCAGCTTCCCGCAGATCTCTACGGGATCTGAGCATGGAACTGTCGCATCTCTTTTCTCTGATGGTGGGGCTGGGGCTGGCCATGGTGGCTGCAGCCTTCGTCTGCCGCGAGCAGCTGCGCCATCAGCGTTTCATTGATGCGGTGGTGCGGCGTTTTTCGGGCCGGATCCGTCAGTCCGAAGGGGGGGGGCGCAGCGAGGCCGACAGCGTCGCCCTGCGCCGCAGCGAGGCGCCGCCCTTCTGGATCCGGCTGTTCGGTGAGGGGGCCGGGGCGGCGGGTCTTGCCTCGCTCAGTGCAGAAATGCGGCGCGTCGCGCTGGTTCTGACGCTGACGCTGACCAGCCTCGTGATGCTGCTGACCCAGACCTTTCTGGGGCTGAACATTTTTCTTGGCGCCGCAGCCGGCCTCGGATTTTCGGCTCTGGCCTGGTATCTCTGGGCCAGTATGCGGATCCGCAAACGCATGCTGCTGATCGAAGAAGCAGTGCCCGAGGCGCTGGATATGATCGTGCGTTCGCTGCGGGTCGGCCTGCCGGTGGTCACGGCTATTCAGGCCGTCGGCAATGAGCTGAGCGGGCCGCTGGCCGAGGAATTCGCCGAAGTCTCGCGCCGCATCAGTTATGGACAGACCCCGATTTCGGCTTTGCGCGAAATGGCCGAGCGCTGTCAGAACCAGAACCTGCGGTTCTTTGCTGCGGCGGTGGCGCTGCAATCCTCGACCGGGGGCAATCTGGCCGAGGTGCTTGAGCGGCTCTGTGCGATTGCGCGTGGCAGACAGCAGCTGCAGCGCAAGGTGCGCTCGATCACCGCCGAGGCCAAATGGTCGGGGCGTTTTCTCTCGGCTTTCCCGCTGCTGGCAACCATGATGCTGCTGGCGATCAACCCACGCTATTTCGATGAAATTTCCGACAAGGCGTTTTTCATCCCGATGCTCTGTGTCGTGGCCGGGCTTCTGGTGCTGAACATGCTGTTTATGCGCTGGCTGGTGAAAATCGAATGAGCGGCCAGCGCGGATATGGGGGCAGATCCGGGGACAGCTGCGGGCGCGGCCCGGGAAGGGGGGCGGTATGGATCTGCTGAATTCCTGGCTGCTGCTTGGCTGCTTTATCGCCTGTGCGCTGCTGCTGGGCGGCGCGCTGGTGCTGTTGCAGCGCGCCGAGCCCGCTGCTTTTACCACGCCGGCCAAAGCGGCAAAACCTGTCAAAGACCTGCATCTGAGCGGCGGCGGCGATGAGGGCAGTAATTCAGAGCTGCGCCGCCATCTGACCCAGGCCGGTTTCACCCATCCCGATGCCGTGCGCTGGCTGACCTGGATTAAGCTGGGCGGCACGGTGCTCGGCTTTGGCATTGCAATGCTGGTGGTGCCGATGGTGCCTGTGCTGGCGTCAATGGCGCCGGAGATGCAGCTGGTAATGCAGGGTGTGGTCGCGCTTTTCGGCTATTTCGCGCCGGTGATCGTGGTGGATAAACGCCGTGCCGCCTGGCTGAAGCGGATCGAACTGGCTTTGCCGGATGCGCTTGATTTCATGCTGATCTGCGTCGAGGCCGGGCAATCCACGGATATTGCCGTCAAACGGGTGGCGGAAGAGCTGGCCCCGGTTCATCCCGAGCTTTCCGCCGGTTTCGTGGCGCTGACCGAGGCGCTTGCCGCCGGGGCGGAACGCCAGGAGGCCTGGATGCGGCTCTCGGTCGATACCGATAATGATGATCTGCGGCAGCTGGCGACGATCATTGTCCAGTCCTCGACCATGGGCACGCCGGTGGCTCAGACCCTGCGGGTGTTCAGTGCCGATCTGCGCGACCGCCGGGTGCGGCGGATCGAGGAAAAGGCCAATATTCTGCCGACGAAAATGACACTGGGGACGATGATGTTCACCGTGCCACCGCTGCTGATCCTGCTGCTGGCCCCCGCGCTTTACCGCATTGCTTCCTCCTTCTGACATGAGCATCCGAGCCGTGACCGACACACAAGTGCAAAGCTTTCGCAGCAGCAGGCGGGCCTTCCGCCGGGTGACGGGGATTTCTGCGCTGCTGGTGGCGCCGGCCGGTGCCTGGCTGATCATCAGCGCCGCCACGGATCCGGGGCTGGCCCAGGCCCTGCCGGCGGCGGCCCTGATCTGGTCGGCGGCGCTGCATTTTCTGCTGAATGAAATCCTGACCGGCCGTCTGCAGGAAAACGGATTGCGCGCCTTGCTGGCGTCACTGCTGAGCCTGCTGTTGCTGCCAGGCATGCCGCTGACCTCCTGGATAAGCGGGGCCCGGGTGCTGGCCGATAGCGGCAGCGGGCCCCTGGTTCTGGCGTTTTGCTGGCTGGCCGGCCTTGGTGTGGCGCTGATCGCCTGGGCGCTGACCGGCGGCCTGCCAAAGAGCCTGGCACCGCGCAGCCTTGCGCTGGCCAATCCGTTGCAGCTGCTGCTCGCGGGCCTCGTACTGGCCGGTGGCTTCTGGCTGGCAATCTGGCTGATGCCCTTGTCGCCCGGGGCGGCAGCGGTTCCGTTTTCACTGCCGCAGATTATGCTCTGCGCCCTGTTTGCCACGGTGATCGCCAGCCTCACGGCTCAGGGGCTGGAAGCGATGACAGAGGGCGGGGAGGAAAGCCTGCCCGCCCCTGCGGTGGTGATCCTGGCCGCCCTGGTGGTTCTGGCCGGGCTGAGCCTGCTGATGGCACTGCCGCCGGTTGACCAGCTTGGCCCCAGTGGCACGCCGGTCGCGGCTTTGCTGATTACCGTCCTGGTGCTGCTGGTGCTGCTGCGCCGGGCGGTGGTTTTGTTTGGCTGCGGGCTGATGCTGCTTGCCGCGACGCCGGCCTTCAGTGCCGCGCTGCTCGCCACCGGCCCGGCGCTGCAGATGTTTTATCTCTGCCTGCTTTGCGCCATTCTCGCGGCCGGTCTGCGCCCGGCACCCGGACAGGCAGACAGTCTGCACCGTTATGGACAGCCCCCGGCTCTGGCCATGGCGCAGTTCCATGCGATGGCGCGCAGCTGGGTGGTGCGTCTCGATCTCGATGATCGCAGCCTGCACTTCCCCAATGGCTCGGGCAAAAGCATGGGCTTTGAGGATCACGTCAGTTTCAGCGATGTGTTCAGCGGCGCGGAATTCTCGGGGCTGATTGACCTGATGCAGCTGCTTCAGAGCGAGACGAAATTCCCGGCCGGTCCGGTCCGGCTGCAGCTTGGCCTGCGCGGCGGAGCGGCGGGAGAGACTGGCCCCGGGCGGCTGGTGGCCTTTGATGCCTGGGTGCTCAGCGTCCGGCTGCCCGAGGCCTGGATTGCCCTGGTCAGCCTCGAGCGCGAGGCAGATCTCAGCGCGCGGCTGAACCGCTACGAAAAGCTGCTGAGCGAGGCGATCCTGCGCGAGGAGCGGCTGCTGTCCATCGCCTCGCATGAGCTGCGCACGCCGATGGCGATCCTGTCGATGCTGGGCGAAGAGCTGAAAACCGGCGCCTCCTGGGAGGATGTCGGGGCCGGGTTTGAAACCACGCTCGAGCGGATTATCGGCATTCTCGACGATCTGCGCGCCGGCTCGGGGACCGAGGGGGGGCAGGCGGCCAGCCGCGGCTTTACCCTGCGTGAGCTGGGCGAGCAGGTGCGCGAGATTTTTGCCGCCTCGGCGCTCGGCAACGGGATTACGCTCGAGCATAATATCGGCGAGAACAGCGATATTCAGATCCAGTGTGACTACAACCGGGTCTTTGTTGCCCTGTCGAAACTCGTGCATAATGCCATTGTCCATTCCCGCGCCAGGCAGGTGGTGCTCAGTGCCTTTGTCACCCGTGGCGCGGATGGCGACTGCAATGTGACCTGGCAGGTGGCCGATGATGGTATCGGCATTGCGCCAGAGCGGAGTGTCTCGGTCTTTGAGCCCTTTGAGGGCAGTATTGCAGATCCTGAGGGCAGGCCCGGACTGGGGCTTTATACGGCGCGTAAAGCGCTGCGGCTGATGGGCGGGGATCTCTCGCTTGCGCCGGAAAGCCGGGGCAGCCGCTTTGTGCTGAGCCATCCGGCACGTATTGTACAGAAGACGGCGAGAGCCGAACGAAAGGTCGTTGAGGTGAGTGATGTAACCCCGCTTTATGCCAACCGCAGCGTGCTGCTGGTCGAAGATAATAAACTGGTCGGCGAGATCACCTCGGCCCGGCTGCGCAAGCTCTTCCCGGTGGTGGACTGGGCCGAGAGCGGCGATGCCGGTCTCGCGCTGTTCCGCGAGAAGCGGTATGATATGGTGGTGGTCGATCAGCTGCTGCCGGGCATGATTGGCAGTGAGCTGGTGAAAGAGATCCGCCTGACCGAAAAGGATCTGCCGGTTATTGGCATCACCGCCTCGACCATGGGCTCGGAATGCCGCGATCTCGAGAATGCCGGTGCCAATTACGCGCTCGAAAAGCCGCTGAGCTATGGTCAGCTGAAAGGGCTGGCGGAAGAATTCTTCGGCCCTTTGCCTGAAGCCCCGGGCCAGGGCTGATCCGGGCCCGGGTTATGAACCACCTCCGGAATGCAGTCTCAGGGTTGTTTTCCGGGTGAATTTTTAACCTTAGATTGCATATTTTGCCATTCAGGTGCATCTTTGCGCCGGGGGCAGAATGCGATCATGGGATCCTGCATGCGACTTCTGCAACGTTTTCTGTCCGACAGCTCCGGCGCTCTTTCGATGCTGTTGATGATCCTGTTCCCTGTCCTGCTGCTGATCGGCGGGCTCGCGACAGATATCTCTTTGCTGAATGCGCAAAAACGCTATGTGCAGTCGCAGGCGGACCTGGCCACGATCAGTGCCACCAACCATCTGCCCAATGCGGCAGCGGTTCGCACCGCGGCACGCGAGGTGGTGCTCAGAAACACCCGCTATGGCAGTATCACCTTGCAGGATTCCGATATCCGCATCGGCCGCTATGATCGTGATAGCGGGAAATTCATCGCGGCGGGCAACCAGGCAAGCCCAGAATTCGCCAGCGCGGTTCAGGTCACCGTGCCCTCGCGCTTCCGGCCGATCCTGCTGTCGCCGGTGCTGAGCGATGAGAATATCACCATCCGCCGGCAATCTGTGGGCGTACAGCGGGCCGTTATCTCTTTCTCGCTGCGCAATCGCCTGCTGTCGATCAATACCAACCGCAGTATCCTCGGGCGGGTGCTTGGGCCGCTTGGCCTCGGCCTGAATGCCGAGGTGCTGGGCTATATGGGGCTCGCCACCACCAAAATAAGCCTGAACAATCTGTTGGGGCTGATTGCGAATACGAATGTTGGCCTCGATCTGCTGAATTTTGATCAGCTGCTGAACCTGCAGGTAAGCCGGCTCGATCTGCTGAACCATCTGGTGCGTCTGGGTGGCCTGGCCAACATTGACATCATTCCCAGTGCTGTTGACCGGGGCTACATGACCCTGGGAGAGATCGTCGGGGCCTCGCCCACTTTGCTTGGGCTGCGGGCCGGGGATATTCTCCCCGATATCAAGGTGAATGTATTTGATCTGCTCATGGCTATGGCGGGGCTGAGTGCAAAGCCGAATGAGCGTGTCACGGTGGCACTGCCGGTCAACCTCGGCAAGCTGGCGAATATCTCGGTCACCCTCGGTCTGATCCGGCCTGCGGTGATCGCGGTGGGCTATGTAGATGATGTGCCGCCGCCGAAAGCCGAGGTGTCGCAGCTCGATGCCAATGTCACGGCTAATGTGCTGGGGGATGGCACCACCTCTTTGCTGCGGATTGCGCTGAAACTGCAGGCCGCAACCGCGAGTGCCGTGCCGCTCAGCCTGAACTGCAATGCCAGCCAGAGCAGCGATCAGCTGGCGACTTTCCGCGCCACCACCTCTGCACTGGCGCTGGGGCTGCAGGTCGGTCTGTTCGATGACCGGGCTGAGGTGAATGCAAAAGATATTCCGTCTACGCCGCTTGGGGGCGGCACGCGCACGGTCGCGGTCACGCTGGGTCAGTTCCAGAATGCCACCCCGGTGCCGGTGCCCAATCCGCTGACCATTTCCGGCCTGGTCCGGGATGTGGGCACTTTCCTCAACACTGTGGCGGCGGATCTGCGCAGCAATGTGAAGAAATGCGAAGGCCTGGCGGTGCTGATCTGCCCGCTCCTCAATCTGTTCAACCTCGTGCTTTCGGCGCTGCTGCAACTGCTGAGCGCGATCGCGAACAGCCTCGCCGCTCTGCTGGCGGCGCTCGGGGTCGATGCGATCCTGCAGGGATTGCTGGATCTGCTGGGCATTGGCCTTGCGCAGGCCGATCTGATTCTCGACAGCTACAGCTGTGAACCAACCCTGGCGCGCTGAGCGCTGAGCAGGCGGGATAAACTGCGCCCCCCGGACCGCTCTTGCGGGAGATATAAGCGTCAGGACACAGTTCTGACGCATTCTCACTTTTGAGGCCTTAAAAAGAACAAAAGAAATAGCGATACATACCTTCGAGATATTTATCTTCTGGCGAAGATGATCCGATCCTGAGGAGAGAATTGTGCTGAGAATGTTCCGCGAGCCCGAGCCTGCCCTGCGTCCCTCAGACACTTCAGTCGTGGTTCGGGTGCCTCAGACCGCGGGATATCGTGCTCCGGAAGGTCAGAGCCTCAGGAGTTCCGCGCTGGTCGATAAGCCGCTCTGCCCCAAAGGCCTGATCCTGATGTGCGGCGAAATGGGCTCATTGTCGCGCGATCTGCAGGACTGGTCCAACAGGATGCGCGCGGTGGTCATGGTGGTCTCGGAAGAGCGGATGAATCTTGACTGGCTGCGCGATCAGGCGCCGCGCCTCGACTTCCTGCTGGTCGATTCTGATTATCTCGATGATACCGAATCGACGATTGATTTCTGCATGCAGGTGCGCCGCGCGGTGCCGCGTCTGCCTCTGGTTCTGGTCTCAAGTGAAGTGCGCTCGCATGATTTTACCTGCGAGCGGATGATGGCCTGCGATGTCACGCTGAAACCGCCGCTGCTGCATACGGCGCTGACGCTGGGCGTGCAGGCCGCCTATCAGAATAACGCTTATTACCAGCAGGAAGGCGCCTGACCAGGGCGCTTCGGACCCGTCGCGGGTGTCTCCGGTCAAGGGGGGGCGGGGCTGCGCGCGACGGGTATCTTTTCAGACGGATCCTGACCGGGCCGGGCACAGAGGCAAACGGCAGCATGTCACCTCTGCACCGCCAGGACGCGGTGCCGGTGAGCATGCTGCCGTGGGCCGCCGGGGAGCCGTGGGCGGCCAGGCGCAGAGCAGCGGAACCTGAAAGGAGCGGCCCTGGGGCCGGCCGCCAGGAAAAACCCGCACCATGGAGCGGGTTTCGGCGCCGTGCTCAATGGCAGGTGAAGGACAGGCGGGTTTTCGTCTCCGAGATCGAGGTGGCCACGGCCCATTTCGCCTGTTTGCCTTCGGCGGCGCAGGCTCTGTCGGCCATCGGCTGGGCTGCCGCAACCAGGCGCTCAAATTTATGTTTGCCACTGGTTTCGACCATGACCCGCACAAGACGGGTGTCAGCTGTGGTGGGAGCAGCTGCAACGCAGCCCGCGACGCCGAGTGCCGACACTAACAATAAAGCTTTATATGTCATGTTTTGCCCCTTCTGGTATGGTTCTTATCTAAAGTATGTATATGGCAATATTTAGGCGATGTATCGGGCAGAGCCAATACAATTGATGCTGCTGTGCCGGCAGACGGCCACGTTTTATGGGCCCGGTGGCCTGAGGCAGGGGATTTTGCTTTTCCGGCTCCTGCGATTTGCCCTCAGCAGCGCGGTGTGCAAAATCATATCCTGAGGGGGCTGGCCAGAATTTTACAGGTAATGCCACCGGTTTCCTTGCCCGGGCCTGCCCCGGTCGCGGCGCTGGCTGAAGTCTGTTCTGACCGGGCAGGGCCGCATCAGGGGGCCGCCCATATCCTGCCCGTGCGGCGGCACGGCGCAGGCATTAAGAGAAAATGCAGGATTTTCTGCACAGAGATTGTTGCCGTGCCAGCTTCCTGGCGTAACATTCATCTCTGATGTCCAGCCGTGACAGGATTGGCCTATGCATAAGTTTGTCCTTTGCTCCGGGCTTGCACTCTGGCTGGCCAGCGCTCCGCTGCAGGCCGAAACGCCGGTTGCCGGGGGGGTCATCACTCTCACCTTTAAGGATGATGTTTCCACACTGGATCCGGCGATCGGCTATGATCTGCAGAACTGGTCGCTGATCAAATCGCTGTTCGACACGCTGGTCGATTACGAACCGGGGACCACCCGTCTGCGTATGGGGCTTGCGGAAAGCTACGAGACCGGAGCAGAGGGGCTGAGCTATATTTTCCACCTGCGTCCGGGCGTGCGCTTTCACAATGGCCGCGAAATGCAGGCCGAGGATGTGGTCTGGTCGCTGAACCGGGCGGTTGATCCGGCGACAGGTTCGCCTGGCCAGGCCTTTTTCTCGATGATCGAAGGCTATGAGGCGGCAGCGGCGGGACAGGCACCGCTGTCAGGCGTAACAGCGCCTGATGCCCGGACTGTGGAGATCAGGCTGTCCCGCCCCGACGCCACCTTCCTGCATGTTCTCGCGCTGAATTTTGCCTCGGTCCTGCCCGCCGAAGCGGTTGAGGCGGCGGGGGCCGGTTTTGGCTTTGCGCCGGTTGGCACCGGGGCGTTCCGCTTTTCGGAATGGAAACGGGGCTCGCATCTGCTGCTGAAAAAGAACACGCATTACTGGCGGCCAGGCATCCCCTATCTCGACGCGCTGAGCATCGAGATAGGCGATGAGCCATCGGCAGCCCTGGCCCGCGCGCGTCAGGGTGAGGTGGATATTCTGGGCGATGGCATTCCGGCCAGCCGCTTTGTCGAGGTGATGAGTGATCCGCTTTTGTCAAAACAGGTGGTCGAGGGCGGGCAGCTGCACACCAGCTATATCACGATGAATGTGAAGCAGCCGCCCTTTGACCGGCCGGAGGTGCGCAGAGCGGTGAGTATGGCGATCAATAAGGATCGGATCATCGGGGTGATCAGTGGCCGGGCGATTCCGGCGAACCAGCCGCTGCCGCCGCTGATGCCCGGCCATCTCCGGGATTATCCCGGCTATCCCTATGATCCGAAAGCGGCCGGGCGGCTTCTGGCGCGGGTCGGGCTGAACGAGGGCTTTGCCGCCGAGATGCTGGTGGTTGATACGGATCCGAATCCGCGCATCGCCGAGGTGATGCGACAGGAACTGCGGGCCATAGGTATTAATGTCACAATTCTCGCACTGCCGATGCCGGAGGTGATTGCCCGCGCCGGGGCGGGAGAGGCACAGATGGTCTGGTCCGGAGGCCTGGCCTGGGTGAGCGACTATCCTGATCCCTCAAATTTTTATCTGCCGCTGCTCAGCTGCGCCGCCGCCCGGCCCGGCGGCTGGAACTGGACGAAACTCTGCCGCCCGGATCTGGATGTGAGGGCTGCGGCGGCGAATTCGATGACAGCTGCAGATCAGCAGGAGCAGCGCCTGAATCGCTGGTCCTCGGTGTTTCGCGACATTATGGCCGAGGCTCCCTGGGTTCCGGTCTTTCACGAGCAGCGTTTCACGCTGCGCTCGGCCCGGCTGGGTGGAGCGGATGAGCTGTATGTCGATCCGGTCAGTGTCCCGGTGAACTACGATTACATTTATCTCATCAAATAGTGCGGGCTGCGGCCTCCGGGGGGCAGTATTGCGCCTTTTTCGTCAGGGCTGATGCGGCCCCAGGAACCCAAGGCCGCATCAGGCATTGGTGAGCTGCCGTTCTGCGCCCCTGCGGCTGTGCAGTGCAGACTTTATCAGTGACCCTGTACCAGAGAGGGGAAAGCCCTTGACCCGAGACCGTCCCGATCTTGCCGGAAGCCATTTTACCCTGCTGGCCAACACCGCTTCGGGCAATAAAGACACGTCGCAGGATATCGCGATGATCCGCGCCCGGATTGAGCCGCAGGTGGCGCGCTTCTCGCTGGTCGAGATTCATAAAGGCGATCCGGTGCAGGCCCGTGCCCGTGCGGCGGTTGAAACCGGCGCCGATATCATCGGTGTGCTTGGTGGAGATGGCACCCAGACCGCAGCGGCAGGGGTGCTTGCCGGTACGGAGGCTGCCATGGCGGTGCTGCCGGGCGGCACCTTTAACTATTTCTCGCGCGGGCTTGGTGGCGGCGAGACGCTGGAGGAAGCCCTGCACCGGCTGGAGCATGGCAGGATCGAGGCCAGGGATCTGGCCGAGGTGAATGGACATGTCTTTCTGAATAATGCCAGTTTCGGCCTCTATCCGGCGATCCTCGAGCGGCGCGAGAAGATCTATCACCGCTGGGGCCGCAGTCGCCTGCTGGCCTATTGGTCGGTGATCCTCAGCCTCGCCGAACTGCGCGATCCGATGCGGCTCAGCCTCAGCGCCCGGGGCAAAAAGCGTGACATTGTCACGCCGCTGATTTTTGCCGCCCGCAGCCATTATCAGCTCGAAAGCTTTGGCCTGGACGGGGCAGAGGCGATCCGAAATGGTCAGTTTGTTCTGCTGATCGCGCGCGGCCAGCGGCGGCGCGAGCTGGTGGTCGCTGCCCTGCGGCTGGCCTTCGGGCAGGCCGCGCGGGGAAGGGATTTTGAAGTGATCATTGCGGATGATATTCTGATTGAAAGCCGGCGCAACCATCGCCTGGTGGCGCTCGATGGTGAAAAACAGCGGATAGAGGGGCCCTGGCATCTGCAGATCCGCGAAGACGCGCTGAAAGTGATCGTGCCGCTGGCGCAGGCGCCTGACGCTGCTGGTGGCGAGGATCTGCTGCAGGGGCGTGGATGACGCGGCTCGTTCATCTGACCGATCTGCATTTTGGCGCCGAGCGTGCGGAGCTGGTGGCGCCGTTGCGCGCTGCCGTGCTGCGCTGCGATCCGGATTTTGTCATTGTCTCGGGGGATCTGAGCCAGCGGGCCAGGATCGGGCAGTTTCGCCGGGCGATGCAGTTCATCGACAGCCTGCAGCGCCCCTATATGGTGGTGCCGGGCAATCATGATATCCCGCTCTATAATCTTCCCCTGCGCTGGATCAGCCCGTTTTTCAGCTGGAAGATGAGCATACCGCAGGGGCGGGGCTGCTTTGCCCGGGTCGGGCCGATCCGCCTGTTTGGGGTGAACAGCGCGGATCCGGGGCAATGGCGGGGCGGGGTGCTGCGTGACAGTGACGTGGCCCGGGTCGAGGCCGCCTTGCGCGGGACGGAACAGGGGGGCGGAGCGGAGGCAGAGGCGCTGAACCTGCTTGTCTGTCATCACCCGCTGGAAGAGCCGCCCGGCTTTGAGCGCGGCGAGACCAGGGGGGCGGAAAGCGGTATAGCCCGGCTGGCGGCAGCGGGGCTGCATGGGGTGGTATCGGGCCATCTGCATCACTGGCAGCTGGGGCTGGGCATTGCCGCCGGCAGCCCGCGCCCGCTGCTGCAGATCCAGACCGGAACCGCGCTTTGCGGCCGGAAGGGCGAGAAAGATCACGGCTTTACGCTGCTTGACCAGCAGCCAGGCGGGCTGATCGCGACGCCTTTTGTGATCAATGAAGCCACGCTGCGTTTTGAACCCGGGCCTCAGCGGCAGTTCCGCCGCGAGGGTGGGCTCTGGCATCTGCTCTGAGACAATGAAAACGGGCCCCGAAGGGCCCGTTTCAGTTTTCAGTTCCAGGCTGATGTCAGGATCAGCCGAGGATGGCGTTGAAGCTTGCCGAGGGGCGCATCACCGCAGCGGTTTTCGCCGGATCGGCATGGTAATAGCCGCCCAGATCCACCGCTTTGCCGCGATCGGCACGCAGCTCTGCCACGATAACCTCTTCGCCTTCGGTCAGAGCCTGGGCAATCGGGCGGAATTCCTCGGCCAGTTCAGGATCGGAATTCTGTTTCGCCAGAGCCTGGGCCCAGTACATGGCAAAGTAGAAATGGCTGTCGCGGTTATCGGCTTCGCCTGCCTTGCGGCCCGGGCTGCGGTCATGGTCGAGAATGCCCTGGGTGGCAGCATCAACTGCTGCGCCCAGCACACGGGCTTTCTCATTGCCGGTGACTTCGGCGAGGTAGTTCAGGCTTTCGCCAAGGGCGCAGAACTCGCCCAGGCTGTCCCAGCGCAGATGGTTTTCTTCCATCAGCTGCTGCACATGTTTCGGGGCCGAGCCGCCGGCGCCGGTTTCAAACATGCCGCCGCCCTGCATCAGCTTGACGATCGACAGCATCTTGGCCGAGGTGCCCAGCTCCAGGATCGGGAACAGATCGGTCAGATAGTCGCGCAGCACGTTGCCGGTGATGGCGATGCTGTCTTTGCCGGCGCGGATGGTCTCGAATGACAGCCGGGTGGCCTCACGCGGGGCCAGAACCAGGAACTTTGCCTCGACGCCTTTTTCCTTCAGGATCGGGCGGATATAGGCCAGAAGTTCGCGGTCATGGGCGCGGTTTTCGTCCAGCCAGAAGATCGCCTGGCAGCCCTCGATGCGCTGGCGGTCGATCGCCAGTTGCACCCAGTCAAGGATCGCGGCCTTGCGGGTCGAGCACAGGCGCCAGATGTCACCTTTCTCAACTTCATGGCTGTGCAGCACATCGCCGTTTTCGGCGATGACGCGCACAGTACCAGCTTCCGGGATCTCGAAAGTGGTCGGATGCGAGCCGTATTCCTCGGCCTTCTGCGCCATCAGGCCGATATTCTGCACCGTGCCTGCGGTGGCCGGGTCAAGCGCGCCGGTCTCTTTGAAGTAATTGACGCTTTCCTCATAGACCGGAGCATAGGAGGTGTCGGGGATGACGCAGGTGCTGTCACCTTCCTTGCCATCCGGGCCCCAGCCCTTGCCGCCTGCGCGCAGCAGCGCCGGCATCGAGGCATCGATGATCACGTCTGAGGGCACATGCAGATTGGTGATGCCCTTATCGGAATTCACCATATAGAGCGGCGCACGCGCGGCCATGACCGCATCGACCTCTTTCAGGATCTCTGCGCCATTCGGCAGATCTTTGATCTGCGCCAGCAGGCTGCCAAGGCCGCCATTGGCATCGGTCGCCGCCAGCTCATCGGCGAATTTCTCATAGACCGGCTTCAGCCAGGCTTTGACCGCGTGCCCGAAGATGATCGGGTCCGAGACCTTCATCATCGTCGCTTTCAGATGCAGCGAGAACAGAGTGCCTTCGGCTTTGGTCGCCTCGATCTCTTTGTCGAGGAAGGCGGCGAGCGCTTTGACCGACATGAAGGTCGCGTCAACCACAGTGCCCTCGGGCAGGTTCACCCCCTCTTTCAGCACAGTGACCGCGCCGGAAGTGCCGGTCAGCTCGATCTTCACCTTGCCCGCCTGGGCTGCGGTGAGGGTGACCGAGGTCTCATTCGAGAAGAAATCACCGCCCGAGGTCATCGAGGCCACGCGGGTCTTGCTGTCTTTCGACCATTTGCCCATCGAATGCGGATGGGCTTTAGCGTAGTTTTTCACCGCTTTGGCGGCGCGGCGGTCCGAATTGCCCTCGCGCAGCACCGGGTTCACAGCCGAACCCTTGATCGCGTCATAGCGGGCGCGGATCTCTTTTTCTTCGGCCGTGGCGGGCTCGGCCGGGTAATCGGGCAGGGCATAGCCCTGGGCCTGCAGCTCTCTGATCGCGGCGACCAGCTGCGGCACCGAGGCCGAGATATTCGGCAGCTTGATGACATTGGCTTCAGCGGTTTTTACCCAGGCACCGAGGCCAGCCAGATCGTCGGCCTGCTGTTGCGCTGCGGTCAGCCGTTCGGGGAAAGCCGCAATGATGCGGCCTGCGAGCGAGATGTCACGGGTGGCAACAGCGATACCGGCGGCTTTGGCAAAGCGCTGAATGATCGGCAGCAGCGAAGCCGATGCGAGGTCCGGGGCCTCATCCACCTTGGTGTAAACGATAGCGGGCATTCCCTTGTCGGCCATAGCGGCTGATCCTCCGTACTGCGGTTCTGTTTCAACCACCCGCGCGGGCGGTCTCACTGGCCTTGCCATTCCCCTGCCGGATCTGTTGCCGGAAGGGTGCGGCAAAATGGCGTGTGCCTCTTCTGGTCGCTTGTCGCTGCCAGTGCAACTGTGCAGCTGCAGCGTTGGCTAAAAAAACAGCGAATTCTGCGCTTTCCGGTGGCGGAAAGGCGCTCAGCGCGGCTCTTGTGGCCTGGTTGTGATCACAGTCAGCGGATCCGGCAGCTTTTACGGCTGATTCAGGGGCAGGCATTGCCGCCTGAAACCCGCAGAATCGAGGGGGCAGAGTGGGGCTGCCGCGCGGCAGGTGAGATTTGTGATCACCATGGTGGAGGCCCCCCGGAATCATCGCGCGGCACAGACATTCAGGGCGTCAGGCCTTCAGCGCGTCACGGGTGGCATTTCATATCGTCTCCGGCGGGGGTGGCTGTCGGGGATCAGTATCGCTGAACTGCGGAGCGGCTGGCATCGCGCGGCGCGCCCTGCAACGCATGCCGCCTCATGTTCCGGGCAAGCCCGGCGGGCGAGGGCGGCGTACCTTTATGCGGATTGCGAGGATGTTCAGCCCGTCTGCCTGCACCTTCTGGCCCCGGCCAGACCATGCCCGAGGCTCAGCCATATGGATTTCTGCGGGGAAAGCTGCTCGATGGTGGAGAGTGCTACCGCGCCCCCTCCAGGAGACAGAACCAATGTCCGACAGCCTGTACAAATCCCCCGGATATGTGATCGCGCCGCAGCCCCGGGCCAGCCTGCCGGTGCAGGGCAGTGACCAGCTGTTTCCGGTCCATCGGGTGTTCTGCATTGGCCGCAACTATGCCGCGCATGCGGTTGAAATGGGCCATGACCCGGACCGCGAGCCGCCGTTCTTCTTTCTCAAAAGCCCCTCCTGCCTCACCTCGGATGGCCGCTTTCCCTATCCGGCTGAAACCTCAGATGTGCATCACGAGATTGAGCTGGTGGTGGCGCTCGGCAAAGGCGGCGAAAATATCGCTGAGGCCGGGGCGCTGGATCATGTCTGGGGCTATGCTCCTGGCCTCGATATGACGCGGCGCGATCTGCAGGGCGAGGCCAAAAAGATGGGCCGCCCCTGGGAGGTTGGGAAAAGCTTTGAGAAATCTGCCCCCTGCGGCGCGCTGGTGCCGGTTGCGGTCTCTGGCCATCCGACCGGGGGGGCTATTACCCTGGATGTGAATGGCGTGCGGCGGCAGAGCGGTGATCTGAACCAGATGATCTGGAAAATTCCCGAGATGATCGTGGTTCTGTCGCGTTATTTCACCCTGCAGCCCGGCGATATCATCATGACCGGCACCCCAGCGGGAGTGGGGTCGGTGGTGAGGGGCGATCTTATGCAGGCCCATATCGCGGGGATCGGCGATCTGAGCGTGCGCGTGGTCTGAGAGGGAGCGGTCGTCGGAGGGTGAGGCGCCCGCCGACCCCTTTCAGCCGTTATTGCCCGGTTTGACCAGGCCCATGGCAATGGCCATACGCGCTGCATCGGCGCGGTTGCTCAGCCCGAGCTTACGGTAGAGCTCTTTGATATATTGCGTCACGGTATGTTCCGAGATGCCCAGCTTCCAGGCGATAGCGGCAGTGCGCTCGCCTTCACCCAGCAACGACAGCACCTGCTCCTCGCGTGGCGAAAGGCGGATATCGGGCGCGATATTGGCCGTTATCGGCGCCGGGCCTGTTCCGAGGCGTTTCGCAAAGGCGAGGATATTGGCGATTTTAAGATGCAGCAGATCCAGATCAACCGGCTTGGTCAGATAATCGGTCGCCCCGGCTTCCAGCCCGGTCATCTGCGGCCCCCGGTCTGACAGGGCGGTCAGGAAGATGAAGGCTGTCTGCTGTGGCAGGCGGTCGCTGGCGCGCAGACCATTGAGCAGCTCAAAGCCATTGCGCCCCGGCATCATCACATCGCAGAGCACGATGTCGGGCTTTTCCTGCTCGATCAGCTTTTCCCCGGCATCGGCATCGCGGGCACCAAAGACATTATGTCCACGGCTGGCCAGTTCATCGACCAGTTCTTCGAGCAGCACCTCTTCGTCTTCGATACAAAGTATCGTCGCGGTCTGCTGCTCAGCATTCATCAGTCTTCATCCCCAGCGGCGGCTTCAGGCAGGGAGATAGTGAAAACGGTCCCCCGATCCGAGTCAGAAGTGAAAGAGATCACCCCTCTGTGCTGCGCAATAATAGCACGGGCCACCGGTAAGCCCAGCCCCATGCCAGGCAAATGATGTACTTCCGGGGCCCGATACCAGCGCTCAAAGACAGAATGTTTCACCTCTTCGGGGATGCCGCGGCCCCGATCCGTCACATAGCAGCGAATCGTCTGCCCCTCTTTGCGGGTTCTGATCGTGATTTCTGTCCCGGGCTGCGAATATTTTACCGCATTCGAGAGCAGGATCTGGATCAGCTGAACCAGCAATATCGGATCGCCGCAGACCCGGAGCGGCTCGGGGGAAAGATCGGTGGTCACGGCGCGGTCCGGGGCCTCGAGGCTGAGGCGCTGCAGGGCCCCGTCGACCGCAGTATTGAAATCCAGCACCCGCTGCGATCCCGGGTCGGCGTCGGTACTGGTCTCTGCCGAGCTGAGGAAACCATTCACCAGGGTTTCCAGCCGCCCAGTTGCCTGCAGAATGCGGGAGAATTTCTGGCGCAGCCTTTCGGGGATTTTGCCCGGTGGCTCCCGCACCTGACGCTGCGCAATCATATTGATGATCGCCACCGGGGTGCGCAGCTGATGCGCGACGGTGACGATAAAGCTGTTGTAGATGGCTTTGGCTTTGCGCTCGACATCGAGCGCCTCGCGCAGCTCCTGTGTGCGCAGGGCGACGGTTTCCTCAAGCAGCAGATGGCTGTGCTCCAGCTCCGTCTGGGTGAGGCGCAGTTTGCGCATATTGCGCACCAGCATTGCCGCCATCAGGCTGCCGGTGATCAGCACACCCAGAACTGCGATCACGCCCAGCCGCAGCGCCTCGGACAGCTGGTCGCGGACCGCAAACCTGGCCGCGCGGTCATGCCGCGAGGTGGCGGCGGTCAGATCGCGCAGCACCGAGGCGATGGCGCGGACATCCTGTTCTGTGGCCTGGTGCATTTCGGGCGGCAGTCTGGTCCAGTCGGTCTTCTCATCCAGCCGCTTCAGGATCAGCAGGGCCTCGTTCAGCGGCTCTGCCGCCCCGATTGCCTCGAGATAGCTGCGCTGCGGTCCGGCATCGAGCAGCATCACCCGGCTGTAGAGCATATCAAAACGAAACTGCAGATTGTTCTCGCCGCTATCCGGCGGGAAGTCGGGAAAGGCTGATGACAGCGCCATCAGCAGCTGCAGCGCGGCCCGTTCGGATTCATTGGTGATCCAGATCCGGGATTCACCGATTTCACGCCGCAGCAGTTTTTCGGTTGAACTCAGAGTGATGAGCGCATGAACCAGCAGCAGCAGGAATGCCGTGATGATGGCTGTTGCCAGAAAATTGGCAGCCTGGCGCATCACAGGACTTTGATATCGTTAAGTTGCCAGATCCATCTGTCGTCATAGACCGGATTTTGCAGATCGGGCCTGTCATCGCGGGGATAGACCAGCCAGAGCGGCCCCTTATCGCGCACCTGCATCGGCCTGCCGTTCATTTCCCGGGCGAGCAGCGGATTGCTGTCAAACATATCATCCGCCGGCACTTCGACAGAAAACTCATTCAGCGCTTTCATGCGAAATGTTTTACCGCGCAAGGTTTCGGCCTCAGTGCCAAGCGCCATGACATCGCGCAGGCTGGGGCCGCGGAATTCCTGTACGCCGTCGGTCCAGAAAGTATGGGTGCGCAGATTATGCCAGGGCAATGCGGCGAGATCCGCGTCACTGAGGGCAAGGCTCTTGCCGGTGCTGTAGGTGATTTTCAGGATGATCTGGCGGCTGTCCGCCCGGGCGCGGACCGCTGGCAGGCTGAGCAGGATGGCCGCTCCTCCGCCCAGAAACTGTCGTCTTCTGATCGTCTCAGGGTAGAGTGGGGTGGGCATGGAACTCTCCTGAATATGAAAAAAACCGGACCGTCCAAACGTCGAAGAAGCGGAATGCGCACCCGGTTTCCGGGGCGACATCCGCTTCGTCCAACTCGTTACCGTCGCAGCTTCAGAAAGCCGGGAGAACAGTCACAGGCAGAAAATGGGCAACTCTCGAAAGACAACCGGACTGCATCTTCACAGGCCTGACTGCAAAACTGATTAAATGTTTACAAAAGCTGCAGGACACGCAGGACACAGAGCCTGCCTCGGGCAACACTGCCGACAGGCCGAAGCAGAACAGGCAACGCAACAGGCAGAAAAAACAGGGTTAATTCTTGCTTTTGCAAAACTCGGAACCTGTGAACTCAACATGAGTTCGTCGTAAAAAGTGCGGACCGTCACTCGCAAGGGGGGCAATCATCAAATGGTCCGCGTTCTCAGTAAACGCTTATTTTCTTTAGGGTTCTATTCCCAATAACCAGGGATCCCCAGTTCCAGGGAGGGGCAGGAACCCCTTCGGGCGCTAAGTGACTGAGATCAGGTGATTGCGCTAACATTTTTTGCGCCGGTCGCGAAAGCAAAGCCTGGTCATGCCGCAGAATTGTGCGCGAATCAGGCTCGTTCCACGTATTCCGGTTGAAACCGCAGGCGCGCATCATTAGGGAATGTCTGGCTTCGGAGTATTCTCCACAGCCCTGAATTCACGGCCATGACGCAATAATATTGCGCGCAGGGCCGCTCCAGCCAGATCCAGATCCTGCGGCCGGTCACGGGGCGCGGGGATCGCCAAGCCCGAGGGTCACACCATGCCTGCCTATCGTTCCCGCACCACCACGCATGGCCGTAACATGGCAGGGGCCCGTGGCCTCTGGCGTGCAACCGGCATGAAGGACAGCGATTTCGGAAAGCCGATCATCGCGATTGTGAACTCCTTCACCCAGTTCGTGCCGGGCCATGTCCATCTGAAAGATCTCGGTCAGATGGTGGCGCGTGAGGTTGAGGCCGCAGGCGGTGTCGCCAAGGAATTCAACACCATCGCGGTCGATGACGGCATCGCTATGGGCCATGACGGTATGCTCTATTCGCTGCCCTCGCGCGAAGTGATCGCCGACAGCGTCGAATATATGGTTAATGCCCATTGCGCCGATGCCATGGTCTGTATCTCGAACTGCGATAAGATCACCCCTGGCATGCTGATGGCCGCGATGCGCCTCAATATCCCGGCGATCTTCGTCTCGGGCGGGCCGATGGAGGCCGGTAAGGCGACGCTCGGCGATGGCCGTGTGGTCAAGCTTGATCTGGTGGATGCCATGGTCGCCGCCGCGAATGAGAATATGTCGGATGCCGATGTCTCGGCGATTGAACAGGCCGCCTGCCCGACCTGTGGCTCCTGCTCGGGCATGTTCACCGCCAATTCGATGAACTGCCTTGCCGAGGCGCTTGGCCTCGCGCTGCCGGGCAATGGCTCGACGCTTGCCACCCATGCCTTCCGCAAGGGGCTGTTCCTGCAGTCGGGCAAGCGGATCGTTGATCTGGCGCGTCGCTGGTACGAGCAGGATGATGCCTCGGTCCTGCCGCGCTCGGTCGCCAACCGCGCCGCTTTCGACAATGCCATGGCGCTCGATATCGCTATGGGCGGTTCGACCAATACCGTGCTGCACCTGCTTGCCATCGCGCATGAGGGCGGCATCGATTTCGACATGGATGATATCGACGCTTTGTCGCGCAAAGTGCCCTGCCTGTGCAAAGTCGCCCCGAATATCGCCGGGGTGCATATGGAGGATGTGCACCGCGCCGGGGGTATCATGGCGCTCCTGGGCGAGCTGGACCGCGCCGGGCTGATTGATCGCAACAGCCCGACCGTGCATGCGCCGAGCATCGGCGCGGCCATCGACCAGTGGGATATTGCGAAATCCAACAATCCCGAGGCGCGTGAGCTGTTCCTCGCCGCGCCGGGTGGTGTGCCGACCCAGGTGGCCTTCAGCCAGGCCTCGCTCTGGCCGGATCTGGATACCGACCGTGAGAAGGGCGTGATCCGCTCGGCTGAACATGCTTTCTCGAAAGAGGGCGGTCTGGCGATCCTGAAGGGCAATATCGCGCTCGACGGCTGCATCGTGAAAACCGCAGGCGTCGATGAATCGATCCTGAAATTCACCGGCAAGGCTGTGGTCTTTGAAAGCCAGGATGATGCGGTTCTGGGCATTCTGAACAAACAGGTTCAGGCCGGCGATGTGGTGGTGATCCGCTATGAAGGGCCGAAAGGCGGGCCGGGGATGCAGGAAATGCTCTACCCGACCTCCTATCTGAAATCGCGCGGCCTCGGCAAAGCCTGTGCGCTGATCACCGATGGCCGCTTCTCGGGCGGCACTTCGGGCCTGTCGATCGGTCATGCCTCGCCCGAGGCAGCAGCGGGCGGCACCATCGGTCTTGTGCGGGATGGCGACCGGATCGAGATCGATATTCCGAACCGTTCGATCACCCTCGCCGTGCCAGAGGCCGAACTGGCACAGCGCCGCGCCGAGCAGGACAAGCTGGGCTGGAAACCTGCCGCCCCGCGCAAGCGCAATGTGACGACGGCGCTGAAGGCCTATGCCGCCTTCGCCTCCTCGGCAGATAAAGGCGCAGTGCGGATCCTGCCGGAATAAGCCCGGCAGGCCAGTACTGACAGCCACAAACAGACGGCCGCGCAGAGATCCTGCGCGGCCGCTTTGATTTCACGTGAAATTATCGCCTGAAGCCGGTTCAGCAGCGGTTGAGGGCTCAGCCCTCGAAGCGGGTGCCGAACATGTCGCGCAGCGCTTCAATCGCCTGATCCGCATCCTCGGTCGCCGGGCCGATCTGCACCGGAACCTCGGCTGCGCCACCGATTTTGGCGATTTTATCGGCGGCGATCACGAAGGTCAGACCCTTCTCGCCCAAAACCACCTTTTCCACCGCCTCCTCGGCGCCAAGGCTTTCATCGGCCACCTCGAACCAGATCGGCGCCCCTGCGCCCTCCTGGCGGATCAGCACATAGGGCTCGGTCTCATCCTCACCCTCGGCAAAGCCGATGAAGATCGTGCCCTCATCCTCTACCACCGAGGCGTAAAGCGCTCTGATTGTCAGCTCATCCATGGCTCAGATCCATTTCGCGACAGGGGGCAGTGACATCAGCACCGCATTGGCATCATGGCCAGTCTCGAGGCCGAATTTCGTGCCCCGGTCATAGACCAGGTTATATTCCGCATAGAGCCCGCGATGCACCAGCTGCGCCTCGCGCTCGGCTTCGCCCCAGGCCTGGCCGATATGCTTTTCGGTCACCGGCAGGAAGGCGGGCAGGAAGGCCGCGCCGACGGCTTTGGTAAAAGCGAAATCCGCCGCCCAGTCGCCGGTGTTCAGATCATCATAGAAGATGCCTCCGACGCCGCGCGCCCGGCCGCGATGCGGGATGAAGAAATACTCATCCGCCCATTCCTTGAAGCGCGGGTAATAGGCCGGATCATGGGCATCGCAGGCGCGCTGCATCCCGGCGTGGAAATGCGCGGTGTCTTCGGCATATTCCAGGCAGGGGTTGAGATCCGCCCCGCCGCCGAACCACCAGGCATTGGGGGTCCAGAACATGCGGGTGTTCATATGCACCGCCGGGCAATGCGGGTTCTGCATATGCGCGACGAGGCTGATGCCCGAGGCCCAGAAGCGCGGATCGGCCTCCATACCGGGCACGCCCCGCGCCGCCATGGCCTTTTGCGCGCGCGGTGCCAGCGTGCCATGCACCGCCGACCAGTTCACACCGACCTTCTCAAACACCCGCCCGCCGCGCATCACCGACATGATGCCGCCGCCGCCACGCCCCTCATCGCGTTCGGTGGGGGTGACCTCAAACCGTCCGGCCGGGCCCTCGCCCGGGCTGCGATCCTCAAGATCCTCAAAGGCGGCAACGATCCGGTCGCGCAGGTTGCGGAACCAGGCCGAAGCCTCAGACTTGTATTCTTCGAAATCGCTGCTCATTCTCTACCCCATCCGGCGGCCCGCTCCTGACTAGCATTGCCAGCTTCCGCCTCCAACCCTCAGGCAGTGCGACCGGCTGCCTCGCCCGGGACGAATAAGATGAAGAAACCCTTTCTGGCCCTCTCAATCCTGTCGGTTCTGGCCGCCTGTGGCACGCCCCAGGAGCAGTGCATCCGGCGCAATACTGAAGATCTGCGGACGGTTGAGCGGCTGATTGCAGAGAGCCGGGGCAATCTCAACCGGGGCTATGCGCTGGAGCGCTACACCGTCACCGTCCCCGACTGGCAGCCCTGCATCCGCTATGTCCCCGGCACCAAAGAAGATCCGACGCCGCGCCCGGTCTCGACCACCTGCCGCAGCTGGGACACCGAGACCCGCACCCGGCCGCAGAGCATTGATCTGTCGCTCGAAGCGAAGAAGCTCGATCAGCTGCTGGTCAAACAGCGCGAGCTTTCGCGCCAGGCGCAATCCGTGGTGAAGCAGTGCCAGGCTCTCTATCCCGAGTGAAAATCCGTCGGGCGGAATGAAAAAAGGCGGCCCCGGGGCCGCCTTTTACCTTGCATCTGTCCTGAAATATCCCCCCGGAGGCTTGCGCTGCCTAAACAGGGGGCCAGGGCTCAGCCCATGATATTCTGCCAGATCAGCCGCGCGGCCATCGCCGAGGAGGTGACGATCAGCAGCGGCCGGATCAGCCCGGCCCCGACACGCATTGCCAGTTTCGCGCCAATCATCGCGCCACAGGTCTGCGCCACGGCCATGCTGAGGCCGACCGCCCAGAGCACGCCACCCGCGGGGATAAAGACGCAAAGCGAGCCGAGGTTAGAGGCAAAATTCAGCAGTTTGGTATGGGCGGTGGCTTTCAGCACGCCATATCCCGCCAGCAGGATGAAGGCGGTCATGAAGAAACTGCCGGTGCCCGGGCCGAAGAAACCGTCATAGGCGGCAATCGCCGGCACCATGGTAAAGGCGAAAACCGCCGGTTTCATCCGCTGGATGCGGTCCTGATCGCTGAGGCCCCTGCGCAAGGCAAAGAAGGCCGCCACTGCGATCAGCACCCCCGGCATGACGATGCGCAGCATGGCATCGGGCATCAGATGCGCGACCATCGCCCCCGCCGCCCCGGCGCAGGCCGAGATCAGCGCCATGCCCAGCTGCTCGCGCGGGCGGACATGGCCGGCGCGGGCATAGGCCCAGGTCGCCGTGGCCGCGCCAAAGCTGCTCTGCAGCTTATTGGTGGCAAGGGTTTCGATTGGCGAGAGGCCGGCGAGCAGCAGGGCAGGCATGGCAATCAGCCCGCCGCCCCCGGCAATGGCATCGATCATTCCTGCGAAAAACGCAGCCAGCATCAGCATCAGGGCCAGTTCGGTGGCGATCTCAAACATCTTGTGACGATCCCGCGATTACAGGGCGAAAGCGTCGCGGGAATATCCCTGCAGATAGAGCAGCGCGGTCAGATCGGCATGGTTGATGCGGATCCTGGCCCCGGCCTGGACGCGGGGCTTGGCATGCAGGGCCACCCCGGTTCCGGCGGCCTGCAGCATCGGCAGATCATTCGCGCCATCGCCCACTGCAATCGCATCCTCGGGGCTGAGGCCGAGCCGGGCGGTGATGTCATTCAGCGCCTCGACCTTGGCCTCTTTGCCAAGGATCGGCAGGCCAACCGCGCCGGTCAGTTTGCCCTCTGCCGCCAGCAGGGTATTGGCGCGATTCTCGTCAAAGCCCAGCTTTGCCGCAATGGCCGAGGTGAAAGCCGTGAACCCGCCCGAGACCAGCGCGGTATAGGCGCCATCGGCTTTCATCGTGGCCAGCAGCTGCGGCCCGCCCGGCATCAGGGTGATACGGGTCTCAATCACCCGCGCGATCACCGCTTCCGGCAGGTCTTTCAGCAGGCCCACCCGCTCGCGCAGGGCAGCGTCGAAATCCAGCTCGCCATTCATCGCCCGCGCGGTGATCGAGGCGACATAGGCCCCGACACCCGCCTCATCGGCCAGCTCGTCGATACATTCCTGGCGAATCATCGTGCTGTCCATATCGGCGATCAGCAGGCGCTTTTTGCGCCCCGCGGCCGGCTGGATCGCCAGATCGAGCTGCAGTGCCTGCAGATCCTCCCAGACCTGCCAGAAATTATCGGGCTGGCTCGCAACCGCGAATTCTGCCGCCACGCCGGGACTGAGCCAGGTGACAGGGCCGCCGCCCCAGGCATTGCGCAGCGTTTCTGCCGTTTCGCGCTCAAGGTTCGGGGTCTCGGGATTGCTGAGCAGGGTGACGGTGAACATGCGGCCTCCGGATCGGGCAGTAAAATGCGTCTGGCCGACGCTTTAGGGGGAATAGCCCGGCCAGACCAGAGCCGAGCCGCAGCAGGCTGTGCCAGACTGCGCCAGAAGCCGTGCATTCGCGGCGGAAATGCCGCAACGCGGCGATTGACAGGGATATTAAATAATCCATAGAACATAACATAAGACACAATCTTGCGCACCTGACGGAAGTGACGAGACCCAATGCCCCAGCCTGTTTCTGCCAGCCCCGCCCTGAACGAGACCACGCCCCCCGGGGCAGCCGTGCCGCTGGCCGGGGCGCCGGGGGAGGCGCCGGTGAAGGATAAGCCCTGGCTGTTTCGCACCTATGCCGGGCATTCCACCGCGGCAGCCTCCAACGCGCTCTATCGCGGCAATCTGGCCAAAGGCCAGACCGGGCTCTCAGTTGCTTTCGATCTGCCGACCCAGACCGGCTATGACAGCGACCATGAGCTGTCGCGCGGTGAAGTGGGCAAGGTTGGCGTGCCGGTCTGCCATTTAGGCGATATGCGGGCTCTGTTCGATCAGATCCCGCTCGAGCAGATGAATACCTCGATGACGATCAATGCCACGGCCCCCTGGCTGCTGGCGCTTTATGTCGCGGTGGCGGAAGAGCAGGGCGCGGATCTGCACCAGCTTCAGGGCACGGTGCAGAATGACATCATCAAGGAATATCTCTCGCGCGGCACCTATATCTGCCCGCCGAAACCCTCGCTGCGGCTGATCACCGATGTCGCCGCCTGGACCGGGCAGAACCTGCCGAAATGGAACCCGATGAATGTCTGCTCCTACCATCTGCAGGAGGCAGGCGCGACGCCCGAGCAGGAGCTGGCCTTCGCGCTGGCCACTGCCGTGGCGGTGCTCGACGATCTGAAGGGCAAGGTGCCTGAGGCGGATTTCCCGAAAATGGTCGGGCGGATCTCGTTCTTCGTGAATGCCGGCATCCGCTTTGTCACCGAGCTGTGCAAGATGCGCGCCTTTGTCGATCTCTGGGAAGAGATCTGCCGCGAGCGCTATGGCATCACCGATGAGAAATATGCCCGCTTCCGCTACGGCGTGCAGGTGAACAGCCTTGGCCTGACCGAGCCGCAGCCCGAAAATAACGTCTACCGCATCCTGATTGAGATGCTGGCGGTAACGCTGTCGAAAAAGGCGCGCGCGCGCGCGGTGCAGCTGCCGGCCTGGAATGAGGCGCTTGGCCTGCCGCGTCCCTGGGATCAGCAATGGTCGCTCCGGATGCAGCAGATCCTCGCCTATGAGACGGATCTGCTGGAATATGATGACCTGTTTGACGGCAATCCGGCGATTGAGCGCAAGGTTGCGGCGCTGAAACAGGGCGCGCGCGACGAGCTGGCGCAGATCGATGCCATGGGCGGCGCGGTGGCGGCGATTGAATATATGAAATCGCGGCTGGTTGAGGCCAATTCCGAGCGTATCGCGAAGATTGAGGCGAAAGAGACGGTGGTGGTCGGGGTCAATCGCTGGCGCGAGACCGAGCCTTCGCCGCTGACCACCGGCGATGGCGCGATCATGGTGGTGGATGAGGCGGCCGAGGCCGATCAGCTGCTGCGCCTGCGCGCCTGGCGCGAGGCCCGCAATGAGGCGGCGGTTACGGCAGCTCTGGCCGAGCTGGCCGAGGCGGCGGCGAGCGGCGGCAATATCATGCCGCCCTCGATCCGGGCCGCGAAAGCCGGAGCGACCACCGGCGAATGGGGCGAGACGGTGCGCAAGGCCTTCGGCCAGTACCGCGGCCCGACCGGGGTGTCGCGCTTCCCGTCAAACCGCACCGAAGGGCTGGAGCCGATCCGCGAGGCGGTGCAGGAGCTTTCGGCCCGGCTGGGACGCCCGCTGAAATTCCTGGTGGCAAAGCCCGGCCTCGATGGCCATTCGAACGGCGCCGAGCAGATTGCCAGCCGGGCCCGCGACTGCGGCATGGAGATTACCTATGAGGGGATCCGTCTGACGCCATCGGAAATCGTCGATGCGGCGGCCAAGAAGAATGTGCATGTAGTCGGCCTCTCCATCCTCTCGGGCAGCCATCTGCCGCTGGTTGAGGAGGTGTTGCGCCAGATGAAACTGGCGGGCCTCGGTGGCATTCCGCTCGTCGTGGGCGGGATCATCCCCGAAGAGGATGCGCTGCAGCTGGAGAAATTCGGAGTGGCTGCGGTCTATACCCCGAAGGATTTCGAGCTGAACCGGATCATGATGGATCTGGTCGGCCTGGTTGACGAGGCTTTTGAAACAGCCTGAGGCCGCGCTTTGATGTCGCAGTTTGCGTTTCTTCCGGCATATTGCCGGTAGAAACTGCATATTTCGTCATTATTGAGGTTACTTTCGGCGTAATGTAGTGCCAGCGCGGTAACTTTCTGAGGAATGCGCGTCTTCGGCCCTTAAATCCGCTGCGAAACTGCACTAATCCCCAGCAATACGGTCAAAATCTGTGCGAATCGGGGGCCTGGATGGTGCAGCTTAACGAAAAATTAGAATCGATCCTGGCGGAAGTCATCCGACGCAACCAGGGCGAGCCTGAATTCCACCAGGCAGTGCGTGAAGTGCTCGAAAGCCTCGGCCGTGTTGTCGCCAAGCGCCCGGATCTGCTGGAAGACGCGCTGATCGAGCGCATCTGCGAGCCCGAGCGCCAGATCATCTTCCGCGTGCCGTGGATCGATGATGCCGGCAATGTCCGCATCAACCGTGCCTTCCGGGTTCAGTTCAACTCGGCGCTTGGCCCCTATAAAGGTGGCATCCGCTTCCACCCTTCGGTGAATGTCGGGATCATCAAATTCCTCGGCTTTGAACAGACCTTCAAAAACGCGCTGACCGGCATGCCGATCGGTGGCGGTAAAGGCGGATCTGACTTCGATCCCAAGGGCCGTTCCGACCGCGAGATCATGCGGTTCTGCCAATCCTTCATGACCGAGCTGCACCGCCATATCGGCGAATATACCGATGTTCCGGCGGGCGATATCGGCGTCGGCGGCCGCGAGATCGGCTATATGTTCGGCCAGTATAAGCGCCTCAACAACCGTTTTGAGGCGGGTGTGCTGACCGGCAAGGCGCTGTTCTACGGCGGCTCGCGCGCCCGGACCGAGGCCACCGGCTATGGCAATACCTATTTCGTCAAAGCCATGCTGGAAACCAAAGGCACCAGCTTTGATGGCAAGAAAGTTGTCATCTCGGGCTCGGGCAATGTGGCGATCTACACCCATGCGAAGGTCACCTCCTTCGGCGGTAAGGTCATCGCTATGTCCGACAGCTCGGGCTATGTGGTCGATGAAAACGGCATCGATCTTGCTCTGATCAAAGAGATCAAAGAGATCCGCCGCGCCCGCATTTCGGAATATGTCCGGATCAAAGGCGAGGGCAAAGGCGTCTATTTCGTCAAGGCCGGGGATGGCTCGATCTGGGATGTGGCCTGTGATGTGGCCATGCCCTCGGCGACCCAGAACGAGCTGACCGGCAAAGATGCCAAAGCACTGGTGAAAAACGGTGTGGTCGCGGTCGGCGAAGGCGCGAATATGCCCTCGACCCCGGATGCGATCCGCGTCTTCCAGGAGGCAGGCGTTATGTTTGCTCCGGGCAAGGCCGCCAATGCCGGTGGCGTGGCCACTTCGGCACTGGAAATGCAGCAGAACGCCTCGCGCGACAGCTGGACTTTCGAGCAGACCGAGGCGCGCCTGGCGACCATCATGAAGAATATTCATGACACCTGCTATGCGACGGCCGAAGAATATGGCGTGCCGGGCGATTATGTTTCGGGTGCGAATATTGCCGGCTTCGTCAAAGTGGCCGAGGCGATGCGCGCGCTTGGCGTGATCTGATCCTTCGGCGCAGACGCATTCAGAACAGGCGCGGGCGGGGATTTTCCCCCCCCGCGCCTTTTCATTTGCCGCCCCCCACGGGACAGAAATCCCTCAGGCGCGGCGCAGATGGCTTCACCGCCTCTTGCCTCTTCCGATTCGCTCCGTTCTGTTAGGCCGCCTCTGAGGAAAGGAAGCAGATCGATGCAGAAAAGATATCTTGGACAGCACGAGGTCGGGGCCATCGGTCTGGGGGCGATGTCGCTTGGCGGTATGTACGGGCCGACCGATGAGGCAGAAAGCTTTGCCACGCTCGATGCGGCGCGTGAGGCCGGCATCAGTCATATCGATATTGCCAATATCTATGGCATGGGCCGGTCGGAAGCGGTGGTGGGCGCCTGGCTGAAAGCCCGGCGGATTGCGCCGGGGCAGGGCGTGGTTCTTGCCACCAAAGCCGCGATCATTCCCGGCCCGCCCCGGCAGATCAACAATGAGGCGGCCTATCTGCGGGCCGAGCTGGAAGCCTCGCTGAAGCGGCTCGGCCGCGATCATATCGAGCTGTTCTATCTGCACCGGCGCGAAGCTGAGCGCCCGGTGGAAGAGGTGGCGGGCAGTATGCAGCGCCTGGTGGAAGAGGGGAAGATCGGCGGATATGGCCTTTCCGAGGTCTCACCCGCCACTTTGCGCCGCGCCCATGCGGTGCATCCGGTCATGGCGGTGCAGAATGAATATTCGCTCTGGACCCGCCTGCCCGAGCTGGGGCTGATCTCTGCCTGTGCGGAACTTGGGGTCAGCTTCGTGGCTTTTTCTCCGCTTGGCCGTGGTATCTTTGGCGATCAGCCGCTGGCGCGGCCCATGGATCCGTTTCGCAGCCAGAACCCGCGGTTCAGCGCGGTGAATCTGCCGGAAAACCTCGCCGCCGTGGCGCGGTTCCGCGCCTTTGCCCTGGCGCGCGGCTATAGCTGCCCGGCGCTGGCGCTGGCCTGGATCCTGCATCAGGCGCCGCATCTGCTGCCGATCCCGGGCACGCGCGCCGCGCTGCATCTGCGCTCCTGGGGCAAAGCGGAGCAGATCCGGCTGGGGGCGGCTGATCTGGCAGAAATTGCGCAGATCCTGCCCGCAGGCTTCGCCGCCGGGGCGCGTTACGCCGCCAGCCAGAGGACCGGGGTTGAGAGCTATTGCTGATCCTGCCGGGGGCCGCGCAGGCACTGGCGCGGCTCCTGCCCTGGCGCGAGGTCAAGCCCGGCGCCACAGGCTTCGCAGCGGAAATGTCCTTCGCCGATGTCGCGGCGCAGCCGCCAGCGGCAGGCGCGGGTCAGCGTCGAGCCGCGCCGGTAATACCACAGGCCAAAAAACAGCAGCAGAAGTCCAAGCGGGAAGATCACCAGCATTTCAAAACCGCTGCTGCGCCTCTTCTCAGGCCGGAGAGCCTCCGGCGGGGATATTTAAGGATAGCTGAAATCTGCAATGCGATTTTCATCTGTCCTTAAATATCCCGGGGGCGAGGGGGCAGCGCCCCCTCACTTTGTTTCCTGCGTCAGGCGACGCGCTCGACCATCATCTTCTTGATCTGGGCAATCGCCGCCGCCGGGTTCAGACCCTTGGGGCAGGTTTTGGTGCAGTTCATAATGGTGTGGCAGCGGTAGAGCTTGAAGGGATCCTCCAGCGCGTCGAGACGCTCGCCGGTGGCTTCATCGCGGCTGTCGATGATCCAGCGATAGGCATGCAGCAGCGCCGCCGGCCCGAGATATTTCTCGCTGTTCCACCAGTAGCTCGGGCAGGAGGTCGAGCAGCTGGCGCACATCACGCATTCATAAAGACCGTCGAGCTTCTTGCGATCCTCGATCGACTGGCGCCATTCCTTGGCCGGGGTATTGGTCTTGGTTTCCAGCCAGGGCATGATCGAGGCATGCTGGGCATAGAAATGCGTCAGATCCGGGATCAGGTCTTTCACCACCGACATATGCGGCAGCGGATAGATCGAGACATCGCCCTTGATCTCATCAAGACCATAGATACAGGCCAGATGGTTGCCACCATCGATATTCATCGCGCAGGAACCGCAGATCCCTTCGCGGCACGAGCGGCGGAAGGTCAGGGTCGGATCAATCTCATTCTTGATCTTGATCAGCGCGTCCAGCACCATCGGGCCGCATTTGTCCATGTCGAGATAATAGGTATCGACCCGCGGGTTCTCGCCGGTATCGGGATCCCAGCGGTAAATGCGGAAGGCGCGCACATTCTTCGCATCTGCCGGCCGGGGCCAGGTTTTGCCGGTGCGTACCTTGGAGTTCTTGGGAAGCGAGAACTGGACCATGGGTCAGCCTTTCCAGTCGGATCTTTGGGAGAGCGGACGCGTCGGCGCCTGCCCGGATTTCGAGACCACACAGGTCTCATAGACGGCATTGGGATCAGCGCCCCGCAGCCAGTCTGAGGAAATCGTCACATCAAGCTTTGAGGCCGGGCGGACCGTGCCATTGCGCGACACCACCCCCAGGCCGGCGGTGCCGGTCGGGCCCCGCGCCTCACGCGCGGCCTGAAGACATTGCTGCTCGGCCACGCCCACCGGCAGCGGCCCGCAGGCGCTCAGCACAGCGAGGGCGGCGAGCGGGAGGAGGGAAAGGCGGCGCCACATCTCAGCGCACCGGCGGCAGGTTATGGGCCTGGAAACAGGCCTGGGCTGCCGGGCGCAAAGCGATATTGCGCACATTCTCCCGCGTCAGCGAACCCGCCTCGACCCCGGTGTCACGGGCGAGGGCGCGGATCTCTTCGATCCGGGCCGCATCGAGGATGCAGTTCGTGGCCTGCTGGGCCGGACCTTCCGGCAGATCCCGGGCCACCACCGGGCGCACCACGCCAAAGGCGATATTGCGGGTGGTCTTATCGGCCAGAGCCTGCGGATCGCAGGCGGCGAGAACCGGCACAGCCAGCAAAACGGGGAGAAAGCGCAGCATCACAGCAGGAAACCTCCGACCTGGATCATCTGTCCGGCCGAAAGCTGGCCGGTCAGACATTGCATGGCTTCAGGGCGCTGCATGACAGTCTGCACCACCGGCCAGGCCTGGGTGACACCATTGGCGCCCTGCGAGGCCGATTGCGCCAGCTGCAGCAGCTCGCCGGTCTGCGCATTATTGATGATGCAATCGGTGAAGGGGGTGACCGTCACGCCCGGCAGATACTGCCGGGCGGCGCCATTCACCGCCGTGCGGGCGAGGCTGCGGCTGGTTTCCTGCATGACCGCTTCGCCCGCCACACAGGCAGGCAAAGCAAGACAGGCAAGAAGAAGCGCGGCGCGCATCAGAATTTACGCTCGGCAGGGGCGATCTTCTTCAGGCTGATGCCACCTTCGGCCTCAGTCGTCAGCGGATCGAGTTTCACGGCGCGGTAATCAAGGCTGACTTTGTTATAGCCTTCGATCCGGGCCAGGCTGTGTTTGCGCCAGTTCACGTCATCGCGCTGCGGGTGATCCTCATGCGCATGGGCACCGCGGCTCTCGGTGCGGGCATGGGCACCATAGATCGTGGCCAGAGCATTCGGCATCAGGTTGGTCAGTTCCAGCGTTTCCATCAGATCGCTGTTCCAGATCAGCGAACGGTCGGTGACCTTCAGATCGCCTTGCTTGCCAGCGATCTCGGTCATCGCCTTTTCGCCCTCGGCGAGGGTTTCCTCGGCGCGGAACACCGCAGCATCGCGCTGCATGGTGCGCTGCATCTCAAGGCGCAGCTCGGCGGTCGGGATCGCGCCTTTGGCATTGCGCAGATCGTCAAAGCGGCCAAGCGCCTTATCGACTTCGCCTTTATTGGTCGAAGGCACCTGCGAGGCGCGGTCGATCACCTGGCCAGCGCGGATCGCGGCGGCCCGGCCGAAGACCACGAGGTCGATCAGCGAGTTCGAACCAAGGCGGTTTGCGCCATGCACGCTGGCACAGCCAGCCTCCCCCACCGCCATCAGCCCCGGGAAGATCGCATCGGGATTTTCAGCGGTCGGGTTGAGCACCTCACCCCAGTAGTTGGTGGGAATGCCGCCCATATTGTAATGCACCGTCGGCAGAACCGGGATCGGCTCTTTGGTCAGATCGACCCCGGCAAAGATCTTGGCCGATTCCGAAATGCCCGGCAGACGCAGATCCAGCGTCTCTTTCGGCAGGTGGTTCAGGTGCAGGTGGATGTGATCGCCATGCTCGCCCACACCACGGCCCTCACGGATTTCCATGGTCATGCAACGCGATACATAGTCCCGCGGCGCGAGATCTTTGTAATGGGGCGCATAGCGCTCCATGAAACGCTCGCCGTTCGAGTTGGTCAGATAGCCACCCTCGCCGCGCGCGCCTTCGGTGATCAGGCAGCCCGATCCATAGATGCCGGTCGGGTGGAACTGAACGAATTCCATATCCTGCAGCGGCAGGCCAGCACGGGCGACCATGCCACCACCGTCGCCGGTGCAGGTATGGGCTGAGGTGGCCGAGAAATAGGCGCGGCCATAGCCGCCGGTCGCCAGCACGACCATTTTGGCGTTGAAGACGTGGATCGTGCCGTCATCAAGCTTCCAGCAGATCACGCCGGTGCAGCGGCCATCGGTGATGATCAGATCGAGGGCGAAATATTCGATGTAGAATTCTGCGTTATTCTTCAGCGACTGGCCGTAGAGCGTGTGCAGAATGGCATGGCCGGTACGGTCGGCGGCGGCGCAGGTGCGCTGCACCGGCGGGCCTTCACCGAATTCGGTGGTATGGCCACCGAACGGGCGCTGGTAGATCTTGCCCTCTTCGGTGCGCGAGAAGGGCACGCCGTAATGTTCGAGCTCATAGACCGCTGCCGGGGCCGAGCGCGCCAGATATTCCATCGCATCGGTATCACCGAGCCAGTCCGAGCCCTTCACAGTGTCATACATATGCCACTGCCAGTTATCGGGGCCCATATTGGCGAGCGAGGCGGCGATGCCACCCTGGGCGGCGACAGTATGCGAGCGGGTCGGGAAGACCTTGGTCACACAGGCGGTGCGCAGCCCCTGTTCGGCCATGCCGAGGGTCGCGCGCAGACCTGCGCCACCGGCACCCACCACGACCACGTCATAATCGTGGGTCTCATAGGTATATGCAGCAGTCATATCAGGGCCTCTCAGAGCGCGAGCTTGAGCAGGGCATAGAACCCTGCGGCAATCAGCAGCCAGGCAACAGCATTGGCCAGCATGATCAGGGCTTCACGGGTGAAGCCATGGGTGTAATCCTCAAAGGTCGACTGGATGCCTTTTGCGAAATGGCGCAGGCCGACGAAGAGGAAGAGCGCGGTCAGGATGGCCACGCAGGGATTGGCGAAAGTGGCGCGCACATCGGCAAGCGGGCCACCGATGGTGCGGGCCAGCACGAAGATGAACGCCGGGACCAGGAAGACCAGCGCCCAGCCGGAAACGGTCATCGCAATGTGATGCGCGGTGCCGGAACGGGCAGCACCATGGCCTTCGGCACGTTTGCGGGGGGTCAGGTAACGCATGTTCATAACCCTCAGAAGATAGCGACGATGACGGTCAGCACGGTCAGAACCGTGGCACCGGCAAACATAAGCAGGCCCAGCTTTTCAGCGGTGCCGATTTCCATGCCCTTGCCGGCGTCAAACAGGAAGTGACGCAGCCCGCCCAGCAGGTGATACCAGGCCGCCCAGGCCGACAGAACAAAGATCAGCGTGCCGAGCCAGGAGGTGACCAGCCAGTTCACGCAGGCGAACAGATCTTCCGACACGGCCGCGGCAAAGATCCAGGCGGTGATCAGCGCGATCGAGCCGATCAGGGCGATGCCGGTGATGCGAACCATGATCGATGAGATCGAGGTGATCTGCGGCCGGTAATAGGGGCCGATCATAAACGGGGAAAGGGGCCGCTCGACCCGTTTTGGTGCAGACATCTTCAGTCCCTTCGTCGCTGGCTGAGCTCTGCTCCGGGTCCGCCGAGAACTGAGCGTTCCGATAGAGCGCGCTTCGATATATCGCTGGTCATAGCGATTTTATCAGCCGAGTCACGAGGGGCAATGCCGCATTTGCAAACCGTCCCGGTCTCCCGGATCAATTTTTACTATTTATGTGATCACATGTGTCGGCGCTGTGATCACAGGCGCAGCGTCTGACTGTGATTCCCCCTGAAGGCCTGGGATCACAGCCAGAGATTGCGAGGTCTCAGCGTCTTACGGGCTGGCAGGCCAGGGTTATCGGGTGAAGAGGGTGGTATCCCAGGCCAGCTGCAGCCGGATATAATCGTCATATTCCTCGCCATCATAATAACGCAGGCCGAGGCTGACCTCATCCGACAGGGCATATTTCACCCCGGCTTCCCATTCAGAGAAGCTGCCCAAGCCCTCGTCATATTTGCCCCAGTAGATATCGAAAGTCAGTTTATCGCCGGCGGTGATCCAGGGGTTGATATAGGCGCTGCCATTGCCGCTTTCGGGGTCGTGATAGACCTCAAAACCGATGCCGAATGTGTCGGTGGCATTATAGCCAAGCGCGAGGACGATCTCGCCATAATCTGCGTCATCCACCTGAGGATAGACATAGTAATAATAGCTGAGATCGTAAGAAATCTGGCCGCTTTCGCCGCGATAGCCGAAGTAAAGATCGATCTCGTTGGAATCGTCCCAGTCGGTCAGCTCGGCCCAGATCCCGCCGTAAAGCCCGTTGTAATCCAGCTCCAGATAGCCGTTGAGATCGGTTTTGGAGGGGCCGTCGTCATTTTTGGTGTAATATTCCAGCGCGGCCCCGCCATAGAGATTCAGCTCCTGGGCGGCTGCGCCGGTGATCGGAATAAGGCTGCAAAAAAACGCGGCCCCCAGGCCACAAATGTACTGTTGCTTCAACATAATTGTCTCCTCGCTTCAGGTGGCTGAACCAGCCTGAAGCGAGGCAGCTGCGTCGCGCAAGATTTATTCTACATCCGCGTAATAAGCCGTTGAACAGATGTATAACAAGCACAGGTTGTGCCGGCCGGGGCGGGTCAGAGCGGGATCAGCGCCCAGTAATCCAGATCCAGCAGCACTTCGGGCAGGTATCTGCCATCCTCGCCTTTCAGGGCAAAGGGCGCCGCGCCCTGTTTGACCGCCACCAGCCGCAGCCGCAGCGCGCCGACGCCGGGGGCAGGGGTCTCGGCTTTGTCGAGCACTTCCGACCAGGCCCGGACCGTATCACCCGAGAAACAGGGATTGGCATGGGCGCCGCCGTTCAGTGCCACGATCATCTGCGCATTGGCGAGGCCATTGAACGAAAGGGTGCGCGCCAGGCTGATCACATGGCCGCCATAGATCAGCCGCCGCCCATCCTCGCGCTGGGTCACATCGAAATGCACTTTCGAGGTATTCTGCCACAGCCGCGTGGCCAGCATATGCTCGGCCTCTTCCACGGTGATGCCATCAATATGGTCGATTTTCTCGCCGATGGCATAATCGCCCCAGCGATGCGGCTCCCCCGCCAGGGCGAAATCATAGCGGCTGAAATCCAGCCCCTCCGGCACCACCAGATCGGCGGCGGCCACGGCTTTTTTCAGCTCCGGCACCACCGGATCAGCGGCCGGCACATCGCGGCGCTTTTTCACCATCACCCAGCGGCTGTATTCCAGCACCACCTCATCATGCTGGTTAAAGCCACGGGTGCGGACATAGAGCACGCCGGATTTGCCGTTCGAATTTTCTTTCAGCCCGATTACTTCGGATTCCGCGCGCAGCGTATCGCCGGGCCAGACCGGCTTCAGCCAGCGCCCCTCGGCATAGCCAAGATTGGCCACCGCATTCAGCGAGACATCCGGAACGGTTTTGCCAAAGACGGTGTGGAAGGCGATCAGATCATCAAGCGGGCTGGCCGCCAGACCAGAGGCGCGGGCAAATTCATCCGAGGAATAGAGCGCAGCCCGCGCCGGATAAAGCGCGTGATAAAGCGCCCGCTCGCCCGGACCAATACTGCGCGGTACCGCATGACGCAGCACCTCGCCGAGCTGATAATCTTCGAAATAACGGCCCGGATTGGTTTTCATCGCGGCCTCCCCCCTTATATGCCAGAGCAGCTTCTGCCTGGTGGAAAACAACCGGGGGAGGCCCTGTCAGGGGCCGGGGGGCTGGCCCCCTCTGCCCCTTAGTGCTGGCCGAGTTTCACATCGGGCGAATAGTCACCCTCGACCTCTTTCACCACCGCCTGACCGCAGCGCATCACGCCGTTAGAGGCGTCAAAAGCATAGGTTGGCGGGCCGTAAAGCTCCCAGCCTTTTGCCAGCGCGGCCGAGACCTTGTGGCAGAAGGCGGCAGTGTCATCCTCGGTAAGAAAACGATAGAGTTTCATGCAGTTCACCCAAAGACCGGATAGCCAAGGGCTTTATGCACGAGGGCTGCGCCGCCGAAAACCAGAACCGTGCCGAGCAGGGCGAAAATCTCGAATTTTGCCGGTTTAGCCGCGGGGCGGATCCAGGGGCCCTCATCGCGGCTGATCACCACCATCTGCAGCAGGGCCCAGATCAGCAGGCCGCCAAACAGCAGGAACGAGGGCGTGTCGCCATTGACCAGAAGATGCGCCACCGCCCAGAGCACCACGCCCCAGAGCAGAGGATGGCGGATATGCCGGGCGAGGGCGGTTTTCATGCCATGGGCGGCGGCGAAATAGACCGCGATCAGCACCAGCAGATTATTGATGCCGGTCAGCATCGGATCCCGGCCCCAGTAGAAGCTGCCCTCATAGGCGCGATAACCAAAGATCATCAGCGCAAGCGCCGCCAGGTTCAGCAGCGCCGTACCGGCCTTGCCGCCGATGCGCTGGCGCAGATCCGGGGCAAGGCGGATCATCAGATGAGAGGCGATCCAGAGGATCAGGCCGAGAAGCAAAAGGACCATGGCGACAGGCTCCGGTGATTTACGAGGGGGTCAGGGCTCTTCCTGCCCGCTTCTGCCTCACTTTTCCAGAGCGCCGATTGCCTCAGCCTTACGGATCAGGGCGCGGGCGGTAACGATATGCAGATTCTCGACAATCCGGCCATCGACCACCGCCACGCCGCCGCCCTCTGCCGCAACCGCCTCAAAAGCCGCGATCTGGCGGCGGGCCAGATCCAGCTCTTCGGGCGAGGGGGCAAAGGCCGCATTGGCAATCGCCAGCTGCGCCGGATGGATCAGGGTCTTGCCATCAAAGCCCATATCGCGGCCCTGTTCGCATTCGGCGCGCAGTCCGGCTTCATCCTTAAAGGCGTTATAGACGCCATCAATCATCATCAGACCATGCGCCCGGCCTGCCAGCAGGCACAGCCCCAGCCCGGCCTGCATCGGCAACCGGTCGGCGCGGAACCGCGCGCCCAGCTCTTTCGCCAGATCATTGGTGCCCATCACCATGCCCTGCAGCGCCGGATGGGCAGCGATCGGGGCGGCATTCAGCATGCCCTGGCAGGTTTCCATCATCGCCCAGAGCGGAACTCCGGGCGCCAGCTCGGCCACAGCATTGAGATCGGCAGGGCTGTTTACCTTGGGCACGAGGATGGCATCGATCTGCGTGCCGGCCCTGACGGCCTTCGCCAGGGCTGCCGCATCCTCGCGGCCCCAGGGGCTGTCAAAGCCATTGATCCGCACCACTTTCAGCCGGTTGCCGTAATCGGTTCCGGCCAGAACCCCGGTCAGCAACAGGCGGGCGGCCTGTTTTTCCTCGGGCGCCACCGCATCCTCGAGATCGAAGATGATTGCATCGCAGGCCAGCTCGCGTGCCTTCTCAAGCGCGCGCTGCCGCGAGCCGGGAATATACAGGACCGAACGGCAGGGGCGGGTCATGGCGGATTCCTTTGAAATAATCTTGCGTCTCAAAGCACGAAATTGACGCTTCCGGCAAGGCTTCAGTTGCCGCAATGCAGAAAAATCTCGCATCGTGGCGGCCTGGCCTGACCTGCTGGCCCGGCTGACGCTGCGTCATCGGCCGGATATCGCCGGATTTACTGCCTGGCGCTGCCTGGCCTCGGGCGGCGGGGAACCTCTGGCGCAGCGGCGGCGTTTCCCCGGGCAATCAGTCACCCGCTTCGGTGATCACATCTTTCAGAAGGAGTTTGCCATGAGCAGCACCAGTGACAAGATCAAAGGTCTCGCCAACGAAGTTACCGGCAATGTGAAACAGGCGGTTGGCAAGGCCACTGGCAATGAAAAGCTGCAGGCCGAAGGCGCCCGCCAGGAGCTGAAAGGTGAAGCGCAGCAGGCGCTTGGCAAGGCCAAGGATGGCGTAAAAAAGACGATTGATAAGGTCTGACGACCTGCCAGGTCTGAGGGGCGGAAGGCCGGGAGGTCCGGATCTGCCCTCAGAGCCGCAGCGCTGCCCGGTCAGGAGAGGCTGACCCGGACAGGCTGACCGGCAGAAGATCCCAGGGCCAGAGATTCCAGGCCTGAACTTCACGTTCCGGAATGGTCTGCGTGCCTCGTCGCAGACCGGGCGGTTCTCCCTCCGTCAAACCGGCGCAGGTCTGGTGGGGAGAGGCATCAGCCGATGCCTCTCCCCCGTTAATTCTGTGAGGCATCAGCGAAGGGGTGACCGGGGCAATCTCAGCCCCTTTCACCAGAACAGTTCGCCCGAGGCGTCAAACGCCAGCTTCAGCGAAATGATGAGCAGCGCCCAGATCACGAGGCGAAAGAACAGCTTCGGCGGCAGCAGGCGGGTCAGCCTGACCCCGAGCGCGACCCCGGCCAGCGCAGGAAGCGTCAGCAGCGCCGCCAGTTTCAGATTGCCGGTGCCCAGCTGGCCAAGCGCATAATAAGGCAGCAGTTTCACCGCATTGATAATGGCAAAGGCAATGGTCGATGTGCCGGCAAAGATGGTCTTTTCCATCCGCAGCGGCAGGGTATAGACCTGCCAGGGCGGCGCGCCGGAATGGCTGACAAAGCTGGTGAAGCCGGTCAGCGTGCCCCAGAACAGACCAGGGGCCACCTTCGCCTCGCGCGGCGACCCCTCACTGCCGGGGCGCAGCAGGGCATTGGCGGCAAAGACCAGGCCGATCACCCCGATCAGCAGCCGCACCGCCGCCTCGGGCACATAGCTTGCCGTGGCCCAGCCAATGGCAATGCCGGCCACTGCGCCGGGGATCACGATCCGCAGCACCCGGGCGTTAAACGAACCGCGCCAGGCCCAGAGGCCGAACATATCCGAGACCACGAAGACCGGCAGCAGCAATCCGGCGGCGACAACCGGTGAAATGCTCAGCGCCATCACCGGCACCGCCAGCGAGCCGAGCATCGGCAATCCGCCCTTGGAGAGGCCAACCAGCAGGGCTGCGATCACTGCCACGGCCCAGAATTCAGGCGTCTCCATTTTTAAGCCTTTTCTGCCAGGGATGGTGTTACCGCTAAACTGCACTCGCGCCGGACGGAAGCAGGATAATTCCTGCATACAACGGCATACAAGGGGCCCGGGCCGCTGGACACAGCGGCTTTATGGGATTAGGCCACGCTCGAAACCCTTCCGCGACCCATCATCGGAGAGACTCCCATGGCACGTCCCAAGATTGCCCTTATCGGCGCAGGTCAGATCGGCGGCACCCTCGCCCATATCGCAGCTCAGAAAGAGCTGGGCGACGTTATCCTGTTCGACATCGCTGAAGGCGTGCCGCAGGGCAAAGCCCTCGACCTCGCACAATGCGGCCCGGTCGAAGGCTTTGACGTCGCGCTGAAAGGCGCCAATTCCTATGAAGATATCGCCGGCGCTGATGTCTGCATCGTCACCGCAGGCGTGCCGCGCAAGCCGGGCATGTCGCGTGATGACCTCCTCGGCATCAACCTCAAAGTGATGAAATCGGTCGGCGAAGGCATTGCGAAATACGCGCCGAACGCTTTCGTGATCTGCATCACCAACCCGCTCGACGCCATGGTCTGGGCTTTGCGCGAATTCTCGGGTCTGCCGCATGAGAAAGTCGTCGGCATGGCTGGTGTGCTTGATTCGGCGCGCTTCCGTCACTTCCTGTCGCTGGAATTCGGCGTTTCGATGCGCGATGTTTCGGCCTTCGTCCTTGGCGGCCATGGCGATACCATGGTGCCGCTGACCCGTTACTCGACCGTCGGCGGCATCAACCTGCCCGACCTCGTCGCCATGGGCTGGACCACCCAGGAAAAGCTCGACGCCATCGTGCAGCGCACCCGTGACGGCGGCGCCGAGATCGTTGGCCTGCTGAAAACCGGCTCGGCCTTCTACGCTCCGGCGGCTTCGGCGATTGAGATGGCGGAAGCCTATCTGAAAGACCAGAAGCGCGTGCTTCCGGCCGCTGCCTATGTCAAAGGCGCTTACGGCCTCGACGGCATGTATGTCGGCGTTCCGACCGTGATCGGCGCGGGCGGCATCGAGCGCGTGGTTGAGATCAAGCTCAATGATGAAGAAAAAGCCATGCTCGACAAGTCGATCGACGCTGTCAAAGGCCTGGTCGCGGCCTGCAAAGGCATCGATTCCTCGCTGGCATAAGCGGCACAGATCTTAGGATCTGATGAACATGGCGCGCGTCTTCCCTCTGGGGAAGGCGCGCGCTTCTCATTTCCTTGCTGACAGGACAGGATAGGCTGCAGCTTTGGTGGGGAATGGGATGAACTGGCTCGCCGCGGATTACAGCCATCTGGTCTGGTGGCTCGATATTGTGGGGATCTATATTTTCGGCCTCTCCGGCGCGATGCTGGCGGTGCGCCGCGATCTCGACCTGTTCGGCATCATCGTGCTGGCCACGGCGGCGGCCACCGCCGGGGGCGCGATCCGCGATATGATGATCGGCGATCAGCCCGCTGCCATGCTGCGCGAACCCTCTTATCTGGCCTCGGCCTTTGCCTCCGGGGTGACGGTCTTCTTCTTCCACCGCCTGATCGAGCGCGCCAATCGCCCGGTGATGCTGATGGATGCGATTGGCCTCGGGGTTTTTACCGTGGCCGGCACTTCCAAGGCACTGGCCTTTGGCCTTTCTCCGGCGGCGGCCTGTCTGATCGGCGTGCTGACGGCCTGCGGTGGCGGGATGCTGCGCGATCTGCTGGTCACCGAAATCCCGCGCGTGCTGCGCGAAGAGGTCTATGCTGTGGCCGCCGCTGCCGGAGGCGGGCTGGTGGTGCTTGGTCATGCGCTGAACTGGCCGATCGTGCTGACTGCCTGCGCCGGGGCCGGGCTGACTATTGCCATCCGGCTGATTGCCATGCGCTATGGGCTGCGCATTCCCCGGGCCCGCTGACCCCTGCCTGCCGCCTCTGGCCAGACCCTTGCCCCCGCCGCCCGTTTCGGGCAATCCAGATCCCAGATACTGAAAGGAAATCCGCAATGGACTATTCCAAATCCGGCGCCCAGAAACCGGCCAAAGACAGCCATCACGCCCTGGACCTGACGCGCCGTGGCGCGCCTAAGGGTAAAGCGGCCGAGGCCGATAAGAAAAATGCCCTGCTCGAGCGGATGAAAGCCGCAGCAGCGGCGCGCAAAAAGGACTGATCCTGCTCATCTGTCCTGAAATATCCCGGGGGTGAGGGGGCAGCGCCCCCTCTCATCTCTGCCAAACGGATATGCGCGATGTCTGATCTGATCTCCGAGCTTGAGGCCCGCCTCACCCGCTATTGTGCCATCGACAGCCAGAGCGATGCCGCAAGCCACAGCCAGCCCTCGACCGCTGTTCAGCTGGATATGGCGCGGCTCTTGCTGGCCGAGCTGGAAGAGATCGGCGCCAGCGATATCCGGCTGACCGATTACGGCGTGGTGCTGGCGACGATCCCGGCCACTGCCCCGGGGCCGGTCATTGCCTTCCTCGCCCATATGGATACCACGCCGCAGTTCAATGCGACCGGGGTGAAGCCGCGGGTGATCCGGGGCTATAATGGCGATGCCATCTCTTTCCCCGATAATCCCGCGCTCAGCCTGACGCCGGAACATTCCCCCGCTCTGAGCGCGCGCATCGGCCATGACCTCGTCACCGCCTCGGGCACCACTCTGCTCGGCGCTGATGATAAGGCGGGGATTGCGATCATCATGGCGGCGGCGCGCCGTCTGATCGCGGAACAGCCCCGGCACGGCAAAATCCGCCTCGCCTTTACCCCCGATGAAGAGATTGGCCGCGGCGTCGATCCGCGCCTGCCCGCTGATATCGGCGCCGATTTCGCCTATACATTCGACGGCGCCAATCCCGGCGAGATCGAATATGAAAGCTTCTCGGCCGATGGCGCGGTGATCCGGATCAAAGGCGTTTCGATCCATCCCGGCTGGGCAAAGGGAAAGATGGTCAATGCCATCAATCTCGCGGCAAAGCTGATCGCGGCTCTGCCCCAGGCGACGATGCAGCCCGAGGTCACCGATGGCCGCGAGGGCTTTATCCATCCGGTCGAGATGACCGGCGGCTCCTCCGAGATCGAGATCCAGCTGATCCTGCGCGATTTTGAGCGCGAGGGACTGGCTGCTAAGGGCGCGATGCTGCGCAAAATCTGCGAGGCGATTGCCGCGACCGAGCCGCGCGCTGAGATCAGCTGCGAGATCACCCCGCAATACCGCAATATGCGCTATTGGCTCGAGCAGGATATGACCCCGGTCGAACTGGCGCACAGGGCGGCCAAAGATATCGGGCTTGAGCCGGTCTCGGTGCCGATCCGGGGCGGCACTGATGGCTCGCGCCTGACCGAGCTGGGCCTGCCTTGTCCCAATCTCTTCACCGGTATGCAGAATATCCATGGCCCGCTCGAATGGGTCAGCCTGCAGGATATGGCCCAGGGGGTGGCGCTGATGCAGGGCATCGTGAGCCGCGCGGCAAAATGAGCCTCGCCTCGCCCTATCTTAAGCCCGGCTTCTATGAGGATGCCCTGGCGCGCGGTAAGCACCGCGATATCGTTGGTGGCCGCTGGGAGGAAACCGCGCTGCATCAGATGCAGGTGATCCTCGATGAGGGGCTGGAGCGGCAGGATCATTTTCTCGATATCGGCGCGGGCTGTCTGCGCCTTGGCCACCGGCTGATCCCCTGGCTGGAGCCGGGGCGCTATCAGGGCACCGATGCCTCCCGCCCGCTGATGCTGCGCGGCTATGAGCAGGAGCTGAGCCCGCAGGCGCGGGCCAGGCTCTCGCCTGATGACCTGATTGAGGACAGCGCCTTCGCCTTTCCCGGGGTCCGGGCTGACACCACATTTGCTTTATGCTGGGGCGTCTTTACCCATCTCCCGGCCGCCGGGCTGCGCCCGGCGCTGGTCTCGCTGCGTGCCGCCTGCCCAAAGCTGCGCCGGTTCTTGATGACGGTGTTTCTCGCCCCCGATGATCATGAGGGCGGCTTTCGCCAGCGTGATGGCGTGGTCACTCATGCGGCGCGCCCGCCCTATCACCGCAGCGCGGCGGCGGTTGAGGCCGATGCGGATGCGGCGGGTTTCGCGCTGCGCTGGCGTGAGGATCTCCTGCCGCGCGGCCAGGCGCTTGCGGTTCTGACGCCGCGCCCCGGCTGAGATCTTTTTGCCTCCGGCGGGGATATTCTCAGACAGATAAAGGGCAAAGCTGTCGCGCCTTTTCATCTGTCCATAAATATCCCGGGGGTCTGAGGGGGCAGCCCTCCCCGGGCTTACCTGACTTGACGCCTCTTCCCCAGGCCCGCATCCTCGCCCGCAGCTGATGATATGCAGGGGATTTCCTGATGCGCCGTATTCTGCTTGCCACCGCTCTTGCTCTGCTGCCCGGCCTCGCCCTGGCCGATCCGCTGGATCTGTCACGCCAGATCGGGGCGCAGGGACTGGCCACGACCGGGGCCGGGCTGGCCGCCGTGGCCAGCCCTGCGGCGGATCAGCAGTTTGCCCTCGCCGGGATCCGTTTCCTCGGTGCGGTTGAGCGGGCGCTGCAGCTGCGCTGGCAGGTCGGGCTCGAGGCCGACTGGACCGAGCTGCCGGTGTTGCGCCTGCCGATCCCGGCCAATCCTGAGGCCCGCGAGATCAGGGGCGCGGATATCACCGCGCTGCTGGGCGGGATCATCGCGGATATGGAGGGCGCGCGTCAGGCCCTGCCCGCAGAGGGCGCTGATTTCGCTCTTGAAATCGATCTGGCCGATCTGTGGTTTGACATCAATGCCAGCGGCGGCCGCGATGCCGGAGAGGATCTGGTGACAGTGGCCGGTCTGGCGCTTGGCTTTGGCGGCAGCTGGCAGCCAAAGCCCGGTGAACTGGTGATCCGCTTTGACAGTGCCGATGCCGCCTGGCTTGAGGCCTATACCCATCTGCTGGCCGGGCTTGCCACCACGATCCAGGCCTATGACCCCGGCCCGGCGACCGATCGTATCGTTAACGCCAGCAAAGAGATCTATGCGCTCTGGGGTGAGAGCCAGCCCGATAATGCCTGGGATATGCTGTTTGGCAAACAGGTCGACCGGCTGACCATCCTGCTCAGGGCGATGGAGCAAAAGCCTGATCCCGCGCTGGCGAAAGCGGCGCATGATCATTTCCTGAAGATGATCAGCGCCAATCGCCGCTTCTGGCCGCTGGTGCTGGCTGAAAGCGATAATGACCGCGAATGGGTGCCGAATGAGGCCCAGGTCTCGGCGCTGGGGATCGCATTGCCTGAGGGCACGGTCGCGCATTGGCAGGCGGTTCTGACCGAGGCCGAGCAGGTTCTGAACGGCGCGCTGCTGATCCCGCACTGGCGCTATGGGGCCGAGGCCGGGATCAATCTGAAGAAGCTGTTCGATGACGCTCCGGCGATTGATCTGATCGGTATGATCCAGGGCGAGGCGCTGCTGCCCTATGCAGAAAAAGGCCCGCTGATGTCGGGGCAGGCCTGGTCGGAATTTGAGCGGATGATGCAGGGCGATGCCCTGATGATTGCAGTGTTTTTCAACTGAAAACACCCGGTTCGAATCAAGGGCCCCGAGGCTTTCGGGCCAGCCTGACGAAGGGGGGAGTGATCACAGGTCTGAGACTTGTGATCACAGTTTTAAAATTCGTGATCACAAAGTGCGAAAATCCGCTGCTTTCCTTGCGGCAGGCCATGAAAGCTTTGGCTATATCGGGGCAATCGTGGCAGAAGGTCGCAGAGTTTAGCTTCGAACACGGGAAACCGCCCCATGAATATCCACGAATATCAGGCCAAGGCGCTTCTCCGCTCTTATGGCATTCCGGTATCTGACGGCCGGATCGTCCTGAAAGCTGAGGAAGCCAAGACTGCAGCCGGCGAGATGGACGGCCCGCTCTGGGTTGTGAAATCGCAGATCCATGCAGGCGGTCGCGGCAAGGGTAAATTCGTTGAGGCGGAAGCCGGCGAAAAGGGCGGTGTGCGCCTGGCGAAATCGGTTGAGGAAGCCGCTGAATTCGCGCGCCAGATGCTGGGCCGCACCCTCGTGACCATTCAGACCGGTCCGGCTGGTAAGCAGGTGAACCGTGTCTATATCGAAGAAGGCACCGATATTGAGCGTGAGCTCTATCTGGCGCTGCTGATTGACCGCCAGACCTCGCGGGTGTCGATTGTCGCCTCGACCGAAGGCGGTATGGATATTGAGGAAGTGGCGCATTCGACCCCCGAGAAGATCGTTTCCTTCTCGGTCGATCCGGCGGCTGGCTTCCAGGATTATCACGGCCGCCGCGTGGCCTTCTCGCTGGGCCTGAAGGGCGCGCAGATCAAGCAATGCGTCGGCATCGTGCGCAATCTCTACAGGCTGTTCATCGACAAAGACATGGACATGCTCGAGATCAACCCGCTGGTGGTGACCACCGAGGGCGGCCTCAAGCTGCTTGATGCGAAAATGGGCTTTGACGGCAATGCGATCTACCGTCACCCCGATATCGCAGCTTTGCGCGACGAGACCGAGGAGGATCCGAAGGAACTCGCCGCCTCGAAATTCGATCTGAACTATATCGCGCTCGATGGTGAGATCGGCTGCATGGTGAATGGCGCAGGCCTCGCCATGGCAACCATGGATATCATCAAGCTCTATGGTGCTGAGCCGGCAAACTTCCTCGACGTTGGTGGCGGCGCCACCAAAGAGAAAGTCACCGAAGCCTTCAAGATCATCACCTCGGATCCCAATGTCAAAGGCATCCTGGTGAATATCTTCGGCGGCATCATGCGCTGCGATATCATCGCCGAAGGCGTGATTGCTGCGGTGAAGGAAGTTGGTCTGGAAGTGCCGCTGGTGGTCCGTCTGGAAGGCACCAATGTCGAGCTGGGCAAGAAGATCATCAATGAAAGCGGTCTGAATGTGATCGCCGCCGATGATCTGTCGGATGCCGCGCAGAAAATCGTCAAGGCCGTCAAGGGCTGAGACTGACCGGGGGCGGGCGACCGCCCCCTCGTCTCAGATCTGACCCGGGAATATTGCGGCAGACGGAAACGCCGGACCTGCTGCGAAACAACGCTTTACAAGGAGGCCAGCATGGCCGTTCTCGTTAACAAGGCTACCAAAGTCATCTGCCAGGGCATCACCGGCTCGCAGGGCACCTTCCACACCGAGCAGGCCATTGCTTATGGCACGCAGATGGTGGGCGGCGTGACCCCGGGCAAGGGCGGCTCTGAGCATCTGGGCCTGCCGGTCTTTGACTCGGTGCATGAGGCCGTGGCGCGCACCGGCGCGGATGCAACCGCGATCTATGTGCCGCCGCCCTTCGCCGCCGATTCGATCCTCGAGGCGATCGATGCCGAGATCCCGCTGATCGTCTGCATCACCGAAGGCATTCCGGTTCTCGACATGATGCGCGTCAAGCGCGCCCTCATCAATTCGAAGTCGCGCCTGATCGGGCCGAACTGCCCGGGCGTCATGACCCCGAACCAGTGCAAAATCGGCATCATGCCGGGCTCGATCTTCACCCCGGGTTCGGTGGGCGTGGTCTCGCGTTCGGGCACGCTGACCTATGAAGCCGTGAAGCAGACCACCGATGTGGGCCTCGGCCAGTCCTCGGCGGTTGGCATCGGTGGCGACCCGATCAAGGGCACCGAGCATCTCGACGTGCTGGAAATGTTCCTGGCTGATCCGGAAACCACCTCGATCATCATGATCGGTGAGATCGGTGGCTCGGCCGAGGAAGAAGCGGCACAGTTCCTGGCTGATGAGAAAAAGCGCGGCCGCTGGAAGCCGACTGCTGGTTTCATCGCTGGCCGTACCGCGCCTCCGGGCCGCCGCATGGGCCATGCCGGTGCGATCGTTGCCGGTGGCAAAGGCGATGCGGAATCGAAGATCGAAGCGATGCTGAGCGCCGGCATCGTCGTCGCCGACAGCCCGGCAACCCTGGGCCAGGCTGTGCTGAAAGCAATCAAAGGCTGAGCTGATGCTCCTCCGGCAACGGAATCGTGAAACTTTCTGTCCGGCAGTGCTTTGCGGCACTGCCGTTCAGGCGTTTGCGGCCCCGGCCCGGACCATGTCGCGGCTGCGCGGCATTAACACTGCAATCTCCCTGGGATCGAGGATCCTGTCATGACCGACCAATCGCCTAATGCCGCCTATCAGGCTTCTTCCTTCATGGACGGGGCCAATGCCGATTATATCGACCAGCTTCAGGCCCGCTATGCTGCCGATCCGAATTCGGTGGATGCCGCCTGGGCTGAGTTCTTCCGTGCCCTCGGGGACAGTGAACAGGATGCGCGCCGCGCCGCCGCCGGCCCCTCCTGGGCGCGCAGCGACTGGCCGCCCCAGGCGAATGACGATCTGACCGCGGCGCTGACCGGCGAATGGCCGGTGGCCAGCCCGAAGGAAAGCAAGGCTGCCGGGGCAAAGATCGCCGCCAAAGCCGCCGACCAGGGGGTGAACCTGACCGAGGCGCAGCTGCAGCGGGCGGTGATCGATTCGATCCGCGCGCTGATGATCATCCGCGCCTTCCGGATCCGGGGCCATCTGGCCGCCGATCTTGACCCGCTGAATATGCGCGATGAGAGCAATCACCCGGAGCTGGACCCGGCCTCCTATGGTTTCAGCGAAGCCGATATGGACCGCCCGATCTTCATCGATAATGTGCTGGGCCTGACCCATGCCTCGATGCGCCAGATCCTCGACATTCTGAAGCGTACCTATTGCGGCACTTTCGCGCTGCAATACATGCATATCTCGGATCCCGAACAATCGGCCTGGCTGAAAGAGCGGATCGAGGGCTATGGCAAAGAGATCGCCTTCACCCGTGAGGGCCGCCGCGCCATCCTCAACAAACTGGTTGAGGCCGAGGGCTATGAGAAATTCCTCCATGTGAAATACATGGGCACCAAGCGCTTTGGTCTGGACGGCGGCGAGGCGCTGATCCCGGCGATGGAGCAGATCATCAAGCGCGGTGGTCAGCTCGGCGTCAAAGAGATCGTGATCGGCATGCCGCACCGTGGCCGCCTGAACGTTCTGGCCAATGTGATGGGCAAGCCCTACCGCGCCATCTTCAACGAATTCCAGGGCGGTTCCTATAAGCCCGAGGATGTGGATGGTTCGGGCGATGTGAAATATCACCTCGGTGCCTCCTCCGACCGCACCTTTGATGATAACACCGTGCACCTGTCGCTGACCGCCAACCCCTCGCACCTCGAAGCCGTGAACCCGGTGGTGCTGGGCAAGGTGCGCGCCAAGCAGGACCAGTTCAGCGACCAGGCTGAGCGGATCGCGGTTCTGCCGATCCTTCTGCATGGCGATGCGGCTTTTGCCGGTCAGGGCGTGGTGGCGGAATGCCTTCAGCTCTCGGGCATCAAGGGCCACCGCACCGGCGGCTGTCTGCATATCATCGTCAATAACCAGATCGGTTTCACCACGGCGCCGCATTTCTCGCGGACCTCGCCCTATCCGACCGATATTGCCCTGATGGTGGAGGCGCCGATCTTCCATGTGAACGGCGATGATCCCGAAGCGGTGGTGCATGCGGCGCGTATCGCCACCGAATTCCGCCAGAAGTTCCACAAGGATGTGGTGCTCGACATCTTCTGCTACCGTCGCTTTGGTCACAACGAAGGCGATGAGCCGATGTTCACCAACCCGGCGATGTATAAAAACATCCGCAAGCAGAAAACCACGCTGCAGCTTTATACCGAGCGGCTGGTGGCGGACGGGCTGATCCCGGAAGGCGAGATCGAGGATATGAAGGCCGCCTTCCAGGCGCGTCTGAATGAGGAGTTTGAGGCCGGTAAGGACTTTAAGCCGAATAAGGCGGACTGGCTGGACGGGCGCTGGAAATCGGTGGGCCGCAAGGATCTCAACAATTACCAGCGCGGTGAGACCTGGATCTCACCCGAGACCTTCGCCGAAGTGGGCGCGGCGCTGACCCGGGTTCCGGCTGATTTTGAGCTGCATAAGACCGTTGGCCGGTTGTTCGAGGCCAAGAAGAAGATGTTCGAGACCGGCAATGGCTTTGACTGGGCAACGGCAGAGGCGCTGGCCTTTGGCTCGCTGCAGGTTGAGGGCTTCCCGGTGCGTCTCTCGGGGCAGGACTGTACCCGTGGCACCTTCTCGCAGCGCCATTCCGGCGTGGTCGATCAGAATACCGAAGAGCGCTACTATCCGCTGAACCACATCCGCCCCGGCCAGGCGCGGTATGAGGTTATCGATTCGATGCTGTCGGAATATGCGGTTCTGGGCTTTGAATATGGCTATTCGCTGTCCGAGCCGAATGCGCTGACGATCTGGGAAGCGCAGTTTGGCGATTTCGCCAATGGCGCGCAGATCATGTTCGATCAGTTCATCAATTCGGGCGAGAGCAAATGGCTGCGGATGTCGGGCCTTGTGGTCCTGCTGCCGCATGGCTTTGAGGGCCAGGGCCCCGAGCACAGCTCAGCCCGGATGGAACGCTTCCTGCAGAATTCGGCGGAAGAGAACTGGATCGTGGCAAACTGCACCACTCCGGCGAACTACTTCCATATTCTGCGCCGCCAGTTGCATCGCGACTTCCGCAAGCCGCTGATCCTGATGACGCCGAAATCGCTGCTGCGCCATCCGATGGCGATTTCGTCGGTCGATGATTTCACCAATGGCTCGACCTTCCACCGCGTGCTCTGGGATGATGCGCAGAAGGGCAATTCCGAGCTGGTGCTGAAGGCCGATGACCAGATCCGCCGCGTGGTTCTGTGCTCGGGCAAGGTCTATTACGATCTGCTGGCCGAGCGTGATGCCCGTGGTCTGGACGATGTCTATCTGTTGCGTGTTGAACAGCTTTACCCGGTGCCGACGGTGGCGCTGACGGCCGAGCTGTCGCGCTTCAGCAAGGCTGATTTCGTCTGGTGTCAGGAAGAGCCGAAGAACCAGGGCGCCTGGTCCTTCATCGAGCCCTCGCTGGAAGAGCTGCTGACCCGGATCCGTGGCACCACCACCCGCGCTTCCTATGCTGGCCGGGTGGCTTCGGCCTCGCCGGCGACCGGCCTGGCCTCGCGCCATAAGGCCGAACAGACGGCGCTGGTTGCGGCAGCCCTGGCAGAGTGAGTTTTGCCCCCGCGCCGTATCCTGCGCGCGGGGGATTTCGAAATCCGGACGAATGCCCCTGAACAGCAGGCGGCTATGGAGAAGAGAAAATGACTGACGTAATGGTTCCCGCGCTTGGCGAATCCGTTTCCGAAGCAACGGTGTCGACCTGGTTCAAAAAGGTCGGTGATTATGTGAAGCAGGATGAGATGCTCTGCGAGCTGGAGACCGATAAGGTTTCGGTCGAAGTGCCCTCGCCGGTGGCCGGTGTTCTGGCCGAGATCATCGCCCAGGAAGGCGAGACCGTTGGTGCAAGCGCCCGTCTGGCCATTGTGACCGAAGGCGCGGCGGGCGCAGCCCCGGCGCCTGCGGCTGCCAAAGCAGAACCGAAAGCGGCACAGGCTGCCGAAGCGGGGCAGCCGGGCGCGCGTGCCGATGTCGAAGATGCTCCGGCGGCGAAAAAAGCCATGGCCGAGGCGGGCCTGGCGCGTGACGCGGTTCAGGCTACCGGCCGCGATGGCCGGGTGATGAAAGAAGACGTGGCCCGCGCGGTTGCCGGTGCCTCGGGTGCGGCAGCGGCGGCAGCAGCTCCGGCCCCGGCTGCAGCGGCGATCCCGCGCGCCCCGGTCCCGGCCGATGATGCGGCGCGCGAAGAGCGGGTGAAGATGACCCGTCTGCGCCAGACCATCGCCCGCCGTCTGAAAGACGCGCAGAACACCGCCGCGATGCTGACGACCTATAATGAGGTCGATATGTCGGGCATCATGGCTTTGCGCAATCAGTACAAAGACCAGTTCGAGAAGAAGCACGGCACCAAGCTGGGCTTTATGTCCTTCTTCGTCAAAGCCTGCACCCATGCGCTGAAAGAAGTGCCTGAGGTCAATGCCGAGATCGACGGCACCGATGTGGTCTATAAGAACTACGTCCATATGGGCGTGGCCGTGGGCACGCCCTCGGGCCTGGTCGTGCCGGTGGTGCGCGATGCCGATCAGATGGGCTTTGCCGCGATCGAGAAGAAGATTGCCGAGCTGGGCCTGCGCGCCCGTGACGGCAAGCTGACCATGGCAGAAATGCAGGGCGGCTCTTTCACCATCTCGAATGGCGGCGTCTATGGCTCGCTGATGTCCTCGCCGATCCTGAACCCGCCGCAATCGGGTATCCTCGGCATGCATAAGATCCAGGACCGTCCGGTCGTCGTGGGCGGTCAGATCGTCATCCGCCCGATGATGTATCTGGCTTTGTCCTATGACCACCGCATCGTTGACGGCAAAGGCGCGGTGACCTTCCTCGTGCGCGTCAAAGAGGCGCTGGAAGATCCCCGCCGCCTGCTGATGGATCTCTGATCGCGACAGGGCAGGGCGGAACCTTTCAGGCTCCGCCCGCCTTTCTCCCCCGGGCAGGGGCTGCTGTGGCCCCTCGGGATACTGGAGAAGATGATGGAACAAGTTCTTATTCGCGCCGTGGCAACCAGCCTGAATGTCTCAGATCCGGCTTTTGGCGATACCGGGATCAGCCTGCTTCAGGCCTGGAGCGTGGAAAGCGGCGGATATCTGTTCCTCTGTGAGGTCCAGGATGCGGCAGCTGCAAAGGACTGGCTGAAAAACCAGCAGGCGCTTGGCCATGTGACTTCCGCCGAATTCGTCAGGACTTTGTGATGCGCGGAGAACTGACGGCTCTCACCCTTGTTGTTCTGCTGCAGGTTCTGGCCATTTTCATCGCCGGGGCGCAGATGAATCGTGAACTGGGGGCGAAGACCAATGCGGGCCCGCGTGATCACATGCCTGAGGGCTCACCCCTGCTTGGCCGTCTGCGCCGCGCGGTGAACAATGGCTTTGAGGGGCTGGCGCTCTTTGCGCCGCTGGTGCTGATTGTTGTGATCACCGGCAAGGCCTCGGATCTGACCCTCTGGGCAGCCTGGATCTATCTGGCTGCGCGTCTGGCCTATATACCGGCCTATGCTATGGGGCTGGCCCCCTGGCGTTCGCTGATCTGGGGCCTCGGCCTGGCGGCGACGCTGCTGATCGGCTTTGTGGCACTGTTTGCCGGCCCTGCAGTGCAGGGGATCTGATTATGCAGGCCGTGGTCAGCCCCTTCACCCCCATCCTGGGATTTGCAGATCCGCTGTCGCTGTTCCTGCTTCTTCTGCAGATGCTGTTCTGAAATTCCGATTTAAAACTATCCCCGGAGATCCGACTGCGCGACCGCCCGGATCTTCGTCACCACAAGGAGACCATCCATGGCAGATTTTGACGTCATCGTGATCGGCGGCGGCCCTGGCGGCTATGTCGCGGCGATCCATGCGGCACAGCTCGGCCTTAAAACCGCATGCGTTGAGGGCCGCGAGACCCTTGGCGGCACCTGCCTCAATATCGGCTGTATCCCCTCGAAAGCGCTGCTGAATGCCACGCATCACCTGCATGAGGTGCAGGAGAATTTCGAGAAAATGGGCCTGATGGGGGCCAATCCGACCGTCGATTGGGAGCGGATGCTGCGCTACAAGGATGATGTGGTCTCGGGCAATACCAAGGGCATCGAATTCCTGTTCAAAAAGAACAAGGTGACCTGGCTGAAGGGCTGGGGCTCGATCCCGGCGGCAGGCCAGGTGAAAGTGGGCGATGAGCTCCATAACGCCAAAAACATCATCATCGCCACCGGCTCGGCCGCGAGCGTTCTGCCCGGCATCACCGTGGATGAAGAGGTGATCATCACCTCGACCGGCGCGCTGAGCCTGCCGAAAATCCCGAAATCGGTCGTGGTGATCGGCGCCGGTGTGATCGGGCTGGAAATGGGCTCGGTCTATGCGCGTCTGGGCGCCAAAGTCACCGTGGTTGAATATCTCGACGAGATCACCCCCGGCATGGATGGCGAAGTGGCCAAGAGCTTCCAGCGTCTGCTGAAGAAGCAGGGCTTCACCTTCGTGCTCGGCGCGGCGGTGGAAGTGGTCGAGCGCACCGCCAATGGTGCGAAAGTGGCCTGGAAGCTGAAGAAAAACGACGCCCCAGGCGAGATCGAGGCCGATGTGGTCCTGGTCGCCACCGGCCGCAAACCCTATACCGAGGGTCTGGGCCTTGAGGCGCTTGGCGTTGAGATGCTGCCGCGCGGCCAGATTAAAGTGGATGCGCACTGGCAGACCAATGTGCCGGGCATTTATGCCATTGGCGATGCGGTGCCGGGCCCGATGCTGGCGCATAAGGCCGAGGATGAGGGCATGGCGGTGGCTGAGGTGCTCGCCGGCAAGCATGGTCATGTAAATTACGATGTGATCCCGGGCGTGATCTATACCACCCCGGAAGTGGCTTCTGTCGGCAAGACCGAAGAGCAGCTCAAGGCCGAGGGCCGGGCCTATAAGGTCGGTAAATTCCCCTTCATGGGCAATGCCCGCGCCAAGGCGATCTTCCAGGCCGATGGCTTTGTGAAGCTGATCGTGGATCAGGAAACCGACCGGATCCTCGGCTGCCATATCATCGGCCCTTCGGCGGGCGATCTGATCCATGAGGTCTGCGTGGCGATGGAATTCGGCGCCTCGGCTCAGGATCTGGCGCTGACTTGCCATGCCCATCCGACCTATTCGGAAGCGGTGCGCGAAGCGGCCCTGGCCTGCGGTCTCGGCGCGATCCACGCCTGATCCGCTTTCGGGTTTATTGGTAAAAAGAAGGGGCGGATCGCAGGATCCGCCCCTTTTAATCTGCGCGCTACCCGGCCGCTTTTGCTGCCGGTGCCGGGCCATGCCAGGCACCGGCTAGGCTAGGCTAGGCTTAATGGCCGCTGTGATCTTCGGCGGCTTTCGGCGCATCGACCGAGAATTCCACCGCAACCTTGCCGGCTTTCTCGAAGATCAGCGTCGCCGGGATGCGTGCGCCCTCTTCCAGCGGCTGGGTCAGACCCATCAGCATGATGTGATAGCCGCCACGCTCCAGCGTCACGGTCTCACCAGCCGGGATATCGAGCCCCTCAAGATGGATCATTTTCGTCACGCCGGCGGCATCGGTCTCAACCGTATGCAGCTCGGCTTTCGCTGCCGCATCGGTCTCGACCGCGATCAGCCGGTCGGCGGTCGTGCCGTTATTTTCGAGCGAGAGATAGCCGCCCGCTGATTTTGCGCCTTTGGCCGGGGTGGGGATGAAAGGGTGGCCAATCGCGATATCGCCAGCGCTGAAGCTATGGGCAAGCGCCGCAAAAGGGGTGAGCGCAAGCGCCGCGCAAAGGGCGAGGATACGGGTTTTCATATGATTTACCTGTGATGTCTGAAGAGATGTTCCGGGGGAAGGGCTCCGCCCGGGTGGATCAGTTCAGAGCATCGGCGGCGCGCGGGCACCGAGCGCGGGATCGCGCTCATGCGGGCGTGGGCTATCGGGTTTGCCCGGGATAATCCGGCCCAGCAGCCGGAAACCGACCGGTGCTGCCAAGGCGAGTGCCCGCGGCAGGGGCGCTGCGCCCTGCGCCAGCGGGCAGAGCGGGCAGCTGTCACCGCCAGGATGGCCCGCGCCGCCACAAAGATCGCCAAGATCGCCGCCCGAAAGCAGATAGCCGCGCAGCGCCTCTTCCTGCTCTGACGGCGCGCGATGGCCAAAGGCGACAGCGGTCATCGACAGGCCAAGCACAAGGCTGACCAGCAGGGTCGTCAGACGATGGCGCAATATCCCGGTCATCGCGGCGCAATCTGCCCTATCCAGAAGCGCGGTGCAATGCGACAGACCGCGCTGGGGCCCTCAGGCCTGATCCTGCCCCCAGGCCGCATCCTGCATCTCGCGCAAGCGGCTGGCGGTACGCTCAAATTCAAAAGAGCCGGTGCCTTCGAGATACAGCCGTTCCGGCTCATCCGCCGCCGAGGCGATCAGTTTGACCTTCGCCTCATAGAGGGCGTCGACCAGGGTAACGAAACGCTTGGCCTCATTATAGTTTGAGGCTGAGAGCTGGGGAATATCCTCAAGGATCAGCACCCGGCAGGCCCCGGCAATCGCGAGGAAATCCCCCGCCCCCAGCGGCCGCGAGCACAGGTCAAAGAAGCTGGCCCGGCCAACGCCGCTGGCAAAGCGCGGCAGTTCAACCTCGCGCCCGTTGACCGGCAGGCGCAGCACCTCTCCCTGTGCGGCCCCGGTCAGGTCGCTCCAGATTGCATCGATCCGGCCACGGCTGGCGCCAGCGGGCTGGAACCAGACCTGCGCCCCGGTCAGCCGGTGCTGGCGGTAATCATTGGCGCTGACGATTTCATGCACGGTCAGCCTGTCGCGCAGCATGGCGATGAACGGCAGGAACAGCTGCCGGTTCAGCCCGTTCTTATAGAGATCCTCAGGCGGGCGGTTTGAGGTGGTCACGATCACCACCCCGCCGGCGAACAGTTTCTCAAACAGCCGTCCGACGATCATCGCATCGGTGATATCGGTGATCTGCATTTCATCAAAGGCGAAAACGCGGACAGTTTTAATGATCTCTGCCGCCACCGGGGCCAGCGGATCCTCGGTGCCGCGCTGCCGGGCCGCATGCATGGCGTGGTGGATTTCCTGCATGAAAGCATGGAAATGCACCCGGCGCTTTTCGGTGATCGCGGTGGCCTCGACGAACAGATCCATCAGCATGGATTTGCCGCGCCCGACCCCGCCCCAGAGATAGATCCCCGGTGGCGGCATGGGCGGCGCCTTGCCAAACAGGCCGGACAGCAGGCCCCCCCGGCGCGGCTTCTGGGTCTCGAGCCAGAGGCGCAGCTCCTCCAGCAGCGGCAGGACAGCGCGTTGCGCCGGATCCGGGCGCAGGCTGCCATCGGCCACGCGGGCCTCATAAATCTCGGTCAGGCTTTGTCGCATGCCCTCCTCTAGCAGCGCCAGGGCAGGGGGGGAAGATCCCGCCGGGCGTGGCCGCGTTTTCCCCGGGCTGCAGGGCGGTACCGCCGTCAAAATAGCGACAAGTTGAGACACCCTCTGAATGCTAACCGAATTTAAAGGCCTGGCCGCGATTCTGCCGGGGATTGTTCACACTCCAGGGGTTCCCGATGAAACGCCTCGCTTCCCTCGGCCTCGTGTCGAAACTGACAGGTATCTCGCTGCTGATGTTCCTGCTCGTCGGCGGGGCCGGGGCGATGCTTTCGAGCATTAAGGTCGAGGAAGTGGTGGAGGAACGGCTGAGCGCCCTGATCCGCATGGCCTCGCGCATCACCGCCGAAATGGCCCATAGTGCCTATCCGGATCTGCAATATGAGATTGATGACACTGGCAATATCAGCAAGGCGACCTGGGATCAGATACCGAATTTCACCGAGCACAGCCTGGTGGATCAGGCCAGCCGCGTTGCCGGCACGCAATTCTCGATTCTGCGCTGGGATGAGGCGCGCGGGGATTTCTTTCGCCTGACCACCAGCCTGATCAATGACCAGGGCCAGCGCTGGGTTCAGTCGCCGCTTGGGCCTGACCATCCGGCGCGGCAGGCTTTACTGAGTGGCAAACCCTATGCCGGCCCGGCCGGGCTGTTTGGCAAAACCTATTCGGTCTATCTGATTCCGATCCTTGGCAGCGATGGCAAGGTGCGTGGGATTTTATGCAATTTCGTGCCCGAGGCGGTGCTGCGCGGCGGGCTGATTCAGGCCAAAATGCAGGGGCTGGCCGCCGTCACCATTGCCTCGCTGGTCGGGGCGCTGGTGCTGTTCTTTGCCAACCGCGCTTTGCTGCGCCCGCTTGGTGCTTTGTCTGTCGTACTCGAGCGGATCCGCTCGGGCGATACGAAACTGGAAGTGCCCGCCCTGTCGCGACATGATGAGATCGGCACTTTCGCCCGCGGATTTGAGGACTGGCGGCGCTCTGTTGAGGAGGCCGAGGCGATGAGCGCCGAGGCAACCCGGCGCGAGGCTGAGCAGAGCCGGGTGGTGCGCGATCTCTCTGAATCGCTGGCAAAGCTGAATACCCTGGATCTGACCGCCTCGATCGCCAATCCCTCCCAGGATCCCTTCCCCTCCCGATATGAGGCATTGCGCAGCAATTTTAATGGTGTGGTCGATATTCTGGCCGAGACCATGGTGATGATCCGCCAGATTGGCAGTTCGATTGATACCGGCGCCGCCGAATTCAATGCAATTGCCCAGGATATGTCGAACCGGACCGAGACCCAGGCGGCAACGCTTGAGGAAACCGCAGCGGCGCTGAATGAGCTGACGGCCAGTGTGCAGTCGACCGCCGAGAATGCCGCCAGCGCCGATAGCCAGATGGCCGAGAACGGGCGCCAGGCGGAGGAAAGCGGTCAGGTGGTGCACCGGGCGATCACCGCGATGGAGCAGATCGAACAAAGCTCGCGCCAGATTACCCGGATCACCGATGTGATCGATGATATCGCTTTCCAGACCAATCTGCTGGCGCTCAATGCCGGGGTCGAGGCGGCGCGGGCGGGCGAGGCCGGCAAGGGCTTTGCCGTCGTGGCCTCGGAAGTGCGCTCGCTGGCGCAAAGGGCCTCAGAATCGGCGCGCGAGATCAAGCGGCTGATCAGCCAGTCCACCGAACAGGTCGAGGCCGGATCGGCGCTGGTGCATGAGACCGGCACCGCGCTTAACCGGATGATTGAGCGGATCCATTCTGTCACCACGCTGATCGCCGATATCGCGGCATCGGCGCGCGAACAGTCGCTGGGGCTGTCTGAAATCAATACCGGGGTGAAGCAGCTCGATGAGGTGACCCAGCGCAATGCTGCGGTGGTGGTGCAAAGCACAACCTCAAGCGATGCTTTGCATAATGACCCGACGCGGCTCAGCGAAACCCTGGCGCGTTTTACCGTGCCGGCGGGCGCGGATCAGGCGGCACGTGCCCTGGCCCCTGTGGCCGTCCGGGTGCCGGTGGTGGCCGATGCCTGGAAGCCGGTGCCAATGCAGCGGACCGGAACCGATGATGGCGCGGGGCAATGGGAGGATTTCTGAGCCCTGGCCGGTGAAAAAAACGGGGCGGTCGCTTTGCAGCGCCGCCCCGTTTGTCTTTTGAATTTGCGTGTCCGGGGACTCAGCTGTCGAGACCAGCCTCGGCCGCGATTGCGGCGCGTGATTTGCGGGCCCGCTCGGTTGCCGATTTCAGCTGGCCACAGGCCGCCATAATATCCTCACCACGCGGCGTGCGGATCGGCGAGGCATAGCCGGCTTTGTAGATGATATCGGCAAAGGCCTCGATCCGCTCCCAGTCGGAGCGCTGATAGGGCGAGCCGGGCCATTCATTAAAGGGGATCAGGTTGATCTTGGCCGGAATGCCCTGGATCAGCTTCACCAGACGCCGCGCATCAGCATCGCTGTCATTCACATCCTTCAGCATCACATATTCAAAGGTGATGCGCTCGGAATTCGACAGCCGCGGATAATCGCGCAGCGCCTGCAGCAGCTCGGCGATGTTCCATTTCTTATTGATCGGCACCAGCTTGTCGCGCACCGCATCGGTGGTGGCGTGGAAGGAAATTGCCAGCTGGCAGCCGATCTCTTCTGCACAGCGCGCGATTTCCGGCACCACGCCCGAGGTCGAGAGGGTGATGCGGCGGCGGCCAAGGGCAATGCCCTCATCATCGCGCACGATCAGCATCGCGTCGCGCACCGCATCGAAATTATAGAGCGGCTCGCCCATACCCATCAGGACGATATTGGACAACAGGCGCTCTCCGGTCGAGCCCTGGCCCGGCTCGGGCCATTCGCCCAGATCATCGCGGGCCAGCATCACCTGGCCGACGATCTCGCCCGCGGTCAGATTGCGCACCAGCTTTTGCGTGCCGGTATGGCAGAAGGAACAGGTCAGGGTGCAGCCCACCTGCGAGGAGATGCACAGCGTGCCGCGGCCCTCTTCCGGGATATAGACCGTTTCAATCTCATGGCCGCCGGCGATGCGCAGCAGATATTTGCGCGTGCCGTCGGCCGAGACCTGACGGGTGACAATTTCGGGCAGAGCAATCTCGAACCTCTGTTCGAGCAAAGCGCGATAATCCTTGGCGAGATTGGTCATCAGCGCGAAATCACGCGCGCCCCAGTAATAGACCCATTGCCAGATCTGGCCGAGGCGCATCTTCGCCTGCTTTTCCGGGGTGCCGGCTTCGATCAGCGCGGCTTTCAGCTGCTCGCGCGTCAGGCCGATAATATTCACTTTATCCGAGACCGGCAGTTTGCGCGGAATCGTCATCACATCCTGGGTGATCGGGGCAGCAACCGCTGCGGCGGGGGTAAGGTCGTTCATAGCAGATCCTTAGGGTCATGCAGCCTTGTCACAGGCGATCTGGCGGGATTTTCCCGGGCTATAGGCGATTCCGCGGGAAAAAGAAAGCGCCCCGCCGGATCGGCGGGGCGTGTACAGGATCAGAACCGGCGTTGCGGCTTATTTGCAGCGCGCGGCGGCGTCATCCATTGCGGCGGTAAAGCCGCGCAGGCTGAAAGTGTCTTTGGTCTGGGTGCCTTTGCCCGAGCGGGCGCTGACCACGGCATTGGCCCCGCCGCGCAGCGCCTTGACCAGGGCCGCATCATCGGCAGCCGAGCCCGACCAGGCCCATTCGCCATCGGTGAACAGTTCAAACTGGGTGCCACCGATATTCACATTGACGGTCGAGCCGCTGGCGAAAGGATAGCCGCCGGTGAACGAGACCTGCGGGGCCACGCCCGGACGATAGGTGACGAACAGCAGGATATCGCCGCGGCGCACCGTTGCCGGCTTGCCGTCTTTCGAATTGACGGTTTCCTTGGGCTTTGAAACGCCCCAGCATTCTTTCGGGCTGTTTTCGACGAAGACATTCCAGTCCGTCATCGTGCCGACGCGGTTGGTCGATTCCTGCGCATTGACTGCGCCCGAAAGCACCAGGGCGGCCAGCGGAGCGGCCAAAGTGATTGCACAAGCGCCAAGGGCGCGGCGAAGGACGGTAGCCATATCTGACGCAGCCTCCAAGCTGTCTTCTGCCTCTGTTCCCCGCGCGATCCGGCAGCCCCGCGGGCAGTGCCAATCTGTTCTGGCGGGGTATTCCTGAACCCGATAAGTCAGAATTACTTAAAAAATCCATCGGGTGAAAGTCCCATGGGCATAAAATCGCACATCTGTGAGGGGGAGGGCAGGCGATGAGGCAATCCACGGATTTTGCGCGCGTCGATCAGGGCGCGATGCCGCTGGCGGAACTCTGGCGCGGCGGGCTGCCGGAAAGTGCGCATCTTGGCCATCTGGTGATCGCCGATGCCGGTGGAATCCGCGAGCACTGGGGCAATCCCGGGGCGATTATTTTCCCGCGCTCGTCGTGCAAAATGATCCAGGCGCTGCCGCTGCTGGAGAGCGGGGCGGCGGCAGCGGCCGGATTGCAGCCGCGGCATCTTGCCCTGGCCTGTGCCAGCCATGAGGGGGCGGCGCTGCATGTGGGCGCGGTCAGCCGCTGGCTGCAGGATCTTGGCCTGGGTGAAGCGGATCTGCGCTGCGGCGCGCATGAGCCGCGCGATAAGGCCGAGCGCAACCGGCTGATCCGCGCCGCAGAGCCGCCCTGCCAGCTGCATAATAACTGTTCGGGCAAACATGCCGGTTTTCTGACCGTTAACCGCCATCTCGGCGCCGGTCCGGACTATGGCGAATATGATCACCCCTTGCAGCAGGCGATCCGCCAGACGACGGCCGAGGTTGCGGGCGAGGAGCTGGCAGGCTGGGGCGTCGACGGATGTTCGGCGCCGAATTTTGCCTTCAGCCTGCAGGGGCTGGCCCGGGCGATGGCGCGGTTTGCCGTGGCGCGCGAAGGCCAGGCCGGGGCCCGGGGCGATGCGATGGCGCGCCTGGTTCAGGCGATGATCGCCCATCCCGATCTGGTGGCGGGCGAGGGGCGGGCCTGTACCGGCCTGATGCGGGCAGCCGAGGGGCGGGCGGCGATCAAGGTCGGGGCCGAAGGGGTCTTTGTCGCCATCCTCCCCGAACAGGGCCTTGGCATTGCGCTCAAATGTGTGGACGGCAATGCCCGCGCCGCCGAAGTGGCGCTGAGCGCGGTGCTGGTGCGGCTGGGGGTGATCGCGGCCGGGCATCCTCTGGCGCAGAAATGGCAGGACCCGGTGCAGCGCAGCTGGCGCGGGATCGAGGCCGGGGTGCTGCGGGCCGATCCGGCCCTGCACCGGCCGCTGAACCAGGGGGCAGGCAAAGCTTGATCTGACTGCGGGCTCCGCGCAGACTGCTGGCATGAGTATCGAAGCCCCCGTTCCTTTCCCGACCGGCCAGACCGGCCCGGCCATAGCCGAGGTGACCGCGTTTCAGCGCGCAGAGCTGTCGGTGATCCTGTCGGTCTATGGCCGGATGGTCGCCGCGGGCGAATGGCGCGATTACGCGATATCGCATGGGCGTGAGGTCGCGGTTTTCGCCATTTTCCGGCGCAGCGCCGAGACGCCGCTCTACCGGATTGAAAAGCGCCCGAAGCTGCGGCTGAAACAGGGGCTCTATGCGGTGCTGGGCGAGAATGGTCAGGTTCTGCGCCGTGGGCATGAGCTGGATCAGCTCATGCGCATATTCGACAAAAAGCTGATCCGCCCGGTGGGATGAGGCAGCTGGCCGGGGGAAATCCCGGCCAGCTGGTCCTTCAGGGTCTGCGGCGGGCGAGGATTTTGCCGCCGTAATGGCGCTCAATCCGGCTGACCGCCTCGCTCAGCTTTTCGTAAGCCACTGACATTGTGTAACCATTGGCGTGAATGATCTGGTCGGAGCCGCTGACAATCGCGACATGGCCTTTCCAGAACAGCAGATCGCCGCGCCGCAGATCCGCGGTCTCGGGCAGGGGGCTGCCAAAGCTGCGCTGCAGGTCGCTGTCGGCCGGACAGGCCCGTCCTGCGGCATGAAAGGCCATCTGCACCAGCCCCGAACAGTCAATTCCGGCGGCTGAATTTCCGCCCCAGAGATAGGGAGAATGCAGCAGGCTTTCCGCGAGAGCGACCGGATCCGCGCCGGTCTGATCAAGCGGGGCCAGGTGGCCGGCCGGGATCAGCCCCTCGGGGGTTCGGGCCCAGGCACCCTCTGCCCCGCTCACCGTGACGAGGGCATTGAGATAGAGCGGTGTCAGCGGTGGGGCCTGGACCCGTGCATCGGGATAAAGATGGGTCGCGGGGCTGATCACGCGGTGGGTCGCTTGTCGCGGATCGGCCAGCGCCGCCTCGGCAAGCCAGCCGCAATAGCCGTCTTTGGCCGCCATGACGAAGGCATGGCCCTCGCGCTGATCAATCACCGTCACCCCGTCGCCCCAGAGCAGCTGGCGATCAACCGCGCCGCCGGGGCAGTTCAGCAAAGGGGCGAGAGCCACCGCAACCCGCGCCGCCTCGCCCTCGGTATAGGCCGTGGCGCTGATCAGGCCGCGCAGCGAGACATGGGCCATCCGGCCCGAAAAGGGCGTGAGACGAGGGTCGCTCACAGCCCCAGCATCCCCGGCAGGGCGTTCAGCAGCGCACGCGCGCCCTGGCCGGTGCCACCTTTTGGCCGGGCCGGGGCATCGCTGGGGCTGTGGCCATAGATGTCAAAATGCATATAGCGCGGGTGATCGGCAAAGCGGCGCAGGAACAAAGCGGCGGTGATCGCCCCGGCAAAACCAAAACCGGGCGCATTGTCGAGATCGGCAATGCCCGGCTCGATCACCGGCTCATAGGCCTCATGGAAGGGCAGGCGCCAGACCGGGTCAAAGCCAGCGCGCGCGCCCTGTTCCAGCGCGGCCGCCATGGCCTCATCCATCGCCCAGTAGGGGGCGAGATCCGGCCCGACCGCGACCCGGGCCGCGCCGGTCAGCGTCGCCATTGAGATGATCGCATCGGTTTTCTGCTCGCTGGCATAGGCGAGCGTATCGGCGAGGATCAGGCGGCCCTCGGCATCAGTGTCATTCACCTCAACCGTCAGCCCTTTGCGGCTGGTGATAATGTCTTTGGGTTTCAGGGCATTGCCGGAAATGACATTCTCAACCGCCGGCACCAGCAGGCGCAGGCGCAGCGGCAGGTTCAGCGCCATGATCATCCGGGCAAGGCCCATCGTGGTGGCCGCGCCGCCCATATCCTTTTTCATCAGCAGCATGCCGGAGGCCGGTTTGAGGTCGAGCCCGCCGGTGTCGAAACAGACGCCCTTGCCGACCAGGGTCAGATGCGGCCCTTCGCTGCCCCAGTTCAGTTCGAGCAGCCGCGGCGCGCGCGGGCTGGCGCGGCCCACCGCGTGGATCAGCGGGAAATTCTGCGCGAGCAGATCATCGCCGCGGATGACCTTGCTCGTGGCGCCAAATTCCTGTGCCAGAGCAGTGAAGGCCTGTTCCAGCTCTTCAGGCCCGAGGTCATGTGCGGGGGTGTTGATCAGATCGCGGGTCAGGAACTCGCCCGTCGCCATGGCGAGCAGCCGGGCCTTATCCACCCCTTCGGGGACCCGCAGCCGGGCCGGTTCGGTGGCTTTGCGCCCGGGGCGGTAGCGCTCAAAGCGGTAGGAGGCGAGCAGCCAGGCGAGGCTGATCCCGGACAGAAGTTCCGCCGGGGCAGGCGCAGCAAAGGCGAGATGCCAGCAGCCGCCGGGCAGGGCGGTAACAGCGCGGGCAATGCCAAAGCGCTGACGCTGCCGGGCCCGGGCATCGCCAAGGCCGGCGATGGCACCCGCCAGCTGACCATCCGCGCCGGGCAGCAGGCAGAGCGCCCCAAGGCTGGCGTCGAAGCCAGTCGCGCGGAGCCAGGGGGCAAATTCTGCGCCCGCTGCCGCGAGAAACGCCTCAAGCTCCGCGGGCTCGACCAGCCAGAGCGGCAAAGAGGGGGCATCAGGGGCGGCAAAGGCGGGCAGCTGCAGCGGAAGCGAGGGCGCGGGCATTGAGAAATCCGGATTGCTGGGGGCAGGAAAAGGGCAGGGGGCTGCCACCTGCCGGCACAGCGCCCGGGACCAGAGCCTAGCGCCTTCCCGCGCGGCTGCAAGCCGCATGCCCGGCCTCAGCGTGACAGGCCTGCACTGCCGGGATCGGGAGAGAGCGATCTGGCCGAGAGGCGCATCAGCCTTGACCAGGTGGCGGCAAAGCCGGTGCCATCGCCCCGCTCGAGGCAGAGTTTTGCGTCCAGTGCGACCTGGGCAAGGCTGACCATGCCAAGGTTCTCGGCCATCAGCCGCAGCTTACGCAGCCCCGTGGCCAGATCGCGCAGCTCCTGGCGGCGGATCTGGCGGCGCAGTGCAGCCATGTTCTGTGACAGTTCCTGCAAAGCCCGCATGATCAGCTGATCGGCAGCGGGCTGGCCGAGGCTGTTATAAAGCGCCTCGATAACCTTGCGGTCGTGCAGGATATGCTCTGCTGGTTGCAGTCTGATCAGCTCACCCATTTTCCGTTCCCTGGCCCCGCAGATCTGGCTGCGATAACGGAAAGGCGCATTCTGCATGGCGGTGATCAGCCCCCCGTGGGGGGAACCCCTGCTGGCGGCAGGGGCCTGCACCGTACTTTCCCGCCATCATTCTGGCAGAAAAAAGCTTTAGGATTCACTAATCCTGACGGGGGAGGGCGGCTGTTTACGGAATTTGCCCCTCGCATTTTCGACAAATGCGGCGTAACCCGAAGGCGTTAAGGAGCACGCCCAATGATGAAGGCCCGTACACTTCCCTCTTATCTCGTCCAGCGTTTTCACGGCTGGCGGGCGACCAGCTATCAGAACAACCGCGCCTGGTACCGGCGTCTGGCCGAATCCGGTCAGCATCCGCGCGCCATGGTGATTTCCTGCTGTGACTCGCGCGTGCATGTGACCGCAATTTTTGGCGCAGATGAGGGTGAGTTCTTCATCCATCGCAATATTGCCGGTCTGGTGCCGCCCTTTACCTCGGATGGTAAAACCCATGGCACCTCGGCGGCGGTGGAATATGCCGTGACTGCGCTCGGCGTGGCGCATGTGATTGTGGTCGGGCATTCGAATTGTGGCGGCGTGAAGGGCTGCCATGATATGTGCACCGGCCATGCGCCGCAGCTGGAGGAAAAGACCTCTTTCGTTGGCCGCTGGATGGATATTCTGCGTCCGGGCTATGAGCGGGTGGCGCATCTGCCCGAGGGTGAAATCCTGCCGGCGCTGGAAAAGCAGGCCGTGCTGACCAGCCTTGAAAACCTGATGACCTTCCCCTTCGTCAAGGAAGCGGTCGAGAATGACATGCTGACCCTGCACGGGCTGTGGAATAACACCGGCGAGGGTGAGCTCGAGCAATATGATCCCGAGCGCGACAGCTTTGTGATTATCTGAGCCGCAGGATCCGGATCAGAATAAGGCGCAGGAGACTGCGCCTTATTTCATGCCCGGGGAGCGAAGCGGTTCAGAGCGGGCGGCCGGTCAGCAGTTTCGGGCGCTCGCCGGTCAGCCCTGCGGCCTGACGGATAAAGCCACGGCGCAGGCCGGGCACGGCATTGACGAGGCCAAGGCCCAGATCGCGCCCCAGCCGCAGCAAAGGATTGTCGTTTGAGAAAATCCGCGTCACCGCATCCATGCCAAGCGCCAGCAGGGTGGAATCAAAGCGCCGCCAGACCTGGTATTCCTCCAGAGTCACCAGCGAGCCGATATCATCGCCGCGCCTGTGCGCCGTGACCAGCACCTCGGCAAGTGCTGCGACATCGCGCAGCCCGAGGTTCAGCCCCTGGCCAGCCACCGGATGCACCCCATGCGCGGCATCCCCGACAAGGGCGATCCGCCCGGCGACAAAGCGCTCGGCCAGCGACAGGCTCAGCGGATAGGTGAAACGCGTTCCGGCCAGGGTGATGTCACCAAGGAAATCGCCAAAGCGTGGCCGCAGCGCGGTCAGGTAATCTGCATCGGACAGGGCCTGGATCTGCTCGGCCAGCCCGGCCTCCTCGCTCCAGACGATCGAGGAATGATAGCCCCCCGCCAGCGGCAGAATGGCCAGCGGCCCGCCGGGCATGAAAAACTGCTGCGCCACGCCTTCATGATGGCGCGGGTGATGCACGGCGGTGACCAGCGCGGTCTGGCCATAGGTATGGCCCTGGCGGCGGATCCCGGCACGGGCTGCCACGCCCGAGGCGCGGCCATCGCATCCGGCCAGTACCCTGCCCGAAAGTCTGGCCCCCGAGGCGAGTCCGATCTCGACACCATCGGCGCCCGGGTGCTGCTCGACCACGGTTTCGCCCGAGAGCAGGGTGATCCGGGGCGAGGCGTGCATTGCCTCAAGGAAGGCGGCATAAAGATAGCGGTCCTCGAGCAGATAGCCCATCGGCCCCTCTTCGATCTCATCGGAATCGAAGGTCAGGAAGAAAGGCGCGGGGCCCTCACCGACGCGGCCGTCGCTGGCTTTGATCTTCAGGATCGGCTGCGCCTGACCGGCAAGGCCCGGCCAGATCCCGATCGCCGAGAGCAGGTTGCGTGAGGCAATCGACAAGGCATAGGCCCGGCCATCAAAGCCGGTCTCTGCCCGGGCCGGGGCAGGGCGCTGGTCGATTACCGTCACGCTGAGCCCGGCCTGGGCCAGCGCCAGCGCCAGCGCCGGGCCGTTCAGCCCGCCCCCGGCGATAAGAACATCAGCATATGCATTCGATCGGCTCATAGATCTTTGCTAGCCCCGCCTCCCGGGATTGTCCATGTGTCCGCTTCTGGTTAGCGTTCCGGCGAACAGGGCAGCAAACAGGCAGGCAGGATGAGCGGGATCTGGTTCAATATGACGGCGGCCGATCTGGGGCGTGCGATCAGCGCGGGCAAAATTAACCCGGTCGATCTGACCGAGGCCTTTCTGGAACAGATCAACAAGCATCCCCAGGCCGGACGGATCTACGCCAGGCTGAGCCCGACCCGGGCCAGGGCCGAGGCCACCGGGGCGGCCGACCGGGCCCGCACCGGCAACCGGCGCGGCCCGCTCGACGGGGTGCCGGTCAGCTGGAAAGATAATTTCGACACGGCAGGGACGGCGACCGAGGCCGGCTCGGCTTTGCTGAAAGGTCGGGTGCCGGCGCGCGATGCCGAAGTGCTGGAGAATGCGACGCTTGCCGGGCTGACCTGCCTTGGGAAGACCCATATGTCTGAACTGGCCTTTTCCGGGCTGGGGCTGAATCCGGTCACCGCCACCCCGCCCTGTCTGAATGATGAGCGCGCGGTGCCGGGCGGCTCGTCCTCGGGTGCTGCGGCTTCGGTGGCTTTCGGCCTCGCCCCGGCGGCGATTGGCTCGGATACCGGCGGTTCGGTGCGGATACCGGCGGCCTGGAATGACCTTGTGGGCCTGAAAACCACCGAGGGCAGGCTGCCCTCGCGCGGGGTGGTGCCGCTTTGCGAGCGGTTCGACACGATCGGCCCGCTGGCGCATTCGGTCGAGGATTGCGCGCTTTTGCTGGCGGCGCTCGAAGGCAGGCCAGCCCCGGATCTGACCGGCGCGACCCTGGCAGGCCAGCGCTTCGCAGTGCTGGAGACCGTGGCGCTTGACGGAATGCGGGAGGCACCGGCGAAGGCCTTTGAGGCTGCCTGTGCCGGTTTCGGCCGGTCGCGCGCCCGTATTGAGCGGCTGGAATTGCCGGAACTGGCCGAGGCAATGGCGCTTGCGGGCATTTTGTTCACCGCCGAGGCCTGGGGGATCTGGCGCGACGAGATCGAAGCGGCGCCGGGCAAAATGTTCGGGCCGATCTATGAGCGCTTCCGGTCGGGCCAGGGGATTGCGGCGGCGGATTATGTCCGGGCCTGGCGGCGGCTGCAGGAGATCCGCGCGATCTGGCGCGACCGCACCGCCGGATTTGATGCCATCCTGACCCCGACCGCGCCGATCCTGCCGCCGGATGCCGAGCGGCTGATGACGGATGGCGATTACTATGCCACCGAGAACCTGCTGGCGCTGCGCAATACCCGGATCGGCAATCTGATGGGGCTTTGTGCTCTGAGCCTGCCCAGCTCGCAGCCCTCCTGCGGCATTCAGCTGCTGGCCCCGGCGTTTCACGAGGAGCGCCTGCTGCGTATCGGGGCGGCGGCGGAGAGGGGCCTTGGCTGATCCTGGGCAAAGGCGGTTTTCCGCCACTGCGGCAAACTAAACACAAAAGCCACAATCGCCGCAGGTAAGCCCCTGGTGCCAGGTGATAAATTCTGGACCGACCGGGATGGGGCGGCTATGCTCCCTCTCAAACGGGGCGCTCCACGACCCCGGACCTGAGGCAGATATGACTTTCCCTGAGCGGTTTTCGAACCTGCCGGATTATGCGTTTCCGCGTTTGCGGAAGCTTCTGGATGCGCATGCTCCGGGCGGCGAACCCCTTGCCATGTCGATTGGCGAGCCCAGACATGCCATGCCCGATTTTGTCGGGCAGATCCTCCAGGAAAACCTCGGGGGTTTTGGCGTTTACCCGCCGAATGATGGAACGCCGGGCCTGCTGCAGGCGATTTCGGCCTGGATTCTGCGCCGCTATGGCGTTGAGGTCGGTGAAGAGCGGCTGATGGCGCTGAACGGCACCCGTGAGGGGCTGTTTAATGCGGTGCTGGCGCTGGTGCCCGAGCTGAAAAACGGCAAACGCCCGACCATTCTGCTGCCCAATCCCTTCTATCAGGTCTATGCCGTGGCGGCTGCGGCTGTCGGGGCCGAGCCGGTTTTCGTGCCCGCCACTGCCGCCACCGGCTTCCTGCCCGATTACGCCAGCCTGCCCCGGGATCAGCTGGAGCGGGCCGCGCTGGCCTGGATCTGCTCGCCCGCCAATCCGCAGGGCGCGGTCGCCTCACGCGATTATCTGGCCGATCTGCTGGCCCTGGCCGGGAAATATGATTTCCGCGTCTTTGCTGATGAATGCTATTCCGAGATCTGGCGCGATGCGCCGCCGCCCGGGCTGATTGAGGTTGCGGCGCAGCAGGGGGCTGATCCCGAAAGGGTGGCGATTTTCCACTCGCTGTCCAAACGCTCAAATATGCCCGGGCTGCGCTCGGGCTTTGTCGCGGCCGGAGCAGAGGCCTCAGCCCGGATCCGCAAGCTGCGCTCTTTCGCCGGTGCCCCTCTGCCGCTGCCTTTGCAGAAAGTGGCCGAGGCCTGCTGGCGCGATGAGGCGCATGTCGAGGCCAGCCGCGCGCTCTATCAGCAGAAATACCGCGATGCCGCGGCGATTTTTGCCGGGCATCAGGGTTTTCGACTGCCCGATGGTGGCATGTTCCTCTGGCTGCCGGTCCAGGATGGCGAGGACGCGACGCTGAAACTCTGGCAGCAGACCGGGGTCCGGGTGCTGCCCGGGGCCTATCTCTCGCGCGATGTGGCAGGGGATAATCCGGGCAAGGGATATATCAGGGTGGCTCTGGTCGCCCCGCAGGAAGAAACACAGCGCGGCCTGATCCGGCTGCGCGACTGTTTGTACGGTTAAAGGATAGTAACGCATGGCGAGCTTTCAGATGAGGCAGCGAGATCCGCTTCTGGATCAGGGAACCCAGGCAATGCTTGAGCGCCGTGGCCGCGAGCTGATCGGCCTTGGTCTGGTCGTCACTGCTTTTCTGTTCACGCTGATGCTGGCCAGCTATTCGCCCGAAGATCCGGGCTGGATGGTCGCCACCCAGGAACCGGCGCGCAATTACCTTGGCCGGTTTGGCTCGGGCGTCTCCTCGACCCTCGTGATCCTGATCGGGCGCGGCGCCTGGGCGGTGCCGCTGATCCTCTCGGTCTGGGGGGCGCGCTTCCTTTTGCACCGCGGCGCCGACCGGGCGCTGGGCCGGGTGGTCTTTGCCGTGCTGGGCGTGGCTCTGGCCTCGGCCTATGCCTCGACCCTCGCCGTGGGCGAGGGCTGGCCCCATACTTTTGGCCTCGGGGGCCTGTTCGGCGATACCGTGGTCGGGGCGCTGATCGGCATCGTGCCCGGATCGAGCGGCTTTTCGCTGCGGCTTTTGTCCTTTGTGACCTTCTTCGCTTTGATTGCCATGCTGCTCTATGTCACCGGCTTTGACCGCCATGAGCTGAAACTGATCCGCCACCGGCTGATCTATGGCTCGGTGATGGTCTATTCCATGCTGATGCAGCAGATGGGCAAGGGCAGTGCCGTGGCGATGGACCGGGCCCGCGATCTGGCCGAGCGCCGCCGCTCTGCCCGGGAAGAGGCCCGCAGCTATGTGCCGCCCGTCACTGTCGCGCCGCCCCTGGCTGCCCCCCCGGCTTCGGCCTATGGCGCGCCGCAGCCGATGGTGGCGCGCAGCGCCAGCGTCGTGCGCCGTGCTGAACCGGCGCTGAATGCCGGGCTGGCACCGCAGCCCCTGCAGGTCGCCCAGGGCTGGAACGCCCCGGCGACGCTGCGTGCCGAACCGCGCCAGTTCGAGCCGGTGCCGGATCTGCCGAAAGAGAAAGTCGGTTTTCTGGCCCGGATGCGCCGCGCGGTTGAGCCTGAGCCCGAGCTGATCGAGCCCGAGCCGCTGATGGCAGCCGAAGAGGGGCATCAGGCCCCGGGGGAAGAGCGGATCCGGGCCAGGATTTCCGATGCCATCCGCGCCCGTGCCCGTGGGCCTTCGGCTGGCTATGGCGCTGCCGCTGCCAGCACTTCTGCCATGACGCCGCTGCAGGCGGCGGTGGCTGCGCGCCGCGCCGAGCCGCCGGTGCTGCGCCCGCGCAGGCCCGCGACGCTGATCGCCGATACCCGTCCCTTCACCCGCCCGCCCGAGCCGCCGGTTCATGCCGCCCAGGCCGCCGCAATCCAGGCTGAAGCGGCGCAGCTGCAGGCACAGATGATGCAGGCCCCGCCGATGCAGGCCCGCCAGGTGCCGTTGGCATCCGCGCCATCGGCCGCGCTGCGTGCCCCGGCACGCCCGGCCTCCTTCGCCCAGGCGGAAGAGCTGCATTATGATCCGGTTGCCCGCTGGGAAGAGCCGGAATTCCCGATGGTGGATGAAGATGCCGCCGATCATTTTGCCCCGCCCGAATACCGCTATGCCTCGCCCGAGGATGAGCAGGCCTGGGCCGAGCGCTTTGATCTTGGCCCGGGCCTGCATGCCGGTTTCAGCCAGGGGCCGGGCCCGGCTGGTCTGAGCGCGCCGGTACTGGCCGCGCCCGCAGCACGCCCGGGGCAAAATCAGATGCCGCTGCGCCGCGAAGAGCCGCCCATGATGGCATCGCGGGCCACTCACGAGGACGCGTCTGTCGCCGCCCCGGCCTCCTTCGCCGCTCCGGTGACGCCGACGCTGCCGAAAGTCACGCCCCCGGTCGCCTCTCCCGCCACGGCTTTTGCCGCCGCCGGGGATGACTGGCGCGAGGAAGATGATTTCGATGCCGAATATGATCCTTCGCCGATGGCCGCGCCGCGTCCGGCTCCGGTGCTCGATCGCCGCCCGATCGTGCAGAACCAGGTGAAAAAGCCGATCGCGCAATCCAGCCGTGCCGTGGCCGAGGCCCAGCCTGATCTGCGTTTTGAAGAGGTGGTGAATGATTACGAGCTGCCGCCGCTCGCCTTGCTGGCGCAGCCTTCGGAAAGCGGGGCGCATCAGCTTTCGGATGAGGCGCTGGAAGAAAACGCCCGGATGCTGGAATCGGTGCTCGATGATTATGGGGTGAAGGGCGAGATCGTCTCGGTCCGCCCCGGCCCGGTCGTCACCATGTATGAGCTGGAACCGGCCCCGGGTCTCAAGGCCAGCCGGGTGATCGGTCTTTCCGATGATATCGCGCGTTCGATGTCGGCGCTTTCGGCGCGGGTCTCGACCGTGCCCGGGCGTTCGGTGATCGGTATCGAGCTGCCGAATAATTACCGCGAGAAAGTGGCGCTGCGCGAGATCATCGCCAGCCGCGAATTCGGCGATGGCCAGCAACGCCTGCCGCTGGCGCTTGGCAAAGACATCGGCGGCACGCCGGTGGTCGCCAATCTGGCGAAAATGCCTCACCTGCTGATCGCGGGGACCACGGGTTCGGGTAAATCGGTGGCGATCAACACTATGATCCTGTCGCTGCTCTATAAGCTGACGCCGGAAGAATGCCGTCTGATCATGATCGACCCGAAGATGCTGGAACTGTCGGTCTATGACGGCATCCCGCATCTGCTGTCGCCGGTGGTGACCGACCCGAAAAAGGCGGTCGTCGCCCTGAAATGGGTCGTCGGCGAGATGGAAGAGCGCTACCGCAAAATGTCCAAAATGGGCGTGCGCAATATCGAGGGTTATAATGGCCGGGTGCGCGAGGCCATGGCGCGCGGCGAGATGTTCAAGCGCACCATCCAGACCGGTTTTGATGACGAGACCGGCGATCCGGTGTTCGAGACCGAGGAATTTGCGCCGCAGCCCTTCCCCTATATCGTCGTCATCGTTGATGAGATGGCCGATCTGATGATGGTGGCGGGCAAAGAGATCGAGGCCTGTATCCAGCGCCTGGCGCAGATGGCGCGGGCTTCCGGTATTCACCTGATCATGGCGACGCAGCGGCCTTCGGTCGATGTCATCACCGGCACGATCAAGGCGAACTTCCCGACCCGGATTTCCTTCCAGGTCACCTCGAAAATCGACAGCCGTACTATTCTGGGTGAGATGGGCGCCGAGCAGCTGCTGGGCCAGGGCGATATGCTCTATATGGGCAATGGTCAGCGCATCACCCGGATCCATGGCCCCTTCGTCTCGGATGAAGAGGTTGAGGAGATTGTGAACCATCTCAAGAGCTTCGGTCCGCCCAGCTATATGTCGGGCGTGGTAGAGGGCCCGGATGAAGACAGCGCATCGGATATTGATCAGGTGCTGGGTCTGGGCGGCAATACCGATGGCGAGGATGCGCTTTACGATCAGGCGGTGGCGATTGTTGCCAAGGATCGCAAATGCTCGACCTCGTATATCCAGCGCAAACTGGGCATTGGCTATAACAAAGCCGCGCGCCTCGTCGAGCAGATGGAAGAGAACCATGTGGTCACCTCGGCCAACCATGTTGGCAAACGTGAAATTCTGATCCCCGAGGCATAAGACCTCAGGCCCGCGCTTCCTTAAAGGAGGTGCGGGCCGCCCCCCCTCCCCCGGATACCGGACGAGACCTGTGCAGCCTGTGCATTCGAGACTTCCCGCTCTGGCCCTCGCTGGCAGCCTGATCCTGAGCCTTGCGAATATCATCGCCGGGGCCTTCGGCCTGCGCCCGGCGCTTGTCAGCCTGACCGGGCTGGAGCTGCCGGGGCTTCTGCTGACACCTCTGGCGCTTCTGGCAGCGGCGGCGCTGATCTTGTCATGGGTTAATTCGCTGATGAGCAACCGGGCCGGGATGGGGCTTTACCTGGGGAATGCGCTGCTTGCGCCCTTTGGCTATGCGCAGGCGGGCCTGCCCTGGCCGCTGGGCCTGGCCCTGGCCCTGGCCCCGATCCCGTTTTACCGTGGTATCAGCCTTCTGGCCGGGCGCGGGGAATAGGGCCGGGGCATGGTGCCGTCACAGCCAAGGAACCCGGGCCAGGTGCGCCGGAGGCCTGCCAGCATAAAACAGCCAGAGATTAAGATATGAGCCGATATATTCAGCCGCTGGCGGTCCTGCTGTTCCTCGCCCTGGTCGCAGGCACTTTCATCTATAGTTACAGCCGCTGCGGCTGGGGCATGCTTGCCTATGAATATGCCTTTATCGCGGCGCTGACCGGGGAATGTGCGCAGCAACAGCTGTTGCAGCTGCAGCAGATGTCGCCCGCGCCCTGAGAGGGCGGGCAGGCGGCGTTGGCAAAGCGCGCCTATACCCGCTCGAGCACGGCCCAGGTCATGACCCCCAGAGGCGGAAGCGGGCGGCGTTCCAGCAGTTTCAGCCTGTTGTCGCCGAGAATACGCTCGAATGGAAAATCGGCCTGCCAGCCCAGCTGATGCTGCAGCGGCTGGATCATCCGCTCGGCCAGGCGCAAAACGCCTTTTTCGGCAGCGAAGTGATTGGTGATCAGCACCTGGGCCCCGGGGCGGCAGACCCGGGCAATCTCGGAAAGGGCGCGCTCGGGATCGGGCACCACCGAGAGGACATGCATGACAGAGACCGTGTCAAAGCTGGCATCGGGGAAATCGAGCTGCCCGGCATCCATCTGGCGCAGGGTCACATTGTCCAGCCCATGCGCCCGCCGCTTTTCCTCGGCGCGTTCCAGCATCTCGGCCGAGTAATCGATCCCGGTGATCCGCAACCCGGGGCCGTAGAGCGGTAAGGCAAGGCCGGTACCTATGCCGACCTCAAGCACATCGCCGCCGCGTGCGGTGGCCCGGGCTGCGGCCCGGCTGCGGCCCTCATTCAGCAGCTTGCCAAAAACAGTATCATAAACAGGGGCCCATCTTTTGTAAGATGAGGTCACGGCGGCCGCTTTCATCTGTCTCTCCCTTATGGTGCCGCCTTGTTCTGTCCCGCCCGGTCAGCCCGGCCGGGCCGGGTCATTTTCTGGCAGGATCTCTCGTTTGCCTGAGCAGAGCGGTTTGTCTGAGCAGGGCAATGCGACAGGGGTGGCGGCCTGAAATTTTTGTCAGCCATCCGCCGCAGCGGTCAATGCGGGATTTTCCATGTGCTGCGATGCGGCGAAGATCTGCCTGGCTCACGCAACCGGCACAAAGCTGCGAGCATTGTTGCAACCCCATTCCCGAGGCCTCAGCCGCAGCCTATATTGCGCCTATGAACCGTCGCACCGCGCTCCTCGCCCCGCTCGCCCTTGCTCTGCCGGCCCTTGGTCTTGCCAGTGGCCCCGCGCTGGCTGACAAGCTTTCGCTGAATGCTCTGTCACAGTATCTGAATGGTCTGACCACGGTTCAGGCCGATTTCACCCAGATCAACGGGGATGGATCGGTTTCAACCGGGGTGATCTATATCCGCCGTCCCGGCCGCGTGCGTTTTCAATATGCGGCCCCGGACCGTTCCCTGGTTCTGGCCAGCGGCGGCAATGTGGCGATTTTCGATGGCAAATCGAATATGGGTCCCGAGCAATATCCGCTGCGCCGCACGCCGCTGAACCTGATCCTCGCTGCCAATGTGAACCTGTCGCAGGCGCGGATGGTGATCGGTCATAAAGAAGACGGCACTTCGACCCGGGTGGTGGCGCAGGATCCAGAACATCCCGAATATGGCACGATTGAGCTGGTCTTTACCGCAGGCCCCACCGAGCTGCGCCAGTGGATCATCACCGATGATCTGGGCCAGAAAACCACGGTGATTCTGGGCGAGATGAAGAAGGGTGGCAAAATGGGCGACAGCCTGTTCTCGATCCCGGTTGAGATGAGCAAGCGCGGCGGCAACTGAGCTGCGCCATTCCGGGGCTGAACCACCCGGTCTGAGCTGTACTCCGACTGGATATGTCTGAGCGGAAATCAAAAAAGGGCGACGGAAATCCGTCGCCCTTATGGTTTTGTCAGTGCGGTATGCGCGCGCGCGTCAGCGTCCCGGCGCTTACCTGCCGCAGCCCATCAGCTGGGCCTGATACATCTGCGAGCGCGAACCCACTTTGGCCGCAACCTCAACCAGCCAGGGCTTGGCGAGATAGCTTTGCTTGGCATAGCCGGTGCGGCCCTCATGATAGGCCAGATACTGGGCCTGAGCGTCGCTTTTCGAGATCCCCAGCTTGCGCGAGGATTCGTCCATATACCAGCCCATGAAATCGGTGGCATCCGCGATCCGGTCGCGTTTCGAGCGGCGACCGCCCGAGGATTTCTGATATTCCTCCCAGGTGCCGTTCAGCGCCTGGCTATAGCCATAGGCCGTGCTCTGCCGCCCCATCGGGATCACGCCAAGCGCCCAGCGGTGCGGGGTCTGGGCATTGCCGATGAATTTGGATTCCTGGTGGATGACCGCCATCTGAACATGGACCGGCACCCCCCATTTGCGCTCGGTCGCGCGCATCGCCCGCAGATATTGCGGCCGCTCACGCGTGATCGCGCATGCATTGTCTAATTCGCGGGGAGCCGAGAAATTGCCGCCACCGCCACAGGAGGCGAGGAAGACCAGAACCAGCGCCGCACGGAGAAACCTGCTCATCAGCCCCTCATGCCTTTTGTTTTGCCCAAGCTATAGCGCATAGCGCGGCAGGGGAAAATCTCCCTTCTGGAAAGACCGGTCAGATCTGCGCGATTACGCCGGATCTCGCCGCTTTGCCGGTCTCAGCTCTGCCCGGAACAATCTGGGGTGGTGTTGCGGCAGAACACTGTGAAATCAAGGGCCACAGACTGTTTCCGAATGACTGATACCGCAACCGCTCTGCGTGATGGACAGGCAGAACCTGCAGGTTTAGGGAAGAAGGCGGGGGATAGTGTTATGTTCACAGCCGAAGCGAAATATCATCTCGGGCAGGTTCTCCGCCACCGCAAGCACACCTTTCGTGGGGTGGTTTTTGATGTGGATGCGATGTTTTCAAATACCGAGGAATGGTATCAGAATATTCCCGAGGCCAGCCGCCCGGCCCGGGACCAGCCTTTCTATCATCTGCTGGCGCAGAATGAGGAAAGCTTCTATGTCGCCTATGTCTCGGAACAGAACCTGCTGCCCGACGATACCGGCGAGCCGGTGGATCACCCAGACTTATGTGATCTTTTTGGCGATTTTGAGGGTGGAAGATACCCTTTGCAATTCAGTCTGAATTAAATTTCCCAGACATATCCTTAAGTTAAGGAAAGCCGGCTGTGATTCCCGCCGGCGGAACGTCTTTGCCCGACCGGATTGCGGCAAGGGTTTTCTGGCATCAGCCGGGCAATCCGGGCAGAGATTGGCCTCTCTGCAAAAACAATCAAGGTGGCTCACTGCGATTGTGTTCCGCAATCACAAAGTGTCTCGATAAGGCCCGATTTTGCCCCCAAATATGCCCCCCCGTATCGCGATAAAGAAGCTGTAGCTGCATAAGGCTTCACCTCGGCGCCGGGATTAACAGCCCCCACCCAGTTCCGGCGTCGAGGGTACTGCACGCCCCGCAGTGCCCCCTTCTTTTTCCTCACTCTTCGTGACAACCGGGCCCTGGCAGGCCCGGTGATTGGCATTCTGCTGACCCTGGCCTAGGCTAAGGCCAGCCGCTGGCGCGAGACCGGCGCGAGAATCAAGGGAAGTATCTATGCGTGATTTTGAGGCTCCGGGCCGCTCACCGGTCATGGCGCTGAACGGGATGACGGCAACCTCGCATCCGCTGGCCTCACAGGTGGCGGTGGCTTTGCTGCAGGCCGGGGGCAATGCGGTGGATGCCGCGATTGGCGCGGCCATGGTGCAGAATATCGCCGAGCCGCAGATGTGCGGTCTGGGGGGCGATGCTTTCATCCTGCTGAAACCCGCCGGGAGCGAAGAGGTGCTGGCGCTGAACGGTTCGGGCCGGGCACCTGCCGGGGCTGATGCCGCAGCGTTGCGGGCGGCGGGCCATGTGAAAGTGCCGGTACACGGCATCCATGCGGTGACCATGCCGGGCGGGGTCGATGCCCTCTGCCGCCTGCATGAGGATCACGGCCGCCTGCCGCTGGACCAGATTCTCGCCCCGGCGATCCGCCTTGCTGAAGAAGGGATTCCGGTCGGGCCGCGCACCGCCTTTGACTGGGCTGAGGATATAAAGGTGCTGCAGGGTGATGCGCTGAAATTTTATGCGCTCAATGGCCAGGCGCCGCGCGCGGGCCAGATTTTCCGCGCCCCGGGCCTTGCCGAAGTGATGCGCCGCATCGCGCGTGAGGGTCGGGCCGGTTTCTATGAGGGCGAGGTGGCTGAGGATATGATCGCCTCGCTGCAGGCGCTTGGCGGCAGCCATTCGCAGGCTGATCTGGCGGCGACCTGTGCCGACTGGCACCAGCCGGTCAGCGGCAGCTATCAGGGCCGTGATCTCATTGAGCACCCGCCGAACGGCCAGGGGGCGACGGCGATTCTGCTGCTGAAGATTCTGTCGCATTTCGATCTGGCGGCGCTGGATCCGGCGGGAGCTGAGCGGGCGCATCTGGAGGCCGAGGCAGCAAAACTGGCCTATGATGCCCGCAACCGCTTTATTGCCGATCCCGGCCATATGGATCCGGCGCGGCTGCAGAGCTTCCTCGGCGATGAGACGGCGGCGCGTCTGGCGGCGCTGATCGATCCAAAGCGCGCCATGGCAGATCCGGTGGCACTCTCGGAAGCCGTGCACCGCGATACGATCTGCCTCTCGGTGGTGGATCGCGACCGCATGGCGGTCTCGCTGATTTATTCGATCTTCTGGGGCTTTGGCTCGGGTCTGGCCTCGCAGAAATTCGGGCTGAATTTCCAGAACCGCGGCGCAGGCTTTACCCTCACGGCGGGCCATCCGAATGAGATGGGGCCGGGCAAGCGCCCGATGCATACGATCATTCCGGGCATGCTGGCCGGGGGCGGGCGGATCACCATGCCCTTTGGCGTTATGGGCGGGGCCTATCAGCCGACCGGCCATGCAAGGCTGATCTCCAACCTCAGTGATTACGGGATGGAGCTGCAGCAGGCGATTGATGCGCCACGTCTCTTTGCCGGGCCGGAAGGGCTGGAGGTGGAGCGGGGCTATAGCGAGGCAGTGAAAGCGGAGCTGGCGGCGAAGGGCCATCGGGTGATCCGGCCTGAACAGCCGCTCGGCGGGGCGCAGGCGGTGTGGATTGGCAGCGACGGCGTGCTGACGGGGGCCTCAGATCCGCGCAAGGACGGCTGTGCTCTTGGCTGGTGAGGAAAGAATGGATTACGAAACGGCAAGCCGGGATATCCTGGCACTGACCCATGGCGAGACCGATGCCGTGGCGCTGATGGCGACGCTCGCCTGCGAGATTCACAATCGCCATCCGCTGTCGGACTGGACCGGCTTTTACCGGGTGACGGCGCCGGAGCTGCTGAAAATCGGCCCCTATCAGGGCGGGCATGGCTGCCTGGTGATCCCCTTCTCGCGCGGCGTCTGCGGCGCGGCGGCGCGCACGGGTGAGATCCAGAATGTGCCGGATGTTGACGCTTTCCCGGGGCATATTGCCTGCGCTTCCTCGACCCGGTCCGAACTGGTGATCCCGGTGCGCAACGGCGCCGGGCGCCTGCTGGGCGTGCTCGATCTCGACAGCGATACGCCTGCGGCTTTCACAAAGGCCGATGAGGACTGGCTGGTGCCGCTTCTGGCCCAGGTGTTTGATCAGACGGAGTAAAATGCATGCGCGGATCCTGTCTTTGCGGCCATGTGGTTTTTGAGGCAGATCCGCCGCTGCGCGATGTGGTGGCCTGCCATTGCAGCCAGTGCCGCAAGGTCTCCGGCCACTACTGGGCCGCCTCTGCCGTGGTGATGGGGCGCTTTCGTCTGATTGAGGAGCGGGGCCTGAAATGGTTTCGCTCTTCTGAATTTGCCCGGCGCGGCTTTTGTGGCGATTGTGGTGCGGCTTTGTTCTGGCAGCCTCTGCCCGGGGCTGATCCCTCCTGGTCCCCCGAGGGGCCGGCGATGCATTTCGCCCCCGGCGCGCTGGAGGGGGAGGCCGGGCTGAAGCTGCAGGCCCATATCTTCAAAAGCGATGCCGGGGATTATTACCGCCCCGAAGGCCCGCCGCCTGAGCCGGTGCTGCCCGGGGCCGGACGGGTGCAGGGATCCTGCCTTTGCGGCGCAAACCGCTTTTCGGTGCCCGCCCCTCTGGGGGAAATCTGGGCCTGCCATTGCGGCCAGTGCCGCAAGACCTCGGGCCATTACGCGGCCTCTTTCGCGGTGGCGGAAAGCGCGGTGCAGTGGCAGGCGCAGAAAGACCGCAGCCATCTGGCCTGCGGCGGCGGGCGGCGCGGCTTTTGTGAGGATTGCGGCTCCTCTTTGTGGTTCCGCGCGGCGGACGGCAGTTTCTCGATGGAGGCCGGTGCTTTCGACGCGCCGACCGGCGGGCAGCTGGTCGCGCATATTTTCATGGCGGATGCCGCGGCTTATGACCGCCCGGATGACGGATTGCCTGCCTGGCCTGGCTGGGAGGAAGACGCGGGCTGACCCTTTCCGGCGCGGCAAGCCCGCGGCCATGAACAGGGCTTGCTGAGGCCATGCTCATGACCATATCAACCGGCATGAAGCTGCGGCCTGCCTCCCCGGAGATCTGAAGTTCTGTGATACCTGATTTCGTCTATAATCCGCCTGATACCCCGCTTGCCGTTCTCTATGAGGACGCGCAGATCCTGGTGCTGGATAAGCCATCGGGGCTGCTCTCGGTGCCGGGCAAGCTCGAGGGGCGGCAGGATTGCCTGCTCACGCGGCTGCAGGCGGAATACTGGGGCTCGCAGCTGGTGCACCGGCTCGATTGCGATACTTCGGGGGTGATGATCTTTGCCCGCAACAAAAAAGCCCAGGGCTTCCTCGGCCAGGAGTTCGAGAAACGCCGGGCGCGCAAATCCTATGTGGCGCGGGTCTATGGTGAGATCGAGGGCGAGAGCGGCCATATCGATCTGCCGCTCTGTGCCGACTGGCCGAACCGGCCGCGCCAGATGGTGCATCCCGATCTTGGCCGCCCGGCCCAGACCGACTGGGAGGTGATCGGCCGTGCTCCGGGCGAGACCCGGGTCCGGCTGTTCCCGAAGACCGGGCGCAGCCATCAGCTGCGGGTTCATATGCTGGAACTGGGCCATCCGATCATGGGCGATCCGATTTATGCCAGCGGCCCGGCGCGTGCGGCGCCAAGGCTGATGCTGCATGCGGAATGGCTGGCGCTGGCGCATCCTGAAAGCGGTGCGGCGATCGAGTTCCGCGCCGAGCCGCCGTTCTGAGGCGAAGGGCGGGGGCTTTGGCCGCCGCCGCCCCGAGCATATTTGCAGAAGCGGAAATCAGGCCGAGGCCGCCTCGCGCAGCTTGCCCATCAGCGTGTCGAGGGCCTTCTGATAGCGCGCGTCTTTCAGTTTACCCGCCTCGTCAAAAGCATTGCTGCTGTCAGCGACGCAGACCTCGGGGCCGCTCAGCAGATGCGGCTCAAACGGCGTCATCATCAGCCGCAAAGCGAATTGCGAGCGATCCCCGCCCGCGCGCCCCCCGGCGGCCGAGATGATCGCCACCGGCTTATCGGCCCAGGGGTTGCCCTTGATCCGGCTGACCCAGTCGAGTGCGTTCTTCAGCACCCCGGGCGGGGCCTTGTTATATTCCGGGGTCGAGATCACCACCGCATCCGCTGCCCGGATCTGGTCATAAAGCGCCTGAACCGCAATCGGGATACCCTCAGAGCTTTCGAGATCACCATCGTAAAGCGGCAGGCGCAGATCGGCCTCGAGCTGTCGGGCCGGGCCAAAAGCCGCGCGGGCCTGGGCCAGCAACAGCCGGTTGGTTGAGCCCGCGCGCAGGGCGCCCGAGAAGCCAAGCAGGGTCAGATCAGACAAGAGAACACTCCTTCATAGAACCAGATGCAACAGGATTGGCACGAGGATCGCGGTCAGCATAGCGTTAAGACCCATGCCCAGCCCGGCGAAGGCCCCGGCGGTGGGATTGACCTGAAAGGCGCGCGCGGTGCCAAAACCATGCGCAGCAACGCCGGTGGCAAAGCCGCGCGCGCGCCAGTCTCGGATGCCGAGCGCGTTCAGCAAAGGCGTGGTAAAGGCCGCGCCGACAAGGCCGGTCATCATCACCATCAGCGTGGTCAGCAAAGGCGAGCCGCCATTCTGCTCGGAAATGCCAATCGCCACCGCCGCCGTGGCCGATTTTGGTGCCAGTGAGGCCAGAATGGCGGCATCGGGCAAAAAGGCGCTGGCGATCAGCAGGGCGCTGAGCATCGCGGTCACCGATCCGGTGATCAGCGCGGCAAGCAGCGGCAGCGCCACCGCCCGCACCCGCTGCAGATTATCATAAAGCGGCAGGGCGAGGCAGACCGTGGCCGGGCCGAGCAGGAAATGCACGAATTGCGCCCCTTCGAAATAGGTCTCGAACGGAGTCGCGGTAGCGCTGAGCAGCAGAGCCAGCATGATCATTGCCGTCAGGCCGGGATTGACCAGCGGCGAGCGCCGCAGCGCCTGAAACAGCGCAAGACCAAAGCCATAGGCCACCAGCGTGGCGCAGAGCCAGAGCAGCGGATCGCGTGAGAGATAGGACCAGACCTCAGTCATGGCGCCTCATCGTGATTGCCGGTGAGTCTCGCAACCAGGGTGAAGCTCAGCGCGCCGACGGCAATTGCCGCAAGGGTGGAGACCAGCACCGCCAGAACCAGCGGCCAGGTCGCCGCCCCCAGCTTTGGCAGCTGCAGCGCCGCGCCGACCCCCGCGGGTACGAAGAGCAGCATCATATTGCCGAGGATGGTCTCAGCCACCGGGCGCACGGCGTTTCGCAGCCTTTCCGAGACCATCAGCCCGGCCAGCAGCAGCCCCATCCCGGCCACAGGACCAGGCAGCGGCAGGCCGAGACTTCGGCTGACAATCTCGCCCGCGAGCTGACAGCACAGCAGCGCGATTATTGCGACAATCATCGGCGGGATCATTGCGGATCTCCTCTGGCGGGGGCAGCAGTTCTGCTGCGTCAGAGCAGCGCAGGCATAGTCTCTGCTCTGCAGCAGCCGGGCGCAAGTCCAACAATATCCTGGGGATAAGACAAGGATAACGGCCAGATACGGGTAGAGAGCCCGGCGGCTTGCATTGACTCGGCCTGGCTGTGGGGCGACCATAGGCCCCGGTTTAACGATTCAGACGCGAGAGGGCGATTGCGTTTCACAAAGCTCAGGCTCAACGGCTTTAAAAGCTTTGTCGACCCCACGGATCTGGTGATCCATGAGGGGCTGACAGGCGTGGTCGGCCCAAATGGTTGCGGTAAATCTAATCTCCTCGAGGCTCTGCGCTGGGTGATGGGCGAAAACCGCCCCACCGCGATGCGCGGTGCGGGGATGGAGGATGTGATCTTCAATGGCGCGGCCACCCGCGGCGCCCGGAATTTTGCCGAAGTGGCGCTGGTGCTCGATAATTCGGACCGGCTGGCCCCTTCGGGGTTCAACGATCAGGATCAGATCGAGATCGTGCGCCGCATCACCCGCGATGCCGGATCGGCCTATAAAGCCAATTCTAAAGATGTACGTGCCCGTGATGTGCAGATGCTGTTTGCCGATGCCTCGACCGGCTCGCACAGCCCGGCGCTGGTGCGTCAGGGCCAGATCTCTGAGCTGATCAATGCCAGGCCCAAGGCGCGGCGCCGGGTGCTGGAAGAGGCGGCCGGCATCTCGGGCCTTTATGCCCGCCGCCATGAGGCCGAGCTGAAGCTCTCGGCCACCGAGACCAATCTCAACCGCGTCGATGACGTGCTCGAGCAGCTGGCGCAGCAGCTTTCGGTGCTGACCCGCCAGGCGCGGCAGGCCGGGCGCTACCGCGAGATTTCCGAGGAGCTGGGCCGGGCCGAGGGCATGCTGTTGTGGCGGCGCTGGCATGAGGCGGATCAGACCCGGATTGAGGCCGAGGAGGGGCTGCGCGCGCGGCTGGTGCAGCAGGGCAAGGCAGAAACCCTGTCGCGCGAGGCAGCGAAGGCGCGCGAAAGCCAGGAGGCCGGTCTGCCGGCACAGCGCGAGGAAGAGACCATCGCCTCGGCGATCCTGCAAAGGCTGATCCTGCAGCGCGACCAGCTCGGCGATCAGGAAAAGCAGGCCCTGGCCAAGATCGAGACGCTGCGCGGCCGGATCGCGCAGCTTGGCAATGATATCGAGCGCGAAGCCGGGCTGAACCGCGATGCCGGCGAGGTGATCGAGCGGCTGCACTGGGAAATTGACCAGCTCCAGGCGGCCCATGACGGCTATGACGAGCGGCTGGAAGAGGCTCTCGAGGCCTCGCGTGAGGCCTCCTCGGTGCTGACCGATCGCGAGACCCTGCTGAGCGAGGCGACCGAAGACGCGGCCCGTCTGGCGGCGCGGCATCAGTCGGCGGCGCGGATGGTGCAGGAAAGCCGCGCGGCGCTGGAACGGACCGCGAGCGAAGCGGGCCGGGCGCATGCGGCGGTGGATCAGGCCGGAGAGGCACTGCTCAGCGCCGAGGAAAGCTTTGTCGCGGCGGGCGAGGCGCGCGAGGCTGCCTCGGAGCTGGTGGAGCAGACCGAAGAGGCGCTGTCTCTGGCCGAGGAGGCCCGTGCCGAGGCGCAGAGCCGTGAGGCTGCGGCCCGGGCTGCGCGCTCGGAAGCCGAGGGCGAGGCGAGTGCTTTGCGGGCCGAAAAGGCCGCGCTGGCCCGTCTGGTTGAGCGCGAGACCCTGGCCGGGCATCAGATTCTCGACCGGCTTGAGGTTGAGCCGGGCTATGAAAAGGCACTGGGCGCGGCGCTGAGCGAGGATCTGCGCGCCCCGGAAGTGGCGGCAGATGCGGCGACCGGCTGGGCATTGCTGCCCGGATATGACGATCCGCAGCCCCTGCCTGCCGGGGTCGCGGTCCTGTCTGACCATGTTGGCGCGCCCGAGGTGCTGGCGCGGCGTCTGGGCCAGATCGGCCTTGTCAGCCGCGAAGAGGGGTTCCGTCTGCAGCCCGGGCTGCAGCCCGGCCAGCGTCTGGTCAGCCGCGAGGGCGATCTCTGGCGCTGGGACGGCTTCCGCGCCGGGGCCGAGGATGCGCCTTCGGCAGCAGCGCTGCGGCTGCAGCAGCTGAACCGGCTGCAAAAGCTGAGCCAGGACCTGGAGGAGGCCAGCACCCGGGCCGAAGCCGCGACCGGGGCGCATGAGGCGCTGCTGGCGCGGCTGCAGCAATTGGCCCGGGCCGATCAGCAGGCCCGCGATGCGCGGCGCGCGGCCGATCAGCGCCTCGCCGAATCCGACCGGGCTTTGTCGAAATCCGAGGCGGAAAAGACCCTTGCCGCCGGCCGTCTGGAGGCCTCGCGGATTGCGGTGGCGCGCTATGAGGCCGAGGCCCTTGCCGCGCAGGAGCGTCTGGCCGGGGCCGAGGCCGGGGCGGCAGAGCTGCCCAATCTCGATCTGGCCCGCATTGCGGTGGAAAACGCGCGCATGGCGGTTGAGGGCGCGCGTATTGCGATGATGTCGCGCCGCTCGCATCATGATGAATTGCGCCGCGAGGGCGAGGCGCGGGTGCGCCGTCGCCAGGAAGCAACCAAAGAGCTTTCGGGCTGGCGGCACCGGCTCGAGACCGCCGGGCGCCGCGCCGAAGAACTGGCCGAGCGCCAGGGCGAGACCGAGGAAGAGCTGGCCGAGGCCTGCGAGGCCCCCGAGGAGATTGCGGCCCGGCGCGAAGAGCTGGGCGAGGCGATCTTTGAGGCCGAGGAGCGGCGGGCAAAGGCGATGACTGCTCTCCAGGCGGCCGAAGCCGCGCTGCGTGAGGCGCAGATGCTCGAGCGCGACAGCGAGCGGCTGGCGGGGGAGGCCCGCGAGGCCCGGGCCCGGGCCGAGGCCCGGCTCGAGGCGGCGCGAGAGGCGGTGTCTCTGGCGGCGAACCGGATTTCGGAGGAGGCCGACCGCACCCCCCAGGAGCTGCTGATCTCGCTGCGCAGCGAGCCGGAGAAGATCCCCGGGGTTGAGCTGCTCGATCAGGATGTGCAGCGGCTGAAACGCCAGCGCGACGCGCTGGGCGCGGTCAATCTGCGCGCCGAGGAAGATGCGAAGGCCGTTGACACTGAATATACCCAGCTCGCCACCGAAAAGGGCGATCTGGAAGAGGCGGTCAAACGGCTGCGCGCCGGGATCCAGGGGCTGAACAAAGAGGGCCGTGAAAGGCTGCTCACCGCTTTCGAGCAGGTGAATGCCAATTTCTCGACGCTGTTCACCCATCTCTTCGGCGGCGGCGAGGCGCGCCTCGTGCTGGTGGAATCCGATGATCCGCTGGAAGCGGGGCTCGAGATCATGTGCCAGCCGCCGGGCAAACGCCTGGCGACGCTGTCGCTGCTTTCGGGCGGGGAGCAGACGCTGACCGCGCTGGCGCTGATCTTCGGCGTCTTCCTCGCCAATCCGGCCCCGATCTGCGTGCTCGATGAGGTCGACGCGCCGCTTGATGATGCGAATGTGACCCGCTTCTGCGACCTGATGGATGAGATGACCCGGCGCACCGATACGCGCTTCCTCGTCATCACCCATCATGCGGTGACCATGGCGCGGATGGACCGGCTCTTTGGCGTGACGATGCAGGAGCAGGGCGTCAGCCAGCTGGTTTCGGTTGATCTGCGCAAGGCCGAGGAACTGGTGGCCTGAGGATGATTGCCGATCTGCTGCAAAACGCCGGCTTTCCCGGTGTCGAAAGCGAGGCCGGGGTGACCTGGGCCAGGCTCTCGCCCGCCGGACCGGAGTTTCGCGCCGATCCGGCGGGGCAGGCGGCTATCCTGACCCTGCTCTGGCCGGTGCGGCTGGATGCGGCGGTGGTTGCGGCCTGGAATGCAGCCCATCCCGGGGCGATCCTTGATCTGGCAGGCGGTGAGGCCCGGCTGCGCCTTGGCGTTGAGACCGCGGCTGATCTGGCAGAATGGCCGGCCCTTGCCGAGGCGATGATTGCCACCTGTCTGGCGTTTCGCCGCGACCAGCGCGCCCGCGGCGAGGGCTTCTGAATGCCGCCTTTTCTGGTTTCATCTGTCTGAAAATATCCCCGGGGTCCGGGGGCAGCGCCCCCGGCCTGCGGGCTTTCAGCGCGATAGCACCCTGATCTCATCGCCGCGCCGCACCACGCCATCCGCGATCACCGCGCAGAGGATACCGCGCAGCCGCAGCGGCAGATGGTCAGCGATATTCACCCAGGCATAGGCATCCTCACCATAGCGCGCCTTCCATTTCACGCAGGCATCATTGAACACATCCGAGACCTGAATGCGGGCGCTGCCGATCTGTAGGACCGAGCCGACCGGCAGATTGGCCTCAGAAGTATCGAGATCGGCAATCACCGGATCGCCGGGATGCAGCATGGCGGCGCGGTCGGGCCGCACCAGATCATGCACCCGTGAGGGCAGAAGCGAGACCTGGATGCCGGGATGGGGCGAGCCATCGGCCAGCTTCATCCAGGGTTCGCTCAGCCAGCGCTCGCCGGGAATGCCTGCAGCGCGGGTCAGCACCAGCTCCTCGCGCTCCTCGCGCAGATTGCGGCCGGGACGGAACATCAGGATTTCCGCCCGGGTCACATCCTTCGGCGCGGCGGCCACATGCGGTAAAGCGGCGCATAAATCCTCCATCGCGATCATTGACCCTCTCCTCTCTTCCAGGTGGCAATCCGCGCGGTCAGGCGCAGGTCAGTTTCGACCAGCCGTCCGGCCTCGCGCAGGGCGCGGGCTTTCTGCGGCGTCAGTATCTGGGTTTCGTCGTAAAAGGCAGCAATCTCTTCGGGGCTGGCGCTGCTAAGAAACAGCTGCAGCTGCGGGTGGTACTGATAGGCGCCGCGCGTCAGCCGGAAGGGCAGGGCGCGCAGCCAGGCCGCGCGGTCCTGGGCGTGGAAATGCAGCAGCTGCAGGCCGGGCTGAAACGGCGGGCCGGGCAGGCGTTCGCCGGCCATGAAGGCGCCATGCAGTCTCGGCGACAGGCCGGGGATGCCACAGCGGAAGAAAGCCTTGCCGACCGAATGCGACAGCATCGCCTCGGGCAGGTAAGCGGCATAGGGCCCCATCACCAGGCTGCGCAAAGCCGCATGCCGGGCCTTCAGCGCGCCGCGAAACTGCCGGGCGGTAAAAATGTCATCGGCGAGGCCCGGATCATGCAGCGCCTCAAAGGGCTCGGCGCGGCACAGGATCTGGTCCTGTGGCAGCTGGCCGAGGATCTGCCCTGGCGCAGGCGAGGCCAGCAGGAGTTCATCGCCGTCAATATGGCCCAGCCAGTCCAGGCGCGAGGCGCGATAGGCATGGGCGGCGTTTTTCGACTGGCGGTTCTGATGGCGGTCGGGCCGCCCTTTCAGCCGCGCCCAATGCGCGCCGTCGCAAGCGATCAGGCTCAGCTCCCGCGGCCCGGCCAGCCTGCGGCAGATCTCACGGGCGGGATCCTCTGGCTCATCAAAATACAGCGATATATGGGCCGCCCCCTGATCAAAATGCCAGGTCAGAAAGGCCAGCAGCTGCTCGGCCGGGGCTTTCACCGTGGCCACCAGGCCGAAGGCAGCCGCGCCGCGCGATAGAGAGGCTGGCGCGGCGCTCCTGGTCACAGCAGCTCCAGCAGATCCCGGCCCGGCCATGAATCGGCGGGCAAGCCAAGGCGAAGCTGCTCCTCGCGCACCGCGCGGCGGGTGCCGGCGCCCAGCACCCCGTCGATCCTGCCGACCTCATGGCCGAGGGCCTGCAGCTTGCGCTGCAGCGACTGCATCTCCTCCAGCGTCAGCAGCGGTTCCGGCGCGCCTGCCAGTACCGGCTCGGCCCCGCCAACCAGGGTGGCGAAATAGGCGGCGGTGGTCACATAGGTCAGGCTCTGGTTCCATTCGAGCAGCACCCGGAAGTTCTGGAAGGCGAGGAAGGCCGGGCCCTTGCGCCCCTGGGGCAGCAACAGCGCCGCCGTGAGGGAATCCGGCAGGGTGGTGCCACGCCGGGGCGCGACCCCAAGCGCCGCCCATTGAGTCACCGGCATGTCATTTTCCAGCCCGCTCAGCGACCAGTCGAAGGTTTCGGGCAGCACCACTTCGACCAGCCAGGGCTGACCGGCCTGCCAGCCGTGATGTTTCAGCATATTGCCGCCCGACATCAGCGCATCCTCGGCCGAGGTTTTCAGCCGGACATGGCCATCGCTGTCGCCGTCAACTCCGCGTGCCAGAATATCCTCGGGCAGCATCTGCACCATGCCGATTTCACCGGCCCAGGCCCCCGTTGTGGAGACCGGCAGATCACCGCGTGCATGGAGTTCAATCGCCGCCATCACCTGGGGCCGGAACATCTCCGGACGGCGACAGTCATGGGCGAGGGTCAGCAAGGCATCGCGGGTGTTATAATCGCCCTGGAAGCTGCCGAAATCGGTCTCAAAGCCCCAGATTGCCAGCATCAGCTCGCGCGGGACGCCATATTGCGCCTCGACCCGGGCGAGGGTGGCGGCATGGGCTTCGCCCGCCGCCTGCGCTTTGGGCAGGCGGGTATCGCCGATCAGGTCCTGGGCAAATTCAAGGAAGGGTTTGCGAAAGATCCCCTGGCGGCGGTCGGCTTTCAGCACGGCCGGATCAGGCCACGCCCCGGTCAGCCAGCTGTCGGTCGCGCTGGCGGGCTGCCCCTGTTCTTTCGCTTCGGCAGCTATGCCATCGAGAAAGGCCCGGAAATCGCCACCGCAGGAGACAGCAGAGGGGGCGAGGGCCACAGGCGGATCGGACAGAGCGGTCTCGGCCCGGGCTGAGACCGTCGGGGCGAGCAGAGCAGGCAGGGCCAGCAGAAGGGGGAATAATTGCATAGCGCGAGGCTAGAGCAGCAAAAGCCCGAGAGCAATCATCAGCATCAGGCCCCAGGCGCGCCATAAAGCCCGGACCGCAGCGTCAATATCCTCGGGCCCCCCCTCGCGCCGCCCTTCGGGCCAGACCCAGGGAAAGCTGCGCATGATCCCATTGTAACTGCGCGGCCCTGCGAGCGCGAGATTGAGCACCGGCGCGAGCGCCGCCTCGGGCCAGCCCGCATTCGGGCTGCGGTGTTTTGGCGCATCGCGCAGCACCGGCCGCGGATCGGTCCAGCCCGAGCTGAGGCAGAGCAAGAGCGCAGTCAGCCGGGCCGGGATCAGATTGAGCAGATCATCAAACCGCGCCGAGGCCTCGCCAAAGGCCTGATGGCGTGGCGTCATATGGCCGATCATCGAATCCGCTGTATTGACGATTTTATAGATCAGTATGCCGGGCAGCCCGCCGATCGCGAACCAGAAGGCCGGGGCGATCACCCCGTCTGACAGGTTCTCGGCAGCAGATTCCACCGCTGCCCGGGTGACATCGGCCTCGCGCATTTCTGCCGTATCCCGCCCGACGATCATCGCCACGGCGCTGCGGCCCTCGGGCAGGGAGCGGCGCAGGGCCGAGGCCACGGCGCTGACGTGATCGGCCAGGGACCGCTGCGCCAGCAGGATCGCCGCCAGCAGCACCTCAACCACCGGCGCCCAGGGCAGCTGGCCGATCAGCCAGCCGAGCCCGCCCGCGCCCGCAACGAGGGCGATCAGCAGGATCAGCCCCTTCAGCCGCCGTGCTTCGCCCCGGTTAAACCGCCGGTCGGCGGCGCCGATCAGCCGCCCCATCAGCACGGCCGGATGCGGGATCCTGTTCCAGAGCCAGCGTGGCTCGCCAAAAAGCGCATCAAGGATCAGGGCAATGACCAGCGACATAGAGAGCCTTTCCCGGGGCGAATCGTGCTTTGTGGCACGCGTCTAAGGCCTGGCTTCTGTTACGGTGCCGGGCAAGGGAAAATACGGGGAACTTCCGCCGGGCCGGAGTCATTAATCTGCAACAGAGTTTTGCGAAAACAGAGAGATGGAACAAACGACTCCGCATCAGGTGAAGCCTGGAGCACTCTGAAATGAGGGGAGGAAGACCATGCTGGAATATCTGCCACAACATCTGCGTGACCATCTCGAGGCGGCGCATCGCCGCCGCACCCGCCGCAAATCCAGGCTTCGGGTTGAACTGGGCGATGCGGTCTTCCCGCTGACCCGGTTCTGGCAGGACGGCTTTGCTCTGGAGGCGCGGCTCGCGCCCGCCCGGATGCGCGGTCTGGTGGATGTTTACGATGGCAGCCGGCATATTTTTCAATGCCTGATCGTCGCCTCGGAAACCGAAGAGGGCGAGCTGATCTGCCTGTTTAAACGTGCCACGCCGGTCGCCAGCCAGCCAGCGCTGGATTACTGGCGCGATGAGAATGCGCCGGTGGGCTATCTGCCGAAAATGTAGAGGGCAGGCGAGGGGGCGCTGCCCCCTCGGACCCCGGGATATTTTCAGATAGATGAAAACAGCGGGCCTGCATCTGTGCCTGAAAAGCCCTGCCAGAGGCCCCGGCCAGCGGCGCTGGTCTTCACTGAAGATCGGCAAAGGCCTGCTGCAGCCGGGCAATCGCTTCGGTGATATGGGCGCGGGGCGCGGCGATGTTAAAGCGCAGGAAGCTTTCGCCGCCTTTGCCGAAACTGTCACCGTGATTGCTGGCAATCGCGGCCTGGCCCTCGATCCGCTCCAGCAGCTCGGCACGGCTGAGGCCGGTGCCCGAGAAATCGACCCAGGAGAGATAGGTCGCCTCCAGCGGCATCGAGCGCACGCCGGGCAGGGCATTCATCGCCGCATCAAACAGCCGGCGGTTCTCATCGAGATAGGCGATCAGCCGGTCCAGCCATTCAGCCCCCTCGGGGCTGGCGGCGGCGGTGGCCATATGCAGGCCAAAGCTGTTGGGCGAAATACCCAGGGCGTTCATCCGCGCGGCAAATTCCCCGCGCAGTTTCGCATCCCCGATGATCACATTGCCGGTATGGGCCCCGGCGATATTGAAGGTTTTGGTGGTGGAGGTCAGCGTGACCAGCCGCTCGCGGATCTGCGGCGCCTGCTTTGCCAGAACGTGATGCTGCTGGCCGGGGAAGACCAGATCGGCATGGATCTCATCCGAGATCAGGATCAGATCATGGCGGGCGGCGAAATCCGCAATGGCCTGCAACTCATCCTCTGACCAGACCCGGCCGCCGGGATTATGCGGCGAGCAGAGGATCAGCATCTTCTCGCGCCCGCTCAGCTGCTGATCCCAGGCCTCAATATCCAGCGCATAGCGGCCCGCCTCATGGCGCAGCTCGCATTCGACCAGCGCGCGGCCAGAGGCGCGGATCACCCGGGCAAAGGCATGATAGACCGGGCTCATCACCACCACCCCGTCGCCCGGCGCGGTCCAGGTATCGATACAGATCCCGACTGCATTGACGAGGCCATGGGTGGTGAAGATATGGGCCGGGTCGATCTCCCAGCCATGGCGGGTTTTCATCCACCACTGAATGGCGGCGAGATATTTGCTCTCATCGCCGAAATAGCCATAGATGCCGTGATCGAGCATATCCTGCAGGGCGCGCTGCACCGCTGCCGGTGGGCGGAACTCCATATCGGCGACCCACATCGCAAGGCCGCGATCGGCCGGGATGCCGTAAAGCGCTTCCATCATATCCCATTTGACACAATGGCTGCCGAGCCGGTTGATGGTGCTGTCGAAATCCATGACCTGCCTTTCGTAGCATATCTCCAAGCGCTAACCGGCTTTGCACCGCGCATCAATCCCGGGTGGTTCGCGGCATGGGCTGCAGGGGGCGGCAGAGATCTGTCCTCTTGGCAAAACCGAGGGCTTCGCCTAAATCCACTGCATGCTGCGCCCCATTCTCATCCATCCCGATCCCCGTCTGAAAAAGCTCTGCGATCCCGTGACCGAGGTCTCGGATCAGATCCGCAGGCTGGCAGATGACATGCTTGAAACCATGTATGATGCGCCCGGCGTCGGGCTGGCGGCGCCGCAGATCGGGGTGATGCAGCGCGTGCTGGTGATGGATTGCGTCAAAGAGGGCACGCCGGAACCGATGGTGCTGATCAATCCCGAGGTGATCTGGTCCTCAGAGGATCTGAATGTCTATGAAGAGGGCTGCCTCTCGATCCCGGATCAATATGCCGAGGTGAGGCGCCCCGCCAGCGTGAGCGTGCGCTGGACCGGAATTGACGGCAAGGTCGGGGAGCGGATGTTCGAGGGGCTCTGGGCCACCTGCGTGCAGCATGAAATCGACCATCTGAACGGCAAGCTGTTCATTGATTATCTTGGCCCGCTGAAGCGGCAGATGATCACCCGCAAGATGGAAAAGCTGAAGCGCGAGCGCGCGCGTCAGGGCTGAACTTTCGGAAGGGGGGCGTGACTTTGCGCCCCCTTCGCTTTAAGGCTCCGCGCTTAAGCTGACGGAGTTTTGCCATGGCGCCTCGCCTCTGTATCCCCTATCCGCATCCGGTGCTGAAAGCCCCGGCGGCCGATGTGCCTGAAATCACCGATGAGGTGCGGGCCATCTGGCGCGATATGGTTGATACGATGGAGGAGATGCCGGGCTATGGCCTGGCGGCGGTGCAGATCGGTGTGCCGCTGCGTCTGGCAGTGGTTGACTGTTCGGAAGCGCGCGGTCAGGCGGTGCTGATGGCCAATCCCGAAGTGCTGCATGCCTCGGTCCAGCCGCGTGAGCATGAAGAGGCCTCGCCCAATCTGCCCGGCGTTTCGGCGGTGATCTCGCGGCCGCGCGCGGTCACGGTGCGCTTCCTCAATGAAAAGGGCGAGATGGAGGAGCGCGATTTCGTGCATCTCTGGGCTACTTCAGTGCAGCATCAGATCGATCATCTGGCGGGGAAGATGTATTTCGACCATCTCTCGCCGCTGAAGAAAAAAATGCTGCTGGCCAAAGCGCATAAGCTGAGGAAGCGCGGATGAAAGTTATCTTCATGGGCACGCCGGATTTCTCGGTTCCGGTGCTCGAGGCTTTGCATCAGGCCCATGAGGTGGTTGGCGTCTGGTCGCAGCCACCGCGTCCGGCCGGGCGCGGCAAAGAGCTGCGTAAGACCCCGGTTCATGCCCGGGCCGAAGCGCTGGGGCTGACGGTTTATACGCCTGAGCGGCTGAAATCCCCCGAGGATCAGGCGGCGATTGCGGCGCTGGGGGCCGATGTGGCGGTGGTGGTGGCTTACGGCCTGATCCTGCCCCAGAGCGTGCTGGATATGCCGGCAAAGGGCTGCCTGAACATTCATGCCTCGCTGCTGCCGCGCTGGCGCGGGGCGGCGCCGATCCACCGCGCCATCATGGCCGGAGATGCCGAGACCGGGATTTGCATCATGCAGATGGAGGCGGGGCTCGATACCGGGCCGGTGCTGCTGCGCGAGGCAACCGCAATCGGCGCGGAGGAGGTTACTGCGGGCCTGCATGACCGGCTGTCACAGATGGGGGCGGCGCTGATCCTGAAAGCGCTGGAGGATCTGGATCAGCTGCAGCCGGAAGCGCAGCCGGAGGCGGGTGTGACCTATGCCGCCAAGATCGACAAAGCCGAGGCGAGAATCGACTGGAGCCGCCCGGCAGCGGAGATTGACCGCCAGATCCGCGGTCTCTCGCCTTTCCCGGGCGCCTGGACCCAGCTGGGGGGCGAGCGGGTAAAGCTGTTGCGCTCGCGCCTTGCGCCGGGCGGGGGCGCGCCGGGAGAGGTGCTGTCGGGCTTTACCATCGCCTGTGGCTCGGGCGCGGTTGAGGTGCTGGAAGCGCAGCGCGAGGGTAAAAAGCCGATGGCGGCAGCGGAGGTGCTGAAGGGCCTGATCCTTCCCGCCCGGCTTTAACCAGGCGAGGGGGCGCTGCCCCCCGGACCCCGGGGATATTTTCAGACAGATGAAGCAGAGAGCAGCTTTCATCTCTCTGAAAATATCCCCGCGAGAGGCTTCTGCCGCAGCCAGAGGCGCTGAAGCCTTTCCTTAAGCCAGGCGGCTTCCCATATCTTTCTTAAAGAGCGAGCAGGGGAGGGAGAGCATGCCGATTGTCTGGCTGATGATCATCGGGGCTGCGGCCGGGTTTCTGGCAACGCGGCTGATGCGGCTCGAGACCGATCTTCTGACCACGGTGGCGATCGGCGTCTTTGGCGCGCTGATCGGAGGCGGATTGCTGCGGCTGCTGATCTGGGCGCTTGGCGCGGCGGCGGGCTTTGGCGGGGCCTTTCTCGGCGCGCTTGCGCTGATCTGGATCTGGCGGCGCTATTCCCGCTGATCAGGCCTTTGCCGATTTCTTGAAAGGCGCCATGCCGCTGCGGGCAAGGGCATCGGCACGCTCATTCTCTTCATGTCCGGCATGGCCTTTGATCCAGCGCCATTCGACCTGATGGCGGGCCTGGGCCTGTTCCAGCCTTTGCCAGAGCTCGACATTCTTGACCGGTTTTTTATCGGCAGTCTTCCAGCCATTGCGCTTCCAGCCATGGATCCAGCTGGTGACGCCGTTTTTGACATAGGCGCTGTCAGTGACGACGATGATGCTGCTGGGGCGGGTCAGGCTTTCCAGCGCCTGGATCGCCGCCATCAGCTCCATCCGGTTGTTGGTGGTATCGGGCTCGCCCCCGGCCAGCTCACGCTCTTTGAGCAGGGTGGCGCCGTCACGGGCGATCAGCAGCGCGCCCCAGCCGCCGGGGCCAGGATTGCCCGAACAGGCCCCGTCGGTATAGGCGAAAAGCTCAGGCACGACGTCAGACCGGCTCGCGCAGGATGCGCGGAACTTTGAATTCGATATTCTCAACGGCGGTTTCAACCAGCTCGACCCGGACCTCAAAGCGCTGGCGCACGGCGTCGATCACCTCCTGGATCAGCACTTCCGGCGCCGAGGCCCCGGCGGTGATGCCAAGAGCCGAGATCCCCTGCAGGGCGCGCCAGTCGATGTCAGCAGCGCGCTGCACCAGCTGGGAATAGCCGCAGCCCGCGGCTGAGCCGACCTCTACCAGACGGCGCGAGTTTGAGGAATTCGGCGCCCCGACCACCAGCAGCGCCTCAATCTTCGGCGCAATCGCCTTTACCGCCGCCTGGCGGTTGGTGGTGGCATAGCAGATATCTTCATGGCCGGGGCCGGTAATGGCGGGGAAGCGGGCTTTCAGCGCCGCAACAATCGCCGCCGTATCATCGACCGAGAGCGTGGTCTGGGTCGAGAAGGCCAGCCGGTCCGGGTCGCGGACCGTGATCCCCGCCACATCCTCGGGGGTTTCGACCAGGATGACCTCGCCCTCGGGCAGCTGGCCCATGGTGCCGACGGTTTCGGGATGGCCCTCATGACCGATGAAGATCAGCTGCAACCCGTTGGCATGATGGCGTGCTGCCTCATTGTGAACCTTGGTGACCAGCGGGCAGGTGGCATCCACCGCGATCATCTGCCGGTTTCTGGCCTCGGCCGGCACCGATTTCGGCACACCATGCGCCGAGAAGACCACGGGCCGGTCATCGGGGCATTCGTCCAGTTCCTCGACGAAGATCGCGCCTTTGGCCCGCAGACCGTCCACGACGTAGCGATTGTGGACGATCTCATGGCGGACATAGACCGGCGCACCCCATTTCTCGAGCGCCATCTCAACGATGCGGATCGCGCGATCCACCCCGGCGCAGAACCCGCGCGGAGCAGCAAGATAGAGGGTCAGCGGCGGTTTCGCAGTCATGGTCGGCTCATGGCTCACTTGCAGCGGAGGGCTGGGTCAGAGGTAGTGTCAATTCCGCCCCGGGTCCAGTGGCCGGGGCCGGATCGGGGGTGAAAACCCCTGTGATCACCCCGGCGGTGGCAAGGGCGACCACCCCATAGCGCGCGGTTTTGGCAAGCGAGACCAGCAGCAGAAACGGCAGGAACGGCAGGCGCATCAGCCCGGCCAGCGCCACCAGAAAATCACCGCCCGGAGCCCAGGACAGCAGCAGTGACCAGCGCCCCCAGCGGGAAAACCAGGCCCGTGATTTCGTAAGGCCTTCGGGGGTGAAGGGAAACCAGCGGCTGCCCTTGAGCCGGTCTGCCTCACGGCCACAGAGCCAGGTGATGCAGGATCCGGCAATATTGGCGGGGGCGGCGACCAGGATCAGCAGCCAGGGGCTGGTGCCGGCAGATTGCAAAGCGATGAAGGGCAGTTCTGAATTCATCGGCAAGGGCGTCGCCGCCAGAAAGGCGGCGAGGGCAAGACCGAAGAGGCTGGCAAGGAGGGGCAGGCTCACTGGAGTTTTCTTTTTCTGGTCCCCGCTCTGGCGGGGGCGGCGCGACAGGACATAGCAGGCGCCTGACAGTTTTACAAAATTCCAGGCTCTGCGCGCCGGACGGGGGAAAACGCCCGGCGGAAGCCCTCAGTGAGGCTGTTCTGACTGGAAGACTTTTCTGACTGGAGGTTGTTCGGACAGGTCCGGACAGATCCGGCAGAGGCTCGTTCAGAGCGGGCACCTGGCCGGGTGATGCGCGGCAAGCGCAACCCGGCAGATGTGCCACAGATCACCCAGTCCTGCAGGCTCAGCCCGCGCTGGTGTTTTCTTCTTCGCTGCCGGCCGGGCGGGTTTCGCGCGGCGGGCGGCCGATGACATCACGCAGCTCGTCCAGCTCGATGAAGTTGTCTGCCTGACGCCGCAGCTCATCCGAAATCATCGGCGGCTGGCTGCGAATGGTCGAGACGACAGAGACCCGAACGCCCTGGCGCTGCAGGCTTTCGATCATGGGCCGGAAGTCACCATCGCCCGAGAACAGTACGACATGGTCCAGACGCGAGGCCAGCTCCATGGCATCGACCGTCAGCTCGATATCCATATTGCCTTTGACCTTACGGCGCCCCTGGCTGTCGGTATATTCTTTGGCGGGTTTGGTGCGCATGGTGAAGCCGTTATAATGCAGCCAGTCCACCAGCGGGCGAATCGGTGAGTACTCTTCGCTCTCAAGCAATGCGGTATAATAGAACGCCCGCAGCAGCTTGCCGCGACGCATAAACTCCATCCGCAGGAGTTTGTAGTCGATATCGAATCCCAGCGATTTGGCCGCTGCGTAAAGATTCGATCCGTCGATGAACAGCGCGAGCCGTTCGTCTTTATAAAACATTCGTAATTCCCCTCAAGAAATTGCTTCAGCAATGCCTTTCCATCCAGGAACGCCTTATAAGTGGTCGTGGTTCCGGAGAAAACTTCTGGCCCTTTGCGGCCGGGAACTGCAGTTGTGATGCAACTAATGAACTATACGGTATGAAAGTGATTAAAGACAAACCCTCAAGCACTGTCGTTGTCGCACTTGGCGCAAATTTGCCATTCGGGAGCCATGCCCCGGCAGAGATTTTGCGGGCTGCTCTGGCTGCGCTGCAGCAGGCGGGATTAAAGATTACTCTGCAAAGCGCCTTTTACCGCACGCCCTGCCTCCCTGCAGGGGCAGGTCCTGACTATGTGAATGCCGTGGTGGCGGTCGAGGATTCGCTGCAGCGCAATGCGCATGAACTGTTGCAGATTCTCCATAGTATTGAATATTCTTGGGGGCGGGAGCGTGTTCAGCGCTGGGCGGGCCGCACGCTTGATCTGGATCTGATTGCCGTGGGTGATTCGGTGATGCCGGATCCGGCGGGCTGGCGGCACTGGCGTGACCTCGATCCACAGATGCAGCAGCGCGAGGCCCCCGGCGAGCTGATCCTGCCGCATCCGCGTCTGCAGGACCGGGCCTTCGTTCTGGTGCCGATGGCCGAGATTTTGCCCGGCTGGCGGCATCCGGTGACCGGATACAGCGTGTTGCAGATGCTCGGCGCGCTTTCCGCGGCGGATCGGCAGGGGGTTGAGCGGCTGGACTGAGGCCGGAATGGCGTTGGCGGGCTGCTTTTGCGGCGCAGCAAAGTCGCGTTACCAGGGCCTGCGGCAGTCTTGTCAATCCCGGGCAATGCGCCTAAACAGAGCTTTTCCGAGAGCCGGTCCTTAATGGGCCCGAAACTGGAGTGTCCCATGGCCCGCGTTACGGTCGAAGATTGCGTCGATAAAGTTCCGAACCGCTTTGAGCTGGTGATGCTTGCGGCTCACCGGGCGCGCGAGATCAACACCGGAGCGCCGCTGACGGTGGATCGCGACAACGACAAGAATCCGGTCGTCTCGCTGCGCGAGATTGCTGACGAGACCCAGTCGGCTGATGCGCTGCGGGAGCGGATGATCGAAAGCCATCAGACCCAGATCGAGGTCGATGAGCCGGAAGAGGATCAGATGGCTCTGCTGATGACGGGCGAAGTTGACCGCCCGCAGCAGGATGACATGTCTGAGGAAAAGCTGCTGCGCGCTCTGATGGAAGCCCAGGGCGAGAACTGACAGAAGGAGGCGGGGCGCAAAATCGCCCCGGGCGCGGGCGATGATCGACGTTGAAGACCTTGTCGCCCTCGTCCGGAATTATAATCCGCGCTCCGATGCTGACCTGATCCGCAAGGCCTATGCCTATGGCCTCAGGATGCATGACGGGCAGGTCCGCAAGTCGGGCGAGCCCTATTTCACCCATCCGATCGCCGTCGCCGCCATTCTCACCGAGATGCGGCTTGATGATGATACGATCGTCACCGCTTTGCTGCATGACACGATCGAGGATACCCGCTCGACCTATTCCGAAATCTCGGAACAGTTTGGCCCGGAAGTGGCCGAGCTGGTCGATGGCGTTACCAAGCTGACCAATCTGCAGCTCTCCTCGGCCGAGAGCAAACAGGCCGAGAACTTCCGCAAGCTGTTCATGGCGATGTCGAAAGATCTGCGGGTCATTCTCGTCAAGCTGGCCGACCGTCTGCATAATATGCGCACGATCAAATCGATGCGGGCAGAAAAGCAGGCGCAGAAAGCGCGTGAGACCATGGAGATCTATGCGCCGCTGGCCGGTCGCATGGGGATGCAGTGGATGCGCGAGGAGCTGGAGGATCTGTCCTTCCGCGTGCTCAATCCCGAGGCGCGCCAGTCGATCATCCGCCGCTATGTCGTGCTGCAGAAGAAGACCGGCGATGTGGTCCATAAGATCAGCGGCGATCTGCGCAGTGAGCTCGACCGCGAGGGCATCGAGGCCATGGTCTATGGCCGGGCCAAAAAGCCCTATTCGATCTGGCGTAAAATGCAGGAGAAGGATCTGTCCTTCTCGCAGCTCTCGGATATCTACGGCTTCCGGGTGATCTGTGGCTCGGTGGATGACTGCTACCGTATCCTCGGGGCGATTCATCAGCGCTGGCATGCGGTGCCGGGCCGGTTCAAGGATTATATCTCGCAGCCGAAATCGAACGGCTACCGCTCGATCCACACCACGGTCTCGGGTCGCGATGCCAGCAAGGTTGAGGTGCAGATCCGTACCCGCGAGATGCATGAGGTGGCCGAGGCCGGGGTTGCCGCGCACTGGTCCTATAAAGAAGGCGTGCGCGCGCCGAACCCCTTTGCCGTCGATCCGGCCGACTGGATCAGCCAGCTGACCGAGCGGCTCGACGAAGAGGATCACGACGAATTCCTCGAGAATGTCAAACTCGAGATGTATCTTGACCAGGTGTTCTGCTTCACGCCGAAAGGCGATGTGGTGCAGCTGCCGCGCGGCGCGACCCCGCTTGATTTCGCCTATGCGATCCATACCCGGATCGGCAATATGACGGTCTCGGCCAAGGTCGATGGCATTCGGGTGCCGCTCTGGACCCGGCTGAAAAATGGTCAGTCGGTTGAGGTGATCACTGCCGAGGGGCAGCGTCCCCAGGCGACCTGGGTGGATATTGTCACCACCGGCCGCGCCAAGGCGGCGATCCGGCGCTCGCTGCGCGAGGAGGATCGCGGTCGTTTCATCCGTCTGGGCCAGGAATTGCTGCGTGCCGCCTTTGAGCATGTGGGCAAGAAATCCGGCGAGAAAGCCCTGCGCACTGCCGCCAAACTGCTGGGCTGCAGCGATGAGATGGATCTGCTGGCCAAGGTTGGCAGTGCCGAGATGACCGCGCGCCGTGTCGTCAGCACGCTCTATCCCGATCTTGCCACCCATGAAGGCCCCGAAATCGATTCGAACCGCCCCGTCGTCGGGCTGGGCGAGGATGAGGCTTTCCGCCGTGCGCCCTGCTGTCAGCCCTTGCCGGGCGAGCGTATCGTTGGCATCACCTGGCGCGGCAAGGGCGTTGTCGCCCATGCGATTGACTGCCCGGCTCTGGCCGAGTTTGAGAGCCAGACCGAGCGCTGGATCGATCTGCAATGGCTGCCTGGCCGGCACGCGGCGATCCATACTGTCTCACTCGAAATGACCATTTCGAATGATGCCGGGGTGCTGGGGCGGATCTGTACGCTGGTGGGCGAACATCGTGCCAATATCTCGGACCTGCGCTTCACCGACCGCAAACCGGATTTCTACCGTCTGCTGGTCGATGTCGATCTGCGCGATGTCGAGCATCTTCACGTCGTGCTGAACGCTCTTGAAGCTGACAATGATGTTGCGCAGATCTCACGGCACCGGGATAAGAACCGGCAACCCTGATCCTGAGGATCCGCGCCCGGGCTCTGGCCGGGGGCATAAGATGAAAAGGCAGCATTGTGGTTTTCAAGCGCCGAGATCCGCAGACCTGGGGTGCCCGGGCGCGGGAAATGGTCTGGCCGCGCGGCGGGCTAAAGCGCGCGACCCAATATGTTGTGCACCGTATGCGCCGTCTGCCGGACAGCCCGCAGCGGGTGGCGCGTGGCATTTTTATCGGCTCGGTCATTGGCTTTCTGCCCTTTCCGGGGCTGCAGTTCATTGTGGCCTGGATCGGCGCGCGGCTGGTGAATGGCAATCTGCTCGCGGCCTTGCTGGCGACGCTGAACACCAATCCGATCACCACGCCTTTCTTTGCCGTGGCCTCTATGTCGCTGGGCCACTGGATCCTTGGCATCGAAAAGCCCCTCTCGGCCGAATATATCGGCCATGCCTTCGCCAGCGCCGGATCGGATCTGTGGCATAACTTTCTCGCGATCTTCACCTCTGACACCACCCGCTGGGGCGGGTTGCTGCAGTTCTGGAATGAGATCTATCTGCCCTATTTCATCGGCGCGCTTGGCCCGGCCATCGTGCTCTCTGCTGTGGCCTATTACATCACCCTGGTTCTGGTCAGCGCCTATCAGAAGGCCCGCGCCTCACGGGCGCGCGAGCACAGCGAGAAACGCCGCCGCCTGAGAGAGATGCTGGCAGATGCCCGTGAGCGGATCGCACAGCGCCAGGAGGCTGAGCGAAACAGCCCTGAAGTGGCAGGTGACGACGGCCCGGCTTCGCCCTAGACTGCGCCGACTCGTGGCGGGCAGCACTGCGCCCGCGCGTTCTGCGCTGATAAAGGAGACGACATGTCGGATCGCGGTAAGCTGAGGCTCGGGGTGAATATTGACCATGTGGCCACCGTCCGTAACGCCCGTGGATCTGCCTGGCCTGACCCTCTGCGCGCGGCTTTGCTGGCCGAGGCTTCGGGAGCTGATGGCATCACCGCCCATCTGCGCGAGGATCGCCGCCATATCCGTGATGCCGATATGGATGCTCTCGCGGCCGGGATCGGTATCCCGCTGAATTTCGAATGCGCCGCGACCGATGAGATGCAGGCAATTATTCTGCGCCTGAAACCCCATGCTGCCTGCCTCGTGCCGGAAAAGCGCGAAGAGCGCACCACTGAGGGCGGACTTGATGTCGCAGGCGATGAGGCCCGGCTGAAGGCCTTCGTGGCGCCGCTGCGCGAGGCAGGCATCCGGGTCTCGATGTTCATCGGCCATGAGACCGCGCAGATTGAGGCCTCGGCCAGGATCGGTGCGGCGGTGGTTGAGCTGCATACCGGTCTCTATTCTGAACTTCATGCCGAGGGGCGACATGCTGAGGCCGAGGCCGAGCTTTCCGCTTTGCGCCAGGCTGCGCGCCATGCGGCTGCGCTGGGGCTTGAGGTCCATGCCGGCCATGGGCTGACCTATGATAATGTCGAGCCGGTCGCAGCGATCCCGGAGGTGGTTGAGCTTAACATTGGTCACTTCCTGATCGGCGAGGCGATCTATCTGGGCCTCGGCCCGGCGATCGAGGAAATGCGCCGCCGTATGGATGCGGCGAGGCTCTGGTGACAGACCCGGGCCGGGCCCCGGCGCTGCGATGATCCTCGGGATCGGAGCCGATCTGGCCAGTATCGAGCGGATCGAGGCCACGCTGGCCCGGTTTGGCGACCGCTTCCGCAACCGCGTCTTCACGCCCCTGGAACAGCATAAAGCTGAGACCAGGCGTGAGGTCGCGGCCACCTATGCCAAACGCTGGGCCGCCAAGGAGGCCTGTTCCAAAGCGCTTGGCACCGGGTTGCGGATGGGGATTTCCTGGAAGGATATGGCGGTGTCAAACCTGCAGACCGGGCAGCCGGTGATGGCGGTGACCGGCTGGGCGGCCGAGCGGCTGGCGCAGATGACGCCGCCCGGCCATAGGGCGCTGATCCATGTCACCCTGACCGATGATCACCCCTGGGCTCAGGCCTTTGTGGTGATCGAGGCGCGGCCGCTCGGGCCGGAAGGCGGGGCGGCGGATCGGGCAGGCTCTGGTGAGAAAGACCCCGCCGGGTGATCTGGCGGGAGGCGTGTCATCGCCCGTTGCCAAAGCAGGGGGCAGTTTCAGGGCGGCGGCTTGACAGCCTCTGTCCCGGGGCGCAAGAAGCGGCCCGATCAATCGAGGAAGGCTGAGGCGGATGGCAAGAGCAAAACCGAAATCTGCGCTGCATGAAACCATCAGCACGGTGGTCTGGGCGCTGGTCATTGCGCTCGGCTTTCGCACCCTGTTTTTCCAGCCGTTCTGGATCCCTTCGGAATCGATGAAAAGCTCGCTGCTGATCGGCGATTTCCTGTTTGTGAATAAGATGGCCTATGGCTATTCGCGCTATTCCTGCCCCTTTGCGGTCTGCCCGATTGAGGGCCGGATCTTCGGCTCTGACCCTGAGCGTGGCGATGTGGTGGTATTCCGCCACCCGACCAGCGGCGATGATTACATCAAGCGGGTGATCGGCCTGCCGGGCGACACGGTCCAGATGAAAGAGGGTCGGGTGATCCTTAATGGTCAGGAACTGGTGCAGCAGCCTGACGGGATTTTTGCCGAGACCTATGAACCCCAGGGGCCGATGAAGAGCCTGCCGCGCTGTGGCAATGGTGTGGTCGGGCTTGGGGCCAGCTGCGAGCGCTCGCGCTCGATTGAGACCATCCCCACCGGCGAGGGCGATAAGACCCGCTCCTATCCGGTGCTCAATATTGCTGATTCCACCGGATTGCCGGATAATTCCGAGATTTTCACGGTTCCGGAGGGGCATTTCTTCTTCATGGGCGACAACCGCGACAATTCCATGGATTCGCGTTTCCGTCAGGGGGCGCAGGGTGGCGTGGGCATGGTTTCGGCTGATCTGCTGATCGGTCGCGCCGACCGGGTGATTTTCTCGGCGGCGGGCAGCCGCTTGTGGTATTTCTGGACCTGGCGTATGGACCGGTTTTTCCATGGAATCGAGTAACACGTGAGGCTCTCGGCCGATCTTAAAGCGTTTCAGACCCGTATCGGACATGAGTTCGCGCGGACTGAGCTTCTGGTGCGCGCAGTCACCCATTCCTCGATCGCCTCGACGACCCGGCCCGACAACCAGCGGCTGGAGTTTCTCGGCGACCGGGTTCTGGGTCTGGTGATGGCCGAGGCTCTGTTCTCGGCCGATAAAGCGGCGACCGAGGGACAGCTTGCCCCCCGGCTCAATGCGCTGGTGCGCAAAGAGACCTGTGCTGAAGTGGCCCGCGATATCGGGCTGGGCGAAGTGCTCAGGCTGGGACGCTCGGAAATGCTCTCCGGCGGGCGGCGTAAAGAAGCGCTGATCGGCGATGCGATTGAGGCGGTGATTGCCGCTGTCTATCTTGATGCCGGGTTCGAGACCGCCCGTGCCCTGGTGCTGCGCCTCTGGGGCAAACGCATCAGCGCGGTCGAGCCGGATGCCCGGGATGCAAAATCCGCTTTGCAGGAATGGGCCCAGGCCCGGGGCATGGCGCCGCCGAAATATACCGAGACCGGCCGCGACGGGCCGGATCATCAGCCGCAGTTCACGGTCGAAGTGACGCTCGGGAACGGAGCGCATGAAAGCGCCCGGGCGGGGTCAAAACGCCTCGCCGAGCAACAGGCCGCCGCGGCCCTTCTGAAACGGCTGGAGGCCGGTCATGAGTAACGAAATTCCCCCCCTCGGGGCCGATGCCGAAACCCCGTCAGAGGCTGTGACCCGCGCCGGCTTTGTCGCGCTGATCGGCGAGCCGAATGCCGGCAAATCAACGCTGCTGAACCGCATGGTCGGGGCCAAGGTCTCGATTGTCACCCATAAGGTCCAGACCACCCGCACCCGGATCCGTGGTGTGGCGATGGAGGGCCACAGCCAGATCGTCTTCGTCGACACCCCGGGCCTGTTCCGCCCGCGCCGCCGTCTCGACCGGGCGATGGTCAAGGCTGCCTGGGGCGGGGCTGCCGATGCCGATATCGTGGTGCTTCTGATTGAGGCGCATCGCGGCATCACCGAAGGCGTCGAGGCGATCATTGAGCGGATGGCGGCTGAACTGCCCAAAGACCGCCCCGTGGCGCTGGCGATCAACAAGATCGATAAACTGGCAGCGGAAAAGCTGCTGGCGCTGGCTCAGAAGGCCAATGAGGTTTTCCCCTTCGTGAAGACCTTCATGATTTCGGCCGAGCGTGGCTATGGGGTGCAGGATCTGCGCGCCTGGCTGGCGGCTGAACTGCCGCAAGGCGAGTGGTTCTACCCGGAAGATCAGCTGGCCGATCTGCCCTTGCGCATGATCGCGGCCGAGATGACCCGCGAAAAACTGACCCTGCGTCTGCATGAGGAGCTGCCCTATCAGCTCACCGTCGAGACCGAGAAATGGGAGGAGCGTAAAGACGGCTCGGCCCGGATCGACCAGGTGGTCTATGTGGCCCGCGATGGTCATAAAGGCATCGTGCTGGGCAATCGTGGCGAGACGATCAAGGCCATCGGCCAGGCCGCCCGCGCCGAGATTAAGGAATTCCTTGACCGCGAGGTCCATCTCTTCCTGCAGGTGAAGGTGCGCCCGAACTGGATGGAAGAATCCGAGCGCTATTCGGAAATGGGGCTTGAGTTCAAAGACGGGAACGCCTGATCAGGCGTTTCAGCGTGGCGAGGGCCAGCCAGAGTAACCCTCCCGCGCCGATGATTTTTGCCGGGCCCCTGACAGCAGGGTCCTGGCCCGCCCCCTTCGGATCGGCTTTCATCACCAGCGCCGGGAGCGCGGCAGCGGCAAGGGCGATCAGCGCGCCGGTCGGGGGTCTGGCCATCGGGTTTCTCCGCAGCAAAGGCGAGGCAGGATGCCGAGATTAACCGCAGAATTCTGGGTCCAGGCCTATCTCCGCCGGCTGAGCCTTGCTGATATTCCTGCCTATGTCACGCAAAAGGGCGATGTCACCGCCGGGGCGGTGATGGTGAAGCTCGCCACGCTGGATGGCATGGCGCAGGCCTTTGAGCGCCGCACGGATCTGATGAGCGGCGGCCGGGTCTGGATTTCCTATGCCGAGGGCGAGGAGCGCAGCGTCGATGAGGCTTTGTCCCGCGCCCGCGCCCGCGATCCCGATCTCTGGATCATTGAAATTGAGGACCGCCAGGGCCGCACCCTGCTGGATGAGCCTGGCCTCACGGGCGACTGATTTCGCCGCCGCTTTTCATCTGTCTGAAAATATCCCGGGGGGTGGGCGCCAGAGGCGGCCGGGGGGGCAGCGCCCCCTCTTGCCGGGCTGAGCCTCGCGCGCGATATTCGGCTGATGATGGAATGGCGCGACGAAGGCATTGTGCTGGCGGCAAAACCGCATGGGGAAAGCGCCGCGCTCCTCACGCTTTTCGCTGCGCGCGAGGGGCGGTTTTCGGGCATTGTGCGCGGTGGCACCTCGCAGCGGATGAGCCCGCATCTGCAGCCCGGTGGCCAGGTGGCGGCGGTCTGGAAGGCGCGGCTCGGCAGCCATATCGGCAGTTTCACCATCGAGCCGATCCGTTCCCGCGCCGCGCTTTACAGCGATGCTCCGGCGCTGGCGGCGCTGAGCAGCTCAGCCGCGCTGCTGCAGCTGCTGCTGCCCGAACGTGCGCCCCATCCGCAGCTTTGGCAGCAAAGCCTCAGCCTGCTGGATCAGCTCGGCCGGCCTGGCTGGCAAAGCGCCTATCTCCGCTGGGAATGCCAGCTGCTGGAACAGTCGGGCTATGGGCTGGATCTGACCAGTTGCGCGGTCACCGGCAGCAGCGATGATCTGGCCTATGTCTCGCCCCGCACGGGACGCGCGGTCAGCAGGGCGGGGGCCGGAGACTGGGCCGGGCGATTGCTTATTTTACCGCCCGCTTTGGCCGGGGGGACAGGCATTCCGGCGGCTGATCTGCCCCTGGCGCTGCAGCTGACCGGGCATTTCCTCGCCCGGGCGCTGGCGGAAAGCGGACAGAGCCGCCCCTTGCCCGAGGCCCGTCAGCGCCTCGCCGGTTATTTTGCACGGGCGGCCGGGGGAAGCTGACAAAGGCGACCTCCTCTGTCGCGAACGGATCAGACCACAAAGGCTGCCCGGGCTCTCTGGGCACTATGGCGCTTCGATATATCCCCCTCGCTCTGAAATATAATCCGGTGCCGCAGACCGAGCATTTCGCTTTGCTGACCGGGCTTGAGGCCTGCGTGCGCGGCGTCCTGGTCTCGGCCATGCCGCTGGCGATCTACCGCACGCTTGGCGATGCCCAATCCACCTCGCTGGCCTATCTGGTCGCGGGATTTGCCGGGCTGTTCTGCGGGCTGATGGTGCCGGTGGTGACGCGGCATCTGCCGCGCCGCTGGACCTATACGCTGGGGGTAGTGCTTTACCTGCTGGGCATGACGCTGGCGCTCTATGGCACGCCGTTCGCGATGATTCTGGCTTTGTGCTGCAATGCTTTTGCTACGGCGACGGTGTTTATCTGCCTCAATGCCTATGTGCTCGACTATGTCGACCGCTCGCGGCTCGGGCATAGCCAGGGCATGCAGATGGCCTATGCCGCCGTGCCCTGGACCCTCGGGCCGGTGCTGGGGGTCTGGCTTTATGACCGCTGGCCTGCCGCGCCTTTCCTCGTCGCCGGCGGCTTTGCCCTCGTCCTGCTTGCGGTGTTCTGGTGGCTGCGGCTGGGCAATGGCCGTCAGATCGCCCGGGCGCGGAAGCCTGCGGTCAATCCGCTGGGGTTTCTGGCGCAGTTCTTTCGCCAGCCGAGGCTGATTGCCGGCTGGCTTTTCGCCGTGACCCGCTCGGCCGGCTGGTGGGTCTATATTGTCTATCTGCCGATTTACTGTGTGGAAGCCGGGCTGAGTGACAAGGTCGGCGGCTTTGCGCTGTCGCTCTCGAACGGCTTTCTGTTCCTGGCGCCGGTGATCAACCGCATAGCGCGGCGGATGTCGGTGCGCCGCTCGGTCCGGTTGGCCTTCCTCTGGGGGGGCGGGCTGATGCTGGCGGCCTGGGCCTTCGCGGCGCTGCCCTGGCTGGTGGTCTTCATCGCTTTTGGGGCCAGTCTCTGTTTCCTGACCCTGGATGTGGTGGGCGGGCTGCCCTTCCTGATGGCGGTCAAACCCTCGCAGCGCACCGAAATGGCCGCTGTCTATACCACATTCCGCGATGTTTCGGGCATTCTCACCCCGGCGGTGGCCTGGGGCGTGCTGTTTTTCACCCCGGTCTCGGGTCTTTTTGCCGCGATGGGGCTGGCTATGCTGGCCTGCTGGCAGATGGCCGGGCATCTGCATCCGCGTCTGGGGGCCGAGCGCCCCTCACGCGGAGGGACGCCCTGATCCGGGATCGGGTCTGATCTGCCGCCTCAGTCGAGCAGGCGGCGGGCGATGACCTGGGCCTGGATCTCGGCCGCGCCCTCGAAGATATTCAGGATCCGGGCATCGCAGAGAATGCGCGAGATGCGGTATTCCAGCGCAAAGCCATTGCCGCCATGGATCTGCAAAGCATTATCCGCCGAGGCCCAGGCGACCCGCGCGCCCAGAAGCTTGGCCATACCCGCTTCCAGATCGCAGCGCTTGTCATGGTCTTTCTGCCAGGCGGCGAAATAGGTCAGCTGCCGGGCGATCATCACCTCGACCGCCATCATCGCCAGTTTATTGGCGACGCGGGGGAATTCGATCAGGGCTTTGCCGAACTGCCTGCGGTCCTCGGCATATTGCATCCCGGTTTCCAGCGCCGCCTGGGCCACGCCGATGGCCCGCGCCCCGGTCTGGATCCGCGCGCTCTCAAAGGTCTGCATCAGCTGTTTGAACCCCTGGCCGGGCTGCCCGCCCAGCAGGTTCTCAGCCTTGACCTTAAAACCGTCAAAGCCCAGCTCATATTCCTTCATGCCGCGGTAGCCGAGCACCTCAATCTCACCGCCGCTCATGCCCGGGGTGGGGAAGGGGGCCTCATCGGTGCCGGGTGTCTTTTCCGCAAGGAACATCGACAATCCGCGCCAGTCGGTGCTGTCGGGATCGGTGCGTGCCAGCAGCGTCATCACATGGGTGCGCGCGGCATGGGTAATCCAGGTCTTATTGCCGGTGATCTCCCAGCCTTCTTCGGTGCGGGTGGCCCTTGTGCGCAAGGCGCCAAGATCCGAGCCGGTATTGGGTTCGGTAAACACCGCGGTCGGCAGGATCTCACCCGAGGCGAGTTTCGGCAACCATTGCGCCTTTTGCTCGGGCGTGCCGCCGCAGAGGATCAGCTCGGCGGCGATTTCCGAGCGGGTGCCGAGCGAGCCGACGCCGATATAGCCGCGCGACAGCTCTTCCGAGACCACCACCATCGAGGCTTTGGAGAGGCCAAAGCCGCCAAATTCTTCCGGGATGGTCAGGCCAAACACGCCCATTTCCGCCAGTTCGCGGATGATCTCCATCGGGATCAGCTCATCCTTCAGATGCCAGTCATGGGCAAAGGGGATGACCTTTTCATCGGAATAGCGGCGAAACTGATCGCGGATCATCTCCAGCTCTTCATCAAGACCCGAAGCGCCAAAGGTGGCGCGGGCCTTATCCTCGCGCATCAGCGCCACCAGGCGGGCGCGGGCGGCAGGATTATTGCCGCTGCGGATCAGGATCTGTGCCGCCTCTGAGCCGGGTGCCCCGACGCCGAGATCGGCAAGGCGCGCGGTTTCCTGCTGGCTCATCGGAATGCCGCCCGAGAGCTGGGACAGATATTCGCCAAAGCCGATCTGCAGGATCAGCGCCTCAATCTCGCCAAAGCGGCCCCCGGCCTCCAGCCGTCCGGCCCAGGCATCAAGCTGGCGCAGGGCCTCGACATAGGTCGCCAGCCAGGAGAGGCCATGCGCCTCATGCTGATGCTGCTCCAGCGCGGCGGCACTGATCTTGCCGCCCTGGCTGACCATGCCGCGCAGGGTCTCGCGGGCGGTGGTGAAAATGGCCTCGAGCTCGGGCAGAACCTCGCCGGTCAGGCGGCGCAGATCGCTGATGAGGGGGGCAGCGCCCCTGGGCGCGGTGAGAGGCTGACCATCATGCGGCATTGCGGGCTCCGTCAGATTCTGCAGGTGCAAAATGCCTAGGATGTTTGTAGCCGCAGAGCAATATACTTTCTCTGATGGGTCGCAATAAGGTTTAATATGTCCCTGTGGCTTCTGCGCGCTCAGGAGGTCGCGCCGCAGGCATCGGCAATATCGCGTTGCGCAGCAGGGGGGACGACTTCGAATTCCACGCTGAAAAACATCACGCCTGCATCATGCAATTCAAAGCGCCACAGGCCGGGCAGCAGCTCTTCTTCGCTGTCAAAGCGGAAAAAGGCCAGTGAGGCGCCATCGCCGGACAGGGTGGTGCTCCAGGTCTCGGGCTGCTTGGCGCCGGGCCGGAACACCCTTACCTCGGCCTCGGGCAGGAAGAGGCCGGGCTGACCAAGCGCCCGTACGCCAAATGCAATGCCAGGCTGGGCCGGGACAATCTGTTCCTCTGGCCAGTGCAGGGTGATCTCATCGCGCGGCACATGCATGAATCCGGCGATGGTGCCGGGGGCGGGCAGCTGATCCATCGCGTAAAGCGCGCAGAACACCCCCCATTCCATGCTGAGCACCGAAGGCGAATGCCAGGGGGTGGCCGGCCCGGCCGCCAGCGGTGTGGCGAGGCCGAGAGGCAGGGTCAGCGGCAGCAGCCAGCGCATCATGCCCTCAGCCGGCCGGACAGCCCCGGACCTCAACCGCGCCGCGTTCCGAGATCACGGTCAGGGTGATGCCCGAACGGTCGAGGGCAAAGGGCCGGGCGGAAGGGGCGACCAGCTCTGCGCTGGCGCTCAGCGTGGCGCCCTGACGGGCGGCAACCGATTCTGAAACCCAGATTGTGCGGTCGCTGGTCTCAAAGGCAACGGTCTCGCTTTGGCCCTGCGGCGGCAGGCCCATATCGGCGCTGAGCCGCAGGCCATCGTCAATCGGTTCAACCCTGCAGCGGATCCCGGCCAGGCCGGCTTCTTTTGCCGAGCGCGGCCGGGCCTGGAGCGCGGCCTCAATCAGCCGGTCAGGTGCCCCTTTGCCCTCGATCCCGGCATCGAGCCGCAGCGAGGCGGGCAGGCAGATGTCGTGGCAGATGCCCAGCTCAACCCCGGCCACCAGCCGGACCGGGCGTGCCGGGTCCAGCGGTGTTACCTCCACCGGCAGTACCAGCTGATCGCGGTAGCCGATCGAGCGCATGCCATTGGTTTCAAAAACTACCGGCGCGGGCCAGTGCAGCCGGACGGATCTGACATTGACCGAAGCCGACCAGTCGAACTGCGGTGGGATCCCTGCCTCGCCCGGGCTGCGCCAGTAGGTTTTCCAGCCCGGCGCCAGGTCCAGCCGCAGCGCAGCCATCCGCCTGCCATCGGGCTGCTGCCAGCCGGTCAGCACCACCGCCTGCAAGACCTCATCCTGCGTGGCCGGCCCGGCCATTGCCGCAGCCGGGGCCAGCCCGGCAATCGCCGGGATCAGGGATATCGAAAGCGCAAGAACGCGGGGCAGGCGGGGCATATATCTCATGGGGGCAGCATAGATCCTGTCGGGGTAAGGGGAAATCACAAGGCAGCGACGAACCTGGCCTGTGTCCGTGAAGACGCAGCCAGTGGTGCGCGCAGGCAGTGAAACAGCCTCTCTGGCCGCAGAAGACCTGGATCACGCGGTTTTTTCACGCTTGCTCTTGAGCCCGGGGCCTTGCGCGGTCATCCTGACCGCGGAGGTGCCCCGGTGATGGAACTTGCAGGTAAAGTCTTGGTGGCTATGCCCGCCATGGAGGATCCGCGGTTTATCCGCTCGGTGGTGCTGATCTGCGCCCATGGCCCTGACAGCGCGATGGGGCTGATTCTTAACAAACCCTCGCAGGAGCTGAATTTCGACGGTCTGCTGCGCCATCTCGGCATTTCAGCCGGAGAGGATTGCCGCGAAATCCAGGTGCATTACGGCGGCCCGGTCGAGCGCGGCCGGGGCTTTGTACTGCACAGTGCCGACTGGCTGGGCGGGGCCGGCAAGGGTGATTCCACCATGATGACCGTGCCCGGCGGCTATCACCTGACCGCGACCCTTGATATTCTTGAGGCAATTGCCCGGGGTGAGGGGCCGGAACAGGCCCTGCTGGCGCTGGGCTATGCTGGCTGGGGGCCTGGCCAGCTCGAGGGTGAGATCCTGCGCAATGACTGGCTGATTGCCGATGTCAGCGCCGATCTGGTGTTCCAGGCCGAGGATGAGGCGAAATGGATGCTGGCGCTGAAGGCTCTGGGCATTGATCCGCTGGTGCTTTCCCCGACCGCAGGCCGTGCCTGAGCCTGCAGGGGGGCTTTCTTCACCGGCCAGATCGCCTCGCGCTGTTGACTCCCCCTCCCGCTTCATTATAAGCCGCGCCATGGTCCCGGGCTCTCGTCCGGGGCTTTTCATTGGTGTTGGTGGCTTTCGCAAGAAAGACCCTGTCGCCCCGGGCCATGGGCTTCGGCCTCCCGCCTCGGGAAAGGACAACGCCCTTCCGGCCTTCGGGCCACATAACGAAGGAGATCAGCGTGACCAAACGGACCGCTGCCAAGTATAAAATTGACCGCCGCATGGGCGAAAACATCTGGGGCCGCGCCAAGTCGCCGCTGAACAAGCGCGAATACGGCCCGGGCCAGCACGGTCAGCGCCGCAAGGGCAAGCTGTCGGACTTCGGTACCCAGCTGCGCGCCAAGCAGAAGCTGAAAGGCTATTACGGCGATCTGACCGAAAAGCAGTTCCGTCGCATCTATGGTGAAGCCGAGCGCGTCACCGGTGATACCGGCGAGAATCTGATCGGCCTGCTCGAGCGCCGCCTTGACGCTCTGGTCTACCGCGCGAAATTCGTGCCGACCATCTTCGCAGCCCGTCAGTTCGTGAACCACGGCCACGTCCTGGTGAACGGCAAGCCGGTGAATATCGGTTCCTACCGTCTGCGCGAAGGCGATGTGGTGTCGGTGCGTGAGAAATCGCGTCAGCTGGCCATCATCGCTGAAGCAATCTCGCTGACCGAGCGTGACGTTCCGGATTATGTCGAAGTCGACAATCAGAAGCTGACCGCGAAATTCGTTCGTACCCCGAGCCTTTCGGACGTGCCCTACCCGGTCGTCATGGAGCCGAACCTGGTCGTCGAATATTACGCGAAGAACTGATCTTTCGCAGATTGTTTATGGGAAGGGCCGCATCTTTGGATGCGGCCTTTTTCATTCTTGCCCCGTCGCGCCTCTGGTCCCGGCCCGATGCCTCTGGCGGGGATATTTTCAGACAGATGAAATCAGCGGGGCCCGGACCCTTTTCATCTGTCTGAAAATATCCCGGGGGTTTGAGGGGGCAGCGCCCCCTCGCTTTACAGCAGGCTTTCGGGGCGGAAGGGCTGCGGGATATCATCACCCCGGCCCGCCAGCAGATCGGCCAGCAGTTCGGCGCATTTCGGCGCCATGCCAAAGCCGGTCTTAAAGCCGCCATTGGCAATGAAATGTCCCTCACGCCCGGGCCAGGCCCCGATCACCGGAGCGCGGCTTTTCGCGCGGGGCCGGATCCCGGCCCAGTATTCCCTCACTTCTGCCTGCAGCAGCAGTGGCAGCAGCCTGCGGGCTTTTTCCACCAGCTCAGGCGCCTGATGATCGGTGCCCTCCGCCTCCCAGGAATTCTCGCTGGTCGAGCCGATTGCCGTCAGCCCGTCGCCATGCGGGATGATATAGAGCCCGTCGGTATAGATCTGCGGGCAGTGGCGGGCGTCATGGGCGAGCAGCGCGGCCTGGCCTTTCACGCCGCCACCAAGCTTCCGCCCGAAGGCCGAGGAGAGATCTGCCAGCCCGGCGACGCCGCTGGCATGGAGGATCTTCCCTTCCTCCGGTGCCTCGCCAGTCACGATCTCGCCGCCCCGGGCCCGTATAGCGCAGGCGAGGGCATGAACCGCCGCGCGGGGGCTGATCCGCGCCGTCAGCGTGTCACGGATCAGCAGGCCGGTCGGGCTTTGTGGTTCCCAGTCCGAGGTGCCGCAGGTGATGACCCGCCATTCGGCTTTGCCCTGCCAGAGGCTGGCGGCGGCGGTCTCACGCTCGCCTGCGGCGGCAAGGCCGCTGTCGCTCAGCACCGGCTGCAGCCTTCCGGTACGGGCATAAAGCGGATCGGCCCCGCCCGCCGCATGTACCTCACGCCACCAGGCTTCGGCCATGATCAGGCTTTCAAACTGAAACTGCTTCATCGGGTTCCAGCTCTCGGGGGCATGCGGCGCCAGCGCGCCGACCACCCCGCCCGAAGCCCCGGCCCCGATCCCGCCCGGATCGCTCACCCGCACCTTCAGCCCGCGTTTCACACAGGCCCAGGCCGTGGCGAGGCCAAAGATCCCGGCCCCCCGGATTGTGACATCTGCGCTTGCCATCCTGGCGCCTTTCCCTCAGTTCTGAGCCCGAAAAGGAGCCGCCCCATGGCCGATAAAACCCTGCCCGAAGCGGCGCAATTGTCCTGGCTTGAGGATGCGATACCTGTCGCAACCCGCTTTGACGACCCCTATTTCAGCCTGAAAGGCGGGCTGGAAGAGACCCGGCATGTCTTTATCGCCGGCAATGATCTGCCGGCGCGGCTGCGCCCGGGGTTTCAGATTGCCGAGCTGGGCTTTGGCACCGGGCTGAACCTGCTGACGCTGTTGCTGGCGGCACGCGGCGGGCCGGAAATCCGCTTTACCACCTTTGAGGCCTTCCCGATGGCGCCGCAGGATATGGCCCGGGCGCTGCAGCATTTCCCCGAGGCGGATGCGGTCTCGGCCCCGCTGATCGCGGCGATTGCGGCGGGCGAGACCCGGTTCAGCCTGGGAAATATCGCGGTTGAGATCTTACATGGTGATGTGCGCGAAACGCTGCCCGCCTGGGCTGGCAAGGCGGATGCCTGGTTCCTCGACGGCTTCTCTCCGGCCAAAAACCCCGAAATGTGGGGCGAGGATCTGATGGCAGAGGTCGGGCTTCACACCGCGCCGGGCGGCTCATTTGCCACCTATACGGCGGCAGGCCATGTGCGGCGTGCCCTGGCCGGGGCGGGCTTTGCGGTGCGCCGCCAGCCCGGTTTCGCGGGCAAGCGGCATATGTCGGCGGGACGGATGGAGGCTTAACGCAGCACCATGCCCTCGGGCCAGCTCAGCTCATAGCTGAGGCTGATCTCCTGGCTGGCCCCGGCATCAAGGGTGAACTCCCAGGCCATCAGCCCGCGCTGGCCCTTGAGATCGACCTCGCTGGCGGCCGGGCTGGCGCTATGGGTGATCTTCAGATCCTGCTGTTCGGAATAGGGCACCTGGTCGAGCAGCCGCACAGGCCAGGCCTCGCTGCCGAGGTTTTCGATTTTCAGAATGGCGGTCTCGCTCAGCTGGTTTGAGGTCGAGAACACCCCCTTCTGCCCCTGGTCGCGCAAAGGCATATCGCGTGTCAGCCGCAGGCTTTCCAGCGCGCCAAAGGCCAGCTCTGTTTCGGCCCCGGCTGCGGTCATCTCCAGCCGGGCCGAGCCGACCAGAACCCCCTCACGATAGAGCAGCGCCGCGCCGGGCAGCAAAGGTTCGGCGCTGGTATTGGTGAAGCTGGCCTGAGCGAAGGCGGTTTTATCGCGCGACGGCACCGCCACGGCGATCACTTCGGCCGCGGTTTCAATCTGCCCCAGCGCGAGGCGCAGATCCTCGACGCCATCCGCGATATTCACCGCGCGCGGGTAGCTGTAGACCACGGTTTCCCCCTCCATCCCGGCCAGAGCCATGATCGGCGCCGGTGCCATGGCGACCATATCTGCCGCGGCTTCAGCGCCCAGCCGCTCGCGTTTGAGCAGGGCCTCTGGCGGGGTTTCTTTCTCGATCCGGCGCGCCATCGGCCAGAGGGTGGAGGGGGCAGATTGCGAGGAGGGGCGCGAAGAGGAAAGTGTCAGATTAACCCCGGTCCAGTCCTCGCCGCTGTTTTGCGTAACCAGAACCGAGCGATCGATTGTCACCTTGCCCGCCGCGCCGCGGCTGAGCGAAATATCATAGAAGGGCTGCCATTGTGCTTCGGAAATATAATGGGTGATGGTCATGGTGCTGTCGCCCGCCGCTGCCGCCTCCAGGGCGACCACCAGCGCGGTATAGTCACGATCGAGGCCAGGCAGGCTGTCAAAGGCTGCTTCGGCCTCGGCCTCGGCCCGCTGTGCCTCTTCCAGCGCCTCGACCGCAGGCAGCCTGGCCTGTCTGGCGCTGGCCACCTCTTCGGCGGCGCGCAGGGTCTCGCTGCCGATCATTCCGGCCAGGTCGCGGATCTGCTCTGGCCCGGCATTTTCCGGCAGTCCGCCGCTGAACGAGGTCAGAAAGGTGATCTGCGCCTCGGCGGCCCGGATCCGCGCATCGGTCTTTTCAACGGCGGCAAGGGCGGCGGCCGTATCGGCTCTGGCAGCCGCGAGTTCTGACTTTGCCGCCTGCTGCTCCGGGCTCAGCGCCTCGCCCCGGGGAGGCAAGCGGTCCGCCCGCAGGCTGAAAGCGCCGTAAGCCATGCCTTCGCCGCCCGCGAGCTGCATCATCCCGGCCTCGGTCCGGGCCGGCAGATCGGTCACCAGCAGCTCATGGCTGCCGGCAGCGGGAGCGGTGAAACGGACCTCGCGGGTGATTTTCGCCCCATCGGGATAGACGGTGACATCGGTAATACGGCTGGTGGCGCTGATGGTATCGGCCCAGGCCGGCAGGGCGGTGGTGGCGAGCAGGGCGGCAAGCAGGATACGCATGACAGGGGCTCCGGTCTTCGGTTTGCCAGGGCAGACTGAGGCAGAGCGGCGGCCCGGACAAGCCAGGAAAACCCCTCCCAGGGAAATGCCACCGCGCTGCGTCAGAGACAGATGGGACCGCAAAAGGCCGCAGCCTGCGGCGGTTTCACAGCAGAAAAAATCAGGTGCACGGCGATGTGAGCGCTGTGCTCTTGCCAATGCTGCAGTGCCGCAATATTTGATTAGCTAATCAAACTAATTCAGGATCCGGCATGACATTCCCCCCCGATGCCGCTTCGGCGCGGCAACGCTTTGGCATTTCTTTCGCCCTTCTCGCCCGTGCCTGGCGTCATGAGATTGACCGCAATCTGAGCGATCAGGGCCTGAGCGGGGCGACCTGGGTGCCGATGCTGCATCTGGCCGCTTCGGGGGGCGGCATCACCCAGAAGGAACTGGCGCGGCTGACCGGGATCGAAGCGCCCAGCCTCGTGCGGCTGCTGGAGATCCTGGAACGCGAGGGGCTGGTCTCGCGCCGGGCCTGCCCACAGGATGGCCGCGCCCGGCTGGTCGATCTGACCCCGGAAGGCGAGACCCGGCTCGCAGAGGTCCGTGCCTCGCTCTACACGATCGAAGAACGCCTGCTGGCAGGCGTCAGTGACGAGCAGCTCAGCAATATGCTGAATGTGCTCGGGATTATCCGCAAGAATATTGATGAAACCGGCTCTGGCCGCGCCTGACTGAAGTGCAATGTCCCACCCCAATCGCCGTGATACGATCCGCCATCTGAGCCATCCGCAGCGTCTGCGCGAGAGCCTCAGCCTGAGCGGCCCCTTCTTCCATCGCAATTCTTTCCTGTCGGGGCTGCAGGTTGCCATAACCTCGGCCATTGTGCTGCCGCTGATGCTGAACTCATCGCGCCCCGATCTGCTGGGCTATGCTGCGCTTGGCGCATTGATCGCCCTGTTTGGCCGCTTTGCGCCGCGAGGCAAGCGCGCCGGGGTGCTGCTCTGGTGCCTCCTGTGTCAGGTCGCCATGGTGTTCTTTGTCTCGCTCGCGGGCTGGGCCGGGGCGACGCTGGGCTGGCAGCTGGCCCTGATGGCACCGCTGACGGCGCTGATCGCTTTGGTGGCCAGTGCGCTGAGCTTTGGCCCGCCAGGCGCGCTGATCTTCCTCTTTGCCGGGGCGGCCTCGCTTGGTCCGGTGGCTGAGCTGAGCCTGGTGTTCGAACGCATCGCCGCCGTGGCGGCGGTAGGGGCCTTTGCCTGGCTTCTGTGTCTCGCAACCGAGGGGCTGCGTATCTATACCGTGCTGCTGCCAGAGCCGCCGCCGCTGCGCCTTCAGGCCTGGCTGGCGCTGCGTCTGGGATTTTGTGCCGGCCTGACTGCCCTGCTTGGCTATGCTCTCGGGCTGAGCCATCCGGCCTGGGCGGCCATGGGGGCGGTTGCGGTGATGCAAAGCGCGCAGCTGCATCAGAGCCTGGCGCGGATGCTGCAGCGTGTCGGGGGGAATGTGATTGGCGCCAGCCTGGCCTGGGGGGTGCTGGTGCTGGACCCCTCGCCCTATATTGTCATCGCGCTGCTGATCCTCTGTATGATCCTGAATGAATTGCTGATTGGTGCGAATTATGGCCTTGGCCAGATCCTTGTTACACCGATGGCTCTGCTGATGACCTATCTTGCGCTGCAGGGCACGGCGGGGGCGGCAATCGCGCCGGAGCGGATGCTTGATACCCTGGTCGGCTGCGCCTCGGGGCTGATGCTTGCGGTCCTGCTCTCCACGAAAGGCGAGCGGCAGTTTCTGATGGAGCATCACAACCGCAGCCTCGGCGGCTGATAGGCTGAGAGGCTGAGAGGGCGGGAGGTTGAGGGGCCGGGCCTGCGGATATGAAAAAGGCGCGACGGGAAACCGTCGCGCCTTTGCTCTGTCATCGCTGAAAGGGATCACCCCTTTTTCAGCACGCGATTGCCAAGGGTCTCGGCGATCTGCACTGCGTTCAGCGCCGCGCCTTTGCGCAGATTGTCCGAAACGCACCACAGAGCGATGCCATTCTCAACCGTCGGGTCCTGACGCACGCGGCTGATATAGGTGGCATATTCGCCCACGGCTTCGATCGGGGTGGTATAGCCGCCCGGCTCGCGCTTATCGATCAGCATGATGCCCGGGGCTTCGCGCAGAATGTCCTGGGCTTCCTGCCAGTCCAGCGGCTCTTCGAATTCGATATTGATCGATTCCGAATGGCCGACGAAGACCGGCACACGCACGCAGGTCGCGGTGACCTTGATCGCGGGATCGATGATCTTCTTGGTCTCGGCGACCATCTTCCATTCTTCTTTGGTGTAACCATCGTCGAGGAAGACATCGATATGCGGGATCACGTTGAAGGCGATCTGCTTCGAGAATTTGCTCGGCGGCACGTTTTTCACCGGGTTATAGACCGCTTTGGTCTGCTCCCAGAGCTCGTCCATACCCTCTTTGCCCGCGCCCGAAACCGACTGATAGGTCGAGACGACAACACGCTTGATTTTCGCCCGGTCATGCAGCGGCTTCAGCGCCACAACCATCTGTGCGGTCGAGCAGTTCGGATTGGCGATGATGTTCTTCTGGCTATAGCCCATGATCGCATCGGCATTCACTTCCGGAACGATCAGCGGCACCTGGGGGTCATAGCGGTAGAGCGACGAGTTATCGATCACGACGCAGCCCGCTGCCGCCGCTTTCGGGGCATAGGTTTTCGTCGCCTCCGAGCCGACTGCGAACAAAGCCATGTCCCAGCCAGTGAAATCGAAAGTGTCGAGATCCTTAGTCTTCAGAGTCTTGTCGCCAAAGCTGACTTCAGTGCCCAGCGATTTACGCGATGCCAGCACGGCAATCTCGTCAATCGGGAACTCGCGTTCAGCGAGGATGTTCAGCATTTCGCGGCCCACGTTGCCCGTGGCACCCACGACGACGACCTTATAGCCCATCGGGGATCTCCTGTACCCATCCCTGCTGATTGCGCAGGGTAAGCTCACCCCGGGTTATCCGGGGCAGATGGCCCTTAGCTGAAAGGTTGCGCAGGGGGAAGCGGTAAAGCGTGGGAATCGTCCTCAGCCCGGCTCAGGGCCCTCGCGTGAGAACAGATAGATCGCCAGACCGGCAAGGCTGATCAGGGCAAAAAAGCCGAAGACATGCGAAAAGCCGGTCACGGCGGGCTGTCCGGCGCGCTGACCCGCCTCAAACAGCCGGCCGGTGACTTCCTGCGAAAGGCCGACCGCGGCAATGCCGACAAAATTCACGAATGTGATGCCGCGCCCGATCAGATGCGCCGGGATGAAGCCGCGGGCATGGGCGGTGATGATGGGGAAACTGGTACCGAACAGGCCGACACCGGCAAAAAGCGCCGCTGCCGCCCACCAGCTCTGCCCGGGCAGGGCCCAGAGCGCGGTGAGGCAGCACATCATTGCGCTATTGGCGAAAAAGGCGGTGCGCTTCAGGCTGCCAAGGCGGCGCGACAAAGGGCCGATGATCAGGCTGCCCAGCACCAGCGCCAGCCCCATGCCCAGGCCGACCGCGCCGATCCCGGTCTGGGAAAGGCCATGGATGTCGTGAAAATAGGGGCCAAGCCAGAGGCCGCGCAGCGCCGCCGGGGGCGCATAGCAGATCAGCATCAGCGCCAGGATCGGCCAGAGCGGTGCGATGGCCAGCACCGAGAGCAGCGAGCCATGCCTGCCGCTCTGCACCCTGGGCGGATCCCGCACCACCAGATAGACCACCAGCGCCATCATCAGCGTCAGGGCCGCCATGCCGATCAGGCTCGCGCGCCAGCCAGCCAGGCTGACCAGCAGCGAGAAGGGCAGCGAGGCCCCGATATCGCCGAGCGATCCGAGGCCGATGGTCAGGCTGGCCAGCACCCCGAACTGCGCCGCGGCGAATTCGCGGGCGAGGATGAAATAGGTGGCCACCAGCACCGGCGCGCAGCCTGCGCCGATCAGGGCCATGGCGATTTTCAGCTGTAAAGGCGTCTGGGCGGCGGCAAAGACCAGGGCTCCGGCGGCGGCGAGTGCCAGCAGCACCGCGGTGGTGCGGCGGGGGCCGATCCGGTCCAGCGCCACGCCGACCGGCAGCTGCATCGCGCCAAAGGCCAGGAACCACCAGCCCGAGGCCGAGGCCAGATCCTGTTTCGTGGCCAGCAGCCCGATCTCAAGCAAAGGTGTCAGAACGGCGAGGAAGCTGCGGTAGAATTGTGAAAACAGATAGGCGGTGATCAGGCAGATGAATCCTGCATGCATTTTAACGTCCTGCAGGTCTTCTGCGCAGCTTTGAAGGAAAGGTCGCCTGCCAGGGGCGCGCCTCCGCGATCCTGACAGGGCCGGACGGTGGCCGCAAGAGGCGAGCCATGCGGTCATTTTCAGCTTGCCATCCCGCCTCAGCCAATCTCAGGGTGAGGGCAGTCTTGCGATCGGGGGTGCATTGTGAAGCGCAGAACTGACCATCCCTATCCTGCCGGGCCGGCTCTGGCCGGGGCTGCCCTGGCCCTGCTCGCGCTCAGTGCACCGGCTCTGGCCAATGACGGTTTCGGCGGGCTCAGCGCCACCGGGCTGCAGTTCGGCCAGACCGATAAAGTGGCGATGCTGAGCGAGGATCTGCAGATCGGCCCCGAGCGCATCAGCGTGGAATATGTCTTCGAGAACCAGAGCGATGCGGATGTCTCGGGAGAGGTGATCTTCCCGCTGCCCCCGATCAGCCTCGCCGGTGTCTGGGAGGGGATGTTTAACCTGCCCGAAGATCCCTGGCCCGAGAACCTTGTCGGTTTCACCGCGCTGGTGGATGGCCAGAAGGTGGCGGTTGCCATCGACCGGATCGCCGTGCTGGAGCCGCAATGGGAGGAAGAGCCCTCTCCGGCCAGCTTCTATGAAAGCCCGGGCGAGGATGTGACGGCGCGGCTGACAGAGCTGGGTATTCCGCTCAGCACCGATCCTGTGGCGGTGAAGGCGGCGCTGATGGCACTTTCGGCCCGGGACCGGGCGACATTATCAGCCGAGGGGCTGGCGGAATTCTTTGACTCGGGCCTCGCAGGGGAAAGCGAGGTCTGGCCGGCCTGGTCTATCCTGATCCGCTATCACTGGAGCCAGACCTTCCCGGCCGGCCGCCGGATGACCATCCGCCATGACTATGCCAATCATCCGCCGGGCGGCATTTTCGTCTGGCATGAGGCCGGGGATGAGTATCAGGATCTGCTCGCCGCCCGCTACTGCATCAACCCGGCGCAGTCGAAGGCGATCAGCCAGGCCCTGGCCTCGCCGGAGGGCGATGAATATGGCGCGGTCGGATCGGCGGTCTATACCAGCTATGTGCTGCGCACTGCCAATAGCTGGGCCGGTCCGATCGGCCATTTCCGCCTGACGGTGGATAAAGGCGATGCCGGAAATCTGCTCGCCAGCTGTATCGACGGGCTGAAACAAATCGGGCCGGGGAAATATCTTTTTGAGGCAGAGGATTACAGCCCTGATCGCGATATCGAAATGGTCACGATCAGCCCGGCACAGTGATCGGAACGCCGGGGGCGCGGGCCAGTGCCGCGCCCCCGGGCATTGAGCCGATCTCAGGCCGGGCGGGCCACGGGGCTGCGGCTCTCGCGCACGCCAAGATGGACGAGGGCCGAGAAGGCGCCGACCCCCACGCCGATCCACCAGACCAGGGTGTAATTGCCGTTCAGATCATAGAGCTTGCCGCCGAGCCAGACGCCGAGGAAGCCGCCGATCTGATGCGAGAGGAAGACAAACCCGTAAAGCGTGCCCATGTAGCGCAGCCCCCAGATATGGGCGACCAGCCCCGAGGTCAGCGGCACTGTCGCCAGCCAGAGCGCGCCCATCACCGCCGAGAAGATCAGCACCGTCGCCGGGGTGATCGGCATCATGATGAACCAGGCGGCGGTCACGGTGCGCAGGCTGTAGATGATCGCCAGCAGATATTTCCGCGTATAGCTCTTGCCCAGCCAGCCGGCGAGAATGGTGCCGAGGATATTGAACAGCCCGATCACCGCAATCGACACCGCGCCAAGCGCCGAGGTGGTGGTAATGCCGATACCCGCCAGCAGGCTGTTGGGATCAATCGGGCCGCAGAGTTCGGTGACGAAAGCGGGGAAATGCGCGGTGATGAAGCCAAGCTGATAGCCGCAGGAAAAGAAGCCAAGGAAGATCAGCGTATAGGAAGGATCTTTGAAGGCGCGCTTCAGCACCTCGCCGAGGCTCTCCTCCAGCTCCGAGCGGCTGGCGACTTTCTCTGAGCGGATGAAGGGCAAGGCGAAAAGCGACAGCAGCACCACACAGGCAAAGATCACGAAAACCCATTGCCATGAGTAATATTGCAGCAGGAATTCTGCGGTCGGGGCGCCAAACACCTGGCCTGCCGAGCCTGCTGCCGTGCCGATGCCAAGCGCCATCGAGCGGTTCTCGGGCGCGGCGGCGCGGCCGACGATTGCCAGAATCACCCCAAAGCCGGTGCCGGCAATGCCAAAGCCGACGATGATGGCCACGGTCTGATGCTGCCAGGGCTGGGTTGAAAGCGCGGTGAGCACGAGGCCAAGCGCATAGAGCAGCGCTCCGGCAACAATCGCTTTGCGGTCGCCGAATTTTTCCGCCACCGCTCCGAACAGGGGCTGGCCAATCCCCCAGGCCAGATTCTGGATCGCAATCGCCAGCGAAAACTCGCTTCGGGCCCAGAGAAACTCTTCTGCAACCGGGATCTGAAACACCCCGAATGAGGCGCGCACGGCAAAACCGATCATCAGAATCAGCGAAGCCGCGATCAGAACCGGGGTGAATAGCGGGGCCGCTGACGGCGTGCTCTGGGGGCTGGACATGGAATATGGGGCCTTTTGCAATTGGCCGGACCCTGCGCCGCAGCTTCTGAGAGGTCAAATGCTGAATTGTGATGCATACAAGAAGGCGGGGGATGGCTGATCTGCAAAGAGCCTCTTGCATCTGCCGCGATCCGGAGAAAAGCTGGTCTTGTCCGGCATGTTTCGCCGGCTGGAATGAGGTGCTTCTATGTCTGCAGCTGTGATGCTTGGCGCAATGACCCTTTTCCTGGCGGGTGCTGCCGTCGCAATGCTGCGTCGTCCGGAGCCGGTCCGCGTTACCGCTCGTCGGCGTAAATAATCCCCCCGGCGACAGCAGGTCCGGCTTTTGCCCCGCTTTTCGCGGTTTCCATTGTGGCAACGATGATGGCGCTGCTGGCCTGCCCGGCTTAATTGCGGCCATGGCCGGGGGCCTATCCTGAACTCTGACAGAGCGTCTGTCCTGGACCGGCTGAGGGCAGCCTGGCGTCAGAATCAGCTCTCCCGGGGGGGCTGTGACTGCATCCGCAACAGCCGTGCCATGAGAGTTTACGAGACAGATTACCGAGGCGAGGCCTGGTTCTGGACTGCGCCTGCCCTGAATGGCGGAGAGGCTGTCCGGGCTGCTCTCACAGAGGCTATTTTGCGGGGCACCGGATTACGCGGCGGGCCTGAATACGCGGCAGACCGTGAAGCCTCTGGCGGGAAGCGCGGGGTCAGCTGAAACCTGCAGCTGGCCTTTCATCTGTCTGAAAATATCCCGGGGGTGAGGGGGCAGCGCCCCCTCGCGGTGGTTCAGGACAGATGGGGGCGGAAGGCCGCGATGACTTCTGCATAGACCTGGCGTTTGAAGGGCACGATCCCCTCCAGCAGTGCATCCGCGCCGATCCAGCACCATTGCGAGAATTCGGGATGCCCGGTGGCAATCTGCACCTGATCATCCCGGCCGAGGAAGCGGAACAGGAACCATTTCTGCTTCTGCCCGCGGTATTTGCCGCCCCAGACTTTGCCCAGGAGTTCAGGCGGCAGATCATAGGTGACCCAGTCCTCGGTCCTGTCCAGTGTCTCAACCAGATCGGGGGTCAGGCCGGTCTCTTCCCAAAGCTCGCGCAGCGCGGCCTCTTTCGGCTTTTCCCCCGGATCAATCCCGCCCTGGGGCATCTGCCAGGCCGGGGCGGGATTGTCGAGCCGCTGTCCGGCGAAGATCTTCCCCTCGCCATTGATCAGCATAATGCCGACGCAGGGGCGGTAGGGCAGATCTTCTGCCGCTTTGCCGGTATCGCTCATCTGTTCAGACCTCAGCGCGCTTCCGGGCTGAGCGTGTTCAGCCCTTTCAGAATATCAACCGCATAGGCCAGCTGATAATCCTCGTCGCGCAGCTTTGCGGTTTCTTCCGCCGCCGCCTGCTCTTCGAGGTAAAGCGTCTTCTCGTCCTCGGTCATCGAATCATTGGTGATCGCGCCGCGCAGATCGGCCTCGGTCCGCGGCTTCACCGCCGATTTCGTGTCTTCCGGGGTCTCGGTGGCGAGATTGGGTTTTTGCGGTTGTTTGACCACGATATCGGGCGAAATGCCGAGGGCCTGGATCGAGCGGCCCGAGGGCGTGTAATAGCGCGCGGTGGTCAGGCGCATCGCGCCATCGCCTTTCAGCGGGATCAGCGACTGGACCGAGCCTTTGCCAAAGCTCTTGGTACCGACGATCACGGCGCGGCGGTGATCCTGCAGGGCGCCCGCAACGATTTCCGAGGCCGAGGCCGAGCCGCCGTTGATCAGCACCACAATCGGTTTGCCTTCGGCCAGATCGCCCGGGGTGGCATTGTGGCGCTCGCCATCCTCGGGGTTGCGGCCCCGGGTTGAGACGATCTCGCCGGTCTCAAGGAAGGCGTCCGAGACGGTGATCGCCTCATTCAGCAGCCCGCCCGGGTTGTTGCGCATATCAATGACCACGCCTTCGAGCTTCCCGATACCGCCAACTTCTTCCAGCGCTTTGGCCAGCTGGGCTTTGATCCCGGCCGTGGTCTGATCATTGAAAGTCGTGATACGCAGCACAATCGCCTTGCCGACGATACGGCTCTTGACCGCCTCAACCTTGATCGTATCGCGGATGATCGACACATCGAAAGGCTGGTCCGTGCCTTCGCGCACCACGGTGATGATGATCTCCGAGCCGATAGGCCCTCGCATCATCTCGACCGCCTGGTTCAGCGTCAGGCCAAGGATTGCCTCGCCATTCACATGGGTGATGTAATCGCCGGCCAGGATGCCGGCTTTATCTGCGGGCGTGTCATCCATCGGCGAGATGACTTTGACAAAGCCCTCTTCCTGGGTGACCTCAATGCCAAGGCCGCCGAATTCGCCCTTGGTCTGCTCGCGCATATCCTCAAAATCATTGGCCGAAAGATAGGAGGAATGCGGATCGAGCGAGGTCAGCATGCCATTGATCGCGGCCTCCACCAGTTTGGTGGTGTCGACCGGCTCGACATACTGGCCGCGAATGCGCTCAAAAATATTGCCGAACAGATCGAGCTGCTCATAGACCGAGCTGTCGCGGCTGGCCTGTTCTGCAATCAGTGGACCGACCTGAGCGGTAAGCACGACCCCGGCAAAAGCACCGCCAGCGGCGGCAAACATCAGCTTTTTCATTAGCCCCTTACTCTCCTGTCGCGGCGGTTTCGGCAAACCACAGAGTCGGGTCTACCGGGGATGCGCCCAGTCTCAGTTCCAAATAAAGCGATTCCGTCGCCGATGCGCCAGCCCTGCCGGAAGCCGAAGAGGTATTCTGCTCCTCTTCTCCCCCCATCAGGCCGAGCGCGGCCCCGGCTGCAACCACTTCTCCGACTTCGCCATAAACCGTGCCAAGCCCGCCAAACACCATCAGATAGCCATCTCCGGGCTCGAGGATGATCACATTTCCGTAGTCGAGCAGCGGGCCGAGGTAGCGGATGGTACCGGGCCAGGGCGCTGAAACCAGCGCGCGCGGCCGGGTGGAAAGTGTCATGCCCGGGCGGCGGACCCCGGCGGCATCGGCCTCATCCGGGGCGCGCAGCAGGGTGCCGATCACCGGCAGCGGCAGATTGCCCATGGTCGAGCCGAAGGGCTGCGGCGCCGTCGTATCGGCGGAATGTTCGATCAGTCCGGCGGCAAAACTGTCCAGCGTATCGGCGCTTGCAAGCAGCGCCGCCAGCGTGGCCGGATCCTCAGTAAAGCGCTTTGGCAGTTCGGTGCGGTCCGAGATGGCTTTTGAAAGCGCGGTCCGGGCGGTTTGTGCGGTTGCAAGGCCGAGCGTGAGATTCTCGCCCGCGCTTTCCTGCAGCGCGCGCAGATCCGCCATCTCCTGGAGCTGGGCTTTCAGCGCATTGGCCTCGGCCTGAACCGCCGGGGCGACATCGGCGAGGATCATGCCTGAGCGCGCCGTGCCCACCGGCCCGGTCGGGTGCAGCAGCAGAAGCGGGCCCTGGCTCTGCTCCATTTTCGCAAGGATCGACACCAGCTGCCCGACCTGATCGCGCCGGGCATTGAACTGCAGCCGCAAAGCCATTTCGCGCAGCTCGGCCTGGCGCAAAGCCTCTCGCAGGGCGGCGAGCCCCTCTTCATAGGCGCGTACGGTTTCGGTCAGGGCCGCGACCTGGGCGCGCCCGCTGCTGGCCTGATCCAGAGCCGCTACTGCAGCGCGCAGCTGCTCTGAGGCCTGTGCCGCCTGTTCGGCCACGGTCAGGCCCGCACCGGCGGGCTCCGGCTCCTGCGCCAGAGCTGGCCTGCCTGCCCCGCAGGGCAGCAGGACCGCGCAGAGCAAAGCCGCGCGGATCAGCCTCATGCAGCAGAGCCGCCGGCGCGGCGGATCAGGCTTTTGCCGGTCATCTCTTCGGGCGGTGTGATCCCCATCAGATCGAGCAGCGTTGGTGCAAGATCGGCGAGGCGCCCGTTTTCGAGCCCTGCCCCTTCCGGCCCGCCGACCAGGATCACCGGCACCGGGTTCAGCGTATGGGCAGTATGGGGCTGGCCGGTCTCAGGATCGGTCATCACATCGCAATTGCCGTGATCGGCGCAGATCACCATCGCGCCCCCGGCCTGCTCCAGTGCCGCAATTGCTGCACTCAGGCCCTGATCCACTGCCTCACAGGCTTTCATTGCTGCCTCAAGCTTGCCGGTATGGCCGACCATATCCGGATTGGCGTAATTGACCACGATCAGATCATAGCCCGCCTCAATGGCACGCACAAAATGTTCAGTCACTTCCGGGGCAGACATTTCCGGCTGCAGATCATAGGTCGCGACTTTGGGCGATTTCGGCATATAGCGATCCTCTCCCGGGAAGGGGGCCTCGCGGCCACCGTTCAGGAAGAAGGTCACATGCGGATATTTCTCGGTCTCGGCGAGGCGGAACTGGGTTTTGCCCTGTTTCGACACCCATTCGCCCAGCGTATTGGCGATATCCTGTTTGGGGAACATCGTGGTCATCCAGGCATTATGCGCCTCGGAATAATCGACCATGCCCAGCCGGGCCGAAAGCTGCGGCCGCGGGCCGCGGGCAAAGCCCGCGAAAGCCTCATCGCCGATGGCGGCGAGGATCTCGCGGGCGCGGTCGGCGCGGAAGTTCAGGAAGAACAGCCCGTCACCCGGTTTCATACCCTGATAATCGCCGATCACCGTGGCGGGGATAAACTCATCCGTCTCGCCCCTGGCATAGGCCCGGGCAATAGCTTCGGCGGCGCTGGCGGCGGGCTCGGCCTGGCCTTCGGCTCCGACCATGACGCGGTAGGCCTGCTCGACCCTTTCCCAGCGGTTGTCACGGTCCATAGCGAAATAGCGCCCGGTCACAGTGACGATCTTCACCGAAGCGGGCAGGGCGGCCTGCATCCCGGCAATCTGGCTGGCCGCCGAAGCGGGGGCAACATCGCGGCCATCGGTAATGGCATGGATCACCACCGGGATGCCCTCGGCGGCAATCACCTTCGCCGCCTCAATCATATGGGCCTGATGGGCATGGACGCCGCCGGGCGAGCAGAGCCCGGCCAGATGTGCCGTGCCGCCGGCGGTTTCGACTGCCGAAATGAAACTGCGCAGCGCGGCATTGGTGCCAAAAGAGCCGGTCTCGACCGCGAGGTCGATCTGGCCCAGATCCATCGCCACCACCCGGCCGGCGCCGATATTGGTATGGCCGACCTCGGAATTGCCCATCTGGCCCGAGGGCAGGCCCGCATCCGGGCCAAAGGTCACCAGCGTGGCATTGGGGCAGTCACGCATCAGCCGCCGATAGGTCGGGATCTGTGCCTGGGCCGGGGCCGAGGTTGCCGGATCCGGGCCGATGCCCCAGCCGTCCAGAATGCACAGAACAACGGGTTTGGGCGCAGGCATTCCGGGTCTCCTCAGCAAATCCGAGCGCTCTCCGGCCCTGAGGCGGGCAGGGCAGGGGCGCAGGCACCATGGCCCCGGGTTTACTGAAGCGCGCCTGTGGCGGCAATGGCCAATGGCTGCTGGCCGGTGTCACCGGGCGCGATCAGGATAGCTTTGCCTGCTGTGCGCGGATCCGCTGCCGCCAGAGGGTGAACAGACCCGCCCCGACCACGATCACTGCACCGATCAGCACATTGATCCGCAAGGCCTCGCCAAACAGCACCAGCCCGAGGATCGCCACCATCGGCAGCTGGAAATAGGCGAAGGGCTGAATTTCCGAGGCTTCGGCCAGATCATAGGCGCGGATCAGCATCCAGTGGCTGAGGATCGAGGTGCCGCAAAGCGCGGCCATCAGCGCCATATCCATCGGCACCATGCTCTGCCAGTTGGCCAGCCCGAAGGGGGTAATGGCCAGCGCACCGACGGTGCCGGTCCAGAAGAAGCTGACCTCGGCACTGTCATCGCGTGAGACATAGCGTGTCAGCAGACTGTAGAGCGCGAACATCGCGGCCGCGAGGAAGGGGAACATGGCCCAGAGGCTGAAGACGCCGCTGCCGGGCTGCAGGATCACCATCACGCCGATAAAGCCGGTCAGCACCGCGAGCCAGCGCCGCCAGCCGACCTTCTCGCCCAGCACCGGGCCGGAGAGAATGGTGACCAGCAGCGGGTAGACGATGAAGACCGCATGGGTCTCGATCAGGCCGAGTTTGACATAGGCATAGATCATCACCCAGATTTCGCCGACCAGCAGCAGCCCGCGCAGGATCTGCAGCCAGGGATGGCGGCTGCGGGTCGCGGCTTTCAGACCGCCGGGCGCGCGGGCAGCGAGGGCGATCACAAAGGCGGCAAAGACCCAGTAGCGGATCATGGTCACCATATAGCTGTTCACGGCGGCGCCGAGATGGCGCGAGATGGCATCCTGGACCGAGAAGATCGCACAGGCGGCGATCATCAGGAAAATACCGAATCTGGTGTTCTGGGGCGTGCTCATAATGTGATTGCGCTAGCATGGAGGGGGACATTGCAACAGGGGTGCAAAGGGACGCACCCTCGCTGCGGCGCGGGAGTTACAGCGGCGCCGGATTGCCCAGCACGCCCGCAGGGGCCGGGCCCGCCGCTGCAGCCTCTGGTGCCAGCTCCTCAAAATCGAAATTATCCAGCCGTCCGGCGCGTTTGCGGGCCTTATCCGAGGAAATGCGGATCTCTTCGATATCTTTCGCCGCCTGGTGGAAATGACGGTCGAGATTTTCGACCCTCGTACCCAGCCGGTCGATATCGGCATAGAGCATCGACAGCTCTTTGCGGATTGCGCCCGCCTGTTCGCGCATTCTGGCGTCTTTCAGCACGGCGCGCATGGTGTTCAGCGTTGCCATGCAGGTGGTGGGCGAGACGATCCAGACCCTGGCGGCAAAGCCCTCGCGCACCACTTCGGGGAAGTTTGCGTGCAATTCGGCATAGACGGCTTCCGAGGGCAGGAACATCAGCGCCCCTTCGGCAGTTTCGCCCTCAAGGATATAGCGCTCGGCAATGGCGCGGATATGGCCGCGCAGTGCTGTGCGCAGTAGCTGCGCCGCTTCCTGGGTTTCGCGTGGCGTGGTGGCGCGGCGCAAAGCCTCATAGGCCTCGAGCGGGAATTTGGCGTCGATGGCGATCGGCCCGGGCGGTTTTGGCAGATGCACCAGGCAATCCGCGCGCCGCCCGTTTGAGAGCGTCGCCTGCATCGTATAGCTGTCGCGCGGCAAAGCCTTTTGCACGATGTCATGCAGCTGGATCTCACCAAAGGCACCGCGGGTCTGTTTGTTGGAAAGAATATCCTGCAATGACAGCACATTGCCCGAGAGTTTCTCGATCTTTTCCTGGGCGCGGTCGATGGTTTCCAGCCGCTCATGCAAAGCGCCGAGGCTGCGGGCGGTACGGCTGGCCGAGCCATGCAGCGTCTCATGCATCTGGCGCTGCACATCGGCCAGCCGGTTTTCCATCAGCTGCAGCATCGCGGCCTGAGAGGCGGCCTGCAGCTCAGAGACATGGCTCAGCCCGCCTGCCAGCCTTTCCTGGCCCTCGGACAGGCTCTGCACCCGGTGGCTCATCCAGCTGAGTTCGCGAAGCAGCGGCTGGCTGGCCCGGGCCGAGCTTCTGGCGGCGCGCAATGTCAGTATCAGCATCAGCAGCAGTGCGAAAAGCACAGTGCCGCTCAGCAGCACCTCGGGCGCAGTCCAGGCATAGCTCTGACCGAAGAGGCTGATCATCTGCGCCCGAACAGCCGTTCAATATCGTGCAGTTTCAGCTCGACCCAGGTCGGGCGGCCATGGTTGCACTGGCCCGAATTCGGCGTGACCTCCATTTCGCGCAGCAGCGCATTCATTTCCTCGGGCCGCATCTGCCGCCCCGAGCGCACCGAGCCATGACAGGCCATGCGCGACAGAACCGCATCGATCCGCGCCCTGGTCAGGGCGCTGGCACCCTGATCGGCCAGCTCATCGAGAATATCGCGCAACAGGCCCGCGCCATCCACGGTGCCGAGGATGGCCGGGGTCTCGGTAATGGCGACCGCGCCGCCGCCAAAGGCCTCAATCACCAGCCCGGCCTCGGCGAGGCTATCGGCGGCTGAAAGCACCAGGCTGGCATCCGAGGGCGAAAGGCTGACGATTTCGGGGATCAGCAAGGCCTGGCGGGCGATGCCGCGCCCGGCCATCTGCGTCTTCAGCCGCTCATAGACCAGCCGCTCATGCGCGGCATGCTGATCGACAATGACGAGGCCATCCTTCGTCTGGGCGACGATCCAGTTTTCATGCAGCTGCGCGCGCGCAGCGCCGAGCGGGAAATCAGCCAGGGCAGCGGGCGTTTCCGGCGCAGTGGGGGCGGGGGCGAAAGGCGCAGGCTCACCCGGCATGGCAAAGCGCGCTGCCGGGGCCTCGGCAAAGCCCGGGGCCGGGGGGGAGGTCGGGGCATGGAAAGGGGCCGGGGTCTGGAAAGAGGTTTGGGCCTCAGATGCGGCGGGGGCCTGTAGGGCCATGGCTTCGGCCAGGCTGGCCTGCGAGGGGCGGTGCGGCAGATCGAAACCGGGGCGGAAGGCGCGCAGGGTCTCGGCCCCGACCGTGGTCGAGGCGCGGTGGCCTGCCCCGGACAGCGCCGAGCGCAGCGCGGTGATGATCAGCGACCGCGCCGCATCGGGCTCGCGGAAGCGCACTTCGGATTTGGCCGGATGCACGTTCACATCGACCCGCTCGGGATCGACCTGCAGGTTCAGCACCGCCGCCGGATGGCGGTCGCGCGACAGAACGTCGAAATAGGCAGCGCGTAAAGCGCCAAGCAGCAGCCGGTCCTGGACCGGGCGGCCATTCACGAACAGATATTGCTGGGTCGAGGAGCCGCGCGAATAGGTCGGCAGCGCCGCATAGCCGATCAGGCCCAGCCCGTCGCGGGCGGCGTCGATCTGCATCGCATTGCCGGTAAATTCCGCGCCCAGCAGCCTGGTCAGCCTGCCGTGCAAAGCATCGAAGAAATCACCGTTTTCCGGATCCAGCCGCAACAGATTCCGGCTGCTGTCCTCGCTGACCTCGGTCAAAGTGAAACCGATCTGCGGCTCGGCCATGGCGAGGCGCCGGATCACCTCATGAATGGCCTGGGCCTCGGCCCGGTCGGTGCGCATGAATTTCAGCCGCGCCGGGGTGGCATGGAACAGATCGCGCAGCTCAACCACCGTGCCCTTTGTCAGCGCGGCGGGTCGCGGCGCCTCAATCTGGCCGCCTGAACAGCTGATCTGCGCCGCCTCATGCCCCGGCGCGCGCGAGGTGATGCTCAGCCGCCCCACCGCGCCGAGCGAGGGCAGGGCCTCGCCCCGGAAGCCGAAGGAGCGGATATTGAGCAGATCGGAACCATCGATCTTTGATGTGGCATGGCGGGCCAGCGCCAGCGGCAGCTCTTCCGGGCTCATGCCGCAGCCGTCGTCTGTGACGCGGATCAGGGTCTTGCCGCCATCCTGATAGTCAACCCGGATCCGCGAGGCCCCGGCATCAATGGCATTCTCGACCAGCTCTTTGACCGCCGAGGCCGGGCGTTCAACCACCTCACCGGCGGCGATGCGATTGATGGCAGCCTCATCCAGCTGCCGGATAAGCGGGCGGCCCTCGGCCCCCGTGATCCTGGGTACATATTGGCTCATGCCGCCAGATTTAGCAGAGCCCCCCGAGTCGGGGAAGGCTGTTCTGCACTTGTTCCTGCCGTGGCAAACCGCCGGGCCGCGCCTGCAGGGCAGAGGGCGGCCCGGGCGGCTCTCCGCCCATCAGGGGCTGGCCGTGATGCCTTCGGGGCGGCCAACGATGACGAACTGCAGATCCCCGGCACGAAACAGCTCACGCGCTACCCGCTTCACATCCGCCATAGTCACCGCCTCGACCCTGGCATTGCGGGTATTGGGGTAATCAATCGGCAGGCCCTGCATCTGCATGCCCACCAGCAGCGAGGCGATGGGCGCATTGCCCTCAAAGCGCAGCGGATAGGCCCCGGTCAGATAGGTCTTCGCATCGGTCAGCTCGCGTTCGGTAATGCCCTCATCGGCGATCCTCGCCCATTCATGGCGCACCACCGCCACCGCCTCGGCCACCTTGTCATTCGAGGCCGAGAACTGCCCCATCAGCGCCTCGGCATGATCCATGCCGATCAGCCAGGAACCGATGCCATAGGTCAGGCCGCGCTTGTCACGCACTTCGGTCATCAGCCGGGCCGAGAACCGGCCGCCGCCCAGAACCTCGTTGAGGATATAGGCGGCGAAGAAATCGGGATCCTCCTGGGAGATGCCTTTCTGGCCAAAGGTCACCACCGATTGCGGCGAGGGGAAATCGACCAGTGTCACCCCTGGCGGCAGGGTCCAGGGCGCAGGCCCGGGCTGGGGCGCACCCTTTTCAGGCAGATCGCCGAGCAGACGGTCGATGATAAGCCCCAGCTCCTCGCCGGTAATATCCCCGGCGGCGGCAATATAGACCTGATCGCGCGCCATGCTGACCCGATGCGCGGCGATCATATCCTCGCGCGTCAGGGCCGAGACCGATGCAATCGTGCCTTTTGAGCTGCTGGCATAGGGGTGATCGCCATAGGCCAGCGCATCAAAGCGGTCGCCGGCAATGGCGGAAGGGTCTTTCTGATCGCCGCGCAGCCCGACCAGCACCTGTTCGCGCACCCGTGCCACGGCATCTTCGTCAAAGCGCGGCTGCGTCAGCGCCAGCGCCAGCAGATCCACCGCCTGATCGCGGTTCTCGCTGAGAAAACGCGCCGAGACCGCAACCGCATCGGCCGAGGCATTGAAACTATAGGAGGCGGCCAGATCATCGCGGGCCTCGGCAAAGCCCTGGCTGTCGAGATCGCCAGCGCCTTCCTCGATCAGCCCCGACATCAGATAGATCGCGCCACGCTTGCCATTCGCATCCAGCGAGGTGCCGCCGCGAAAGCGGATTTCCAGCGCGGTGAAGGGGATATTGTGATCCTCAACCAGCCAGGCGGTCAGCCCGCCCGGGCTGGTGATTGCGCGGATCGGGATATCGGCCCTGGCCAGACCGGGCAGAAGCAGCGCGGCGGCGGTCAGAAAAGCACGGAAAATCATGGCTCGGCTCCAGTCTGATCCGGAAGGGACTGCCCGGCGGGCGCGGCCTCTGCGGCTTGGGCTGGCCGCTCCAGCCAGCCGGTCACGGCATTGCGCCGGTCGAGCACCTCATGGGCGACGGCCATCACCTCTTCGATGGTGATGCTGTCGAGCACGGCGGTAAAGCCGCGGATATCCTCGATGCCAAGGCCGATCGACAATTCGGCGCCGTAGCGGCGCGCCAGGCCATGGGCATCATCGCGGGCATAGATTTCGGCAGCCCGGATCCGGGTGCGGATCCGCTCGAATGCTGCCGGATCCGGGCCATCGATCAGGAATTTCGCGATCACCTCGTCCATGGCGGCCTCGGCCTCGCCCAGGCTTACGCCAGGGGCCGGCACGACATAGAGGCCGAAGGTGCCGTCATCAATCGTCTCGCCATCATAAAAGGCCGAGGACCAGATCGCGATCTGGCTGTCAAACTGCAAAGCGCGGGCCAGAACCGAGGTCTGGCCGCTGCCGCCAAGCAGCTGCGCCAGGATCGCCAGCGCCGCTGCCTTGCGCTGATCGCCGGGATTGCGTTCAGGCGCGATATAGCTGCGGTAGACATAGGGATCCGAGACCCGCTCATCGGCATAGGTCAGGCGCCGCTCGCTCAGATGCGGCGGTTCCTGGGGGCGCAGCCGCGGGGTGATCCCTTCCGAGGGGCGGATCGGGCCGTAATATTTTTCGGCCAGCACGCGGACCTGATCCGGGGTCACATCGCCGGCGATCACCAGGATCGCATTATTCGGCGCATAATATTTCTCATACCAGGCGAGGGCATCGGCGCGCGTCAGCCCGGCGATCTCATGGCGCCAGCCGATGATCGGCACGCCGTAGCGATGGTTCATAAACTGCGCCGCCCGCATCTGCTCGCCCAGCAGCGCGCCGGGATCGCTGTCGGTGCGCTGGGCGCGCTCTTCCAGGATCACCTGACGTTCGGTCAGCACCACCGGCTCATCGATCTTCAGGCCGCGCATCCGGTCGGCCTCCATCTCCATCACCAGCTCCAGCCGGTCGGCGGCGATGCGCTGGAAATAGGCGGTGTAATCCCAGGAGGTGAAGGCATTGTCATCACCGCCATGATCCTCAACCGTGGCCGAGAACCGGCCTGCCGGAACCTTGTCGGTGCCCTTAAACATCAGATGTTCGAGGAAATGCGCGATGCCGGATTTTCCGGCAGGCTCATCTGCCGCCCCGGCGCGGTACCAGATCATCTGCACCACGACCGGCGCGCGGTGATCCTCAATCACCACCACCTCCAGCCCGTTCTCAAGGGTGAAATTGCTGACCGCTTCGGCATGGGCGGCAAAGGCCCCGAGGGCCTGAGCAAGCGGGGTGATCAGCAGCAGCGCAGCGGTAAGCCGCGCCGCAAGGCCGCGTGTCACCTTAGGGACAGGCCAGGCAACGGGGTTCAGCAGGGACATAGATCCTCCGACAGGCTGTTCGGGCGCTTGCAGCGCCAGAGGGGCCCCGCCTGAGGCGGCAGCACCCGGCGCTCCCCGGTCTTTCTGATCAGGGAGCGGTTTTTCTGGCTTTTTTCCGGGCGGCTTTAGCCTCGGCCTCTTTGTCATAGCCGCGTGGCGGCGCAGAGGGGGTCAAAAGACCGCGAGCCCGCCAGTATTCGATCTCGGACTGCTGATCGAGCGACTGTTTCTCATAGGCCGAATAATAGGAATTATTGCCAAACAGACGGTCAAACACCCGGCCCGGACGTTTCTGACGATAGGTCAGATCATCTGCGGCCAGCTGACCACGGATGCCGCTTTCGGTGCCAAAGCGCCCGGTATGGCCGGCAATGGCAGCATCGGCCGCCGGAATGCCGCCGCCGGCGCCCGGCTTGCCACCAAGCGCGATCACCGCATCATCGAGCGGGCGCTGATCGGTGCGGTTTGAGCCGCCAGGCGTGGGCGGGGGCAGATCATTCAGCGCGCCCGGCATTTCCAGCGCTTTGGGCGGCAGAATGGCGAATTCATCGGGGCCGTCTTTTGAGCGCAGCCGCATCAGATCCGTGCGGTCGCCCTCGAGGGGCGGACTGCAGGCGGCGACAACAAGGGTCAACGCCAGCGCAACAGCACTCCGGCCTGTTTTTGCCTGCATTCTCGTCCCCGGCCTTTTGCTTCGCGTCTGCTCTGACATCTGTATTAGCCTATGAGATTGCTCACGTCACGGGTGTTTGGCGCAGGAATTCCCGACCGGAGGTGGCCCGGGCGGGAATCCGGCGCCCGGGTTCAGGCTTTCTGCGGCCCCGCGCCCTTGCCGGTGAACAGCACCAGCCCGGCGGCACCGGCAAAAATCGCAATATCCGCAACATTGAAAGCATAGGGGTTTTCAAAGCCGCAGCAGGACATGTTCAGGAAATCGGCCACGGCTCCGTACCAGAGCCGGTCGATCACATTGCCGAGGGCACCGCCGACCAGCAATCCGGCCGAGATCTGGGCCCAGCGTCCCGGCGCGGTTTTGCGCACCCAGAGCCAGACCCAGGCCGAGATCACCAGCGAGACGACAATGATCCCCCAGCGGATGGCTTCGGTCTGGCCGGCAAAGAGGCCAAAGTTGATGCCCTGATTCCAGGCCATGCGGAAGGTCAGGAAGGGCGGCCAGATATCCATCTGGCCGCGATTGATCAGGTCTAGCCCCTGCACCACTGCGATTTTAGACGCCTGGTCGAGGCCGAAAGTGGTCAGAGCGGTAAGGGCTGCGATCCGCATATCAGTGCCGGAAGTGACGCTGGCCGGTGAAGACCATGGCAAGGCCGAGGCGGTCTGCCGCATCGATCACATCCTGGTCTTTCATCGAGCCGCCGGGCTGGATGATGGCCTTGACGCCATTCGCCGCCAGGACCTCGATCCCGTCAGCGAAGGGGAAGAAAGCGTCCGATGCCGCCACCGAGCCAATGGCCGGGCTTTCAGAGAGGCCTTCATTCGTGGCAATCTCAGCAGCTTTGCGCGCGCCGATCATGGTGCTGTCAACGCGGCTCATCTGCCCGGCACCAATGCCGACGGTAGCGCCGTCTCTGACATAGACAATGGCGTTGGATTTGACATGTTTCGCGACTTTCCAGGCGAAGAGCAGGTCATTCAGCTCGGCCTCGGAAGGGGCGCGCTTCGTCACCACTTTCAGGCTTTCGCGGCTCACGCTGTCGATATCACTGTCCTGGACGAGGAAGCCGCCCGCAACCTGCCGGAAGGAGGTGGTGCCCTTTGCCGGATCGGCGAGGGAATCGGTGGTCAGCAGACGCAGGTTCTTTTTCGCCGCAAAGACCGCTTTGGCCTCCTCTGACGCGCCCGGGGCAATCACCACCTCGGTGAAAATTTTGACGATCTCTTCCGCCGTGGCTTTGTCGAGCGGCTGGTTCAGGGCCACAATACCGCCGAAAGCCGAGGTGGTGTCGCAGCGATAGGCGCGCTGATAGGCCTCAAGCAGGGTAGCACCTTCGCCGACGCCGCAGGGATTGGCATGTTTGATAATGGCGCAGGCCGGGCCTTTGCCGGCAAATTCCGAGACCAGCTCAAAGGCGGCATCGGTATCATTGATATTGTTATAGGACAGCTCTTTGCCCTGCCATTGCTGCGCAGTGGCAACGCCGGGACGCGCCGAGCCATCGGTATAGAAAGCGGCTTTCTGATGCGGGTTCTCGCCATAGCGCAGGCCCTGGGCCAGTTTCCCGGCGAAGGAGCGGTAGCGCGGCGCCTCAACCTCCAGCGCTTTCGCCATCCAGGCCGAGACCGCCGTGTCATAGGCGGCGGTGCGGGAATAGGCGGTCAGGGCAAGGCGCTGGCGGAAGGCATAGGTCGTGCCGCCATTGGCCTCAACTTCGGCCAGAACTGCGGCGTAATCCTCGGTATCCGTCACGACGGCGACGAAAGCGTGGTTCTTGGCCGCGGCGCGGATCATCGCCGGTCCGCCGATGTCGATATTCTCGACCGAGGTGGCGTAATCGGCGCCTTTGGCCACGGTTTCCTCAAACGGGTAGAGGTTCACCACCAGCAGATCGATCTCGGCAATATTATGCTCGCGCACCGCCGCCTGGTGATCGGTATTGTCGCGCAGAGCCAGCAGGCCGCCATGCACCATCGGATGCAGCGTCTTGACGCGGCCATCCATCATTTCCGGGAAGCCGGTCAGTTCGGCCACATCGCGCACCGGCAGGCCTGCCTCGCGCAGGGCCTTTGCGGTGCCGCCGGTCGACAGCAGCTCCGTGCCCTTTTCATGCAGCGCACGGGCAAAATCCAGCAGTCCGGTTTTATCCGAGACCGAGATCAGCGCGCGGCGGATCGCAAGCGGCGATGTTGGGGCAGAGGATGAAGGGGCGGCGATAGACATTAGGCCTCCGGCTGGCTTGTCAGATAGGGACCGGCTCATCGCGGTCCAGGTCGCGGATTGCCAGCGGAGTATCCTGTGCTTTTGCCAAGGTCCAGCCGATCCTGGTCGCAAAGCCCCGTGCCTGGCAGGAAAGCACAATTTGCCGCGCCGGTCGTGGCTTCAGCCGGCCCTTTTCGAGATAGACCGAGGGTTCCAGCGCCAGCGAGGCGTAGCCATCATGGCGGAAAACCCAGATCTCACCCGAGCGCAGCTCTATCGAAACCGCAGAACCGCCCATGTCGAGGGTCGCATCGACATCGGGATGCAGATGAAAGCGGATGGCAAAAGCGATTCCGGCTGTGCCAGCCCGTTCCAGCTGGCTCTGCATCCGGGCCTGGCCCTCCTTGGTGCTGGCATAGAGGTCATCGGTGCCGCTCAGACGCCGCCCATCGGCGGAAAGCTGCAACTCGCGGCTGCAGATCAGGCCATGGCTCGCCTGCCAGCCGTCATGCGACAGCCGCACCAGCGCGCCATTCTCGCTTTCGAGATGCAGATCCGAGACGCGGGCGTAATCATCCAGCAGCCCTGATCCGGCAAGGCTGAAGCGCGAGGAGGACATGCCGCTGAGCGCGAGGGTGGAATGCGACTGGCTGGCCCGCCCCGCCAGGCCCCAGTCCGGGCCAAAGGGCAGGCCCGAGCCGCAGTTCACCACCAGAGGCCGCCGCCCCGAGGTCAGCTCAAAGGCGGCCGTTGAGGCATGGGCCTGGCGCGGCGCGCTTTGTGAGGGCGGATCGGCGGCATCAAGGATCAGCGAGCTGCGACCGGCCGAAAGCCGGGCAAAGCCCATGGCAAGGGTGATATGGCCGGGCGGCGGCTGCACCTGCGAGGCGGCCAGCGCCTGGTCAAGCCGCCCTTCGGCCCCGGTGCCACCACCATGAAACCGGGCCAGCCCGCCATCGGCATGGCGCAGGGCCCGCAGGCAGGGGGCGATCCGGTCAATCGCCTCGCTGAGTTCGGGGGGACAGGGCAGGTCCGCATCCTGGAGGCCAGACTTTGCCCAGGTGAGCAGGGTCAGGATTTCGAGCAGCTCTTCGGGGTTGCGGTTGGCAATCGCGCCGCTGTCGCTGATCTGATGTTCGCATTCAGCGGCAAGGCCGGTGATGGCGGCCTGGCTGTGGTGCTCCATCCCCCTGAGCGACAAAGCAGCATAAAGCAGGCCGATCAGCGCCTCAAACCGGGGCAGGCCGGGCCGCGCGGCATGGGCGCGCCGGGCGAGAAATCCGGTCTGCCGGGCAAGGGCGAGGAAGAAAGCATCCTGAGCTGGCTTATCCTCGCCCGAAAGCAGGAAGAGGCCATGATGGATCCAGCGGATCAGCCGCCGCCCGGTCAGGTCCGGGGTCCAGCCCGGCCCCTCGCCGGAGCTGTAGCGGCGGATCCAGGAACGGGTCCAGTCCTGGGCCAGCCTGCGGGCCGGGGCGGTGCCAAGCGCGGCCAGATCCTCAAGCCAGGCATAGCCCTGGGCCTCGGCGATGAAAGCGGGATCGGCAGAGGGAATATCCCAGATCTCAACCCCGGGGGCCTCGGCCAGATGACCGGCCAGCAGCAGATTGCCGGCAAGGATCTGTTTGCCCCGGGCATAGAGGCCGATCGAGCGCGGCTCGGGCGGTGCGATAAAGGCCGTCGCCCCGGGCACCCGGCGCGCGGCGCGGGCGGCATAGCGATTCGCCAGCCGCTCAAAGCGACCTGATCCGAAGACGCGTAACACGCTCGACTGCCCTTTCCGTCTGGCCCGGCTGTGCCCGGCTTCGTCACACTCCGGATTGTTGCCCCGAAGTCGGCTGACAGAATAGCGCCAGTCGCAGCGACTGTCATCAGACCCGGCGGTAACAATCGTCGCAAGCGGCACCGCAATCCGGCGCGACCTGGCGCTGAAAGGGGCGAAATTTTCAAAAGGCTGTGCTAAGGGCGGAAGCGCAAAGCGTGACACCGGCTTTACGGGGAGGGGGCAGGGTGAGACCAGGGATCTGGGCAGGACTGGTCTTGGGGCTGGTTGTGGTGGCAGCGGCGCTGGTGCTGCGCTCCTGGCGTGGGGCGGCCCCGGTGACAGGAGAGGCGCTCAGCGCGGCTGAGATCGCCCGCTATTATCCGCCCGCCATGCCTTCGGAGGGGGCGCTGCAGGTCTACCACCTTGGTCATTCGCTGGTCGGGCGCGATATGCCCGCCATGCTGGCCCAGCTGTCGGGCCATGGCTGGAACAGCCAGCTGGGCTGGGGCGCGAGCCTGAACCAGCATCTGCAGGGCGAGGTGCCCGGTTTTGCTGAAGAAAATACCAGCCCGGCCTTCCGCCCGGCGGGAGAGGCGATCGACAGTGCGGATTATCCGGTGGTGGTGCTGACCGAGATGGTCGATCTGGGCGATGCGATCCGCTACCACGACAGTGCGGCGGTGTTTCAGGCCTGGGTGACCCGCATCCGTGCGGCCCGGCCCGATGCCAGGATCTATCTCTATGAGACCTGGCATGACCGCGCGCTATCGGCTCAGCTGGCTGGCGGCTGGAGCGGGCGGATCCGCGCGGATCTTCCGGCGCTGTGGGAGGGGGTGCTCTTGCGCGCCACTTTGCAGGAGGGTGCCGGGCCGGTGCGGCTGATCCCGGGCGGACAGGTGATGCTGGCCTTTGAGGCTGCCGCCGCCAGGGGGGAGATCCCGGGCTATGGCAGCGCCGCGGATCTGTTCAGCGATCAGATCCATTTCAATGACAGCGGCGCCTATCTGATGGCGCTGACCCATTATGCGGTGATCCGGGGTCGCTCGCCCGAAGGTCTGCCCTTCGCGCTGAACCGCGCCGATGGCAGCCCGGCGAAAGCGCCTGAGGCCGCCGCCGCCCTCGCCATGCAGCGGCTGGTCTGGCAGGTGGTGACCTCGCTGCCGCTGACCGGTGTCAGCGCCGGGCCAGGCTGAGGGAGAGCGGGATGCGGTTCAGCACAGCCCTGAAAACACTCATCCTGGCGCTGGGCCTCATCCTGCCGGTTGCGGCACCGGGGCAGGAAAGCGGGACACCGGCAGCGGCAGCGGGTTTTGCAAAGATCAGCAATCCAGACCTCGGCTTTGGTCTGATGGGGGTGCATGACTGGTCGCCCGAACAGCCCTTCCTTGATGTGATGAAAACCGCCCGGCCCTGGATCGGCCATCGCCCCGGCGAATGGGGCGGTATGGATGAGGCGGGGCTGCGCGCCGCAGGGGTGCTCGATGACGAGGGCTGGCCCCGGCGCATCCCGGAAGGGCTTGGCTCGATCGGTACTTTGTTCCTGACCGATCTGCCCGGGGGGGCGGTGGATATGGCGGGGCGCTATCTGGTGCTCTGGGAGGGGCAGGGCCAGATTGAGATGCATGGCGCGGCCCGTGATATTGCCCCCGAAGCCGGTGGGCTTGGCTTCAGCTACAGTCCGGGTGAGGGCATGGTTGATTTCCGCATCACCGCGATTGATGCGCAGGATCCGATCCGCCGTATCCGGGTGGTAAAGGCCGCTCGCGCCGATTTGCTGGCCCAGGGCGAGATCTTTAATCCTGATTTCCTTGCCCGGATGGAAGGTACGAAACTGCTGCGCTTCATGGACTGGATGGCGACCAATAATGCGCGCCTCAGCGCGCCGCAGGACCGGCCCCTGGCCTCGGACTATACCTGGGCGGGCGAGGCCGGAGTGCCGCTGGAAGTGGCGATCAGCCTTGCCAACCGGCTGCAGGCCGATCCCTGGATCACGGTGCCGCATCTGGCCTCGGATGCGCTGGTGCGCGAGATGGCGGCGGTGGTGGCACGCGATCTGGATCCGGAGCTGAAACTCTGGGCGGAATTCTCGAATGAGGTCTGGAACTGGCAGTTTGACCAGGCGCGCTGGGCCGATGAACAGGCAAAGGCGCGCTGGGGCGAGGGCGGGGCCTGGGTCAGTTATTACGCTTTGCGCGCCGCCGAAGTGATGGCGCTCTGGTCTGAGGCTTTGCCCCCGGAGCGGCTGGTGCGGGTGATTGCCACCCAGACCGGCTGGCGCGGGCTGGAGGAGCAGATCCTCGACCCAGAACCGATCCGCAAGGAGGGGGGGGCGCCGCCCTATGAGAGCTTTGATGCCTATGCCATCACCGGCTATTTTCAGGGCAAGCTGGGCTATGAGGATCGTGATGCGCTGATCCGGTCCTGGCTGGCGCAGTCACGGGCAGAAGCAAGGGATCAGGCCGGGGCGCTGGGCCTGACCGGCGCCCCGCTCGAGGCCTGGGTGAGCCGGCATGGCTTTGCTCTGGCGGGTGAACTGGCGGAGAGCGAGCTGCGCGACGGCGCGCTTTCCGGTGAATTTGAGGAAAGCCTCGGCTTTGTGACCGGCACTTTATTCCCCTATCATGCCCGGGTGGCAGCCGGGCATGACCTCGCGCTGGTGATGTATGAGGGCGGCACCCATGTCACGCCGATCGGTCCGGTGATGGAGGATGCTGAAATGGTTCAGTTCTTCACCGAGCTGAACTATTCGCCCGGGATGGGCAGGCTTTACACCGAATTGCTCGAGGGCTGGAAAGCGGTCTCCGATGCGCCTTTCCTGCATTACGGCAGCGTCTTTACCCCTGGGAAATATGGCAGCTGGGGGGCTTTGCGCCATCTCTCGGATGATAACCCGCGCTGGCAGGCGCTGATCGGTTGCAGCCCATGCTGAGCCAGCCGCCGCTGCTGAGCGTGATCATTCCGGCCTCGAATGAGGAGGCCTGGATTGAGGCCTGCCTCAGCGCGGTCTTTGCCTCGGACCCGCTGCCAGGGGCGGCGCGGGGCGAGGTGATCCTGGTGGCCAATGGCTGCCAGGACCGCACGGCTGACAGGGCCAGGGCGATGCGGCCACCGCCGGGCTGGGATCTGCGGGTGACCGAGCGGGCCGAAGGCTCAAAACCTGGGGCGCTTAATGCCGGAGACAGTATGGCCCGGGGGGCGATACGGGCCTGTCTCGACGCGGATTGCGTGGTCTCAGCCGGGGTGATGGCGGGGCTTTGCACGGCACTTTCCCCGGCGCGCGCGCTTTATGCCGGGGCCAGGCCCGTGGTGCCGCGCCCGGCTTCGGCGGTGACAAGGGCCTATGCGACATTCTGGCAAAGCCTGCCCTTCGCCCGCTCCGTCGCGCCGGGCTACGGGCTTTACGCGGTCAATAGGGCAGGCCGGGCCCGCTGGGGGGATTTTCCGGATCTGATTTCAGACGATACTTTCGTGCGGCTGCAGTTCACCCCGCAGGAGCGGGTGCAGATTGCCGCGCCCTATGACTGGCCGATGGCCGAGGGCTTCCGGGCGCTGGTCAGGGTGCGCAGGCGTCAGGATCGCGGCGTGCGCGAGCTGGAGGCTTTGTATCCGGGGATTCTGGCGCGCGAGGACAAGCCGCCGCTCGGCAAGGCCGGACTTCTGGCCCTGATCCTGCGCGCGCCGCATGGCTTTCTGGCCTATGCTGCGGTGGCGCTGGCGGTGCGGCTGGGGCGCGGCCCGCAGGGCTTTACCCGCGGCCGCTAGTGTGCATCTTCACCAGGGGCGGGCATGGCCATCGAGAGCCGGAACAGGGTGGCAAGCTTGCTGGCCTCGGTGTCGATATCATGCTCGCGCAGCACCGCCTGCCGCGCGTCCCGGCCCATCCGTTCCAGCACTTCGGTCGGTACGGCGGCGAAATTGCGGATAGCTTCGGCCAGCGCCGCCGCATCCCCTGCCGGCACCAGCCAGCCGGTGCCAGGGGTCACCAGTTCGGGCACCCCGGCGATGGCGCTGGCAATGGCGGGCCGCCCGGAGGCGAAAGCCTCCATGATCACCATGGGCAGGCCCTCGGCGAAAGAGGGCAGGACCAGCGCATGGCTGCGCGCCAGCTCGCTGCGGACCCCTGCCTCATCCAGCCAGCCGGTCAGCGTCACCCGCTCCCCCAGCCCGAGAGCGGCAATCCGTGCCTCAATGGCCGGGCGCAGCTCGCCCTCACCGATCAGGGTCAGATGCAGGCCGGGCAAAGCCGTGGCAACCATCGCCATGGCATCGATCAGCAGGGGAAAGCCCTTCTGCTCGGACAGCCTGCCAATCGCTACCAGCCGGCGCGGCCCGGCGGGCATTGGCCCCGGTTCGGCAAAGCGCCAGGGCTCGATGCCGCAATGGATCACATGCAGGCGTGGCCAGTCCTCAAGCCGGGCCTGGCGGCACAGCTGCGAGCGGCCAAAAGCGGAAATCGCCACGGCAAAATCGGCGCCCTGCAGCTTTTCCGCCAGCGAATGCGCCCTGACCGCGTCGAATTCCTCGGGGCCATGGGTGGTGAAGGAATAGCCCAAGCCGCCAATGACGGCCGCCAGCATGGCGACGGTGGTGGAATTGGTGCCGAAATGGGCATGGATATGCGGCATCCGCAGCTCATGGCAGCGCCGCGCCACCTCGGCCGCTTCCAGCCAGTAGACCAGATGGCGCAGCCGCCCGCCGGTGCCCGGCGCCCCGCCCGCGCCGCGCCCGCCGCAGGCCAGGGCCAGGCGTAAAGCCGCCAAAGCCGCTCGCGGGCGGCGCAGGGCAAAGGGCAGGGCGGTCTTTGCCAGGCCCGGAAGGCCGCGTTTGAGCAGATGCTCGGTCCGCCCGTCTTCGGCCAGATCGGCCGGATCACTCAGGCGTTCGCGGCCGGAGCGCATGGCAAAGCGCTGCACAGTCCAGCCAGACCGCTCCAGCGCGAGGATCTCACGCCGGATGAAAGTCTGCGATGGCAGAGGATAGGTGTTGACCAGATAGGCGATTTTCATGAAACGAAAGCTGGTGCTCCGGTGGCAGCCGGCAGAGGATCCGCGCGGCTGGGCTGTGATGCAAGCGCAAAGCCTGAAAATCACAGGTTCGGTTCCGCTTCGTGACATTCCGGTGCCGCAGGAGATGCCGGACTGCATCTTCAGGTTGCACTGTGGTAAGCGTGGCCCGGAGAGGGAGAGTAGCATGTCGGCTGAGCGGAGCCAGGGATTATTCCGGCGCGCCCTCGGGGGCGGGGTGGTGGTGGCGGGCTGCTATGCCGCCTCGCAATTCGTCCGGCTGGCCTCGAACCTGATCCTGACCCGGCTGCTTTACCCCGAAGCCTTTGGCATCATGGCGCTGGTCTTCGTCGTTTTGCAGGGGCTGCAGCTGTTTTCCGATGTGGGCATCGGCCCGGCGATCATGCGCTCGCCCCGGGGCGATGATCCGCGCTTCCTGAACACCGCCTGGACGATCAATGTCTTACGTGGAGCCATCCTGTGGCTGCTGGCCTGTGCGCTGGCCTGGCCGGTTTCGCGGTTCTACGCCGTGCCGGAGCTGGCCTGGCTGGTGCCGGTCGGGGCGCTGTCGCTGCTGATCGGCGGTTTCTGGCCCACCAAGATCGATACGGCGCACCGCCATCTGCTGCTGGTGCGGGTGACGCTGCTCGAGCTGGCGGGCCAGGTGCTTGGCATTGGGATCATGATTGCCGTGGCGCTGGCCACCGGCTCAATCTGGGCGCTGGTGGCGGGAAGCCTTGCCACCGCCCTGATCAATCTCCTGTTCAGTCTTCTGTTTCTGCCCGGGCGCGGCAACCGCTTTGAATGGGACAGCGAGGCCGCGCGCGAACTGGTGCATTTCGGCAAATGGATCATGATCTCGACCGCCTGCGGCTTCCTGCTGACCCAGGGCGATAAAATCATCCTCGGCGTCTGGCTGAGCATGACCGAGCTTGGCCATTATAATATCGGCTGGTTTCTCGCCTCATTCCCGGCACTGATGGCGGGGGTGGTGGTGGGGCGGATCATGATGCCGCTCTACCGCGACCACCCGCCAGGCAGCAGCGCTGCGGGGGATCTGAAAATGCAGAAGCTGCGGCTGCTTTTGTCGCTGGTCACATTGTCGATGCTGACGGTGCTGGCTTTGTTCGGCGATCCTTTGGCGAAACTGCTCTATGATGCGCGCTATGCGGATGTCGGCGTGATCATGACCGGGGTGGCGCTGGCGCAGATGCCGCTGGTGCTGGGTATGACCTATGATCAGGCGGCGCTGGCAGCAGGCGACGGACGCGGATTTTTCCTGCTGCAGGCGGCGCGGGCGGGGCTGCAGACAACCGCGCTGCTGATCGGCACCTGGGCCGGTGGCCTTGGCGGGGCGCTGGCCGGCCTTTGCTGCGCCCTGATACTGGCGCATTTTTGCGTCATTCTGCTGGCAAAGCGGCATCGCGCCTGGGACCGGCGGCATGATCTGACGGCTGGTGGACTGGCCGCTGTGCTGATGCTCACACTTGTTTTCCTGCGCTGGCCGGGCCTGGTAAGTCTGTGGCGCTGACGAGCGGAGCGTATGGCCCTGAGTTAAGAAGGTGAGACTGAGGCTGATGTTGATTGAAGCAAGCACTTTGCCCGAGGTTCTGATCCTGACGCCGCGCCGCTTTGGCGATGCCAGGGGCTGGTTCAGCGAAACCTTCAGCGCGCGCGTCATGGCCGGGGCCGGGATCGGGATTGACTGGGTGCAGGATAACCATTCTTTCTCGGCGGTGCAGGGCACTTTGCGCGGGCTGCATTATCAGTCGCATCCCCATGCCCAGGATAAGCTGGTGCGCTGCACCAGGGGGGCGATCCTCGATGTTGCGGTGGATTTTCGTGCGGGAAGTCCGCGTTTTGGCCAATGGGTGTCACAGCGTCTCTCGGCTGAGAACGGGCAGCAGCTCTTGGTCCCGAAAGGTTTCCTGCATGGCTTTGTCACCCTGAGCCCGGATGTTGAGGTGCAGTATAAATGCTCGGATTTCTACGCCCCGGACTGTGATGGCGCGGTGCGCTGGGATGATCCCGGGATCGGCATCGACTGGGGGGATCTGCCCGAGGGCGGCCCGGTGCTCTCGGATAAAGACAAGGGGGCGCCGCTGCTGAAAGATGCGCCGCGCCCGTTTCGCTATGAGGGGATGAAATGAAGCTGCTGGTCACCGGAGGGGCGGGGTTTATTGGCTCGGCCGTTGTGCGTCTCGCCGTGGCGCGCGGGCATGAGGTGGTTAACCTTGACGCGCTGACCTATGCCGCCTGCCTTGACAGCCTCGCCACTGTCGAGGGCAGCCCGCTCTATCAGTTTGAACAGGCCGATATTCGCGACCGCGCCGCGCTGGACCGGATCTTCAGCGCGCATCAGCCCGATCTGGTGATGCATCTGGCGGCGGAGAGCCATGTTGACCGCTCGATTGATGGCCCCGGTGATTTCATCGAGACCAATATCACCGGCACGTTTAACATGCTGGAAGCGGCGCGTGCTTACTGGAGCCGGGCCGGGCGGCCGGAGGGCTTCCGCTTCCACCATATTTCCACGGATGAGGTCTTTGGCTCACTGCCCGCCGATCCTGAGGTGCTCTTCACCGAAGCGACCGCCTATGATCCGCGCTCGCCCTATTCGGCCTCAAAAGCAGCTTCGGACCATCTGGTGCGCGCCTGGGGCGAGACCTATGGCCTGCCGGTGGTGCTGACCAATTGCTCGAACAATTACGGCCCCTATCACTTCCCGGAAAAGCTGATCCCGGTGATCATCCTGAACGCTCTCGCCGGAAAGCCGCTGCCGATCTATGGCGATGGCTCTAATATCCGCGACTGGCTCTATGTCGAGGATCACGCCGATGCTTTGCTGCTGGTGGCCGAAAAAGGGCTGACCGGGCGCAGCTATAATATCGGCGGCGAGAATGAGCGCAGCAATCTGGAACTGGTGCAGAGCCTTTGCGCCATTCTCGACCGTAAACGTCCGAAGGCTGAGGGCTCCTATGCCGATCAGATCAGTTTTGTCATCGACCGCCCCGGCCATGATGCGCGCTATGCTATCGACCCTTCGCGGATCCGCGACGAGCTGGGCTGGCGCCCCTCGGTCACGGTGGAGGAAGGGCTGGAACGCACCGTTGACTGGTATCTGAACAATGCTGCCTGGTGGCAGCCGCTGCTGGCGCGCCAGGGCGTGGGGCAGCGGCTGGGGGTGAAGGCGTGAGCCTCGCGCCGTCGCGTTTCCTTGTCTTTGGCAAGACCGGCCAGCTGGCGCGCGAGCTGGCGCGGCTGCTCCCTGAGGCAAGCTTCCTTGGTCGCGATCAGGCTGATCTGCTCGACCCCTCCGCCTGTGCGGCGCAGATCCGGGCATATGCGCCCGAGGCGGTGATCAATGCTGCGGCCTGGACGGCTGTCGACAAAGCTGAGGGTGATGAGGCCGCTGCAACCCTTGTAAACGGCGCTGCTCCGGCGGCGATGGCGGCGCAATGCGCGGTTCTGGGCATCCCCTTCCTGCATGTCTCAAGTGATTACGTCTTTGACGGCAGCGGCGATCAGCCGTTTCAGCCCGGGGATCCGACCGGCCCGCTCGGCGCCTATGGCCGCAGCAAGCTGCAGGGCGAGGAAGGAGTGCGTGCAGCGGGGGGCGCCTGGCTGATCCTGCGCTGCTCCTGGGTCTTTTCGGCCCATGGCGCGAATTTCGTGAAAACCATGCTGCGGCTGGGTGCGGAACGTCCCTTGCTGAAAGTGGTCGATGATCAGCATGGCGGTCCTACCCCGGCTGCGGCGATTGCGGCGGCTCTGGTCCGGGCTGCCGGGGCGATGCGCGAAGGCGCCCCGGGCGGCACGCATCACTTTTCGGGCGCTCCGGATGTGAGCTGGGCGGATTTCGCCCGCGCAATCATGGCCCGCGCCGGGCTGGACTGCCGCATTGAGGGCATTCCCACCACAGATTATCCGACCCCCGCACAGCGGCCGCTGAATTCGCGCCTCGACTGTTCGGCATTTGAAACAGCATTTGGCATGGCCCGGCCCGACTGGCGGCAGGGTCTCGACGCGGTTCTGAAGGAGCTTCAGCCATGACGACACGCAAGGGCATTATCCTCGCCGGTGGTTCGGGTACCCGGCTTTATCCGATCACCATGGGCGTCTCAAAACAGCTCCTGCCGCTTTATGACAAGCCGATGATCTATTATCCGCTTTCAGTGCTGATGCTGGCCGGGATCCGCGACATCGCGGTGATCACCACCCCTGAGGATCAGAGCCAGTTCCAGCGGCTGATGGGCGATGGCAGCCAGTGGGGGCTGACGCTGACCTGGATCAGCCAGCCACGTCCGGAGGGGCTGGCCCAGGCCTATCTGCTGGCGGCGGATTTCCTCGCAGGGGCGCCCTCGGCCATGGTGCTCGGCGATAATATCTTCTTTGGCCATGGCCTGCCGGAGGCGCTGGCGGCAGCCGGGGCGCGTGAAACCGGTGGCACGGTGTTTGGCTATCATGTCGCAGACCCGGAACGCTATGGCGTGGTCGATTTCGACGCGGCGGGCAATGTGCGCGCGATCATTGAAAAGCCGGTTAAGCCGCCGTCGAATTTCGCGGTGACCGGGCTGTATTTCCTCGATGGCCGTGCCCCGGAGCTGGCGGCGCAGGTGAAGCCTTCGCCCCGGGGCGAGCTGGAGATTGCCGATCTTTTGGAAATCTACCGTGCCGGGGGCGAGCTGAAGGTTGAAAAGCTGGGGCGCGGCTTTGCCTGGCTTGATACCGGCACCCATGCCAGCCTGCTGGATGCCGGCAATTTTGTCCGCACTCTGACCCAGAGGCAGGGGCTGCAGGTCGGCTCTCCGGATGAAATCGCCTGGCGTCAGGGCTGGATCAGTCGCGCGCTTTTGCTCAGCCAGGCGCGGCTCTACGGTAAAAATGACTATGGCAGCTATCTGAGCGCCCTGGCCGAGGAGTAATCCGGCCTGAAGCCGCTGGAATCTGACGTAGCGGCAGGCCTGAATTCGCTGACGATAGTACTTTGTTAACTGTTTCGCTCCAAACTCCCCCTAAAAATGTGATTGTTCAGGAGTGGCGGAAAAGATCCGACCGTTTCGGGGGGAGGACCGATGACTGCAGGACTGATCCTTTTGTCGATCGCAGCAGCGGGCATGGGCATGGCCTTTGCGGCGCTGACGGGGCAGTCCCTGCTGGTCATTGTGCTGAGCTATAGTCTGAGCGGGGCCAGCCTGCTGCTGATCCTGGCCTTTTACAAAAAACGACGATTCGGACCCTGTGACCGGGCCAGGTCCGGTTTTTTGCGCCAGGGCGAGGGCTGAGAGGGCTGGTCAGAAAAAACGATTGTCCCTGAGCCGGAAACCCGGCTTCGCATCTGATATGGGGGAGGGACAATTTGCCACCTGGAAAGGCGGGGTCAGATCCGGAAACGGCTGTTCGAATCAGCCATGAAAGAATTCGGCGGGTGAAATACATCATTCAATCAGCGCGCGAAAGAGCGGCCATTCATCCGGAAAAATTCGCCCATGTGGCGAAATTCAAGTGTAAACGTGGCCAAATTGTGATCAATGCCGCTATCTCTTCCGTAGCCTGACGGGGGCCAGTCCGCTATTATCGGAGCTGGGGGCATTCTTTATGAGTGCTGAGGATGATAGTTAGTTTTTGCATGCTGCCGGTGGCGAATGCGGAGCCTGTTCAGGGCTTCCGGTATGTATTCTCTCCCGAAGCACTACATTTGTTGATCGGCTGCTGACAATGGCTGTACATTATTCGGTGTTAACCGAGGATGGATCCGGCATAGCCAGATCCACCTCATCGGGGCTTGTGACTGGCCTTTCCAGGGAATTCGCCCCGGGGTCCAGCGGCTCAGGAAAGCCGTCGGAAGCAGATTTGCAGGCCTTTGCCATCCGCGGTGGCACTCCGCGGCGCAGCGGGTTGTATCGCAATGGCTTTAAACGCCTGCTCGATATGTTTGTCATCCTCGCCGCCATCCCGGTGGTGCTGCCGATTGTGCTGGGCCTGGCGCTGCTCATTGCGCGCGATGGCGGCAGACCGTTTTATTCGCAGATGCGGATCGGTAAGGGCGGCAAGGTCTTCCGCATGTGGAAGCTGCGCTCAATGGTCTGTGACGCTGATCTGCGGATGGAGGAATATCTCGCTGCCAATCCGGAGGCGCGGGCCGAATGGGACAGCACGCAGAAACTGCGCCATGATCCCCGGATCACCGCGGTCGGTGCTTTCATCCGCCGCTCCTCGCTCGATGAGCTGCCACAGCTCTGGAACGTGCTGCGCGGCGATATGAGCCTGGTCGGCCCGAGGCCGATGATGATCTGCCAGCGCGATCTCTATCCGGGCACGGGCTATTTTCTGCTGCGCCCGGGGCTGACCGGTTTCTGGCAGACCGCCGGCCGCAACCGCACCACCTTTGAGGCGCGGGCAGAGTTTGATGATGCCTATGAGGAACAGCTTTCGCTGCCCACCGATGTCAGCATTCTGGCCCGGACCATCAGCGTGGTGCTGAAAGGCACCGGCTGCTGAGCCCTGGCGCTGCCAGCCGCGCCCCCGCTGCCTTTCTAGGGCCTGATGAGCGGCGAAAGCTGAGGCTGAAATGCAAAGCCCGTCCGGTTCCGGGCGGGCTTTTTATAATGCGGATCCTGGGGCCTTGCTCCGGGATCCTGCAGGATCCGGGATGGGAAAGGGGAGGGGCCAGAGCTGCTCCAGTGCTGTTCCGGAGCGGGGGGCTTTCAGCCCATCCGGCGCCACCAGCGCCGGCGCCGGGTTCCGGGTGCCAGCTCAAGCTGCGGGATGGCGATCAGCGGGCGGATGCCCAGCTCGCGCTGCAGTTGCGCCGAGGTGCGGATCACCGGGCGCATCAGCTCCATGGCAAAGCCGAGGGCAAAGCCAAGGGCTGCCCCGGCCAGGGCTGCCGCCATCACATACATCCGGCGCGAGGGACCAGAGGGATGCTCTGGCGTCATCGCCCGGTCCAGCACCGCAAAGCGTTCCCGCTGCCGGGTTTCGGCCAGCTGCAGCGCCGATTCCGCATTGGAGAGGGCCATGGTGGCACTGTCAAAATCACGGCGGCTCTGTTCCAGACGGCGTTCCAGATCGGCCAGACCGCGCTCGATATCCGGCACCCCGGCCAGCCGGCTTTCCAGCGCCGTGCGGCTTAGCTCAAGCGCGTCTTTCTGGCCGCTCAGCAACAGGATCTGATCCTCAAGCTCAAGCAGGCGCTGTCGGTCGGTGGGGCGGATGATCTCGCGGCCAGTGAGGCGGCGGGATTCATCATTGGCGGTCAGAAGCTGGCTGTCGAGCGCGCGCAGCTCGGTGCCAATGCCGACCAGCTCATCGCGGAGTGCCGCTGTAGCGGGGGGCAGTGAGGCGGCATTGGTGCTGCGATACAGCGATATCTGTTCTTCCTGGCCGGTGATCTCGGTCTCGGCAGCCCTGCGCTTTTCGTTGAAAAACTCATAGGTATCGCGCGCCTGACGGATCTGGCCACTCGAAGACATTTCCATCAGCTGGCCTGCCAGATCATTGGCAAGCCGCGCCGCCAGATCGGCATTATCCCAGGTGACACTGAGCACGATGGCGGTGATCGGGGCCACGCCATTCCAGCCGGTATCATTGCCCAGGATGGTGTCGAAAGCTATGGCGAGGCGCAGCTGCGAGACTTTTTCATCCGGCGACAGGCCCGGGCTGTCGCTGAAAAGCCCATAGCTCTCTGCCAGCGCCAGCAGATTGTCGCGGGTGGTCAGCCGGTGGCGCACGGTCTGCAGCATCTGGGCTGCTTCGCGGCCGGGCTCGCTGCGCTCGCCGGCCGGGCTGGTGCCGGTGACCTGGGCGGTCTGTACCTCAATCGAGGTGAAAGCAGTGTAGCGATGCGGGCGCTGCAGCGCATAAAGGGTGCCGATCACCGCGCAGATCAGTATCGCGGTGAGAATGATCCAGCGCCGGCGCAGCAGAAAACCGATCAGATCCTCAAAACTCTGGATGGGGCCCATGATCTGCCTTCAGTTGTGCAGGGATTTACGACCGGAGAACCGCAGCCATGAGCGGCGATCCTGGCTGCGGTTCAGCACCACGGCGAGCAGCGGCAACCGCCCTTCAAACAGGCGTTCACAGGCGGCGATTTCTTCGGCAGTGCTGCGGGTGCCATCGACGACGAGCAGCACGGCATCGACCCGCCCGGCCAGGGAGACGAGGTCGTCCGAGGTCAGGCTTGGCCCGGTGTCGCAGATCACCATATCGGGCTGTAGCCTGCTGAACATTTCCTCAAAAGCCGTGGCGAATTCCGGATCCTGCAGGCTCTCGGCGGCGCGGGCCACCGGCGCGCCGTTCAGCGCCAGCGCGAGGTTGTTGCCGAGGCGGCGGAAATGCGCCTCGAGGGGCTGTTCGCCATGCATATAATCGGCCAGCGGCCCGGCATCGCGCAGTCCGAACAGCCCGGCCAGCTGCGGCTCGCGCAGCGAAAGATCCATCAGCACGGTGCGGCAGGAGGGCAGGCGCGCCAGGGCCAGTGCGAGATTGGCGGCCAGAAAACTTTTGCCACAGCCCTGCGAGGGCGAGGTGACGGCGAGGCTGCGCCAGCCCTCTTTTGCCATGGCCTGGGCAATCCGGGTGCGCAGCATGTCGAAATAACGTGTCCCCTCATGCTGTTCTGCATCAAGGAACAATCCGTTTCCGGCCAGAAAATCGGGATCGGGGCGGAAACGGGTCAGCGATTCCCAGACCCGTGAGGGGTTGGGGGCGGCAAAGCTGCGCGCATCGATCATCAGTTCGCGCCCGGTGCTCTGCTCCAGCACCACCGGCAGATCGCTGCGCGGACGGCCCGGTGCAAAGACCGAGACCGAGCCGCGTCTCGCGGACGAACGGGGGGCGGGCTCAGGCTCGTCAGACCCGGCTGACATCAGTTTATGCCCTTCAGAATGATCATTTTTTTCAAAAAGGTACAGGCTCTCGTCACGCGTCATCACCCAGGGGCCTCACCTGGCGCAAACCGCGCCGCAAAACTGATCAGCCCGCCTCACATGGGGCCGTAACCGCATTCTGTCTTTCTGCCGGAACAGCAAAAAGACCGGCTGGCTCCACGGATCCGGGCCCCCGCCCAGCAGCCTCTGCATAGCAGAGAAAGCCCGCAAAACAAAGACCGCAGGCAGCGCAACCGCGTGATCTTGCGGCGATGAGAACGGCGGTTATCGCCCCGGCCGTGCTTTGACAGAAGCGCCGCACTGCTGTCTGATCCCGGGTCATGAGACAGAATGCTCTATCTTCAGATCCGGATGCGGTGCCGGTGGTGGATGCGGTGGTCATCGGCCGCAATGAGGGGGCGCGGCTGCTGGCCAGCCTCGCCTCGCTGCAGGGCGTGGTGCGGCAGATCATCTATGTCGACAGCGGTTCGGACGATGGCTCGCCCGAGGCGGCGCTTGCCGCCGGGGCCGGGCTGGTGAGGCTGGAGAGCGACCGTCCCTTCACCGCCGCCCGGGCAAGAAATGCCGGGCTGAAGCGGCTGGCCGGGGGCGAGCTGCAGGCCGGTTTCGTGCTGTTCCTCGATGGCGACTGTAGCCTGCGCGAGGGCTTTGTGCCGGCAGCGCTGCAGGCCTTCGCGCGTGAGGCCGATCTGGTGGTGGTCTGTGGCCGGCGCCGCGAGCGTGCACCGCAGGCCTCGGTCTATAACCGGCTTTGCGACCGCGAATGGAACACGCCGGTGGGCGAGGCTCTGGCCTGTGGCGGCGACGCGCTGATGCGGCTGCAGCCGGTGCTGGCGCTTGGCGGCTACCGCGAGGATCTGATCGCCGGTGAAGAGCCCGAACTGTGCCAGCGGCTGCGCCGTCAGGGCGGTCGGATCCGACGTATCGATGCCGAGATGACCTGGCATGATGCCGCGATGACCCGGTTCGGGCAGTTCTGGCGCCGTTCCAGACGCGCGGGCCATGCTTTTGCCGAAGGCGCGGCGCTGCATGGAGCTGGCCCGGACCGGCACTGGCGCGCCGAAACCCGCCGGGCGCTGCTCTGGGGGGCGGCTTTGCCGCTGGCGGCGCTGGGGCTGAGCCTGCTGTTCTGGCCTGGCTTTCTGCTGCTGTTGCTGGCCTGGCCGCTGCAGGTGGCGCGGCTGGCCTGGCGCTGGCGGGCCGAGGGGCGGGCGGGGGCCGAGGCTGCCCTCTTTACCACGATCGGCAAAATTCCCGAGGCGATCGGGGCGATCGGCTATTATCTCGGGCGGCTCAGCGGCAGGCGGCGCGGCCTGATCGAGTATAAATAGGCCCGCCCGGCTCAGCGCCGCTGCCGCCATGCCCTGAGCGCCTCGCCCGGCAGGATCGCGGCGCAGGCAGCATAGCGCGGCATCAGTCGCCGCGGCGCGCTGAGCGCGCGCCAGGCCCATTCCATCGCCATTGCCCGCACGAAGGCCGGGGCCCGGCTCTGATGGCCCGAGATGAATTCCACCCCGGCGCCGACAGAGGCAAAGCCGGTTTCCGGCGCAAGGCTGCGGCCAAGGGCGGCAAATTTTTCCTGTTTTGGCGCCCCAAGGGCAATCAGGCACAGGCCCGGCCCCTGATCGCGGATCTGTGCCAGTGCCTCGCGGGCGGCTGGCCCTTCGGGGTCAAAACCCATCGGCGGCGCGATCAGCACGCCGGGAAGGTAGCCCGGGATTTCGGCGGCAAAACGCGTGCTCGCGGCGGCCAGCGCCTCGGCCGTGGCCCCCAGCATCGACACTTTGCGCCCGGCGGCGGCGGCGGCTGTGACCAGCGGGCGGACCAGATCCGATCCGGGCATCAGCCCGACCCTGTCCCCGGCCAGCGCCGAGAGCCAGACGATGGGATTGCCATCGGCCACCACCATATCCTGCGCCGCATAGGCCTTGCGAAAATCGCGATCGCGGCGAAGTTTTACCAGATGGTCCAGATTGATCGTGGCCAGGGCAAAGCCGCGCCCGTCAGCGAAATGCTGCGACACCTGCTGCAGCAGCTGCGGCCGCGTGGCATGGGTGATGCGGATCGTGGTTGCGCCGTAGGAAAACTTCACCTGAACCGCCGGAATTTGGGACTGCCACTGCCGGGCTGTCGGGCCGGGCGAGGGGAGACTAGGGCCGGAGCGGCGCGAAAGCGACAGTGAAATCGGGTAAACAAACTGTTTTCAGCGATCCGGCCGCTGTCAGAAAGATAGCCGGAAGCCGGGTCAGATGGTATAGACTGCAGCTATTGTAACTGAGCTGCGCCGGAACCCGGGCCGTTGAAAGCCGGGGCGCAGGGCCTGCAGTGCGGAATTTCACTCAGCGGATCTGACTCTATCTTGTATCTTACCCCGACTCCGCTTGCCTGGATTGCTTTGCTGAGCTGGCCGCTGGTGGTCTGGCTGCTCTACAGCCGTCTGGGGCCGGGGCGGGCGCTGATCTGGTCGGTGCTCGGAGCCTATCTGTTTCTGCCCGAATTGCTGCGCATCGATCTGCCGGTTTTGCCCGATCTTGATAAGCATACGCTCCCGGCGCTCTCGGCCGCGGTGATCTCATATCTGCGGCTGCGCCAGCGACTGCCGGTTTTCACCGGCGGCCGGGTTACAACGCTGCTGATCCTGTGCTTTGTGATCTCGCCGCTGATGACAGTGCTGTCGAACCGCGATGTCATTGCCTTTGCCAATGGCACATTCCTGCCCGCGCTGCGGATCTACGACAGCCTGGCGGTCATTGCGATGCAGGGGCTGCTGATCCTGCCGCTGTTTCTGGCCCGGCGGGATCTGGCCCGGCCCGAGGCGATCCGTGATCTGCTCGGCGCGCTGCTGGCGGGGGGGCTGCTCTATCTGGTGCCGATCCTGATCGAGGCCCGGCTGTCGCCGCAGCTGCACAGCTGGATCTATGGCTATTTCCAGCATGATTTCATTCAGGCGATGCGCTTTGGCGGCTTTCGCCCCTTTGTCTTCATGCCGCATGGCCTGTGGGTGGCGTTTTTCATGCTTTCCGCTTTGCTGGCCTGTGCAGCGCTGATCCGCGACAGCGCCGGGAGGGAACGGCTGCGCAATATCCTGCTGTTTCCGGTCATGGCCGGGCTGCTGATCCTGTGCAAATCTTTCGGCCCGGTGTTCTATGCGATCTGTGCGGTGCCGCTCCTCTTGATGGCCCGGCTGCGCGGCCTGCTGATGATCAGTGCGGTGCTGGCGCTGATTGTTGTGCTCTATCCTATGTTGCGGGGGGCGCAGCTGGTGCCGGTCAACAGCGTGCTGGATTTTGCTGCATCGCTGAATGCCGAGCGGGCCCAGTCCTTTGGGTTTCGCGTGATGAACGAAGAAGCCCTGCTTGACCGTGCCGCCGTGCGCCCCTGGTTTGGCTGGGGCGGCTATGGGCGTGGCTTCGTGCATGACATGGCGACGGGCGAGAATATCAGCATCGCGGACGGGGCATGGATCATCCATATCGGCTCTTTTGGCTGGCTGGGCTTTCTCGCCCAGTTCGGGCTGTTATGTATGCCGGTCTGGCTGCTGCTGCGCGAGGGCATGGCCAGGGGCGGGGTGGTTTCGCGTGCCGCAGCCTCGCTGGCGCTGATCCATGCGCTGAACCTGGCTGATCTCTTGCCCAATGCGACACTGACCCCGGTCACCTGGCTGACCGCCGGGGCCCTGCTTGGTTATGCCGAGGCGCAGCGGCGCGCCCGTATCGCCGGAGGCACGGCGCCCGAGGCGACCGGGGACAGGGCCGGAGCATCGCCCGGGCAGGGAGCCGGGCCGGCGCGGCCGCGGCGGCTGGTTATCGAGGGATAGGGGGGAAATCCGGGCCGGCTGTGGCAAAATCCTGACGCCTGCGCCCGCGGCGCCCGGAAAAGGCCATACCGGTGTCCAGGGTATGCCGGTTCAGATCTTTAAGCTAATCTGCCGGGGCAGCAGGCGGGCTTTCAGGGCGGCCGGGGCGCATCCCGGTTTGCCGGGGCTGGTGTGAAGGGGTGATATGAAGGACGAGCGGAACAATCGGCCCGGACTGAGCGAGACCGACATTGCAATCGTCGGGATGAGCGCGCATCTGCCGGGATGCTCGGATCTTGAGGGCTACTGGCACATCCTTCGCGAAGGGATCGAGGCGATCCGCAGCCTTTCGCGCGAAGAGCTGCTCGCGAGTGGCGAAAGCCCGGCAAAGCTGGCGCGGCCGAATTACGTGCCTGCCGCCGCCGTTCTCGAGGGCTTTGAGACCTTTGATGCCGAATTCTTCGGCTTCTCGCCGAAAGAAGCGGCAATCCTCGATCCGCAGCACCGCCAGTTCCTCGAAGTGGCCTGGGAGGCGCTGGAAAACGCGGGCCATCCGCCGGAAAAATTCAACGGCTCGATCGGGGTCTGGGCCGGCTGCGGTATGGGCAGCTATTTCTATTTCAACCTGTGCTCAAACCGCGATCTGGTCGAAGAGACCGGGATGTTCCTGTTGCGCCATACCGGCAATGACAAGGATTTCCTCTCGACCCGGGTCAGCCATATCCTTGATCTCAAAGGCCCTTCGGTCAATGTGCAGACCGCCTGCTCGACCTCGTTGGTGGCGGTGCATTACGCGGCCCAGGCGCTTCTGAACGGCGAATGCGATATGGCACTGGCGGGCGGTGTCACCATCGAGCTGCCCCATGCGCGCGGCTATCTCTTCCGGGAGGGTGAGATCCTCTCGCCCGATGGCCATTGCCATGCCTTTGACCACCGCGCCCAGGGCACGGTTTTCGGCTCGGGAGCGGGCTGCGTGGTGCTGCGCCGCGCCACAGATGCGATCCGGGACGGCGATCATATCTGGGCGATCCTGAAGGCCACGGCGATCAATAATGACGGCGCGGCTAAGGCGGGCTATCTGGCCCCCAGCGTCGATGGTCAGTCGGCCTGTATCGCCGAGGCCCAGGCCCTGGCCGGGGTCAGCTCTGACAGTGTGACCTATGTCGAATGCCATGGCACCGGCACCTATCTCGGCGATCCGATTGAGGTGGCGGCGCTGACCGATGCCTTCCGCGAAAGCGGTTCTGCCACCGGGCATTGCCGGATCGGCTCGGTCAAAACCAATATCGGCCACACCGATACCGCCGCCGGGGTGGCCAGTCTGATCAAAGTGGCTTTGTCGCTGCATCACCGCGAGCTGCCGCCGAGCCTTGGCTATGAGGCGCCCAATCCGGCGATTGATTTTGAAACCTCACCCTTCCGGGTCAATCATGCGCTGAGCCCCTGGGTGGCGCCGGTTCTGCGCGCGGGCGTCAACAGCCTTGGCGTGGGCGGCACCAATGCCCATGCGGTGCTGGAAGAGGCGCCGCGCCGCGCAAAGGCCGAAGAAAGCGACTGGCCAGTGCAGCCGCTGGTGCTTTCGGCGCGCTCGAAAGCGGCGCTGAACGACCAGGCGGCGCGGCTGGCGGCGCATCTGCGGGCCCATCCGGAACAGGATCTGGCCGATGTGGCCTTTACCCTGAAAGAGGGCCGCCGCGCCTTTGAAAAGCGCCGGGTGCTGGTGGCCGAAAGCCATGACCAGGCGGCAGATCTGCTCGCGGGCAGCGATCCGCGTCTGGTTTTTGACCATGAGCCTCTGGGCGAGGCTCCGGAGGTGATCTTCATGTTCCCCGGCGGCGGGGCGCAATATGCCGGTATGGCACGCGATCTTTACGAGACCGAGCCGGTCTTTGCCGATGTGATGGATGCGGGGCTGGCCCATCTCGCCACCCTGACCGATCAGGATATCCGCGCGCTCTGGCTGCCCGCGCCCGGGGAGGAAGCTGCGGCGGATGAGGCGCTGAAACGCCCCTCGCTGCAGCTGCCGCTGATCATGATCACCGAATATGCGCTGGCAAAACTCTATGCCTCCTGGGGGGTGCATCCGGTGGCGCTGGTCGGCCATTCCATGGGCGAGAACACCGCTGCCGCTCTTGCCGGGGTGATGTCTTTTGAGGATTGCATCGCGCTGGTCACCCTGCGCGGCAGGCTGTTTGACACCGTGCCTGCCGGGGGAATGCTGTCGGTGCCTTTATCCGAGGCCGATCTCGCCCCCTATCTGCGTGACGATCTTGATATGGCCTCGGTCAACGGGCCGGGGCTTTGCGTGGTCTCGGGTCCGGATGCGGCATTGCAGGCGCTCAGCGAACGCCTTGCCGCGGATGAGATTGAGGCGCAGAGGGTGGCGATCAATATCGCCGCCCACAGCCGGATGCTTGAGCCGATCCTGCAGGACTTCCGGGCGTTTTTGCAGGGGCTGAGCCTCAGCGCGCCGCAGATCCCGATCATCTCAAACCGCAGCGGGCGCGAACTCAGCGCCGCCGAGGCCTGCGATCCCGAATATTGGGTGGCGCATCTGCGCAATACCGTGCGTTTTCGCGATTGCCTCGCCACGCTCGGCGCGGTGCCGGGGCGGATCTTCATGGAGATGGGGCCGGGCAGGGCGCTGTCCTCGCTTGCCGGCGCGAATGGCATTGCTCAGGGGGCGCTGGTTCCGGCTTTGCGCCATCCGGCGCAGAAGATCAGCGATGACGCCTGGCTGATCGGCTCGATTGCGCGGCTCTGGGCCTGCGGGCTACAGACCGACTGGGCCCAGATCTGGGGCGGCAAGGCGCGGCTGCGCCTGCCGCTGCCCGGCTATGCCTTTCAGCGCAAATCCTATTTCATTCCCCCCGGCCAGCAGCGCGAGGCGGCTGAGGCAGCCGCCCCGGCCCGGGCTGAAAATCTGCGCGACTGGGGCTGGAAGGCGCATTGGCGACCGAAGGAAGCCGGGGCCGAGATCGGCGATCTGGCCGATCTGTCACCCGGGACCTGGCTGATCTTTGCCGATGCCGAGGGCATTGCCGCTGCCGCCGCCGCCCGGCTCCAGGCCGCAGGCCACCGTGCGGTTCTGGTGACAGCGGGCGACACTTTTGCCGAGACGGCGGGCGGGCATTACACCCTGCCGTCTGAGCGCGGGCGCGAGGGCTATGATCAGCTGATCCAGCATCTGACCGGACGCGGCCTGACCCCGACCCGCATCCTGCATGGCTGGCTGCTGGCCAGGGGCGAGAGCTTCCGCCCCGGATCGAGCTTTGCCCAGAAGATCCAGGAGCAGGGCTTCTGGTCGCTTCTGTTCCTGCTGCAGGCGCTGGCCGATGAAAACCTGGCCCGGGATCTGAAGCTGGTGGTGGCGACCAATGGCGCGGCGCGGCTGAAGGGCGAGGCTCTGCCCTGGCCCGGCAAGGCCATGGTGCTGGGGCCGGTGCTGGCGGGGGCGCGTGAGCTGCCGGGTGTCAGCCTCACGCAGATCGATCTTGAGCTGGGGGCACCGGAGGGCGCTGCGGCGCTGGCCGATACGTTAATCGAGGAGGCCATGGCCGATGGCGGGGCGGTTGCCGCCCTGCGCGGCGGACGTCGCTGGCAGCGCGGCCTGCGCCCGGCTGCCCTTCCTGAGGAAGCGCTGGCCCTGCCGCAGGGCGCGCATGTGATGATCACCGGCGGCTTTGGCGGCATTGGTCTCGCGCTGGCCGAAGAGATGACCCGCCGCCATGGCGCGAAGATCAGCCTGATCGCCCGGGCCGCTCTGCCCGAAGGGGCGGCCCGCGAGGCCTGGCTGGCGCGGCACGGCGCCGGGGATGCAATCTCGCGCCGGCTGATGGCGCTGGCGCGGCTGGAGGCGATTGCGGCCGGGGCCGGGGGTGCGGTGCGGGTTTTGCAGGCCGATGTGGCCGATCTCTATGAGATGCAGGCGGCGCGGGATGCCGCCATTCAGGCCTTTGGCCCGGTGGAAATGCTGATCCATGCGGCGGGGGTGGTGGCCGATGGACCGCTGCTGGCCAAGGCTCCGCAGGAGGCGGAAGAGGTCTTCGCGCCAAAACTGCATGGCACCGGCGTGCTGGACCGGCTGTTTCCGGATGGCAGCATTGCCACTATGGTACTCTTCTCCTCCAGCTCGACCTGGACCGGGCCGGCAGGACAGGTCGATTACATCGCCGCCAATGAATATCTGAACGCCTTTGCCCAGAGCCGCGCCGGGGGCAAAACCCGGGTGGTGGCGCTGAACTGGGGTATCTGGCAGGGGGTTGGCATGGCCGCCGAGGCTTTGTCAGACCGGATGGGCCGCCCCGAGGCGCCACGCCTGCCGATCCGGCAGCAGATGCTCAGCGAGGCCGGGTTCGATGCCAAAGGCAACCGGCTGTTCTTTGGCCGGTTCAGCACCGATCACTGGCTGTTTGACGGCCACCGCACCAAAGCGGGCGCGGCGCTGATCCCGGGCACCGCCTATCTGGAACTGGCGGCCGAGGCCTGGGCCGCGCAGGGCGAGAGCGGTGGCTTTGAGCTTTGCGATCTGACCTTCTTCCGCGCGCTCGATCTGGCCGGGGGCGAGCAGCGTCAGCTGCGGCTGCGGCTCGGGCGCAGCGAAGAGGGCTATAGCTATGAACTGCAGTCCTTCCTCAAAATCGGGGGACGCGAGGGCTGGCTGACCCATGCCACGGCCCGGCTGCTGCCGCTCGGCGACCGCGCGCCACAGATCGATCCTGCCGCCATCGCCGCGCGTCTGGGCCCGGCAGAGACCGGCGAGGGGCTGGTCAGCCCCCAGGAGGAATTCCTGGATTTTGGCCCGCGCTGGCGGGTGCTGCAGAGCCGGGCCTGGGGCGAGGGTGAGGGGCTGGCACATCTTGCTTTGCCCGCCCCCTATCAGGCCGAGCCGGGCGAGGGCTGGCTGGTCCATCCGGCGCTGGCTGATCTGGCAACCGGCTGGGCGATGGAGCTGATTGCGGGCTACCGGCCCGACCGGCTCTGGGTGCCGGTCAGCTATGGAGGCCTGCGGCTTTATGCGCCGCTGACGCCCCGGCTGGTCAGCCATGTCAGGAATGCGGCTGAGAACCGCGCCGACCGGCCGGTGGCGGTATTTGATGTGACGCTGGCCACGCCCGAGGGCAAGGTGTTGGCCGAGATCACCGGCTTTACCATTCGCCGCCTCGATGCCGCGCTCAGCTTCCCGACGCCCGATCCGCGCAGCCTCGAAAGCGATGAGGGCAGTGCGAAACCGCTGTCGCCGGCCGAAGAGCGGCTGGTCGCGGCCTTCCGCCAGGGCATCCGCCCCGAGGAGGGGGTGGCGGTCTTTGGCCGGGCGCTGAATACGGGCCTGTCGCAGATCGTCGTTTCGTCGCTGGATATGCCGGCGCTGATCCGCCAGACCGGGGCGGCAGCCGAACCCTCGCGCAGTGCCGCCCAGGCCTTTGAGCGCCCGGATCTCGGGACGGATTATCTGGCGCCGCGCGATGATATCGAGCGCAGCCTGGCCGGGTTCTGGCAAGAGCTGCTGGGGGTGGCGCAGGTGGGGGTCGAGGATGATTTCTTCGCGCTTGGCGGCCATAGCCTGATCGCGGTGCGGCTGTTCTCGATGGTGAAAAAGACCTGGTCGGTCGATTTTCCGATTTCGGTGCTGTTTGAGGCGCCGACGGTTGCCGCCTGTGCTGCGCTGATCCGCGAGGCGGCGGGGATCGCACCTGGCAGCAGCGGCGAGGGCGAGGCGACAACTCCGCGTCCGGCGGCGAAACCCGCGCGGCGCTATATCCATCTGGTGCCGATGCATCAGGGTGAGGGCGGAACAAAGACGCCTTTCTTCCTGGTGGCAGGCATGTTCGGCAATGTGCTGAACCTGCGCCATCTGGCCGGGCTGCTCGGGCGGGAGCGGCCGTTTTACGGCCTCCAGGCCCGCGGCCTTTACGGCGAGGATCAGCCGCATGACAGCTTTACCGAAGCCGCGCGCGACTATCTGGCCGAGCTGCGCCAGGTTCAGCCCTCTGGCCCCTATCTGCTGGGCGGCTTCTCGGGCGGTGGGCTGATCGCCTGGGAAATGGCGCGCCAGCTGGAAGCCGGGGGCGAGGAAGTGGCGCTGCTGACCCTGCTCGATACGCCTTTGCCGATGCGCCCTGTCCTGACACGACAGGATAAGGCCCTGATCAAGCTGAGCGAATTCCGGCGCAAGGGCCTGTCTTACATCAGCGAATGGCGCGAGAACCGGCGTGCCTGGGCTGAAGCGCAGCGCCATGCGGCCGGGGCTGCGCCGGAGACCGGCTTTCATAATGCCGCCATTGAGCGCGCCTTCCGGGCGGCGCTGCCGCGCTATGAAATGTCGCAGCGTCAGGGGGCGACCGTATTGCTCCGCCCGCCGCTCGACCGGCACTGGAAGGTATCGGGCGGCAAATATGTCTCGGTGGCGCGCGAATATGTGACGCCGGACAATGACCTGACCCGTTTTGCCCCGGCGCTGCAGGTGGTGGAAGTGCCGGGCGATCACGATTCAATGGTGCTTGAGCCCAATGTCCGGGTGCTGGCATCGCGACTGAAAGCGCTGTTGCAGGCGCTGGAAGCCGGTGAGGGCGCGCAGCCCCCCGGCAATGCGGGGTAACAGTTTGGCCAGCGTTCTGACCGTCATTCTCAACTGGCGTACCGCCGATATGACCCTGCGTGCCGCCGAGGCCGCGCGGGCTGCCATGCAGGGGATCAGCGGCGCGATCACCATTGTGGATAATGCCTCGGGTGATGGTTCGTTCGACAGGATGAGCCGCGCGGTCCAGGCCCGCGGCTGGGACAAAGGCGAAACCCCGGTCCGGGTGCTGCAATCCGGGCAGAATGGCGGCTTTGGCGCGGGCAATAACCATGGCATCCGCGCAGGCCTGCAAGGGGATTTCCCGGCGGGGCAGCGCCCGGATTATGTCTATGTCCTCAATTCGGACGCCTTTCCCGAGCCGGGCGCGATCCGGACCCTGCTTGGCTATCTTGAGGCGCATCCCGAAGCAGGTTTTGCCGGTTCGTATATTTATGGCGAGGATGGCGCGGCGCATCAGACCGCCTTCCGCTTCCCTTCGGTGGCGGGCGAATTTGAAAGCCATCTGCGTCTTGGCCTGGTTTCGCGCCTGTTGCGGCATAAAATCGTCGCCATGCCGGTGCCGCAGGTCACGGCCCGGGCCGGTTGGATGGCCGGGGCCAGTCTGATGCTGCGCCAGGATATGCTCGATCAGATCGGTTTGTTTGATGAGCGGTTTTTCCTTTATTTTGAGGAGACGGATCTGATGCTGCGCGGCGCGCGTGCCGGGTGGCAGGCGGTTTACCTGCCCGAAAGCAGGGTCATGCATATCGGGTCGGTCTCGACCGGGATGAGGCAGTGGCAGCGGCTGCCGGGTTTCTGGCTCGACAGCCGGTTGCATTATTTCACCAAAAACCATGGCCGCAGCGGTGCGATTGCCGCGACCTTGGCCGCCGCGCTTGGCGGGGGTTTGTGGCGGGCGCGGTTGCTGGTGCAGACCAAAGAGCGGGGCGATCCGCCTTATTATCTGCGCGATATGTTAAAACATCATTTCCGCCGGAGATTCCGGCCGCTGCCAGAGGCGAAAAACGCGCCGGTCCGGAGGGAAAAAGCATGAGCCTTACCGCTGTTGTGATTGGCAATGAAACCCTTACCCGCGAATGCGCCGCACTCTGGCTGGCGCGCGGGCACAGGATTGCGCATCTGCTGTCCGATTCCGCTGCCATTCAGGCCTGGGCTCTGGCTCAGGGCATCAGCACTGGCGCGGCAGCAGAGCCGGAGGCTTTGCCGCGGGTGGACTGGATCCTGTCGGTTGCCAGCCTGCGGCTGCTGTCGCCTGGGGTGCTGGCGCGGGCCGGGCAGGGGGCGGTGAATTTCCATGACGGGCCGCTGCCCGAACTTGCCGGGCTGAATGCGCCGGTCTGGGCGCTGCTCGCGGGCGAGCCCCGCCATGGCATCACCTGGCACCGGATCGAGGGTGGCGTGGATCAGGGGCGCATCCTTGTGGAGCGGCGCTTTGATCTGGCGCCGGATGAGACCGCGCTGACGCTGAACAGCCGCTGCTTTGAGGCCGGGCTCGACAGTTTCCCCGAGGTGATCGCGGCGCTGGAAGACGGGGCGGCGGGGCATCTTCAGGATAAAAGCGCGCCGCATCAGATGCATCGGCGCGCCGACCGGCCCGCGGCCATGGGGCGGCTCGACTGGACCAGACCGCGGGCCGGGCTGTTGCGGCTGATCCGGGCGCTTGATCATGGGGGCTATCCTAACCCGGTCTGCACCGCGAAAATCGATACCGGAAGCCGGATCCTCAATGTCGGTACTGCCGCGCTGGCCGGGGGGCGGGGCGCGCCGGGGGAGGTGTTGTCGGCGGATCAGGAGGGGCTGGTGGTGGCCTGTTCTGACGGGGCTTTGCGGCTGAGCCGGCTGACATGTCAGGAAAAAGGCCTGCCGGTCTGCGCCTCTGCCCTGCATGAGCGGCAGCTGCCGCTCATGCAGCCAGAGGAGGCGCATGAGCTGACGGCGAGGCTGGCCAGCCTCGCCCCGCAGGAGAGGGATCTGCTGAAAAGCCTGACCGCGCTGCAGCCGGTTGCGGTGCCGGGGGCGCTGGCTCAGGCGCCCGTCGCGCCCAGGCTGCAGGCGATAGAGATGGAACGGACCGCCCCTGAGCTGCTGGTGCTGGCCGCGCTGCGTGCCTGCGGGGCGCAAGCCGGGGATCTGGCCCGGGCCGCCCCTGGTCTGCCAGGCTATATTGCCGACTGGCAGCCGCTGTCGGTGGCAGCGGGGCAGGGGCTGGCCGGGGCCCGGGCCGCATTGGCGGCCGCGCTGGCCCGCGATGCCACGGGATGGCCGCTGGATCTGCTGAGCCGCGATGCCCGGCTTGAAGGCTTGCAGGTTCCGGCGCTGGCGCTGTCAGAGGGTGCGGCTTTGCCCGGTGCGGTGCTGACGCTCGCGCCAGGGCGGGCCTGGTTTGATGCCTCCCGGCTGGAGCCGCAGGCCGCTGCGGATCTGGTCGCCAGGATCGGCTCTGTCGCCCGGTTTCTTGCCGGGGCGGCGGATCAGCCACTGGCAGAGGTGCCGGGTCTGACACCCTCTGAACTGGCGCTTGTAACTCTCGGCCATAATCAGACTGCGGCCGCATATGACCGGACTATCCTGATGCATCAGGCCTTTGAGGCCCGTGTCGCTTTGCATCCCGAGGCACCGGCCCTGGCTTTTGAGGGCGAAATGCTCAGCTATGCCGGGCTGAATGCCCGGGCCAACCGCGCCGCGCATGTGCTGCGCCGGATGGGGGTGGGGCCGGGGGTGCTGGTCGGGCTTTCGACCCGGCGCGGCCCGGATCTGGTGGCGGGGGCGCTGGCGATCCTGAAAGCGGGCGGGGCCTATGTGCCGATGGATCCGGCCTATCCCGCTGAACGAATTGCGCTTTTTGCCGAAGACAGTGGCGCGCCGGTGATCGTGACCGATCGCGCCACCGCAGCTTCGCTGCCCGAGGGGCCGCAGCTTCTGATCATGGATCAGGATGCCCGCCTTGCCAGCGCGCCGACGGGTGATCTGAGCGGCGGCGCCGGGCCGGAAGATATTGCCTATATGATCTATACCTCGGGCTCGACCGGACGGCCGAAGGGCGTGCTGGTCGAACATCGGAATGTGGCGAATTTCTTTGCGGGCATGGATCAGTGCATCGGTACTGATCCCGGCTGCTGGCTGGCGGTCACCTCGCTTTCCTTCGATATTTCGGTGCTCGAACTGTTCTGGACCCTGGCGCGCGGCTTTAAGCTGGTGATCTCATCCGATGAAAACCGGGCGCTGGTTGCCTCGAGCGGGGATTTCCGGGGCGAGGCTGCGCCGGGCGAGGGCATGGATTTTTCGATCTATTACTGGGGCAATGACGATGGTCAGGGGCCGCAGAAATACCATCTTCTGCTGGAGGGGGCGAAATTCGCCGATCAGCATGGCTTTAAGGCGGTCTGGACGCCCGAGCGGCATTTCCATGCCTTTGGTGGCCCCTATCCCAATCCTTCGGTGACCGGGGCGGCGGTGGCGGCAGTGACGCGCAATCTTGCCGTCCGGGCCGGATCGGTGGTGGCGCCTTTGCACCATCCGGCGCGGATCGCCGAGGAATGGGCGGTGATCGACAATCTGACCAATGGGCGCACCGGCCTTGCCTTTGCCTCGGGCTGGCATCCCGATGATTTCGTGCTGCGCCCTGAAAACACCCCGCCCGGCAATAAGGCGGCGATGTTTGCCGCGATGGATCAGGTGCGCGCGCTCTGGCGGGGCGAGGCAGTGTCTTTCCCGAAAGGCGATGGCACGCCCTTTGCGGTGAAAACCCAGCCGCGCCCGGTTTCACGTGAATTGCCGGTCTGGGTCACCACCGCCGGCAATCCTGAAACCTGGGAGGAGGCCGGAAGGGCCGGGGCCAATGTGCTGACCCATCTTCTGGGCCAGTCGATTGCCGAACTGGCCGGCAAGATCAGGCTGTATCACGCGGCTTTGCAGGGCGCCGGCCATGATCCGGCCGGTTTCAGCGTAACCCTTATGCTGCATACGCTGATCGCGGAGACGCGTGAGGAGGCGCGGCGCATCGCCGAGGCGCCGATGAAGGCCTATCTCGCCTCGGCGGCGGCGCTGGTGAAGCAATATGCCTGGGCCTTCCCGGCGTTCAAAAAGCCTGAAGGTGCGGTCAATGCGATGCAGATCGACCTCGCGGCTTTGTCGGAGGAGGAGAATGAGGCGATCCTCGATTTCGCCTTCCAGCGCTATTTTGAGGATTCGGGCCTGTTTGGCACCATTGAGGATGCGCTGGCTCGGGTGCGCGAGCTGAAAGCGATCGGCGTGGGTGAGGTGGCCTGCCTGATTGATTACGGCATTGCGCCAGAGCGGGTGCTGGAGGGGCTGAAGCCGCTGGCCGAAGTGGTGCGGCGCAGCGCGCCTGCGGCGGTCGGGGCGGATGATTTCTCCATCGCCGGACAGATCCGCCGCCATAATGTGACCCATCTGCAATGCACGCCCTCGATGGCGCGGATGATTGTGATGAATGATGAAAGCCGGGCGGCTCTGGCCCGGGTTCAGACCATGATGATCGGCGGTGAGGCGCTGCCGGGCGCGCTGGTCGATGAGCTGCAAAGCGCGGGTATCGGGCGGCTGCTGAATATGTACGGCCCGACCGAAACCACGATCTGGTCCTCGGTTGAGGAGGTCAGCAAGGCAGAGCCGGTGGTCAATATCGGGCGGCCACTGGCGAACCAGCAGTACTATGTGCTGGATGAGGCGGGCCAGCCGGTGCCGCCGGGCGCAGAGGGCGAGCTGTGGATTGGCGGTGAGGGAGTGACGCGCGGCTATTGGCAGCGCCCGGATCTGACCGCCGAGCGCTTCCTGCCCAACCCCTGGCATCCGGGCCGGATGTACCGGACCGGCGATCTGGTACGCTGGCGCGCCGATGGCCGGGTCGATTACATCGGCCGCGCCGATCATCAGGTGAAACTGCGTGGCTACCGTATCGAGCTGGGCGAGATCGAGGCGGCACTGGAGGCGGAGGCAGGGGTCAGCCAGGCGGTGGTCATGGCGCGCGAGGACCAGCCCGGCGATCTGCGGCTGGTGGCCTATTTCAGCGGCAATGCCGATGAGGCGGCGCTGCGGGCGGCTCTGGCCGGGGCGCTGCCCGCGCATATGCTGCCCGCCCATTATATGCACCTGGCTGCTTTTCCGCTGACCCCGAACCGCAAAGTGGACCGCAAGGCCCTGCCGGCGCCGCATCAGCGCCTGATGGCTGCCGCCGCCGCGCCAGAGCCGGAAGTGGCGAGCCCGGCTGTGGTGCCAGCGGTGCCGTCAGCGGGCGCTGATCCGGCGCTCGGGGCAGAGGTGACGAAGATCTGGGCGCGGGTGCTGGGGCTGGCGAAAGTGGCGCCGAAGGATAATTTCTTCGCGCTCGGCGGCCATTCTTTGCTGGCGGTGCAGCTGCATCGTGAGATCCGCGAGGCCGTGCCAGGGGCCCGGGTCTCGATCACCGATATCTTCCGCTTCCCGGTGCTGGAGGCGCTGATCAGCCATATCACTGGTTCTGCGGCCCCGGCGCAGCTCGCCCCGGTTGCGGTGCAGAGCTTTGCCGCCGCTGCGGATCCGGCTCAGCCGCTGCTGCAGGTTGCAGCCCAGCCTTTGCCTTCGGGGCTTGATGCGGCTATGGCGCGGCGGCGGGCGATGCGCCTCGCCAGACGGGGGTTGGATGCCTGACAGACTGCTGCGGCTGGAAAGCACGCTGGCCGGGCTTTTGCCACCGGGTTCAGCGCTGGCCAGTGCCGATCCGAAACAGAGCTATCCGCTGCTGCCGGGCGAGGAGGCGGGGGCGATGATCGCAAAACGCGCGGCTGAATTCTCGGCCGGGCGCTATGCGGCGCGCCTGGCGCTGGCTCGGCTGGGCGAGGCAGAACAGGCGATCCCGCGCGCTCCCGATCGCGCGCCCTGCTGGCCGGAGGGGATCCGGGGCAGCATCACCCATTCCCGTGAGGCCTGCCTCGCTGCCGTGACCCGCGAGGGCCGGGGGCTGGGACTTGATCTGGAACTGGCCCGCGACTTCGATCCTGGCCTGATCAGCCGGATCGCTCATGCGGATGATCAGGTCACCGGCTGGCCGGAAGAGCGCCATGGGGTGATGATCTTCAGCGCCAAAGAGGCGGCCTATAAGGCACAATATCCGCTGTCACAGCGGGTCTTTGGCTTTGAGAAAATGGCGGTCAGGATTGAAGGCACGCGCCTGGTCGCGCGCTTTCGCGAAGGGATTGCGCCCTTCGCGGCCGGGGAGCAGCTGACCGGCAGGATCACCCTGGCCGAGGGCCATGTGCTCTCGGCCGTCTGGCTGTAACGGATCAGGCCGCAACCGGGCGGCGGATCTTTTCGGCGGCGCGGATCACCAGCGGGCGAAAGCCCTCGCCACCGGCATCGAGCAGCTCAAAGAACTGACGCCGCATCCGCGGCTCCCAGAAATCATTGATATGGCTGGACAGACCTTCGATCCCTTCGGCCTCAGGCTTGCTTTCCATGAAAAGCGCGATCTGATTGGCCATGCGGGTGATTTTCTCAACGGACATGGGGATCCTCCGGGATCAGACGATGGGGATGGGTAAAAAGCTCAAATCTGTCGGGCCGGGCCAGAGCGATCAAAGTGATGCCCAGCTGATCGGCAAGGGCGACCGCATCGGCGGTCGGGGCTGAGACGGCGATCAGCATCGCAGCACCGATCGCCGCGACCTTCTGCACCATATCGGTCGAGACCCGGCTGGTCAGGACCACCGCGCCCTCGGCATGGGGATGGCGGATCAGATGGCCCGCGAGTTTATCCAGCGCATTATGGCGCCCGACATCCTCCCGCGCGGCATAGATCCCGCCCGGCACCCAATAGGCGGCGCAATGGGCGGCGCGGGTCACATCATGCAAAGGCTGATGGGCGGGCAAAGCATCAATCGCCGCCATCACCTCGGCCGCGCGCATACGAAAACCGGTTTCGGCCACCCTGGGCATCTCGCGCAGAGCCTGTTCGATGGAATCAATGCCGCAGAGCCCGCAGCCGACCGGCCCCGCCATGGTGCGGCGGCGCTCTTTCAGCCGGGCCTCGGCCTCGGGCACCAGCCAGGTCTGAACATCGGTACCGCGTTCGCCGGCGACCACGGTGATCTCTTCGATTTCATCGGGCCGGGCCAGACCTTCGGTCAGGGCAAAGCCATAGGCGAAATCGACCAGATCATCCGGTGTCGCCATCATCACCGCCTGGGTCGAGCCATTGAAAGACAGGGCCACCGCATGTTCCTGCGGCAGCAGCCTCTCGCCGCTCTCTCCCCCGCTTTCCCCGCCAAATTTCCGGCGGGGAACGGGCATTGCGCCCCTTTGCATCGAGATCTCCGTCAGCTGCTCATTCGGCAGCAGGCAGAATGCGGCGCGAAAGCGTGGCCTGGGCCGAATATTCTTCCTGCCATTCCGAAGGCCCGTTCGACGGGCTGACCTGCACCGCCGTCACCTTATACTCGGGGCAATTGGTCGCCCAGTCCGAGAAATCGGTGGTGATCACATTGGCCTGGGTATCGGGGTGGTGGAAGGTGGTATAGACCACGCCGGGCGAGACTTTATCGGTGATATCGGCGCGCAGGCTGGTTTGTCCGGCGCGCGAGGCCAGCCGCACCCAGTCACCCTGACGGATGCCACGGTTTTCGGCGTCATGCGGATGGATCTCGAGCAGATCCTCGGCATGCCAGGCCACGTTGCCGGTGCGCCTGGTCTGCGCGCCGACGTTATATTGCGACAGGATCCGGCCGGTGGTCAGCAGAAGCGGGAATTTCGGCCCGGTCTTCTCATCGGTGGCAACATATTCGGTGCGGATGAACTTCCCCTTACCGCGCACGAAGCCATCGACATGGACCAGAGGCGTGCCTTCCGGCGCCTTGTCATTGACCGGCCATTGCACCGAGCCGAGGGTCTCAATCTTCTCATAGCTCACCCCGGCGAAAGAGGGGGTGGTGGTGGCGATTTCATCCATGATCTGGGTCGGATGGGTATAGCCCCAGGGGGCGCGGCCCGAGCCTTCCAGCATGGCATTGGCAAACATCTGGGTGACTTCCCAGTCGGCATAGCCCTGTTTCGGCGCCATCACCTTGCGCACCATATTGATGCGGCGTTCGGCATTGGTGAACGTGCCGTCTTTCTCGAGGAAGCTCGACCCCGGGAAGAAGACATGGGCGTAATTTGCGGTCTCGTTCAGGAAGAGGTCGTGAACGATCACACATTCCATCGCTGCCAGACCGGCCGCAACGTGATGGGTGTCGGGATCCGACTGCAGGATATCCTCACCCTGGCAGTAAAGCCCTTTGAAGGTACCCTCAACCGCAGCATCGAGCATATTGGGGATACGCAGGCCGGGCTCGGGGTCGATTTTCACGCCCCAGATGTTTTCGTAAATCGCCCGGGCTTCCGGGTTTTTCACATGGCGATAGCCCGGCAGCTCATGCGGGAAGCTGCCCATATCACAGGAGCCCTGCACGTTATTCTGGCCGCGCAGCGGGTTCACCCCGACGCCGCGGCGGCCGATATTGCCGGTCAGCATGGCGAGGTTGGCGATACCGATTACCGTGGTCGAGCCCTGGCTGTGCTCGGTCACGCCCAGCCCGTAATAGATCGCGGCATTGCCGCCTTTGGCGTAAAGACGCGCCGCGCCGCGCACCTCGGCTGCCGGAACGCCGGTCAGCAGTTCAATCGCTTCGGGCGAATGGCGCGGATCGGCGGCGAATTCCATATAATCCTGGAATTCATCCCAGTCGCAGCGGGCGCGGATGAAGGCCTCATCATAGAGACCTTCGGTGACGATCACATGTGCCAGCGCGGTGACGATGGCGACGTTGGTGCCGGGCTTCAGCGCCAGGTGATGCTGGGCGCGGTAATGCGGCCCCTCGACCGATTCGGTGCGGCGCGGGTCGATGACGATCAGTTTCGCCCCCTGACGCAGGCGCTTTTTCATCCGGCTGGCAAAGACCGGGTGGCCCGAATGCGGGTTGGCCCCGATCACCATGATCACATCGGCCTCTTCCACCGAGTCGAAATCCTGGGTGCCGGCCGAGGTGCCATAGGTCTGGCCGAGGCCATAGCCGGTCGGCGAGTGGCAGACGCGGGCGCAGGTATCGGTATTGTTGTTCTGGAACACCGCCCGGGTCAGCTTCTGCACCAGATAGGTTTCCTCATTGGTGCAGCGCGAGGAGGTGATGACGCCGACCGACTGGCGGCCGTATTTTTCCTGAACCGCCTTCATGCGATTGGCGGCGAAGGCCATCGCCTCTGACCAGGAGACTTCCTGCCAGGGATCATTGATCGAATCGCGGATCATCGGCGACAGGATCCGGTCTTTATGGCTGGCATAGCCATAGGCGAAGCGGCCCTTGACGCAGCTGTGGCCACGATTGGCCTTGCCATGCTTATAGGGCACCATGCGCACCAGCTCATCGCCGCGCATTTCGGCCTTGAACTGGCAGCCGACGCCGCAATAGGCGCAGGTGGTGACGACCGAACGCTCAGGCGTGCCGATGTCGAGCACCGATTTCTCGATCAGCGTGGCGGTCGGGCAGGCCTGAACGCAGGCACCACAGGAAACGCAGTCCGAGGCGAGGAAATTATCCTCGCGCACACCGGCTTTGATGCGGCTGTCGAAACCACGGCCCTCAATCGTCAGTGCGAAAGTGCCCTGGACTTCCTCACAGGCGCGGACGCAGCGGTTGCAGACGATGCATTTCGACGGGTCGTAGCTGAAATAGGGATTGCTGTCGTCTTTCGGCAGCCAGTCGATATTGGTCTCGCCAGAGGTGTTTTTCGCCCGGAAATGGGTGGCCTCGGCCTCATAGCGCACATCGCGCAGGCCAACCGCGCCCGCCATATCCTGCAGCTCGCAATCGCCATTGGCGCCGCAGGTCAGGCAGTCGAGCGGGTGGTCCGAGATATAAAGCTCCATCACCCCTTTGCGCAGCTGTTTCAGCCGCCCGGTCTGGGTTTTGACCTTGATCCCGGGCGCGACCGGCGTGGTGCAGGAGGCGGGGGTGCCATTGCGGCCCTCAATCTCGACAAGGCACAGACGGCAGGAACCGAATGCCTCAATCGAATCGGTGGCGCAGAGCTTGGGAACGGTGATCCCCAGCTCGGCGGCGGCGCGCATGATCGAGGTGCCTTCCGGCACGGTCACTTCAAAGCCGTCGATTTCGAGCGTGATCTGGGTTTTCGACTTTGAGGCGGGGGTGCCCATGTCCCGGTCCGAGAACATGGGAGCGGGAATGATGAAGTCTTTCATTCTGCGGCCTCTTTGGCGTTGGCTGTGAAGTCGTCAGGGAAATGGGTGAGGGCCGACAGCACCGGATAGGGGGTGAAGCCGCCAAGGGCGCAGAGCGAGCCTGCTTTCATGGTTTCGCAAAGATCGGTCAGCAGCGGGATCGCCGCGCTGTCGCCGCGCCCGATCCGTTCAATCGTCTCGACACCGCGCACCGCGCCGATCCGGCAGGGCGTGCATTTGCCGCAGGATTCGATGGCACAGAATTCCATGGCGAAACGCGCCATTTCCAGCATATCGACCGTATCATCGGCGACCGTCAGACCGGCATGGCCGATCAGCGCGTTTTTCCCGGCATATTCCTCATAGCCGAAAGGCGTGTCGAACTGGCTGACCGGCATCCAGGCGCCGAGCGGACCGCCGACCTGAACCGCTTTGACCGGGCGGCCGGACAGGGTGCCGCCGCCGATCTGGTTGACGATTTCATCCAGGGTAAGGCCGAAAGCGATCTCATAAAGCCCGCCATATTTCACATTTCCCGCAATCTGCAGCGGGATCGTGCCTTTCGAGCGGCCAATGCCGAAGGCGGCGTAATGTTCAGCACCCCGGGCGAGGATCACCGGCACCGAAGCCAGCGAAATCACGTTATTGACCACGGTCGGGCGGCCCATAAAGCCCTTCAGCGCGGGCAGCGGCGGCTTGGCCCGCACCGTGCCGCGCTTGCCTTCGAGCGAGTTCAGCAGCGCGGTTTCCTCTCCGCAGACATAGGCGCCGGCGCCCACGCGCAGCTCGATATCGAAGGCGCGGCCTGAACCCAGAATATTCTCGCCCAGGAGCCCTTCGGCGCGGCCAATGCGGATCGCCGCATCCAGCACCTCATTGGCATCGGGATATTCCGAGCGGGAATAGATGAAGCCCTTCGTCGCGCCGACCGCCAGGCCAGCGATGGCCATGCCTTCGATCAGGGTGAAGGGGTCACCTTCCATCAGCATGCGGTCAGCGAAAGTGGCGCTGTCGCCCTCATCGGCATTGGTGACGATATATTTCTGCGCGCCTTCGGCATCATGGACGGTCTTCCATTTGATGCCGGTCGGGAAGCCCGCGCCGCCGCGACCGCGCAGGCCCGAGGCCAGCACTTCGGCGCAGATATCGGCTCCGCTCATGGTCAGGGCGCGGCTCAGCCCCTCCAGCCCGCCATGGGCCCGGTATTCGGCCAGCGACAGCGGGTCGATCACCCCCACCCGGGCAAAGGTCAGACGGGTCTGGGCTTTCATCCAGGGCAGTTCTTCGGTCAGGCCAAGCGCCAGCGGGCCACCGTCAAACACCTGGGCCACCGCTTCCGGCGTCATCGGACCAAAGGCCTGACGCCCCTCGGGGGTCTCAACCTCGACCAGCGGCTCGAGCCAGACCATACCGCGCGAGCCGGTGCGGGTGATGGTCAGATCAATTCCGCGCCGTGCGGCTTCGGCCTGCAGCGCGGTGACAACTTCCTCAGCTCCAAGGGCGCGGGCGCTGGCGTCGCGGGGAATCCGGATTTTCATCAGCGCATCCCCTTTACGATTTGCTCAAGTTTTGCCTCATCCACCCGGCCAACCACCTTGCCATCGACCAGCGCGGCGGGGCCGCAGGCACAAAGGCCAAGGCAGAAGATCGGCTCAAGGGTGATTTTTCCGTCGGGCGTGGTCTCATGCCAGTCGATGCCCAGCTTTTCGCGGGCTGCGGCCGCCAGCTGATCGGCTCCCATGGTTTTGCAGCTTTCGGCCCGACAGAGCTTCAGCACATGCTGCCCGGCGGGCTTGGAGCGGAAATCATGATAGAAGGTCATCACCCCATAGGCTTCGGCCTTTGAGATGTTCTGATCCTGGGCAATCTGCGGCAGAACCTCTTCCGGAACATAGCCAAACTGAGCCTGCACCTCATGCAGAATCGGCAGTAAAGCGCCTTCCGTTCCACGGTGTCGGTCAAGGATTTCGGCAACCCTGGTGGCAATATCTACGGAATCAAGCATCTGCGGGCCTCTCGCTGGCATGGTTCCAGGATACGCCGCGCTATAGGCCGATCAATTCAAAAGCCCCGTCGCTTGATAGGTGTATCCTATCGTATGCCGAGAGTACGGTAGCGCTGCGCCTCATCCATCAGCGCGGCGATCACCGGCGTCTGCGGATCGCGCCGGGCCGAAATCAGCCCGACCACATGCTCAACCTCCGGCCCGACCAGCGGCACCGAGACCAGGCGGCCATCCGAGGTGAACATATCGGCCAGCCGTTTCGACACGATCGAACACCATTCCCCCGAGAGCACATGGCTGACCAGCACGATTGAGGAATTCGATTCCACCCGCGCCTTGGTCAGCGCACCGGCCTCGGCAAGGTTCTGATCGATGATCCGGCGGTTCTGCATATCCGAGGTCAGCAGGCATAAAGGCTCGGCCGCGCTTTCGGCCCAGGTGACCTCACTGCGGCTGGCGAGGGGCGAGCCGGGGGTGCAGATGAAGCGGTAGAACTCGCTGTAAAGCGGTGCCTGGGTCACCCGGCCCAAAGGTTCATTGTCGAGATAGGTGATACCGGCATCAAGATCGAGGCTTTCAATCCCGGTCAGGATCTCGGCCGAGGTGCGCGAGAGGATCGACAGGGTGACATTCGGATGGCGGTTGAGGAAGGGACGGGTCAGCTGCGCCACCATCGGCAGCGCGGTCGGGATCACCCCCATGCGCAGATGGCCGGACAGGCCCGAGCGCACCAGCCGCATCTCATCGCGCAAAGCCCGCACATCGCCGACGATTTTCAGCGCCCGCTCCAGCACCCGGTTGCCTTCCGGCGTCAGGCCCTGAAATCGCGAGCCGCGATGGACCAGCTGCACGCCAAGCTGCTCTTCCAGATGACGGATCGCCGAAGAGAGTGAGGGTTGGGTGACACCGCAACTCTCGGCCGCGCGGCCAAAATGGCGCTCTTTGGCGAGGGCGATGAACATCTGCAGCTTGTCGATCATAGAAGGTCAGGCTCTCTGATCCCGGTATTGCGCTCTTTTACAAGTGCTTGCGGAATCTGAATTGCGGGCAGAGCAGCCTGCCCGGGATGGGACAAAAGCGCGGTGCCAGCTGGCCCCGCCCCGGGCAGAGTTGCGCGCCCAGGACGGGAAAGCAAGAGGCCGCGCCAGGGCCCGGGGGTGCTGGCGCGGCCTGATCTGATCTGCGATCAGCTCCAGATATCGCGGTCCACACCCCGGGAGATCTCCGGATGCTCAGCGACGCGGAACACCGGCACCTGCCCGGCGCGGCGCTGCTCAAAATAATTGCGCGTCAGCACAACGACAGATCCGGACAGGGCGACAATGGCGACCAGGTTGATTGTCGCCATCAGCCCCATCGAGGCATCGGCGATATTGAATACCGTTGCCACCGCCTGCAGCGCGCCCCAGATCACCATGACCAGCACAAGGCAGCGCAGGGCAATCATGCCGGTACGATTGCCGATGCCAAGGAAAGTCAGCGCCATTTCAGAATAGGCGTAATTGCCGATGATCGAGGTGAAAGCGAAGAAGAAGATGGCAACCGCCACGAAGACCGGTCCGGCGCCGCCGATATGGTCTGCGAGCGCCGACTGGGTCAGCTGCGCCCCGGTCAGCTCGCCGCCCGGCGTATAGACGCCCGAGAGCAGGATCATCAGTGCGGTGGCGGTGCAGACGAGGATAGTGTCGATAAAGACGCCAAAAGCCTGGACGAAGCCCTGGCTGGAGGGGTGGTGCGGGGTGGGCGTGGCGGCCGCCGCGATATTCGGAGCCGAGCCCATACCGGCCTCATTCGAGAACAGGCCGCGTTTGACGCCGTTCAGCATGGCTGCCGCAACCCCGCCGGTCACGCCGCCCGCGACTTCGATCAGGCCAAAGGCATTGCCGATAATCTGCCAGAGCATGGCCGGGACTTCTGAGATATTCATCACCACCACGATCAGCGCGACCAGCAGATAGAGCCCGGCCATGACCGGCACGATATATTCCGCGACCCGCGCGATCTGGCGGATGCCGCCAAAGATCACGACAGCGGTCAAAGCGGCGAGGATCAGACCGGTGGTGAGTTTGGGCAGGCCAAAGGCGCCTTCCATGGCATCTGCGACAGAATTGGCCTGAACGGCATTGAACACGAGGCCAAAGGAGATGATCAGGCAGACCGAGAATACCGCGCCGAGCCAGGGCATACCGAGGCCGCGGGCAATATAGAAAGCGGGGCCGCCGCGATAGATCGCATCGGCATCGCCCTTGTCCTTTACTTTATAGAGCTGGGCGAGGGTGGATTCAGCATAGGCGGTCGCCATGCCGACAAAGGCCACCACCCACATCCAGAAAATAGCGCCCGGCCCCCCCAGTACCAGCGCCACTGCCACCCCGGCGATATTGCCGGTGCCGACGCGCGAGGCGAGGCTGGTGCAAAGCGCCTGGAAGGGCGAAATCCCCTGACGGTCCTCAGAGCGGGCCGCAGTGACCGAGCGGACCATCTCGCCGAAATTCAGCACCTGCTGGAAGCGCAGACGGATGGTGAAATACACCCCCACTGCAATCAGTCCGTAGATCAGGACATAACCCCAGAAAACGGTATTCAGAAAATCGACGATCATCGTCATCTCGCGCACTCCTGGCACATTCACACATAAACCTGTATCCGCCCTATTCTGCCGGGGCTTTACGGCCGCCACCACCCTTATCTGCGCAGCAGGCAGGGGGTGTTGCATATGGAACAGTGATTGCCGTCACCGCTATCGGGTAATGCACCGGAAATCCTGGGCGAAAGGCAGCGGTGCGAGACCCTTGCCCGCAGCCCGCTGAGCCCTTAGCTCTGGATCATGCGTAAATTCCTTCCCTTCGTGAAAAAGCCGCCTTTCGTGCCGGTCATCCGGCTGCAGGGCCAGATCGGTGCCGGGGCGCGAGCGCTGAATGATGCGGGCCTTGCGCCGCTGATTGAGCGCGCCTTTACCCGGGGCAGACCCGCTGCGGTGGCGCTGGTGATCAATTCGCCCGGCGGCTCTCCGGCCCAGAGCGCGCTGATTGCCGCGCGGATCCGCCGGCTGGCCGATCAGAAGAAAATTCCGGTCCATGCCTTTGTCGAGGATGTGGCTGCCTCCGGGGGCTACTGGCTGGCCTGTGCGGCGGATGACATTCAGGTCGATGCCAGCTCGATCCTCGGTTCGATCGGGGTGATTTCCTCGGGCTTTGGCTTTCACGAGCTGATTGCCCGGCACGGTATCGAACGCCGGGTGCATACCGCCGGGCGCTCCAAAGGATTTGGCGATCCCTTCCGCCCCGAGACCGAGGCGGATGTCGCGCGGATCGAGGCCCTGCTTGGCCCGCTGCATGAGAATTTCATCGCCTGGGTCAAGGCGCGGCGTGGCGCAAAACTGGCTGAAGGCGCGGATCTGTTCAATGCCGATATCTGGCTGGGGGCCCGGGCGGTTGAGCTGGGCCTTGCCGATGGCCTGGCGCATCTGCAGCCCTTCCTTGAGGCGCGCTATGGTGCAAAACTGCGCCTGCAGCCGCTCGGCCGGAAAAAGGGTCTGCTGAACCGCTTTGGTCTCGCGCTGGCAGAGGAAAGCATGGCGAGTATTGAGGAGCGCGTGATGATGTCGCGCTACGGGCTGTAACATGATCTGGAAAATAATCCTGGTATTCCTCTGTGCCATGGCGCTGGTCGGCATGATCGGCAAGCTGCTGTTCCCGGATGCCCGGCTGATGGGGCGGCGCGCCGGGGCAAAGCCCCTGCAGAAGCGGGGTGGGGCAGGGGTGGTGATCTGCAACGATTGTGGCCGGCCGCAGCTGGGCAAGGCCGCCTGTGACTGCCGGCGGCGAAAATCATGAGCGTGGCCCTCGTCACCGGGGCCGGACGCCGGCTGGGCCGGGCCATGGCGCTTTATCTGGCCGGGCGCGGCTATGATCTGGCAGTGCATTATGCGGGCTCTGCCGCGGAGGCCGGGGAAGTGGCCGGGGAAATCCGCGCCATGGGCCGCCGGGCGGTGACATTACAGGCGGATCTGCTGCAGGAAGAGGCCTGCGAGGCCCTGGTGGGGCGGGCGGTTGCCGCCCTCGGGCCGCTGACGGTGCTGGTGAACAATGCCTCGATCTTTGAATATGACCGGATCGACACCGCGACCCGCGAAAGCTGGGACCGTCATATCGGCTCTAACCTGCGCGCACCCTATGTGCTGATCCAGGGCTTTGCCCGGCAATGCCCGCCACCGGGACGCGACGCGCGCGGCGAGCCGCTGGCTTCGGGGCTGGTGGTGAATATGCTCGATCAGCGGATCTGGAAGCCGACGCCGGAATTCTCGACCTATACGATTGCCAAGATGGGGCTCTGGGCGCTGACCCGGACCGCAGCCCAGGGGCTGGCGCCGCAGATCCGGGTGAATGCCATCGGCCCGGGGCCGACGCTGATCGGCGCGCATCAGCCGCCAGCGCATTTCGCGGCGCAGCGCGCCAATACAATCCTGGGACGAGGCTCCGATCCCGAAGACATTACGGCTGCCCTTGGCTTCTTCCTCGACAGTCCCGGCGTCACCGGGCAGATGATCGCGGTCGATGGTGGCCAGCACCTCGGCTGGAAGACCCCCGACATCCTCGGGATCGAATAAGGCAAAAGACCGGTACCCCGCCAGAGCCTTGATGCGACACTCTGATCCACCGCCAGGGCTTGCGGTTTTTCAGGCCAGATGCAGGGGGTGGATTCGTCGCCTGAGGCGGCGCATTGCGGCTCCGGACCCGGCTCAGACAGGGAAGCTGCGTAAGTTGTACACCGTAGCCCTTCAGGTAACAGCGCTGTGACGAAATCCCTATGTATCTCAATGCTTTGCTCAGGTTGTAAAATAATTTCTTTTTATTTCAGTGATTTAATAAACTGCCTAAAAAACAGGCAATCGTTGGATCACGCTTTAAAACAAGGGAATATTGACGCTCACGAAAGTTTTTCCTCGCGGTTATCCACAGAAACCGTGGACTTCTTCCCTCTTGCCCGGGGCCTGGCTTCATTGCAGCCGGGGGGCAGAATCGCTCTGAGGCCCCGCTCTCGTTGTTTTGCTTTTCCGGACCCGTGCCATGACCAGACCTGACCGCAGCGGATATGACGTCATCCAGGACTATCTGCGGCTGCTCGACAGCAGCCCCGGGGTCTACCGCATGCTCAATGCCGCCTCTGAAGTGCTGTATGTCGGCAAAGCGCGCAATCTGAAGGCGAGGGTGTCGAATTACGCGCGACCCACCGGGAATTCGGGCCGGATTCAGCGGATGATCTCGGAAACCGCGTCGATGATGTTTCTTTCGACCCGGACCGAGGTCGAGGCGCTGCTGCTGGAGCAAAACCTGATCAAGCAGCTGAAGCCGCGCTACAATGTGCTGATGCGGGATGATAAGTCCTTCCCCTATATCCTGATCGGCAAGGGACATGACTTTCCGCAGCTGAAAAAGCACCGTGGCGCGCGTAAGGAAAAGGGCAGTTACTTTGGCCCCTTTGCCAGCGCGGGGGCGGTCAACCGTACCCTGAACCAGCTGCAGAAGGTGTTTTTGCTGCGCAACTGTACGGACAGTATATTTGCCAGCCGTACCCGGCCCTGTCTGCAATATCAGATCAAACGCTGCGCCGCGCCCTGCGTGGGGAAAGTCTCGTCAGCCGAATATGACGCGCTGGTCGGGGATGCCGAGCGCTTTCTTTCGGGCAAAAGCTCAAACCTGCAGGCCGAGCTGGCGGGGCAGATGCAGCAGGCCTCGGATGAGATGGAATTTGAGCGCGCCGCCGCCCTGCGTGACCGGATTCAGGCCCTGACGGCGGTACAGACCGCCCAGGGCATCAACCCGCGTTCGGTGCCCGAGGCGGATGTGGTGGCGGTCCATCTCGAACATGGTCAGGCCTGTGTGCAGGTCTTCTTCATCCGCGCCAATCAGAGCTGGGGCAATCAGGATTTCTACCCGCGCACCGGCTCAGGCGCGGAAGAGGCCGAGATCCTCGAGGCCTTCCTGACCCAGTTTTACGACAATAAAGACCCGGCGCGGCTGATCCTGCTGTCACATGAGCTGGAGAATGCCGATCTGGTCAGCGCAGCTTTGTCTGAGCGCGCCGGGCACCGGATCGAGCTGGCGGTGCCGCAGCGTGGTGAAAAGGCCGCGCTGGTCGAGAATGCGGCGCGCAATGCCCGCGAAAGCCTGGCGCGGCGGATGTCGGAATCGGCGACGCAGCGGCGGTTGCTGGAGGGGATGACCGAGGCCTTTGGCCTTGAGGCGATGCCGGAGCGGATTGAGATCTATGATAACGCGCATATCCAGGGTGCGCATCCGGTCGGCGGCATGGTGGTGGCCGGGCCGGAAGGCTTTATGAAGTCGCAATATCGCAAATTCAACATCAAGGGCGAGGCGGGCGCGGCCGGCGATGATTTTGGCATGATGCGCGAAGTGATGACCCGGCGCTTTGAGCGGCTGATGAAGGAAGACCCCGAGCGCCAGACCGAGACCTGGCCCGATCTGCTGCTGATCGATGGCGGCGCAGGCCAGGTTTCGGCGGTGATGGAGATTCTTGGCGATCTGGGGGTGCAGGATCTGGCGGTGATTGGCGTGGCCAAGGGCATTGACCGCGACCATGGCAAAGAAGAGTTTTATCGCCCCGGACAGCGCCCCTTTGCTTTGCAGCGCAATGATCCGGTGCTCTATTTCATCCAGCGCCTGCGCGATGAGGCGCACCGCTGGGCCAATGGCGCGCATCGGGCGAAACGGGCGAAAACCGTGGGTGCCACCCCGCTGGACGAGGTGCCAGGGGTTGGGGCGGCGCGTAAGCGGGCCCTGCTGGCGCATTTCGGCTCGGCCAAGGCGGTCAGCCGCGCGGCTTTACCGGATCTGATGGTGGTCGAGGGAATTTCGGCCGCAATGGCTGAGACAGTTTACAATTTCTTCCATCACGACTGAAATCGGCATCCGGGCCGGCGTCAGGTCTGAGCCGGCGGGATGTCCGAAACGCTAAAGCGGGAGCAGGTGGTATGCGGTTTCTGGACTTTTCCTCCTGGCAGGGTGTGCTCAGCACCCTTGGTGGCCTGCTGCTGGTCACACTGATCGGCATGGGGATCCGCATTCTGATGATGCTGACGATCCAGCAGCGCCAGCAAAGGATGAACCGCCAGATCAATGAGCGGCTGCGGGTGCTGATCGCCGCTTATAAGACCCTCGGCGGCTCGTTCACCGGCAGCCTGACGGTGGATCCGACCCATCTGCGCGATCTGAAAGCACGGCTGGAGGCCGAGGGGGCCGAGACCTCGGTGGTGGCCAGTGCGGCCGCGCGCCAGGAGCGCAGCCGTGCCATAAGGGATGCGGTTGAGGCGGCGCTTTCAGATATCATCCTGCTCGGCACCGAAGATCAGGTCCGGCTGGCGGCCAGCGCCGCCCGGGATATGGCCGAAGGCCGCCCGGTGCCGACCGCAGAGCTGGTGGTCTCGCTGCGCGATTATATCCGCAAGGCTCTTGATCTGGAGCCGGTGCCGGAGGGGGTCGGGATCCCCTCGCAGGGCCCGACGCGGCCCGCCGCATCCGGTGGCCGGTCCGGCCGCAGTGGCGAGCGCGCCGGTGGTAGCGGTGGCGGTGGCGGAGCGGGTGGCGCTGGCCTCGCGGCGGGGGGTGGCATGGGGATGGGCATGGGGCCCGGCCTCGGGCGGCGGGGTGATGAGCCGCCCGGTGGCGGCTAAGGGGTTCTTAACCTCTGGCTGCGAAGATGATCCCCGGCACAGAGCAAGGGGGCAGAGGTGAGCGCTTTTTCCGATCTGGCAGAGGGGGGGGAGGCCGAGTTCGCTTTCTCTGAACTGATCTATTCCCGCACCTGCACGCGGGGGCTGATCCGCTCCGGCAATTCGGTGTTTCGCCGGATGGCGGGCATACCCTGGGCCGAACTGATCGGCGCCCCGCATCGGGTGATCCGCCATCCCGATATGCCAAAAGGCTTTTTTCATCTGTTCTGGCAGATGCTGAAAGCGGGCGAACCGGCGGTCGGCTATGTAAAGAATAAAAAGGCGGATGGCGGCTATTACTGGGTTCTGGCTGCGGCCATGCCCTGCGAGGGCGGGTATTTTTCGGTGCGGCTGCGCCCCTCGGGCCCGCTGTTTGCCCAGATCCGCAGCGAATATGCCGCTTTGCGCGAGCGCGAAAAAACTGAGGGGCTTACGGCCGAGGCTTCTTCGCAGATCCTGCTGTCGCGGCTGAATGCGCTTGGTTTTGCCAGCTATGATGCTTTCGCGGCCCAGGCTCTGGCGGTCGAGATCCGCTCGCGCGATCTGCAGCTCAAACGCCCGGTTGACCGCGCGACCGAGGCTCTCGCCTCACTGCTGTCGCTGCTGACCGAGACCCTGTCCGAACAGGCGCGGCTGGTGGCGCAGTTTTCTGATCTGGTGCTGCTGCCGGTCAATATGCGCCTCGTGGCGGCAAGGCTTGAGCCCCAGGGCGGGCCGATCAGCCAGATCTCGGTGAATTACAAAAGCTCCTCGGAAGAGATTTCCCGCCGATTGTCAGAATTTGTCTCGGGTAAGGGCAATCTCTGTGGCCAGATGGCCATTGCGGTGCGGCGCAGCCTGATTCTGGCCGGAACCTCGCGGCTCCAGGGCGAGCTGGTGGCGCTTTATCAGTCCGAGCGTGATGAGCCCGATTTTGACGGCGATGAGCGCCGGGTCGAAGGCCAGGTGCTGGAAGGGGTGATCCGCGACAGTCAGGTCTCGGCCCGGGTCTCGCTGAAAGAGGCGGCCCGGCTCGCCTCGGTCCTGACCGAGGCCAGTATGGATCTGCGCCGGATGATCCTTGGCCTTGATACGATCCGCATTCTGGCCCGGGTGGAAAGCCGCAAGACCCAGGAAAGCCAGGCCGCCCTCACCGCGACCATTGACCGGATCGATGAGGTCCAGGCCTCGGTCTCGGAAAGCCTGAAGGCGCTGATGGACCGCGCGACCGCGATTGATCACGCGCTGACCATGCTGCGCGGCCCCGAGCGCCAGGTGCTGGCGGCAGAATAGCGCGGGGGCAGGTTCCCGGGAACGGTCCGGCAGGAAGCTGGCGGGCCGCGCATCGCGTCGACTGCGTGAGTGGTCTGGCCCCGGAGGGGACAGATCTGATGTATTAAGGTCGCGCCTGCTTTGCCGGGCGGGCTGGGACTTCCCCCCGCGCCTGGCTTGGGCTACCAATGCCGCCATGAAATGGACGCTTCCCAATACGCTGACCTTCCTGCGCCTGCTTGCAGCGCCGGGTGTTGCGGTGATGTTTCTCTACTTCCACCGGCCCTGGGCCGACTGGCTGGCTTTGTCGCTGTTCGTAGGTGCGGCAATCACCGACTATTTTGACGGCTATCTCGCCCGGCTGTGGAAACAGGAATCAAAATTCGGTGCCATGCTTGATCCGATTGCCGATAAGGCGATGGTGCTGATCGCGATCATGGTGCTGACCGGCTATAATGGCATGAATCCCTGGCTGATCCTGCCAGCCACGGTGATCCTGTTCCGCGAGGTCTTCGTCTCGGGTCTGCGTGAATTCATCGGCGGCAAAGCCGGTACGCTGAAGGTGACGAAACTGGCGAAATGGAAGACCACCGCGCAGATGGTGGCGATTGCCTGCCTCTTCCTCGGCACCGGGCTGGAGGCCCAGAATGTTCTGGCTATGAAGGGCATGACGGTCGAGCAATATGCCGAAGCGGTTCGCAGCGGGCTGGCAGATCCTGTCCGTGCCTGTGGCACGCGCGACTGCGCCTCTTTTGTGAATATCATCGGCCTGGTCCTGATTTGGGTGGCGGCGATCCTGACTGCCCTCACCGGCTGGGAATATTTCGTCAAGGCAAAGCCTTATCTGCGGGATGAGCCATGATTGAGGTTCTGTATTTTGCCTGGCTGCGCGAGCGGATCGGCCTGCCGCGCGAAAAAGTTGAGACCTCAGCGCTCACGGTTCAGGCGCTGATCGAGGAACTCGCGGCCCGGGAAGAGCGTTATGCCCTGGCATTTTCAGACATATCAGCGCTGCGCGTCGCGCTGGATCAGGAGCTGGCCGGTTTCGACAGCCCTCTCGCCGGGGTGCGGGAAGTGGCCTTCTTCCCGCCGATGACCGGCGGCTGATCCGGCACAGCAGGGAGGCGGCCATGCAGATCGTGATCCAGCAAGCGGCTTTCGATCCGGGGGCGATGCTGAACCAGTTCACTGCCAGCAGCGCGGGCGCCGGAGCAGTGGTCAGCTTCACCGGGCTGGTCCGCGATGAGGAGGGCCGGCTGAGTGCCCTTGAAATCGAACACTACCCGGCCATGACCGAGCGCGCGATCGGCAATATCCTGGCTGAGGCCCATAGGCGCTGGCAGCTGAGCCAGGGGCTGGTGATCCATCGCTATGGCCGGCTGCAGCCGGGAGAGCCGATCATGATGGTGGCGACGGCGGCGCGGCACCGTGCCGCGGCCTTTGCGGCGGCAGACTTCCTGATGGATTATCTGAAATCCCGCGCTCCTTTCTGGAAGAAAGAAATCAGCGCCGCAGGCAGTTCCTGGGTGGCGGCGAAGGACAGCGATGAGGCGGCGCTGCAGCGCTGGAGCTGAGCGCGCAGCCCCTGGCCCGCCGGACGCGGCCGGTCTGAGCGGAGCAACCTGACCGGCTGCGTTCGTGATGCAGCAGCCATACAGGTTTCAGCCTTTGCCCCGAGCCGGGGATTTTCTGGTGATCCGCTGCTTAAGCTCATCCACGCTTTCCGACCCGGCACATCCGGCACAGCCCGGGCAGAACCCGCAGCACATGCCGGTCCGGATCCGGAAGCACCAGCCAGACCCGCAATCTTCCTTCTGGTCGTGCCAGATCCCATCCGGGGGCGAGGGGTGATTGCGGCGCAACACTTTACCGCGAATTTTCTGAATCTTCAGGAAACTGCAGGGCGCTCCGGCCCGGGGGCTTGACGGATCCTGCCGCGCATGGCGCAAGCTGAATTCTGCCCGGGCGCCCGGGCTGCTCCGACTCGCGCCCACCCTCAGACGAGATATATCCTGTGCATTTTAGTCTTTCCCGCCTGTTCGCCATTGCCGCGCTTGCCGTTCTTGCTGCCTGCAGCAGCCGAGAAAAGATCGAAGAGGCGCCGGCAGCTGTTGCCGGTTATGAAGCGCTTGTGGACGGGGGCTATGAAATCCCTGCCGTCGAGCCGCAATATCTGACCGAAGCGCATCGCAAGACCGAGGTTGATTATCCCCATGCCGATGCGCCCGGCACCATCGTTGTCGATGTCTTCGCGCGCAAACTCTATTGGGTGAAGCCGGATGGCCGCGCCACCCGCTATGCGATTGCCGTCGGGCGTGAGGGCACTTCCTTCCGCGGCAAGGGCTATATCGGCCGCAAGGCGCACTGGCCCTCATGGACGCCGACCGCCAATATGATCCGCCGCCAGCCTGAGATGTATGCCGCCTTCGCCGGTGGTCTGCCGGGCGGGCTCGACAATCCGCTCAGCTCGCGCGCGCTGTATCTCTATCGCGGTGGCCGCGACACGATGTTCCGCATCCATGGCTCGATCGACAACCGTGCCATCGGTCTGGCCACCAGCGCCGGCTGTATCCGCATGTTTAATCAGGATGTGATCGGCCTCTATGACGAGGTTGCCAATGGCACGAAAGTGAAGGTGCGCACGCTTGAGGAAAGCCTCGCGGCCGAGGGCCCCTATATGGATGATGCCTGGGGCCGTGCCGTGCCGGAAACCCCCGAGAATATCGCGAAAAAGGCCAAAGATCAGGAACGTATCGCCGCAGCAGAACGCGATGCGGCCGAGAAAAAGCTGAAAGATGAGGAGGCTGCCCGCAAGGCGGCCGTAAAGGCCGAGGCCAAGCGGCAGCGCCAGTGCAAACGTCAGGGCCTGAACCCGGAGCAATGCGCAGCCGCTGAGGTTGTTGAGGTGGCAAAGCGCTCCTGAGCCGGTCCTGGGTTAGCGCTGAAACATCAAAGGGCCATCCCGGGGGATGGCCCTTATTCATCGGGCGCCTGCCCCGGGGCGGCGGCCTGGCTCAGCCGCGGATGACATAATCCTTCAGCGTGGTCTCGACCACTTCCCAGGTGCCTTCAAAGCCCGGGCGGATCAGCCAGCTGTCCCCGGCTTTCAGATGGGTCTCTTTGCCGTCTTTATCGGTCAGGATCGAATGGCCTTCGTGAATATAGACATATTCCCATTCGGCATAGGAGACCTTCCATTTGCCTTTGGTGGCCTGCCACATCCCGGCATAAAGCCCGTCGAGCTCTTCCAGGCTCCAGGTGGTATGGACGGGATCGCCTTCCAGAACGATAGCGGGATCGGGGCGTTCAACATCGGGGGTTACGCCATCGCGCGAGACGCGCAGGGTGAGCGGTTGGGTCATCTTCAGCCTTTATCTGCAACCAGAAGTGGTTGACCCATTGGGCGCAGGCGAGAGGGCTGCGTCAAGGGGCGGGCAGGGCGGGAAGTGGCGAAAATGTCGCGCTCTGCCCCGGCCGCTTGTGCTGCATTGCGGCGCAAGTTTCTTGCACATGCCGGATCACTATGTCCATATGCCGGGCAGTCCGGTGATGAATCCCGGATCTCGGCCTGTGCCGATGACCTGTCTGCCACCTCGCCTCCGAGTTGCGACTTAACCGGGACTGCCAGCCATGAGCACCACCTCCTTTCTCAAACCGGTCCTGCCGCCCGACATCCGTGCGATGAAGGGCAAAGCCCCTCTGGTTATGGTCACCGCCTATACCACGCCGGTGGCGCGGCTGGCGGATCCGCATTGCGATATGCTGCTGGTCGGCGACAGTCTCGGCATGGTGCTGCATGGCCTGCCTTCGACCATCGGCGTGACGATGGAGATGATGATTTTGCATGGCCGGGCCGTCGTGCGTGGCGCGCAGAAGGCCATGGTGGTGGTCGATATGCCCTTTGGCTCTTATGAGGAGGGGCCCGAACAGGCGTTCCGCAATGCCTCGCGGCTGATGGTTGAGACCGGCGCGGTTGCGGTAAAGCTGGAAGGCGGCCAGCATATGGCCGAAACTATCGCTTTTCTGACCGCGCGTGCGGTGCCGGTGATGGCGCATATCGGCCTGACGCCGCAATCGGTGAATACGCTGGGCGGCTATAAAGTGGTGGGGCGCGGCGGCGAGGCAGACCGGCTGATGGCCGATGCCCGTGCGGTTAAGGCGGCGGGGGCCTTCTCGGTGGTGCTGGAAAAGGTGCCCGAAGGTCTGGCGGGCCGGATCACGGCCGCGCTGTCGATCCCGACCGTTGGCATCGGGGCGGGCGTGCATTGCGACGGCCAGGTGCTGGTGATCGATGATATGCTGGGCCTGTTTACTGATTTCCGCCCGAAATTCGTCAAACGCTATGCCGAACTGGGTAAGGCCGCTGATGCGGCGATTGCAGATTATGCCGCCGAAGTGCGGGCCCGCAGCTTCCCGGGGCCTGAGCATTCCTTTCCCGATGAACTGCCGGCAAAAGGCCAGAAGTAATGACGACGATCATCCGGAGCGTGGCCGGGCTGCGCAGCCAGGTCAGGGCCTGGCGGGCTGCGGGCGAGGTGATCGGTGTGGTGCCGACCATGGGTGCGCTGCATGAGGGCCATCTGTCATTGGCACGCCGCGCCCGGGCCGAATGCAGCAGGGTAATCACCACGATTTTCGTGAACCCCAAGCAGTTCAACAATCCTGACGATCTGAAAAAATACCCGCGCACGCTGGAGAATGACGCGTCTTTGCTGGCGACGGTGCCGGTGGATCTGGTCTTTTCGCCGCCGGTTGAGGAAGTCTATCCTGAGGGCTTCATCACTTCGGTCTCGGTGGGCGGGGTCTCCGAGCCGCTTGAGGGGCGGATGCGGCCGGGCCATTTTGATGGCGTGGCGACGGTGGTGACCAAGCTTTTCGGCATGACCGAAGCCAGCCGGGGCTATTTCGGCCAGAAAGACTGGCAGCAGCTGCAGGTGGTGCTGCGCCTGGTGGCCGATCTTAACCTGCCGGTGGAAGTGGTGGGCTGTGAAACCGTGCGCGAGGCAGATGGCCTTGCCATGTCATCGCGCAATCTGCAGCTGACGCCAGAGGGGCGGGCCAGGGCACCGGTGCTCTATGCGGCGCTGACCCATGCGGCCGAGGAAATTCGCGCCGGACAGTCCGACCGGATGGCAATCCGCGAGGCGGCAGAAAAGCTGCGTGAGGTTGGCTTTGAGCGAGTCGAATATATCGAGCTGCGCGATGCCGCGACGCTGATGCCCTCGGATGATCCGCGCCGCCCGCGCCGGATGCTGGCGGCGGCCTGGCTCGACGGCGTGCGGCTGATCGATAATATTCCGGTCTGAGCAGTCTGAGGGGGCTGGCACAGGGCGTGAAAGTGCAACCTGACAATTTCGTCGCGGATTTTCCCAAAGCCGGGGTATAACTGGTATCATGCAGCCAGGCGGCACGATTTTGCCCCTCGGCGCGCGGGGAAGGGCAAAACCGCTGCGGCTAAGGGGGCAGGGCGCGGGATCGCAGATCCCCGGCGCAGCAGCTGAAGGGGGCGGGATATGATCATTGGCTGGATCCGGCTGGCCTTTTTCACCCTGGTCGGGCTTTCGCTCTGCTATCTGCTGGCCTCGGTCTATGCGCGCGCGCTGCACCGCGAAAAGCTTGAGAAAGACTGGCGCAGCGGGGAACTGACGGGCGACCGCGCGGCTTTTATAGACCGTGGGATGCAGGCCTATGAACGGGGGCTGAAGCGCCGCCTGCTCTGGCTTATCTATATTGTTCCGATGATCGTCTTTAACCTTATCTTCTTCACAGTGAACTGGTCCTGATCTGATGCGCTATGTAAAATGGACATTCTGGCTGATGCTGGTGCTGCTCGTTGGTGGTTTCCTGCATTACACCCTGCCGCAGCATGACATCGTCAGGATTGTCGGCACCGAAAACCGCCGGGTTGATATCGGCGGCAATTCGATCTTCTGGGCCCGTTCTGAGGCGGGCATGGTCAATTCCACCTCGCGCGATGTGTTCTTCATCAATGCGGTCGATGCACGCGGCCGTCCGCATGAATATCGCAATGAGGATACCGGCTGGGGCTGGCCGCCCTATTTCAAGATCGACAGTTTTGGCCTGCAGACAAAGGCAAAGGATCTCTCCTCAACCTCTGAGGCCCCGGTCTGGGTCTCGGTGACGCATTACGGCTGGCGCAATGCCTTCTTTACCATCTTCCCCAATGCGGTCGGGGTGAAGCGGGTCGAGGGGCCGGATGTCACCATCATCCCCTGGGTGCCGATCATTGTCCTGGTGCTGCTGGTCGTGCTGATCCTGATGATCCGGCGCATGTTTATCCGCTTCCGCGAGCGGATCGTCGATCCGGCTATGGTGCGGGCCGGGCGTGCCAGAAATGGCGTGAGCGAAAGCGTCGAGGATATGCGCTCCGGCGCGCGCGGCTTTGGGGCAAGGGTCCGGGGCTGGTTCGGCGGCAAGCCGAAAGCCTGAGCCGCGCCGGTCCCTGAGGGCGATATGTAAAAAAGGGCAGACAGGCGGCTGGCCTGTCTGCCCTTTTTTGTTGCCCCTCGCTGACGGGGGGCAGGGGGCAACGCCCCCCTTTTTACGCCATTCAGCTGCGCAGCGTGCCGCCGGTTGCCTTGGTGACTTTCTCGATGATCTTTTTCGAGACCGCCTCAATATCAGCCTCGGTCAGGGTCTTGTCGCTCGGCTGCAGACGCACGGTCAGGCCGATCGATTTTTTCCCCTCACCCATCTGCGCCTCGGCCTTTTCGCCGGTGAACTGGTCAAAGACCCGCACGCCCGCGATCAGCATTTTATCCGCGCCCTGGGCAGCATTCACCGCCGTCAGGGCCTCGGTTCTGGCATCCACCACGAAGGCAAAATCGCGCTCAACCGGCTGGAGATCGCTGTTCACCAGCGCTGGGCGGGTCGGAGTTTTCACCTTGGGAGCCGGGATATTGGCCAGCAGAATGGTGAAGGCCACCGCTGGCCCCTTGAGGCCAAACGCATTCAGCACACGCGGATGCACTTCGCCAAAGCTGGCCAGCATATTCGGCCCGAGACCGATCAGGCCGGAACGGCCCGGATGCCACCAGGAGGCGGTCTTGCGGGTGATCTGCACCCGCGCAGGCGCGCCGAGTGCGGCGAGCACCGCCTCAGCATCGGCCTTGGCGTCAAACACATCGACCGGACGGCGCGAGGCGAAAGGATCGCGCGGTGCTGACTGGCCGATCAGCAGGCCTGCGGCCTGAACATGCTGCTCGCCCGGCTCACCGCCCTGGAAGGCCGGGCCGACCTCGAACAAAGCCAGATCCATGAAGCCGCGCGCCTGGTTGCGGGCCGCGGCTGCCAGCAGGCCCGGCAGCAGATCGGGGCGCAGGTGGCTCATCTCCGACGAAATCGGGTTTTCGACCTTCACCGCATCACTGCCCCCGCCGAACAAAGCCGCCGAGGCCTGGTCGATGAAGCTGTAGCTGACGCATTCATTATAACCGAGCGCGGCGATCTGGCGGCGGGCGATCTTCTCGCGCTGCTGCAATGGGGTCAGGATCGGGCGGGCCACACCGGCGTCAACGCGCGGCAGCGGCGCGCCTTTCAGCCGGGTCAGCGAGGCGATCCGGGCGACTTCCTCAACCAGATCCGCCTCACCCAGCACATCCGGGCGCCAGGAGGGCGGCGCGGCCATCAGGCCGGTCATGGTGAAACCAAGCGCCTCAAGGCTGCGGATCTGCTCGGCCTCGGGAATATCCATGCCAACAAGGCTGATCAGCCGCGCCGGGTTCAGTTTATAGGCCCGGCTGGTGTCAGGCGCGGCACCATCGGCAACGACTTCGGAGGCCTCGCCACCGCAGAGATCGAGAATCATCTGCGTCGCCAGTTCCAGCCCCGGCAGGGTGAAGGCCGGATCGGCACCGCGCTCAAAGCGGTAGCGCGCATCAGAATTGACCTTCAGCGCACGGCCGGTGGCCGCGACGGTGATCGCATCCCAGTAAGCGCTTTCGATGAAGACATTGACGGTCTCTTCGGTGCAGCCGGTTTCCTCGCCGCCCATAATACCGGCCAGGCTTTCCGGGCCGCGGGCATCGGCGATTACCATATCGCCGGCGCGCAGGGCATAGGTCTTGCCATCGAGCGCCAGCAGAGTCTCACCCTCTTCTGCCGGGCGGATCCTGAGCGTGCTGCCCTCCAGCCGGTCGGTGTCAAACACATGCAGCGGGCGGTTCAGCGCGAAGGTGAAATAGTTGGTGATATCGACAAGGGTCGAGATCGGGCGCAGGCCAATGGCTTTGAGGCGGGCCTGCATCCATGCCGGCGAGGGGCCGTTTTTCACGCCACGGATCATGCGGCCGGCGAAATGCGGTGCGCCTTTGACCTTCAGGCCCGGGTCGATTTCGACGCTGATCGGGCAGGGGAAGCTGCCTTTGACCGGGGTGATGTCCAGCGGCTTCAGCCGGCCCAAACCGCGCGCGGCCAGGTCGCGTGCAACGCCGCGCACCCCAAGCGCATCGGGGCGGTTCGGGGTGATCTTGATCTCGATCACCGGGTCATTCAGCCCCTTGTAATCAATGAAGCGCATGCCGAGCGGCGCATCTTCGGGCAGTTCGATAATGCCGTCGTGATCTTCCGACAGTTCCAGCTCGCGCTCTGAGCAGAGCATGCCGTTGGAATCGACGCCGCGCAGATTGCCGGGCTTCAGATCAACGCCGGTGCCGGGCACGTAGGTTCCGACAGGAGCGAAAACCCCGATCAGGCCGGTGCGGGCATTCGGCGCGCCGCAGACCACCTGAACCTCTTCCATCACGCCTTCCGGGCCATCGGGCCAGGTGGCAACACGGCAGACCCGCAGACGGTCGGCATTCGGATGCTGGCTGGCCTCGATCACCTTACAGATGCGGAAGGCGCCGAGAGTGGCAGCGGGATCCTCGATCCCCTCAACCTCAAGGCCGAGGTCAGTCAGCGTATCTGCGATCTCTTCGACCGAAGCCTCGGTCTCGAGGTGATCTTTGAGCCAGGACAGGGTGAATTTCATCGGCTTTATCCGCTTGCGAAAGGCGTGTTGCGCCCGGATTAACGCAAAGGGGGGCAAAGGGAAAGCGCCTGTGGCCCGAAGCCCTGCCCTCGTCGTGGGCTCTTCGCCTTGCAGGCCGGGTGCGCCGCCAGGGCTTGCCCTGTGATCCTGGCGGCTTTAAGCCTTCTTTAATGCCGGTCGAGAGGGTGCATGGTTCAGAAATCCGCAAATCCAGAGACTTTTGCAGCGATGGCGCGTGCCTCGGGCAGGGGGTGGGGTCGTGGTCTTCTGGTGCTGCCGCTTCTGTGGCTGCTGGCGGCCTGCGTGGCCCCTTCGGGCCCGGGTGTCAGCGGGAAGCCGACCACACTCAGCCTGCTGAAGGGGGAAATTCTCGCCACCGCACCGCGCGGTTATTGTGCGGATAAGGCCTCGAGCCATGACAATGGCAACAGCGCGGTGATCCTGATGGGCCGCTGTCCGGGATCTGCGGCTGATCCGGCCCTGATCTCTGTTGCGGTCGGGGCGCCGGGCTCGTCGGCGGTGCTGAAATCAGGCGCGAAGGCTTTGTCGGATTATTTCCTGTCCCCGCCGGGACGGGCGGCGCTGGCGCGCGACGGGCGGCCGGGCTCGGTCCGGGTGGCGAAAACGCTGCTCTCAGAGGGGGCGCTGGTGCTGCGGGTCGAGGATCGCAATGCCGGGGCCTATTGGCGGGCGGTGCTCGGGCTGAAAGGGCGGCTGGTTTCGGTCTCGGTGATGGCGCCCGAGGGCGCGGTGCTGAGCGAGGCTGCGGGACGCCGGATCCTTGATGCCACGATTGCCGCGATGCAAAGGGCCAATCAGGGCGGCACGGCTGCTGCGGCCCAGGCCGGGTAAAATCGCAGGGCTGCAGCCCCGGGGCGGTTGGCATTTAGATGATTTTGTTGTGATATCGTGGCGATTTTAATGCAGTGATTTACTCTGGCGGCCTTGGGGCCGGACAGGAACAAGGGCGGGAATATGGCCTCACGGCTGCAGCTCTGGCTGAACCGGATAATCCTCGAACGCGCCCTGGCACGCTGGCGGGGCAATGCCGCGCGGGTGCCGGAAATGAGCCTGCGGGAATTGCGCGGGCTGAGGGCCATGGCGCAGCAGACGCGGCAGGCGCTCGACCAGATGGCGCTGGAGGCAGGCTTCCGTCTCGCCCAGCCGCTGCAGGGCGAGGCGATGCGCCGCCATCAGGCCGGGACCGACTGGCACTGGCGACCCGATCCCTGGCGTGGTCCCCTGCCGCGGCCGGGTCTCACGGTCAGCGCGGGGCGCAGTGATCTGTCAGAGGGGACGACGCTGTTTCACGATTGTCGTCAGCCCGAAATCTGCCTGCGTCAGCTCAGCAATAGCGGGGCCGGCGATGCCGCGCCCTGTGCATTGCGGCTCGAGGTGTTTCGCTTTGACGGCAGCTTCCTGTCGCTGGTGCTGGACCTGCCGGCAAGCGCGGCCGAAGGGCTGAAACTGCGGCATCTGATCCGGCTTGAGGCGCAGATCGACAGCGATAAGCCGCGCCCGGTCTATGTCAGGCTGAACATTAAACACGGGCCGAATGTCGAACAGATCTCGCGCCAGCTGGAGCTGCAAGACGGGCTGATGAGCGTCGATTTCGACATGGCCTATAGCGGTGTGAACGAAAAACGGATCGAAAAACTGTGGATCGACCTGATCTTTGATGATCCGGCCATGTCGCAGATCACTCTGCGCGACCTGACGGTCAGCCGTCGGCCGCGCGCCGCATTATAAGCGGCGAGAACCGGTAGAGAGGGGCGGGGCATGTCTGAACAGCTGCAGGTGACGCAAAGCCGGATCCGGGCCGGGATCTGGGAGGGGGTGCTGAGCGGCTCTGGGCCGCAGCCGCCCGGGCTCGAGGTCAGCCTCGCCGGGCAGGCGATCGGGGCACCAGAGGTCACAGCGCTGCCGGGCCAGCCGGGCAGTTACGCTTTGCGCTTTGCTATACCGGCGACGGCTTTGTCAGAGGGGGCGCAGACCTTTCTGATCCTGCAAGGCGGCAGCGGCGCTGAGCCTGGCACTGCGCTGGCGCATTTCACCATCCTCACTGGCATTGACAGCGCGGCGGATCTGCGCGCCGAGCTGGATCTGCTGCGGGCCGAACTGGATCTGCTCAAACGCGCCTTCCGCCGCCATTGTCTGGAGACCGGCGCAACCGGCTGAGGCCAGGCCCGGCCCCGCAGGGCCGGGCTGCGGATCTTACATCCGGCCGGTTTCGCGCAGGCGATTATGCCAGGAGAAGGCCTCTTCCAGCAGATGCGGTGTCTGGCCGCCCCGGCTGAGCGCGCGCTCATAGTAATCGGCAAGCGCGGCGCGGCGCTCGGGATGGGCGCATTGGGCGATGATGCGCACCGCGCGTTCGCGGGGCGCAAGCCCGCGCAGATCGGCCAGCCCCTGTTCGGTCACCAGAATATCGACATCATGCTCGGTATGATCGACATGGCTGACCATGGGCACCACCGAAGAGATCGCCCCGCCTTTGGCGACGGATTTGGTGACAAAGACCGAGAGCATGGCATTGCGGGCAAAATCACCCGAGCCGCCGATACCGTTCATCATATGCGTGCCCATGACATGGGTCGAATTCACATTGCCATAAATGTCGAATTCCAGCGCGGTATTGATGGCAATCAGCCCCAGGCGCCGCACCACTTCGGGATGGTTTGAAATCTCCTGGGGGCGCAGGATCAGCTTTGATTTATAGCGCCCGAAATGTGCCATCACCTCGGCATTTCGTTTTTCCGACAAAGTGATGGACGAGCCCGAGGCAAAGCTCAGCTTGCCGGCATCGATCAGATCGAACGTGCTGTCCTGCAGCACTTCGGAATACATCTGCAGCCCCTCAAACGGGCTGTCGATCAGCCCATGCATCACCGCATTGGCAATCGAGCCGATCCCGGCCTGGAGCGGCGCGAGGCGGCTGGTCATCCGGCCTGCCGCCACCTCTCCCTCAAAGAACCGGACCAGATGGCCGGCAATCGCGCGGGTCTCGTCATCGGGTTCGGCCACGGTGGCCGCGCTGTCGTGCTTTTCGGTGATGACAATCGCGGCGATTTTGTCGGGATCAATCGGGATCGAGGGGGTGCCGATCCGGCTGTCCGGCGTCACCACCGGGATCGGCATCCGGTTGGGGTAATAGCTCGGGATAAAAATATCATGCAGCCCCTCAAAACTCAGCGGCTGCGAGAGGTTGATCTCGATAATGACCTTTTTGGCAAGAATGGCGAAGCTGGCGGAATTGCCGACCGAAGTGGTGGGAATGATGCCGCCATCAGCGGTGATCGCCGCCGCCTCAATCACCGCCACATCCACGCCCGGAATCTGGCCACGGCGCAGCTGCTCGACCGTTTCCGAGAGATGCTGATCAATGAACATCACCTCGCCCTGATTGATCGCCCGGCGCAGGCCCGGATCGGACTGGAAGGGCATACGCCGCGCCGTGACTTTCGCCTCGGCCAGGATCTTGTCGAGGTCATGGCCAAGGCTTGCCCCGGTCAGCAGGGTGATTTTCAGCGGTTCGGTCTTTGCCCGCTCAGCCAGCGCCAGCGGCACTGCCATGGCCTCACCCGCGCGGGTGAAGCCCGACATGCCCACCACCATGCCATCGGCAATCAGGCGCGCGGCCTGCTCGGCGCTTGTTACCCTGGATTTCAGGCTTTCACAGCGGATGCGGTCGTTCATTCTGCTCTCCCTCGCCGCAAATCGGGTCTTGCGGCCTTCGAAATCAGGATATGCGACAATTTGCCATGACGGAAGTGCAACCCTGCGTCATAATTTGCATAGCTTAACTGCTGAGCAAAACCGCCTTCGCGCCCAGAAAGTGCAAAGCATCGCCCGGGGCGATGCCCAGCAAGAGGCCGCGCTGTCCGGCATTGATCCAGATCTTCTCCGCGCGGCAGGGCGCCTCTTCCAGCGCCACCGGGCAGCGTTTCATCGATCCGAAGGGCGAGATGCCGCCGACATGATAGCCGGTCAGCTTTTCGGCTTTTGCCGGCAGCATCATCGCGGCTGCCTTGCCACCAAAGGCCTGTGCCACCCGTTTCATCGACAGGCTGGCCCCGGCGGGGATGAGGCAGAAACAGGGTTTCCCCTCCACCTCAACCATCAGGGATTTCAGTGTCAGATCCGGATCAAGGCCAAGCGCCTGCGAGGCCTGCAATCCGATCTTCTCGGCCCCGGGATCATAGGCATAGGGATGGAGGGTAAAAGCGATACCCGCCTTCGTCAGTGCCTGGGTGCCCCGGGTCGCAGCCATTTTATTCCCAGGTTTTGAAGAACTTCTCGCCTGGCGAGAGGGTGAAGATCTCGCAGCCATCGGCGGTCACGCCGAGCGTATGTTCATACTGGGCAGAGAGCGATTTATCGCGGGTCACGGCGGTCCAGTCATCGGCCAGAACCTTGGTTTCCGGGCGGCCGAGGTTCACCATCGGCTCGATGGTGAAGAACATGCCCTCTTCGAGCACCGGGCCTTTGCCGGCACGGCCGTAATGCAGCACATTCGGCGGCGCATGGAAGACAAGGCCCAGACCATGGCCACAAAAATCGCGCACCACCGACATGCGCTGTGCCTCGACATAGCTCTGAATGGCAAAGCCGATATCGCCGAAGGTATTGCCTGGCCTGACCGCCGCAATACCGCGCATCAGTGCCTCATGGGTCACTTCCATCAGCCGCTCGGCTTTGCGCGGCGGTTTGCCTGCAACAAACATCCGGCTCGAATCGCCATACCAGCCATCGGCGATAATGGTGACGTCGATATTGGCAATATCGCCTTCGGTCAGCACTTTCGGGCCGGGAATGCCGTGGCACACCACATGGTTAATCGAGATGCAGGAAGCGTGCTGATAGCCTTTATAGCCGATCGTGGCCGATTTCAGGCCGCGACGCTCAACCTCTTCCCGAATGAAATCATCGATTTCTGCGGTAGAGACGCCGGGTTTGACGAGAGGGCCACAGAGATCGAGGATCTCGGCCACCTGGCGTCCCGCCACCCGCATTCCTGCGAAATCTGCATCCTGGTAGATGCGGATGCCATCTTTGGTGATCCTGCCGCTCGTATCCATAGCCCCTCGCTTTCTGCGCGATTACATAGGCCCGGGGCAGAGAAAATGCCAGAGCCAGGGCCTGGCCCCGGGCTTCGGCAGATATCCTCTGGCGGGGTGGGGTAGAAACTCCGCGCATCAGCGCTATAGTCCGGCCAGCCTTTGGCAGATCAGGAGCGGCCCCCGATGCGCAATCCCACCGCAGCCATGCTGGTGATCGGCGATGAAATTCTCTCAGGCCGCACCCGCGATTCCAATCTCTGGTATCTGGCGGGAGAGCTGACCCGGGCCGGGATCAGCCTGACCGAGGCGCGGGTGGTAGGCGATGACACCGCCGCTATTGTCGCGGCGGTGCGGGCGCTTTCGGCGGCCTGTGATTACGTCTTTACCTCGGGCGGCATCGGGCCGACCCATGATGATATTACCGCTGATGCCGTGGCCGAGGCGCTCGGCGTCGGGATCTCGCTGCGCGCGGATGCGATGGACCTGCTCGGCACCCATTATCAGCGCCAGGGCCTGCCGTTTAATGAGGCGCGCCAGCGCATGGCGCGCATTCCCGACGGGGCCGAGCTGATCGACAATCCGATCTCGGTCGCGCCCGGGTTCATTCTGAAAAACGTCCATGTCATGGCCGGGGTACCGACGATTTTTGAGGCCATGCTGTCTTCGGTGCTGCCACGTCTGACCGGCGGCGCACCGCTCTTGTCGCAGAGCCTGCGGGTGATGCGGGGCGAGGGTGAGATTGCCGATGACTTTGGCAGGCTTGCGGCGGAATTCCCTGATCTGAGCATGGGCTCTTACCCCTTCCAGCAAAATGGGGCTTTCGGCACCAATCTGGTGATCCGTGGCACTGATCCCGCGCAGCTTGATGCGGCGATGCTGCGTCTGGTCAGCCTGTTCGGATGACCCCTGCTGCGCTGGCCGGGCTGATGGAGGCGACCTGGCCCCCGGCTGCGACTCGGCGGCTGGGGCGGTTTTTGCTGCGCGACGGGGCGGGCGGCGGTAAGCGGGTCTCAGCCGCTTCGCTGGAGGGGGCGGATCTGCCCGATGCCGCGGATCTGCGCGCCGCGGAAACGGCGATGGAAGAGCCGCTTTTTGTCGTTTTCCCGGGGGGTGAGGCCTTTGACGCCCTGCTCGCATCCCGGGGCTATGACATGATCGATCCGGTGGTCGCCTATCGCGCCCCGGTCGCTGTGCTGCGCCGTGATCTTGCGCCACTCGCCACCTTTGCCCACTGGCCGCCGCTGGAAATGGTCCGCGATCTCTGGGCCGAGGGCGGCATCGGTCCGGCGCGGGTGCGGGTGATGGAGCGCGTGGCCGGGCCGCATACTGCTATCCTGGCCCGGCTGGGCATCCGCAGCGCGGGGGCGGTTTTCGTGGCCTGTCACGGGGGCGAGGCAATGCTGCATGCGCTGGAAGTCACTCCGGCGCAGCGTCGGCGCGGGGCGGCAGGCAATCTTCTGGCCGCTGCTGCCGACTGGGCCGCGGCTCAGGGGGCTGAGACCCTGTCCCTCGTGGTGACAGAGCGGAACCTTGCCGCCCGAGCGCTTTACGAGCGGGCGGGCATGGTGATGGCCGGAAAATATCATTACCGCCTGAAAAAGCACGATCCCGGGGCCGATCCGGGCCGGTGAACGCGGGTTCTGCCAGGTCGACAGATCGGCGATGGGGCATGGAAAAGAGGCGATGGTTTGCCGCGAAATGTGACAAAGCCGCGAAACGGCCTGATCCTGAGCGCCGGGCGCAGCGCCTGGTTCGGGCTGAAAATTCCTGCCCTGCTGCTGGCCCTGAGTGCTCCGGCGGCGGCCTTTGAGCCCTCTTTCACCCAGCAGATCAGCAGCGTGACCGAGCTTGCGGCGGGGCTTGACAGCTATGCCATGCCCGTCGGCCCCTGGCAAAAGGCCACCGGTCTGCCGGTTCAGAGGGTCGAGGGCCAGGTCAGCCGGCGGGCCTGGCGGCTGAATGCGCCCGGGGCCACGCTTTTTGCGGTTCTGCTGCCGCTGCGCGAGCAATTGCAGGCGGCAGGCTGGCAGATCCTGTTTGAATGCGAAACCCGCGATTGCGGTGGTTTCGACTTTCGCTTCAGCACCGAGGTGCTGCCCGAGCCGGATATGCATGTCGATCTGAACCAGTTCCGGTTTCTCTCCGCCAGGCGCGGCGAGGAGGCGCTCAGCCTGCTGATCAGCCGCTCGGGCGATGCGGCCTTCGTGCAGCAGGTGGCGGTCGGCCCCGAGGCGCTGGCCCCGCTGCGCCCGGGCGGATCGGACACGCCGCCACAGAGTGAGGCCAGGCCTGCTCCCCTTCCTGAACCGGTGCCGCAGGGCGAGGGCGATGCGAGGCTGGCGGCTGGCCTGCCGCTGGTGATGGAGGATCTGGTCTTCGAATCCGGTTCGGCGCGGCTGCGCGACGGCGATTATGCCTCGCTGCAGCTGCTGGCGGACTGGCTGGGGGATGGGGCAGAGCGGCGGCTGATCCTGGTGGGTCATACCGATCTTTCCGGCTCGCTTCAGGCCAATATCACTTTGTCGAAGCGCCGGGCCGAGGCGGTGCGCGAAGCGCTGATCAGAGGCTATAAGATCGCTCCGGCCCGGCTGGAGGCCGAGGGGGCGGGCCCGCTGGCGCCGCGCAGCGAAAATTACAGCGAGGCGGGGCGGCAGAAAAACCGCAGGGTCGAGGCTATTCCCGCCCCGGGCTGAGGCGGAAGGTGCAGCTGCCGGCCGGCTTCGCGAAGCGGGGGGCGAAGCGGGCCGGGGATCTGGCCCGGCCTTCTCTCACCAGTTGTCCGGGCCTTTATCAAGGAAGCGACGCGCGAGGAAATCGATGAAAGCGCGCACTTTCGGCTGGGTGAAACGGCCCGGGGGATAGACGGCGTAAATGCCCAGAACCTCGGTCGGCAGGCCCTGAATCGCCTCTTCGATCTGGCCGTCGCGCATGGCATCGGCATAGAGAAATGAGGGCAGATAGGCGATGCCCAGCCCGGCCAGGGCGGCGTTCAGCAGGCTTTGCCCGTCATTCACCGTCAGCCAGCCGTTCGAGCGCACCTGGCGTTTCTCGCCCGAAGGCGCGGTGATCTTCCAGACATTGCCATTGGCCTGGTTCGAGTAATGCAGCAGCTTATGCTCGTTCAGATCGTCGATCTTCAGCGGGCGGCCATAGCGCTGGAAGTAAGAGGGCGCACCGATCATCCGCCGCGTGGTTTCGGTCAGTTTGCGGGCGCGCAGCGAGCTGTCCTCAAGCTCGCCCACCCGGATCGCCATGTCAAAACCTTCTGAGATCAGCTCAACATAGCGGTTGTTCAGCACCATATTGACGGTGATATCGGGATATTCGAGCAGGAAATCACCAAGGATTGGCGAGAGCAGATTGACCCCGAAATCAGTGGCAACCGAGATCCGCAGCAGACCCGAGGGTGCGGATTGCATCGAGGTGACCAGCGCATCCGCCTCGCCCGCATCATTGAGCACGCGCCGCGCCCGGTCGTAATAGGCGAGGCCAATCTCGGTGGGGCTGACCCGGCGGGTGGTGCGGTTCAGGAGCCGCGCACCCAAACGGGCCTCAAGCGAGGAGACATGTTTGGAGACTGCAGATTTTGAGATGCCCATCTTCTTGGCCGCATCGGTGAATCCACCCTGATCCACAACGGTGGCAAAAGCTTCCATTTCGGTCAGACGATCCATCGGAAATCCTCAGGTAAAACAGCCACACACCAGATGCTGCGCCAGACGTGGCGCTCTGACGACTGTTCTGGCGGTGAATTCAGGCGGGATCGGGGCAGAGGCGCGACCGATCCGGGGAATTCCCGGGGATCGTTCAAGGCAGGGAAACACCGGCCCCGGGCGCTGCCCTGCCGGTCTGCGGCAAATAAACCGGCGGGAAAACCCCGATCCGACCCGCCAGGCGGGGTTTTCCCGCTGAAATCAGCGTAACCGGCGGGGGATATCAGCCGGTTCTTCCCCGGGGCTGGATCGGGGCGTGAAATGCCTCAGACTGACGACAGGGTTGCCACAATCGTGACCCTGCCGGTCAGGCTGCCCGAACAGGCTGTATGGTGTCAGGCTGATTCTGAAACGGGCAGAACCCTGGCCGGAGCGAGACGAAACAGAAATCCGAAAGGACTGACTGATGCGCTTTAAAGCCCTTCTCACCCTTCCCGCCCTGCTGATCACCGGGGCAGCCCTGGCGCAGACCAGCCCGCCGCAGATCGCAGATAGCGATGGCAGCGGCGACTGGTCGCTCGGGGAATTGCAGGCAGGCTGGCCGGAGATGACAGCCGAAGGTTTTGCCGCGATCGACAGTGATGGTAATGGGGCGGTGACCGCAGAAGAGCTGCAGACCGCCGTTGACAATAATCTGGTACAGATGCCTGCAGCTCCGGCCAGCGGCACGGCTGCGCCCTGAGCGGGGCGGTCCTGCCTTTGTGATGCAGCACCGGTGGGAGGACACACCGGTCTGATGAAATACTGGTTTACTGAAGCACCGGAAGCGGGGCCATCGGCCCCGCTCCATCGCGATGGCGTGTCGCTCAGAGCTGCGCGGCGAGGCGCATGGCCTGATCTATCGCCCGTTTTGCATCCAGCTCGGCGGCGACATCAGCCCCGCCGATCAGATGGAACGACAGACCCCGGGCCTCAAGCTGGCGGGCAAGGCTGCGCTCGGGCTCCTGCCCGGTGCAGAGCACCACCGTGTCCGCCTCAAGCAGCTGCGGTTCGGTGCGGGTCTCGCCCCGGCTGATCTCCAGCCCCTCGCGCCGGATCGCCTCATAATTCACCCCGCCGGACATCTGCACGCCTTTGGCGGCGAGGCTGGCGCGGTGGATCCAGCCGGTGGTCTTGCCCAGTCTGCGGCCCGGTTTGCCGGGGCTGCGCTGCAAGAGCCAGATCTGCCGCTCAGCGGGCTGCGGCGCCGGGGGCACCAGCCCGCCCTGGGCCTGCCAGGGCGGGGCCACCCCCCATTCCCGCCGCCAGATACTGATATCTTCGGTCGGGCTCGGGCCGCTTTCGGCCAGATAGCCCGCCACATCAAAGCCGATCCCGCCCGCGCCGATCACGACAACCCGTTTGCCGACCGGCGCGCCTTGCAGCACCTCGATATAGCTCAGGACCGGCGCCCCCGCCTCGGTGGCAATGCCCGGATCGCGCGGCGTGACGCCGGTGGCGATGATGCGCTCCTCAAACCGCGCCAGATCATCGGGCCGTGGCTCAGCGCCGAGACGCAGGGTGATATTCGGATGCTGCATCTGCCGGGCGAACCAGCGCAGCAGCCCGTGGAACTCTTCCTTGCCGGGCACCTGTTTCGCCAGGTTCAGTTGTCCGCCGAGGCTGTCTGATTTGTCGAAAAGCGTGACCTGATGCCCGCGCTCCGCGAGGCCGCGCGCGGCGGTCATCCCGGCAGGTCCGGCCCCGATCACCGCGATATGCTTAGGCGTGGCGGCGGGGTTGAGCACCAGTTCGGTCTCATGGCAGGCCCGCGGATTGACGAGGCAGCTGGTCAGCTTTCCCGAGAAAGTGTGGTCCAGACAGGCCTGATTGCAGGCGATGCAGGGCGCGATTTCGGCCGCCCGGCCTGAGGCGGCCTTCACGATGAAATCGGCATCCGCCAGCCAGGGCCGCGCCATCGACACCATATCCGCCGCACCGGAAGCCAGCAGAGCCTCGGCCAGGTCAGGGCTGTTGATGCGGTTTGAGGCGATGACCGGCAGGCCGGTCTCGGGGCGCAGTTTCGCGGTCAGATCGGCAAAGGCGGCGCGCGGCACCGAAGTGGCAATGGTCGGCACCCGCGCCTCATGCCAGCCGATGCCGGTGTTGAGCACATCCGCCCCTGCGGCCTCTACCGCTTTTGCCAGCTGCACCACCTCTTCCCAGGCTGAGCCCCCGGGGATCAGGTCGATCAGCGACAGGCGGAAGATCAGCAGCCTGTCCGGGCCGAGTGCGGCGCGGACCCGCCTGACCACCTCAAGCGGCAGACGCATGCGGTTTTCATATGATCCGCCCCAGCGATCCTCGCGCCGGTTGGTATGGGTAACGAGGAACTGGTTGAGCAGATAGCCCTCGGATCCCATGATCTCGACGCCATCATACCCCGCCTCGGCGGCGCGGGCGGCGGCGGTGGCGATATCGGCGATCTGTTTTTCGATCCCCGCCTCATCCAGTTCGCGCGGGGCAAAGGGCGAGATCGGCGATTTGATCGCCGAGGGGGCGACGCAGTCCGGGCTATAGGCATAGCGGCCCGCATGCAGGATCTGCATGGCGATATGGCCGCCCTCGGCATGGACCGCATCGGTCACCTGTCGGTGCGCGGCAATATCCTGGACGCTGAACAGGCCCGAGGCCCCGGGCAGCACCCCGCCCTCGCGGTTCGGCGCCATGCCGCCGGTGACGATCAGCCCGGCCCCGCCGCGCGCCCGGGCGGCATAAAACGCCGCCACGCGGCTTACATCCCCGTATTCCTCCAGCCCGGTATGCATCGAGCCCATCAGGCTGCGGTTGCGCAGCTGCAGGGATCCCAGCCGGATCGGCTGCAACAGGTGGCTGTACTCTGACATGGCTTACCTCCCTCGGCCGCGCCGCTGCCCGAGGCGGGGCGTGCGGGCGGGTGCAGAAGGAAGGTGACCTGACGCGCGCGTCAAGTCACGCTCAACGCCACGTCACCGCCACGGAGCCTGGCAAAGAGGGGCAGGGGCAATGTTGCAACTCTGTGACAGGGCGGGTGAGGGGCATGGACAGGCCGGTCTTGTTATCGCAAACAGGCGCAAAGCGCGTCTCCCTCCGGATCCGGGGAGGAAGGCGCGGATCTGACCCCCATTGCTGAAATTTTGTCGTGACAGGTGCCCTATGTTCTCTCATCCCGAGCCGCGCCCAAATCTGGGACTGGCGATTCTGGCCCTTGCGCTTGGATCTTTTGCCATCGGCACATCGGAATTCGCGGCGATGGGGCTCTTGCCCTGGTATGCTGAAGACCTGGCGGTCAGTGAATCCCAGGCCGGGCATGTGGTCAGCGCCTATGCTTTTGGCGTGGTGGTCGGCGCGCCGATCACCACCATTCTCGGCGCAAGGCTGCCGCGCCGCCGCTATCTTGCGGCGCTGATCGCCGCCTATGGTCTGCTCAACCTGCTGGCCGCAGCCCTGCCAGGCTACAGCACCCTGGTCGGGATGCGTTTTCTTGCCGGGCTGCCGCATGGCGGCTTTCTCGGAGTGGCGATGCTGGTTGCGGCGGATGCGCTGCCGCATGATCAGCGCGCCAAAGGGGTGACCCAGATCATGCTGGGCCTGACCATTGCCAATATCATCGGTGTGCCCTTTGCCGGCTGGCTGGGCCAGGAGCTGGGCTGGCGCGCCGGTTTCGCGCTGCCGGGCGTGCTGGCGCTGCTCTCGGCCCTGCTGATCCTGAGGCTGGTGCCGCGGGTTGGGGTCGATCCCGATGCCAGGCCGATGCAGGAGCTGCGCGCTCTGCGCAATCCGCATGTGCTGCTGACGCTTGGTGTCGGGCTGATCGGCTGCGGCGGCCTTTTCGCGGTCTATGCCTTCCTTTCGGCGGCTTTGCGCGCCACCACGGATGCGCCGGAATGGGTGGTGCCGGTGCTGGCCTCGGTCTTTGGTGTCGGGATCACCCTTGGATCCATCCTCGCCGCACGCATGACCATCCGCTTTGGCGTGATCCGTTCCTGCCTCTATCTGCTGATCTTCTCGATCTTTGCCCAGGCTTTCTGCTCTTATGCGGTTGGCAATGCCTGGCTGATGGGGCTTTCGGCTTTGCTGCTGGGCCTGGCCTCGGGGGTTTTCGTGCCGCTGCAGACCCGGCTGATGGATGTGGCAGGCAATGCCCAGAGCATGGCGGCCGCGATGAATCATGCCGCCTTTAATGCCGCCAATGGCATCGGCCCGCTGGTCGCCGGTGCGGCGCTGGCGGCGGGCTGGGGCTATCGCTCCTCGGGGATTGTGGCGATCGGCTTTGCTCTGGCGGGTATTGCGATGCTGGCTCTGCTGGTCTGGCATAAAAACCGCTATCCGCTGGCGCAAAGCGCCGGATGATCTGATGGCGGGGGCAGGGGATGCCCCCCCTTTCCTGCCGGGCAGGGTTATGCCAGGCTTGGGCCTATGTCAGACCCAGCCGCCGATGCCCTCGCCCCCTCTCTCGAACTGATCGAAAGCCTCGCGCGCGAGGCCATGGCCAGCCTGCCTGCCCCCTGGCGCGACCCCGCCAGCCAGGTGGTGCTGCGGGTCGAGGATTTTCCGTCAGAAGCGATGCTGGAGGCGATGGATCTGAATGATCCCTTTGAGCTGACCGGGCTCTATGAGGGCATCCCGCTGACCGAAAAATCGGTGAGTGAGCAGGTGCTGCAGCCGGATATGGTCTGGCTGTTCCGCCGCCCGATCCTGGATGAATGGGTTGAGCGCGGCAATGTCAGCATCGGCGAGCTGGTCAGCCATGTCACCATTCACGAACTGGCGCATCATTTCGGCTGGTCCGATGAAGAGATCGCCGGGGTGGACCGCTGGTGGGAATGATGCCGCCGATGGCGAAACTCTGACGCGAGTGTGATGTGCTGATGTGATCTGGCAGGGCTAAGGAGCTGTCAGGCCTGCCTGTGTAGCCGGGGTGTTCTGATCAGAAAGCCCGGCTCAGCAATGCCGGGCCCGCTGCGATCCGCCTTAAGAATTCTGGAGAATATCATGCCCGGTCTGTCCCGCCGTCACGCCCTTTTCGCCGCAGCTGCTTTGCCGCTTGCGGCTGGGTTAACCGGCGGGCTGGTGACACCGGCGGCGGCAAAGATCGAGCGTCAGGGGCCGGGCGAGGGGCTCTATCGCCGTTTTCGCCTCGGCGGGTTTGAGATCACCACTTTGCTGGCCGGATCGGGCGAGAATGCCGAACCCAGGCGCAGCTTTGGCCTGAATGTCAGCGATGCGGAATTTGCAGCCGTGTCGCAGGCCGCCTTCCTGCCCACCGACCGCGCCGGCAGCAATTTCTGCCCGGTTCTGGTCAATACCGGCAGCGAGCTGGTGCTGTTTGACACCGGCCTCGCGCCGGAAGGCATCCTCGCCGCCCTGACCCAGGCCGGGGTCTCGCCCCAGGCGGTGGATGTGGTGGTGCTGACCCATATGCATGGCGATCACATCGGCGGGCTGACCATGCCCGATGGCGCAACGCCGGTCTTTCCGCGTGCGCGCTATGTCACCGGACGGGCCGAGTTCGACTACTGGTCGGGTCAGGAGAATGAGGGTTTTGACAAAAAGGTCCGCCCGCTGGCGGCCCAGACCCGCTTTGTCGCCGATGGCGATGAGGCGGCCCCGGGCATCACCGCGCTTGAGGCCTTTGGCCATACCCCCGGCCATATGGCCTGGATGCTCGAGAGCGATGGCAAGCTGATGGTGCTGACCGCGGATTGCGCCAATCACTTCGTCTGGTCGCTGGAACATCCCGACTGGGAGGTGCGTTTCGATGTCGATAAAGCCGCAGCGGCTGCGACGCGCAAACGCATCTTTGGCATGATTGCCGCCGACCGGCTGCCTTTCATCGGCTATCACATGCCCTTCCCCGGCCTGGGCTATGTCGAGCCGAAGGGAGAGGGCTTCCGCTATGTGCCCCACAGCTATCAGCTGTCCTTCGTCGAGTAATACAGAGCCTCCGGCGGGGATATTTCAGGACAGGTGAGGGGGGCGCCACGCGCCTCGAACCTCATCTGTCGGAAAATATCCCGGGGGCTGAGCCCCGCAGGGGCAAGGGGGCAGCGCCCCCGTCTTTTCCTCGCAATTCTGGACAATCCGCCAGAGCTGTGACAGAGGGAGGGCTTTGCAGGACTGTCTGCCTGCCCGAGGATCTGCTGATGTCCAAGCCCGTCGTTACCCGCTTCGCCCCTTCGCCGACCGGTTATATCCATGTCGGCAATCTGCGCACCGCGCTGATGAACTACCTGATCGCCCGCAAGGCCGGCGGGACCTTCATCCTGCGTCTGGACGATACCGACCAGGAGCGCTCGAAACAGGAATATATCGACGCGCTGCAGCAGGATCTCGAATGGCTGGGCCTGACCTGGGACCGGATCGAGCGCCAGTCGGCCCGCTATGACCGCTATGAAGAGGCGGCGGCGCAGCTGCGCGCCAATGGCCGTTTCTATGAAAGCTTTGAAACCCCGGCCGAGCTGGATCTGAAGCGCAAGAAGCAGCTGAATATGGGCCGCCCGCCGGTCTATGACCGCGCCTCGCTGAGCCTGACCGAAGAGCAGAAGGCGGCTTTCCGCGCCGAGGGCCGGGCCGGTTACTGGCGTTTCCGCCTGAACCAGAGCCGCATCGAATGGAAAGACGGTATCATCGGCGATATTTCGATCGATGCGGCCAGCGTCTCGGATCCGGTGCTGATCCGCGCCGATGGCCAGGTGCTTTACACCTTCGCCTCCTCGGTCGATGACGTGGAAATGGGCGTGACCCATATCGTGCGCGGCGCTGACCATGTGACCAATACCGCCACCCAGATCCAGATCATGGAAGCCCTGGGCGGCACGCCGCCCGCTTTCGCGCATCATTCGCTGCTTTCGGGCCCGAAAGGCGAAGAGCTGTCGAAACGTCTTGGCGCTTTGTCTTTGCGCGATCTGCGCGCCCAGGGTGTTGAGCCGATGGCGCTTTTGTCGATGATGGCGCGGCTGGGCTCGTCGAAACCGATTGAGCTGGTCTCGAACCTCGAGGAACTGGCCGAGGGCTTTGATATTGAAAGCTTCGGTGGCAGCGCGACCAAATTCGATCCGGAAGATCTGTTCCCGCTGACCCGCGCCTGGGTGCAGAACATGCCCTTCAGCAAGGTCCAGGAGCGCATTGAGGCGCTGGGGGTGCCGGCAGCCGAGGCCGAGGATTTCTGGGCCGTGGCGCGGGGCAATATCACCGTTCTCGCCGATCTTGAGGGCTGGTGGAAGCTGTTCTCGGAAGGGGCGGAGCCGCTGATCGAGGATCAGGACCGTGATTTCATCCGCGAGGCTTTCGCTTTGCTGCCGCAAGGCCCCTTCACCAAAGCCACCTGGGGCGAATGGACGGCGGCGGTGAAAGCGGCAACCGGCCGTAAGGGCAAAGATCTGTTCATGCCTTTGCGCAAGGCGCTGACCGGCCGTGGTAATGGCCCGGAAATGGCCGATGTCATGCCGCTGCTGAAGAAGCTGCCGCAGGTCTGATTTTCGCGCAGAGGCGCGCGATCCGTGCAACAAACAAGGCGCAGCGGCGTTAAGCCGCTGCGCCTTTTGCATTTCGGGATGCGCGCCAAAACCCGCATATCCGCCTGATTTCCGACCGGGAGACCGCTTTTGTCCAGCACCCAATCCCAGGCCCGCTTTGTCGAGGGCAATCTGTTTCGCCATATCACGGTGATGTCGCTGACCGCCTCGGTCGGGCTGATGGCGGTGTTTGTCGTCGATCTGATCAATATGGCCTATATCTCCTGGCTGGGCCGGGCCGAGCTGGCGGCGGCGATCGGCTATGCCGGGGCGGTGCTGTTTTTCACCACCTCGCTGGGGATCGGATTGTCGATTGCCGTCTCGGCGCTCGTCAGTCGCGCCATCGGGCAGCGCGACATGGCGCTGGCGCGTGAGAAGGCGACGACCGGGATGATGCTCGGCCTGATCTTTGGAGTGCCTTTCGCCGCCCTGGTCTGGTTCATGCTCTCGCCGATGCTGCAGCTCCTGGGGGCGGAAGGCGAGGCGCATGATCTGGCCGAGCATTATCTGCAGATCGTGACCCTCGGCCAGCCGCTGCTGATGCTGGGCATGATCGGAACGGCAATTTTGCGCAGCCATGGCGATGCTCAGGCGGCGATGATGGCCACGGTCTGGGGGGCGGTGGTGACGGCGGTGCTGGATCCGCTGCTGATCTTTGGCCTCGGGCTTGACCTGACCGGGGCGGCGCTGACCGGCATCATCAGCCGGGCGCTGATCCTGTTCATGGCGGTCCGGCCGGTGATCAGGAAACATGGCGGCTTTAACCGGCCGACGCTGCGCGGCGTTCTGCGCGATATGGCGCCAGTCTGGGCCATCGGTATTCCGGCCATTCTGACCCAGATTGCCACCCCGGTGGGCCAGGCTTTCGTCACCCGCATGGCCTCGGGCTTTGGCGAGGCGGCGGTGGCGGGCATGGCGATTGCCGGGCGTCTGACCCCGGTGGCCTTCGGGGTGATCTTCGCCCTGGCCGGGGCTCTGGGGCCGATCATCGGCCAGAATCTCGGCGCCGGACGGATGGACCGGGTGCGCCAGGCTTTCCGCGATGCGCTGATCTTTATCGCGGTGATCATCCTGGTGGTATCGGGCCTGCTCTGGCTGCTGCGGGCCCCGATTGCCGATCTGTTCCGCGCCGAAGGCCTGACCCGTGAGATCGTCTATCTCTTTTGCGGACCTCTGGCATTATTATGGTTTTTCAACGGGGTCATCTTTGCCGGCAATGCGGTCTGCAATAATCTGGGCCGTCCTTTCTGGTCGACGGTGGTCAACTGGGGCCGCCATACCCTTGGCACCATTCCCTTTGCCTGGTGGTTTGGCCAGCTCTGGGGGGCCCAGGGAGTGCTGATCGGTCAGGCGGTTGGCGGCGTTGCCTTTGCGCTGCTGGCCTGGGGTTTTGCCGCCCTGGCGATCCGCCGCCCAAATGTGCCGATCGGCGTCCGGCCCGTCGCACCGGCCGCGCTGAGCCAGCCCGAGGCCGAGCCCGCCGCCCCGGGCGAGCGCCGGGCCTGAACCGGGTTGCACTGGTCGCGCCTATCGGTTCCATAGCTTTTATCTATTGAGATATTTGACTGGCAAATTGCCCTTGCTGCTCCTCTGGCAGATCGGCTATGCAGAGAGCGCAGGATCGGGAGAATCCGGGCAGGGAGGCAGGTCTTCCGGGTCCGGTGCCGAAGGAGCAACCGCCCCGGTAAACTCTCAGGCGCAAGGGACCGTTTCTGCAAGGAAGACTCTGGAGAGAGGCGCAACCGCGCCCGCCGAAGGGATAACGATCTCAGGCGCGCCACGGGCGCAAGGACAGAGGGGGCACCGTGCGGCAGGGGTACTGCTGTAATCGGTGCCGGCATATGTACCGGCCATAACTGAAAACAGGGGAGGGCCGGTTTGACCGACCTTTTGCGTCTTCCGCTGCACGGGCTGCATGTCAGTCTTGGCGGCAAAATGGTGCCTTTCGCGGGCTATGAGATGCCGGTGCAATATCCCGCCGGGGTAATGGCCGAACATCTGCACACCCGTTCGCAGGCCGGGCTTTTCGATGTCAGCCATATGGGCCAGGTGGTGCTGCATCCCACCAGGGGCATGGAGGCCCTGGCCCTGGGGCTGGAAAAACTGATGCCGGTCGATGTGCTGTCGCTGCCGCCGGGCCGTCAGCGCTATGGCCTGTTCACCAGCGCTGATGGCGGCATCCTGGATGATCTGATGTTTGCCAATCGCGGCACGGATTATCTGCTGGTGGTGAATGCCTCGCGCAAAGAGCATGACTTCGCGCATCTGGCTGCCCATCTCGGCGATGTGGCGCGGGTTGAAGTGCAGCATGAGCGCGCACTCTTCGCGTTGCAGGGCCCCGCGGCAGAGGCGGCTTTTGCCAGCTTGGTGCCCGAGGCCGCCGGCATGCGCTTCATGGATGTGCTGTCGGTGGATAGTGTTTTCGGTCAGCTCTGGCTTTCGCGCTCGGGCTATACCGGCGAGGACGGGTTTGAGATTTCGGTGCCCTTCGGCGGGGCCGAGGATCTGGCCCGGGCGCTGCTGGCGATTGAGGGGGTGATGCCTATCGGCCTTGGCGCGCGCGACAGCCTGCGGCTTGAGGCCGGGCTTTGCCTTTATGGCAATGATATGGACGAGACCACTTCGCCGGTCGAGGCGGGGCTGGGCTGGGCGATCCAGAAGGCCCGCCGCAGCGGCGGCGCGCGCGAGGGCGGTTTCCCGGGCGCGGCGCGTATCCTGCGCGAGCTGAGCGAAGGCACCGAGCGTCAGCGCGTGGCTTTGCGCCCGGAAGGCCGGGCGCCGATGCGCGAAGGTGTCGGACTCTACTCGACCGATGGCACGCCGATCGGCAAAATCAGCTCGGGCGGCTTTGGCCCCTCGGTTCAGGCACCGCTGGCCATTGGCTATGTCGCCACGGCTTTCGCGCCGCTGGGCACGGTGATCGAGGGCGAGCTGCGCGGCAAACGCGCGCCCCTGACCGTCACCGCGGCGCCTTTCCACCCCCATTCCTATAAACGCTGAAACCCGAGGGATCAGAGATGAAATTTACCAAAGAACATGAATGGCTCCGCGTCGAGGGGGATCTGGTCGTCGTCGGTATCACCGAACATGCTGCGGAAGCACTTGGCGATGTGGTCTTCGTGGAACTGCCGGAGCGTGAAACCCAGGTGGCCGCCGGTGACGAGGTCTCGGTGATCGAAAGCGTGAAAGCGGCCTCGGATATTCTGGCCCCGGTCGATGGCGAGATTGTCGAGGTTAATGACAAGCTCTCGGACAATCCCGGCCTGGTGAATTCGGATCCGCTGGGCGAGGCCTGGTTCTTCAAGATGAAGGTTGATGATCTGAGCGTGCTCGATGATCTGATGACCGAAGACGAATATAAAGACATGATCGGCTGAGGCCGGTTGCAGAGGGGGCGCCTGTCGCCCGCTCTGCGGCAAGACGAAGTGCCGGGGGATGCGTCCCCCGGACCCCCTGGGATATTTTCAGACAGATGAACGGGGCGGCGCGCGGTGCGTCAGTCCTCTGTCAGGAGCTGCGCGATGACCGAATTCACGCCGACCGACTACAACCCCTATGATTTCGCCAACCGCCGCCATATCGGCCCCTCGCCCGCTGAAATGGGCGAGATGCTGAAAGCGGTGGGGGCCCCGACGCTCGATCAGCTGATTGCCGAGACCGTGCCCGCCTCGATCCGTCAGGAAAAGCCTTTGGGCTGGGCGCCGCTGGCCGAGCATGAGCTGCTGGCCAGGATGAAAGAGGTCGGCGCGAAGAACCGCGTCATGACCTCGCTGATCGGCCAGGGCTATTACGGCACCGTCACCCCGCCGGCGATCCAGCGCAATATCTTTGAGAACCCGGCCTGGTATACCGCCTATACCCCCTATCAGCCCGAGATCGCCCAGGGCCGTCTTGAGGCGCTGCTGAATTATCAGACCATGGTCTGCGACCTGACCGGGCTTGATATTGCCAATGCCTCGCTGCTCGATGAGGCGACGGCGGCAGCGGAAGCCATGGCCATGGCCGAGCGCTCGTCGAAATCCAAGGCCAAAGCCTTCTTCGTCGACCGCTTCTGCCATCCACAGACCATCGCCGTGATCCGCACCCGGGCCGAGCCGCTCGGGATTGAGATCATCGAGGCGGATGTGGCGCTGCTTGAGCCGGAGAAAGTCCTCGGTGCGATCTTCCAGTATCCGGGCTCTTACGGCCATGTGACCGATTTCACCGCCAAGATTGCTTTGCTGCATGAGCATAAGGCGCTGGCGATTGTCGCCACCGATCTGCTGGCTCTGTGCCTGCTGAAAGAGCCGGGCGCGATGGGCGCGGATATTGCCATTGGCTCGGCGCAGCGCTTTGGCGTGCCGATGGGCTATGGTGGCCCGCATGCTGCTTTCATGGCCTGCCGCGATGGTCTCAAGCGCGATATGCCGGGCCGGATTGTCGGCGTTTCGGTCGACAGCCATGGCACCCGCGCCTACCGGCTGTCGCTGCAGACGCGCGAGCAGCATATCCGCCGCGAGAAAGCCACGTCGAACGTCTGTACCGCCCAGGCTTTGCTGGCGGTTATGGCCTCGATGTATGCGGTGTTCCATGGGCCGAAAGGCCTGCGCGCCATTGCCGAGCGCGTGCATTCGATGACCCAGCGTCTGGCTCATGCCCTGAAAGCCGCCGGTGCCAAAGTCGCGCCGAAGGCCTTCTTTGACACGATCACCGTTGAGGTCGGCGTTGGTCAGGCCGGTATCCTGGCCGCGGCCCGCAATGAGGGGCTGAACTTCCGTAAGATCGGCAATGACCGGATCGGGATCTCGCTGGATGAGACCACCTCGGAAGAAGTGCTGACCCGCGTGCTGAGGGCCTTTGGCATTCTGGGCGTACCGCCGCATCGCGCCGAGCTGGGCTTCCCCGACAAGATGCTGCGCGAGACGGAATATCTGACCCATCCGATCTTCCATATGAACCGCGCCGAGAGCGAGATGATGCGTTATATGCGCCGTCTCTCAGATCGCGATCTGGCGCTGGACCGGGCGATGATCCCGCTTGGCTCCTGCACGATGAAACTGAATGCGGCAGCCGAGATGATGCCGGTCAGCTGGCCGGAATTCGGCTCGCTGCATCCCTTTGCCCCGGCCGATCAGGCGGCGGGCTATCATGAGGCGATCAGCGATCTGACGGCGAAGCTTTGCGAGATCACCGGCTATGACGCCTTCTCGATGCAGCCGAATTCGGGGGCACAGGGCGAATATGCGGGCCTCCTGACCATCCTCGCCTATCACAAGGCGCGTGGCGATGAGCAGCGCAAGATCTGTCTGATCCCGATCTCGGCGCATGGCACCAACCCGGCCTCGGCGCAGATGGCGGGTATGGAAGTGGTCGTGGTCAGATCCTCGCCCAATGGCGATGTCGATCTGGACGATTTCCGCGACAAAGCCGCGAAAGCCGGTGACCGTCTGGCGGCCTGCATGATCACCTATCCCTCGACCCATGGCGTGTTTGAGGAGACGGTGCGCGAGGTCTGCAAAATCACCCATGAGCATGGCGGCCAGGTCTATATCGACGGCGCCAATATGAATGCCATGGTCGGGCTGGTGAAACCGGGTGAGATCGGCGGCGATGTCAGCCATCTCAACCTGCATAAGACCTTTGCCATTCCGCATGGCGGCGGCGGTCCGGGCATGGGTCCGATCGGCGTCGGCGCCCATCTTGCCCCCTATCTGCCGGGCCATCCGGAAACCGGCGGCGCAGAGGGGCCGGTCTCGGCGGCCCCGTACGGTTCGGCCTCGATCCTGCTGATCTCCTGGGCCTATTGCCTGATGATGGGCGGTGAGGGTCTGACCCAGGCGACCCGCGTGGCGATTCTGAATGCGAATTATATCGCGGCGCGGCTGAAGGGCTCCTATGAGGTGCTCTATATGGGCAACCGCGGCCGGGTGGCGCATGAATGCATCCTCGATACCCGTCCCTTCGCAGAAGCGGGCGTCACCGTGGATGATATCGCCAAGCGTCTGATCGACAACGGCTTCCACGCGCCGACCATGTCCTGGCCGGTTTCGGGTACGCTGATGGTCGAGCCGACGGAATCCGAGACCAAGGCCGAGATTGACCGCTTTATCACCGCGCTTCAGGCGATCCGCGAGGAGATCCGGGCGGTCGAGAATGGCGAGATCAAAGCCGAGGAAAGCCCGCTGCGCTTTGCACCCCATACGGTCCAGGATCTGGTTCAGGACTGGGATCGCAAATATTCGCGCGAACAGGGCTGCTTCCCGCCCGCCGCCTTCCGCGTCGATAAATACTGGCCGCCGGTCGGCCGGATCGACAACGTTTATGGCGACCGCAACCTTGTTTGCACCTGCCCGCCGCTGGAAAGCTATCTCGACGCGGCCGAGTGAGCGTAAAGCGGTGATCTGACACCGGCGGGGAGAGGGGAAACCCTCTCCCCGTTTTCTGTTGGCCCGGTCGCATATGCGGCCGGGCTTTGACTTCGGCAAAGGGGCAGGTTAGCGCTTGCCGCATCATGACCGAAAATGCATCGCCCGTGACCTTTCGCAGCGGCCTGATCGCCGCTCTGCCCATTGTGCTCGGATATTTTCCGATCGCCTTTTCCTTTGGCGTTGCCGCCACAAGGACCGGGCTGACCGGGATTGAGGCCGTGGCTCTCTCCCTGCTGATCTATGCCGGGGCCTCGCAGTTTCTGGCGCTGACGCTGTTTGCCTCCGGCGCGCCGGTGCTGGTGGCGGCCTTTACCCTGATCGCGATGAATCTGCGCCATCTGCTTTATGGCCCGGCTCTGATGAAACAGGCGGGGCCTGAGGCCGGGCGCAGCAAGGCCTGGGCCTGGGCCTGGGGGCTGACCGATGAGGTCTTTGGCCAGGCGCTTGGTGCGCTCACCCGTGGCCAGCGCTTCTCGGAAGCCTATATGTTTGGGCTTGGCTTTGCCGCCTATGCGGCCTGGGTCTCGGGCACGGCGGTCGGGGCCTTAGCCGGAGGCGGCGCGCTTGACGCCTGGCCGGCGGTGGGGGCGGGGCTTGATTTCATGCTGACCGCGCTGTTCCTCGCGCTGCTGATGTCGATCCTCAGCCGCGCCGCTCTGCCGGCGATTCTTGCCGCCGGGGTGGCGACCGTTCTGGGAACGGTTTTCTGGTCCGGCACCACCGGCATTCTGGCCGGGATGATCACCGGCGCGCTGGCGGGCGTTGTCGCAACCCGGATCCGCGGGGAGGCGGCGCAATGAACACTGATCTCCTGCTGGTTGCGCTGATGGCGGGGCTTGCCAACTGGGGCTTTCGCGCCCTGCCGATCCTGCTGATGCGGGGCGAGGCAAGGCCCGGCGGCATTTTCGCGGCCTTCCTCGCCTCGACCGGCCCGGCGGCGATTGCCACCCTGGTGGTGGCCTCACTGTTGCCGCAGCTCTGGCCCGAGCAGAAAGACCCTTTGCCGCTGGCGGCGGGCGTGGTGGTGACGGTGCTGGTCTTTCTGCCCAGGCGCTCGGTCGTGGCGGCAACCCTCGCCGGGGCTTTTGCCTGCGGTCTCGCCTATGCCGCTTTGCACGGCGGGCTCTGAGCCGGTCTCAGCCTGCCAGCGCCGGATAGAGCCTGCGGTAGCGCTCATGCGCCTCGGCGAAAGCCGGGGCGAGGGCGCGGTCTGGGGTGAAGCTGCTGGCAATGGCCGGGGGGGTGCAGACCGCATCCGGGTCGGCGCCGCTCGCGGCGAGCATGGCCAGACGGGCGGCCCCGAAAGCCGCGCCGAAATCACCGCCGACCGGCAGATCGACCGGAATGCCCAGGGTGGTGGCGATTACCTTCAGCCAGTAACCAGAGTTTGAGCCGCCGCCGACCGCGACCAGCCGCGACAGGCTGGCCCCGGCTGCCTGCAGCGCCAGAAGGCTATCGGCCAGGGCAAAGGCCACCCCCTCCATCACCGCGCGGGTCAGGGCGGCGCGGTCCGCACTATGCGAGAGCCCAGAGAAGGCGCCGCGGATCTGCGTGTCATTATGCGGTGTCCGTTCGCCCGAGAGATAGGGCAGGAAGGTGACCTCGCCCGGGGCCTGGAGATCTGGGCCAAGCGCGCGTGACAGATCGGCGGCACTGCTGCCGGTGATCCTGGCATACCAGTTCAGCGCATCGGTGGCGGACAGGATCACCCCCATCTGATGCCAGCGGCCGGGCAGCGCATGGCAGAAAGCATGAACCGCGCTTTCCGGGCGCGGGCGGAAAGCGTCATTCGCGGCAAAAATCACCCCGGAGGTGCCCAGCGAGACAAAGGCCTCACCCTCGCGCGCGATCCCCATACCGATGGCCGAGGCGGCATTGTCGCCCGCGCCGCCTGCTACCAGCACCGGGCCTTTCAGCCCCCATTCGGCCAGAAGCTCCGCGCGCAGTTCCCCCCCGGGGGCCGAGCCCTCGACCAGATCAGGCATATGTTCGCGCGTCAGACCGGTTGCCTGCAGCAGGCTGTCCTCCCAGTCGCGTTTCGCCGGGTTCAGCCAGGAGGTGCCTGAGGCATCCGACATATCCGAAATATGCGAACCGGTCAGCCAGAGCCGTAACGCGTCTTTCGGCAACAGTACTTTCGCGGTTCTGGCAAAAAGCTCCGGCTCATGGTGTGCCAGCCAGAGCAGTTTCGGCGCGGTGAAGCCGGGGAAAACAATATTGCCGGTCAGCGCCCTGAAGCGCGGATCCTGGTCCAGTTCGCTCGCCTCTGCCGCGGCCCGGCTGTCATTCCACAAAATCGAGGGGCGCAGCGGCTGATCCGCCGCGTCAAACAGCGTTGCGCCATGCATATGGCCTGACAGGCCGATGGCCCGCACCGCGGCAAATTCCCGCGGCAACTGCGCCCGCAGGCTGGCGACAGCGCTGGAGCAGGCCTCATTCCACAGCGCGGGATCCTGTTCTGACCAGCCCGGGTGGGGGCGTGATACCGGGGTTGCGGCACTGGCCGAGCCGATCAGGCGCTGATCCTCATCCATCAGCAGCGCGCGAATGCCCGAAGTGCCAAGATCCAGACCGAGATACATCATCTGCCTCACTGATTACGCGGGGAAAGGGGGGCTCTGGCCGCTTACCCGGATCTGATGCCCTGAATTGGGCTGTTGGGAAAGAGTTTGTTTTCAGATGCTTCAGCCCGGCAGGAAACAGGCTCAGCGCAGTCTGACCGGCTTTTGAAGGGAAAAACGAACGATGTCCGAAACGGAAGGGTCGCCGTCTGAAACAAGCGAGTAAAGCCTTTCGAAAACCTTGATAACAGAGGGAAACCGGGCGCGAGGAACTGATGCGGTATTCGGGATTCAAAGTGATCAAAGAGGCCCTGACCGGCCATAAAGGCTGGAAGCCCGTCTGGCGCGACCCTGAGCCGAAAAAGCATTATGACATCGTCATCATCGGCGGCGGCGGGCATGGTCTGGCAACGGCCTATTACCTCGCCAAAGTCTATGGCAAGGCCAATGTCGCAGTGCTGGAAAAAGGCTGGATCGGTGGCGGCAATGTCGGGCGTAATACCACGATTGTGCGCTCGAACTATCTGCTCGACGGCAATGAGCCTTTCTATGAGTTTTCCATGCAGCTGTGGGAAAATCTCGAGCAGGATTTCAATTATAACGCCATGGTCTCGCAGCGCGGCGTGCTGAACCTGTGCCATACCGATGCGCAGCGCGATGCCTATCGCCGCCGCGGCAATGCGATGCGGCTCAATGGTGTCGATGCTGAGCTGCTCGATACCGAGGGCGTGCGCGCCATGGCGCCGTTCCTGAACTTCAGCTCGGCGCGCTTCCCGATCAAGGGCGGGCTGTTGCAGCGCCGGGGCGGCACCGTGCGCCATGATGCGGTGGCCTGGGGCTATGCCCGCGGCGCCGATGAGCGCGGCGTTGATATCATTCAGAACTGTGAAGTCACCGGCTTTAAGATCGAGAATGGCAAGGTGCTGGGCGTCGAGACCACACGGGGCTTTATCGGCGCGGGTAAAGTCGGCTGCGCCGTGGCGGGGAATTCCTCGAAAGTCATGGCCCAGGCCGGGATCAGCAGGCTGCCAATCGAGAGCACGGTGCTGCAGGCCTTTGTCTCCGAGGGGCTGAAGCCGGTTCTGCCGGGTGTGATCACCTATGGCGCGGGCCATTTCTACGTCAGCCAGTCTGACAAGGGCGGTCTGGTCTTTGGCGGCGATCCGGACGGCTATAATACCTATGCGCAGCGCGGCAATCTGCCGGTGGTGGAGGATGTCTGCGAAGGCGGCATGTCCCTGATGCCGATGATCGGCCGGGCGCGGCTGCTGCGGATCTGGGGCGGTATTATGGATATGTCGATGGATGGCTCGCCGATCATCGACCGCACCGATATCGACGGTCTCTATTTCAACGGCGGCTGGTGCTATGGCGGCTTTAAGGCCACCCCGGCCTCGGGCTGGTGCTTCGCGCATCTGCTGGCCACCGACAAGCCGCATCAGGTTGCCACGGCCTATCGTTTCGATCGCTTCCGCAAGGGGCTGATGATTGACGAAAAGGGCATGGGCGCCCAACCGAATCTGCATTGAGGCCCTGACATGATCATCAACCACCCGCTTCTTGGGCCGCGCGATTCGCAGGAATTCGTCTATCTGGGCGATGCCAGCCTGATCAACCGCCCCGATGGCCTGGCCGAAGGCGCTGCCGAGGCTTTGTATGAATATCTCTACCTGCGCGAAAACCCCGCCGGTGAACATCAGGAACTGTGGTTCCACGAGCAGGGCGACCGCTCCTGGCTGGTGGTGACCCGCAATACCCTGACCCATGAGATTACGCGCGTTGAGCTGGCCCGTGATGTGGCCCGCGCCCGCGGGAGGAGCAAATGAGCCAGATCAATCGTCTGCAGGGCGGGCAGATCAACCGCTCGAAGCTGCTGAACTTCACCTTCGATGGCCGGTCCTTCCAGGGCTATGAGGGCGATACGCTTGCCTCGGCGCTGCTGGCCAATGGTCAGCGCCTGATGGGGCGTTCGTTCAAATATCACCGCCCGCGCGGTCCGATCTCTTCTGGCTCGGAAGAGCCGAATGCGATTGTGGAACTGCGCAGCGGCGCCCGTCAGGAGCCCAATACCCGGGCCACCATTGCGGAGCTGTTTGACGGTCTGAGCGCGAAAAGCCAGAATTATGTCGGCTCGCTGAAATGGGACTGGCTGGCGGTCAATGACCGGCTGTCGAATTTCTTTGCTGCAGGGTTCTATTATAAGACCTTCATGTGGCCGAAGGCCTTCTGGGAAAAACTCTACGAGCCGATGATCCGCCGCGCGGCGGGGCTTGGCAGCCTGTCGATGGAAACCGATCCCGACTGCTATGACAAAGGCTTCCTGCATTGCGATCTGCTGGTGATCGGGGCCGGGCCTTCGGGGCTGGCAGCGGCACTGACGGCGGCACGCTCGGGGGCGCGGGTCATTCTGGCGGATGAGGACTTCACCCCGGGCGGGCGTCTCAATGCCGAGACTTTCAGCCTTGGTGATCAGTCAGGCGCGGCCTGGGCGCAGGCGGCAATTGCCGAACTGGCCTCGATGCCGAATGTGCGTGTTCTGAGCCGGACCGTGGTTCTGGGTGCTTTTGATCACGGCATTTACGGCGCGCTTGAGCGGGTCGCGGACCATGTGGCGGTGCCGGCGGCGGGCAAGCCGCGTCAGATCCTGTGGCGGATCTATTCGCAGCGGGCCGTTCTGGCGGCGGGGGCCACCGAGCGTCCGATTGCCTTTAAAAACAATGACCGCCCCGGCATTATGATGGCAGGCGCATTGCGCGCCTATGTCAATCGCTGGGCCGCGACCCCGGGCCAGAGCGTTGCCGTCTTCACCAATAATGACGACGGATTGCGCACGGCGCAGGATCTGCTGGCGAAAGGTGTGAAAGTCAGCGCCGTGATCGACAGCCGTCAGGATGGCCCCTCCTTCCAGGGCGCCGAGCATTTCCGCGGTGCGGTGGTCACGGATGCCAGCGGTCGGCTCGGGCTGAAATCGGTCACGGTCAGACTTGCCAGCGGCGAGAGCCGCCAGATCGCCTGCGAGGCGCTTGGCGTCTCGGGTGGCTGGAATCCGAATGTGCATCTGACCTGCCATCAGCGCGGTCTGCCGGTGTGGAATGAGGCACTTTCTGCCTTTGTGCCAGGGGCCGCACTGCCGCCGGGGATGCTGGTTGCCGGGGCGGCAAGTGGTGCCTTCTCGACCGCAGGGGCGCTGGCTTCGGGGGCTTCGGTCGCGGCTCAGGCGCTTGAGGGCCTTGGGATCCGTGCCGTGGCGGCTGATCTGCCCCAGGCCGAAGATGCGCCGACCCGTGTCACGCCGCTCTGGTATGTGCCGCATAAGGGCCGCGCCTGGCTGGATCAGCAAAATGACGTCACCGTCAAAGACGTCAAGCTGGCGCATCAGGAGGGCTTCCGCTCGGTCGAGCATCTCAAGCGCTATACCACGATGGGCATGGCAACCGATCAGGGGAAAACCTCGAATATTGGCGGTCTGGCGGTGATGGCCGAGATGACCGGCAGGTCGATCCCCGAAACCGGCACCACGATCTATCGCCCGCCCTATACCCCGGTGCCGATTGCCGCTTTCGCCGGCCGCTCGGCCGGTGCGGATTTCCGTCCGAAACGCCTGACACCTTCGCATGTCTGGGCCGCCGAACAGGGCGCGGTCTTTGTCGAGGTCGGCATGTGGTACCGCGCGCAATGGCTGCCGAAAGCCGGTGAGACCACCTGGCGCCAGTCGGTCGACCGCGAAGTGCTGCAGACCCGTAAATCGGTCGGCATCTGCGATGTGACGACGCTCGGCAAGATAGACGTTCAGGGCCCGGATGCGGCTGAATTCCTGAACCGGATCTATTGCAACCCCTTTGCCAAACTTCAGGTGGGCAAGGTCCGCTACGGGCTGATGCTGCGCGAAGACGGCATGGCGATGGATGACGGCACCACGGCGCGTCTGGCCGAGGATCACTTCGTCACCACCACCACCACCGCCAATGCCGTGGGCGTCTACCGCCATATGGAATTCGCGCGGCAATGCCTCTGGCCTGATCTGGATGTGCAGCTGATCTCGACCACCGAGGCCTGGGCGCAGTTCTCGGTTGCCGGACCGAATGCGCGTAAACTGCTGCAAAAGATCGTTGATCCGGAATTCGACATCTCGAACGAGGCCTTCCCCTATATGGGCTGCGGCGAGATTACCGTCTGCGGCGGGCTGCGCGCGCGTCTGTTCCGCATCTCCTTCTCGGGCGAACTGGCCTATGAGATCGCCGTGCCGACCCGCTATGGCGATGGTCTGGTGCGCGCGATGATGGAGGCGGGCCGCGAATTCGATGCGGTGGTCTATGGCACTGAGGCCCTCGGCGTGATGCGGATCGAGAAGGGCCATGCGGCCGGGAATGAGCTGAACGGCACCACCTCGGCGCTGAACCTCGGCATGGCCGGTATGGTCAATAAGAAAAAAGACTCGATCGGCTCGGTGCTGTCAGAGCGCGAGGGGATGAACCAGGCCGATGCGCTGAACCTCGTGGGCTTTGTGCCGGTGGATGCCTCAAAACAGCTGCTGGCGGGGATGCATTTCATCAATCTCGGGGCCGAGGCGGTGAAAAAGAACGATCAGGGCTATATGACCTCGTGCTGCTACTCGCCGCATCTGGGTTCGTCCATCGGCCTTGGCTATCTGAAAAACGGGGCGGCCCGTAAGGGCGATACCCTGCGCGCGGTCAACCCGCTCGCCGGTGAGGAGGTCGAGGTCAAAGTCGTCTCTGCCCATTTTGTCGACCCTGAAGGAGAGCGTCTGCGTGGCTGATCATCGTCTGAAACCGATCACCCCCCTCGGCAGCGACACCCCGCGCCAGGACCGTATCAGCGGCGTGACGATCACCGAGGTCGTTGACACCGCCCTTGCCGCTCTGGCCGCGCGCCAGAGCAAAGCGGCAGAATTTGCCGCCAGCGCAAAGGCCTTCTTTGGCTTTGAGCTGGCCGCTCCGGCACGGGTCTCGGGCGGCGGGGCGTATACCGCCTTCTGGACCGGGCCTGAGCAATGGTTCATCGAGGCCCCTTTTGCCAGCCATGAGGATATTGCCTCGCTGGTCAAAGCGGGCTTTGGCGCCAGCGCCTCGGTCACCGAACAGACGGACGGCTGGTGCCGTTTTGATCTTGAAGGTCAAGGCGTGATTTCCGTTTTCGAACTTCTGAGCAATCTCGATCTCGGAAAACTGCCCTCAGGCGGCACCAGCCGCAGCATGATCGAACATCTGGGCTGCCTTGTGATCTGCCGTGAGCAGGGCCGGCATTATTCGGTCTATGGTCCCCGTTCCTCGGCGGCCTCGCTGCATCATGCGCTGGTGACGGCGGCCAGGTCAGCGCTCTGACCCCATTCCTGATCTGGACGCGGAAACGCCCTCAGGCCGCTGGCAGGGGGGCGTTTTCTTTTACCCGGAAGCGATTGGCCTGTTTGCGGTCTTCCTGAGGGGTGACACCAAAGGCCTGCTGATAATGGCGCACCAGTGGCGTGGTGCTGGCATAGCCCACCGCCAGAGCGATCTCGGTAATGGTGTCATTTGAATAAAGCGTCATCTGCCGGGCCTTTTTCAGCCGCAGCAGCCGGTAATATTTCAGCGGGCTCTGCCCGGTTGAGCGTTTGAAGGACCGGTCAAACTGGCGCGAGGACAGATCCACCGCTTCGGCGACTTCGGCGATCTGGATCGGTTCCTCGATATGTTCGGCAAAGAGGCGGATGGCGCGGGCCACCGGCTCGGGCAGCATATCCTCGGTGCGGTCGAGGCGCTGCGCCGGAATGCGCTGCTCGACCTCCTCGCCGCGCACGAAGGGGTGCTGGAACCAGCAGGCCACCTCAATCATCGCCTCGGCCCCGAGATGGTCCTCGATCAGACGCAGCATCAGATCAAAGACCGCGGTCGCACCCGCCGCCGTCAGCCGGTCACGGTCAATGGTGATCACCTTTTCCGAGGGGATCACCTCGGGAAATTCGCTTTTAAAGGCCGCCTCATAGCACCAGTGCACCGAGGCCTTATGGTTATCGAGCAGCCCGGCGCGCGCCAGCGGAAAGATCCCGCCCGAAAAAGCGCCGATTGAGGTGCCATGGCGCACCAGCCGCCGCAAAGCCGCATTGGAACTGCGCGCATTGGCAAATTTCCCGCCAGGCCCCGAGAGCAGATAGAGGTGATCCGGCGCTTCCAGCCCGGCAAGCGTCAGATCGGGATCGAAGCCCACCTCCGCCGAGGAGACGACGCGGCTTCCGGCCTCGCCGACCACGCTCCAGCGAAAAGCGCGTTTGCCGGTGATCTCATTGGCGGCGCGCAGCGGCTCGATCGCCGAGGTCAGGCAGGCCATGGGAAAGCCAGGGAAAATCAGAAAACCAAGATGCAACGCATTTTCATTCTGGTGCATGTTTCATATTCTTTCAGGAAACATTTGCCGGTAGTATACAGCATATCCTGACGCGCGGCAGAGGACAGCCCGGATCTGCCGCGTGGTTCTTCAGACGGGCCTATGTGAGGGTGCCGATGACTGCAGCTGCAATGAAGCCTGAGAAACTGAAACCACAGGCCTCGCCGATGCAGGATCCGCACCGCGTCTCTGAGGCACGCGAGAAAGTGCTGGAAGTGGCGATTGGCCGTGCGGTGCGCAATTTTCGCCGCCAGAAGGGCATGACGGTTGCTGACCTCTCTTCGCAGACCGGGCTGTCGATTGGCATGGTGTCAAAAATTGAGAATGGCATCACCTCGCCCTCGCTGACCACTTTGCAGACCCTGGCCCATGCTTTGTCGGTGCCCCTGACCTCATTCTTCCGTCGCTTCGAGGAAAGGCGTGAGGTCATGCATGTCAAATCGGGCGAGGCGGTGGTGAAAGAGCGCGCCGGGACCCGGGCCGGGCATCAGTATCACCTGCTGGGCCATATCGGGGCCAATGCCAGCGGCGTGATCGTCGAACCCTATCTGATCACTTTATCCGAATCCTCGGATGTCTTCCCGACCTTCCAGCATGACGGGATTGAGATGCTCTATATGCTGGAGGGCGAGGTGGAATATCGGCATGGCGATCAGGTGTTTCTGATGCAGCCCGGGGACAGCCTGTTCTTTGATGCGGATGCGCCGCATGGGCCGGAAAAGCTGAACAAACTGCCGTCGCGTTTCCTGTCGGTGATCTCTTACCCGCAGGCTGACTGAGAAAAAAGGGGGGCGCTGCCCCCCGCTCTGCGGCTTTCCCCGGGGCTATGTGCAGCAGGGGGAACCGGGGGCAGGCAGCTTTGCGCTGCCCCTTTCTGAACTCCCCGCCAGAGGCCGCGACAGCGCCGGGGCCTATTGCCCCGAAGCTGTCAGGCCTTCATTCATCTGCCCACCAGCCAGGCGAGGTGGGGGCGCCATCATCGAATTTCGACAGATAGTCGATCATCAGCTCGCGGTTGCGGATAAAGCCCTTATAGGTTGCCAGCTCATCGGGCAGGGTTTTGATCACCCGGTGCAGACGGCGGGCCCATTTCGGCTGTCTGACCAGATCCTCAAAGGAAATCAGGTAGCAGCGGATCGGGAAGACGATGGCATTTGAGCGCGGCAAACGGATCAGCGTCTGCAGCTCGACCCGCAGATGCTGACGTTTACCGATGGTCTCCGGGGTCATCGTGGTCTTTGACGGGCCCCATTTGTGGTAATTCTCGGGGCTGGTGTCGAGCAAAGGATCGACCGTCATTGTCCAGTTAAAGCGCCGGACCGGTGCGCCATGCTGCAAAGCGAGCAGGAATTTCAGCGCCCGGTCAAAGATCCCCATTTTCCCGGCCAGCGGCACCGGCGCATGCCATTCGTGGAAGCTCATGCCGATGTCGAAATCGAGGCTCCAGTCCGCCTGGGAGGTGACCATCCCGGCCTCAATCCAGAGGTTGTCCTCGCGCTGATCCTGCAAGGTGAAATCGCCCTGGGCCTGACGGGTGATATATTCAAACGGGCCGCAGGGGAGGGTGCTTTCATCCATGAAGGTGAAGCTCTGATCAATGCCCAGCGGGCGGTTGATCCAGTGCCATCTGTCCCCCTCTTTGCTCAGCGAGAACCATTGCGGGTAATCGCGCGCGAAGCTCTCCATGATCAGCTCAAGCAGATCCCAGCCCGCCAGGGTCATATGCGGCAGCGACTGGCAGCGCAGAGGATCATCGGCCAGCACCCGGGCACGGTCCCGCATCTCGGCGACATAATGTTCGTCGACATCGAACATATGCTCAAAGACCGAGCCGGGGCGGCCGGAGGTATGCGGCTCCATATTCACCGAATACATGTAATCGTCTTCGGGGAAGGGGAAGGGGAAGCGCTTCACCGCCGCGGGCGAGTTCTTATAGGTGAAATCCTGGAAAAAGGTCTCGTCGCGGAAGAAATCGTCTTTGAAGTCGAGGCTCATGCTGTTCCGCTCCTGTCAGAGGTCGAGTACCAGCCGCGCGCCTTTGAAGCGCGAGACGCAGGGCATAATATGGCTGCGGGCATCTTTCTGCTCCTGGCTGAGCCAGTGATCATTGTGCAGAAAATCGCCATCGGCTTCGATCACCTGGCATTCGCACTGACCACAGGCGCCGCCACGGCACAGATAGGGGGCATCGACCCCCGCAGCCTCGATCGCCTCCAGCAGCGACTGGGTGGCGCCGACTTGGACCTCGATGCCGGATTGCGCCAGCTGCACCCGGAAGGGTTCGCCGACCGGCGGGGCGAGGAACTCTTCGGAATGCACCGCACCCTTCGGCCAGCCGGCTTTGGCGGCGGTGGCCAGCACCCAGGCGATCATGCCTTTGGGGCCGCAGACATAGAGATGGGTGCCGAGGGGCTGGCCTTTCAGCAGGGTCGCGAGCTGGATCGACTGCTCCTCGACATCATAATAGCGGTGCACCCGGCTGCCATAGCGGGCCGAAAGCTCGTCCATATAGGCGCCAAGAGCGCGGTCACGGGCGGCGTAATGCAGCTCAAACTTCTGCCCCAGCGCCTCCAGCTGCGCCATCTGCGCGATGAAGGGGGTAATGCCGATCCCGCCCGCAATCAGCAGATGCTTTTTCGCCCTGAGGTCGAGGCCGAACAGATTGACCGGCTGCGAGATGACCATTTTCATCCCCGGCCGCACCTTCTGATGCATATAAAGCGAGCCGCCGCGCCCGCTATCATCACGGCGCACCGAGATTTCAAATCCCGAGAGATCAGCCGGATCGGACATCAGCGAATAGGGGTTGAGGCGGCGGGTGCCGGCATCATCCATCTCGATCACGCTATGCGCGCCGCCGGAAAAGCCGGGCATGGGCGCGCCATCCTCACGCACGAAGCGGAAGCGTTTGATCAGGCTGTTGACCTCGGTCACCTCGGTCACAATGACCGGAATACGGGTGCTGCTCATCTGAACCGCTCCAGGGCTGGGGGGACTTCGCCCGGATCCTCGGCATCGATGCAGACACCCTGAAAGGCGGCGAGGCGGCGCGAGTAATGGTCGCGCACAAAGAGGTTCAGTCCGCAATGGCTGCAGGTGAAGGGATCGGTGGTGACGTTTTCGGTGGTGCCCTTACAATGGACACACTGCACCCGGCGCGCCAGCGAGCCACGCTGTTCGGTGATCAGGGCATCATGCGGCAGTCCGGCTTCGATTGCATCGCGCCGCACCTGGCCGATCAGCCCTTCGGTGCCCGCGACATAGACCTGCAGGCCCATATGCGCATCTGCCAGCACTTTCTGGATGCGCTGGCGGGCAGAGCCGTAGCTCGGGGCCGGGCGGAAAACGGCGGCGCCCAGAGCCTGCATCCGCGCGGTCAGATCGGTGCCATTGGCCCCTGGGATATAGATCAGATGGGCGAGCGCGGCGATTTCCGGCGCGGCTGTGAACAGCGCGGCCACGGCCTCACCGCCTTCGCCGTCAGCGATGATAAAATGCGCGCTGCCCGGCTGCGGCTGTAATCTGCCGTAGAGCGGGCGGGATGCCATAGTCTCTTCTGTTGGTGTCTGCGACATTGCTTCTTTCGCTTTTTACTTTGCCGGTCGGCCCTCGCTCCTCCCTGCAGGAAGCGATGGACCTCTCTGCGGGGCAGGCCGGCAGAGAGGGGGCGGATCAGTTGACAGCTTTTGCGTCAGCCTTTGGCAGTGCGGCGCTTTTTCTCGATGTCGTAGAAGGGCATCGAATGCGAAACCGCAGCGATTTCGCCATGGGTCTCGCAGTTCACCACCAGAGGGGTGTCGTTATTGGCGCAGTCGACCGGCAGGCGGGCGATGGCGACGGTGTGGTTGTTCAGCGGCGAATGCATGGCCTGGGTGACCACGCCGACCTGCTTGCCGTCTTTAAAGACCGGTGCACCATTGCCCGGGGCATTCTCGCCCCCAAGCTTGAGGCCCCAGATTTTGAAGCGCTCTTTGCCTTTCAGGCGGTAATGCTCCGAGGCACCACGGAAGCCCTGTTTGCCCGGCGAGACGGTGAAATCGAGGCCCAGCTCCCAGAGGGTATCGCCGCCCGGCTCATTGTCGAACGGATACATGTCGCTGTTGTCATAGGGGAAGAACAGCAGATAGCTCTCGGTGCGCAAGAGATCGAGCGTGGTGAAACGGCAGGGGATAATGCCCTGATCACCGCCCTCGGCGAGGATGCGGTCCCAGATCAGCCCGGCATCCTGGCCACGCACGAAAAGCTCATAGCCGCGCTCGCCGGTATAGCCGGTGCGCGAGATCATGATCGGCTTGCCGAAGAGCGAGGTCTGCATATGGCTGAAATAGGCCAGATCGCGGATGCCCGGCACATGTTTGGCAAGGAAATCGACCGCCAGCGGCCCCTGCAGCGAGAGGTCATGCAGATTGTCGTCAAAATGCATGTGGCAGTCACGGCCCTGGGCATACATGGACAGCTGCTCATGACCGGCGCCGGCGCCATGGACCACCAGGAAGGCGGTCGGGCCGGTGCGGTAGATCACGCAGTCATCGACGAATTTGCCGCCGTCATTCAGCATGCAGGCATAGACCGAGCGGCCCGGCATCAGCTTTTCCACGTTACGTGTGGTGGCGCGCTCGATCACATGCGCCGCTGCCGCGCCGATCAGATGGACCTTGCGCAGGCCCGAGACATCCATCAGTCCGGCTTTGGTGCGGATCGCCATATATTCAGCAACCGGATCGCCCTTGGTATAGGACCAGGCCGTGCCCATCCCGTTCCAGTCTTCCAGATCCGAGCCAAGGGCGCGGTGGCGGTCAGCAAGTGCTGAAAATCTCCAGGAACTGGTCATGATTCCTCCCGTAAGTTCTGGTGTTGTTGCCAGCACTCTGTGGCGCTGCAGTTTGAAAATCAACATCCATATTAAAAAACGTTTCCTGAGAGGATTTTTATAGACCTGGATCGGCCCAGTGGATCTGTCTCTGGCTGCAAGAAAACAGGGCGGGATTGCTCCCGCCCTGACAGATCTGTCTCAGTCGTAAGCCTGCGCTATCAGGCTCAGCCGCGGCTCTCGTTATCGAGGCCCCATTTCAGTTTATCGAGACCTTCGGCCTGATCCTCTGTCGGGATCCGCAGGCCGGTCGTGGCTTTCAGGATGAGGCTGAGCACGAAGCCCATCAGCAGACCGGCGCCAAGGCAGAGCGCGAAGCCGGCAAGCTGCATCATCAGGCTGATCTGGCCATGCTGATAGGCATAGGGCCCCTCGGTAATGCCCCAGTAGCCGCCGCGCGGCGTGCCGGATTTGAACAGGCCGATCATCATAAGGCCGTAGAAACCGGCGCCGATGAACAGCGGGAAGAGTTTATGCTCGTCAATCCCGCGCCGGAAGGTCCAGGAATAGACCAGCCAGGAGCCGAAGGGGGCACCGAGGGCGATCAGGAACATCTGCCAGGGCAGCCAGATGTCAAAGCCGGGGGCCCCGGCGACATAGCCGGCCAGCGGGCCGAAGAGCAGGTAGATATAGTTTTTCGTGTAATAGGAAATCGCGGCCCCGGTCAGCGCTCCGCCCGCCCAGGCGAGGGCATAATTGTTCAGCGCAATACCGACCGAGGTATCGGCCATAGTGACTGAAATCGCATAGGCCTCGGGTTCCACGAAGAACAGACAGGACATGATCACCATTGGCAGACCCGCAAAAACGGTGATCACGCCGGTGGCGGCGAGCCCGATTGAGGGCGCCTGGTAGACCGGCACTTTGGGATGGGGCGAGAAGACGCCCGGGCGCTGCCCCAGCTGCGGCACCAGAACCATGGCGATGCCGGTGGGGAAGATATAGACAAAACCAATGCCGAAGAAATCATGGAAACCGGCATTGGTCAGCGGCCCGACCGAGCCCCAGACCGCCCAGCTGAGCACTGCCGAGCCGATCGTCGCTGCCACGCAGGTGATATAGAAGGCCGAGGCCTTCATGCGCTCTGAGACCGAAAAATGCAGCAGCACATTCACGATGCCGGCGAAACACGCGAGGAAGAAGATGAAGATCTGGAAGGTGTTCAGCCCCGGCCAGACCGCGGGATCAACATTTTGCGCATGGGCATTGGCGAGGGTGCCGAAGAACCACCAGTCCTTCAGGGAATCCATCATGGTTGCACCGCCCATGATGTAATATTGCCCGGCCCAGAAGCCGAAGCCGATCATGTAATAAGTGGTAAAGCCGATAAAGAACCCGACCATTTTCTCGATGGTGGAGTTGTAGAGATTGGCAGTTCGCGTGGTTCCGGCATCGATCATCAGCAGACCGGCAACGACCATAATCGCGCCCACCGTGCCTGATGCATAGACCAGATTCTGCAAAAGCTGACTAAGCGTCACCTGATCCGCAAATATAGCGGTGGCTTGTTCCATATATGCACTCCCTGTCGTGCTCCGTTCACCTGCGGCCGCGGCCGGGTGTCGGTTTTTTGCGGTAATTGGACCGGGGCAGTGCGCCCTGCTGTGGCGCGGGCCCGGTTAAAGACGCAGACCATATGGGAAGCGTGCGGCCTGTGTGCCGCTTGCTCCGCGCCGGCCGGCGCAGTTTCGTCGCAGTGAGAAACGGCCTCCGATCCCCGGGGCACCCGGGTCTTTGCCCGGAGGGCGAGCCGGGGTCTGCTCCGCTGCCAGGTCAGCGGGCAGGCGACGGCGGCCAGACGGGCCTTGCCTTACCATTCATCCGCGACTCACTGCGATCACCTGCGCGACGCACCAGAGCGGAACCCGCGCAGGTTGCGGGCGCTTTGGTTAAAAATCAACATATCTGTGAACTATATTTCCTGTGAGGCAAAGAGGCCACCGGTTGTTACCCAGGAAAGGTTCAGAGCGCGGCTTCGCCTGACTGCTTGCAATTCCTGCGAAATCTTCAGGACCGCCCGGGGGTGACGAAGAATGAAGTCATTTTTTTCCTCATAGGGAAAAATGTTTCTTGACGGACGAAGCGGCCTTGTTACTCTGAATTCATATTCCGGCTTTTTGACCTGCCGGGCCTCGGAAAGGAGAAAGCACGATGTGCGGAATTGTGGGTTTGTTCCTGAAGGATCGCTCGCTCGAGCCCAAGCTCGGCGAAATGCTGACCTCAATGCTTATTACGATGACTGATCGCGGTCCGGATTCAGCCGGGATCGCGATTTACGGATCAGATGCGGAGGGTTCGGGTAAGCTGACCGTGCAATCGGATCAGGCGGATCAGGATTTTGCCACTCTGGCGGCGGATCTGGGTGCCGCTATCGGCAGTTCGGTCACGCTGTCGCGCAAGGATACGCATGCGATTTTGACGGTTAAGGCCGATCAGATCGAGGCGGCACGCGCCGCTTTGGCGAGGGTCCGGCCGGGCGTCCGGGTGATGAGCGCCGGCGAGAGCATCGAAATCTACAAGGAAGTCGGTCTGCCGAAGGATGTGGCGGCCCGGTTTGAGGTTTCGGCAATGTCGGGGCGTCATGGCATCGGCCATACCCGGATGGCGACGGAATCGGCGATCACCACCATGGGTGCGCATCCGTTCTCGACCGGGATGGATCAGTGCCTGGTGCATAATGGCTCGATGTCGAACCATAACACCCTGCGCCGCGAGCTGAAGCGCGAGGGCATGACCTTCGCCACGGAGAACGACACCGAGGTTGCTGCGGCCTGGCTGAGCCACAAGCTCGCCCAGGGGGTTGAGCTGGGCGATGCTTTGCGCGCCGGTCTCGATGTGCTCGACGGTTTCTATACTTTTGTCGTTGGCACCAAGGACGGCTTTGGCGTGGTGCGCGACCCGATCGCCTGCAAACCCGCTGTGATGGCCGAGACCGATCAGTATGTCGCTTTCGGCTCGGAATATCGTGCGCTGGTTGACCTGCCCGGCATCGAGAATGCCCGCGTCTGGGAGCCCGAGCCCGCAACCGTTTATTTCTGGAAGCACTGATATGCAGACCATTGATCTTGCACAGACCACCCTGCGTGACCTGAACGCAACCCTTCAGGCTCAGAATGGTCAGACCAATGCCACCGCCTGGGAAATCACCAATCCGCGCGGCAGCCATGCGCTGGCCGTCGGCCTGGATGCTCCGATTGAAGTCACCGTGAAAGGCTCGACCGGCTATTACACCGCCGGGATGAACAAGCAGGCGACGGTGACCGTGAAAGGCTCGGCCGGTCCGGGCGTGGCCGAGAATATGATGTCGGGCACGGTGATCATCGAGGGTGATGCCAGCCAATATGCCGGGGCCACCGGCAATGGCGGCTTGCTGGTGATCAAGGGCAATGCCTCGTCGCGCTGCGGCATTTCGATGAAGGGCATTGATATCGTCGTCTATGGCAGCATCGGCCATATGTCGGCCTTTATGGCACAATCGGGCAATCTGGTGGTGATGGGCGATGCCGGCGATGCGCTGGGCGACAGCCTTTACGAGGCCCGGCTCTTCGTGCGCGGCTCGGTGAAATCCCTGGGTGCCGATTGCATCCAAAAAGAGATGCGCCCCGAACATATCGCGATTTTGCAGGATCTGCTGACCCGCGCCGGTTCGGATGCAAAGCCTGAAGAGTTCAAACGCTATGGCTCGGCCCGCCAGCTTTACAACTTCAACATCGACAATGCGTCGGCATACTGAGGATCCGCCCATGAAAGACGAGACCCAGAAGGCGATCCCGCAGACTGTTCCGCGTCAGTCGGCGACCTATAGCCAGGAAATCAACTCCGAGATCCGCCGCGCGGCGGCGACCGGGATCTATGATATTCGCGGCGGCGGCGCCAAGCGCAAACTGCCGCATTTCGATGACCTGCTGTTCCTTGGCGCCTCGATCTCGCGCTATCCGCTGGAAGGTTACCGCGAGCGCTGCGACACTAAGGTCGTGCTCGGCACCCGCTTTGCCAAAAAGCCGATCACGCTGGATATTCCGATCACCATCGCCGGGATGAGCTTTGGCGCGCTGTCGGGCGCGGCCAAGGAATCTCTGGGCCGCGGTGCCACGCTTTCGGGCACTTCGACCACCACGGGTGACGGCGGCATGACGCCCGAAGAGCGTGGCCATTCCAAAACCCTGGTCTATCAGTATCTGCCCTCGCGCTACGGCATGAACCCCGATGACCTGCGCCGCGCCGATGCGATTGAGCTGGTGGTGGGGCAGGGCGCAAAACCGGGTGGCGGCGGTATGCTGCTGGGCCAGAAAATCTCGGACCGGGTTGCCAAAATGCGCAACCTGCCCAAGGGGATCGACCAGCGTTCGGCCTGCCGTCACCCTGACTGGACCGGCCCGGATGATCTCGAGATCAAGATCCTCGAGATCCGTGAGATCACCGGCTGGGAAAAGCCGATCTATGTCAAGATCGGCGGCGCACGTCCCTATTATGACACCACGCTGGCGGTGAAAGCCGGGGCCGATGTGGTGGTGATTGACGGGATGCAGGGCGGCACTGCCGCAACCCAGGACGTCTTCATCGAACATGTCGGCCAGCCGACGCTGGCGGCGCTGCCCCAGGCGGTGAAAGCGCTGCAGGATATGGGGATGCACCGCAAAGTGCAGCTGATCTGTTCGGGCGGGATCCGCACCGGCGCCGATGTGGCCAAGGCTCTGGCGCTTGGCGCCGATGCGGTTGCCATCGGGACGGCTGCGCTGATCGCGCTCGGGGATAATGATCCGCGTCTTGAGGCCGAATATCAGAAGCTCGGCACCACGGCCGGCGCCTATGATGACTGGCATGAGGGTAAGGATCCGGCCGGGATCACCACCCAGGATCCGGAGCTGGCAGCACGGCTCGATCCGGTTCAGGCAGGGCGCAGACTGGCGAATTATCTCAAAGTTATGACGCTTGAAGCACAGACCATCGCCCGGGCCTGCGGTAAAAATCACGTGCATAACCTTGAACCGGAGGATCTTTGCGCACTGACCCTGGAGGCTGCAGCCATGGCGGGAGTACCGCTCGCTGGCACCAGCTGGATCCCCGGGCGCGGGAATTTCTGATCTGAATAAAACGGAACCGGCCTCTGACAGGGGGCCGGTTTTTCAAAAACAATCAACAGGGATAAAAAAAATGGCCTTGGACAACGGAGCCGCCCTCGCCAAACCGCAGACTGCCAAAGAGCTGAAAGCCTGGGCAGAGGCCCGCGGCGTTCGTTTTTTCATGATCTCCTTTACCGATCTGCTCGGCTATCAGCGTGCCAAGCTGGTCCCCAGAGAGGCAATTGAGGGCATGTGCCATGACGGAGCCGGCTTTGCCGGTTTTGCCACCTGGCTCGATGTGACCCCCGCCCATCCCGATATGCTGGCGCTGCCAGATCCGACGACGGTGATCCAGCTGCCCTGGAACAAAGAGGTGGCCTGGCTCGCCTCAAACTGTGTGATGGAGAATAAAGATCTCAACCACGCGCCGCGCAATGTGCTGCGCAAGCTGGTGGCCGAGGCGGCTGAGCTGGGTCTGCGGGTCAAAACCGGCGTCGAGCCGGAGTTTTTCCTGCTGAACCCCGATGGCACCGGCGTGGCCGATGGTTTCGACGATTCAACCAAACCCTGTTATGATCAGAACGCCATCCTGCGCCGCTTTGATCTGATCAAGGAAATTTCGGACTGCATGCTGGAAGAGGGCTGGGAACCCTATCAGAACGACCACGAGGATGCGAATGGCCAGTTCGAAATGAACTGGAAATATGACGACGTGCTCGCGACCGCTGATAAACACGCCTTCTTCAAGTTCATGACCCGGGTCCTGGCCGAGAAATATGGCCTCAGGGCCACTTTCATGCCAAAGCCGCTGCAGGGCAAAACCGGCAATGGCTGCCATGCCCATATCTCGGTCTGGTCGCTCGACGGCACGAAGAATGCTTTCTCGGATGACAGCAAGGAACTGGGCCTTTCGGATCAGGGGCGTGCCTTCCTTGGCGGCATCATGAAACATGCCTCGGCTCTGGCGCTGATCTGCTGCCCGACCGTCAACAGCTATAAGCGGATCAATGCGCCGCGCACCTCATCGGGGGCAACCTGGGCCCCGAATTCGGTGACCTGGACCGGCAATAACCGGACCCATATGGTCCGCGTTCCCGGCCCGGGCCGCTTTGAGCTGCGCCTGCCCGATGGTGCGACCAACCCCTATCTGATGCAGGCGGTGATCCTGGCCGCCGGTCTGGACGGCATCCGTACCAATGCCGATCCGGGGCCGCGGTCGGATGTGAACTTCTATACTGAGGGTCATCTGATCACCGGCGCGCCGAAGCTGCCGCTCAACCTGCTCGATGCGATCCGGGCGTTTGATGAGGCGACCGAGCTGAAAGAGGCCCTCGGGATGGAATTCTCGAATGCCTATATCCGGATGAAAACGGCGGAATGGAATGACTATGCCTCGCATTTCACCGCCTGGGAGATGAAGAACACCCTCGACATCTGAGGCAAGAAGACCCCTGGCGGGCGGCCTGCTCTGCCCGTTCACCCCCTGGGCGTGCCTCCTCTGTGAGGCGCGCCTTTTTTGCGGTTGCCTTGCCGTCGTCCCCGGCATCAGGTGAATTTGCACAGAGGTCAGGGGCAGGGCAGGGAGAGTGTGATCATGCGCAGACAGGATCTGGTTGCGGCTTTATTCGCCGATCACACTCTGGGCGCCACGGTCCGGGTGGTGGCCGAAACCCTGCTCGCCCGCATCCTGTCGCAGGAATATGCGGTGGATGAGCGGCTGCCCTCAGAGCGTACCCTGGCGGGCGAGCTGGGGGTGGCGCGCAACACGATCCGCGAGGCGCTCGATGTGCTGGAGGGCCAGGGGGTGATCCGCCGCCGTGCCGGCTCGGGCAGTTTTGTCACCGGCCTGACCCGCCCCGAGGAGACCCCGGTTTCAGATGTGGCGGCCGAGACCAGCCCGCTGGATCTGCAGGTGATGCGCGGCATTCTGGAGCCGGATCTGATCCGCCTCGCCATCATCAATATGGCGCCGCGCGCGATTGAGGCACTTGGCGAAGTGCTCTCGGCGATGGAGGCGGTGACAACCGATGCGGTGGAATTCGCGCTGCTGGAGGATGAATTTCACCGTCTGCTGGCGCGCGGGACCGGTAACCCGCTGCTGCTGGCCTGTTATGATCTGGTGATACTGGCCCGGCGCCAGTCTTTCCGCGCCGCGATGATGCGCCGCCATCTGACGCCGCAGCGCATCCAGTCCAGCCAGCGCGCCTATAATACCCTGTTCAACACCATCGCCGCCCGCGATATCGAGGCGGCCGTGGAGCATGTGAAGCTTTTGCTGATCGAAGAGCAGAAACTGCTGATGCAGGAAGACTAGACCTCAGCCAAGGCTGGCGGGCAAAGGGCCGCCTGGCTGCACCGGCCCGCGCCTTTGCTGCCAGGTCAGGCCCAGTTTCTGCATTTCCTCGAGCAGGAGCGGGCCATGTGCGGCGAGCCAGGCGGGGATCGAGCCAAAGCCCTGAATCCGTGCTTTGCCCGAGCGGATCTGCACCACCGGCCAGTCGCCGGTCAGCGCATGATCAATGCCGTAGAGCGCACCACCGCCCCATTCTGCCGGGCCAAAAGCATGTTCGCCCCGCCCGCCCTGTTTCATCGCCGCCAGCACCGACATCGGGGCGACGGTGCCCGCCTTCTGCACCGCCGCATGCCAGAGGTCGAGCGCCGAGGCATATTCCCAGGAGACCGCGGACCAGCTGCCCGGGAAACGCCGGGTATATTCGGCGTGAAAAGCGGCGGGGCGATTGAAGAAAAAGGATTTATCCTGCAAAGCCGGGTCGTCGAAATCGGGGAACTGGAACAGGAACCCCTCCATGAATTCGGCCGAGGTTTTCGCGATCAGCCGGGGATAATCATCAAGGGTCGAGGACAGGATCTGGCCCCGGAACCCGGCGCGCCAGGCGGCTTCGCTCAGGGCGTGGACCATGGGCGTATGACTGGTACACCAGCATAAAATCTGCGGGTCAGAGGCCAGCATCGCGGCGACAATCCCGGCAGCATCCGCCCCTGCGGCAGGATAGAGGCTCTCATGACAGAGCGTGAAGCCACCCGCCCGGAAAGCGGCCCGGTATGAGGCAAGCGAGGGCAGGCCCAGCAGATCGCGCTGACTGCAGAGCGCCACCCGTTTCAGATCAGGCCGGTGTTCTGCCAGCCAGGCCGGACCGGTGACATTGAGCAGCGGATGAACTTCTGAGGGCGCAATCAGATAGGGCGTGTCAGGCGAGAGGTCGCTGGGCAGCAGGGTTGCGGTCAGCTGCTTGCGCGCGGTCAGCCAGGGGGCGAGGCGGATCATCGAATCACCGCCCAGCATCAGCAGAAACCGCACCTCCCGCTCCTGTACCAGGCGCCGCCCCGCCTCAAAGGCGCGGTCGGGATCAAAGCCGCAATCCTCGGCGATCAGCTCGACCCGGTGCCGCTCTCCGCCGATCAGCATACCACCGGTCTGGTTCAGCCAGTCGGCCCAGATCTGACAGCCATTCAGCCCCGGAAGACCCCAGGAATGGACCGGGCCGGTGAGCGGGGCCAGAAAACCGATGCGAACGCTGCGCCGCGCCGCGATAGCGAGGCGTTTCAGCTGGCCGGTGACGGCGAGTCTTTGTGCGAATCCCGAAGCGCCCATTTCCCTATGCCTTTTGCGTCACATCATAGGGATCTTCTATCTGATTGGTTTCCCTGTATGAAGATTTGTTGACAGCCGGTGCGTATTGCCGCGTAATTGGTGCAATAATTTAAGGACCAGTCGCGCAAAGCGGTCCAGACCAACGGGAGATGAAGTATGAAAAAAAGAGTAGCCGTCATTGGAGCCGGACCGTCGGGCCTCGCACAGCTGCGTGCCTTCCAGTCAGCGGCTGCCAAAGGCGCAGAAATTCCCGAAATCGTCTGCTTTGAGAAGCAGGCGAACTGGGGGGGACTGTGGAACTACTCCTGGAGAACTGGTCTGGACCAGTATGGCGAGCCGGTCCATGGTTCGATGTATCGCTATCTCTGGTCGAACGGCCCGAAAGAGGGGCTGGAATTTGCCGATTACTCGTTTGAGGAGCATTTCGGCAAGCAGATCGCCTCATATCCGCCGCGCGCGGTGCTGTTCGATTATATCGAAGGGCGGGTGAAGAAAGCCGGTGTCCGGCCGTGGATCCGCTTTGAGAATGTCGTGCGCCTGGTCGAATGGGATGCGGCGACGCAGAAATTCACGGTCACCGTGCAGGATCTGGCGAAGGATCATTGCTACAGCGAGGTCTTCGACAATGTGATCGTCGCCTCGGGCCATTTCTCGACCCCGAATGTGCCGGAATTCCAGGGCTTTGACCGCTTTAATGGCCGTATCGTCCATGCCCATGATTTCCGCGATGCGCGTGAATTTGCCGGCAAGGATGTCCTGCTGGTCGGGACCAGCTATTCCGCCGAGGACATTGGCTCGCAATGCTGGAAATATGGCGCGAAATCGGTGACCAATACCTATCGCAGCGCACCGATGGGCTTTAAATGGCCGGAGAACTGGGAAGAAAAGCCCAATATGCAAAAGGTTGACGGCAATATCGTCACCTTCGGCGATGGCAGCACCAAGAAGATCGACGCGATCATCCTGTGCACCGGCTATAAGCATCATTTCCCCTTCCTGCCCGATGATCTGCGCCTGAAAACGGCGAACCGTCTGGCAACGGCCGATCTCTATAAAGGGGTGGCTTTCGTCCATAATCCGGCGCTGTTCTATATCGGCATGCAGGACCAGTGGTTCACCTTCAATATGTTCGATGCTCAGGCCTGGTGGGCCCGCGATGTGATTCTGGGCCGGATCGCTCTGCCGCAGTCGAAAGACGAGATGATTGCGGATGTGACCGACCGGGTTGCGCGCGAGGATGCCGGGGCGGATGCGCATGATGCGATCCAGTATCAGGGCGATTACGTCAAGGAGCTGATCGCCGAGACTGATTATCCCAGCTTCGATGTGGACGGGGCTTGTGAGATTTTCTTCCAGTGGAAGGATCACAAGAAGGAAGACGTTATGGGCTTCCGTAACAATTCCTATCGCTCGGTGATCACCGGCACCATGGCGCCCCGGCATCATACGCCGTGGAAAGATGCGCTGGACGATACGATGGAAAGCTATCTCGAAAACTGAGAGGTCGCGCTCTTGCGGGGAGAACCAGGCCCCACATGGCAGACAGGGAGGGGCGTCGTCTGCTGCGGCGCCCCTTACTCATGGCAAAGCGGTGGCGCGCAGTCGCAAAATGAAAAGCGCCGGGGCAGGGCCCGGCGCTTTTGGTGTCTGGATGTTCGATCCTGAAAGGTCTCAGAGGGTCGGATACATCGGGAAGCGGGCGCAGAGCGCTTCGACTTCGGCCTTCACTTTCGCCTCGACCGCGGCATTGCCCGCATCGCCACTGGCGGCAAGGCCATCGACCACCTCAACAATCCAGCGCGCGATCTGGCGGAATTCCTCCTCGCCAAAGCCGCGGGTGGTGCCGGCCGGGGCGCCGAGACGGATGCCCGAGGTGACAAACGGCTTTTCCGGGTCAAACGGCACGCCGTTTTTATTGCAGGTGATATGGGCGCGGCCAAGCGCGGCCTCGGCCGCCTTGCCGGTCACCTTCTTGGGGCGCAGATCGGCGAGGCAGAGATGGTTATCAGTGCCGCCCGAAACGATATCGATGCCGCCCTTCATCAGCTCATCCGCCATGGCGGCGGCGTTTTTCTTCACCTGAGCCGCATAGGCTTTGAATTCGGGGCGCAGAGCCTCGCCGAAAGCCACCGCCTTGGCGGCGATCACATGCATCAGCGGGCCGCCCTGCAGGCCGGGGAAGACCGCCGAATTCATTTTCTTAGCGATATCTTCATCATTGGTGAGGATCATCCCCCCACGCGGGCCGCGCAGGCTCTTATGGGTGGTGGTGGTCACCACATGGGCATGCGGCAGCGGCGAGGCATGCACGCCACCTGCGACCAGACCGGCGATATGCGCCATATCAACATGGAGGTAGGCCCCGATTTCATCAGCAATCGCCCGGAAGGCAGCCCAGTCCCATTCACGGCTATAGGCCGTGCCGCCCGCGAGGATCAGCTTCGGGCGATGCTCCAGCGCTTTGGCGCGGACCTCGTCCATATCGAGCATCTGATCCTGCTGGCGCACGCCATAGGAAATGACGTTGAACCATTTGCCCGACATATTCACCGGCGAGCCATGGGTCAGGTGGCCGCCCGAATTCAGGTCGAGCCCCATGAAAGTATCGCCCGGCTGCAGCAGGGCGAGGAACACCGCCTGGTTCATCTGGCTGCCGGAATTGGGCTGCACATTGGCGAATTTGCAGCCAAACAGCTCTTTGGCGCGCTCAATCGCCAGGGTCTCGGCAATATCAACATACTGGCAGCCGCCGTAATAGCGTTTGCCCGGATAGCCTTCGGCATATTTATTGGTCAGAACCGAGCCCTGGGCCTCCAGCACCGCCAGCGAGACGATGTTTTCCGAAGCGATCAGCTCAATCTCTTCACGCTGACGGCCAAGTTCCGCGCGCACCGCGCCGAAAAGCTCGGGGTCACGCGAGGAAAGGCTTTCGGTGAAAAATCCAGAATCGCGGGTTGAAGCACTCATACTCGATCTCCGTGAGGCCAGCAGTGTCATTGTGGTTGCCGCGATCATTAGAGCAGGAGGGGGCATTGGGAAAGGTTATAAAGCGACCGCTTCGACCTGGCCGGCGAAGCGCTTGCCATTGTTCCGCCCTTTGACCGGCATTTTCTTGTGGCGCCGGGGGGATGCGGGCGGCGGGGCGCATCAGCAGGGTAACGGGTGGTGAGGGCTTGAGTTTTCAGCCTTTGGGGTACAGGGTCTGGCGCAAAGGAAAGGTGCGATGGCGCTCAGGATCAGGTTCACCGCCTCCAGGACAGAGGTTGCGCAGGAGGCGATGGCCCGGCTGATCGCACGCTATGGCCAGGTTGAGGCGCGGCGGGCGACGGTGATCGTTGCGCTTGGCGGCGATGGCTTCATGCTGCAGACGCTGCATGCCCAGTCGGGCCGGGGCGTGCCGGTTTACGGCATGAACCGCGGCACGGTCGGCTTTCTGATGAATGAATTTTCGGAAGAGGCGCTTCCTGAAAGACTCGCGCTGGCTGAGGAAGAAATTCTCAATGCCCTGTCGATGCGCGCCGAGAATACCCGTGGCAAGGTCAGCGAGGCGCTGGCGATCAATGAAGTGTCTTTGCTGCGGCAGGGCGCTCAGGCGGCAAGGCTTCGGGTCTCGGTCGACGGGCGCGAGCGTCTGCCCGAACTGGTCTGTGATGGCGCGCTTGTTGCAACCCCTGCCGGATCAACGGCCTATAACTACTCGGCCCATGGTCCCATCCTGCCCATCGGGGCCGGAGTGCTGGCTCTGACGGCAATGTCCGCCTTCCGGCCACGGCGCTGGCGCGGGGCGCTATTGCCCAAAAGCGCCGAGGTGCGCTTTGATGTGCTGGATGCTGAGAAGCGCCCGGTCATGGCCGATGCGGACAGCCGCTCTTCGGTCCGGGATGTGGCCTCGGTTATTGTGCGGACCGAGCCTTCGGTCAGCCATCGCCTGTTGTTTGACGCGGGCCACGGGCTGGAAGAACGGCTGATCCGCGAGCAGTTCGTCTGAAAGGTGATCCGGCCGAGATCCTAGCCCTTGGAAGCTCCGGGGCCAGGATCTCGGCTGCGCTCAGGCCTGTGAAGGGCTGAGCGCCAGCCCGAGCGTGCGCAGAGCGGTCGCGATTTCCCCAAGCACCGCCGGGTCATCGATGGTCGCCGGCATTTTCCACGGCTCGCTGTCGGCAATCTTAACCATAGTGCTGCGTAGAATTTTTCCCGAGCGGGTTTTGGGCAGGCGCTCGACCACCAGAGCGCGCTTGAAATCCGCTACCGGGCCGATCCGCTCGCGCATCAGCGCGACGCATTCGCGCAGGATCTCGTCATGCGGGCGGGCTGAGCCCTTGTTCAGGCACAAAAGCCCCAGCGGCGACTGGCCTTTCAGCGCATCCGCGACACCGATCACGGCGCATTCGGCCACTTCGGGATGCGAGGCCAGAACCTCTTCCATGGCCCCGGTCGAGAGCCGGTGCCCGGCGACATTGATCACATCATCGGTGCGGGCCATGATGTAGAGATAGCCATCCCCGTCGAGATAGCCCGCGTCTCCGGTCTCATAATATCCAGGGAAATGAGAGAGATAGCTCTTGCGGAAGCGCTCTTCACCATTCCACAGCCCGGGCAGATTGCCAGGCGGCAGCGGCAGTTTTACCGCAATCGCGCCCAGCGTACCGGCTGGCACCGGCTGACCAGCCTCATCGAGAACCTCGATATCATAGCCTGGCATCGGCACGGTCGGGCTGCCGGGCTTTACCGGCAAGGGGCCAAGCCCCATCGGATTGGCGGCAATCGCCCAGCCGGTTTCGGTCTGCCACCAATGGTCGATCACCGGCACTTTCAGATGTTTCGCGGCCCAGGCAATGGTGTCGGGATCGGCGCGCTCGCCGGCGAGGAAGCAATATTTCAGATGCTTCATCGGATAATCCCCGGTCAGCAAGCCTTCGGGGTCCTCGCGCTTGATGGCACGCAGGGCCGTGGGGGCGGTGAAAAACGCCTTAACTTTATTTTCAGAGATGACGCGCCAGAATGCCCCTGCATCGGGTGTGCCGACGGGCTTGCCCTCATAGACAACCGTTGTGCAGCCCGCGATCAGCGGCGCATAGCAGATATAGGAGTGACCCACGACCCAGCCAACGTCAGAGGCGGTCCAGAACACCTCGCCGGGGTTCATGTCGTAGATCGCCTTCATGGTCCAGTTCAGCGCCACCAGGTGGCCGCCGGTGGCGCGCACCACGCCTTTGGGCGCTCCGGTCGTGCCCGAGGTATAAAGAATATAGGCGGGGTGATTGCCCTCGACCGGCACGCATTCGGCGGGTTCGGCCCCGTATTGGAAAGTGTGCCAGGCGAGATCGCGCCCCGGGATCAGTTCGGCGACCTCTTCCTCGCGTTGGAAAATAACGCAGAAATCGGGCTGATGGTCTGAGAGGGTCAGGGCCTGGTCCAGCAGTGGCTTATAGCGCACCAGCCGGCTGGGCTCGATCCCGCAGGAGGCGGCGATGATCGCTTTGGGCTTGCAGTCGTCGATCCGGACCGCAAGTTCGCTGGCAGCAAAGCCACCGAAGACCACCGAATGGATCGCGCCCAGCCTGGCGCAGGCCAGCATGGCCTCCAGAGCCTCGGGGATCATCGGCATATAGATGATCACCCGGTCGCCCTTCTGCACGCCCTGGGCGCGCAGAGCCCCGGCGAGCGAGGCGACGCGGTCGCGCAGCTGGCTATAGGTGATGCCGCGTTTCAGCCGGGTGACCGGGCTGTCATGAATGATGGCGATCTGCGCGCCGCGGCCAGCTTCGACATGGCGGTCGACGGCATTCCAGCAGGTGTTCACCAGGCCATCGCTGAACCATTCGTAGAGGGGGGCTGCTCCGGCATTCAGGGCGCGGGTGGGCGGACGGACCCAGTCTATCTTCCCGGCTTCGCGCAGCCAGAAGGCCTCCGGATCTGACTTCCAGCTGCCATAGACCTCAGGGTAGCTCATCGCATAAACTCCTCTTCCTCGCGTCATTTGTTACGCGAGAGGTCGGGGCGTCGCAACTTTGTTACCGGAAACAATACTGCGAAGTTCGGGCGGATTTGCATAATTCCGCCATTGCACAGAGTAGAATTTTGCAAATCGACATCGTCAGGAAACTCGCCCGAAAATTGCAGCAGGCTTTGCAAACTCTGCTGTGGGGTGGCGCAGGAAACCTGGCGGGCGAAGAGAAATTGATTCTCTCCGCCCGCCCTGTTCAGCCGTAAACCGAGACCGGTGTACCGGCGATGGCGGACATATTCAGCAGGCCGCGCGCCGAGATAGAGGGGGTGACGACATGGGCCTTATTGCCCATCCCCATCAGGATCGGCCCGACTTCCAGCCCGCCCGCTTTCATTTTCAGGGTGTTGCGCACCCCCGAGGCCGTATCTGCCGAGGCAAAGACCAGCACATTGGCCGGGCCGCTGAGCCGCCCGCCCGGCAGATGGCGCTCGCGCAGCGTCAGGTCAAGCGCGCTGTCGACGTTCATTTCCCCCTCATAGGCAAAATCGGGTTCGCGCTCATCGAGCAGCTGCAGGGCCTCGCGCATCACCCGCCCGGAATGGGTATCCATATTGCCGAACTGGCTTTGCGAGCAGAGCGCAATCTGCGGTTCGAGGCCGAAGCGGCGCACATGTCGCGCCGCGCCGATCACCGTTTCCATGATCTGATGCGCGGTTGGCTCGGGGTGAACATGGGTATCGGCGATGAACAGCGGGCCATCCTCGAGGATCATCAGAGACAGCGCGCCGACCGGATGCAACCCGCCGCGCGCAAGCACCTGGCGGACATATTTCAGATGCCAGTGATATTCGCCGAACATGCCGCAGATCATGCTGTCGGCCTCATTGCGATGCACCATGACGGCGGCAATGGCGGTCGAATTGGTGCGCATGATGGCGCGGGCGAGATCGGGGCTGACGCCCTGGCGCGCCATCAGCTCGTGATAGGTGCCCCAGTAGTCGCGGTAGCGCGGGTCATTTTCGGGGTTTACCAGGTGGAAATCACGGCCGGGGCGGATGTTCAGCCCGGCGCGCTCGCAGCGTGCCTCGACCACTTCAGGGCGACCGATCAGGATAGGCACATCGGTGGTTTCCTCCAGCATGGCATTGGCGGCACGCAGCACCCGCTCATCCTCGCCCTCGGCAAAGACAATGCGGCGGGTGGCGGTGCGGGCTGCCTCAAACACCGGGCGCATCAGCAGTGCTGATCTGAAGACCGAGCTGTCGAGCTTCTGGCGATAGCTCTCGAGGCAGTCGAGCGGGCGGCTGGCCACGCCGGAGGCCATGGCGGCACCCGCCACTGCCGAGGCGACAACCCCCATCAGCCGCGGATCGAAAGGTTTTGGGATCAGGTAATCGGCGCCAAAGGTCATTTTCTCGCCCTGATAGGCGGCGGCGGCTTCGGCCGAGGTGGTCTGGCGCGCAAGCGCCGCGATCCCCTCGATACAGGCCAGTTTCATCTCGTCATTGATCGTGGTGGCACCGACATCCAGCGCACCGCGGAAGATGAAGGGAAAGCACAGGACGTTATTGACCTGATTGGGATAATCTGAGCGGCCGGTGGCGATGATTGCCTCCGGGGCGACCGAGCGCACCGCTTCGGGGCTGATCTCGGGCGTCGGATTGGCCAGAGCGAAAATGATCGGGCGCGGCGCCATCTGCGCCACCATTTCCGGGCTCAGCACGCCCGGGCCGGAGAGGCCGAGGAACATATCCGCACCGCCGATGACATCGGCGAGGCTGGCCGGGCTGTTGCCTTGTGCGAAAGCGGCCTTTTGCGGGGTCATCTGGGATTCGCGGCCGTGGTAGACGAGGCCGTCGATATCGCAAAGCCAGATATTCTCGCGCTTTACCCCCAGTTTCACCAGCATCTCAAGGCAGGCGATCCCCGCCGCGCCGCCGCCGGTCGAGACCAGTTTGATCTCATCGGCCTTTTTGCCGGTCACGATCAGCGCATTGGTTGCCGCTGCCCCGACCACGATGGCCGTGCCGTGCTGGTCGTCGTGGAACACCGGAATATTCATCCGCTCGCGGCAGATTTTCTCGACGATAAAGCAATCGGGCGCCTTGATATCCTCAAGATTGATCGCGCCGAACGAGGGTTCCATCGCACAGACGATTTCGGCCAGCTTTTCGGGGTCGGGCTGATCCAGCTCGATGTCGAAACAGTCGATATTGGCGAATTTCTTGAACAGGACCGCCTTGCCCTCCATCACCGGCTTGGAGGCGAGCGCACCGATATTGCCAAGGCCCAGCACCGCCGTGCCATTGGTGACCACCGCGACCAGATTGCCGCGCGAGGTATAGCGATGCGCGGTGGCGGGATCGGCTTTGATCTCGAGACAGGCTTCCGCGACCCCGGGGCTATAGGCCCGGCTCAGGTCGCGGCCATTGGCAAGCGGCTTCGTGGCGCGGATTTCGAGTTTGCCTGGTTTTGGAAACTCGTGGTAGTCCAGCGCCGCCTGACGCGCAGTCTTTGCTGCATCATTGGGGAATCCGCTCGACATAGGTGCCTCCTCAAAAATTTGTTTAACCTTAAATCATCCAGGAATTTATGCCAATCCGCCGCATTGACGCCGGCGAATAGTTTCTCACAGGCTTTGCAATCTGTGATGAAATCCGGCCTCACTCAGGCCCTTCGCCGCAGTTTACGCCGGGGTGGCGCTTGCGGCGAAACAGGGTTCAGGCCAGGATTGCAGCCTTGATCGGAGAGATTTTATGCCCGAATCTGTGCCGGATACCGAGTTGATTGCGCGGGCAGCACAGATCCGCCTGCAGGCCTATGCGCCCTATTCGGGATTTCTGGTCGGGGCCGCCCTGCGGGGCGGGAGTGGCGAGATCTATACCGGGGTCAATGTCGAGAATATCGCCTATCCCGAGGGAACCTGTGCCGAGGCGGGGGCGATTGCGGCGCTTTGTGCGGCAGGCGGGCGCCAGATCCGGGCGATTGCCATCATTGCCGATGCGCCCGAGCCGGTCGCACCCTGTGGTGGCTGCCGCCAGAAAATCGCCGAATTCGCCGCGCCCGATCTGGTGGTGACCATGGCGACCACATCCGGCGCCATCTGCCAGCTGCCACTGCAGGCGCTTTTGCCCGCTGCCTTTGGCCGGTCGCATTTCGCGCCGCCGCAACGCGGTGGCGATGAGGGCTGAGGAGGGGGCGAAGATGGATGCACGCGCGATAATCACCAGAATTCGCAATGGCATATCGCCACGACGCGAGGAGCTGAGCTGGTTTGCCCAGGGCCTGGCCTCGGGCCGGGTCAGCGATGCTCAGGCCGGGGCTTTTGCCATGGCGGTGCTGCTGAAAGGCCTGACAGAACCCGCCCGGGTGGCGCTGACGCTTGCCATGCGCGACAGCGGCCGGGTCATGGCCTGGGATCTGCCCGGCCCGGTGGTGGATAAGCATTCGACCGGCGGGATCGGGGATTGCGTCTCTCTGCTGCTGGCTCCGGCCCTGGCGGCCTGCGGTGCCTTTGTACCGATGATTTCGGGGCGGGGTCTGGGCCATACCGGCGGCACGCTCGACAAGCTTGAATCGATCCCGGGCTTTCATACCGATCCCGATGAGGCGAGCTTTCGCGCCCAGGTGGCCAGGATCGGCTGTGCCATCATCGCCGCCAGCCGCGATCTGGCACCGGCAGACCGGCGTCTCTACGCAATCCGCGATGTCAGTGCGACGGTTGAGAGCCTTGATCTGATCACTGCCTCAATCCTGTCAAAGAAACTGGCGGCTGGTCTCGATGCGCTGGTGCTCGATGTGAAATGCGGCTCGGGGGCTTTCATGAAAACCCGGGCAGAGGCAGAGGCGCTGGCGCAGTCGCTGGTGACCACCGCCCAGGATGCGGGCTGTATGACCTCGGCGCTGATCACCGATATGGAGCAGCCGCTGGTGCGCTCGGCCGGAAATGCGCTGGAGGTGACAGAGGTGATGCTGGCGCTGACCGGGGCGGCAGCGGGATCACGGCTGGTGGAACTGACGGCGCAGCTGGGCGGCGAGGTGCTGGCACTTGCTGGTCTGGCTGCCGATGCCGGGGATGGTGCAAGGCGCCTGCGCGCGACGATCGAAGGCGGGCAGGCGGCCGAGATCTTTGGCCGTATGGTCAGGGCCCAGGGCGGACCGGGTGATTTTGTCGAGCACTGGCGCGACCGCCTGCCTGCGGCGGCCGTGGTGCTGGAAGTGCCTGCGCCGGAAACCGGCAGGCTGGTTGCCCTCGATGGTGAGCAGCTCGGCCATGCCGTGGTGCGGCTGGGCGGTGGCCGTCTGCATGAAAGCGACCGGCTGCATCATGGCGTTGGACTGAGCGATATTGCCCTGCCCGGTGAGGCGGTGACCCGGGGCCAGCCGATGGCCCGGGTCCATGCTGACAGCCGCGGGGCGGCGCTCGAGGCGGTGGCGGCGGTGCAGCGCGCCTGTCGCATCGGCCCGCAAAGCGCGATGCCATCGCAACCCCCTCTTATCCTGCAGAGGATTGGCTGAACATGGCGCGTGCCTTTCTGATCGTGCTCGATTCTGTCGGCTGCGGTGGTGCGCCCGATGCGGCGGCCTTTGGCGATGAGGGGGCGAATACACTCCTGCATATCGCCAGGGCCTGCGCCGACGGTAAAGCCCGCGAGGGGCGCTCCGGCCCGCTTTTCCTGCCGCATCTCGACCGGCTGGGGCTGGGGCGGGCGATTGAGCTGGCCTCAGGCGAGCAGGCGCCGGGGCTTGGCGCCCGGCCCGAAGGTCTCTGGGGGGCGGCGACAGAGGTCTCACAGGGCAAAGACACGCCCTCGGGCCATTGGGAGCTTGCGGGCCAGCCGGTGCCCTGGGACTGGACCCTGTTTCCCGACCGGCAACCGGCTTTCCCGCCAGAGCTGACCGAAGCGATCTGCCGCCTGGCCGGCACCGAGGGCATCCTTGGCAATTGCCATGCCGCCGGCCTGCCGGTCATCGCCCGCTATTGCGAGGAGCACCGCCAGAGCCTCTGGCCGATCTGCTACACTTCGGCGGATTCGGTGCTGCAGATCGCGGCGCATGAGGAATGGTTCGGGCTCGACCGGCTGATCCGTCTTTGCGAGGAGCTGGCCCCGATCCTGCACAGCCAGCGGGTCGGGCGGGTGATCGCGCGACCGTTCAGCGGCACCTGCGGTGCCACCAGACGCACCCCGAACCGCCGTGATTTTGCCATGGCTCCGCCCGGGCCGACCCTGCTCGACTGCGTGGCAGAGGCCGGGCGTGCCACCCATGCCATCGGCAAGATCGGTGATATTTTCTCGATGCAGGGCATCGGGAGATTATGGAAAGGCGCTTCGGATGCCGATCTGTTTGAGCATCTGGTGCAGCTCGGGGGGAAGGCTGAGGAGGGCTCGCTGACCTTCGCGAATTTCGTCGAATTCGACACGCTCTATGGCCATCCCCGCGACGTTTCGGGCTATGCCCGGGCGCTGGAGCGCTTTGATGCGGCGCTGCCGCGTTTCTTTGCGCAGTTGCGGCCGGGTGATCTGGCGATCTTCACTGCCGATCATGGCAATGATCCAACCTGGCATGGCACCGAACATACCCGCGAGCGGGTGCCGGTGCTGGGCTATGGTCCGGGGGCAAAGAGCATCGGCCTTTGTGGCTTTGCCGATGTCGGTGCCTCGGTCGCGCGCCATCTCGGGCTGGTGCTGCCGGGCAGGGGTAGCTCTTTCCTGTGAATTGCGCTGACCCTGGGCTATTGCTCGCCCGGCGAGACCATTTGGAAAGGATCAGCCGTGCAGCGCGAGGACAGGCCGTCAGAACTTTTGCAGGATATGAGGCGTCTCGCCAAGGTTGAGCTGCATCTGCATCTGGAAGGGGCGGCGCCGCCCGCTTTCATCCGCGGGCTGGCGGCAGAGAAACATATGGATATCTCGGGTATTTTTGCCGCAGAGGGCGGCTATGCCTGGAAGGATTTCCCGCATTTCCTGAAGGTCTATGAGGCGGCAAGCTCGGTTCTGCGCACGCCCGCCGATTACCGCCGCCTGCTGCTGGCCGTGGCCGAAGAGCGCGCCGCCGATGGTGTCCTCTATGGCGAGATATTCCTCTCGCCCGATTTCTGCGGCGGCGGCGAGCTGGCAGCCTGGCGCGATTACCTCGGGGCTATGGCCGAGGCGGCGCGTGAGGCCGAGGCGACACTGGGGATCACATTGCGCGGCGTGGTGACGGCCGTGCGTCATTTCGGGCCGGAACAAGCCCGCCGCGCCGCGCTCTGCGCCGCCGAGACCGCCGGAGACTTCATCTGTGGCTTTGGCATCGGCGGCGATGAGACGGTGCTTTCCCCTGCCGATTTCAGCTGGGGCTTTGACTGTGCCCGCGAGGCCGGGCTGGGCCTGACCGCCCATGCCGGGGAATGGCGCGGGCCAGAGGGGATCCGCGACAGCCTTGCCGCCTGGGCGCCGTCGCGCCTTGGTCATGGGGTGCGCGCGATTGAGGATCTGGCGCTTGTCGATCTGCTGGCCGAGCGCGAAATTCATCTTGAGCTTTGCCCCGGATCGAATCTCGCCCTCGGCCTCTATCCGGATATCCGCCACCATCCGGTGGCCGAGCTGGAGCGGCGCGGGGTGAAGCTCAGCATCTCGACCGATGACCCGCCCTTCTTCCGCACCAGCCTGGCTAAGGAATTCGCCGCTCTGCATCGCGCTTTCGACTGGGAGGAGCCGCAGTTCCGGCGGATTGCACTGCAGGCGCTTGACGCCGCTTTCTGTGATCCCGATACCAGAAAGCGGATCACCGCTAAGCTGGAGGGCTGAGAATGCCGCAACATCTGACCATCGTCACCCATCCTCTGGTGAGCCATAAGCTTACGATCATGCGCAAAAAGGAGACCTCGACCGCGGGGTTCCGCAAGCTCTTGCGCGAGATCAGCCTGCTGCTGGCCTATGAGGTCACCCGCGAACTGCCGCTGACCACCGAAACCATCGAAACCCCGATCGAGACCATGGAGGCCCCGGTGATCGAGGGCCGGAAGCTGGCGCTGGTTTCGATCCTGCGCGCGGGCAATGGCCTGCTCGATGGTATTCTTGAACTGATCCCGGCGGCGCGGGTCGGCTTTATCGGTCTCTACCGCGACCCCGAGACCCTGCAGCCGGTAGAATATTACAAGAAGCTGCCCGAACATATGGAAGACCGCTATACAATTGTGGTCGATCCGATGCTGGCCACCGGCAATTCCTCGGTTGCCGCGATTGATATGCTGAAGGCCGCCGGGGCGAAGAACATCCGCTTCCTGTGCCTGCTGGCCAGCCCCGAGGGCGTGGCGCGGATGAAGGCGGCCCATCCCGATGTGCCGGTGGTCACTGCCGCGCTCGACCGTGGGCTGGATGATCACGGTTATATCGTTCCGGGCCTGGGGGATGCGGGCGACCGGATGTTCGGCACGAGATAGAGTAAAATCCGGGCAATTCGCTTTACTCAACAGGGGAAGTTTGCCAGGGTCCGGACAGTGACCACGGGGGTGGATGATGTCTGGCAAAGTCTTATCGGCGACGGTTCTTGCCGCTGTTCTGGCGGTCTCTCCGGCCCGGGCTGATCTGCGTGGCCCGGCCGAGCTGCCTCCGGCAAGCTATAAGGGTCAGCAATATGTTGACAGCCGGGGCTGCGTTTTCCTGCGCGCCGGCTATGGCGGACGCGAGACCTGGGTGCCCCGGGTCAGCCGCGACCGCAAGCAGCTCTGCGGCTATCCTGCCTCGGGCAAGGCAGTTGAAACCGCCGAAGCGGCGGCGCCCGCCCCTGTCCCGGCCGCGCCGCCCCCGGTCCCTCCTGCGGTGAAGGCTCCCGCTGCCGCCGTGGCGGCTGCTGCTCCGGCGGTTAAGCCCGCCGCGCCTGCAAAGGTTGCGAAAGCGCCGCCCGCCACGCCGCTTGTTACCGCCAGCGCCTCAGCGCCGCTTCAGGCCGATGGCATGCGGCTTGCCTGCCCGGCTTCTGCCCCGGTGCCGCAGCGCATCGAAATGCAGGGCGGCGGCAGCAGCCTGCTCTGCACCCGTGGCGATGGCAGTCTGGAAGGGGTGAGCTTCCCGCAGCTGGCCGGCGGATCGCTGGCAGGCCGCCCCATCGGCTATGATGCGCTGACGCTCGCTTCGGGCCGGGCTGCCAGCTCGTTCAGCGCCCCGAAAACCGCCACCGCCCCGCATGCCCGCGCCGCCGGGGATTTCATCCCCGAGCCTCCGCCTGGCTATAAACTTGCCTGGAGCGATGACCGCCTGAACCCGAACCGGGCGCGCGGCACCGCGCAGGGGGTGATCGATCAGGATGAGATCTGGACCCGCCATACCCCGGCCGAGCTGCGCGAGGATCAGAACACGCCGCGCCCGCCGCTGAAGGTTGTGGTCCGCCGCAGTGATGGCAGTGTTGAAGAGCGCAGCGGCGTGATCCTCTCGACCCGCGCGGATGGCAAAAAGCTGGTGCGGCTGCTGCCGGCTGAAAATGTCCGTAAATCGACCAGGGGCGATGCCGGGGCTGCTCTTGCGGCTCATCCGCCGGCAAAAGCCGCCGCCGTTGCGGCGACCGGCGCGCGCCATTTCATCCAGGTGGGCTCTTTCGGGGTCCCGGCCAATGCCGCCGGAACCGAAGGCCGGCTGCGGGGCGCGGGTCTGCCCGTGGCGCGCAATGTCCAGCGGGGGCTGCAGGTGGTTTTTGCCGGGCCTTTCGCCTCGGCTGACGAGGCCCGGATGGCCCTGGCCCAGGTTCGCGCGCTTGGTTTCGGCGACGCGATCCTGCGCTGAGCAAAGCCTTGGCTGCCACTGCATGCGCGGCCTTGCGGGGGGCTCTTTCGGCCTCAGCTGCCAGCGCAGACCGATTGCAGCGCCATCCAGTCCTCATCCTGCATCAGCGCGCCGGGCGTCAGCTCGCGATAGGGATCGGCCGCGATCAGCGCCTCAGTCTCGTCTGGCGGCGCGTCCAGCCAGCGTGCCCATGGCGTGAGCGGCAGCTGCGCCTCGCTGAAGGCAGCGATCAGATTACTCTGCGGCGGCAGCGCAGGCTGCCGGGCGAGGAGGGTCTCGCCATAACCCGACAGGGCCTTGTCCGGCAGATCGCCTGAGGTCAGCAGCTCAAAGCTGGCAAAGACACCGGCATATTTCAGGATCGGCTGCAGCGGGTCCTGCAGGCCGGCCGCAACGCCCTCGACCAGCGCTGCCCCGGCAAGGGCATCGGGTGAATCCTGTTCGATCAGGCTTTTCGGCAGCAAAATAACCCCGCCGGGCAGATGCGCGGGCCGGGTCAGCCCCTCGGGCAGGATATAGAGGATCGGCGTGTCTTCCGGGCCAAACACCCGCTCGGCCAGCCTGGCCAGCGCGGGCAGGGCAATTTCTTTGTCACAGGGCGCACCAGTCAGGCGCATCACATCATCAAGGGCGCGCATGCCGATATCGGCGCGTTTGGGCAAAGGCACCATGCGGGCGGTATGCGAGAACAGCACTGCCGGGATCACCAGGGTGGTCAGGATCAGACCCAGGGCAATGCCGCCGCCGATCAGCACGCCGCGCAATCTGCCGGGATGGGGCCGGGCTGCCGCGACGGCCGAATGCACGGTGCGCAAAGCAGCCAGCATCGCCTCGTCTTCGATCTCGACCGATTCACCGCTGTCAGAGCCGGGCGAGAAGACCGCCGGTTCCTCGCCCGGATTGACGCGCTGCACCGCGGGCAGCGACCAGTGGGTCAGCGCGGTTTCCGAGCGCGGATCGGTCATGACCAGCGTCGCCTCGCCCAGATGGACGATGACTTCGCGCCGCTGCTCTTCGGGCGTTTCGCGCCACAAACCAATGGCTTCGAGGCGCTGATACTTGCTCAGCACCGTGCCCGAACCCAATTTCACCTGCCTGCCTGCCCGTCTTTTCATGGCAGAACTCTACCCTCCCTCTGCGAGGGCTACAACGCCCGGCTTTCCGCCTGGCAAGGAATGCATAGCAGAGCTCGGCCCCCGGCTCTGGAGCATTCGCGGCCTGGGATGTCGCTCGCAGGCAAGACGAGGGGGCAGCAGGAGGCTTCAACCAGAAGGAAGAGGAGATTGCCTATGCCTGCGCCCCAGCCCGCTGCCCGTGACCGCACCCTTGCGGCCGCAGGGCTTGTGACCACCTATGCTTTCATGCTGGGTTTCAGCGATAATTACGTGCGCGTGGTCGCGGCAGAGAGCGGGCTGTGGCAGTTCCACCTGTCACGCGGGCTGATTGCAATGGCGCTGATGCTGGTTCTGGCGCGGCTGATCGGCATGAAACTGCGCCCGAAGCGGCTCTGGGCGGTGGCGGTGCGGGGTGGTCTGCAGGGCTTTGGCGTCCTGATCTATTTTGCGGCCATCGCCGTCCTGCCAGTGCCGGTGGCCGCGGCGGGCCTGTTCACCGCGCCGATTTTCGTGCTGCTGATCTCGGCATTGATTTTCGGCGAGCGGATCGGGCCTGTCAGTATTCTGGCGGTGATCATGGGGTTTCTGGGCGTGCTCCTGGTGCTGGGCCCCTCGGCCTTTTCCGGCGTGTCGCTGGTCACCACTTTGCTGCCGGTGGCCGGAGGGCTGGTCTATGCATTCGCGATGATCGCGACCCGGCGGCTCTGCGCCGAAGAGGAGGCGGGGGCGCTGGTCGCGGCTTTCTTCATCGCCCTTGGTCTGTTTGGCATCATTGGTCTTATCGTGCTGCAGATCTGGCCCTTACAGCCGGAGCCTGGCCCGGCAGGCTTTGTAGCGCGCGGCTGGGTGATGCCGGATCTGACCTATCTGGCCTGGATGACCATGCATGCCGGGGTGGTGGCTTTGGGGACCTGGTTCTGTACCCGGGCCTATCTGATCGCGGATACCGGCCGGGTCAGCGTGATGGAATATGTGATGCTGCCAGCCGCCGCCTTCTGGGGCTATGCGATCTGGGGGGAGGTTCTGGGCTGGCAGGCCTGGGTCGGCATCGCGCTGATAGCGATTGCGGGCGGGCTGATCACGCTTGCCCCGAAAGAGGCCGGAGCCGGGCTGCCTGCGCCGCAGCCATTGCCCTGAGCCAGAAAAAAAGGGGCCGTTCTGGCCCCTTTTCTTACCTTATCCGCGCGGTTTCGGACGACGCGAGGGCGATTGCGTGCCGCCTTCGGGGCGGGGGGCCGGACGGGCCCCCTGGGGTTTGCCACCCGGGCGACCGCCACCACCACCAGCACCGCCACCGGGGCGACCGCCGCCACCGCCGGGCTTGCCGCCCTGGCCCTGCGGGCGCGGGCCGCGACCCTGGCCACCACCTGCAGCAGCCCGCGCCGCGGCGCGATTCTGGCCCGGTTTCGACGGGGCTGCAGCGATTGCATCCGCCGCCCAGGGCGCGCCGCCCATCACCGGCAGCTGCTTTTTCAGCAGGGTCTCAACCGCTTTCAGCTCGCCCATTTCAGAAGGCGAGCAGAAGCTGATCGACGAGCCCGAAGCCCCGGCGCGTGCGGTCCGGCCGATGCGGTGCACATAATTATCCGGCACATTCGGCATGTCATAGTTATAGACATGGCGCACGGTCGGGATGTCGATGCCACGCGCGGCGACATCGGTTGCCACCAGCACATCAACCTCGCCCTGTTTGAACTCGGTCAGGATGCGGTCGCGCTGGTTCTGGCTGCGGTTGCCGTGAATCGCGCCGACGCGGAAGCCCCAGCCATTCAGCACTTTCGCCAGTTTATCGGCACCATGCTTGGTGCGCGAGAACACCAGGGCCTGCTCGCCCGGATGTTTCTTCAGATATTCCTCCAGCAGGCGCGCCTTGTCGCCATTGGGGATGTAATGCACGCCCTGGGTGACCTTTTCGGCGGGCTTGCCCGGCGGGGCGACCTGCACCTTGACCGGATCGCGCAGATAAGTCTCGGCGATCTCGTTGATATCCTTGGGCATAGTGGCCGAGAACATCAGGGTCTGACGCCGCACCGGGATATGTTTTGCGATCCGGCGCAGGGCATGGATAAAGCCCATGTCGAGCATGTGATCGGCCTCGTCGAGCACGAGATAGCCGCAGCGCTCAAGGCTGACATCGCCGCGCTCGATCAGATCGATCAGCCGGCCCGGAGTGGCGACCAGCACATCGGCGCCTTTGACCAGGCTCTGCGCCTGTTTGTTCACCGAGGCTCCGCCGACCACCATGACGACTTTGACCGCCGTGCCCTGGGTATAGGCAAAGAGGTTGTCCTTGATCTGGGTGGCCAGTTCGCGGGTCGGCACCAGGATCAGCGCCCGGATGTTTTTCGGGCCGGGCGGGTGACCGAGGTCGAGGATGCGGTGCAGAAGCGGCAGGCCGAAAGCAGCGGTTTTGCCGGTGCCGGTCTGGGCAAGGCCCATCAGATCCTTGCCCGCCATAATATGCGGGATGGCCTGGGCCTGAATCGGCGTCGGCACTTTCAGCTGGGTCTTTTCCAGCGCTTTAAGGATCTTGGGCGAAAGGCCAAGGGCTTCGAATGTGGTCATTGTGTTCCGGGAGAGTGAGGAGCGGGAGCAGTTCTCCCGGCATGATGTTGCGCCCGCCATGCACAGGAAGCGGCGCAAATGTCAACCTTTGCAGCCGGTTTCCAGGCTGAGGCCAGGGGATTTCGGGCTGCGGGGCCCGAGATGGGAAGCGGCTGTGCAGCCTTTGCATAGCTGGCAATCCGAAAGATGCATTGCCAGCTATGGCGCTAAATGGTTTCACTCTCGGAACATGGCAGGCTGTAACTGCAGAGCGAAGGCGGGGCGACAGATGCGGGTTTTCATCAATGGATTTGGACGGATCGGACGTTCGGTGCTGCGCACCTGGGCGCAAAATCCTGATCGCTGGCCCGGGCTGGAGATTGCCGCGATCAATGATATCGCTGATCCGGGCATCTGTGCCTATCTGCTGGAATATGACTCGGTCTATGGCGCCTGGCCAGGCGGTGTGACGCTGGAAGGGGATATGCTGGGCATTGCCGGCCGGCAGATCCCGCTTTTCCGCGCGCCCGATCTGTCCTCGCTGGATCTGCGTGGCTTTGATCTGGTGATGGAATGCACCGGAATGGGCGGCAACCGCCCGGTGGCCGAGCGCGGGCTGCAGGCCGGTGCGGCACGGGTGCTGCTCTCCGGCCCTTCGGATACTGCGGATTATACCGTTGTGCTGGGCGCGAATGATGAGGGGCTGAGGGATCAGCGCGTGGTCTCCAATGCCTCCTGCACCACCAATGCACTCGCGCCGCTGGCCCGGCTGATTGATGATGCCTGGGGGCTGGTCACCGGCTCGATGACCACGGTCCATTGCTATACCGGCAGCCAGCCGACCACCGATGCGCCGGGGCCGAATTTCGCGCGCTCGCGTGCCGCCGCCCTGTCGATGGTGCCGACCACCACCTCGGCCTCGCATCTGGTTGACCGGGTGCTGCCGCAGCTTGCCGGGCGGCTGCAGGGCTCGGCGGTGCGGGTGCCGGTGGCCAGCGTATCCTGCGTCGATCTGGCGGTGATGACCCGCGACCGGGTGACGGTCGAGGCGGTGAATGAGGTGTTTCGCAGCGCCGGCGGTGTCATCGGTTCGACCGACCGGCCGCTGGTCTCGTCGGATCTGCGCGCCCGCCCCGAGTCGATCGTCATGGCAACGCCCGAGACCCGGCTGACGGCGCAGGGGCTGCTGCGGGTGTTTGGCTGGTATGATAATGAATGGGGCTTTTCGAACCGGATGCTCGATATCGGGCTGCGGATGGGGCAGGGCTGAGGCCCCGCCCCGGCCCTGGTTTCGCCCGGGGGCTCAGCCCTGAGGCGTCATGGCCTTGCGCTGCCGCGCCCGCTCAAGCCCGAGCCGGCGCTCGCGCCAGATGATCAGGATCCCGGCCAGGATGATCAGCGCCGCGCCGCCGAGCATGGTCGCGCTCGGCACTTCCGAGAAGACGAACCAGCCAATCGCCAGCGCGAAGATCATCGAGGCATAGTCAAAGGGCGCAACCAGCGAGGCATCGGCCTCGCGGTAGCTCGAGGTCAGCAGGATCTGGCCGATCCCGCCAAGAAGGCCGGTGCAGATCAGCAGCGACAGCTCAAACCGCGTCGGCCAGACCCAGCCGAAGGGCAGGGTAAACAGCGACAGCAGCGTCGAGGTGACCGAGAACCAGAACACAATCGCCGCCGTCCGCTCGACCATCACCAGCTTGCGCACAAAAACCTGGGCGAGGGCGGCAAAGACCGCGCCGCCGAGCACCAGCGCCGCTCCGAAAGCTTCGGCCGGATTGCCTGCGCCATCCTGTAAAACGGTCAGCCGCGGCGAGATCACGATCAGCACCCCGATCAGCCCGAGGATAACGGTGGCGATGCGGAACAGCCGGACATTCTCACCCAGAAACATCGCTGCGAAGATCACCGTCAGCAAGGGCGCGGCATAGCCAATCGCGGTGACTTCCGGGAAGGGCAGATAGGCCAGACCGGCAAAGCCCAGCCCCATGGCCATAGTGCCGGCAAAACCGCGCCAGACATGGCCAAAGGGATTTCTGGTATAAAACCCGGTACGCAGATCGCCGGTAACAGCCAGCCAGATCACGATCACCGGAATGGCAAAGAATGAGCGGAAGAAAACCGCCTCACCACCGGGCACACGCTCAGAAGTGGCCTTCACCAGCGCCGACATCACGATGAAAACCAGAACCGAGCAAATTTTATAGGCTATGCCGCGCAGCGGGCGCATATCACAGATCCTTCTGCATAACCCAGTCAGATCATGAGCCTGGCCGCCTTGCAAGGGTGTCTCGCCCGGCGCGGTGCGGCCTCTCGCCGCCGGGGGCGGGGGCTGATCTGTTCAGGCTGGACGCGCCTGCCCATCCAGGCTTTGCTGTGGCTCTGCAGAGGGATATGATATGTACAGGGATCTGGCCGATCTGATTGATCAGGGACGGGGCGTCGCAAGAGCTGATCTGGTGCTGAAAGGCGGGCGCTTTTTCGACCTGATCACCGGCGAACTGGTTGAAAGCGATGTGGCGATCTGCGGTGATACCGTGGTCGGCACCTTTGGTCGCTACGAGGGCCGGCGCGAGATTGATGTCTCGGGCCAGATCCTGGTGCCGGGTTTTATCGACACCCATCTGCATGTCGAAAGCTCGCTGGTCACCCCCTTTGAATTTGACCGCTGCGTCGGCCCGCGCGGTGTCACCACCGCGATCTGTGATCCGCATGAAATTGCCAATGTCTGCGGTCTGACCGGGATCAGCTGGTTTCTCGACTGTGCTGAGCGGCTGCTGATTGACCTGCGGGTGCAGCTGTCCTCCTGCGTGCCCTCCACCCATATGGAGACCGCGGGCGCGGTGCTGGAGGCGGCGGATCTGCTGCCGCTGATGGATCATCCGAAGGTGATCGGTCTGGCCGAATTTATGAATTTCCCCGGGGTTCTGCATAAGGATCCGGGCTGCATGGCCAAGCTCGGGGCCTTCCGCGGCCGTCATATTGACGGCCATGCGCCCTTGCTGCGCGGCAAGGATCTGAATGGCTATATCGCCGCCGGGATCCGTACCGAGCATGAGGCGACCAGCGCTGAGGAGGCGCTGGAGAAGCTGCGCAAGGGTATGCGGGTGCTGATCCGCGAGGGTTCGGTCTCGAAAGATCTTGAGGCGTTGGCCCCGATCCTGACCGAGCGGCATTCGCCCTATCTGTGCCTTTGCACCGATGACCGCAATCCGCTCGACATTGCCGAACATGGCCATCTCGATCACATGATCCGTCGGGCGATTGAACTGGGCTGCAGCCCGCTGGCGGTCTACCGCGCCGCGTCTTTGTCGGCGGCCGAGGCCTTCGGGCTGAAAGACCGCGGTCTGATCGCCCCCGGAAAGCGCGCCGATATCGTGGTGATCGACAGTCTCGAGGGCTGCCATGCCAGCCGCACCTTCGCAGGCGGGACCGAGCTGACCGAAGCCGCTTTTGCCGCGCGTGAGATCCTGGAGCCGGTGGCGCGGCGGTCGGTCAAAGCGCCAGAGCTGGTGGCGGCTGATTTCCGCAGCCCCGGCAATAAGGTGGAAACCCCGGTGATCGGCATTCTGCCGGGCAAGATCATCACCGAATATCTGCGCTATGACATCACCCCCGAGGATGGCGATAAGCGCCCGGATCTGTCCCGCGATCTGATCCGCATCGCGGTGATCGAGCGGCATGGCAAAAACGGCAATAAGGCGCGGGGCTTTGTGAAAGGTTTTGGCCTGAAGCGCGGTGCCATCGCCTCAACCGTCTGTCATGATCACCATAATATCGCGGTGGTCGGGGCAGATTACCAGGATATGGCGCTGGCGGCGAACCGGCTCTCAGAGATTGAGGGCGGTTTTGTCGTGGTCGAGGGCGGGAGGGTGCTGGCCGAGCTGCCCTTGCCGGTGGCAGGGCTGATGAGCCTGAATTCCTATGAGCAGGTGCGTGAGGATCTGGTGCTGCTGCGCGCCGCCGCAAAGGGCCTCGGGGTGGAGCTGGAAGAGCCCTTCCTGCAACTCGCCTTCCTCGCTTTGCCGGTGATCCCGCATCTGAAAATCACCGATCATGGTCTGGTGGATGTTGACCGCTTTGAGGTGATCCCATGAACAGCCGCATCTGGCACAATCCGCGCTGCGGCACCTCGCGCAATGTGCTGGCGCTCCTGCAGGCGGCGGGCGAGGCACCGGAGGTGATCCTGTATCTTGAAACCGGCTGGCAGGAGGCCGGGCTGCGCCAGCTCTTGCAGGCGGCGGGGCTGAGCCCGCGTCAGGCGCTGCGGGTGAAAGGCACCAGCGCCGAAGCGCGCGGGCTGACCGCGCCTGAGGCCGGTGAGGATCAGATCATCGCTGCCATGCTGGAGGATCCGGTGCTGGTCGAGCGGCCCTTTGTGGCGACCGCGAAAGGCACGGCGCTCTGCCGTCCTTCGCTCAGCCTTTTGCCGCTGCTGGCGCGTCTGCCGGAGGCCATCGTCACCGATGCGGCGGGCAAGGTGATTTACGATCCTTCTGCGTCTGAAAACTGAGGGAAACCTGCAATGAGCCGCACTCTGCTTTGCTATGGCGACAGTAATACCCATGGCACCATGCCGATGGAGAGCCTGGGCGCGCTGGGCCGCTTCGCCCATCGCCACCGCTGGCCCAGGCTGCTGGCGGAGCTGTTGCCGGGTTGGGAGGTGATTGCCGAAGGCCATCCTGGCCGGACCACGGTGCATGATGACCCGGTCGAGGGTGAGCATCGCAATGGCCGCAAGGCGCTGGCGGCGATCCTGGAAAGTCACCGGCCGGTTAACCTCGTGCTGCTGATGCTGGGCACCAATGATCTGAAACACCGCTTTGGCGTGACCGCCAGCGATATCGCCTCTGGGCTTGAGCGGCTGGTGCGGATGATCCGCGCCTCGGGCTGCGGGCCGATGGGCGGCGCGCCGGAGGTGCTGGTCGTGGCGCCGCCGCCGATCCGGGAGACCGGGGTTCTGGCCCCGGTTTTTGCCGGGGGCGCGGCGAAATCGCAGCAGCTCGGGGCTGAGATCGGCGCGATGGCGGCGCGGACCGGCGCTGCCTTCCTCGATCTGCAGGGGGTGATCGAAGTCTCGCCGGTTGATGGCATCCATTATGAGGCAGCGGCGGCCGAGGTGCTGGCACAGTTTTTTGCCGATAAAATCCGGGCGCTGGACTGAGGGGGCGTGATGGCGGTTGACAGGGATCAGGCACCGGCCCGCAGGCTGCTGATGGTGGCGCATGGCCAGCCCTCTGAGCCGCAGACCGGGGCGCGGGTGCTGGCGGCGCTCGCGGCGCGGGTGGCAGCGGAACTGCCGGGCTGGCAGGTGCAGTCGGCCACCCTGGCCGGGACAGGCGCACTGGAGCGGGTCACGGGCGCGCCCGGCCTCGTCTTTCCGGTCTTCATGGCGGATGGCTGGTTTACCCGCAAGGCTTTGCCGGAACGGCTGGAGGCGGCGGGGCTTGGCGGCTGGCAGGTGATGCAGCCGATGGGCTGTGCCGAGGTGGTGCAGGATCTGGCAGTGGCCCTGGCGCGCGACTCGGGTACGCGCGAATTGCTGGTCGCCGCGCATGGCTCGGGCCGCTCCCGCGCGCCGGCGGCGGTGACCGAAGCGCTGGTGGCGCGCCTGCGGGCCGAGACCCTGCTGACCCGGGTTGAGGCGGCTTATATCGAGGAAGATCCCCGTCTTTCGGCCACCCGCGGCTGGAGTGAGGCCGCGCTTTGCCTGCCCTTCTTTGCCATGGAGCTGACCCATGTGCTGGAAGATCTGCCCGCCGCGCTGGGCGAGGCGGGTTTCCCGGGGGCAATTCTGCCGGCTTTGGGCCTGCATCCTGCCATGCCGCGGGTGATTGCCCGGCTTGTGAGGGCGGCGGCAGGCGAATAGCATCGCGGCAAATATCAGGCCGGAGACTGCAATGCCCGTTATCACCTGTGTCGAGGATCTGCGTCGATTGCATCAGGCGCGCGCGCCGCGGATGTTCTGGGATTATTGCGAAAGCGGCAGTTACAGCGAGCAGACCTTTCGGGAAAACACCAGTGATTTCAGCCTGATCCGCCTGCGCCAGCGCGTGGCGCGCGATCTTTCCGGGCGTGATGTCTCGGCCCGGATGCTGGGCCAGAAGGTGACGATGCCGGTTGCCATTGCGCCGACCGGCTCGGCCGGGATGCAGCGCGCCGATGGCGAGATCCTCGGCGCCAGGGCTGCGGCAAAATTCGGCGTGCCTTTCACCCTCTCCACCTTTTCGATCTGCTCGATCGAGGATGTGCATCAGGCCAGCCCCGAGCCTTTCTGGTTTCAGCTCTATGTGATGCGCGACCATGATTTTGTTGCCGATCTGATCGGGCGGGCAAAACGCGCCGGCTGCTCGGCGCTGGTGCTGACGCTGGATCTGCAGGTCATGGGCCAGCGCCATAAGGATCTGAAGAACGGCCTTTCGGCCCCGCCGCGCCTGACCCTGCCGAATATGCTGAATATGATGACGCGGCCAGGCTGGTGCCTGGGCATGGCGCGCACCTCGCGGCGCACCTTCCGCAATGTCTTTGGCCATGCCAAAGGCGTGAAAGATATGCAGAGCCTTGCCAGCTGGAGCAATGAATCGCTTGAACCCTGCCTCGACTGGGCGATGGTTGCGAGGATCCGCGCGCAATGGGGCGGCAAGCTGGTGCTGAAAGGGATTCTGGATGCCGAGGATGCGCGGATGGCGCGCGATGCGGGGGCCGATGCCATCGTGGTCTCAAACCATGGCGGGCGGCAGCTCGACGGCGCTTATTCGGCCATTCGTATGCTGCCCTCGATCCTGCGCGCCGTGGATGGCGGCTGCGAGGTCTGGCTCGATTCCGGCATCCGGACCGGCCAGGATGTGCTGAAAGCCCTGGCACTGGGCGCGACAGGCACGATGATCGGCCGGGCCTGGCTCTATGGTCTGGGGGCGATGGGCGAGCCGGGGGTGACCCGGGTGCTTGAGATCCTGCGCGATGAGCTGGACATCACCATGGCGCTTTGTGGCGAGCGTAAGCTGGCGGATCTCGGCTGTCACAATCTCTCACTGCCAAAGGATTTTGAGCCCCCTGCCGATTGATCCGCCCGGCCCACTTGATTTTTGATCAAATTACCCCTGTTATCCGCTGAAGCGAAACGAATGACTCGTTTGCTCTCAGGATGGTCGTGGCAGATGGCAAAAGCACAGGGCGCAGAGACGGAAATTGCCGGGGTCAGCATTGCGGTGCTGCAGGATTTCGCCGGGCGTGAGGCCCGGCGCTTTGCCCGGGCCAATCCGAAAAGCCTGAAGGCCTGCGGCGAGATTGCCCGGCATTATCTCAGCGGTGTGCCGATGCACTGGATGAGTGACTGGCCGATGCCGCATCTGGCGGTGATTGCCCGGGCTGAAGGCGCGGTGATCGAGGATATCGACGGTCATAAGATCGATGATTTCTGCCTCGGGGATACCGGCTCGATGTTTGGCCATTCGCCGGCGCCGGTGGCGCGTGCCATCCGCAAACAGGCCCGCAAAGGCCTGACCTATATGCTGCCCTCCGGGGCGGCGGCCGAGGCGGGGCGGCTTTTGTCCGAGCGCTTTGGCGCCATGCACTGGCAGATCGCCACCACTGCCACCGATGCCAACCGCTTTGCCATCCGGGTGGCGCGGGCGGTGACCGGGCGGCCCAAAATCCTGGTGTTCAATGGCTGCTATCACGGCACTGTAGATGACGTGATGGTTGAGCTGCGCGGCGGGGTGACCGCCAGCCGCGAGGGGCTGCTGGGCCAGGTGGCCGATCTGACCCTGGGCGCGGTCTGCGTTGAGTTCAATGATCTGGCAGCGGTAGAAGCGGCCCTTGCCACGGGTGAGGTGGCGGCGGTGCTGACCGAGCCGGTGATGACCAATTCCTGTATGGTTCTGCCCGCGCCGGGCTTCCATGACGGGCTGCGCGCGCTTTGCAGCCGCTATGGCGCACTGCTGATGATCGATGAAACCCATACGCTTTCCTCGGGTCTCGGCGGCTATACCGGCGTGCATGGCCTCTCACCCGATATTTTCGTGGTCGGCAAATGCGTGGCGGGCGGCATGCCCACCGCGGTCTGGGGTCTGAATGAGGCCACGGCCCGCGCCTATGCAAAGGCCAATGAGGCCCGTCTTTCCGGCCATTCCGGCATGGGCACCACCCTTTCTGCCAATCCGATGCAGTTTGCCTGCCTCAGCGCCAATCTCGCCGAGGTGATGACGGCGAAAGCCTATGCGAGGATGGAGAAGGGGGCGGCGCGGCTTCAGGCCGGGCTGGCAAAGGCCATTACCGCCGCAAATGCGCCCTGGCATGTGGCCCGGGTGGGGGCGCGGGTCGAGTTTATCTGTGCGCCCGAGCCGCTGAAAAACGGCAGCGAGGCAGCGCTGGCGCATCATCACCCGGTCGAGGCGGCACTGCATGTGGCGCTTCTGAACCGTGGCTCACTGATCGCCCCCTTCCACAATATGATGCTGGTCAGCCCGGTGACGACAAAGAAACAGATTGACCGGCTGATCGCGGGCTTTACCGAAGCTCTTTCCGACCTCTTCCCGAACTCCAGGCCCCTCTGAGATGACTGATATGAATAGCTCCAGCCCCTCTGGCTCAACCGTCGCTGAAGCCGAGGCCTTTCTCGCGGCACATCCCGAAATCGAGGCTTTTGATATCATCCTGCACGATGCCAATGGCATTGGCCGGGGCAAGATCATCCGCCGTCATGAGCTGCTGAGCTTTTACAAATCGGGCCGCCATCTGCCGATCTCGATCCTCGGCCTCGATATCTGCGGCGAGGATGTGCATGAAACCGGGCTGATCTGGGATCAGGGCGACGGGGATCTGCGCGCCTGGCCGGTGCCGGGCACGCTGGTGCCGCTGCATGGCACCAACCCGCCGCGGGGCGAGGTCTTCATGACCATGTATACGCTGGAAGGCGAGCCGATGACCTCGGACCCGCGCCATGCGCTCGCGCGTCAGGTTGAGGCTCTGGCGGCTGAGGGACTGCATCCGGCCGGGGCCTTTGAACTGGAGTTTTTCCTGCTCGACCCCGAGCGGGATCAATATGGCAAAATGCAGCCCGCCCGGGATGTGCTTGACCGCCGTTCAAGCCGCAAGACCGAGGTCTATTCGGTCGACCATCTGCATGGCATGCTGCCCTTGATGTCCGATATCTATGCCGGGGCGAAAGCGGCGGGGATTAAGGCGGAGACGCTGATCTCGGAATATGCGCCGGGCCAGTATGAGCTGACCCTGCATTACCGCGAGGATATCCTGCAGGCGGCCGATGATCTGGTGCGGCTGAAGCGCATCGTGCGGGCCCAGGCGCGCGCCCATGGCGTGGTGGCCTGTTTTATGGCCAAGCCGAATGAGGATTACGCCGGTTCGGGTATGCATCTGCATGTCTCGATGCTTGATGATGCCGGGAAGAATGTTTTCGTGGAAGAGGTCGAGGGCGACTGGAGCGAGACCATCCGCCATGCCATCGGCGGGCTGAAAGAGACCATGGGTGAATCCATGCTGGTCTTTGCGCCCCATGCCAATTCCTGGCGCCGCTTTGCCTCTAATTCCTATGCGCCGGTCTCGCCGAGCTGGGGGGTGAATAACCGCTCGGTCGCTTTGCGCATTCCGGCCGGCGATATCAGGGCGCGCCGGATCGAGCACCGCCCCTCGGGGGTTGATGCCAGCCCCTATCTGGTGGCGGCAACGGTGCTGGCCGGGATCAGGCATGGGCTGCAAAACCGCATCGATCCCGGCCCCGAAACCACCGGCAATGGCTATGATGCCGAGGGGGGCGGCAAAATCCCGGCCGACTGGCGCGAGGCGATTGAGGCGGCAAAGGCTTCGGACTTCCTGAAATTCGCTCTGGGAGAGGATATGCACCGCACCTTCACCGCGATTAAGGCGGCGGAATATGCCCGGGTGATGCGCACGGTGTCCGAGGTCGATTTCGACCTTTATCTGCATACGGTCTGAGGAAGGGGCGGGGGAAACCCCGCCTTGCCGCCCCGGGCCTGCGGGGGAGGTGCTTTGCTTGACCGCTTCGCCTGTCGGGTCTAGGGGGAGAACAGGTCATTTCCGGAGTTCCCCATGCAAAACTGGTCCGCCCTCACCACCCTCGCCGGCGAACCGGCTGCACGCGCGCTTGGCGAGGCTCTGGAAGATCTTGATATCGAGCCGCTGGGGGTTGGTGTCTTTGAGGTCGAGGACGGCTCTGGCCTCTGGGAGGTCGGCGCTTATTTCGAGGAAGAGCCCGATGACATCATCCTCGAGATCCTCGCCACCGCCTTTGGCGCGAAAAGCTTTGTGGTGTCGGAAATCCCGGAATTTGACTGGGTCAGCAAAGTGCAGCGCGAGCTGCATCCGGTCGATGCCGGCCGCTTCTTCGTCTATGGCAGCCATGATGCCGATAAAGTGCCCGAAGGCCGCGTCGCATTGCTGATCGAGGCCACCATGGCCTTCGGCACCGGCCATCATGGCACCACTCTGGGCTGCCTGCTGGCCTTTGATAAGCTTTACACTGCGGGCTACCGCCCCGCCAAAGTCGCCGATATCGGCGCGGGCACGGCGGTTCTGGCCATGGCAGCGGCGAAAATGCTGCCCGAGGCCCATATCATTGCCTCGGATATCGATCCGGTTGCGGTGGATGTGGCTAAGGCCAATGTTGCGGTCAATGATCTGGCGGGCCGGATCGACTGTCTGGAGGCGGCAGGCTTTGATCACCGCCGTCTGAAGGCGGGCGCGCCCTGGGATCTGGTCTTTGCCAATATCCTCAAAGGCCCGCTGATCGAGCTGGCTCCGGCGATGAAGGCAATGACCGCTTCCGGCTCGAAACTGATTCTCTCGGGCCTGCTGGCGGTTCAGGCCGAGGGGATCATCGCGGCCTATGTCGAACAGGGCTTCCGTCTCGAAGACAGAAACGATCTGGGCGAATGGTCGGCTTTGGTTCTGGAACGCATCTAACCAATTGTTAATCGGCCCGATTTTATACTGTCGGGCCGAGTGACCAGGTGATTGCCCAAAAAAGGACACAATTAAGCCGCAGGAATTCCTTCAGGCGGGGGCCCAGGAGTTCAGGCGATGACCGGAAGTCATTCCAGCACCGAAAGCTTTAACAACCGTCTGCGCCGCCTCGAAAAGGCGCATCGCAAGGGCTATGGATTTGAGGCCCGGGGCACCCTCGGCCGTTCCTCAACTTATAAGCGGCAGTTCGGCCTCGGGAAAATTCTGCGCATCGTGCTGCTGGCTTTCGCGCTGGCCTGGGTCATGAAGGGCGTCATCCTGTTCACTGTCGGTGATGCGCTCTACCGCGAGCGGGTCGCGGGCCTGGCTATGGGCCATGATCTCAACCCGGTCGCCGCGACCATTATGGCCCCGGATCCGGTGACGCGGCTGATCGCCTCTTTCCTCGGAGAGGTCTTCCCCTGACAGCGGGCCCGGGCCTGCGATAAAAATGCGCCCGCAGGCTGTTGCCGCGGGCGTTGTCATTTCTGCGCAAAGCAGGCGAGGGGCAATGCAGACCCCGGAAAAGCAGAAGGACCGGCTGCTGGTGCAGCACGGTCCCGAAATTATGTCCGTCGACCCGTCAGGGGCAGGGCGGCTGAGTTGAACTCAGCGACCCATCATCTCGATGTCGCCACGGCACAGACCGATATCGTCAAGCTCGCGATCCGAGAGCTTCGACAGGGCCTTGCGGGTGATGCGTGCGTCGTTCCAGGCTTTGAGGGCGGCAAAGATGCCCCCAACGCCGTTCACAGCGCGGTACGTCGTGATGGCGCCGAACGGCGCGGGACGGCTCGTTTCGAAGGCGGCCATTGGACTGTTCCTTTTTCAAACTGCTTAATATGAGAGCGTTTTTGCTTCCCTGCAGCCAGATAGTCTTGCTGCAGGTGCAAAGCAAGCTATGCCCGGGCAAGCCTGTATTGCAGGGATTGCATGGCTCAGGTCATGATTTTGTCGTGATTCCGACGAGTGGGATGCTGCAAGTGCAGCATTGTGTCGTGCCGCTCCGGCGCTCTGTCGCTTTCCGGCTGCCTTGTCGCAAAATCTGCATCGGCGAATCGATTGGGCTTACTTCACCATTGGCGGATGTTCCTGTTTCGTGCTAGCCCTGAGCAAAGTGGCTACAGATCGGAAAGGGGCAAAATGCGCGTTATCGGCATTGATCCGGGGCTGAGAAATCTCGGCTGGGGTGTGATTGATGTGCAGGGCACCCGGATCAGCCATGTTGCCAATGGTATCTGCCATTCCGATTCGGGGGATGGCGACCTCGCGCGCCGTCTGGTTTCGCTGCATCGCCAGCTGACCGCGATTTTTGAGGCACATGCCCCCGAGACCGCAGGGATTGAACAGACTTTCGTCAATAAAGACGCGGTTGCAACACTGAAACTGGGCCAGGCGCGGGGCATTGCTCTGCTGGTTCCGGCGCAATTCGGGCTGGAGGTCGGAGAGTATGCCCCCAATGCGGTGAAAAAAACCGTTGTTGGCGTGGGTCATGCCGCAAAGCAGCAGGTCGATCACATGGTGCGGCTGCATCTGCCCGGCGCCACAATCGCCGGGGCCGATGCCGCGGATGCGCTGGCCATCGCGATCTGCCATGCCCATCACATGCAAAGCGCAGGACGATTGCAGGACGCCCTGAGGAGGGCAGCAGGATGATCGGGAAGATTTCCGGGCGGCTCGACTGGAAGGGCCTCGATACTGTGCTGATCGATTGCCGGGGGGTGGGCTATATCCTGCATGTCTCGGATCGCACCATGGCCTCGCTGCCGCCCGAGGGCGAGGCAGTGGCGCTTTATACCGAACTTCTGGTGCGCGAGGATCTGCTGCAGCTCTTCGGTTTCCCGACCATGATTGAAAAAGAATGGCACAAGCTTCTGACCACGGTTCAGGGGGTAGGGGCGAAGGCCTCGATGGCGATCCTCGGCACGCTCGGGCCCGAGGGCGTGGCGCGCGCCATTACCCTTGGCGATGCCCGTGCGGTCCAGGCCGCGCCTGGTGTCGGGCCGAAACTGGCGCAAAGGGTGATCCTTGAGCTGAAATCCAAAGCACCCTCGCTGATGGCGATGGGCGGCAGGCTCAGCCGTGGCGCCGAGGCGGCGGAGGTGATCGAATCCGAGCCCCTGGTGGCAGCGCCGGCGAAGAAGAAAGCGGCAAAGCCGGCGGAGAAAGCCCCGAGCGAGGCGGCGAAGCGGGCCGCCTCGAATGCCGATGCGCTCTCGGCTCTGGCCAATCTCGGCTATGGACCATCGGATGCGGCAGAGGCTGTCGCCATAGTCTCGGGTGAAAATCCCGATGCTGATACCGCGGCGCTGATCCGGCTGGCACTGAAGCGCCTCGCACCGCGCTGAAAGCGGGGCCGATCTTGTCAGCCCCCTCTGCCAGGACCATATCAGAGGCAGAGGGAGCTTTGCAAAATGGGCCATATCCGCACATTCATTCTGATGGCCGTGATGACGGCCCTGTTCATGGGCCTTGGTGCCATGATCGGCGGCGGTGCCGGTGCGGTGATCGCGCTGGTGATTGCCGGGGCGATGAATGCCTTTGCCTTCTGGAATTCCGATAAGGCGGTGCTGCGCATGGCCGGGGCGCGGCTGGTCACGGACCGGACCGCCCCCGAGCTGGTGCGGATGGTGCGCGGGCTGGCGGAGCGCGCAGCCCTGCCGCATCCTGCCGTCTATATTATCGAAAACGATCAGCCGAACGCCTTTGCCACCGGGCGCGATCCCGCCAATGCGGCAGTGGCCGCGACCACAGGCCTGCTGCGCAGCCTGTCGCAGGAGGAAATCGCCGCCGTGATGGCGCATGAGCTGGCGCATATCAAAAACCGCGACACGCTGACTATGACCATTACCGCCACAATGGCGGGGGCGATTTCAATGCTGGCCAATTTCGGCATGTTCTTTGGCAGTTCCGACCGCGACCGGCCGGGCGGGATGATTGGCACAATCGCCATGATGATCCTTGCGCCTATGGCGGCGGGGATTGTGCAGATGGCGATCTCGCGCTCGCGCGAATATGAGGCCGACCGGCTGGGCGCTGAAATCTGTGGCGAACCCTCCTGGCTGGCCTCGGCCTTGCAGAAGATTGAGGCGCTGGCGCGGGGCCGGATCAATCAGCAGGCCGAACGCAATCCGGCGCTGGCGCATATGTTCATCATCAATCCGCTGAACGGCAGGGGGGTGGACAGCCTGTTCTCGACCCATCCGAGCACGGCGAACCGGGTGGCGGCGCTGATGAAACTGCCCCCGGTGCGTCCTGCCCCTGCACGCCAGGGCAGGCCGCCCTCACCCCGCCCCGCGCCCACACCGCCGCGCCCGACCAGCACCAGCTCGATCCCGCGGGTCTCGCGCAGAAAACCGCCCTCCAACCCCTGGAGCTGAGGGCGGGCCGCTGCATCTCTGGCAGCCTGGCCTGGAGAAATGTGCCTGCCCTGTGGCTCTTTGGGCCCGGGGTGAGCGTAACCCCTTGCCAGCAGGCGCATGTTCGGGGATTGTTCCCGCCATGAGCCTTTCAGATCCCCAGCTTCGCCCCGAACGCCTTCCCGAAGACAGTGACCGCGCTTTGCGGCCGCAGGCGCTTGAGGAATTCGTCGGCCAGGCCGAGGCCCGCGCCAATCTGCGGGTGTTTATTGAAAGCGCGAAGATGCGCGGTGAGGCGATGGATCACACCCTGTTCCACGGCCCGCCCGGCCTTGGCAAAACCACGCTGGCGCAGATCATGGCGCGCGAGCTGGGGGTGGGGTTCCGGATGACCTCGGGCCCGGTTCTGGCGCGGCCCGGCGATCTGGCGGCGATCCTGACCAATCTTGAGCCGCGCGATGTTCTGTTCATCGATGAAATCCACCGCCTTTCCCCGGTGGTTGAAGAGGTGCTCTATCCGGCGATGGAGGATTTTGCCCTCGATCTGGTGATTGGCGAGGGGCCAGCGGCGCGCACCGTCCGGATCGATCTGCAGCCCTTCACCCTGGTGGGGGCAACCACCCGCCTTGGCCTGCTGACCACGCCTCTGCGCGACCGTTTCGGCATTCCGACGCGGCTGCAGTTCTATACCGAAGACGAGCTGTTCAGCATCGTCGCGCGCGGCGCGCGGCTGCTGGGGGTGGAGGCCGATGAGGCCGGCTGCCGCGAGATTGCCCGCCGGGCGCGCGGTACACCGCGGATTGCCGGACGGCTGTTGCGCCGGGTGGTCGATTTCGCGCTGGTCGAGGCGGGGGGCAAAATCAGCCGCGCTCTGGCCGACCGGGCGCTGACCCGGCTGGGGGTGGATGGCATCGGCCTCGACGGGGCCGACCGGCGTTATCTCAGCCTGGTGGCCGAAAATTACGGCGGCGGCCCGGTCGGGGTTGAGACCATTGCTGCCGCTCTGTCCGAGCCGCGTGATGCGATTGAGGAAGTGATCGAGCCCTATCTTCTGCAGCAGGGCCTGCTGCAGCGCACGCCAAGGGGGCGGATGCTGGCGCAAAAAGGCTGGACACATCTCGGCCTTGCCGCCCCGCGCCCGCCAGGCCAGGCCGACCTCTTCGAATAGGCCCGGATCCGGGGGGAGGGTCTCCCCCCGGGCCCTTTTTTACAGGCTCAGAACAGGCCTTCGACCTGACCTGCCTCATTGAGGCGGATGGTCTCGGCGGCGGGCACGCGGGGCAGGCCCGGCATGGTCATGATCTCGCCGCAGATCGCGACGACGAAACCGGCCCCGGCCGAGAGACGCACTTCGCGCACCGGGATGGTATGGCCTTCGGGCGCGCCGCGCAGGTTCGGATCGGTCGAGAAGCTGTACTGGGTTTTTGCCATACAGACCGGCAGGTTACCGTAGCCGGCAGCTTCCCAGGCCTTAAGCTGATCGCGCACCGATTTATCGGCAATCACATCGCCCGCATGGTAAATCCGCCTGGCAATGGTCTCGATCTTGGCAAAGAGGCCCATTTCATCAGGATAGAGCGGGGCAAAGTTCGATTTGCCGCCCTCGGCCAGTTCGACGACCTTTTTCGCCAGATCCTCAATGCCTTCCGAGCCTTTGGCCCAGTGTTTGCACAGGATGGCCTCGGCGCCCTGTTCGGCGACATAGGCTTTGACCGCCTCCACCTCGGCATCGGTATCCGAGTAGAAGTGGTTAATCGCCACCACCACCGGCACGCCAAAGCCCTTCACATTGGCGATATGGCGGCCAAGGTTCGGACAGCCCTTCTGCACCGCGGCGACATTCTCGGCGCCAAGATCGGCCTTGGCCACGCCGCCGTTCATCTTCATCGCCCGCACCGTGGCCACGATCACCGCGGCCGAAGGCTTGAGGCCTGCCTTGCGGCATTTGATATCAAAGAACTTTTCCGCGCCGAGATCGGCACCGAAACCGGCTTCGGTCACCACATATTCGCCGAGCTTCAGCGCGGTGCGGGTGGCGATCACCGAGTTGCAGCCATGCGCGATATTGGCGAAGGGGCCGCCATGGACGAAGGCCGGATTGTTCTCGAGCGTCTGCACGAGATTGGGCTGCATCGCGTCTTTCAGCAGCACGGTCATCGCGCCATCGGCCTTGATATCGCGGCAATAGACCGGCTTTTTCTCGCGGGTATAGGCGACGATAATATCGCCAAGGCGCTTTTGCAGATCTTCCAGGTCTCTGGAAAGGCAGAGAATTGCCATGACTTCCGAGGCGACGGTGATGTCAAAGCCGGTCTGGCGCGGGAAGCCGTTCGACACGCCGCCGAGCGAGACCACCGCATCGCGCAGCGCGCGGTCATTCATATCCATGACCCGGCGCCAGGCGATGCGGCGCTGGTCGATCTCGAGCTCATTGCCCCAGTAGATATGGTTATCGATCATCGCCGACAGCAGGTTATGCGCGGCGGTGATGGCGTGGAAATCGCCGGTGAAATGAAGGTTCATCTCCTCCATCGGCACCACCTGGGCCATGCCGCCGCCCGCTGCGCCGCCCTTCATGCCGAAATTCGGCCCGAGCGAGGCTTCGCGGATGCAGATCACCGCCTTCTTGCCGATGCGGTTCAGACCATCGCCCAGACCCACGGTGGTGGTGGTCTTGCCCTCGCCGGCCGGGGTCGGGTTGATCGCGGTGACGAGGATCAGCTTGCCATCGGCCTTGCCCTCGAGCGAGCGGATGAACTCCTGACCCACTTTGGCCTTGTCATGGCCATAGGGCAGCAGATGTTCGGTGGGGATCCCCAGCTTCGCGCCAATCTCCTGGATCGGCTTCTTCTTCGCATCGCGTGCGATCTCAATATCGGATTTAAAGGCCACTGGTTCATTCCTCCATGCCACAGGGCATTCCCGCCTCAAGTGATAGCCTGTCCAACGCCGCCAGAGGGGCGGATTGCGACATGGGTGCGGCCGAAGGCGTCAGGCCTTCAGAGCCATTTCTTCCAGCGAAACAGCGCCCAGGGCACAATGGCCGAGGTCAGCATCAGGCCAAGCGCGGCCGGATAGCCCCAGCGCCAGCTGAGTTCGGGCATATGTTCGAAATTCATCCCGTAGATGCTGGCGATCAGGGTCGGCGGCAGGAAGACAAAAGCGACGACCGAGAAGATTTTGATGATATCGGCCTGCCGGATATTGATCACGCCAAGCGTTGCATCCAGCTGGAACCGGATCTTCTCGGACTGCACCCGCGCCACTTCGCGCAGCGAGCGCAGATCCTGGATCAGGCTTTTCAGCTGATCGCGCTGCTGGCCCTGGAGCAGGGCCTTTGCCGCGCTGGCGCCGGGGGTGACAAGATAGGCCAGAATGCGCTGCACGGTGGCGAGGCTTTCATTGATCTTGCCATTGCGGTCCTCGGCGCGGCCGATCAGCCGGATCACCCCCGACAGATCATCGCCCGAGCCCTGGCGGCTTTCAAAGATGCTGCGGGTCAGTTGTTCATGGCTCCGCGCCTCGCTTTCGAGAATATCGGCAAGGCGGTCGACCACCGCCTCCATCAGCCCGAGAAAGGCGGTGACGCCGGTGGAGCAGGGCGTATCATGATGGCCGGCCCAGTCGGCGAAAAAGGCGAAAGAACCCGGGCGGTGGTAATGCACGGTGATCAGCCGCTCGGGCTGCAGCATGAAGGTGACCGGACCGATCTCGAGGCTTTTCGGATCGGGCGTGGCAAGGATCTGCGCTGTCAGATAGAGGATGCCCTCTTCCTTCCAGATCCGCGAGGAAGGCTCGATCTCCTGCATATCCTCGCGGGTCGGGACCTCGATCCCCAGTGCGGCCTCAATCCTGGCCTCTTCCGCGGCGCTTGGGGCCTCAAGATCGATCCAGACCGGCTGGCGCAGATCGGTGGGGGGCGTCTCGCCTGGCCGCAGCCGCAGGCCGGAACAATGATAGGTGCGGATCATCAGCAGCACTCCGGGGGATCTTCAGACATGAAAAAGCCCCGCACAGCTCGGGCTGGCGGGGCTTTCTGAGAGGGGATTACGGAGCGCTCGGTTCCGGATCCTCAGCCTGCGCAGCCTCGGCCCTCGGGCCACGACTGCGGGTTCGGGGGATCGCTGCAACCGAGATTTCGCTCTCGGCGTTCTGGCCCGCATCATCGCTGTCATCGCCGGGCTTTTCGCCGGCCATAACCTTGCGGATCTCATCGCCGGTCAGGGTTTCATATTCGAGCAGACCCTGGGCCAGACGCTCCCATTCCTCTTCAAATTCGGTGAGGATCTGGAAGGCCTTGGCATAGCCCTCATCGACGATGGCTTTGACCTCGGCCTCGATCAGGCGCTTGGTTTCAGCTGAGACCGAGAAGCCGCCGGTATTGCCGTCATAGCCCGAGGCCGCTTCGGAATAATCGATATTGCCGATCTTATCCGACATGCCCCAGCGCATCACCATGGCGCGCGCCACCGAGGTCACCATCTGGATATCGCCCGAAGCGCCCGAGGAAACGCGGTCTTCGCCCCATTTCTTGATCTCGGCGGCCTTCCCGGCCATGCCCATGGCGATACGGTCCCGCATCTGGTCTTTATGCCAGGAATGGCGGTCCATTTCCGGCAGGCTCATCACCATGCCAAGCGCGGCGCCGCGCGGCATGATCGTGGCCTTATAGACCGGGTCGCATTTCGGCAGTTTGATCCCGACAATGGCGTGACCAGCCTCATGATAGGCGGTCATTTCCTTATCTTCCTGGGACATGACCATCGAGCGGCGCTCGGCCCCCATCATCACCTTGTCCTTGGCATGTTCAAAATCAGCCATGGTGACAAAGCGACGGCCGACGCGGGCAGCGGTCAGTGCCGCCTCGTTCACGAGGTTGGCCAGATCCGCCCCCGAGAAACCGGGTGAGCCACGCGCGATGGTGCGCAGATCGACATCCGGGCCGATAGGCACTTTGCGCGCATGGACGCTGAGGATCTTTTCGCGGCCCTTGATATCGGGATTGCCGACGGTGATCTGGCGGTCGAAACGGCCAGGGCGCAGCAGGGCCGGGTCGAGCACGTCTTTGCGGTTGGTGGCCGCAACGATGATCACGCCTTCATTGGCCTCAAAGCCGTCCATTTCAACCAGCAGCTGGTTCAGGGTCTGCTCGCGCTCATCATTGCCGCCGCCCATGCCCACGCCACGGGCGCGACCGACCGCGTCGATCTCGTCAATAAAGACGATGCAGGGGGCGTTTTTCTTGGCCTGTTCAAACATATCGCGCACCCGGCTTGCGCCGACGCCGACAAACATCTCAACAAAATCCGAGCCCGAGATGGTGAAGAAGGGCACGCCTGCCTCACCGGCAATGGCGCGGGCCAGGAGGGTTTTACCGGTGCCGGGCGGGCCGACCAGCAAGGCACCTTTCGGGATCTTGCCGCCGAGACGCGAGAATTTCTGCGGGTTGCGCAGGAATTCAACGATCTCTTCCAGTTCTTCCTTGGCCTCATCAATGCCGGCGACATCGTCAAAGGTGACGCGGCCCTGCTTTTCGGTCAGCAGCTTGGCACGCGATTTGCCAAAGCCCATAGCGCCGCCTTTGCCGCCGCCCTGCATGCGGTTCATGAAGAAGAACCAGACGCCGATCAGCACGATGAAGGGCAGCCAGAGCGAAATCAGCGACATGAAGCCCGATTGCTGCTGCGGCGTGGCCTGAACCTCAACGCCCTTATTCACCAGCTTTTCGGTGATCTGCTCATCACCCGGTTTAACAGTGCTGAAGGTTCCGCCATCCTTGGTGCGGATCGTCACGCGCTCGCCGTCAAGTGTCACCGAAGCGACGCGGCCCGAATCTACCTGTTCGATAAAGTCCGACCAGGAAAGGCTGCGTGAGGATACCGAAGAGGCTCCGCCCGAGAACAGATTGAAAAGCGCAAGGATCAGCAGCAGCAGCACGACCCAGAAGGCGATATTGCGCGCGTTGTTCACATGAATCTCCCGACAGGCGGCATGGCCAAGGTTAGCCGCCGCGTTGCGTCTAATTTAGCCATCACTGCATCAGGTTCAATGCGATAACACGAAGTTTGCGAAGCTCTGCCGCAGCTTCGCCTGCCATTTCGCCGCGCCAGAGCCCGCCAGCGGCGCCGCGACCAGGATTTCACCCTGCCAGAGCCCGGGCGAAACCAGCAGGATTTCCCGCGCCAGACCGGTCTCGCGCCAGTCCGTAGCCTGACGCAGCCCCTCGGCGCCAAGCGCGCGCAGCTCCAGATCCGGGCTGAGCGGGCCGGTGATCTGCCAGCGCTGATCCCAGAGCCCGGGGGCAGCAACCGCAGGGCCAAGGCTGCGCGGCTCGCGGCAGATCAGCAATGCGGATTGGGTAAACAGGAAGCGACAGCCGCCAAGCGTGGCAGGCTGTTCCTTGCTGAGCCGTTCGAGCAGATGCGCGAGCATCGGCGCGCGCGGCGCATGGCGCGCGGCCGAGAGCCAGCGGATCGCCGCGCTGATCAGGCGGCGCTGCATCTCGGGGTGGAGCGCCGCAAAACCGGCGCGCTCAAGGCGCAGCGCACCGGCCTCTTCGGTGCCGATGCGGGCAAAAGTCGCGCCGGTTTCATGGCGCAAAAGGGCCTGGGCCCGGGCAAGATGGGCGATGGTCTCACGCAATTGTGTGAGGCCGATCCCGGCGGGTTCCAGCGCCGCGCGCAGGCTGCGCATCCGGGCGCGCAGATAGCGGGGGTTGCTGTTGCTCGGATCTTCGCACCAGTCCTGCCCCTCCCGGCGCAGAAAGGCGCGCAGCGCCGCGCGGCTTTCGTGCAGCAGCGGACGCAGGAAGGTGACGCCGGCTTCCTGCCAGCCCGGGCGCATGCCGCTGAGCCCGTCGAGACCCGCAGCCCGGGTCAGCCCCATCAGGAAGCATTCGGCCTGATCATCGGCGGTATGGGCGAGGGCGATGCGGGAAATGCCGCGCTGGCAGGCCCATTGGCCGAGCAGGCGGTAGCGGGCGCGGCTGCCCTCCTGCATCAGATTGCCGGTCCCGGGATGGTCTTCCCAGATCAGGGTCTGATGCGGCAGGCCGAGCCGCTGGCACTGTTCGTGGACGAAACGCGCCTCATCACCGGCTTCCGGGCGCAGCCGGTGATCGACAGTGGCAATTTCAAAACGCTGGCCGGTCGCGGCTGCTGCCCGGGCCGCCAGATGCAGCATCGCCATCGAATCGCTGCCGCCCGAGACCGCGAGACCCAGCGGCGGCGCACTGGCATCGCCGGTCAGCCCGGGGGCAAAAGCCGGAGAGGGGGGGCGATCATCGGCGGGCCGGGCATAAGCGCCTAGCCCGCCGGAGGTATTCTCGACCGGCAGGGGGCTCAGCGGCACCCGAGCGCCTGCATCGCCATCGGCGCCTGCGAGGCCGCATTTGAACCCGGATATTCGATGCCGATCTGCGCCAGGGTCACGCAGGCCTGATCGGTCTGGCCCAGATCACCCAGCGACTGGCCCAGCCTCAGCACCGCCTCAGGGGCGAAAGGCCCCTTCGGATCGCTGGTATAGGCATCGAGATAGGCCCGGGCCGAGCGGGTTTTCTCCCCCGCTTTGCCAAGTGCCTCGCCGCGCAGGAAATGCGCCTCAGGGACTAGCGGCCCGCCAGGATAGGATTGCGCATAGGCCTCAAAGAGCGATGCAGCACCGGGAAAGTCACCCTGACCGAGCACCCCCTTGGCCCGGTCGAAGTCTTCTTTCTCGGCAACGGCAAGCTCGGGGCCTGCGGAGGAATTCGACGCGGGGGCCGAAGGGGTGATCACCGGAGCGGCAGAGGCTGAGCCACCGCCGCTGCCACCGCCAAGCGTGCCGGTCGGCGGCATATTCATCGGGTCACAGCCCGGCTCGGCCTCGCAGAGGCGGAATTCGATATCCCCGATCCGGTTGGTGCCGTCGCTGACGACCCGGTTCAGTTTCAGCTCGATTTCCTCGGTGCGCGAGGTCAGACGCATCAGCTCGCTCTCGAGCGTATCCATCCGTGCCAGCGCATCGGCACCGCCCACCCGGGCCGAGGCCCCGGTGGTGGTCAGTTCAGCCTTGAGCCTGTTGAACTCAGCCGCGAGCTGGCCCAGTTCGACCCGCACATCGGCAAGCGATTCAGCACTGGCGGGCATGGCAAAGCCAAGTGCCAGCACAGGCAGGAGAAACCGGGCCCGCATCACGGGTCAGGCGCCTGCGCCAACCGACAGCACCGTGACGGCGCGGCGGTTTTGCGAATAGCAGCTCTCGGTCGAGCAGACCTCGATCGGGCGCTCTTTACCATAAGAGATGGTGCGCATACGGCTGCCCGAAACGCCCTGCGAGATCAGGTACTGCTGGGCGGCAGCGGCACGGCGTGCACCGAGTGCAAGGTTATACTCACGGGTGCCTTTTTCGTCGGCATGGCCTTCGATGATGATCGCATAGCCGGGGTTCTGGTTCAGCCAGTTGGCCTGTGCGCTCAGGATGCGGCGGCCCTCATCGGAAACCGTGGACTGGTCGAGGCCGAACAGCACACGGTCGCCAACCGACTGGTTGAAATAGGCGATGGAACGGGGATCATTCGGATCGCCGAGGCCGCTGGTGTCGATATAGCCCGAACCACCATTGCCGCCATTGCCGCCCTGACCATAGCCGCCATCGCCGCCCGAACCATAGCGGTCGGGGTTCTGACAGGCCGCGAGGCCGAGAGTGGCCAGCAAAAGCAGGGCCTTGGGAGTGAAAGTCATCGGCTCTTATCCTTTTTCAACGCGGGCGGGGCAGAGTGTCGCACCAGTTTAGCAGCTTTGCCGTGGCGCGGGCAATCGGGCAGCGTTGCCCATTGCCCGCAGCGGCGATTTACGGAAGCAGCGGCGACCATGCCGGGTCCGAAGCCGGGCCCTGGGTCGGAATCTGCTTGAGGTTGCGTCCGGTGATGTCAACCGACCAGAGCGAAGCCTGGCCGCCGTCGCCCGAGGTCTCACGGGTGAACATGATCACCCTTCCGTTCGGGGCCCAGGTCGGGCCCTCATCCAGGAAGGACGAGGTCAGCAGACGCTCTTCCGAGCCATCCGCGCGCATCACACCGATATGGAAGCGGCCCTTAGCCTGTTTGGTGAAAGCGATCAGATCGCCACGCGGCGACCAGACCGGCGTGCCATAGCGGCCATCTCCGCCCGAAATCCGCTGCCCCTCACCGCCACCGGCGCCCATGATATAGATCTGGCTGCCGCCGGTGCGGTCGCTTTCAAAGCAGATGCGGCTGCCATCGGGGGAGAAGCTGGGGGCGGTCTCAATCGAGGGGGAATTGGTCAGCTGGCTGGTCGATCCCGAGCCGAGGTCCATTTTGTAGATATCGGTATTGCCGCCGCGCTCAAGCGAGAAGACCACCGAGCGGCCATCGGGCGAGAAGCGCGGTGCGAAGGTCATGGTGCCCGGCTGTTCGGCCAGGGTCTGACGGCGCAGGCTGCCAACATCGAGCAGCGTCATGCGCGGGAAGCCGGTCTCATAGCTGGTATAGATGATGCGATCCCCGGCAGGCGAGAAGCGCGGCGCCAGAACGATCGACTGGCTGTCGGTCAGATATTGCACATTGGCGCCATCGTAATCCATGACGGCAAGGCGTTTCTGCCGGGCGTTCTTGGGTCCGGCTTCCGAGACGAAGACCACACGGGTATCGAAATAACCGCTTTCGCCGGTGATGGCCGAATAGACTGCATCCGCCACTTTATGCGACATGCGGCGCCAGCCGCCTCTGGTGCCGGCGAGTTGCAGCGCCGCGCCCTCCATCGGGCGGCCATTGACCACATCCCAGGCGCGGAATTTCACCGAAATCCGGTCGCCCGCGGCCGAGACGGCGCCAACGATCAGCACCTGAGCATTGACGGCGCGCCAGTCCTCGAACGGGATGGCAGCATCAAAAGACGAGATGCGGCTGATATGGGCTTCGCGCGGGATCTCGCGGAAGAAGCCGGTGCCGGTCAGGTCCGACAGCACGACGCTGGCCAGGTTGCCGGTCAGCTCGCCCGCGCCGCCCTCATCGACAAAAACCGGTACGGCAATCGGCATCGGCTCGATGGTGCCAGGGCCGATGACGATGCGCGGCGGGCGGCCATCCTGGGCGCGGGCCATGGCGGGCAGCATCGTGGCGCCTGCCAGCATGGTGGTTGCAAAGCTTCTTCTGGTGAAGGTCATCTGCCTCTGGCTCCGAATTGACCGGGTCTGCTGCCCGTTTGCATAAAAGGTTTCAATATTGCACTGCCAACGTGATGCGGCAGGAATGGTTGCGCCGTGCTGCGTGACATCTCTGTCATCTCTATCATGGTGCAGCGCCGGTGCCATGGGCTTCGGCGATGAACTCCAGATCCAGGGTGACCAGATCCGGATCGCCCCGGCCCAGTTCCAGCATGACTGCCTCAAAGCCGCGGCCCGGGGCGGCGACACGACGGATGGCGGCCATCAGAGCGCCAAAGAGCGCCTGCTGCGCCTCACCCTCCGGGCCCTGATAGTCCATGATGAACACATCGAGAGGTGCGCGGGGATCTTTGCTCGGGCAGAGCCGGACGCTGATCTTTGCGCCCTCTGTGCCGGGCAGTACCCCTCCGGCCTGCCAGATCGCAGCAATCGAGCGCTGCAGCTGCTGCGCCAGATCAGAGCCGCTGAGGCCGGGATCTGCCGCCTCTGCCGGACAGTCGCGCCGCTGTGGCCCGCTGTCGGGCGCGACAGCTGTTTCCGCCCCGGGGCCATCCAGCGCCAGCCCGGGCCCCGCCAGCACAGCGAGGCCAGAGCAAAGCGCGGATACAAGGCGCAGTCCAGCGGTCATCGCATCCTCATCCCATTGGCATCGAAGACGAATTCCAGAACTTTCCAGGTCTCGTATTTATCGGCGGGCAGCGGGATGCCGCCCTCCTGATAGGCGCGGGCAATCGCCGAACGGGCCTGACGGAACGCCACCTGGATCGCCTGATCGCTCGGGCCACTGGATTCGGCCAGCGACATATTGCCGGGCTTGCCCGAGGCATCGAATTCGACCCTGACCACGATCACCGTCGACATCGCCTCGGTCCCCATGGCGCCGACATTCCATTTGCGCGAGATCGCCGAGGAAATATCGCCCATTTCGCCCCCGGTCAGCGGTGCGCCCCTGGATGCAGAGCCATTGCCCCCCGAGCCGGAATTCGCTGCCGCAGCGGCTTTATCGGCCGCAGCCTTATCCGCAGCCGCTTTATCGGCGGCAGCTTTGGCAGCCGCAGCTTCGGCTTTGGCGGCTGCAGCGGCTTCCTCGGCCGCAGCTTCGGCCAGGGCCTCGGCAATGGCATCGTTCTCCGCGCTGGAGGAATTATCCGAAGCCGGGGCCGAGGGCCGTGACGGGGTTTCCGCTGCCGGTTCCTGGGCGGGGGTGGGACGGGCAGGCTTGCCGCGCGGGCGCGGTGAGGTGCTCATCCCCATCGATTCTGTCTGTTCCTCGGTCGCTTCGGTGCGCAGAACATCGCCGGTCTCCTCCTGGGCGACGGCTTCCTGCTGCTCACGCGGCGGCTCGGGGGTCGGCTCCGGCGTTTCGGTCACGGCCTCTTCGGGGGCAGGTGCGGTCTCGACCTGCTCCTCAACCGGGGTCGGGCTTGGCGTCGGTGCCACGATCTCAGCGGGCTTTGGCTTTGGCCGCATCGAGCTGTTCATCGAGGGCATCGGCTGCTCTTCCGGCGCGAAAGCGACATCGGGCGGCAATTCCTCTCCGACCGGCTCCGGGGAGGGATCGGCAGGTGGCGGCGGGGCCGTATCCGCCGGAGGCGGCGGGGTGATGGTGTCAGGCTGCGAGACCGCATCGGGGCGCGGCGGCGGCGGGCGCGGGGTCTCGGCCACCGGCTCGCTCAGCTCTGCTTCGCCTGCATCCGGCGCGGAGGGGCTCTCAGGGGCCTCGCTCGGGGTATCCGACGCTTTCGGGGCCGCAGCCGCCATGGCGTCGAATTCCGATGAGGACATCATCGAGACCTGGGTGGTGAGCACCTCAACCGGCGCGGCAGGGGCAAACAGCCAGTCGCCGACCAGCACCCAGAGGATGAGGCCAGCGTGCCCTGCGCCGGAAAGAATTGTGCCCGTCTGGAAGCGGCGCTCCATCAGCCTGTGCTCTGCTTTCAGTTCCCGGCGCCGAAATCGGGGCCGCGTGAATCGGTCACCAGGCCGATATTGGTAAAGCCACCTGCATTCAGCGCGCCCATCACCTGGGCAACACGCTCATAGGGCAGCTGGCCATCGGCCCGGAGATAGACTTTATCCGAGGTGCGTTCCGCCGCGATGGCGCGCAGCTGCGGGATCAGTTCAGCCTCCGAGACTTCGCTGGTCATGATCATCACCAGACCATCGGCGGTCAGGGTGATGGACAGCGGCTCTTCCTGCTCGGTCGGCAGGGCTGTGGCCGCAGTCTTCGGCAGTTCGATCGGTACGCCCACGGTCATCATCGGCGCTGCCACCATGAAGATGATCATCAGCACCAGCATAACGTCGACGAAGGGCGTGACGTTGATCTCGCTCATCGCGGCCGAGGCGCCCCGGCGCCTGCCGCGCCGCCCGCCGCCGCCCGATTTTTTCATGACACCGCCACCCATGGCTCAGCTGTCCAGCTGGCGCGACAGGATGGTCGCAAATTCATCGGCAAAGCTCTCGTAATTGCCCTGGATCTGCTCGCTGTCGGCATTGAGCTTGTTATAGGCCACCACGGCAGGAATAGCGGCGATCAGGCCGATGCCGGTGGCCAGCAGCGCCTCGGCAATGCCCGGGGCCACAACCGCCAGCGAGGTGTTCTGCGAGATCGCAATTTCCTCGAATGAGTGTTTGATGCCCCAGATCGTGCCGAACAGACCAATGAAAGGCGCGACCGAGCCGGTGGTGGCGAGGAAGGACAGGCCCTTGTTCAGTCGCTCGCTTTCGCGGGCGATGGCCACATCCATGGCGCGGTCGATCCGGGCCTGGGCCCCGGCGATCAGCGCGCCATCCTGCTTATGGCTGCGGCGCCATTCCAGCATACCGGCCGAGAAAATCTGCTCGGAAGCGCCCTGGGGTTCCGGCCCGATCCGCTCATAAAGTTCATCAAGCGGCTCACCTGACCAGAAGGCGCGGTCAAACTCGGCGGCCTCGGCGCGGGATTTGCGGAACAGGATATGTTTCTGGAAGATGATCGCCCATGACCAGAAGGACATGACGATCAGCATAATCATCACCAGCTTAACGGTGAAAGTGGCGCGCGCAAAAAGCGCCAGCAGCGAGAAGTCAAGCTCCTGCGCCATCGCGAGGGTTTGGGTATCCATTTAGCCTGCTCGTTTGTATCGCCGGTCAGTTTCGCCGGTCGTTAGCGCTGATTCTATCAGTGATACAAGGAGAATGCCAACACATCTTGGAGAGCGGCGAGTGACCGCTGACAAGATCTTGTAGCCTGGCAAAGCTTTGCCCAGACAGGTGGTAAAGTCCGCTTTCCGCCGGTGCTTCAGCCCTGGTTCAGCAGAGTGCGGATCGCGGATGGCAGCCGGGCCGGGGCCCCGGCCTCGCTGAGGCAGGCGAGGGTGATTTTGGCATCAAACAGCAGCTCGGTGCCGCGCAGAACCTGCTGGCTGAGCGTGATCCGCGCCCCGGTGACAGCATCAGCCCGGGTGGTCACGGTCAGATCCTCGCCAAAACGGGCCGGGCGCAGGTAATCGGCCTCGACCCGGCGCACCGCGAAGACGATGCCCTGGCTGGCTTTCAGCCCCATCTGATCAATTCCGCAACCGCGCACCCATTCGCTGCGGCCGCGTTCGATGAATTTCAGATAATTCGCGTAATAGACGATGCCCGCGAGGTCGGTATCCTCGTAATAGACCCGGACCGCAAATTCATGCATTCGTGCCGCCCTCGGCCGCCGCAAGCCGGGCGGCAAGGCGCAGCGCATGGCTCGGATCGCTGGCGCTCGCGGGCAGGGCCGGATCATAGGCCACCCGGATCAGCGTGGCGAGGTCGGGGCGCAGGAAGATATCGCCTTCGGGCGTGCGGGCCAGCGGTGCGATTTTGAAGAAAGCGCCTTCGCCCCAGGTCAGCATGGCCTCGGCCGCCTGAACCAGCGCCAGATCGGCAGCGGGCATTTCCGCCAGATGCTCATCCATCCGCAGGAAGGTGAAGACCGCGCGGATCGCTCCGGCCTCGTCAAAGCGGAACACCCGGTACTGATTGGCCCCCTGATCGGCAAGCCGGGCACAGAGCGGCGCCAGATCGGGGATCACCCGGTCGAGATCGGGCACTCCGGTCAGCTCGGCCCAGTCGCGGAAGAAGAAGAGCATGAAATTCGCGCCAAGCTCGGGATCGGTCTCGGCGGTGGGCAGACGGGCAATCCGGGCGAGGGCCTCAATTGCCCCCTTTACCGTGGCCAGGGTGGCATCATCGGTGCCGAAGACCACCGGCGCCACCGGGCGGGCCCAGCGGGCGCAGAGGAACTGCCCATCGGGGCGGGTGAAAAGGCTCTGGATCAGATCTGGGGTCATGGGGCCTGACTAGCGGATCCCGGGCGCTGGCTCAACTGCCCGGCAGGCCTGGCAGCGGCCCGGGGCGGGTCAAGATGCGGATTTTGCCGTACCGGGCGGAAAACCGGCCGCTGGCGGGGTTGAAGCCCGGGGGCGGGGGGAATAAGGCAAATCCCATGAAACTGCTTTTTCTTGGCGATGTGATGGGGCGTGCGGGGCGGACGGCGATTGCCAGTGTGCTGCCGAAGCTGCGCGCGGATTGGGGTCTCGATTTCGTCGTGGTCAATGGCGAGAATGCGACCGGGGGCATGGGGCTTTCCGCCGAACATGCCAAAGGCATCCTCGCGGCCGGGGCCGATGTGGTGACGCTTGGTGATCATGCTTTCGATCAGAAAGACATGGCGCAGTTCCTTGAGGAAGAGCCGAGGATCATCCGTCCGCTGAATTATTCGCGGATCGCACCGGGTAAAGGCGCGCGGGTCTTCAATGCTCCGAACGGCAAAAAAGTGCTGGTGGCGCAGGTGCTGGGCCGGGTGTTTATGAAACAGCCCTTTGATGATCCCTTCTCGGCGATTGACCCGGTGCTCAAGACGCATCGTCTGGGCGTCAGTGTTCAGGCGGCGATTATTGATGTTCATGCTGAGGCCACTTCCGAGAAAATGGGCATGGGGCACTGGTGTGATGGCCAGGCCAGCCTGGTGGTCGGCACCCATACCCATGTGCCGACCGGTGATGCCCAGATCCTGAAGGGCGGCACCGCCTATCTGTCAGATGCCGGAATGTGCGGCGATTATGACAGCGTGATCGGCATGGAAAAGCTTGAGCCGATGCGCCGCTTCATCACCGGCATGTCGAAATCACGCTTTGAGCCGGCCGGGGGCGAGGCGACCCTTTCGGGGGTCTATGTCGAGACCGATGACAATACCGGCCTCGCAAAACGCGTGGTCATGGTGCGTCAGGGCGGCCGGCTGCAGCAATCGGGCCCCTGATCCGGGCCAAAACGTAACAATATACCTGCAGGGGAGGGTGAGACTTCCCCTGGCCTTGCCCGCAGCACTGCTAAGGGTGTATGGAACCCGGGTATCAAAATGGGATAATGAGTGCCCCATGGCAGGCCATTCGAAATGGGCGAACATCCAGCACCGCAAGGGCAAGCAGGATGGTATCCGCTCGAAAATGTTCTCGAAACTCTCGAAAGAGATCACCGTCGCCGCAAAGATGGGCGATCCTGACCCCGATAAAAACCCGCGTCTGCGTCTGGCAGTAAAAGCTGCGAAAGCGGTTTCTATGCCGAAAGACGTGATCGACCGCGCGATCAAAAAATCGCAGATGGGCGATGCGGCAGATTATACCGAAATCCGCTATGAAGGTTACGGTGCCGGTGGGATTGCGATCATCGTTGAGGCGCTGACCGATAACCTCAACCGCACCGCCTCGAACGTGCGCAGCTATTTCACCAAGGCTGGCGGCAATATGGGCCAGACCGGCTCGGTCTCGCACAGCTTTGACCGCCTGGGTGAGATTTCCTATCCGCTGAGCGCAGGTGATGCGGACACGGTGATGATGGCGGCGATTGAGGCCGGGGCCGAGGATGTCGAGACCGATGAAGATGGTCACTACATCTATTGCCCGATTGAGGATCTGTCGGCGGTCTCGGATGCGCTGGAAGCCAGCCTCGGGGAATCGACCGAGGCCAAGCTGATCTGGCGTCCGCAGTCGCGCACCGAGGTTGACCTCGACACCGCGCAGAAACTGATGCGGCTGATCGATCTGCTGGAAGAGGATGACGATGTGCAGACCGTCACCCATAATTTCGACGTGCCCGAGGATGTCGCGGCGCAGCTCTGAGCCGCGCCCGGGCTTGGGCCCGCGCTCCTCTGATGAGTTCAGGAAAACCCCCGGCTCCGGCCGGGGGTTTTCTTTTGCCCTGAGGCAGGCCCTGCCTCTCCCTTGGCGTTGTCCCTGTCGTGGCTGCTGTCATTGGCCTGTCATGCAGAGCTGGCAGTCAGATGCCGGAGAGCGGCGGTGGTGGCACCGCGCGCCCCGGCACAGGCTGACAGCGGAGAGAGATATGGGGCAGATGCTGCGCGAAGAGGCGGTGGTGGGCCTGCCGGTACCGGGCCTGCCGGTGGCGGGGGATACCGGCCTGCCGGAGGCGCCGGTCTTCAGCTATTCCCATCCTGAGCAAAGCCCGATTCGCCGCAGGCTGATCCGTATCGCCGAGCGGCTCTCAGGCCAGGGCCGGATCGAAAAGCTTTACCGCAGCTGGCGGGCAGACCCCGGGCGCGACCGCCGGGCGCCGCTTTTTGCCGAAGCGGTGCGGCTGCTCGGGCTGCAGCTTGAATTCACCCGTGGTGATGCGAGGCTGATCCCGAAAACCGGCGGGCTGCTGGTGATCGCCAATCATCCTTTCGGCATTGCTGATGGTCTGGCGCTCGGGGATCTGATCACCCGGGTGCGGCCCGATGTGAAAATCATGGTCCATGCGGCGCTCTGTCAGGCCCCGGAGGCCCGGTCCCTGCTCTTGCCGGTCGATTTCAGCACCGGGGCAGCGGCGCGCCGCGCTTCGGCTGAAACCCGCAAAGCGGCCGCCGACTGGCTCGATCAGGGCCATGTGCTGGTGATCTTTCCGGCAGGTGGCGTGGCGACTGCGCCGAGGCCCCTGGCCCGCCATGCCGCCGATCCGGCCTGGCATCCTTTCGTTACCCGGCTGGCGCTGCGGGCCGGGGTCAGGGTGCTGCCGGTCTGGTTCCATGGCCAGAATTCGCGCCTGTTCCAGATCGTCAGCCATTATTCCTATCCTTTGCGGGTGGCGCTGATCTTCCGCGAAACGCTGAAACGGGCGAAAAAGCCGCTGAAGCTGGCGGTGGGTCAGCCGGTAGAGATCGATCCCGGGATGAAAGCCGGGCTGGCCGGTGAGCTGCGCCGCCTGACCTATGGGCTGGCGGGCAGGACAGGGCCGAAAGCCGATGTCGAATTTCGCTTTCCCTCACGTATCCGCTTCTGAGGGCGTGATCAGCGCGGTTGCGGCGGCGCGGCGGATTTCGCGGCTCAATGGTTTCAGCGCCGGAGCCGCCAGCCGGGTGACCTGCCAGTAAAGCGCAATATCGGTATAGCTGCCCGGGATCAGTTCGCAGAGCCTGCCGCGGGCCAGGGCCTCGCGGATCAGCCCTTCGGGATTCATCCCCCAGCCCATGCCGAGGAGGCAGGCGGCGACAAAGCCTTCGGCTGAGGCCAGGCGATGGCCGCGCAGCCCGGATGGCGGCAGCAGGCCCTGCTGGCTGGCCCAGAGATGCTGCAGCCGGTCGGCTTCGGAAAAGATCAGGCAGGGGGCGCGGCTCAGGCTGTCCCGGCTGACCCCGGCGCTGAAATGGCGGGCGAGAAAGGCCGGGCTGGCGGTGGCGCGGTAGCGCAAAGCCCCGAGTGGCGTGCTGTCACAGCCCTGCAGCGGACCGGGATCCGAGGTGATGGCGGCGCTGACCTCGCCCTGACGCAGATGCTCATGCGCGACATCCTGATCGGCAATCACCAGATCAAACAGCAATCCCGGCACCGCGGCGAGGGCGGGCAGCAGCCAGGTGGCGAGGCTGTCGGCATTGACCGCAATCCGCAGCGGCAGGGCCCTATCCCCGAGACCGGGCAGATCGGCGCTGAGCTGGCGCTCCATCAGCCGGATCGCCTCAAAATGCCGGATCAGCTTTTGCCCGGCTGGGGTGGCGATACAGGGCTGGCCGCGGCGGATCAGCAAAGTGCCGACCCTTTCCTCCAGCGCCCGGATGCGCTGCGAGATCGCCGAAGGCGTCACCGCCAGATCGGCGGCGGCCAGATCAAAGGCACCGCGGTGATGCACGGCGGCAAGGGCGGCAAGCTGTGCAGGATCAAGCATGGGGTCAGATTAGCAAAACTGGTGTCACGTGAAACAGTTTAATTTGATTAACTATGCGCAGGGCGTCAGAAGCGGAAGCTGAACAGAGGGGGGCCTTCTGCCCCCCTGATCCCCTGGGGCTATTTTCAGCAGGGGAAGCGGGAGGGGCGCATTTTGGCTGAGGCGATTTTTGCCGGATATTTCACGGCGTTAAGCCTGATCCTCGCCATAGGCGCGCAAAATGCTTTCGTGCTGCGCCAGGGGCTGCGGCGCGAGCATATCGGATCGGTGGTGGCGATCTGTGCCCTGTCGGATGCGCTGCTGATCGGCGCGGGGGTGGCGGGCTTTGGCGCGCTTTCGCGTGCCGTGCCCTGGCTTGGATCGCTGATGCTCTGGGGCGGCGTGGCCTTCCTTGTGGTCTATGGCGCGCAAAGGCTGAGGGCGGCGATGCGGGGCGGTGAGGCGCTGTTGCCTTCCGGCGGCAAAAGCGCCCCGCGCCGTCAGGTGGTGCTGAGCTGCCTGATGCTGACCTGGGCCAATCCGCATGTCTATCTCGACACCCTGGTGCTGATCGGCTCGGTCTCGGCGCAATATCCCGGCCAGGCCTGGGCCTTTGGCACTGCCGCCGCACTGGGCTCGCTGAGCTTTTTCACCGCGCTCGGCTATGGCGCGCGGCTGCTGGCACCGCTGTTCGCCCGGCCGGTGGCCTGGGTCTGGCTCGAGGCGGGGACCGGATTGCTGATGTGGGGCATCGCGGCGGGGCTTGCCTTTTCCTGAGCGCTCACCTCTGGTGCGCGCCATGTGGGAAAAGACAGCGCATAGGCCGTTTGCCGGCATTCTGTGGATGGTGATCTCGGGCCTTGCGATGGTCGGGGTGAACGGGGTGGTAAAGGCGGTGGGCACCTCGCTGCCCGCGCCTCAGGCGGCGTTTCTGCGCTATGCTTTCGGCGCGCTGATCTTTCTGCCCTTGCTGCCGCAGCTGATGCGCAGCCAGTATCCGCGCCGCATCTGGGTGATGTTCGCCCTGCGCGGGCTGGTGACGGTGCTGGCGGTGACGCTGTGGTTTTACGCTATGGCCCGGCTGCCGGTGGCCGAGGTCTCGGCGATCGGCTTTCTTAATCCGGTGATCGTGCTGATCCTTGGCGGGCTCTTGCTGGGCGAGGGGGTGACGCCGGGGCGAATGATGGTGGCGCTGGTGGCCTTTCTTGGCGCTATGGTGGTGCTGCGGCCCGGGCTGCGCGAGATCAGTTCCGGTCATCTGGCCCAGTTCGGTGCAGCCATTTCTTTCGCTATCGCCTATATCATCGCCAAACGCATGAGTGACAGCGTGCCCGCCGGGGTGATTGTCGCCATGATGACCTTTGCCACCGCCCCCGGGCTTGGCCTGCTGGCCTGGCCGGTCTGGCAGCGCCCCGAGCTCTGGCAGCTGGTCTGGCTGGCGGCAGGGGCGGGTTTTGCCACCCTTGGCCATTATGCCATGACCCGCGCCTTTGCCGCCGCGCCGCTGGCGGTGACCCAGCCGGTGACCTTCCTGCAGATCCTCTGGGCAGCGCTGCTGGGCATGGTGGTCTTCGGCGAGGCCTTTGACCCCTGGGTGATCCTGGGCGGGGCGATGATCATCGGCGCGATCAGCGTGAATATCCGGCGCGAGGCCTCGGCCCGGCGGGTGATCCGCCGCGCCGATGGGGCGGGCACCGGCGGCCCGGTGAGCTGAGCCTGTTGCCGCTCTGGGGCGGGCAGCGTGCGCCGGGCCAGGAGGGGCGTAAGCACAATGCCCTCAGCCTCACGCGGGAAGGGCAGGAGGCGCATCAGCCACCGCCCCGCCCTGGTCCCGTGCGGAGGATTTCATGTCTGACACCACCGATATTCTGGAGCTGCCGCTGATCCTGCCGGCCCAGGCGCAGAAACATGTCACCCATAATGAAGCTTTGCTTCTGCTGGATGCCCTGGTGCAGCTGGCGGTGGCGGATCGTGACCGCAGCGCCCCGCCTGCGCTGCCGGTGGCCGGCGATCGCCATATCGTCGCCGCCGGGGCCACCGGGCTCTGGGCCGGGCAGGAGGGGCAGCTGGCGGTGATGACTGCGGCCGGCTGGCAGTTCCTTGCGCCCCGGCCCGGCTGGCAGGCCTATCTGCTGAGCGAGGCGCGGCTGGCGGTCTATGACGGCCTGTCCTGGGTCACGCCGGATCAGACGGCAGGAAGCTTTGCCCGGCTCGGCATCTCGGCCACGGCAGATGCGGTGAACCGGCTTGCCCTGGCCTCGCCTGCGGTGCTGATGAGCCATGCCGGGGCGGGAATGCAGCTGAAGCTGAACAAGGCCTCTGCCGCCGAGACCGGCAGCCTGCTGTTTCAGACCGGCTGGTCGGGCCGGGCCGAAATGGGCTGCACCGGCAGCGATGATTTCGCAGTGAAGGTCAGTGCCGATGGCAGCGCCTGGCAGGTGGCGCTGGCGCTTGGCGCGGCGACGGGCATTGCCGATTTTCCCCAGGGGCTCCGGGTGGCGGGCAGCCCGGTCTGCAGCCGCGCCAGCCTGGTCGGCACTGTGACGCAAAGCGCGGGCCTGCCGACAGGCGCGGTGCTGGAACGCGGCTCAAATGCCAGCGGCAGCTGGCTGCGTCTCGCGGATGGCACGCAGATCTGCTGGCATCACGGCTTTTCGGTCGCGAATGTCAGCACGGCGCTGGGCGCGGGCTTTACCTCGCCTGCGGTCAGCTGGAGCTATCCGCAGTCCTTCCTCGCCGGATCGGCGCCGGTGGTCAGCGGCCTGGCGGATGGCGTCGATTGCTGGCTGGCCGCGGCCGCCCCTTCGGCCAGCAGTGCCAGCCTGCGTGTGCTGTCTTTCCTGTCGAAAGCCGGCAGCCAGGCGTTGCGCGTCATGGCGGTCGGACGCTGGATCTGAGGCGCGAGGTTCAGATCCGGCCGAACAGCGCGGCGAGCGACATCATCCGGTCTCCGGCCTTTGAGCTGCGCCTGACACCCAGCGCCTGGAGACGGCGCGCCCTGGCCAGGCCCTTTGGCGGCAGGGCCAGGAAAGCATCGAGCTGCCCCTGAGCCGCAGCGGTCAGCAGGCTGCGCCGTGACTGCAGCGCCCCGGCATGGGCACGGATGGTCTCGCCCCATTCACCGCGCAGCACCATCTGCAACCGGCGCAAGGCTGCGCCCGGGCCATTGACCACGCCCAGCGTATTGCTGCTGTGCTGGCGGTAGATCACCGTGGGCAGCGGATCGAGGATCAGCTGCGCCCCGGCCCCGGCCAGCAGCTGATAGAGCCACCAGTCATGCCAGATCACTCCCGGCGGACAGCCCGCGCTGCGCGCCAGGGCCAGGGCCGGGGCGTTCAGCATCATCGAATGGCCGGCGAACAGGTTCTGCGCCAGTGCCGGGGCAAAGCCCGGGGCGACCGTGCCGCTGGTCGAGCGCTTCATCAGCTTCAGCGCACCATCCGCGATCAGGCTCTCGGCCGAATAGAGCACCGGGGCGGAGGGATCGGGGGCCGCGGCCATGCGGCGCAGGCCGCGCGCCAGCTTGCCCTTCAGCCAGACATCATCCTGATCCGCCAGTGCCAGGATGCCCTGGGGCAGCTCAGGATGGCAGAGCGCCGAGAGGAAATTCATCCCCGCGCCCTGCTGCGGTCCCTGTACGATCTGCACCGGATACTGCCGGGCAAAATCCTGCAGGATTCCGAGCGTTCTGTCGCCCGATCCGTCATCAGTGATGAACAACTGCCAGTTGCGATGGCTTTGTGCGGCAAAGCTGTCGAGCTGGGCCTGCAGATGCCGCTCGCCATTATAGGTGGCCATAAGGATGGTGACCGGCGCCGAGGGCCCGGCCGGGCTCTCGGTGGCACCAGTCGTCCTGCAGGGATCCTGACTTCGCCAGGCCCGGCAGGGCAGAGCGGCAGCGATGCCTGGTTTGTCTGTACTTACTCGCATTCTACTTTAACGCCCCTTTTCCGCCACAGAGCGCTCACAGCACCACACCCTTAGCCGGGGAAACTCACTATAGGGAAAAGGTGTGACATGTTCCGGTTCAGCTGGATAGAGACTTTTACCGAGGCGCCGCTCCATATGCTCTCGGGGATCGAAGATCTGTTGATCCTGCAGGCCCCGGGTGGCGGATTTATGCTCTATAGCCTCACCCGGGCGGGCGGTGGCGTGCTGGCGCTGCAGATCGACGGCCCGCTGCGGCTCAGCGGCAGCTATGATATCCGCTCCTCTGGTGGCCTCTCCGCCGGGCCGGAGCTGGCGGCGCTGAGCCTCAATGGCGCGCAGATGCTGCTGGTCTCCGGCCTCGGGCCGGGCGGGCTGAGTTTCTACCAGCTGCGCGACAGCGGCACCCTGCGCAGCAATGTCCTGCCCCCTGCCGGCGGCGGCATCAGCTTCTCCGCCAGTGCGAGCCTGGCGCTGGGTGGTGAAAATTTCTGCTACGGATCTGCAACCGGAGCGGGTATGCTGCAGGCCTGGCGGCTCGGCAACAGCGGCGAGCTGACGGCACTGCCCGGGCTGCGGCTGGGGCCGGATGTCGCAGATCAGATCAATATCACGGCAATTGAGCCGCTCAGCTATGACGGCCGCAATTATCTGATCGTTTTATCGCAGACCGCCGCCCGGATCCATCTGATCGCGCTGGAGGATGATGGCCGCCCGCGCGAAAGCGCCGCCATCGGTGCGGCTGAGGGGCTTGGCATCGCCTCGCCCGAGGTGGTGCGGCAGGTCACGGCCCATGGCGGGACCTGGCTGGTGGCCGGTTCCTCCGGCAGTTCCTCGATCAGCCTGATCCGCCTGACCGCCAGCGGTGGGATGGAGGCTGCCGATCACATCATCGATACGCTGAACACCCGGTTTCAGGCCTTGCGGGCACTGGAGGTTGTGGTGCTGCAGGAGCGCGCTTTCATCCTGGCGGGGGGGGCGGATCAGGGGCTCAATCTGTTTGAGATCCTGCCTGGCGGGCGGCTGGTGCTGATGGCGGAGCTGACCGGCGAGGGCCTGGTCGCGCCCGGGGCCATCAGCGCAATCAGCCTGCGGCTGCAGAGCGGGCAGCTCGAAATTTTCCTCGCCGGAGAGGGCAGCGGCATCACCCGGCTTGGCCTTGACCTTTCGGCCATCGCTCTGCCGCAGCGCGGTGGTGAGGGTGCGGACCGGCTGAACGGCACCGCGCTTGATGATCTGCTGACCGGCGGGGCGGGCAATGACACGCTTTCGGGGGGCGAGGGCAGTGATGTGCTGACCGACGGGCCGGGCGAGGATCGGCTGACCGGAGGCGGTGGCGCGGATCTTTTCGTGCTCAGCGCGGATGGCATGGCGGATGTGATCACCGATTTTCAGCCCGGTCTCGACCGGCTCGATCTGACGGGCTGGTCCGGGCTGCGTGATTTTTCTGCGGTTGAGTTTCTGGCCACGCCCAGCGGTGCCGTGCTGTGGTTCGGGGCCGAGCGTCTTGAAATTTTCAGCGCGAATGGGCTGCCGCTCAGCCGCGAAGAGCTGCGCCTCGCCACGCTCACCGGGCTCTGGCACAGCCTGCCCCTGCCCTTAGTGGACCAGGGCACGATCTTCGGCACCCCTGGGCCGGATCTTTTGCGCGGCGGGGCAGAGAGCGACACGATTGAGGGGATGGGCGGCAATGATACGCTGATCGGCGGGGCGGGAAATGACTGGCTTTATGGCGGAGAGGGTAATGACGTGCTGCGCGGCGGCGCCGGGGCCGATCTGCTGCAGGGTGGTGAGGGGCGGGACCGGGCCTGCTATGAAGATGCGTCTGCGGCGCTGCGGGCCGATCTGCTGCTGCCTGTTGCGAATACCGGTTTCGCGCTCGGGGACAGCTATCTGAGCATCGAGGATCTGGCGGGATCGCCCTTTGGCGACACGCTGCTCGGCGATGGGGGAGGCAACAGGATCCGGGGCGAGGCCGGGGCAGATCAGCTCTGGGGCCGGGCGGGCAATGACAGCCTCTATGGTGGTGCCGGAGAGGATATATTGCTGGGCGGGGCAGGCGCGGATCTGCTGGATGGTGGAAATGGCCGCGACCGGGTGCAGTATAACGACGCCCCTGCCGGGCTGCGGGCCGATCTGCAGCTTACGGCCGGGAATACCGGATATGCTGCCGGGGACAGATACGTCAGTATCGAGGATCTCTGTGGCACCCGCTTTGGCGATACGCTTCTGGGCGATGCGGCGGGGAATGTGATCTGGGGCGACGCTGGCAATGACCAGATCTGGGGCCGGGCGGGCAATGACACGCTGATCGGCGGCGAGGGTGATGATACATTGCTGGGCGGGGCAGGCGCGGATCTGCTCCATGGCGGCAATGGCCGCGACCGGGTGCAGTATAATGACGCAACTGCCGGTCTGCGGGCCGATTTGCAGCTTCCGGCCGGGAATACCGGTTATGCCGCCGGGGACAGCTACGTCAGTATTGAGGATCTCTATGGCACCCGCTTTGGCGATACGCTTCTGGGCGATGCGGTGGGGAATGTGATCTGGGGCGATGCCGGCAATGATCAGATCTGGGGCCGGGCGGGCAATGACACGCTGATCGGCGGCGAGGGTGATGATATATTGCTGGGCGGGGCGGGGGCGGATCTGCTCCATGGCGGCAATGGCCGCGACCGGGTGCAGTATAATGACGCAATTGCCGGTCTGCGGGCCGATCTGCAGGCCCCGGCCGGGAATACCGGTTATGCCGCCGGGGACAGCTACGTCAGTATCGAGGATCTCTATGGCACCCGCTTTGGCGATACGCTTCTGGGCGATGCGGCGGGGAATGTGATCTGGGGCGACGCTGGCCATGATCAGATCTGGGGCCGGGCGGGTAATGACACACTGATCGGCGGCGATGGCAATGACACGCTGATCGGTGGCGCTGGTCTCGATCTGCTGGCCGGAGGGGCGGGGGCGGATGTCTTCGTGTTTGATACCGCCCCCGGCGCGAATAATATCGACCGTATTCAGGATTTCAGGCCGGGGGAGGATCAGATCCGGCTGGTCTGTGCTGCATACCCTGGTCTGAGGCCAGGCAGCCTCTCCTTTGCTGCCTTTGACACAGCTGCGCTGGCGACGACGCCAGAGCATCGCCTGCTCTATGACCCTGTGACGGGCCAGCTGCTCTGGGATGCCAATGGCAATGCGGCGGGCGGGGGGACGCTGATCGCGGTTCTGTCGCCCGGTCTCAGTCTGACTGCAGCGGATTTCTGGCTGATCTGACGCGCTTTTGCCCCAGGGGGAAAGATTTTGCCGCTTCCTCCCGCCTGGAGGGAGCCATTTGCCAATGAAGTTATTGTCGGGTGATGCGAGATCCGTTAGCCCTGTCTTCACCAGATCGCGATTCCAGGTTCAAAGGCCGTGTGCCGCCTGAGCTTTTCAGCACTTTTCGTCAGATGGTGGAATGATGAAGGCTGTTGCAACCGCGCCGGATCTTTACCTCGCGCCCAGTTCGCGCCCTTTGCTGTTTTCTTACATTTCAGCCCTGCTCAGCGGTCATGCGGCCGAAATCGTCTATATGAACGATTACGCACCGCTGCCCGAAGAGGTGCGGCTCGGGCTGATCCGGGCCTTTCCCGATATTCATCTTTCGGTGCGCCGCGACAGTGACTGTATCGAGGAATTCGCCACTTTGCCGCGCTGGATGCCCGCGCTGCTGCGGCGCAATTTTGCCCCCGGGGCCTCGGGTCTGCTGGCCGGCCCGGCGGACCGGCCGCCGGAATGGCTAGGCCCAGGCTACCGCAATGCCTATATCTATGTCACCGGCCCCTTCATGATGAAGACGCTGCGGCGGCGGTGCCAGAGCATCATCCTGCGCGAAGAGGGGCTGGGCAATTACCACAGCCAGCAGATCCCGCCGGTCAAGGCCCTGGCCCGGGCGGCGCGCGGCCTGTCGCCCTTCCGGCAATGGATGGGCGAAGAGGACTGGGTGGACCGCATCGAGATCGCCCGGCCCGAGGCGCTGCCCCCCGGGCTGCGCCGCAAGGCCGCGCCGCGCCAGGTCTTTGCCATGATGGAGCAATTGCCCGATGCCGCCGCGCGCCGGCTGGTTCAGGCCTTCTGGCCCGGCCCGGCTTTTGGCGGCCTGCCCATGCGCAGTGCGCTGATCCTGTCGCAGCCGCTTGCCGGTATGGGCATGATGTCCGCGCCGGAGGCGGAGCGGCTTTATGCTGAAATGGCCGGGATGCTGAGGCAGGCCGGATATTCGGTGATGTTTAAGACCCATCCCCAGGAGCGGGCCCGGCGCGAGGGCGCCTTGCCCGGCTTCTTCCCGATTGAGGCCTGGCGCTGGCTGCATCCCGAGAAATTTGATCTGGCGGTCGCGCTCTGCTCGGCCGCGCTGGATGAGGTGGGATCGATGTTCAGCCGCGATCAGCTGCAGCTCTGCTCGCCGCGCGAATTTGGCCGCAACCAGGTCTCGGGCTGGCGTAGCCGGCTCGAGCGCGCGCTTTCCTGATCCCGGAGCGGCACCTCAGAGCGCCATATTTTCCTCATGCATCCGGATCGCCTCTTCGAGATCATCGAAGTAATGCAGCCGGCCGTTCTCCAGCACCGCGCCGCTCTGGCAGAATTCCCGGATCTGCGGCATGGAATGGCTGACGAAAATCGCCCCTGCGGTCTGCATCCGGGCGAGAAAGTAGCGTTTGCTCTTTTCGCGGAACGCGGCATCACCGACGCTGGTCACCTCATCCACCAGATAGGTGTCAAAGGGGATGCCGATGGAAACGCCAAAGGCGAGGCGCGATTTCATCCCGGCGGAATAGGTGCGCACGGGAGAGGTGAAATGGTCCCCAAGCTCGGCAAATTCAGCCACATGGGCGATCAGCTCGTCTGAATCGACCCCATAGGTCCGGGCAATGAAGCGGGTATTCTGTGCCCCGGTCAGATCCCCATGGAACGAGCCGGAAAAGCCCACCGGCCAGGACACGGTGCCGCGCACCACGATGCGGCCACTGCCGGGGCGTACCTTGCCGGAGATCATCTCCATCAGCGTTGATTTCCCGGCGCCGTTGCGCCCGAGCAGCGCGACCGCGACGCCGGAGGGGAAGACTGCGCTGATATTCTGCGCCACCACCTTTCGCGCCCCGCCCGGGGTGCGAAAGGATTTGCTGAGGTTTTCGAGGCGGATCATATCGCTCTGGCTCAGTTCCGGTCGCGGACCGCGTAGAACACAAGCGTCATGATCGCCCAGCTGAGGAAGGCAAAGAATGCCACCCCGGCAAGGATAAAGCCGTTGCGGGGATATTCAGCCGATTGCGCCAGGCTGGGCTGGATATGGGTGGCGAGATAGCGGGTCTGCCGCTTTGCCTCGGCCAGGGCCAGCTCCTGCTGACGCAGCGCCGCCACATAGAGCGCTTCGGCAAATTCCCGTTCCACCGTCAGCCGCTCATATTCACCGGCGATGGTGGCATAGCTTTCCTCGCCGTCGCTATAGCCAATCTTCTGGCGCTCTTCGGCAATGCGGTCGCGGATGGCCTGGATCCGGCGCTCGGACTGGGTCAGGCGCGGGTCGCTCGCGGTGGTGGAATTCTGCAGCAGATCAAGCTCGACCAGCGCCGTTGCCAGCTGCTGCTGCAGCGTCGCGATGATCCCCGACTGCCCGGCCAGATCGGTGGCGATATCGACGATCTGATTGCGGATGCGGAAATCGGTCACCGCCTCCCGCGCGATCTTCACCTGGTCGAGCGCGCGTGACAGATCCTCTCCGGCGTAGCGTAAAGCATCCTCCCGGGCGACGGCTGAGAGGTTATTGATCATCACCGTGCTTTCCTCATGCACGATTTCGGCGATTTTTTGGGCATCTTCAGCGCTGAAGGCCAGAATTTCCAGCTCCAGAATACCGCTCGCGCTTTCATGCGAGACATGCACCATCCGGCGCCAGTAATCGGTGAGGTGCTCGATGGTGCTGCCATCGGCATCATAGGTGAAAAGCGAATCATAGCGTCCGTTGCCACGGAAGGTCTTGCCCAGATCTATCCGGGCATCGACACGCGACACCATTTCCTGGCTGAGGATGAAATTCTTCAGAATTTCACTGTCGGACGAGGCCGAGCCGCCGAGCAGCGCGCCAAAGCCGCCGAGCAGCTCGGATGCGGCCGGGGAATGCGCCTCTGAGCGCACGGTAAAGGCCATGCGTGAGGCATATTGCGGCGTGGCGATCAGCAGCAGGTAGCATAGTGTGGCCAGCACCGGCAGCACCACGATGATGCCAAAGGAGATGGCCAGCCTGCGGTGACGGGGTCTGAGCCGTGCCGGAGGGGCAGGGGGCGGCACCGGGCGCGCGCCTGGCAGCTGGACCGGCGGCACAGCGACCGGTACCGGGCGCGGTCCGGGCGGCGCGGGCATCACCGGAGGTGCTGCTTTGGGGCCCGCGACCCCGGGGGGCCGGGCCGGCGTGTCGCGGATCGGCGTCACCTGGGGGGGATGCAGCGGCGCTGCCGCTGCCGGCAGGGGCTTTGGCGCCACGCCGGAAGGCGCAGTTCTGGCAGGTCCGGGCGGTGTGGCACCCTGAGCAGTCGTCACGATTTAAGCACTCCCTCTGCAATGCCGCATAGCGACAACCCCGACCGGGGCCTGCGGCTCCCCTTGCGGAGCGGCGAGACCAGGTTCGGGGCAAAGGCCCAGCCCGCGAAAGAGTTGCGCGCGCAGGGGCTGACACTGCGCTGCTCCAGTAAAACCCGGGCGGGCCTGGTTTTCTGCATCACAAGCGCCATGCTTAGCGCTCCAGTGCGATTTTGTGCCATTTTCGCATCACCAGCAGGCCCATGGTCAGCAGCACCATCGTGACGCCGAACACATAGGGCAGCGAGATAAAATCCGGATCATAGCCCGAGTAGAAGCCGGATCTGAATTCCGAGATCGCCTGGAGCAGCGGGTTCCACCACAGGAAATCCTGTGCGACCGACGGCATGGAATCGAACAGAAACAACACGCCCGAGGCGAGAAAAATCGGCCGGTTGATGATATTCCACAAGGTGGGCCAGATCGGGACCAACCCCGCCAGCAGACCATTGATCAGCCCGATGCCGGTGGCGCCGATCACAATCATGCCAAGCCCGGTCAGCATGGGGGCGAAATCCAGAAGCATCTGATCACGGCCCAGCCAGATCAGGGTGGAGAGTACGATAAACATCACTGTTAGATCGGTGATCACCGCCAGAGCGAGCCGGGCGATCACCGCGTCAATCCAGACCACCCTTGGGTAATTCAGCAGGGGCAGCGAATAGCGCAGCGCCAGCTGCACCTTGGTCGAGATCGACAGATACATGCTGAAGGGCAGAAAACCTGTGGCGAAGAACAGCAGGAAATCCGAGCCAAGCGGTGGTTTGTGAATGAAAAGCGAGAAGCCGAGGGCGAAGATGGCAATCGTGCCGATTGGCTCCAGCACGGCCCAGACATAGCCACCGGGATTGCGCCCATAGGTCGCGACCATCTCGCGCAGCATGAGGGCGCCGATCGAGCGCAGCGCCGGAAAGCTCGCAGGTTTCAGCCCGGACAGGGGCCGGTTCATGGGCAGAATGGGGGACGAAGGATCACGCATTAACAGGTCTGACGCTCACGGGGCAGCCTTGGAACTCTGCTATTGATGCGCCAAAGTCGCGATTCATGCAAATTATTCGCCGGGACTGCGCCGGGTTTCGCCGGTCCACATGGACCTCGGGGTCTGGTTCGGGCAGATCTGGGGCGAAATCCCTGAGGGAGAGAGAGTATCTGTTGCCCGGGCTGAAGGCGATCTGGCAAAAACTGCGGCGCGAGGGGCTGGCGGGTCTGGGGGCCCGGCTGCGCTATCGCAGGGCCCCTGGTCTTGCGCTGGGCGGAGTGCGTCCGGTGCAGCTGCCTTTGCGGCTGAGGGATGGATCCGGCGTGCTGGAACAGGCTTTGCGCGAGACAAGGCTTGCGGCCTGTTTTGCCGCCGAAGGGGCCCTGCTGATCACAGATCCCGACCCGCAGCAGGGCCATGCGGCAGCAGCGGCGCTGTTTACCCGCCCCGATTACCTTACGGCATTTCTTTCTGGTCAGGATGCCCCCCTGCCGGGACTGATGCTGCTGGTGCCGGATGCGGCGAGCCTGAAGCTGGCCCGGGCCGCGGGCTATCACCTGGATCAGGTGATGCTGGTGGCGGTGAATGATGGTCCGGCGGCGCTGGGCGCGGGGCTGCTGCGCTGGCTGGTGGCGGCGCAGGCGCTCGATCCGGCAGATCTGGCCCCGGAGCTTTTCCCCGAGCTGGCCGCGCTGCAGCCTGGCGCGGCCTTCGGCCAGGGTCTGTGTCTCAGCCTGCCCGAATCGCCCGAGCGGCGGGCCGGTTTCAGGGCGCTCAGCCTCGCTGGCCTGCGGTTTTTCCCGGGCCTGCGGCAGGGGCCTGGCTGGCAGGGCGCGGCGCAGAGCTATGCGCTGATCGCGCGCGGCGCGCTGGCGCGTGGCGCGGTGCCGCTGACGCTCTGCGAGGATGATCTGCAGCCCTGCCCCGGTTTTCAGCAGCGGCTGAGGGCGGCTGAGGCGGTTCTGGCGGCGCGTCCGGACTGGGATGTGTTCTCGGGTCTGATCAGTGATCTGGCCCCGGGGGCAAAGGTCAGCGAGGTGATCGCTTTGCCCGGGCAGAAGCTGGTCTTTCTCAATTTCACCACCGGCATGGTGTTCAATATCTGCCGTGAAAGCGCGCTGCAGCATCTCGCCGCCTGGTCGCCCGGGCGGGGGGGGATCCGCGAGAATTCAATCGATACCTGGCTTGGCCAGATGCCGGGACTGCGGGTCGCGACCACCCTGCCATTCCTTGCCGGTCACAATTCAGAGCAGCGCTCGACGATCTTTGGCTTTTCCAACCGGCGCTATGACGCGCTGATCCGGCACAGCGAGGCCCGGCTGGCGCAGCTGGTCGGGGATTTCGAGGCGCAGGCCGGCGGGCCTCAGCGCCGTGATCAGTAAAGATCTGAATCGATCATATCGAGCTTCCAGCTCTGCGCCGTGGTCAGGCGCCTGTCCCCGGCGGGAAAGCTGCGCCCGCCGAAATTGGTCACCATGCCAAGCGGCAGAAAACCGGCGCGTTCCAGCGCCACGCGCTCGGGACGATGCGCAAGGCTCCATGCGTTCAGCAGCTTGCCGCCCAGGGCCTGGACCGCCGCCAGACAGGCCTCCGTCAGCCGGGCAAGGCTGCCGGGATCGGCGGCCTCCAGCAGCACCAGATCATAGGCCCCGTCTTTCCAGGGCTTGATCACCGCATAGCCGCTGCCGTCCTCGGGCGTGAGATGGGTGTAGCGGCTTTGCGGATTGTCATCGGTGCGCCAGGCGTGGAAGGCGCGGGCGCGATCAGCCCGGACCGGGGCCGCGGCACGGGCAAGGCTGTCATATTGCGCGGGGATCCTGTCAGACAGCGAGACTGCGACGCTGGCAAATTTCTCTCCGGGGCTGATCGGGCGCTGCAGCGTCGGAATATCGGCAATGCCCTCCCAGCCCAGCTTGCGGCGGCGGGTGACATTCACATTGCGGTTGGGAAAGCCCCAGCAGCCGATCAGGCCGCGCTGGCGCTGCTCTTCATAAAGCGCAAGGCCGGTGCGTTCGAGCAGCCCCTGGCCGCGAAAATCCGCATGGGTCATCGTGGTCATCGACAGCGCCGAGAGCTGCGGCTCGCCGTCAATCAGCAAAGGCGCATAGCTGGCGGCATAATGCGCGGCCAGCCGGTCCCCCTCCCAGGCGAGCATGATCATCGGCGGTCCGGCCGGGTGATCGTGATAGCGCCATTTCCAGAAGCTCTCGCTCATGGCGCTGCCGAAAACCGCTTCGAACAGGGCGCGGATGGCGATCTCATCGCCGGGCTTCCAGGGTCTGATCTCCAAAGCCGGGTTCCTTACTGCAGGGGAGAGCTGAGTCTAGGGCCAGTGTCTGAACCGGACAAGCCTGGCCCTGCCGCTCAGGCAAAACCGGGCAGAAAAACGACGAAACGTTCAGAAAAAATCAACAGGTGACAGGGTTTCGCCTGGTCCCGAGAAATCCGCATCTGCTGGCTGTTCACCCCAGGCAACCGCTGCTAAGCTCATTCACAGGCTGCCTATCCAATGTTCCGGGCAGCCTGAAGTAACGATCATTTTTTCGGCCCTGAGGATTTTAGATGTCCATAGCGCTGGCTGTACCGAACCTTCTCGGGAATGAAGGCCAATATCTGCAAGAGTGCATCAGCACTACATTTGTATCATCTGTCGGGCCATTCGTTGACCGCTTTGCCGCTCAGCTGAGCAGCGAAAGCGGGGCGGTGGATTCTGCCGTGCTCTGCTCGGGGACCGTGGCGCTGCAGATGGCGCTGGAGGGGCTGGGGATAGGGGCCGGGGATCTGGTGCTCTGTCCGACGCTGTCTTTCATCGCCACGGCAAATGCCATTCATCACAGCGGCGCACGCCCCTGGTTCATCGACTGCGCGGCGCAGGACTGGCTGATCGATCTGGACAGTCTGGAAGCCGAGATCGAGGCGAAGACCGAGCTGCTGGCGGGGGGGATCCGCATTCACCGCGCGACCGGGCTTCGCCTGCGGGCGATCATGCCGGTGATGATCATGGGCGCGAGCCTGGATTTTGACCGCCTGATGCAGATCGCCGGGCGCTATGATCTGCGGGTGGTGGTTGATGCGGCAGCAGCGATCGGGGCCAGGGCTTCGGGCGGGCGCAGGCTCTGCGAGACCGGAGTGGATGCGGTCTGCTATTCTTTCAACGGCAATAAAACCATCACCTGTGGCGGCGGCGGCGCGGTCTCATCGGCGAATGAGTCGCTGATCGCGCGGATCCGGCACATGACCACGACCGGGCGGGTCGGGCGCGATTATGATCATGATATCGCGGGCTATAATTTCCGCATGACCAATGTGCAGGCGGCGATTGGCGTGGCACAGATGGAGCGGCTGGAGCAATTCCTGGCGCGTAAGGCCGCGCTGGCCCAGGCCTATGCCGGTCTGGCGGCGCGCTTTGATCAGCTTTCACCTTTCCCGACCCCGGCCGGGGGGCGCAGTACGCATTGGTTCTCGGGTTTCTGGTTGTCGGATCCGGGACTGAGCGATCAGGAGGCGGCGGAACTTTCAAAGGGATTTCGTCAGCATATGGTGGCCGCGGGCATTGATCTGCGGCTGTTCTGGAAGCCCCTGCACCTGCAGGAAGCGCATCGCGGTGCCCCTGCCGGACGGCTGGATATTGCCGAAGCACTCTGGCAGCGCATCTACCCGCTTCCCTGCTCCACTCATTTGACTGAAGAGGAGCTGGAACAGGTTTTGGCGGCCGCAGAGTGTTTTTGGCGGGCGCCGGTAAAGGGTAAATAACGGATGAAGCTCAACGAATATCGTGGGCCGGCTCTTGATGCGATCCTCGCGCGCAGCGACGAGACAGTGCGGGTGGTGATCTCGCGCATGAATGCGGCAGGGCTGCGGCTGCTGCCGGTGGTGGACCGCGAGGGACGATTTGAGGGCGTGCTGGCAGATGGCGATGTGCGTCGTATGCTGGGGTCGGGCGGCGATGCCGGTGATCCGGTCTCGCGGGCGATGAACCGCAATCCGATCATCATTCATCAGGATCCCGGCGGCGACCGCGAGGTGCGCTCGGCCATGCTGCGGCGCGGGGTGGAATATCTGCCGCTGGTGATCGAGGGACGGGTGGTCGCGCTCTACTCGCTCTGGCTGACCTCAATCGCGCGTGAAATGACGGCAGTGGTCATGGCAGGCGGGCTGGGCCAGCGCCTTTCGCCCCTGACCGACTGCTGCCCCAAGCCGCTTCTGGATCTGGGCGGAAAGCCGATCCTCAGCCATATCATCGATCATCTGCGCGACCATGGTGTCAGCCGCTTCGTGCTGTCGCTGAATTATCTCGCCGATATGTTCGTCGACCATTATGGCGATGGTTCGTCGCATGACATTGCCATGTCCTATGTGCGCGAGACCAGCCGTCTGGGCACCGGTGGCGCGCTGAGCCTGATTGATCCTGATACGCTCTCGGACCCGTTCCTCTGCCTCAATGGCGATCTCCTGAATGATCTCGACCTGCCCAGCCTGCTGGCCGGGCATCAGGCCGGTGGCTGGGAGGCGACAATGGTCACGCGCACCCATGGCTATACCGTGCCCTATGGTGTGGTGCGCATAGGCGAGGACGGGACGTTTAACGGCTCGGATGAAAAGCCGACGCTGCAGTTTCCGATCAATGCCGGCATCTACATGCTGTCGAAATCGGTGCTGAAAGACGTGCCGAAAGGGGTGTTTTTCGACATGCCCTGCCTGTTTGAAAGCCTGCGCCAGCAGGGACGCCCTGTCGGTACTTATCAGCATGAGGGGCGCTGGATTGATATCGGCACCATCTCTGAGCTGACCCGGGCCCGTAAAATCTTTGAGGATCCCATCGGATGACGGAACATTTCCCCGCTTTTCCCGTGGATTTCCGTCATGATGCGCTCGACAGCCGGATCGTCGGCCGCAGCGAAAGCTATTTCGCCAGCGATATGCTGGCCGCCAGTGATGAGATCAGTGCTCTGGTGCGCGGCAGGCGCCTGCTGGTCATCGGCGGTGCGGGCTCGATCGGTTTTCAGACCCTCGCCACCCTGGCGCAGTTTGAGCCGGCGGTGCTGCATGTCATTGATCACAATGAAAACGGTCTGGCGGAAGTGGTGCGCCGCATCCGCTCAGCGCCGCGTCCGCCAAAGATCGGTGATCTGCTGACCCTGCCATTCGATTATGGCGGCGCGCCCTTCCGGCTGTGGTTTAAGGCCCGCAGCGCCGATTATGATCTGGTGCTGAACTTTGCCGCGCTGAAACATGTGCGTTCGGAAAAGGATCCCTATTCGATCCTTGCCATGCTTGAGACCAATCTGATGCGGCTCGATACCCTGGCGCAGCTGATCGCGCAGTCGCCGGGCACGCAGCGGCTGTTCTGTGTTTCGACCGATAAGGCGGCCAATCCCTCGTCGATGATGGGGGCGACCAAGCGGCTGATGGAACATGCTTTGTTTTCCCCGGCGGTGAACTGGGCGCCGGAGCTGGGGATCGCCTCGGCACGCTTTGCCAATGTGGCTTTGTCGAATGGCTCGCTGCTGCAGTCCTGGCAGATCCGGCTCGCGCTGCGCCAGCCGATGGCCTGCCCCGAGAACACCCGGCGTTTCTTTGTCACTTTGCCGGAATCCGGTCATCTGTGCACCCTTGCGGCTTTGCTGGGCGAAGATCGTTCGGTGATGGTGCCGACGCTGGATCCGGCCCGGCATCTGGTGCTGCTTGAGGATGTGGCTATGGCCTTTCTGCAAAGCCAGGGCCTGACGCCCTTCTTCACCCGCGATGAGGATGAGGCGCGGCTTTCGGTTGAGCGCCTGCTGGCCGAAGGCAAATATCCGATGCTGCTGACGCCGCTCGATACCGCAGGCGAGAAACCCTATGAGGAATTTGTCGGCAAGGGCGAGCAGGAGCTGCCGACCCGCTTCGCCTCGCTGAACCATGTGCCCTATATCCCGCCCGAAGATCCGGCCTCGCTGCCAGGGCTGATCGCCGGATTGCGGCAGATCCTGGCCTCGGATGGTGAGACCCTGTCGATCGACCGGCTGAAAGAGATGATCGCAGGCGTTGAGGCCGGGTTTCGCGACAGTCATGTCGCCTCGGCCAAATCGCTGGATCAGCGGATCTGAAGGGGCGGGATATGCAGGAAAAACGCTGTAAGATCATCGCAGAGATCGGGGTCAATCATAATGGTGACCCAGATCTGGGGCTGCAGCTGATTGATGTGGCCGCCGAAGCCGGGGCGGATGCGGTAAAGTTTCAGACCTTCTTTGCCGAAGAGCTGGTGACGCGCTCGGCGCGCAAAGCCGCCTATCAGGTCGCCAATACCGGCAGCGATGATGGCCAGTTTGCCATGCTGAAGGCGCTGGAACTGTCCGAGGCCGATTTCGCGGCGATGAAAGCGCATTGCCGGAAGCGCGGCATTGAATTTATGTCGACCCCCTTCAGCGAGGCGGCGGCCGATCTGCTCGAACGGGTGGGGGTGGATTGCTATAAGGTCAGCTCGGGCGATCTGACCCATCTGCCGCTGCTGCGCCATCTGGCCCGCAAGGGCAAGCCGGTGATCCTCTCCTCTGGCATGGCGGTGATTTCCGAGGTTGAGGAGGCGGTCGAGGCAATCCGGGGCGCGGGCAACGACCAGATCTCGATCCTGCATTGCGTCTCAAATTACCCGGCCGCGCCGGAAGACTGCAATCTGCGCGCCATTGATACTCTGCGCGCGGTCTTCGCGCTGCCGGTCGGCTGGTCTGATCACACCATGGGCCCGGCCATCTCATGGGCGGCAGTGGCGCGGGGCGCGGAGATTATCGAAAAACATATCACTTTGTCGCAGGATCTGCCGGGGCCGGATCACCGCGCCTCGAGCGAACCCGCTGATTTCGCTGATTTTGTCGCAGGGATCCGGGCGATTGAACGGGCGCTTGGCTCTGGGGTGAAACAGCCCTCTGCGGCGGAACGCGAGACCGCCAAAGTCGGGCGGCGCTCGATTGCTCTGCGCCGGGATCTGGCGGCGGGCGCGGTGCTGCGGCCGGAAGATCTGGCCATTCTGCGCCCTGGCACCGGTCTGCACCCGCGCGAGCTGGAGCGGGTGACCGGGCGGCGCCTGAAGCATGGCCTGGCGGAAGGCAGCCCGCTGAGCCTGGCAGATCTGCATGACTGAGTGCGGTATGGGGCGCGGTCTGATCCTGATCGGGGCAGGCGGCCATGCCAAAGTGGTCGCCGAAGCGGCCCGGCTCAGCGGCTGGACGATCCAGGGTCATGTTGCGCCTGAGGCAGGCGCGGCTGAGTGGTTCGGCCCCTGGCTTGGCGGCGATGACATTCTCGGCGATGACCCTTTCCGGGCGCTGCTGGCCGGGGGCAGCGCCATGGCTTTGTCGATGGGCTTTGTCGATCAGCGCGGCGCGGCGCGGCGGGCCGGGGTTCTGGCGCGGTTGCGCCAGACCGGCGCCGATCTGCCGGTGATCAGCCATCCGGCGGCGGTCATTTCAGCCTCGGCCAGCATCGGTGCGGGCAGTTTCATCGCTGCGGGCGCGGTGGTCAGTGCCGCGGCACGGCTCGGGCCGGCTACGATCATGAACAGCCAGAGTCTGTGCGAGCATGACAGCAGCACCGGCGAAAATTGCCACATCGCCAGCGGGGCCAGGCTGACCGGCGGGGTCGGGCTGGGCCGCGACGTGCTGATCGGGGCCGGAGCCGTTTTGCGCCAGGGCATCCGCATTGGCGCGGGCGCGCTGGTCGGGGCGGGGGCCGTGGTGCTGCGCGATGTCCCCCCCGGCGCCATGGTCACCGGGGTGCCCGCTATGGTCAGATCTGCCGGAGGGAACAGCGAATGACGACCGTCTGCACAATCTGCGCCCGGGGCGGCTCGGTCGGGGTGCCGCGTAAGAATATCCGGCTTTTGCGCGGCAGGCCGCTGATCGCGCATACGATTGAACAGGCCCTGGCCTGTCCGGAAATTGACCGGGTGTTTTTCTCGACCGATGATCCCGAGATCGCGGAGATTGCCGCAGCCTGTGGCGCAGAGGTGCCCTGTCTGCGCCCGGCCGAGCTGGCCACATCGCAGGCCGGCAAGCTGCCGGTGATCGAGCATCTGGTCGCCCATGTTGAGACGGGCGGGCTGCAGATCGACCGGGTTGTCGATCTGGATCCGACCTCTCCTTTGCGCCGGGTTTCGGATATTTCGGCGGCGATTGCGATGCTGGATGATCAGACCGATGTGGTGATCACCGGCTATCACGCTGATAAAAATCCCTATTTCAATATGGTCGAGCAGCGGCTGGATGGCTGTGTGCAGATGGTGAAAACCGCGCCCGACGGCCAGCGGGTGCTGTCACGCCAGGCGGCACCGCCGGTCTGGGCGATGAATGGCTCGGTCTATGTCTGGCATCGCGCCACCCTGTCTTACGGGGTCTGGTCCGGCCGGGTGCGGCTTTACGATATGCCGCGCGAACGCTCGGTCGATATCGACAGTGAGATCGATTTCCGCCTGGTCGAGATGCTGATGCAAGAGGCGGCAGCAGCGGGCTGAGGCGACGTAAAAAGTAACCCTGATACAAGGGAGGCAGGCAAGCGTGCGGAGAGACAGCGGGCAGACCAGCGCCAGTGTGGTGCTGATGGGATGTGGCAATATCGGCTTTCGCCATCTTCAGGCCCTGGCCTCAATGGCGATTCCGGTGCAGATTTTTATCATCGAGCCGGTGCTGGCGCTGCATCCGCGCATTCAGGCGCTGATCGGGGAGGAAAGCGCAAAGGGGCGGCACCGTTTTGCCCTCGCTGCCTCGCTGGCCGAGGCCGGGGTTCCGGCAGAGGTCGGGCTGGCAGTGATCGCGACCGGCAGCCTGCATCGCCGCGCCGCCTGGGAGGATTTATGCGCCGTGACCCGCCCCGCTGCGGTGATCTTTGAAAAAGTGCTGTTCACCACTTTGCGCGATCTCGATGAGGTCGGGGCCCGGCTCGCCCGGCAGGGGATCGCGGGCTATGTGAACTGCGGCCGTCGTGGCTTTGCCGATTATCACCGGCTGCAGGCGCGTTTTGCCAGCACCGGCATCCCGGTCGATCTGGCGGTTGCGGGCAGCAGCTATGGCCTTGCCTCAAACCTCGTGCATTTCCTCGATCTGGCCGAGTTTCTGAACCAGGCCGAGCTGGTCTCGCTGGATTTCTCGGGGCTGGAGCCTGCGACTGTCAGCTCAAAACGTGGTGATTACATCGAGATTTTCGGCCGGGTTGAGGGCAGGCTCAGCAATGGGGCCCGGTTCAGTGCTTTCTGCGAAAACCGTGAGGGGCTGGAGATCGGCGTGACTCTGCAGCCGCAGGGCGGCGCGGTGCTCAGGCTTGATGAACGGGCCGGAACTCTGAGCGAGGCAGGAGCGGTCACGCCCTTTGGCATCCGCTTCGTCTCGGGCATGCCCGATCTCTATGAGGGGCTGTTTCAGGGCCGGGGCAGCGCGCTGACCCCCTATGCGGCTTCGGCGCGTCAGCACCGGATCTATCTGAACGCTTTGCGCCCCTGGCTGGGCTTGTCGAATGCCACAGATGACCCCTGTCCGGTCAGCTAGCGCCGGGGCGAAGCCGGGCCTGAGACTGCGCGCGCGCGCCCGAGGCCGATGACGATCTGACAAGAATGACCCCGGAGACCAGCGATGCAAGCAGCCAAAAAGATCCATATCCTGACCGGCATCCGCTCGGAATATGACATTCTGGCCCCGGTGATCGGGGCGATAAATGACACGCCGGGGCTGGAGGCCGGGGTGATTGTCACCGGCGCGCATCTGGGCGCGCGCCACGGCTATTCGGTGCGCCAGATCGAGGCGGACGGGTTTAACATCGTGGCGCGGATCGATTCGCTTCTGGCCTCGGATGGTCTGGCGGGACGGGTGAAGGGCCTGGGGCTGCAGCTGGCGGGCATGACCGATCTTTTCGCGATGAACCGGCCCGATATGCTGGTGGTGATGGGCGACCGCGAAGAGCCGATGGCGGGGGCCATTGCCGCCAGCTATCACCATATCCCTATCGTACATATCGGCGGCGGTGATCATGCCGAGGATGGCAATGTCGATAACCCGATCCGGCATGCGGTCTCGAAGCTGGCGCATCTGCATATGGCGACCACCGAACTTTCGGGCCGACGCCTGCGCGCTCTGGGTGAGGAGGCCTGGCGGATCAATGTGGTGGGGGCAAGCGGTCTCGACCGGCTGATCTCGACGCCGGTGATGACCCGGGCCGAGCTGGATGCGGCGCTTGGTGCGGGCTGGGCGGGGGCGCCCTATGTGGTTTTGCTCTACCATCCCACCATCACCGATTTCGATGCGGCTTCGGCCCATATCCAGGCGATTGCAAAGGTGCTGAGCGAGAGCGGGCTGCGGGTGGCGGCGATGGCCCCGAATACCGATCCGGGCTCGGATGCGGTGCAGGCCGGGCTGAACCAGCTGGCGCGCGACTGTGACCGGGTGAAGCTGTTTACCTTCCTGGAGCGCCGGGTCTTTGTGAATTTGCTGCGCCATGCGACAGCGATGATCGGCAATTCCTCGGCCGGGATCCTTGAGGCGCCGACGCTGGGCCTGCCGGTGGTCAATATCGGCCGCCGCCAGCGCGACCGCGAACATGCGCAGAATGTGATCTTCACCGGCTATGATCCGGCTGAAATCGCGGCGGCGCTGAACCGGGCCAGTTCGGACCAGGCCTTTCGTGACCGGGTGGCCTGCTGTGACACCCCTTACGGCGATGGCAAGGCCAGCCGCCGCATCGCCGATATTCTGCGCGACAGCCCGGTCGATGCGCGGCTGCTGCATAAACGTTTCGTAATGGGGGATAGCGATGTTTGATCCGGCTGCAGGCGGTCCGGTCCTGGTGATCGCGCCCCATCCCGATGATGAAACCCTGGGCGCGGGCGGGCTGTTGCTGCGCGCGGCCGCCGCGGGGCGGGCGATCCATTGGCTGATCGTCACCACGATGCGCCCCGAAGAGGGCTGGCCCGCCGGGCGGATTGCAAAGCGCGACCGCGAGATTGCCGCCGTGGCCGCGGATTACGGCTTTGCCGCGGTGCACCGGCTCGGCCTGCCGACAGCGCGGCTCGATACCCTGCCGCTGGGCGATGTGGTGGCGGCTCTGGGCCAGGTGGTGGCCGAAGTACAGCCCGAGGTTATTTTGCTGCCGCACCGGGGCGATGCGCATAGCGATCACCAGGTGGTGCATGATGCCGGTGCGGCCTGTTCAAAATGGTTCCGCTATCCTTCGGTGCGCTGGACGCTCGTCTATGAGACCCTGTCGGAAACCGATGCCGGGCTGCAGCAGGCTCCGGCCTTCCGCCCCGATCTTTTTGTCGACATCTCGGGCCAGCTCGAGCGTAAACTGGCCATGACGCGGCATTTTGACGGAGAATTTCACGCCTTTCCCTTCCCGCGCAGCGAAACCGCTCTGCGCGCCCAGGCCCAGCTGCGGGGGGCGGCCTCGGGATCAGAAGCGGCAGAGGCGTTTATGATTTTGCGCGGACGGGTTTAAGCCCGATCAGGAGGGATGAGTGTGACACTGGCAATCCGCAAAAACCTGCGTCTCGCGGCGATGATGAAACAGGCGGGCAGCGGCCCTCTGCTCGGCGGGGCCAGATCGGTGCTGCGCCGGGGGCTGCGCCGTGTGCTGCCCGAGGATCTGCGCCGCCGCCTGCTGCTGCGCCGCCAGGCCAGGGCCGACAGCCGTAGTTTTGAGGCCGGAAACTCCTGGTTCTGGAGCCATAGCAACGCGCATCGCTGGCCCGAAATCGAGGACCGGATTTTTGTGCTCGCGGCACAGGATAATCCGCAGCTGCTGCGGGATTTTGTCGGCAAAACGCTGAAGCATTATTCTGCGGTGCATTGCATGGCGCTGTCGCTGATGGCCCGCTCTGGTCTGGTCCGCGCCATGCTGCGCGACGCGCTGCTGAGCGCGGATCTGAGCGCCAGTGGCGAGCTGAGCCGGCGTATGCGGCAATCGACAGCGTTTTGCGCTGATGTCATGGCGGCGGTGGCTTTCCTGCTGAGCGAGGAAGAGCGGCGCGGCTATGAGAAGCTGGCGCGGGCCTGCCTGCCGCGCGATCGCGCCGCTTTCAACCGGCTGCTGGATGCTCAGGCCATGGTGCTGTCTGACGCGCCGCTGCCCGAGACCGGCACCGTTGATCTGGCGCCCTCGCGGCGCCCGGCGCAGCACCGGCTGATCTTTACCGACGGGCTGACCGATATGCGCCGGCTTTCGCTGCTGTTCGAGGGCGCAGACAAAGTCACCCTGATCGCGCCCGCCAATCTCTACGGTCGCAGCAGTGCCATCGAGGATCTGGCGCTGCATGCGCGCCCCGCTGAGATTATCGTGGCCCATGCGCGCAGCCGGATCACCCGTTTCTCGCGGCAATATCATGCGCTCCATGAGGAGACCTGGCGCGCCGCCGAGGAGATTTTGACCGCGATGGAGGAGCTGACCGGGGCCGCCCTGCAGGAGGCCCGGCCCTATGCGACCCTGCAGCTGGCCGATACTTTGTTCTTCCCCGCGCTGCAGTTTGCCGCAGTAGAGGATTACCTGCAGGCGCCAGAGTTTGATCAGATCATCATCGCCTCGCAGGAGGTGAAAAGCACGGCGTCACTGCTGCGCTATTTCGCCTCTGTGCCCGGGCTGACCGAGGATCCGCGCCTTGAATTCGTGACACTGCAGGACCAGGCGGCCCGGCGGTCGGCTTTGCGTGAGCAGGTCAGCCAGGCCTTTGCGCCGCCTGAGACCGAACTTGCAGCGGTTGAGTTTCCCCGCCTGCGCCGCGGTGCCTCGGGGGCGGGGTTCATGGCAGAGATGGCCGCAGATCTGCAGGAATCTATCGCCCAGATGCGCCGCTTTCCGGCGACAGAGGCGGCGGGAAAGCCTCGTATTCTTTATATTTCCACCGCAGTGGCGGCCTATAACAGCTCTTCGGCCGCCTGGCTGGCGATGCTCGATCGCCATTACACCCAGCTGACCGGCTTTGTGGGCAAGGATCTGCGGGCTTTCTTTGCCAGTGCTTCGGCGGGCGAGATGCCGGCGGCCGCCCGGGTTCAGCTGCTGGCCGAGCCTGAGGCCAGTCATGACCTGCTGAGCTCTATGGCCCAGGCCCTGCTCGACCAGGTGCGCCGGCGCATGATCCGCGAGGGGCGCAGCCCGCATGTGGTGAAAGTGCTGGAAGATAATGCGGCCATGATCGAGATGAAGGCCCTGCTCGGCAGCTATCGCCACTGGTTTATGCTGCGTGGCTGGCTGCAGCTGATGTGCGATGAGGGGCGTCCGCCGCAGGCAGTGGTCATCTCGCCTTTCAGACCGGCCTTTGCCGCCATGGCGGCGGCGGCGGCCCGGCATTTTGGCATTCCAAGCCTTGCGCTTGAGCCGCATGGGCTGAACGGGGCCTATTGCCGCTACTGCAAAATCCCGACGGATCGTTATGGGGTGATCTCGGGCTATTTCCGTCAGGCGGCCGAGAAAGATTTCGGTGTCCCGGCAGAGCGGGTGGATGTCATCGGTGCCCCGCGTCTGACCCTCGAGCCGGGCCGCGATCCTGTGGCGGCGCAGCAGGCGGCCCGTCTGGCGCTGGCCGGGAAAAACCCTGGCCTGAGTTTTGCGCCGGACCGGATCAGCGTCACCTTCTTTTCGCAACCCTCGCATCAGGCACAGATGGCCGAAGTCTGGCAGAGCGTGGTCACGGCCTGTGCCGCCCTGCCGGGGATTTCGATTTTGCTGAAGCTTCATCCCGAAGAGGGTTCAGCCCGGGCCGATATGTTTCTGTCAATCGCCGCCGCAGCGGGGCTGTCGGATCGTCTGCACCTGATCAGCGGCGGCGCGACTGAGGCGATCGAGGCCTCGGATCTGGTGCTGACCTGCTATAGTGCGACCGCCACCGAGGCCGCGATCATGGGCAAGCCGGTGTTCTGCATCGCCAGCGGTGCCGAGAATTACCCGCTGAACCAGAATGAGGTTTATGGCGGCCCGCTCTACCGGGATGCGCCAAGCCTGAAGGCGGCGCTTGCGGCCTTTCTGGAAGATCCCGGCCCGGCGCGCCGCAGTGTCGCGCGCTTTGTTGCCGAAGAGCCGCAGTTTGTGACCGGGCCGGAAGAGCCGCTGATCGCCTCGGTCGACAAATTGCTGAACAGCGCCGGGGCTTTGCGTCCTGCGGCGGAATTGCCAGAGCGGCTGGTGCTGGAAGGGCCGTTTGAGGTCTTCCGTATTTAACAGAGCCGTGCCCTCAGAAGGGCCGGGAGTGAGGCGAGATGAAAGATAGTGTCAGGTCAGCGCTGCCAGAGCGGATCTTGCTGATCGGGGCAGGGCAGATGGCGATTGATTACTCTAAGGTGCTGAAATCCCTGAACGTCGAGCCGGTGGTGCTGGGGCGGGGCGCGGAATCTGCCGCCCGGTTTGAGGCTGCGACCGGCCTTAAGGCCGGCAGCGGGCCATTGCCGGATCAGCTGGCGGCATTGCAGGCGCAGGGTACCGGCGCTCTGCCTGATCAGGCGATTGTCGCGGTGAATGCCCGCAATCTTGCCGCGGTCAGCGCCATGCTGCCAGGGCATGGTATCCGGCGGGTGCTGATCGAGAAACCTGCGGCGCTGGATCTGCGCGAGATGGCGGACCTGCTGCAGGCCATGCGGAGCGCGGGGGCGCGGGCCTGGGTGGCCTATAACCGGCGCTTCCTCGCCTCGGTGGCGGCGGCGGACCGGATCATCGCCGCAGATGGCGGGGCGCTCTCGGTATTCTTCAACTTTTCTGAACCGGCGCATCGCATTGCCGCTCTGGGCAAGCCCGCGCGCGAGCTGACAACCTGGTTTTATGGCAATTCAACCCATGTGGTTGATCTGGCGCTCTATTTCGCGGGTCTCCCGGCCTCGCTGCACTCTGCAGTGGCAGGGGGATCGGTGATTGACCCGCAGGCCGGGATTTTCACCGGTCATGGCATCAGCCGCTCGGGCTGTCACCTGGCCTGGCATGCCAACTGGATCGGGCCGGGGCGCTGGGGGGTAGAGGTGGTCACCCGCGCGCATCGGCTGATCTTCCAGCCGCTGGAGAAGCTGCGGCTGCAGAGCCATGCCAGCTTTGCCGAAACCGAGGTGGCGCTGGAGGATCACGAGGATCAGGCCTTCAAGCCCGGGCTGCTGGCGCAGACCCGCGCTTTCCTGAGCAGGCCACAGGATCCAAGACTGCTGCCGCTGGAGGATCATGCGGCGGTGATGCAGGCGCTGGAGGCAATGCGCAGCGGCCAGAGCTGGAGTGCCGCAAAGTGACAGAAAAAAGCCCCCTGTCGCGGCTGCGCAGGGGGCTTTCAGATCTCAGGGCCCGGGGGGCGTCGCCCGCTCAGCGGTGGGCGGCGTAGATCCCGACCAGTTTCGCTACCGCTGCCTCGGCCGTCAGCTCTTCGCTTTCCCCGCTGCGGCGCGAGGTCAGCTCGACCACGCCATTGGCCAGACCACGCGGGCCGACGGTGATGCGCCAGGGCAGGCCGATCAGATCCATCGTGGCGAATTTCGCGCCGGCGCGCTCATCGCGGTCGTCATAAAGCGGCTCAAGTCCCTGCTTCAGCAGCGCTTTCTCAAGTTCGGCGCAGGCCGCATCGGTCGCGGCATCGCCTTGTTTGAGATTGACGATGCCGACCGGGAAGGGGGTGACGCCCTCGGGCCAGATGATGCCCTTCTCGTCATGGCTGGCCTCGATGATCGCGCCGAGCAGGCGCGAGACGCCGATCCCGTGCGAGCCCATCTCGACCGGAACCTTATTGCCGTCTTTGGTCACGACAGTCGCGCCCATGGCCTCGGAATATTTGGTGCCGAAATAGAAAATCTGGCCAACCTCGATGCCGCGCCCGACCTTGCGGTGCTGGTCCGGGATCTGCTCGAACAGAGCCGCATCATGGGTCTCATCGGTACGGGCATAGAGGGTGGTGAATTCTTTGCACACGCCGAGAACCTCGTCGCGATTGTCGAAATCGACCTCACGATCGCCCAGTTTCAGCGCGGTGACGCGGTCGTCATAGAAGACCTCGCTCTCGCCGGTATTGGCGAGTACCAGGAATTCATGGGTGTCATCACCGCCGATCGGGCCACTGTCGGCACGCATCGGGATCGCGGTCAGGCCCATACGCTCATAGGTGCGCAGATAGCTGACCATATGGCGGTTATAGGCATGCAGCGCCGAAGCTTTATCGACGTCGAAATTATAGCCGTCCTTCATCAGGAATTCGCGCCCGCGCATCACGCCAAAGCGCGGGCGGGTCTCGTCGCGGAATTTCCACTGGATCTGGTAGAGCGTCAGCGGCAGGTCTTTGTAGCTGTTCACATGGGCGCGGAAGATGTCGGTGATCATCTCCTCATTGGTCGGCCCGAACAGCATATCGCGCTCATGGCGGTCTTTGATGCGCAGCATCTCGGCGCCGTAATCGTCGTAACGGCCAGATTCGCGCCACAGATCGGCGGGCTGCATGGTCGGCATCAGCACCGGGATATGGCCGGCGCGGATCTGCTCTTCATTGACGATCTGCTGGATGCGGTTCAGCACGCGCAGACCCAGCGGCAACCAGGAATAGATCCCGGCGGCCTGCTGTTTGATCATGCCCGCACGCAGCATGTAGCGGTGCGAAACGATCTGCGCCTCTTTCGGGTCTTCTTTCAGAACGGGCAGGAAATAGCGCGACAGACGCATGGTGGCCTCATGAGAGCAGGATTTGGCCAAACACCTAGCGCGCGGGGGCCTGCCGGGCAAGAGAAGCCTCAGCCTGGCGCCTATGCAGCGGCCGGATATGGGGCCAGGATGGGGGGATTCAGCCGGGATGCATTTTCATGACCTTCAGCCTTCCACTCTCCGGTCTCAGCCCGGGATCCGTGGCTTTTATGATTTTCCTGCTGACGCTGATCAGCGGCATGGCCGCCGGGCTGTGTTCGATACAGTGCCGTCGGGCAAACGGGTCAATGGCGCGACTATCACGGTCTCCACGGCTGGCCGTTTGATGACTGACGCTTTTCCCCTTCTGCCCTTGCGCCTGAGGCCGGGCCGGGCATTATCCTCGCGGTGAATTTGAACCGAGGTTGTGATGTCTGAGCCTGTCTGCAAGCCCGCCCCCGCCCCGCTGCGGCGGCCGTCAACCCTCGGGGCCCAGGCCAGATACTGGGGAATTGCGGCCCTGCTGGTGCTGCTGATGCTCTGGCTGCTCGGCGATGTGCTTTTGCCCTTCATCCTCGGCACTGCCATCGCCTATTTCCTTGATCCTATTGCTGATCGTCTGCAGCGCTGGGGGTTATCGCGGGTGAAGGCGACCACGGTGATCGCGCTTGGCGCGCTGCTGATATTTGTCGCCCTCGTGCTGGCGATCATTCCGACTTTGTTCAATCAGCTGACGGCGCTGGTCGAAGCTGCGCCCGAAATCTCCAAGCGGCTGCAGGGGTTCATGATGGAGCGCTTCCCGGATCTGGCCGATTCGACCTCGACCATGCGCCAGACCCTGGCCGAGATCGGTGAGACCATTAAGGCGCGCGGCGGCGAGCTGGCCAATGGGGTGATCACCACCGCCTTTGGCGCGGTCTCGATCGTGGTGTTCCTGCTGATCGTGCCGGTGGTCACATTCTATATGCTGCTCGACTGGGACAAGATGGTCGCCCGGGCCGATGCTCTGCTGCCGCGCCAGCATGCACCGGCGCTGCGCCAGATTTTCCGCGATATTGATGAGACGCTCGCGGGCTTTATTCGCGGCCAGTTCACCGTCTGCCTGGCGCTGGGGGCCTTTTACTCGGTGGCGCTGATGCTGGCCGGGCTGCAGTTCGGTCTGGTGGTGGGGGCGATTGCCGGGGCGATCACCTTCATCCCCTATGTCGGCGCCCTGGTGGGCGGCACTTTGGCGATTGGCCTCGCTCTGTTCCAGTTCTGGGGCGAATGGCTGCATATCGGGGTGATCGTGGCGATCTTTGCCGTGGGCCAGTTCCTGGAAGGCAATGTGCTGACGCCGAAACTGGTCGGCCAGTCGGTCGGGCTGCATCCGGTCTGGCTGCTGCTGGCGCTGGCGGCTTTCGGCTCGCTCTTTGGCTTTGTCGGCATGCTGGTGGCGGTGCCGGTGGCGGCGGTGATCGGGGTGCTGGTGCGTTTTGCGGTCGGCCAGTATCAGACCAGCACCTTGTTTCATGGCGATACTCCACCGCCAGAGGGCGGTGACTGGTGAGCCAGCAGCTGACCTTTGATCTGCCGCCGCGCGAGAATTTTACCCGGCGGCATTACATGGTCACCCCCGCAACTGCACTGCCGCTCGCCGTGATGGACGACTGGCGAAACTGGCCGGACGGCAAAATGGTTCTGACCGGGCCGGAAGGCTCGGGCAAAAGTCATCTGGCGGCGATCTGGGCGGCCGAGGCCGGGGCCATTCGCCTGCCGGCGCGCGAGCTGCCGCTGGCCGATCTGCCGGAACTGGCCGCGGCCGGGCGGGTGGCGGTGGAAAATGCCCAGGAGCTGGTCGGCTACCGCGCCGGCGAGGAGGCTTTGTTTCACCTGCATAATTTTCTGATCCCGGGCGGGCGGCTCCTGGTCACCGCTTCGGTCCCGCCGCGTGACTGGGGGCTGGTGCAGCCGGATCTGCTGTCGCGCCTGCAATCGGCCGGTCTGACCCGGATCGATCTGCCCGATGACCCTTTGCTGCAGGGCGTGCTGCATAAACTTTTCGCCGACCGCCAGCTGCAGCCCGCACCGCAGCTGATCCCCTGGCTGCTGGCGCGGATGCCGCGCTCTTTCGGCGCGGCGCGGCGGCTGGTGGCGCGGATGGATGAGCTGGCTCTGGCGCGGGGCACCGGGCCGGGGCTGCGCCTCGCCGCCGAAGTGCTCGAAGAAATGATATCGCCTTAGAAAAAACGTTACCAGTCTGTTACAAAAACTTCACACCCAAAACCGGATCGCGAACGTATATCCCCGCTATGACCCAGGCAGATTTTCTTAAGACCGCCATTCCCGCTCCGGTAGCGCTGCCTGATGTGGAGGTGGGCGGCCCGAGGCGGTTCTTCAACCGTGAGCTGAGCTGGCTGGCGTTTAACTGGCGGGTGCTGGAAGAAGCGGTCAATCCCGCCGTGCCCTTGCTGGAGCGGCTGCGCTTTCTGTCGATCTCGGCCACCAATATTGATGAATTCTACACCGTGCGGGTGGCCGGGCTGCGGGCCTTGAAACGCACCGGCAACAGCGTCATTTCTGAGGATGGCCGCACCCCCGCCGAACAGCTGGTGCTGATCGCCGCTGAGGCGCGGCGGCTGATGCAGGTGCAGCAGACCACGTTCAAGAAGCTGCGCAGCGAGATGGAGGGCGAGGGGATCATCCTGCTGACCCGCTCCAAGCTGACGGTGCGGGATCTGAAATTCCTTGAGGAGTATTTCCTCTCCAATGTCTTCCCGGTGCTGTCGCCGCTGGCGATTGATCCGGCGCATCCTTTCCCCTTCATCCCCAATACCGGTTTCTCGCTGGCGCTGGAGCTGGAGCGCACCACCGATAAACGTGTGCTGAACGCGCTGCTGCCGATCCCGCAGCAATTGTCGCGTTTCGTGCCACTGCCGGCGAAACCGGGCGAGAACCGTTTCCTGCCGCTCGAAGAGCTGCTGCTTTTGCATCTTGATATGCTGTTCCCGGGTTTCAGTGATCGCGGCCATTGCACCTTCCGGGTGCTGCGCGACAGCGATCTGGAGGTCGAGGAAGAGGCCGAGGATCTGGTGCGCGAATTTGAGACGGCGCTGAAGCGGCGGCGTCGCGGTGAGGTGATCCGGCTGAAAATTTCGGCCGGTGCCCCGCCTGAACTGCGCGCGCTGATCATGGAAGAGATCGATGCCGATGAGGATGAGGTGATTGAGGTGCGGGGTCTGATCGGGGTCTCGGATCTGAAAGACCTTGTGCTGAATTCGCGCCCCGATCTGCTCTGGCCGCCCTTCACCCCGCGTGTGCCCGAACGGCTGCGCGATCATGACGGCAATATTTTCGCCGCGATCAAGCAAAAGGATATGCTGCTGCATCATCCTTACGAAAGCTTTGACACGGTGATCCGCTTCCTCGAGCAGGCCGCGCGTGACCCCAATGTGCTGGCGATCAAACAGACGCTCTACCGCACCTCCTGGGACAGCCCGATTGTCTCGGCTTTGTGCGAGGCCGCCGAATCCGGTAAATCGGTGACTGCGCTGGTTGAGCTGAAGGCCCGGTTTGATGAGGCGGCGAATATCCGGCAGTCGCGCCGGCTCGAACGTGCCGGGGCGCATGTGGTTTACGGCTTTATGACGCTGAAGACCCATGCGAAAATCTCGACCGTGGTACGGCGCGAGGGCGACAGCCTTGTCACCTATACCCATTACGGCACCGGCAATTACCATCCGATCACTGCCCGGATTTACACCGATCTGTCCTTCTTCACCTGTGATGCGGCGCTGGGGCGCGATGCGACGCGGGTGTTTAATTATCTGTCGGGCTATGTGCAGCCCCAGGGGCTGGAAAACCTGGCAATCTCGCCGATCACCCTGAAGCCGCGCCTGCTTGAGCTGATCGCCGCCGAGGCGGAACATGCGCGCACAGGGCGCCCGGCCGAGATCTGGGCCAAGATGAACAGCCTGATCGACCCCGAGGTGATCGATGCGCTTTACGCAGCCAGCCAGGCCGGGGTGAAAATCAGCCTGGTGATCCGCGGCATCTGCGGGCTGCGCCCCGGGGTGCGGGGCCTGTCCGAGAATATCCGGGTCAAATCCATCGTCGGACGCTTCCTCGAACATTCGCGCATCGTCTGTTTCGGCAATGGCCATGGCCTGCCGGCCCAGCAGGCGCGGGTCTTCCTGTCTTCGGCTGACTGGATGGGGCGCAATCTGACACGCCGGGTCGAGACCCTGGTCGAGGCCAATAATCCGACGGTGAAAAGCCAGATCCTGTCGCAGATCATGGCGGCCAATCTGGCCGATGAGGCGCAGAGCTGGGTGCTGAGCCCGGATGGCCGCTACAGCCGTGATCTCAGGAGCAAACCGGCGGAAAGCCTGTTTAACTGCCACCGCTTCTTTATGGAAAACCCTTCGCTTTCGGGCCGGGGCACGGCGGCGGCGAAAGAAGCTCCGCGTATCCTGCATCTGCCGGGCGCTGGAACCGAGAAAGACTGCGCCGGCTAAGGCGCAGGCAAACCCCGGGGCGGCAGTCATCGGCCCGGGGCATGACTGGAACTACTGGCCGGAGTTGCCATGCAGCCTGAAGACACGATCCCCGCCTCGGCCAGCGAGCCATTCGCCTCGGAAGAGGAATCGCGGCTGGCCCGGCCATTGTTCATGGATAAGGACGCGCGGGCTTTGTCCAGGGTGGGCGTGGTCGATGTCGGTTCAAACTCGGTGCGGATGGTGGTCTTTGACGGCGCAGCCCGCAGCCCGGCCTATTTTTACAATGAAAAGATCATGTGCGGCCTCGGCAAAGGCCTGGCCGAGACCGGGGCGCTGAACCCCGAGGGGCGCAAACGTGCGCTGGCGGCGCTGAAGCGTTTTGCCCATCTCGCCCGCGGCATGGATGTGAACCCGATGATGGTGGTGGCCACCGCCGCGGTGCGGGAAGCCACAGACGGGCCTGATTTTCATGCCGAGGTTCTGCGTGAGACCGGGCTGCGCATTCATGTGATTGATGGCGATGAAGAGGCCCGGCTTTCGGCCCAGGGGGTGCTGCTGGGCCGGCCCGATGCCTCGGGCCTGGTCTGCGATATCGGCGGCAACTCGATGGAGCTGGCGCGGATCGGTGAGGGCAAGGTCGGCAAAAGGGTCTCAACCCGGCTGGGACCGTTCCGGCTGCAGCAGCTGCAGGGCGGGCCCCAAAAACGCCAGGCCCATATCGGCGCCGTGCTGAAAGAGGTGCAAAAAGAGATCCGCTCCGAACAGGAGCGGCTCTATCTGGTCGGCGGCTCGTGGCGGGTGATTGCCCGCCTGGATATGGAGCGGCGGAATTATCCGCTGCTGGTGCTGCATGAATACCGGATGACACCGGAAAGCGTGCTGGAAACGCTGGACTGGATTGCCAGCTCGGATACCGGCATTCTGCGGGCTGCAACCGGCACCTCTTCTGAGCGCATGGAGCTGGTGCCCTATGCCTGCGAAATGCTGCGCGAGCTGATCAGGGTGCTGAAGCCGAAAGAGATTGATGTGTCGGCCTATGGCATCCGGGAGGGGCTGCTCTATGAGCAGATGCCCGAAAGGCTGCGCGCCCGTGATCCGCTGATCGAGGCAGCGCGGATGACCGAGCGCCACCAGGCCCGCAGCCCGGGCTATGGCAAAAAGCTCTATGAGTTCATCCTGCCGCTGTTTGCCGATGCTGATGCAGACCGCAGGCGCCTGGTCAAAGCCTCCTGCCTGCTGCATGACACCACCTGGCGGGCCCATCCTGATTACCGGGCCGAGGCCTGTTTTGACAATGTGACCCGGGCCAATCTGGGTGGTCTGGATCATCCGGGCCGGGTGTTTATCGGTCTTGCGCTTCTGCACCGCTATAAGAACTCGCGCTCGGGCAGCCGGCTTGAGCCCCTGTTCCGTCTGCTCGATGACAGGGATCTGAAACAGGCCGAGGTGCTGGGCAAGGCGATGCGGTTCGGCGCGATGTTTGCCGTGGGCGATCCGGCGGCGGCCGGGCGGCTGAAATGGATGCCGAAGAAAAAGGTGCTGGGGCTGGAGCTGACCGAGCTGGGCGTCGACCTCTTTGGCGAAGTGGCACAAGCCCGCTTTGCCTCGCTGGCTGTCGCGCTGAAGGCCGAGACCAAAATCGGTCTCGCGGCTGATGGCTGAGCCGGTAATCCGCCCGGTCTGTGCCGGGGATGCCCCGGCGATTGTGGCGCTGTGGAATCCCTGGATCCTTGAGACCGCGGTTACCTTTAACCCCGCGCCGAAAGCCCCGGGAGATATCACGGCGCTGCTCGCGGCCCGGCAGGCGGCAGGGCATGGCTTCTATCTCGCCGAAGATGCTGCCGGCGATGTCCTGGGCTTTGCCGGCTACAGCCAGTTCCGCGCCGGCGAAGGCTATGCCCGCTCGATGGAGCATACGGTGATTCTGCGGCCCGGGGCGCGGGGCAGGGGCCTTGGCCGGGCGCTGATGCGCAGGCTCGAGGACCATGCCCGCGCCGCCGGCCATCATCTGATGATCGCCGGGGTCTCGGGCGAAAACCCCGCAGGCCGGGCTTTTCATGAGGCAATCGGCTATCAGCTCTGGGGCAGCATCCCCGGCGCCGGCTATAAATTCGGCCGCCATATGGATCTCTGGCTTCTCGGAAAAGTGCTCTGACAAATTTAGCTTTTCCGGGGTAGACTGCCGCTATGTCACTCTGGACCCGTATTTCTGAAGCCCTGGCCGCGCTGGCGCGTGGCGAACCGCTCTCGGCGGTATTTGACCTTTTGCGCGGTGCTGTCTCGCCCGAACGCTCGGTGGGCTTTACCATCGCAGTCATCGCGCTCGGGGCGAAAATGGCCAAGGCCGATGGCTCGGTCTCGCGCGAGGAAGTCACGGCCTTTCGCCGCATTTTCTCGGTTCCCGAAGGCGAAGAGGCCCATGCCGCGCGGGTGTTCAACCTGGCGCGCGAGGATGTCGCGGGTTTTGACGCCTATGCCCGCAAGATTGCCAAGCTGTTCAACCCCGAGGGGCGGGCGCTCTGCGCCGATGATCATCATATTCTGGTCGATCTGCTGGAGGCTTTGTTCCAGGTCGCGCTGGCAGATGGCAGCTATCATCCGGGCGAGGATGAGTTTTTACGCCATGTCGCCGGGATCTTTGGTCTCGATGAGCCCTGTTTCCGCGCGGTGCGGGCCCGGCTGGTCGAGGGGGCGCCGCGTGATCCCTGGGATGTGCTGGGCATTGCCCGCGATGCCGATCTGAGCGAGGCGCGCGCGGCCTGGAAATCGCTGGTGCGCGACACCCATCCCGATGTGATGGCCGCGCGCGGTGTGCCGCCCGAGGCGGTGCATCTGGCCGAACGGCGGCTGATTGCGATCAATGCCGCCTGGAAAGAACTGTCTGAGGCAAAGGCGGCCTGATGCAGAGCCGGCCTTTCCTGCGACTGGCCAGCTATAATGTCGAATGGTTCGACCGGCTGTTTGATGATCTGGGGCAGGGCTATGAGGATGAGGCCCCCTCTGGCCGCTATGGCGTCAGCCGCGGCGCGCAGTTCGGGGCTCTGGGGCTGGTGTTCAGCGCGCTCGATGCGGATGGCATCATGATCATCGAGGGGCCCGACAGCACGGCGCGCCGCTCGACGGTGCGGGCGCTGGAGCAGTTCGCGGTGAAATTCGGGTTGCGGGCGCGGCGGGTGGTGCACGGCTTTTCCTCTGAGACCGAGCAGGAGATTGCCTTCCTCTATGATCCGGACCGGATCACGGCGCATCATGACCCGCAGGGGGCCGCGACGGGGCGCAAGGGCAGCCGTGATGTGCCGCGCTTTGACGGCACATTTCGCTATGACCTCGATACCGATGCGGCCGAAGACACCATCCGTTTTGCCAAGCCGCCGCTGGAACTGGCGCTGACCGGGCCGGATGGCCGGGCTTTGCGGCTGATCGGCGTCCATGCCAAATCAAAAAACCCGCATGGGGCGGCGGATGAAAAGGCCGCTTTGCGGATCTCGATTGAGAACCGCCGTAAACAGCTGGCGCAATGTATCTGGATCCGGGCCCGGGTCAGCGATCATCTGAGCCGGGGTGAGGATGTGATCGTTCTGGGCGATTTCAACGACGGGCCGGGGCTGGATGAGTTTGAGAAACTGTTCGGCAAATCCGGGGTCGAGGTGGTGCTGGGCATGGATCTGCCGCCCGGTCAGCGGCTGACTGACCCGCATGCCAATATGGCGATCTGCGCGCGTATGGGTTTTTGCCCGACCACGGCGCGGTTCTGGCTGGCGCCGCAGAAACGCTATTTCGAGGCTTTGCTCGATTTCATCATGGTCTCGCCCGGCATTGCCGCCCGCAGCCCTGACTGGCGGATCTGGCATCCGTTTCAGGATCCGCGCATCATTGCCATTCCTGATCTGGCCGCGGCGCTGCTTGAGGCTTCGGATCATTTCCCGGTGACGCTGGATCTGCCGCTGCAGGCGGGCTGATGCCGGATCACGGCCCCGCCGCAGAGTTGTGAATTGCGTGGCAGGGGTCTGCGACGCATGCTTTCGCGGTGATCCGGGCAGAGAGGAGCTGCATCATGGAAAGGCTGTTCAGAAGAAAGCTGCGCCGCTGGTTCAGCCTGCAACGTCTTGCCGCCAGCACTGGCCTTGCCTTTGCTTTGCTCGTTACCCTGCCTGTCACCGCCCCGGGCCATAGCCATCTGCGGGCTGAGGCCGGGCCGGATCAGCCCCATCAGCTGCCGCCCCAGGGGGTAAAACCCGCTCCTGCCCCGGGTGCAGAGCCCCCCGCCGCCGGGGCAGAGCAGGGGTTCTCACTGATCGAAGAGGGGGCAAAGCTGCTGTTTCGCGGCCTGATGACCGAAATGGAGCCCGCCCTTTCTGACATGGATCAGAGTATCCGCGAGCTTGCGCCCCAGATCAGGGCGCTTGGGCCGCAGCTGAGCGAACTGGCCCGGCTGGTGGGTGATTTCCGCAATTACGACATGCCGGTGATGCTGGAAAACGGCGATATTCTGATCCGGCGCAATGCGCCGCTGCCGCCAGAGAAAGCGCCGGGCACGCCGCCGCCTGGCGGCGGCAGGGCGCAGCCATTGCCCGGGCCTGACGGCCAGATCGACCTCTGATCCGCCCCTTGCGGGCCGCGTGCCGACCTGCCAGCCTGCCCGGTGACAGGGTCGGAGAGGGAGCTGCTGATGACCGGGACTATTCTGCTCAGCGCCGGAGAGAACCAGCTGCGGTTTGAGCCCGATTGCGGCTATCTGACCGATCTGCGGCTGAGCGATCAGGGCCAGGCCATCATGCCGCTGCACAAGGCGCAATGGCTGGGCGAGGCAATGCCCGGGGATGCGCCGCGCCATCAGGCCCGGCTGCAGGGCGATTTTATCGCCGCGCCCTTTGGCCCGGGCGCGCTGGGGCTGCATGGGGCGGCAAATGGCCAGTGGCAGCTGACCCCCTCGCCCGAAGGCGTGCTGCGCGCAGTCTATCAGGGCGAGATCCAGGGTGCGTCTCTGGTCAAAGAGCTGTCGTTCGAGCCGGATCAGCCCTTCCTCTATCAGCGCCATCTGTTCATCGGCGGCAGTGGCAGCCTGGCTTTCGCCAATCATGCGATGGTGGCGCTGACCGGGACGGCGAAACTGTCTTTCTCGCGCAAGCGCTGGTTTGAAACCCTGGACACGCCGCTGGAAGCGGATCCTTCGCGCGGCCGTTCGGCCCTGAAATACCCGGCGCGGATGGAAGATGGCAGCGAATTTCCCGGCGCTGACGGCGGGGCGGTGAATCTGCATCACTACCCCTGGGGCGAGGCGCATGAGGATTTCGTTGCCGCGGTTGAGGAGCCAGCCTCGCCGCTGGGCTGGACGGCAGTGGTGCGGCTGGATCAGGGCGATGTTTTCCTGTCGCTGCGCAATCCGCGCCAGCTGCCGATGACCATGCTCTGGCATTCCAATGGCGGGCGCGATTATGCACCCTGGAACGGCCGCCATCGCGGGTGTCTCGGGGTTGAGGAGGGCGCGGCTTTGCCGGTGCTGGGTCTGTCTTCGCGTGAGAGCCCGGATCCCCTCAGCGCCGCCGGACAGGCGCCGCTGCTGCAGCTGGAACCGCAGGGCACGCGGGATATGCGCCATATTCTCGGCGCGATCCGCTGGCCCTCGGGCCAGGCCGTGGCCGGGGTACGGCTCGAGGGTGATCTCCTGACCGTGACCGGTGACTGGGGGGCGGAACGGCAGCTGCCGATCCGGGGCGGATGGCTCGCCGGGGCCTCGTGTTCATAGCCGCGGCCTGATAACCGGATTGCCGGTCGCCGCATTTTGCGGCAATCCGCTGTTTTTCCGGCCGCATCTGCGGATCTGCGCCAGCCCGTTCGAAGGTGACCCATGTCAGTCAAGCATAAGCTGCATCCGCGCAACCGGCACCGCGAGGGCTATGATTTTGAGCGGCTGCTGGTGAAATCACCCGAGCTGGCCGGGGTGATGACGCTAAATCCCCGGGGCGAAAGCACGATTGATTTCTCGGACCAGGCGGCGGTGCGGATGCTGAACCGGGCCCTGTTGCTGACGTATTATGACGTTGATTTCTGGGAGATTCCCGAGAGCTATCTCTGCCCGCCGATCCCGGGGCGTGTCGATTACATTCATCACCTCGCCGATCTGCTGGCCGAAGCCAACGGCGGGCAGATCCCGCAGGGGCGCGATATCAGGGCGCTCGATATCGGCACCGGGGCCAGCCTGATCTACCCGCTGACCGGGCAATATGAATATGGCTGGCATTTCACCGCCGCTGATATTGATCCGGTCTCGATCCGCTCGGCGCGGCAGATCTGTCAGAAAAATGGGCTCGGGGTCACGATCCGGCTGCAGCCGGATCCGCAGGATATTTTTACCGGCGTGATTAGCCCGGAGGAGATCTTCCATGTCACGCTCTGCAATCCGCCCTTTCATGCCTCACCCGAACAGGGAGAGAGAGGCAGCCGGCGCAAATGGCGCAACCTTGGCAAGGGCGATACGGCGGCGCTGAATTTCGGCGGCCAGAATGCCGAGCTGTGGTGCCCGGGCGGCGAGATTGGCTTCATCGCCCGCATGATTGAAGAGAGCGCGGATTTTGCCGAACGCTGCCTGTGGTTCACCTCGCTGGTCTCAAAGCAGGACAGCCTCAGGCCGCTGACACGGCTGCTGAAGCGCGCCGGGGTGGCCGATACGCGCATTGTGGAAATGGGCCAGGGCCAGAAGGTCAGCCGCTTTATCGCCTGGACTTACTACCCCGAACGGCAGCGATCTTTGTAAGCCCGCCGCGCGGGGGGGCGGCGGCGATTTTGCCCGCTCAGGCCTGATAGCCGGGCTTTTGCGCCCAGGCCCAGGCATCGCCGATCATCTGGCGCAGCTCGGATCGTTTCGGCTGCCAGCCCAGCTCTTCCAGCGCGCGTTCGGAGCCCGAAACCAGGGCGGCCGCATCGCCGGGGCGGCGCGCGCCCTGGATCACCGGCACGTCGCGATTGGTGACAAAGCGGCTGGCTTCGATCACCTCGCGCACCGAGAAGCCCTTTCCCGAGCCGAGGTTGAAATCGCGGCTCGGCCTGCCGTCGAGCAGCCAGTTCAGCCCCAGCACATGAGCATCGACCAGATCCGAGACATGGACATAATCGCGCAGGCAGGTGCCATCCGGGGTCGGATAATCATCGCCGAATACGGTCAGCGCCGGGCGTTTGCCCTGAACCGCCTCGAGCATCAGCGGGATCAGATGGGTCTCGGGCTGGTGCTGCTCGCCCAGCTCGCCCTCGGGATCGGCACCGGCGACGTTGAAATAGCGGAAGATCACATGGTTCAGCCCATGGCTGGCGCCAAAATCGCGCAGCATATCCTCGATGGCGCGTTTTGAGCCGCCATAGGCATTGATCGGCGCCTGGCGGGTGGCCTCGGTCAGCACCACACCATCCTGATCGCCATAGGTGGCGCAGGTCGATGAAAAGATGAAATTGCGGATCCCGGCCGCGACCGTGGCCGAGATCAGATTGAGCGCGCCGTTCACATTCACCCGCCAGTAGGTCTCGGGATCACGCATCGACTCGCCCACCAGCGAAAGGGCAGCGAAATGCATGACGGCGAGGGGCTGATACTCGGCCAGGGCGGCGGCAACCGAGGCGCGGTCGGTCAGATCACCCTGAAACAGCGGGCCGTATTTCACCGCCCCGGCCCAGCCGGTCGACAGATTGTCAAAGGCGATGGGGGTGAATCCCGCGCGGGCGAGAGCCTTGCAGGCATGCGAGCCGATATAGCCTGCGCCGCCGGTGACGAGAATGTTCTGACCCATGTGATCCATATTGCTACGAGAAAGCCCTGCCGCGGCGATTATTTAACAACTCTGCCCCGGGCTGTCGACTTTTGCGGGTGAGCTGCACTCAAAAGTTCAGCAAGGCTGATTTGAGGACTTGATCGGAATGGAGGCTTACCGGACAGTAATGGCTGTTTTCTTTGATTCCTTAGCTGTTGCGGAGCATTTCGGTGTTCTTGTCTGGTTTCACCCATCCCGGACAGAGCCTCCTGGCAGCAATCCTGCTGATCGGGTTCTTGCCCTGGAGCGCGGTCAGCGCCGGGAGAGCGGATATGGAATACGACGTTGTCTGTAGTGCCGGGCCCGGAACAGATCACCGTTCAGCGGCTGAGGTCTGCGAAGAGTTCCTTCAGCTGCTGCGCTCAGCCTATCCGGACCAGAGCTTTCTCTCTGCAGCCAGTGACAGCGAGGGCAGGCCGCGGCTTGATCTGGTTATTTCACAGGCAAGTCGCAGCGCCACCGCTCTGCAGCTGGTCTGGACTGATCTGCAGGGCGTGAAAAGCGAAGGCCGGATTGAATCGGTCTCTGCCATGGACCGCCAGCTTTCCTCATCAATGCGACAGTCACTTTACCGGCGGGCGCTGATGGCCAGCCCATTGCCTGAATAGAGTTCAGATCCTGCGACAGGGAGAATTAACGATGTGCTACATCTGCTCTGCCTCACCAAATTCTGATACGCTCTCGCGCTTTGACTATCATGATGATGCCTTCGGGCCGGGCTCTGGCGATGAGATGCCTGCCGGTCTGATCGGTACCGGCTCCTCCGGGCCAGAAGGAAGCCATGCGCCCTATACATGGGATCAGATTGCCGGATATCTGACCGATGGTTACTGGGGGTTTAATGGCGGTGCCTGGCGCGCTTTTGATCTCAGCGCTGGCCGGACGATCACTTACGATGTCTCGCGGCTCTCGGCGACGGCGGCGGCCATTGCGGAATATTCACTCGATGTCTGGGCGGCGGCCACCGGCATCAGTTTCGTCTCGCAGTTCAGCCTGACGGTTCTGGTCAATGAGGGGGTGGACGCCGGAGGTACAACCGGCACGGCACGCGGTATCAGCGCGAATACGATCGTCACCGGATCGGTCGGCGCGAGCTTTGACCAGGATTATTACGCGGTGACGCTGACGGCGGGGCAGTCTTATGTTCTGTCGCTGTCACGCACGGCGGGAAGCATGCTGGATCCGGTCCTTGCGCTTTATGATACGGCGGGCAATCTGATCACCCGCCAGGATGATCCAAGCTCGTCCTCTGCCGGGGAATATATCACATTCACCGCCGTCACGACCGGCACCTATTACATCGCAGTAAGTGATTACGGCAACAGAAGCGGCGGCTATGAGCTTTCGGTGCAGCCAGCGGCGGATCTGACCTTTAACGATGCTGACCCCGGCGGGGCCTATGCCTGGTCAGAGATCACCGGCAATACGATCCTGCGCTCTTTCATCAATGTTGATGACAACTGGGAAGTGCATAATCTGAACGGCTATATGCTGCAGACCTATATCCATGAGATCGGTCATGCGCTGGGGCTGGGACATGCGGGCCCCTATAACGGATCCGCCGCCTGGGGCCTCGATAACAGCTATGATAATGACAGCTGGTCGGCGACGATCATGTCCTATTTTGACCAGGATGATAATACCTTTGATCCCGCCAGCTTTGCTTATCTGGCAACGATCATGCCCGCGGATCTGATCGCCATTCAGAACCTCTATGGCGCGGGGGCAGGCTATGAGACTGGCAATACCACCTGGGGACCGGGCGGAAATCACAGCGGGGATTACTTCCAGATCCTGCTGAATATGTGGGGTGGTCTGACGGTAGCCGATCCGCAGATCTATGCGGGCAATAATTTCGCCTTCATGGTCTATGACACCGGCGGCACCGATACGCTGGATTTTTCGGTTTTCTCGCAGAACCAGAACATCAATCTCAATCCGCTGCTGCGCTCAGATGTCGGCGGGGGCAGCGGCAATGTGGTGATTGCCCGGGGCACGGTGATCGAAAATGCGCTGGGGGGCTCGGGCAATGACACATTGACCGGTAACAGCGCGAATAATCAGCTGAATGGCGGATCGGGCAATGACCGGCTGATTGTGAGTGGCGGCGGCCATGACACGCTGCAGGGGGGGCTTGGCACGGATCTGGCCGTGTTCTCGCTGGCCTCAGTCGCGATCACGGTCACGGGCAATGCCAGCCTGCTGCGCATCGCCTTTGCCGGTGGCTCGGTCACTGCCTCCGGGGTGGAGAGCTTTCAGTTTTCGGACCGGACCCTGACCCTTGCGCAGATGGTGGCCCTGGCTGCCCCTGCAGTGCCAACGGCGGGGGATGATGTGCTGTCCGGCACTGCGGGCAATGACACGATTGATGCTCTCGCGGGCAATGACATCGTCGAGGGCCTTGGTGGCAATGATGTGCTGATCGGCCGGGCGGGCAATGATACGCTTTATGGCGGTGAGGGCGACGACACTCTGTTCGGCGGCCTGGGGGCGGATGCGCTGTTTGGCGGCTTTGGCTCGGATATGGCGCATTACAGCGATGCGACTGCCGGGCTGCGCGCCGATCTGCAGAGCCACGGCACGAATACCGGCTTCGCCGCCGGCGATAGCTATAGCAATATCGAGAACCTTGCGGGCAGTAATTATAATGACGCCCTGTTCGGAGATGCGCTTGGCAATGCGCTCTGGGGGCTGAATGGCAATGATCAGCTCTGGGGGCGGGATGGGGATGATCACCTGATCGGCGGTGCCGGAGATGACACGCTGATTGGCGGCGCCGGGGCAGATCGTCTCGATGGCGGCACCGGGCGTGACCGGACAGTGTATATTGATTCAGCTGCCGGGCTGCGGGCAGATCTGCAGGTCTGGGCCTCCAATACCGGGATTGCGGCCGGCGACATTTATCTGAGTATCGAGGATCTCTATGGATCCGCCCATAACGACATCCTGCTGGGCAATGCCGGGGCGAACACCATCTGGGGCGATAATGGCAATGATCAGCTCTGGGGCCGGGTCGGTAATGACACGCTGATCGGCGGCAATGGCAATGACACGCTGATCGGCGGGGCGGGGGCCGATCTGCTGCATGGCGGCGATGGGCGCGACCGGGTGCAGTATAACGATTCTGCCACCGGCCTGCGGGCAGATCTGCAGGTCTGGGCCTCCAATACCGGGATTGCGGCCGGCGACAGCTATGTCAGCATCGAGGATCTTTATGGCACTCTCGGCAATGATGTGCTGCTGGGCGATGCCACCGGAAATATAATCTGGGGTGAGAATGGAAATGACCAGCTCTGGGGCCGGGCCGGCAATGACACGCTGATCGGCGGCAATGGCAATGATACGCTGATCGGCGGGGCGGGGGCCGATCTGATGAACGGCGGCGAGGGCCGGGACCGGGTGCAGTATAACGATACCAGTGCCGGGCTGCGGGCCGATCTGCAGCTCTCTGCAACCAATACCGGGATTGCGGCAGGTGACAGCTTTGTCAGCATCGAGGATCTTTATGGCAGCACCGGCAATGACCTGCTGCTCGGCGATGCTGCAGGCAATATGATCTGGGGCGATAACGGCAATGACCTGCTCTGGGGCAGGCTGGGCAATGACACGCTCTATGGTGGCAATGGCAATGACCGCCTCTATGGCGGAGCCGGGGCTGATTTCCTGATGGGCGGCGCGGGCACCGATACCTTCGTCTTTGACACGGCGCTGGGCGGTGGCAATGTCGATATCATCCATGATTTTTCGGTTATGGATGATATGATCTGGCTCGATGACGCGGTGTTTGCCGCGCTGGCCCCCGGCTTCCTCGCCGTGAGCGCTTTCACGCGCGGTGCGGCGGCAACGACCGCGCAGCACCGCATCATCTATAATCCGGCGAATGGTCAGCTGATCTATGATGCCAATGGCAGCGCCGCTGGCGGGGCGGTGCATTTTGCTACGCTGACACCCGGGCTGGCCCTGACGGCGACGGAATTTCTGATCGTCTGAGGCAGGAGCAGGAGAGCACAAGGGGGGGGCTGGCTTCGCGGCCAGCCCCTTTACTTGCCTCAGCGCAGGACTTTCGCCAGTTCCCCGGCCAGCAGCTGATGGCCGAAAGAGCTCAGATGCATCCCGTCGTCATTGAGCGGTTCTTTTTCCAGATTCGCCCAGATATGCCGGTCAAAATCGATATAGGGCACATCGTGTTTCAGCGCCGTTGTCATGATCCGCAGATTATATTCGGCGAAATAGCGGGCCGCATGGGGGGTGCCGGGCCAGGTTCTCAGGGGCGGCACGATAATGGTCAGCAGCACGATCCGGCGGGCCCTGCGCTGGCGGGCGATGCTGATCACCCGGTCGAGATTGGTCACGAACTGATCATAGCTGGTGTAGAACAGGGCTGGCAGATGCTGCAGGATATCGTTGCGATAGATCTGGCCAAAGCGCACGATCCGCATCCGCAGCGGCTCGGGCAGCAAGGCGAGCGATATTCTTTGGCGCTCAAGATACATCCGGCGGGCGGCGTCATTCAGCCCCAGATGCAGGATGATGCTGGCATCTTTGCCAAGATCTGGCTCTTCCTCAAGCATCTGTACCGCATCTGAGGTGGTAAACAGGCGCTGCCCGATCGAGGTCACCGCCCGGTCGGGAAAAATTTGTCCGAGCAGATTGGGGTACAGCTCCTCGGCGCCGCGGCGCGGGGTCTCCATGGCATAGGGGCGGGGCAGGGCGAGAGAATCCGACAGGATCACAATGCCATTGCCCGCTTTCGGATCGCCGGTGGAATGGGCCCGGACATCCTGGCGGTAATAGTCGCGTTCTTTCTTGCAGATATTATATTGCCGCAGGATCTCCTGATCGAGCTGTGCCTGATCGGCTTTGCTGCCCGAGAGAATGCGCGCTGTCGCAAACTGATGCACCGCCGCCTCCCGGTCTCCCTGCGCGGCAAGAGCATGGGCAGTTTCAATGCAGGCGGTCAGCCTTTCGAGATCTTCTGCTTTCATCAAACCATCACCACAGCTGAGACCGCCGCAGTATAGCCCTGTCTCTTGCCCCCCTGCCAAGCGCTGAATGCGCGACAGGCGGAGAGCGGGCTGCACTGTCGCAATGTGACCCTGCGGCACAAAGCGCGGCGGGGCGTTGACCGGGATCGGGGCAAAGGGCAAGTCTGGAGTGGACACCACTTAAGATTGCATCATGTCCCTGCCCGCAGATCATTATCGCCTGAAAAAACGTGCCTTCTCTGCCGGAGAGCTGCTGGCCGATGGTATCGTCCATGCGGTCGCCCTGGTGGCCGGGCTGATCGCCTTTCCGATCCTGCTGTTTCATGTGCTGCAGACCGCCGGGATCGGGGTCTTTGCCGCGCTCAGCGTCTATGCTGCGGGCTTTTTCCTGATGTTTGGCTTTTCACTGGCCTATAATATGACCCCGCCCTCGGCGGTGAAATGGTTGCTGCGCCGCTTTGACCATTCGATGATCTATGTGATGATCGCCGGCACCTATACCGCCATTCTCTCGCAGTTTGAGAGCCCGGCCTGGGCCTGGAGCCTGGGCCTGCTGGTCTGGGGCTGCGCGCTGACCGGTATTCTGGTGAAGATCGTGCTGCCGGGGCGCTATGACCGGCTGGCCATTCTCGCCTATATTCTCATGGGCTGGCTGGGCATTATCGCCATCGGTCCGGTGACCGTCGCCCTGCCCGAGCTGTCGCTCTGGCTGATCGTAACCGGCGGGCTGACCTATATCGCCGGGGTGGGCTTTTACGTGCAGCACCGGCTGATGTTCCATAATGCGATCTGGCATTTTTTCGTCGCCGTGGCCGCCGGGCTGCATTTCGCCGCTATCGCCATTGCGGTCGCCTGAGCGTGGGCGGCGGCGGGCGGGGCGAACCGGCCACCAGCGCTCAGGCCTGGCTCTCAGTCGAGTTCTCTGATCATCTGATCCAGTGCATGGCATAATTCGCTGATCTGAGCCTCGTCCGATGCGGGGTGCGACATCAGCTCTGCGAAGCGGATGGACAGCGTCTCCATCTGCCCGGGTCTGGTCAGAATGGCGGTCTGGAACTTTGCCGCCACCTGGTTGAGCTTCTCCATCGCCTCGTCTTCGCTACAGCTCTACTGTCCATCGCAGGCGGCCAGAAACAGGCTGGCGGCAAGTGTGGCAGACAGTGCGCGGACGGGCATCATGAAACTCCGTTTTCCGTATCGGGAAGCCGTTGATCTTATCCGCAAATTCCCGCAAATCTGCCAGCCTGCAGATGCTCTGGCCCTGGCAACGTCAAGCCTGCGTGATCGGGGGCCGCTGGCCTGCCGGGGACTGGGTGCAATTCCTTGACCTTTGCGCGCTGAACCGCCAGTTTCGCGCCGGTATGCGCGGTGCCGGGAACCGTGCCGGAACAGGGCCAGGAAACGGCATATGGCAGTGAGCACCAGACCTTTCGCAGGTTTTGAATGGATGATCGCATGGCGCTATCTGCGCGCGCGGCGCGCCGAGGGCGGGGTCTCGGTGATGACCTGGATCAGCCTGATCGGCATCACGCTGGCGGTGATGGCGCTGATCGTCACCCTGGCGGTGCGCGCCGGATTCCGGGAGGAATTCGTCGATACCATTCTCGGCGCCAATGCCCATGTGACGGTCTATACTTCGGAACGGGTCGATGAGAACGGCGCGAAACTGCGCGGTTTTTCCGATTATGACGCGCTGGCGTCAGCGATTTCCGAAGTGCCGGGCGTGACCCGCGCCTCGCCGCTGATCAAGGGCCAGGTCATGGTCTCGGATGGCGAGCGCACGATGGGGGCCGAGGTCTTCGGCATCACCCCCGAAGAGCTGAAGCTGATCCCGCGCATCGGGGTCGGGGCGGATGCTTACGGCGATATTGATAATTTCGGCGCCGGAATTGCGCTCGGATCGGGGCTTGCGCGTGAACTTGGCATTACCGTGGGCGACCGGGTGCGGGTGATCTCGGCTCAGGGGGTGCGGACCGCCATGGGCTCGGCGCCGCGCACCAATGCCTATGAGGTGGTCTATATTTTCACCGCCGGGCGCTATGATATCGACAAGACCCGTCTCTATATGCCTTTCGCCGAAGCGCAGAGCTTCTTTAACCGTGAAGGCTTTGCCGATGAGATTGAGGTTATCGTCGATAACCCGGACCGGGTGGAAGAGCTGGTGCTGCCGATCCTGAATGCCGCCGGAGCGGATGCCATGCCCTGGACCTGGCGCGATTCTGCGGGATCTTTCCTGCGGGCGCTGGATATTGAGGATAATGTGATGTTCCTCATCCTGTCGATCCTGGTGCTGATCGCCTCGCTGAACATCGTTTCCGGCCTGATCATGCTGGTCAAGAATAAGGGCCGCGATATCGGCATTCTGCGTACCATGGGCCTGACCGAAGGCGCGGTTCTGCGCATCTTCTTTATCTGCGGCGCTTTTACCGGCGTCATCGGCACGATCTGTGGCTTTGTGCTCGGCTGTGCCATCGCGCTGAATGTCGATCAGGTGATGGCCTTTATCGCCTTTATCAATGGCGGCGAGGTCTGGGATGCCTCGGTGCGTGGCATCTATTCCCTGCCCGCAAAACTGCAGATGACAGATGTCCTCTCGGCGGTAGGTCTGTCGCTGGGCCTGTCGTTTATTGTCACGATTTTCCCGGCGCGCCGTGCGGCCCGGATGAACCCGGTGGAGGCCCTGCGCTATGAGTGAGGCCCTGTTCCTCGACCAGATCACCAAAGGCTATAACCGCGGCAAGGCCAGTGCAGTCGAAGTCCTGCGTGGCGCTTCGCTGCAGGTGGCGAAGGGCGAAGTTGTTGCCCTGGTCGCGCCTTCAGGAGCGGGCAAGTCGACGCTTTTGCATATTGCCGGGCTGCTCGATACGCCGGATGAGGGCCGGGTGCTGCTGGCCGGGCGCGAGGTGAATGGCCTCTCGGACCGGGCCCGGACCGAGCTGCGCCGGGCCGATGTGGGTTTCATCTATCAGTTCCACCACCTGCTGCCGGAGTTCTCGGCGCTGGAGAATGTGCTGATCCCGCAGCTGGCTAATGGCGTGCCACGGCGCGAGGCCGAGGCTCAGGCGCAGAGCCTGCTGCAGCTGGTGGGGGTTGATCACCGGGCCGGGCATCGTCCGGCGGCGCTCTCGGGCGGCGAGCAGCAGCGGGTCGCCTTCTGCCGGGCGCTGGCCAATCGTCCGGGGCTTTTGCTGGCGGATGAGCCGACCGGCAATCTGGACCCGGCAACCTCGGATCAGGTTTTTGCCGCGCTGATGCAGCTGGTGCGGGCCACCGGCATGTCGGCGCTGATCGCCACCCATAATCTTGAGCTGGCGGGCCGGATGGACCGGATCGTCCGGCTGGAGGCGGGCCGCGTCCTCTGAAGGGGTTGAAAAGAACAGGTGCTTGAAAATCCGGTGGTTGTCTGCCAGTCCTGCGCCTACGCACCCCCCAGGAACGGAGACCAGCGATGCGCCGCGCCCTTGTGATGATCCTGCCGCTGGCGCTTGCCGCCTGCGTCGAGGAGCCTAAGCCCGCTGGTTCTGAGGATTTCGCCACTTTCTGCAGCGCCTGCCATGGTGCAGCGGGCGCGGGCAATGGCCTGGCTGCTGCCGGTCTGGCCAAAGAACCGGCGGATCTGACCCGCCTGTCGGCCCGGAATGGCGGCACCTTCCCCGGGACGGCGGTGATGGGCAAGATCTGGGGCTATACCGGCGGGCGTGACAGCCATGCGGTCATGCCGGAATTTGCCGAGCTGCTGCAGTCGGATCTGGTGCCCTATGACGGCGGTGACGGGATTTACACCCCGACACCGCTGCGCCTTGTCCAGATTGCAGAACATCTGAAATCGCTGCAGCGCTGAGGCTTTACCAAAAGGACAGACTCCCGGGGCAGGTGATGCTGCAATGCGGCAACAGAAAATCGTGAAGCCATGGATTTTCCCGCTGCGCGTGATTGCCCTCACCCGGGAATGGGGGTCTGATAGTGTAAAAGCCGGTGAGGGGCTCTGTACTCCCGGTGCGGAAAACGACAGGAAGTGACACGTGGCAGGCTTGACCCCAGGCAGCAGCAGCTCAGGCGGCGCGAATTGGAAAAACTTCATCTGGCCGCTGATTGGCCTGCTCGCGATCACGATATCCTGCTGGTTTCTGTATCATGAGCTGAAGGACATGTCCTGGGCGGATCTGAAGGCGGCATTCCGCGCCATCCCGCCGCTCCACTGGCTGATGATTATCGGCTGCACGCTCGCCTGTTATGTCAATCTGGCGCTTTATGACGTGATCGCGCTGCAGCATCTGAGAAAGAAGGTGAATTTTGCCTTCGTCACCGGCTGCGCGCTGACCACCTATTCGCTCGCCCATACCATTGGTGCCTCGGCCTTTTCCGGGGCCGTTATCCGTTATCGCGCCTATACGACCAAAGGGCTGAGCGGGCCCGAGGTGGGGGTGCTGGTTGCCTTCTGCTCGCTGACCTTCGCGCTGGCGGTGATGATCGTGCTGGGCGTGGCTTTTGCGCTCTCTCCCGATCTGGTGGCCCGGATCGGCGATTTCATCCCGGCTGAAATGGCACGCTGGCTGGCCTATGGCACGCTGGCCCTGGTGGCGGCCTATCTGATCTCGGCGGCGCTGAAGCTGCCCGAGCTGAAGATCCGCAATTTCCGCCTGTCCTATCCCTCGCTGCCCATTGCGATCAAACAGGTAACCGTGGCGCCGGTTGAAGTGCTGTTTGCCGCCGGGATCCTGTATTTCGCTCTGCCTGAGGCTGGAAATCCGGGCTATCTGGTGGTGATGGGCGTGTTCGTGGTCGGCTTCTCGCTGGCGCTGCTCAGCCATGCTCCGGGCGGGATCGGTGTGTTTGAACTGGTGGTGATCACCGGCCTGCCGGAATTCCCGCCCGAGACTGTACTTGCCGCCCTGTTGGTCTTCCGCCTGTTCTACCTGATCTTCCCGCTGGTCCTTGGCCTGGTGCTGGTGGCAGGGTTCGAGCATGGCCAGCTGAAAGCAAAGCGCGAGGGGACAGGGGGCTGATCCCGGGGGTGCGGCGCGTCCTGCAGCGCAAGGGGATAAAGGAAAAGGCCGCCCGGGAGGGCGGCCTTTTCCTGTCCGACTGGCAGTGCCTGGTCTTTCTCAGACATCCAGCTCTTCCACGAAACGGGCATTTTCCTGAATGAACTGGAAGCGCAGCTCGGGCTTTTTGCCCATCAGCCGCTCGACCAGATCGCCGGTCGAGCCACCCTCATCCTCGTCGATGGAAACCCGGATCAGCTTGCGGGTCTCGGGGTTCATCGTGGTGTCTTTCAGGTCTTTCGCATCCATCTCGCCCAGGCCCTTAAAGCGCTGAACATCGATCTTGCCTTTGCCACCCAGCCCCTTGGCCAGCCATTTTTCTTTCTCGGCATCATCCGAGACATAGAGGCGTTTTGCCCCCTGGGTCAGCCGGTAAAGCGGCGGGCAGGCCAGATAGAGATGGCCCTTGTCGATCAGCGGCCGCATCTGGGTGAAGAAGAAAGTCATCAGCAGCGAGGCGATATGCGCGCCGTCGACATCGGCGTCGGTCATGATGATGATCTTCTCATAGCGCAGATCATCGACGCGGAATTTCGCCCCCATCTGCACGCCAAGCGCCTCGCAGATATCGCGGATCTCGGAATTGTCGTTCAGCTTGTTCGAGGCCGCGCCGAGCACGTTCAGGATCTTGCCCTTGAGCGGCAGCAGTGCCTGGTTTTTGCGCTCACGCGCGCCTTTGGCCGAGCCCCCCGCCGAGTCCCCCTCGACGATGAACAGTTCCGTGCCGCGCCGGTCGGTCGCGGTGCAATCGGTCAGCTTGCCGGGCAGGCGCAGCTTTTTGGTGGCGGATTTGCGCTGGGTCTCTTTCTCGGCCCGGCGGCGCAGCCGCTCTTCGGCACGCAGAACCAGGAAATCGAGGATCGCACCGGCCGATTTCGGATCGGCGGCCAGCCAGGTGTCGAAATGGTCGCGCACGGCATTCTCGACCCATTTCGCCGCCTCTTCAGTGGCGAGCCGGTCCTTGGTCTGACCGACAAACTGCGGCTCACGCACGAAGACCGAGATCAGCGCGCAGCCGCCGGTCAGCATATCCTCGCGGGTGATCTGATCGGCTTTGCGGTTTTTGACCCGCTCGCCATAGGCTTTGACACCCTTGAGGATCGCGGCCCAGAAGCCGCTCTCATGGGTGCCGCCCTCGGGCGTTGGTACGGTATTGGTATAGGACGAGATGAAACCATCGCGCATCGGCGTCCAGTTGATCGCCCATTCGACCGAGCCGGGCACACCGAATTTCTCTTTAAACGAGACTTTGCCCGCGAAAGGTTTTTCCGAATAGGTGCTGTCTTTCGACAGGATCTCGGACAGATACTGGCCGAGGCCGCCGGGGTAATGGAAGGTCGCTTCCAGCGGCATATCGCCGTCCGGGATCGCCGATTTCCAGCGGATCTCAACCCCCGAATAGAGATAGGCTTTCGAGCGGACCGCCTTCATCAGTCGCGCCGGCTTAAAGCTTTGCTGGCCGAAAATCTCCGGGTCGGGATGGAAGATCACCGTGGTGCCGCGCCGGTTCGGTGCCGGGCCGATTTTCTCGACCGGGCCTTTCGGCTTGCCGCGTGAAAACTCCTGGACGAACAGCTCTTTATTGCGCGCCACCTCGACCCGCATATGGTCGGAGAGCGCATTGACCACCGAAGAGCCAACGCCGTTCAGACCGCCCGAGGTTTCATAGGCATCGCCATTGAACTTACCACCGGCATGGAGCGTGCAGAGGATGACCTCCAGCGCCGATTTGCCGGGGAATTTCGGATGCGGGTCAACCGGGATGCCCCGGCCATTGTCGCGGATCGACAGCGAGCCATCTGCCAGCAGCTCGACCTCGATGCGATTGGCATGGCCGGCGACGGCCTCGTCCATTGAGTTGTCGAGGATTTCGGCCGCCAGATGGTGATAGGCCCGCTCGTCAATGCCGCCGATATACATGCCGGGGCGCATCCGAACTGCTTCAAGCGGCTCGAGCACCTCGATCGAGGAGGCGTCATAAGTCTGGGCGGAGCTTACGGCGAGGAGATCGCCGGAATCGTTGGGGGCCATGCGCTGCTCTTATGATTTCTGGTCTCGCATTAGATCACCGCCAAGGGGAGGGGTGCAAGGGGGGCGCGCCCCGCAAGATCCAGGGCGTGTGGTCGCGGCCGCACAAATGGGGCGCCGCCGCGGTCCGGCCCGTGTCGGGGATACAGCCTGCCCGGGATCGAGACGGAAGGGCAGGCCCATGCGCGCGCGGCCCCGGACCGGCGCGGTTGCAAATATCCCGGCCGGAGGGCGGCCCGCGGCCCCCTGGGGGGGCCGGAGGCAGGCTTCAGCGCCAGCCCAGAGCCGGTGCCACATGTCTGAGAATGCTTTCAATCACATGGGTGTTATAATCCACCCCCAGCGTGTTCGGCACCGTCAGCAGCAGCGTATCGGCCTCGGCGATCGCCTCATCCTTTTTCAGCTCTTCGATCAGCTGATCAGGCTCGGCGGCGTAAGAGCGGCCAAAGACCGCGCGCTGATCGTCGATCACGCCGACCTGATCGCGCTCGGGCCTGCCCTGGCCGAAATACATATGATCCTGCTCATTCATGATGGCAAAGATCGAGCGGCTGACCGAGACACGCGGGCTGCGTTTATGGCCTGCGGCTTTCCAGGCCTCGCGGTATTTGCGGATCTGGGTCGCCTGCTGGATATGCAAGGGCTCGCCGCTTTCATCCCATTTCAGGGTTGAGCTTTGCAGGTTCATCCCCAGTTCGGCCGCCCAGATCGCGGTCTGATCCGAGGCCGCGCCCCACCAGATCCGCTCGCGCAGCGTTTCGGAATGCGGCTCCAGCCGCAACAGGCCGGGCGGGTTCGGGAACATCGGCCGGGGATTGGGCTTTGCGAAACCATCGCCTTCGAGCAGGGTCAGGAAGCGCAGCGCGTGACTTCTCGCCATATCCTGATCAGTATCGCCTGCCTCGGGCGCATAGCCGAAATGGCGCCAGCCATCGACCACCTGCTCGGGGGAGCCGCGCGAAATGCCGAGCTGCAGCCGCCCGCCCGAGATCAGATCGGCGGCTCCTGCATCTTCCACCATGTAATGCGGGTTTTCATAGCGCATATCGATGACGCCGGTGCCGATCTCGATCGATTTCGTCCGCGCGCCAATGGCGGCCAGCAGCGGGAAGGGCGACGAGAGCTGCTGTGCGAAATGATGCACCCGGAAATAGGCGCCATCCGCGCCCAGCTCTTCTGCGGCCACAGCCAGATCAATGGATTGCAGCAACACATCCGCTGCCGAACGCGTGGCCGAACCTCTCTGGCTCGACCAGTGCCCGAAAGACAGAAAACCGATCTTTTTCATAACATACGCCCTTTACCTGTGGCGCCTTCCGTGAAGCGGAAGGCCCGTCTCGCCGCAGAATCTGGGGCGGTGCGGGCGATGGCGCCAGTGGCGGAGGCGCGCAGTGACTGTGCGCAGGTGTGATCCGCTTCGCTCCCGGGCCTCAGGGCGCTTCGGCCAGGCGTTTTTCCCACATGCTCTGGAATCCGGGCCTGGCCTGGCAGCGCGCCAGCCAGGCCAGCACAGCCGGATATTGCGCCAGCAGCTCACTATAGCCCTGGGCGTAACGCAGGCATTCGGCGGTATTGAGATCGGCCACGGTAAAGCGCCCGCCCACCAGCCAGAGGTGAGTGGTGAGGAAATGTTCGAGCCGTTGCAGCGGGCGGCGCAGCTTCTCGGCGCTCAGCGCCATATGGGCGCGGGTTTCGGGCTGATCATTGCTTTCGATGGCCAGCAGAATCTCCAGCGCCGGGGGTTCAACCGAGGTGGCAGCGAACAAAGCCCATTGCTCGCAAAGCGCCTGTTCGGCCGGGGTCTGTGGTCCGAGATCACCGCCATAACGACGGGCAATATGCAGGGTAATGGCCAGCGATTCGGTGAGCAGCAGGCCATCATCCTGCATTGCCGGGATCTGCCCCTGCGGGTTGATCGCCAGAAATTCGGGCGAAGCGGTGTTCAGCACAGCAGCGCTGCCAGGCTGTCCGGCGAGACGGTAGGCCTGGATCACCGGCACGTGGCGAAACGGGGTGCCGGTCTCGGCCAGAAGCCAGAGCGGGCGCGAGGCGCGGGAGCGATAGACGCCGTAAAGGGTCAGCATGAGGGATCTCCGGTTCAGCTTCTGCTTGCCCCCCGGCGCGCTATCTGCCTTTGGGCATTGCGTTTTTAGCGATTTTTCAGCCCAAGGCTATGGCTTTGCCTCAGAGCGGGCAAGAAAGGACCGAAGCTTTTGTACCGCGGCCTGCCACAGGGATTATTCTCGCCTGACCCGGTATAGCACAGCGGTATTATACTCCGCCCGCCGAAAACGGCAGCGCCAGTGCGGGCAGATGAAATAATTCGGGCGGCTCTATTCGTTATTTAAAACTCAAGATTGATTGGCCACACTATAAAAAACTGTTCTTCGGTTGAACAATTTATTTTGGTCGAACTTATTATAAATGCTACCCTTCCTGAGGGGGAGATGAAGCAGCATTTCAGCCCTCAATCTGCCACGGGATCTGGTGGCGAAACTGATAAGCACTGCGCCTATTTCAGCGAGCATTGATACTTATCATTGAGGAATACCACAGGGTGGCTCCATGCTGGGCCACCCTGTTTTCTTTTGCGTCTCTGCTGATATTCCCTGCCCTGGTCTGCAGCGGCCGCTTGTCCGGATGCAAGGCAGCGGCTAGGGATTGGACTATGATACAAAAGCCTCTTTCGGTGCCCGGCCATATCCGGGCGACACTGATCCTTGGCCTGCCACTGGTCGGTGCTGCGGTGGCCCAGGTCGGGCTGCACGTCGTGAATACCGCTATGGTCGGCTGGTATAGCGTGATCGCCCAGAGCGGCCTGGTCATTGCAACCTCCAGCTATTTCATTCTTTTCATGCTGGGCACCGGCTTTGGCCGGGCGGTGATGCCGCTGGCGGCATCGGCAAAGGCGCGCGGCGATGAGACCGAGCTGCGGCGCTCGGCGCGGATGGGGCTCTGGCTGTCGCTTGGCTATGGCATTGTGATCTATCCGGTATTCTGGTTCTCAGAGCCGATCCTGCTGCTCCTGCATCAGCCGCCGGAAGTGGCACGCGAGGCCCAGGCCTATCTGCGTATTGCCGGCCTGAGCCTCGGGCCGGGCCTGTCGGTCCTGGTGCTGCAGGGCTGGCTGGCGGCGCTCGGGCGCACGCAATTCGCATTCTGGCTGACGGTTTCAGCAATTGGCGTGAACAGCGTCATCAACTGGTTCCTGATTTTCGGCAATGGCGGCGCGCCGGTGATGGGCGTGGCCGGGGCCGGGGTTGCGACGCTGTCGGTGCAGCTTTTTTCGCTGCTCTGCCTCGCGCTCTATGCGGCACTGCTGCCCTCGCTGCGCGGCTATCAGCTGTTTCGCCGGTTCTGGCGCGCCGACTGGCCCGCAATGGGCCAGGTCTGGCGCTTGGGCCTGCCGATCGGCCTGACCGGCCTCGCTGAGACCGGACTGTTTGAGGCCAGCGCGATCATGATGGGCTGGCTTGGCGCGGCCCAGCTGGCGGCGCATGGTATTGCGCTTGAGATCACCGCGCTTGCCTTCATGGCGCATGTCGGCCTGTCGAATGCCGCCACGATCCGGGTGGCAAGCTATCAGGGCATGCATGATGCTTTCGGATTGCGTCGTGCGGCGCTGGTCGCGCTGGCGATTTCGGGCAGCGTGGTCTGCGTGGTGATTGCGGTCTTCCTCACCTGGCCCGAGGTTCTGGTGCGTCAGTTCCTTGATCTGAACAAAGCGGATTCGGCCTTTGTGCTCAGCTTTGGCGCGGTGCTGCTGGGCTATGCGGCTTTGTTCCAGCTCGCCGATGCGATGCAGGTGATGGCGCTTGGTCTGTTGCGCGGCATTCAGGATACCAAAGTGCCGATGGTCCTGGCGGCGGTCAGCTACTGGCTGATCGGGGTGCCGGCCAGCTATGTGCTGGCCTTCCCGCTGGGCTGGGGCGGGCCGGGGCTCTGGCTTGGTCTGGTGGTTGGTCTGTTTGCCGCCGGGCTGTCGCTGATGCTGCGCTTCTGGCTGCTAGCGCCAAAGCCTGGCATGGCTGGCAAAGCGGCCCTGTAATCTGGCCAGCAGGCGGTTGAGGCGGCCGGGATGCGGAATGTCTCCCGCCGCCAGCCGCTCCAGCGCCACTTCGGGCGGGCAGGGGCGGCGCGAGACCGGATCCCAGTAGCGCGGATAGGCGATCAGGCTGGCATGGACCAGGTGCAGCAGATCGGGGCGGGGCTGCAGCGAGCCGTCAGCCTGGCGCAGCCGTCGCTCGGGGATGGGGCCGAGATCGCGGGTCAGCCCCCAGCCCGCATAGAAGGGGGCGCCAAAAGTGGTGACGCGCCGCCCGCGCAGCAAAGCCTCAAATCCGGTGAGCGAGGTCAGGGTCCAGACCTCGTCGATCGCATGCAGCGCCCTGGCCATTGGCACGCGGGAGAGCAGGTGATCGGCATATTTTGCGACTTCGGCGGCTGGCAGCGCCCCGAGCCGCAGGCCCGCCTCAACATCGGGATGCGGTTTGTAGAAAATCAGCGCGCCGGGATTGGCGGCGCGGGTTTCGCGCAACAGATCCAGATTGCGGCACAGCCCGGTTGCCCCCTTGCGGATCGAGGCATCATCCTCGACCTGGCCCGGGACCAGAATGCGTGATTTCTGTAAATCCTCCTGGTTGATCTGAGGTAAATCCGCACCGTCGAGGTTGTATTTTGTCAGGTCTGCCTGCAGCAGCCGGTCGAGCAGCCGCTCGGCCCTTTCGCGGCCACCGGGCGGCAGCGGGCTGAGCAGCAGCTGTTCCAGCCGCGAAGGCTGGCTGGGATCATAGTAAATTCCGAGATCATCGCAGACCAGCGACAAGGGCGGAACCAGCTCGGCGCCAAGCCCGCGTGAGCGCAGAAACCCGTCCTCAACCCGCAGCGCCGGAGTGCTGAGTTCCTCCGGCGCTTTGCCTGCCCAGATCAGCAGCGATTTACCGCTTTGCACGGCCTTTGCCCGGGCCCGCTCCGGTGCCTCGATGAAGCGCAAAGGCTTTTCCCGGCCAAAGAAGGCCTGCAGCCGCTGGCGTTTCCACAGCCGCATGCCGCTGGCGATATGGCCTTTGCGGTCCTGGCGGAAGGCGCGCAGCTCGGCTTCGAACTGGTCGAGCACCTCTTCAAAGCTGCAGAGCCGGTCGCGGCAGGGATCGTACCACAGCGGCGCAAGGATCATCGCCGCGGCAAAGAGCTGGGCCCGGGTCAGCCTGCGGTTGCGGCGGGAGGGAGGGGTGCGATCCTCACTCAGCCCCCAGCCTGCGTAAAAGGGCAGGCCCCAGACCCTGGGCCGGTGCCCGGCGAGGATGGCTTCAAATCCGATCTGAGAGGAGACGGTATAGACCGCCAGCGCCCCTTCCATCAGCGCATAGGGCGGCAGGGAGGGGTCGCTGAAAGCAATGCCGGGGCCATTGGCATCGCGCAGATGTTCGGGCCCGTAATGGCCGGGGCGCAGGCCCTGCGCCGTTTCCGGATGGCTGCGGATCAGGATCGGCGCATGGGGCCAGTCCTTGCGCGCGGCCTCCAGCATCTCGTCAAAACTATGCTGATCCGCAGCTGAGGCGCGCAGTGAGGCATCGCCCCGGCTCTGATCCACCACCAGAACATAGCCCGGGGCGGGCAGGGGCAGGCTCAGCGCGTGAAGGTTGTATTTTGACAGTTCCAGCTGGCGTACCCGCTGAATTCCCAGCCTGGCGCGGTTCAGAAGGTGCGAATTGTCCAAGGCATCACCAGAGAGGATCCGCTCAAGCCGCGAGGGGAGAGCGGGGTCGAAATGCAGCCCCTCGCCATCAATCATCAGGCCCAGCGGGGCATCACCCATCCGCCCGGGCCGGATCGAGCGCAAAAACGCATCCTCAATCCGGATCAGCGGTGCGCCGCTTCGTGCCGCCTGTTTCTCGCCGCGCAGCGCCGTGGGCGAGGCGCCCCAGACCAGCACCCCCTCGCCCGGACGCGGGCGGCCAAAGCGCAGATCATGCCCGGCCAGCTGCAATATGCGTTTCAGCCGGCGGTCGCGCAGAAAGCTCAGGTTCAGATGCGAAAGCCGCCGTGGGATCTCCACGGCGGCCTCTGGTTTCGGGTCGCGTTCAATTGCCAAGGCAAGAGGTCTCAGTTGCCGCCAGCCGCTGCATCAAGACTTGCTGCTGCCCCTGCCGAGCCGGTCAGCACCGAAAGCGATTTCTGCCACTGAACATAGGGCGCCTCGGTCACGTAAAGCGTATCGCCATCGCGGACGAGGAAGTCGCGGGCCTCAAACATCCCGGTGGGCGCGGTCAGGTCGAGCACATAGATCATGCGCTGATCGCCGCGCAGATCCTTGCGGCCCAGCACTGCATTGGCAATCGCCTCGGGCTCGTTGCGCAGCACGAAGACGCCGGTCGGGTCTGCGGCCATGGTCTGCAACCCGCCAACGGTGGCCAGCGCCTCAATCGCCGAGAGCGTCTCAGATTCGAAGGGCACGATGCTCTGGGTGCCGGTGGCGCCAAGTGCGGTGAAGCGGCGCTCATCCTCTTCGATCACGATCCGGTCGCCCGGGCGCAGCGCGATATCCATCTTCGGATTGGCCCAGAGATCCTTCAGCCAGATCTTGCCGGTCTGGCCGCCGCGCGTCACCCGCACCAGCGCCGTGGCCGGATCAATCGCCATTGCGCCCGATTGCGCCAGCATGGCCGAAAGCGAGCGGGTTGATTGCTCAATCGGGAAGACGCCGGGCGTGGCGACCGCGCCGGTGATGGTCACGGTCGAGCCGTCACCGGCCACGCGGGCCACCTGGACCTGCGGATCCGGGGTCTGGGCGTCGAGTTTGCGGGTGATGGCGCTGCGCACCGATTCGACCGAATTGCCTGAGGCTTTGATGCGTCCGGCATAGGGGATGAAGATAAAGCCCTGGCCATCGACCTGGACCTCGGTCAGCTGCGAGACACGCTGGCCGGTATTGCCGAGCAGCGGATCGTCGCGGACGTTTTCATAGACGGTGACCGCCAGCACATCGCCGGCGGCGATGGTATCGGCACCGACCAGGCCCGCATTGCGGAATGTATCCGAGAAGCCGAAAGCGGGCATTACCGAGGTGGCGCGGGTCACGCGGGAATTGACGGTGACGATATAGGCATCACCCTCTTTCAGCACCGAACCGGCGTAAATCTCTTTCTTGTTCGGCCCCGAACGCGGCAGGCCGCAACCTGCAACCAGGCTGACAGCGGCAAACAAGGCGAGGGCTCTGGCCCCCCTGTTGGTCTTCAGCTTCAATGCCGGGCTCCTTCGGCGAAATTGCCTCAAGTTTTGCCCGCAACGATAGGGAATGTGGGCACTAATTAAAAGCCTGCGCTGGCGCAGTTTTCAGGTCACCAGTCGCAACTGTTGCCGGGGAGCCGCGTTCCCGCTGACCAGGGCATCATAAGGATCCTGGTCGGAAAGCAGCATATCTACCACCTGTCGTAGCAGTTCACGCCGCGCCCGCGAGGAATAGAAGCCACCGGCAACCTGACTCGTCTCAAGCAGATAATGACGATAATCGCGATAGGCCTTGGTATCGGGGCGCTGACCCTCGGCAAAAAATTGCGCGGCGGGCTGAGAAGAGACAAATTCCGGCTTGGAATAGACCGCGCGGCCAAAAGCGCGCAGCGGTAATCCACGCCAGAGGGCCTGCTGACCGGCGGTGGAATTGACGGTTACCGCCGAGCGGGCATGATTGAGCAGCCCCGCCAGCTTGCCGCCGCGCACGAAATGCACCCGGTCCGCCACCTGATACTGCCTGGCAAGCCGGCGGATGGTGGATTTGACCGCGACCCTGCCGTCTTCCAGCGGATGGGCCTTGAACACCAGGTGGTGATGCGGCGGAGCGCCTTCGGCAAATCCCCGGGTCACCAGTTCAAGAAATTCGCTCATGGTCGCGAAAGGCGAATGATCGCGGAAGCTGGCATCATGCTCGAGCTGGAGAATCGTCAGATGATAGGGGAAGCCGCCAAAGCGGATGCGCCAGCTGGCGAGGCGGCGCTCCAGCGCGTGGAAGGGCAGCAGGCTCAGCCGCTTTAGGTAAAGCAGAAACTCCTGCCGCACGGTCAGGGCGCGATGCGGGCGGAAGTTGCGGTAATCCCAGAACCCGGCCCAGACGAAGAAATGATAGAGCGCGCCCCAGAACATATGCTGGCGCATATCGCCCCAGCGGGCCGGGGCATCGGGCAGATCGGTATCGGTGCGTGACAGAGCCTCGCGCATCGCCCCGACCGAAGTCTGCATCAGCCGGGAATGGCCGTTCGAGCCGCCGCGCTCATAGGTGACCCAATAGGGCCGCAGATAGCCCTCTTCAAAGACATGGATCTGCAATCCGGCTTCACGCGCCAGCCGCACCGCTTTTGCATGGACCGGGCGGGTATCGCCGTAAAGCACCAGATCGGTAATGCCCTTATCGGCGATCAGCCGGTGCAGTTGCGGCTCCCAGTCATCGGCGGTGCCGCGAAAGGCGATATAGCTGCGACTGTCATGCCAGAAGGCACGGTCACCGCGGTTAAAGCCGACCCGCCAGACCGAGGCTCCGGAGCGGGTGAGCATCTTTCCCAGTCGCGAGAAAAACGGGCCATGCGGTCCCTGCAGCAGCAGAAAGCTTTTCCCGTGACCTGAAAGCGGCATTCCGGCATTTCCTCCTGCGCGCGGCGCGCGGCTGGCTTCTGACCTCTGCAGTTTTGCACCTGGCTCTGGGCGGAATTGCGGCGGTGACGGGGCTTGCTTCGGCCGGACAGAGCGGGGATAGATCAAAGCGCAAGATTTGGGAATGACGGAGAGGGCCTGCCATGTTCACCGGAATCGTGACCGATATCGGCGAAATTCTTGAGCTTGAGCAGCGCGGCGATCTGCGCGCCCGCATCGCCAGCTCTTACCCGGCTGCCGGAATTGATATCGGCGCCTCAATCGCCTGCGAAGGCGTCTGCCTGACCGTGGTTGAAAAGGGGCCGGGCGCTGCCGGGCGCGACTGGTTCGATGTTGAGATCAGCGCTGAAAGCGTCTCGATCACCAATCTGGCAAGCTGGAAGGCCGGCAAAAAGCTGAACCTCGAGCGCGCGCTGAAGGTTGGCGACGAGCTGGGCGGCCATATCGTCTCGGGCCATGTGGACGGCGTGGCTGAGGTGGTGGCGATGACGCCCGAGGGCGACAGCCTGCGCGTGACCTTCCGGGCGCCTGAGGCGCTGGCGAAATTCATCGCGCAGAAGGGCTCGGTGGCGCTGAACGGCACCTCGCTGACGGTGAATGAAGTTTCGGGGTGCGATTTTGGGGTTAATTTTATCCCGCATACCCAGAAGGTGACCACCTGGGGCGGGGTCGCGCTTGGCGATAAGATCAATCTCGAGGTCGATACTATGGCGCGCTATGTCGCCCGCCTGCGCGAATGGGACTGAACTCCGGCTCAGGGTATAAAAAACGGCGGTCCCGCAGTGGGCCGCCGTTTTTCTTTGCGGTCAGGCGAGGGATCAGGCCGCGCGCGACAGCAGAACCTCACCGACTTTTTTCTGTGCGCCTGCCTCATCGCCGCCCGAAACGGCAGCAACTTCGCGGGTCAGACGCTCAAGCGCCGCTTCATAGAGCTGACGCTCAGAATAGCTCTGCTCGCGCTGGTCATCGGCGCGGTGCAGGTCGCGGACCACTTCGGCAATCGCCATCAGATCGCCGGAATTGATCTTCTGCTCATATTCCTGAGCGCGGCGTGACCACATGGCGCGCTTGACCCGGGCCTTGCCCTTCAGGGTTTCGAGCGCCTTGACGATCACATCCGGGGCCGAAAGGGCACGCATGCCGATTTCGGTGGCCTTATGGGTCGGAACCCGCAGGGTCATCTTGTCCTTTTCAAAGGTGATGACGAAAAGCTCCAGTTTGAACCCGGCAATTTCCTGCTCTTCGATCGAGATGATCTTGCCGACACCATGGGCAGGATAGACAACGAACTCATTCGGGCGGAAATCGGGCTTCTTCGACTTGGTCATACGGGCCTTCCTCGGTCAAACCCCTGTATTTCCTGACAAACGTCACCCACCACAGGCAGGGCCTGTAGCCTTCGGGATGTCGATGTCACAAAAATAGCTGTCTCAGGCGAGCAGTCCTGAGGCAGTTTCAGGCGTTTATGCTGGTTTCTGGCCTGAGTATAACACAGAATCACCCCGATTCCAACCGCCGCAAGGGATAGCGGTCATGCCGCGCCTGCAATGCGTCGCCGGTTTTTTGTTGCACAAAAGGGTCTTGGCCTTTGTGCATTTGCGGCACCATTCGGTGCCGCCTGAAAAGCCCGCTGCGGCTCAGCTGCCGGCGCCAGGCTCTTCCGAAAAATACTTTGCCAGCTTGCCGGTTTCGCCGTCACGCTCGGCCGCCTCGGGCAGGGCGTCGCGCTTTTCGGTGATCACGGGCCAGATCTCGGCATATTTGCGGTTGAAGGCCACCCATTCCTCCATATCCGGCTCGGTATCCGGGCGGATGGCATCGGCGGGGCATTCCGGCTCGCAGACACCGCAGTCGATGCATTCATCGGGATGGATGACGAGCGTGTTCACGCCTTCATAGAAGCAGTCGACCGGGCAAACCTCGACGCAGTCGGTATATTTACAGGCGATGCAATTGTCTGTGACGATATAGGTCATGGATGTGCCCGGAAAACGCTGTCTGGGGCTGAGTTAAGCCAGTGGGCCTGATCATTCAAGCGCATCAGGGGGCATGGCCGGGCTATCAAGGTCAATAAAGAGTGTCTGTGCCTCGGATGCAGGCCCGCGGCGAACACCTGTTCCGACAATGCGGATCAGCCGGATATTTCTTCCCTGGGGAAAGGTCAGCACATCGCCCGGGCCAACCTCACGCGAGGGTTTTGAGACCGGGGTGCTGTTGAGCCGGACATGGCCTTCGCCGACCACAGCGGCGGCGAGGGTGCGGGTTTTAAAGAATCGCGCCTGCCAGAGCCATTTGTCGATGCGGATCTTTGCTGCCGGGGTGGGGGCCGCAGAAACAACGGCGGCGGCAGAGGCTCCGGGCAGGGGGGTTGTCTCCCCCCGCCCGGCACCATTCCTGCCGCCGCCGGTCTTAGCCAAGGATCAGACCTTGCCCTTCAGTGCCATCAGTGCGGCGAAGGGATTGTCCGGATCAATCGGACGGTCTTTTTTCGGCGGCCGCGCTTCGAAATTCTTCGCGCCCTCATTGCGGCGGTCATCGCGGCGCGGGCCTTTGCCCTTGCCCTCGGGTTTGCCACCCTCGCCACGCGGCGGACGGTTGCCAAACTCCTTGCGAGCTTCGCCACCCTCTTTGCGCGGGCCACGCTCGCCCTGCGGACGATCGCCGCGCGGTGCGCGTTCGCCCTGCGGACGCTCGCCCTGGGGGCGATCGCCGCGACGGGCCGCGCCTTCGGGGCGCGGGCCACGCTCGGGGCGCTGGAAGCGGGGCTTCGGCGCCCAGGTGAAGGTGTAGAACACTTCCATCTCCGGCGCAGCCTCGCCTTCGGCGGCGGCAGCATCAGCGCCTTCGGGGGCGGCTTCAGCCTCGGCTGCGGCCGGGGCCTCATCGGCTTCCGGGGCCGGAGCCAGCAGCGATACGCCTTCCGGCACCGGCTGGCCAGCAGCTGCAGCCGCTTCGAGCGCGGCTGCGACTTCGGCTTCTGAGACCACCGGCGCGGCACTTGCCTTCAGCTTGGCGCGTTCCGATTTTTCAGCCTTATAGCCCAGGCCGCCCATCAGATCGGCGAATTGCTCAAGGGTCATGCCGGTGATCGACAGCATATCCGGCGTGGCTTCAAAGCCGGCCCGGCTGTCTTTCTGGCGCAGGATATCGGCCAGACGTTCCAGCATATCGATACGGATCGCGCGCACGCCCGCCGGGCGATAGCCCGAAAGCGCGTAATGCTCTTTCGGCACCTCAGCGATATTGGGAATGGTCACGAGGCCCGGGGGCGGGCTTTCCGGGAATTCCGACAGACCTGCCCAGAGCGACCACAGAACCAGACGCAGCCGGGTCGGTGCGGGCTTCAGCAGCGCCGGCAGGAACACGGTATACTGACCAAAGCGCACGCCATGCTTGCGCAGAGCGCCACGGGCTTCCTGGTCGAGTTCCTTGACCTCATTGGCGATCTGCTCACGCGGGATCACACCCAGGGCTTCGCTCAGGCGGAAGGCAAAACCGCGTGCCAGACCGGTGAGGGTCTCATCGCGGCTCATCGCCAGCAGCGGCTCATAAAGCGCTGCCACTTTGCGGTCGATGAAATGCTGCAGACGACGGCGGACCTTTTCGGTCACCTCATCGCCAGCTTCCTCATCGACGAAAGCCTCAACCGAGGGTTTCAGCGGATCGGCACCCTTGACGAGTTTGCCCACCGCAGAATTGCCCCACATGAGGCCACCCTGCTCGGTGAAATCCATCTCGGTATCGGGTGCATTATAGAACCGATCCGCACGAAGGCTGAACTCCGGCTTCAGCGCGGCAATCGCCGCCTGACGCAGGGTCTTGCCCTCATCCGTTGAGGCGCTTGCATCCTGCTGGAAGCGGAATCCCTCAAGACGGCCGGTGAATTCACCCTCAACCGTCACTTCGCCTTTGTCGTTCACCTCGGCCACGAGGTCCTCCTTCTGCTTCAACCGGCGAAGCAACACAGAGGTTCGCCGGTCGACAAATCGTTGCGTCAGGCGCTGGTGCAGCGCATCGGACAGGCGGTCTTCTACCGCGCGGGTCTCATTCCGCCAATGGGATTCGTCATTAACCCAGTTTTTGCGCTGTGTGATGTAGGTCCATGTGCGGATAAACGCCAGGCGGCGCGAAATCTGGTCAATATCGCCATCGGTGCGGTCGATAGCGGCCACCGATTTCGCCAGCCAGTCGGTGGGAATCCGTCCGCCGCCGAGGCCGCGCCCAACCAGATGGTTAAAGATTCGCGCCAGAAGCGTGGCATGATCGGTTTCAGAGATGCCGCGAAAATCGGGAATGCGGCAGACATCCCAGAGCAGCCCCACCCGTTTGGGGCTGGTCAGCCTGTCCTGAATCTCGGGCATGGCGGCCAGCGCTTTCAGAGCAAGCGCATCATCGGCATCGCGGGCGCGCGACAGCCATTCATTATAGGTCGGCCGCTCGAGCGAGCGGATCAGGGCCTGGGCCGAGGCGAAATCCAGCTGATCATTGCGCCACATCAGCTTTTTCACCGGCGCAAATTTATGCGCCTCGATCTGGTCGATCAGCTCAGAGGAAAACGGCTTTGCCTCGCCGGTCACACCGAAAGTGCCGTTTTCGGTATGGCGCCCGGCCCGGCCGGCAATCTGGCCGATCTCCTGGGGGTTGAGATCGCGCATCCGGCGGCCGTCGAATTTGCGGGTGGCCGAAAACGCCACATGCCTGATGTCGAGGTTGAGCCCCATGCCGATGGCATCGGTGGCGACCAGATAATCGACATCGCCATTCTGATAGAGCTCGACCTGGGCATTGCGGGTCCGGGGCGAAAGCGCGCCCATCACCACAGCGCAGCCGCCCTTCTGGCGGCGGATCAGCTCGGCGATTGCATAGACGTTTTCCACCGAGAAACCGACGATGGCGCTGCGTGGCGGCATACGGCTGATCTTTTTCGATCCCGACCAGCTGAGCGTCGAGAAGCGTTCGCGCTTCACATAGGAATGGTTTGAGACCAGCCCGGCAATCGCGCCGCGCATCGTATCCGCGCCCAGAAACAGCGTCTCGGAGAGGCCGCGCGCATGCAGCAGCCGGTTGGTGAAAACATGGCCGCGGTCCGGATCAGCGGCGAGCTGGATCTCATCGATACAGACAAAATCCGCGCCGATCTCCAGCGGCATCGCCTCGGTGGTGCAGACCCAGTACTGGGCGCGCTCGGGCACGATCCGCTCCTCGCCGGTGACCAGCGCCACCCGCGAGGGGCCGATTTTTTCGACCACCCGGTCATAGACCTCGCGCGCGAGCAGGCGCAAAGGCAGGCCGATCACCCCGGTCCGGTGCGTCAGCATCCGCTCAATCGCGTAATGGGTTTTGCCGGTATTGGTCGGGCCGAGCAGCGCCGTTACCCGGCCGCGCTCGGCCCTGTCACGCGTGGTCATCATCTTTTCTTCCGGGGTCAGAGAGCCTGGCCTTCCAGGGACTGGGTCAGCCTGGCAATCGCCGCATTCACCTCGGCAATATGGGGGTGTATTTCGGCGGCCCGGCGAAAGGCGGCAAGGGCCCGCTCAGGCTGATCAGTTTCCTCAAGCACCGCACCGAGCAAAGACCAGGCGACGAAATGGCGTGGCTCTTCTTCCAGTACAATGGCGAGATCGGCAATGGCAGGGCCGGTCTCACCGGCGCCAAACAGCGCGAGGGCACGATGTGCCCGGGCCTCGGTGAAACCGGGGGCGTGATCCAGCGCCGCTGTCAGATGCTCTGTCGCGGCAACCGGATTGCCGGCCGCCAGAGCTTCGGTGCCACGGCGCAGCAGAAGATCAAGGCTGGCTGAGCCTGACTTGCCTGATTCGAGGATAATCTCAGCCTCGATCCGTCCCGCCGCCCCGGCATCAGCCGATTTCAGGCGGGTATAGAGATCGTCAAGTTTTGCGGCATCCTGTGCAGACAGGGCCGAAGCGCCAAACAGCGCCAGGCACAGCGGCAGAAGTGCCGCAACGATATGATTGTGAAACCCGGGCCGCGCTTTCATATAGCTATGGTAGCGGATCAATGGCGAAAAGCCAGCACCCGCGGGTAACGAAAGGGAGACATGCGATGAGCCAGATCATCGAAAAGGCGGTCGAAAAGCTGAATGAGAAGGTCGGCACCCGCTTTGACGCGGTCGCAAAATTCGTGATCACGGATGAAGGCGCGATCATGCTCGACGCAAGCGGGGCCCGCGCCGGGGATGAGGAAGCCGATGTGACCATGACCGCCAGCGCTGATACTTTCATTGGCCTGCTCACCGGTGATGTGAACCCGACCATGGCCTTTATGACCGGCAAGCTTAAAGTCGACGGCTCGATGGGTCTGGCGATGAAGCTCGGCTCGGTCCTGTCCTCCTGAACCTGAACGGCGCTGCAGACCGGTTTATGGCTGAAACGGCCCCTTTGTTTGAAACGCTTGCCGACGGCCCCTCCGGGGGCCGCGCTTTTTGGCTGATCGCCGCTGACGATGTGCGGATCCGCATTGGCCTCTGGCCGGGTGGGGACAAAGGCACGGTGATTTTCCTGCCGGGGCGCACGGAATATATTGAGAAATATGGCCGGGCCGCGCGGGCGCTGCGGGAACGGGGCTGGTCGGTGATCAGCCTTGACTGGCGTGGTCAGGGCCTGTCGGGACGCTTTCTGCCCGACCCGATGCTGGGCCATGTGCAGCAGTTCAGCGATTATCAGCGCGACCTCGATGCGCTGATGGCTTTTCTGGCGGCAGAGGGGGCGGCCCAGGGCCTGAACGGGCCGCTGATGCTGATGTCGCATTCCATGGGCGGGCTGATCGGCCTGCAGGCGCTGAACCGGGGGCTGCCGTTCCGGGCAGCGGTGTTTTCGGCCCCGATGTGGGGGGTGCGCATCCCGCTCTGGCGGTTGCCGCTGGCAGGGGTGATGCGCCGCCTGCCGATGGCTTTGCCGCAGGATCTGCACTATGCGCCCACCGCTTCGGGTAAAAGCTATGTGCTGAAATCCGGCTTTGCCGCCAATCATCTGACCGGCTGTGCTGAAACCTATGCCTGGCTGCAGAGCCAATTGCAGGCCGAGCCGCAGCTGCAGCTCGGCGGGCCTTCGCTTGGCTGGCTGCGCAGCGCTTTGCGCAGCTGTGCGGCGGCGCTGCAGGGGCCGCCGCCGCAGCTGCCCGCGGTGATCGCGCTTGGCAGTGAGGAGCGTATCATCCGCGCCGCCCCGATCCGGCGACGGATCATCGGCTGGCAGAATTGTCGTCTCGACCTCTATGAGGGGGCGCGTCACGAGGTTCCGATGGAACGCGCCCCGCATCGTGAGCGCTTTTTTGACAGCGCCGATCAGCTGTTCAGCGCCAGCGCAGGCCTGGATTAATCTGCCGGGGAGGGGGCCGGGGCAGCGGCGGGGAGGGGGAGGAAGACCAGCTCCGGCCCTGTCCCGGCGCGCATCACCAGCCTGCCGTCCTTGGATTGTGCCTGACGCACAGCCGTCAGCGCGGCCAGGAAATCCTGTTCCGCCGCCAGCTCAGGGCAGGCCATGCGGGTGACTGCAGGCTGGCCAAAGCTCAGCGCAGGCCAAGCGGCGCCGTTCTGGCCAGAATAGCGGTTGCAGGGTGCCCAACCGGAATAACGGCCATCTTCCTCAATGAAAAATGTGGCGCGGTACGCAACTTCTGCGCCATCGAGGCTGAACAGCTGCCATTCGCCAGGCGGCAGTTCTGAGGGGGTAATCGCCATAACAGTCCCGGCGCTGAGCGGGGTCATGGCGAGGGTAAGGGCAAAAATCCGGGGTCGCATCAGGGTCTCCTTCGGGGCGGAACGCCCCTCATTCTCCTCTGTGACGTATCAGAAAGCCCCGGGCTTGGCTTCGCGTGCCATATGATCCAGCACCGCATTGACGAAACCAGCCTCACGACCCTCGGGGAAGAAGGCGCGGGCGACGTCGACGAATTCGTTAATCACGACTTTCGGCGGGGTGTCGAGCTGGGTCATCTCGGCCCCGGCGGCGCGGAACAATGCGCGGATCACCGGATCGATCCGGTCAATCGGCCATTTTGCCACCAGAGCACGGTCGGTCATCTGGTCGATCAGCGCCTGCCAGTTGACGGCATGCTCGACGATCGAACGGAACAGCCCCGGCTCGCCTTCGGCAAACTCACCCTCTTCATAGGTGGCACCGAAGCGGTGGGTTTCAAATTCGCGGGTGATGGAGCGCACGCTCTGACCCGAATGCTCCATCTGAAAGAGCGCCTGCACCGCATAAAGACGGGCGGCCGATTTCATCTGACGTTTCTCTTCGCGCGAGGTCATACCCGGCATCCGTTCTGCTTCATGTCAATTTATGCTGTACAGGCCCCTTTGCGCCAAAGCGCGGGCGGACGCAAGGCCAGAGCCCTCTGCTCTGGCGTCGCAGCCCCGCTGTCACGCGGCGTTTCAGCTGAGCAGCATCAGGCCAAGCGCGAAACTCAGCTGCTGGCAGGCACCGAGGATATCACCGGTCTGCCCGCCCAGCTTTGCCCGGGCGCTCTGCGCCAGGGTGAGGGTGACCAGAAACATGGCGCAGAGCGGCAGCAAGACAGCGCCGCCGAGCAGCGCGGCTGCGACGGCGGTGCCGATGAAAAATGCGGTTGCGGCGGTCAGGCCGGAGGGGCGGCCCGAACTGGCCGAAATGCCATTTGGCCGCGCGGGGGGCAGGGCGGCCATCACCAGAACCATCGGCACCCGTGACAAAGCGGCAATCGCGAACAGGGCAGGCAGCGCCTGGCCTGCGGCAATCAGAGCAGCAAGCGAAGACCAGCTGACAAGGGTCACCAGCAGCAGCGCCAGCGTGCCATAGCTGCCGATCCGGCTGTCTTTCATAATCTCCAGCCGCCGCTCAGGGCTGCGCCCGCCAAACAGCCCGTCGGCCGTATCGGAGAGGCCATCCTCATGCAAAGCCCCGGTCAGCAGCGCCATGACAGCCAGCGCGGCGGCGGCCAGCGGCCCGGGCGCGATACCGGCCTCGGTTCCGGCCCGGATCAGCAGCGCGGCAGGGGCGGCGATCACCAGCCCGGCCAGGGGCCAGCTCCAGCCGCTGGCCGCCCCGCTGTGCTGATGCACCGGGACCGGCAGGCGTGACAGCAGCGTCAGACCCGAAAGCAGATCGGAAAACAGGGCTTTGAGCGGTCGCATGCGTTTCCTCGTGCCCTATCATCGCTTGCCTTCTGGCAGCAGGGCCAGCTCCGGGGTAATCCCTTGACCGGGCCGGAGCAATCCCCGCGCGGGGCCGGCCCACAGAACCCGCCGTCAGGAGAGTGACATGAGCCGCAGCCTTCCCCCAGCCGATCTTGCCGGTTTTTGCAGCTGTCTCGACCAGTTGCCCGCGCCTGATGATAGGGCGCTGCAGGGCGCGCAGCAGCGCGATGCCAGCCTGACCAAGCCCCGCGGCGCGCTGGGGCGGCTCGAAGAGATTGTGCTCTGGCTGGCGGCCTGGCAGGGCCGGGCTCTCCCCCAGGCCGAAGCGGTGAAAATCGTGATTTTTGCCGGCAATCATGGCGTGACGGCGCGGGGCGTCTCGGCCTTTCCGGCGGCGGTCACCGCGCAGATGGTGGCGAATTTCCGGCAGGGTGGCGCGGCGATCAATCAGCTGGCCCGGGCCTTCGGGGCGCGGCTCGAGGTGGTCGAGCTGGATCTTGAGCGCCCCACCGCCGATTTCTGCGCGGCTCCGGCAATGGGTGAGGCAGAGCTTGTTGCGGCGCTGCGCGCAGGCTGGAATGCGGTGGAGCCGGGTCTCGATCTGTTCATCGCCGGGGAGATGGGGATCGGCAATACCACTTCGGCGGCGGCGCTGGCCGCGGCTTTGTTCGGGGATGAGCTGGGGGTGAGCGGCTGGTGCGGGCGCGGCACCGGCGTCGATGATGCCGGGCTGGCCCGGAAAGAGGCCGCCGTGGCGCTGGCGCTGCAGACCCATGCCGGGGCGCTGAGGGATCCTTTTGAGATCCTGCGCCGCCTCGGCGGGCGCGAGGTGGCGGCGATGACCGGGGCTATCCTGCGGGCGCGGCTCGAGCGCGTGCCGGTGCTGCTCGACGGCTTTATCGCCTGCGCGGCCGCGGCGGTGCTGGAGCGGGCCCGGCCTGGCGCACTGGATCATTGCTTTGCCGCCCATCAGAGCGCCGAGGGCGCGCATGCCCGGCTGCTTGCGGCGATTGGCAAAGAGCCGCTGATGTCGCTCGGGCTGCGGCTGGGCGAGGCCTCGGGCGCGGGCACGGCGCTGGGGCTGGTCCAGGCAGCGCTGGCCTGTCACCGCGGCATGGCCAGCTTTGCCGAGGCCGGTGTCAGCGGTAAGGGCCTGTGAGTAAAACGCCCGGGCGCAAAAGAAAAAGGGCCGGAAAACCGGCCCTTTTCCCATTTCTGTCGCGGCAGGCTCAGCCCTTTGGCATCGGCAGGGCCAGCAGGCGGCCGCCCTTCTGATAGCGCAGCTCATTTTGGGTGATGGCGCGCACCTGGCCGCCGTCGATTTTATCGCCGACCCCGACCTTGCGGAATTTGCCATTGGCCAGACGCACCAGGGCATAGCGGTTCGACGGGGTGCCATAGACCCCGATCAGATTGATTTTTGAGAGGTTAATCGCTTTGGTGAAGGTCGCCTGTTTGGCGACACTGGCCCGGGTCGGGATCCTCGGCGCCGGGGCCGAGGCCAGTTGCGGCTCGTCAATCTCATCCAGCTCATCGGCGCTGGCGGTGGATTTGCCGCCATTTTTCGGCGCCGGTTCGGGGGTGGCTGCGGGCGGCTCGGGCGCGCGGACCGCCGCGGCGACCGCAGCCTCAACCGCAGCGCTGAAATTGTCGGGCTTTGCCGCCGGGCGGCGCGAGATCGTCAGCAGCGAGGGATTGGCGGCATCGGTGATGCTGATCCCGTTCGGGGCGGCGGCCGAAGCCAGCTGTACCACGGCATCGGGATCGACCAGCGAGGCCGAGGCGGTTTCGGCCCGGGCGGTTGCAGCGCTGGCGATAATGCTCTCGGGGCGGGCGCGCGGGCGCAGCCAGGGCGCATCGAGCGCGGCTGTGGCGGTTTCAGCCTCGGTGGAGAGCGCGGCATCGTCATCGGGGCTCACCCCCGCCGGGCGGGTGCGCGGACGCCGGTCTGCCAGTTCGGGATCAGGCTGGGCGACCGGCTCAGCTGCCGGGGCCTCGGCCGGGGCTTCCGCAACCGGCGCGGCGGGCAGCAGCGAGGGATTGCCAGCGGCGGGCGCCGTCGCGGCGGTAGCGGTTTCGGCCTGGGCCGTTGCTTCGGCCTCAGCCGCGGCTTCTGCCTCAGCCTGACGAGCGGCAGCAGCGGCCCCGGCGGCGGCGGTGGCAACAGCGCTGCGGGCCGGGGGCACGCGCGGTGGCTTGCCCTCATATAGCATAAAACCGCCGGGGGCGGGGATCCCTACGGCGGTCGGAACCAGCAAACCGTTCTCATCAAAGCGATATACGGTGCCAAAGGGCGGCGGTGGCATCGGATTGCCAGGCGGAGCCTCGGCGCTGGCCTCGGGGGCGGGCAGGGAGAGCGCGTCAAAGGCCGGGGGCGGCACATCGGCGCTGGACAGGAAGATCTCATCCTCACCGTCGAGCAGCGCCACTGCTGCCGGGCTGTCCTGCCGGGCTTCGGGCGCTGCCTCTGCTGTCATTGCCTCTGCGGCCTGCGGCGATTCCAGGGCCGCAGCCCCGGTTTCCCCGGCGAAGGCGAGATCGCTTTCGCCTTCGTCATCAGGATCGGTCACCACCGGCGCGGCGGGGCTGGCGAGCTGTACCTCGCGCTCTGCCGTCTGATCCGAGGCGAGGTAGAACGAGGACCATGCCGCAACCAGCGCCAGGCAGAGCAGCAGCACCAGGGTCAGGATCAGCGCCATATGACGCGATTTTCGTTTCGGCGGCGGGCCGCTGAACGGCGAGGTCGAGAGGCTGCGGGCTGCCTCATGGGCCGGACCGGCCGCAGGCGCGACCGGGGTTGCAGCCGGACGGGCCTTCGTCTTGCGGGTGCCAGGGATCGATGGGGCCGTGACCAGGCCGCTCAAGCCCCGGGCAACCGAAGGCTTCGCCGGGGCGGCGGGGCGGGGTTCGGCCACCGGCGCGGCGGCAAGGCGCGGTGCTGCCGCGCGGGCCTGTGGCAGGGCGCGCTCATCAGAACGGCTGCGGTTATAGGCTGCCATCACCGGGCCGGAGGGCGCGGGCGGCAGATCATCCTCGGGCGCTGCCGGGCGGTGAATCCTAGGACCAGACCCGCCCTGACGCGGGGAGGGGGGGGCTGCGGGCAGTTCAGCCCCGGTGTCGCTGTCCGCGACATGCGCGAAAGGCGCTTCTTCGGTTTCAGTGGCTGGAGAAAGTGGGGCCGGGGAAAGTGGGGCGGGCGCAAGCGGGGTTGCAGCCACCGGCGCCGCAGCTATGGCAGCCGTAACCGCCGGGGCGGTGATTTCCGGGGCGGTGGGGCGCGTGACCGGTGCCACGGCAGCGGAAACAGCCGGTGCGGCTGCAGGCGGGGTGGCAACCTTTGCGGCAGGTGCGGCGACGACCGCCTCGGGCAAGGGCGCAGACTTTGCGGCGAGATCCCCGGCCGGGCGCAGATCAGCGGCGGACGCCGCAGCTTCACGGGCCGGGCTGGTGCCGGGGGCCGGTTCAGCCTGGTGATCCGCATCCACATCCGCATCCGCCTGCGGCTGTACCGGCGCGGCAGCGCGCGGCGCTAAAGGCTCGGACGCGAGCGGGGTGGTGGCAGGTGCAGCGGTGGCAGGTGCAACCGGGGCAGGCGAGGGATCTGCCTTAGCCAGGGGTTTTTCTTCTTCGGGTTCAGCGGCGCTTACAGCCGGGGCAGCAGTTTCCGCCTTAATCTCTTCAGCCTTAACCACGGTTTCAGCCTCAGCCTCAGCTTCTGGCTCAGCCTCACTGGCGGCGCGGGCCTTGCTGCGGGCGCGATTCGTGGTGTCGAGCAGCGCGATCGGCGCATGGTCGCGCTCAGGATTTTCTCCCTCGGGCAGCAGCTCTGCTGCAGCTGCGGTGACGCCGAACCAGGGCTCGCCATCGAACTGCTCTTCTTCGGGAACCGCGACAAAGCCCAGCGGGTTAAACTCATAGCTGGTGGCGAAGCCTTCGGCCTCTTCCAGTGTTTCACGTGCGACAGCCGCGACCTTAACGCTGCGCGGGGTGACGATATGCCAGTCAAAAACCACCTCATCCGCCTTATAGGGTGTGCGGCGCTCCAGTTCGGCAGAAATTTCGGCGCGCGTCTCCTCTTCGGTCCCGCCGGCAACGGCGAGTTCAGAATAGAGAATCTGCGAGGGCGGCAGGACCAGTTTGGTCGTGAACCCGCCCGGTTCCAGCCCGAGGGCGGTTTTGCGCATTTTCGCAAGCGCCTCATCCAGATCAGAGGCGTCGAACGGAGTTTCGCCAACTTTTAACCAGCCTCGCGCCGTCCGGTGCAGAAGGGCGATGCTGGTGTCGGTGAAATTGAGAGCGAAGTTTGGTTTCATTTCACAGGTCTAGCACAGGAAAGGAAAGCGCGGATACGGAGCCGGGCCGGGTTAAACCTCCGTATAGCAGCTTTTCGCCGAATAAAAGAAAAACACCCGTGAGCGCCAGGGAACCGCAGGTGATCTGCGTCATAAGAATAGAAACCAGACGCAGATCAAGGAGAATTCCATGCGCAGGCTTCCTTTCTCTCTTGCCGGTTTTGGCGCGGCGACCCTGCTGGCGGCGGCTCTCAGCAGCGCCGCCCCGGTGATGGCGGCTGATATGGTCCGCACCATCACCGTCACCGGCGATGCCAGCATTTCGCGTGCGCCGGATATGGCAACGATCAGCATCGGCGTGACCTCGGTCGGGGAGAGCGCAGCTGAGGCGCTCGGCACCAATTCCAAAACCATGGAGGCGGTGATTGCCCGGCTGAAAGAGGCCGGTATTGCCGGCAGTGATCTGCAGACCAGCGGCCTTTCGGTCAATCCGACTTATAACAACAGCCCGTCCGGCTCCTCGGCCGCGACTGCCAGCGGCTTTACCGCGATGAATGTGCTGACCGTGGGGATCCGCGATCTCGACGGGCTGGGCGGGGTGCTCGATGCCGTGGTCTCGGATGGCGCGAATACGCTCAACGGCGTCAGCTTTGGCCTGGTGAATCCTGGCCCGGCGCTGGATGAGGCGCGCAAGGCCGCGGTGGCCGATGCCCGCGCCCGGGCCGAGGTTCTGGCGGGCGCCGCCGGGGTGAAGCTGGGGGATCTGGTCTCGCTGACCGAAGGCTATGGCTTTGGGGGCGGTCCGGCGCCGATGTTCCGCGCCGAAGCCGCCTCGGCGGTGCCGGTCGAGCGCGGTGAGGTCTCCTACCAGGCGACGGTCACGGTGGTCTGGGAAATCGCGGACTGAACTGGCCGCCGGGCTCTGTCACAAAGCCGGGCTTGTCACGAAAAAGGGGGCCCTGTGGCCCCCTTTGCTTTGGCTGCGCCGCTTTTCAGCGCGTTTTTCCGGTGGCGGCGGTCAGCGCCTGATCGAGATCGGCGATAATGTCTTCGGCATCCTCAATGCCGATCGAGACCCGCACCACATTCGGCGCGGCTCCGGCCTTGATCTTCTGCTCATCAGACAGCTGGCGATGGGTGGTCGAGGCCGGATGAATGACCAGCGACCGGGTATCGCCGAGATTGGCGACATGGCGGAACAGCTGCAGATTTTTGATCATACCGACGCAGGCATCATAGCCATCCTTCAGGGCGAAGGTGAACAGCGCCCCCGCGCCTTTCGGTACGATCTTCTTCGCCCGTTTGTTTGAGGGGCTGGATTTCAGCCCGGCCCAGGTGACGAAATCAATGCGCGGATCGGCTTCCAGCCATTCCGCCACTTTCTTCGCATTGGCGACGTGACGCTCCATGCGCAGGCCAAGGGTTTCGATCCCCATCAGCGTGTAATGCGCGCCCTGCGGGTTCATCGTCATGCCCAGATCGCGCAGGCCAATGGCGATGGAATGGAAAGTATAGGCCATGGCACCCAGCGCCGGGTGGAAGGTCAGGCCGTGATAGGCGGGCTCAGGCTGCGACAGCGAGGGGAATTTATCCGAGGCCGACCAGTCGAATTTGCCCGAATCCAGCACAATGCCGCCCGTAACCGAGCCATTGCCGGTGAGATATTTGGTGGCCGAATGCACCACGATGGTCGCACCCAGCTCCATCGGTTTGCACAGATAGGGCGTGGCGGTGGTGTTATCGATGATCAGCGGCACGCCTTTGCGCGCCGCGATCTTCGCCAGGGCCGGAATATCGGTGATATAGCCGCCCGGATTGGCGATGGTCTCGGCAAAGATGGCGCGGGTGTTCTTATCCACCGCTCGCGCCACGGCGCCGAGATCGTCAGTATCGACGAATTTCGCTGACCAGCCAAAGCGTTTGATGGTCTGGCTGAACTGGGTGATGGTGCCCCCATAGAGACGGGTCGAGGCGACCACGTTCTTGCCCGGACTCATCAGCGGGAAAAGCGCCATGATCTGCGCCGCATGGCCCGAAGAGCAGCCAATGCCGCCCGCCGCACCCTCAAGCGCCGCCACGCGTGAGACCAGGGCGGCGACGGTCGGGTTGGTCAGGCGTGAATAGATATAGCCGACCTCTTCGAGACCAAAGAGGCGTGCCGCATGATCGGCATCTTTGAACTGATAGGCCGTGGTCTGATAGATCGGGGGATTGATGGCGCCGGTTACCGGATCAGGGCTGGCACCTGCATGGACGGCAAGCGTGTCAAAACCCTGGGGGCGAGGGGCATTGGTGTCAGACATTGGTTCCTCCCGTATGTCGTTGCGCCGGAGGTTAGGGCGGGAAAGCGGCTCCGGCAATCACTGCGTGTAAAAGCACGTCTGCTGGTAAAAGGCACGTTATAAGAGTGTCCTGGCCAGGGTAGTGGACCCGGCCGGGGCAGGCTGCGAGGGGGATGGTATGTGCCTCCGGCAGGGATATTTCAGGACAGATGAAAGCAGAGGCGGCCCTATGGCCTGGTGGGCGGCTCAGCGGTTGCGGGTATCGACCGGATAGGCGGTGGTGAATTTCATCCGCTCCATGGCGAAATGCGAGGTGACATTCTTGATCGCAATGGCATCGGTCAACCGTTTATAAAGCGTGTCAAATGCCGCCATATCCGCAACCGAGACCCGCAGCAGGTAATCCATCTCGCCCGCCATGCGGTAGACCTCCATGATCTCGGGGAAAGTGCCGACAGCCCTGGAAAAGCCCTCGCGCCATTCGGCCGAGTGATCAGGGGCCTCGATGCCGATGAAAACCGTCAGGCCAAAGCCCAGCCGCGCCGGATTGGCCAGCGCCACTCGGCCGGACAGCACGCCATTCGCCTCAAGCTTCTGGATGCGTTTCCAGCAGGGTGTCTGTGACAGGCCGACCCGGTCAGCAATCTGCGCCACGGGCAAAGTGGCATCGCGCATCAGCTCGGCAACGATCTTGCGGTCGATCAGATCAAGCTCGTCCATTCTTGCTTTCCTCGGAGCAGGGCGGGGGTCTCTGTCTCATTCTGGAACCACAGGCGAGGATTTGTCTACTGAATATGTCGTCTTTAATCTGCATCAGGAAGGATGACCCGGCTTGCCTTGTTTTTTCGGGGTGAACATTCCATTCAGGGCAGATATTGCGGGAAATCCGTCAATCCCGACCGTGATTCGCGTTTCTGTAGCATTCAGGCCTGCCAGATGATCACTCAGAAGATGAAATATGCGCTGAAGGCCCTGCTGGTGCTGGGAGATGAATCCCGCCGTGACACGCCCTCAGCGCTGACCATCGAAGAGATCGCCCGCCGCTCGGGCACGCCGAAGCGCTTTCTGGAACATATCCTGCTCGAAGTGCGCAATGCCGGGGTTATCGCCTCGACCCGGGGCCGCTCGGGCGGCTACAGCCTGATCAAACGGCCGGGCGAGGTGCCGATCTCTGAGCTGCTGCGGCTGATCGACGGCCCGATTGCGCCGTTGCCCTGCCTGTCGCGCACCGCCTATCAGCGCTGCGAGGATTGCGCGGATGAGGCGAGCTGCCGGATCCGTAAGGTCTTTGCCGAGGTGTTCTGGTCCTATCTGCTGCTGATCGAATCGCTGACGCTCGAAGATATGCTGCGCTCGGATCAGGTGGCGGCCCAGGTGATCGGCGCCTGAGGCACCAGGCCTCTGCCGCGGCCCCTTGCATCAGTGCCCCACGCGTTTCGCGGTTAAACCCAGGTGAAAATATCCCGGCCCGCGGGGTCGTGATTCTTTTCGGCGCAGCGATCGCAGCGAAGGGAATGGTATTTTTCCGCAGATTTTTCGCCATAATGTGGAATAAAATTTCTGTATCAGCGGATTTTTCGCCAGAAATTATCCTTTGATAAATACGATAAATCCTGTCGTTATTACCTCTGATGACCGGCGGATTGCGGGTCAGCACAGAGGAGATCGCAGGATGACCGCAGCTTTTGCTCCCGGAACGCCCGCAGCGGGCTTTGTCAGCTCTCACGCCATGGCGCCGCTGACGGCAGGGCAGGGAATGACCGGCATTTGTGTGGTGCGGCTGATCGACCGGCGCACCGGACTGACCCATCGGGTGAATGGCACACCGCTGGTGATCTTTACCCGGCGACCCTCTGAGGCCAGCGCGGAACTGCTTTCAGGCCGTGATCGTTCGATCTGGGAAGTCCGTACCGACCCGATCGAACCGTGAGGGGCAGCGATGAGCCTGCCTTTACAGATCTTTCCGGGCCCTGCGCCCTTCATTCTCAGCCACAGCCGAAAGGCCGATCCTGGCCGCGAGGAGAAAACCATGCCCAAGACCCCCGTTTCTGACACTTCTGCCCGCCATGAGCGCCTGCAGCCAGGCCTGACCCGCAGCACGCTTGCGCGCTTCTCGCGCAATGGCCTGGCCGCCCTCGTCATGCTGACCGGCGCCGGGCTGGCCCTTGCCGGGCCAGTTCAGGCGCAGTCCCTGCTCAATGTCAGCTATGACCCGACCCGCGAGCTTTACCGCGAATTCAATGAGGCGTTTGCAAAGCACTGGGCAGCAGAGGGCAATGCAGCGCCGGTGATCGAGACCTCGCATGGCGGCTCGGGTGCCCAGGCGCGGGCGGTGGTCGAGGGGCTGCAGGCCCAGGTCGTGACCCTGGCTCTGGCCGGTGACATCGACCGCATCGCTGCGGCGGGCAAACTGCCGGCCGACTGGCAGACCCGGCTGCCACATAATTCCTCGCCCTATACCTCGACCATTGTTTTCCTCGTGCGTGAGGGTAATCCTAGGGGTCTGAAAGACTGGGGAGATCTGGTTCAGGAGGGGGTCGAGGTGATCACGCCGAACCCGAAAACTTCGGGCGGGGCGCGCTGGAATTATCTGGCGGCCTGGGCCTGGGCGGAAAAGAACGGCAAGGATCCGAAGGAATTTGTCAAAGCGCTCTATGAGCATGTGCCGGTGCTCGATACCGGGGCGCGGGGTTCGACCACCACTTTCGTGCAGCGCGAAATCGGGGATGTGCTGCTGGCCTGGGAGAATGAGGCCTATCTGGCTCTGCAGGAGCTGGGCGAGGATCAGTTCGATATTGTCGTGCCCAGCCTGTCGATCCTGGCCGAGCCGCCGGTGGCGCTTGTCGATGGCAATATCCGCTCGGAGGAAGAGCGCAAACTGGCCGAGGCCTATCTGAACTACCTCTATACGCCGCAAGGCCAGGCCATCGCCTATAAGAATTTCTACCGTGCCTGGGATGCCTCGGCGGCGGATCCGGCAGATGTGGCCCGGTTCCCGGAGCTGGAACTGGTGACCATCGATGATTTTGGCGGCTGGGCCAAAGCACAGCCCGAACATTTCGGCGATGGCGGCAGTTTCGATCAGATCTACGTTCCGAAGTAATCACAGATAAGGAAGCGCGATGGGCAGACCTTTGCTGCACCGCTCGCCGATGCCAGGCCTTGGTCTGAGCCTCGGGATCACCGTGACGATGCTCTCACTCGTCGTGCTGCTGCCGATTGGCGCTCTGCTGATGCAGGGCGCCAGTTACGGCCTGGAGGGGATCTGGGCGACGGTGAACCGCGAGCGGGTATGGAAGGCCCTGTTCCTGTCGTTCCGGCTGTCGCTTTATGCGGCTTTGTTCAATCTGGTGCTGGGGGTGATCCTTGCCTGGGTGCTGGTGCGCTACCGGTTTCCGGGGCGTCGCATCCTTGATGCGGCGGTTGATCTGCCCTTTGCTCTGCCAACCGCCGTGGCCGGAATCGCCCTGACCGCGCTTTATGCGCCAAACGGCGTCTTTGGTTCCTTCTTCAAACAGTTTGACTGGCGCATTGCCTATAGCCAATGGGGGATTTTCCTCGCTCTTGTTTTCGTCGGCCTGCCCTTTGTCGCGCGCACCGTGCAGCCGGTGATCGAGGAAATCGAGCGCGAGGTCGAGGAAGCCTCGGCCACGCTCGGGGCCAGCCGGGCCTATACCTTGGCCCGGGTGATCTGGCCGATGCTGCTGCCCGCCGCGCTGACCGGCTTTGCTTTGTCGCTCGCCCGGGCGGTGGGCGAATATGGGTCGGTGATCTTCATTGCCGGCAATAAGCCACTGGCGACCGAGATCGCGCCGCTGCTGATCGTGATCCAGCTGGAAGAGTTCAATTATGATGGCGCCGCCGCCATTGGCATTGCGATGCTGGTGATCTCATTCCTGATGCTGCTGGTGATCAACCTTATTCAGATCTGGAGCCGCAGGAGGATCGGTTATGTCTGACATTTCCGCCAGAGATCACATCGAGCGGAGGCGGGCCTTCCGCTCACCTACTGATGAGGCACCGCTGGCACGCCGGGGGCTGATCCTCTTCGCGCTCTTCGCCATTGCCATCCTTGTTTTCGCCCCGGTGATCGCGGTCTTCAGCGAAGCCCTTGCCAAAGGCTGGCAGGCCGCGATCAGCAGTCTGAACAGCCGCGATGGCCTGGCGGCAATCCGGCTCACCCTGACCGTGGCGGCGATTGCCGTGCCGCTGAATGCGGTCTTTGGCATTGCCGCAGCCTGGCTGATCACCAAATTCGATTTCCGCGGCAAAGCCTTTCTGATCACGCTGATTGATCTGCCCTTCTCGGTCTCGCCGGTGGTGGCGGGGCTTTGCATCGTGCTGCTGTTTGGCGCCAATACCGCGATCGGCTCCTGGCTGGTGGCGCATAACTTCCCGCTGGTCTTCGCGCTGCCCGGGATCATCCTCGCCACGGTTTTCGTGACTTTTCCCTTCGTGGCCCGCGAGCTGATTCCGGTGATGATCGAGCAGGGCCGGGCCGAGGAAGAGGCGGCGCTGACGCTCGGGGCCTCGGGATGGCGTGTCTTCTTTACCGTGACCTTGCCGAATATCCGCTGGGCGCTGCTCTATGGCGTGCTGCTGTGCAATGCCCGGGCGATGGGGGAATTTGGCGCAGTGGCGGTGGTTTCGGGCAAAATCCGGGGTCAGACCACCACCATGCCGATCATGATCGAGATGTTCTATAATGAATATCTCTCGGTCGCCGCCTTCTCGATGGCGGGACTGCTGGCCTTCCTTGCCTTGCTGACGCTGATCCTGAAATCCTGGCTGGAAAGCCGCCATTCTGCAGGTCTGGCCGCCACGAGACGCGGCCCCTGATCTCTCCCCTGGTGACATAATTCCGGGGGCCAGGGGCAGGGCCCCGTCTTCCCGCCGCAAAGGAGCCTGAACATGCGCATCGAGATCGACGAGATTTCCAAAGACTTTGGCACCACCGCGGCGCTGACGCCGGTTTCGCTGGCGATCCCCTCAGGGGCGCTGGTGGCTTTGCTCGGGCCTTCCGGCTCGGGCAAGACCACTTTGCTGCGCATTCTGGGAGGGCTGGAATTTCCGACCTCGGGGCGTGTGCTGTTCGATGGCAAGGATGCGACCGGGCTGACGGTGCAGCAGCGCCGGGCCGGATTTGTGTTCCAGAGCTATGCTTTGTTCCGGCATATGACGGTGTTTGAGAATATTGCCTATGGGCTGAAAGCCCGCCCGCGCGCCTCGCGCCCGACAAAGCCCGAGATCGCGCGCCGGGTGGCGAGGCTGCTCGGGCTGATCCAGCTGCCCGATATCGGTGCCCGTTATCCCAGCCAGCTGTCGGGTGGCCAGCGCCAGCGGGTGGCCCTTGCCCGCGCCCTTGCCATCGAGCCGCGTATGCTGCTGCTCGACGAGCCTTTCGGCGCGCTGGATGCCAAGGTCCGCAAAGAGCTGCGCCAGGGGCTGCGTGATATTCACGATGAAACCGGGCTGAGCACGGTTTTCGTCACCCATGATCAGGAAGAGGCCATGGAACTTGCCGATCTGGTGGTGGTGATGTCGATGGGCCGGATTGAGCAGATCGGCCGCCCCGCCGATATCCGTGCCCGTCCGGCCAGTGATTTCGTCCGCAGCTTCATCGGCGCCTGAGGCCGTCAGAGGGCAGCAGGATCTGCCCTTCCCCCGGGCTGAAGCGCAGCTGCAGCCCGGCCTGGCTGATTTCGCAGGCCGCCATGGCAAACTGCACCTGGGCCGGGGTCAGATCAGGCGTCGTTTCTCCGGGGCGCGACAGGATCTCCCAGGGCAGGCCAGTGCTGCGCAGCCGCTCGCTTTCGGCCAGCAGCTCCCAGCCATCGCTGTGCTGGCGGATCCGGATCGTGCCGCCCCAGGGCAAAGCCGCCTCAAGGCATTGCAGCAGCAAAAAGGCGCGTTTCACCGCCCCGCGGTCAAGTTCGCTGTCGCTGTGCCAGAACAGCTGCAGCCGGGTGCCCTGCGAAATGGCCTGCAGCACCTGAGTGATTTCACTGCGGGCCAGCCTTTGCCCTGCACCGGCGAGGCCATAGGCGATGCGAAAGAACCGCAGTCTGGCATTGGCCGCCGCCACGCTTTCGGCAATCAGCATCAGCTCGGGCGAGTTGTAGCTGTGGTCCGAAATCAGCAGCTCGACGCCATTGCCAATCGCGCCAATCGGGCTGATAAGATCATGACACAGTCTGGAGCCGACAAGCGCCGCCAGATCCGCCTGATTTTGCATCTGGATCCTCCCTGGAAATGACGATGAATGCGCTGCTGGAGCCTGGGAATTTTGTCCGCTGCCCCGCGCGGCCGGACTGGGGCCTGGGGCAGGTTCAGTCAAATATCGCGGGTCGGGTCACGGTTAATTTTGAACATGCAGGTAAGCAGGTCATCGACAGCCGCTTTGTGAACCTGCTGCTCGATTTCCCGGACTGATCCCTCTCAGCGAGAGGGGATAAAGCAGAGTATCAATCAGTGAGAGCTGTTCCGGAGCAAGCCTGCGCCTGTCAGCGCGGTGAGACAAGTCCGATCTGCGGGGCCTGCTCTCCCGATGCTGCGGCTGTGATGCAGAAGCCGCAAGGCGCCGGGCCCGCGCCTTACCCCTGCAGCCGGGGCCGCGCCCAGCTTTTCATTGCAATAGCGGGCTCTGCTGGCTAAGCAGGATCTGTCCGGGACCGTGACAGGCACCGGCTCTGTTCTGAATGCGCAGGACAGAATGCGCGCCGCGCCAGTCCGGTATTATCTGGTCCGGCCAGCCCGAAACATCGCCGCCGGAACCTTTCTGACGACATGCCTGCAGAAGATACAATCTATAGCCTCCGCCTTGCCACCGATCCGCAGGATCTGCTGGGCGCTCAGCGCCTGCGTTACCTCGTCTTCGTTGAAGAGCTGGGCGCCAGCGGCCCGATGGTCGATCACAGCCGCCGGCTCGAAAGGGATGCGTTTGATCCTTTGTTTGATCACCTGATCCTTGTCGACAACCGGATTGACCCGGCCAGTGGCGATCATGTTGCCGGGGCCTACCGCCTGCTGCCCTGTGACCGGCTGGGGCCCGAGGGGCGCTTTTATTCCGAGGCCGAGTTTGATCTGGCGCCGCTGCGCGCCACCGGCCGCAAGCTGCTCGAACTGGGCCGGACCTGTGTGCATCCCGAGCACCGCGGTGGCCCGGCGATGCTGCTGCTCTGGAACGGGCTTGCCGATTATGTGCTGGAACGTGGCATCGAGATCATGTTCGGCCCTGCTTCGTTTCATGGCACCGATCCCGCTGCCCTGGCGCTGCCGCTCTCCTGGCTCTGGCATCACCATCTCGCCCCCTCCGAGATCCGGGTCCGCGCGCTGGGCGCGCCCCGCGCCGAGATGGATCTGATCCCGCCCGGGCAGATGGCGCGCGCCGAGGCGATGGCCGCCATGCCCGCCTTGATCAAAGCCTATCTGCGGCTGGGCGGTTTTGTCGGCGACGGGGCCTGGATTGACCGGGCGTTTAACACCACTGATGTCTGCCTGGTGATGGATACCGGCCGGATGTCGGCGCGTCACCGTAACTTCTATACCCGAAAACAAGGCCAGAGTTGAGCACAGCCCCCAAAGATCCCGCTCTCACCCCGGACCGGATCCCGACCCCGGGCCATGTTCCGGCCCCCGGCGTATCGGCCGTGCAGGGCCTGCCCCCAGGCCGGATTGCTGCTGGCGGCTGGCTCCTGATCGCGCTGCGCCTCAGCTTTATTCTGCTGGTCGTGCTGGCCGGGCTTTTGCTGCATCTGATCCTGCGGCCGCTGGAATGGCTTGCCTTGCGGCACCGGCGCCCCGTGACTTCGGCGGTCACCCAACTGGTCTGCACCGGGCTGCTGCTGGCGATCGGCCTGCGCTTCTCGATGCGTGGCACGCCGATGCGCAAGGCCGGGGCGGTGGTGGCCAATCACGCCGGCTGGCTCGATATCCTGGCGCTGAATGCGCGCGCGCGTGTGTATTTCGTTTCCAAGGCTGAGGTGGCCAGCTGGCCTGGTATCGGTTTTCTGGCGCGGCTGACCGGCACCGTCTTCATTGCCCGCCGTGGCAGCGAGGCGAAAAAGCAGCAGGCCCTGTTTGAGCAGCGCCTGCGCCTGGGTCACCGGCTGCTGTTCTTCCCCGAGGGCACCTCGACCGACAGTCTGCGGGTCTTGCCGTTCAAATCGAGCCTGTTTGAGGCTTTCTACAGCCAGGGGCTCGAGCGGGTGCTGCATATCCAGCCGGCGACTGTGGTCTGGCATGCGCCCGCCGGGGCTGATCCGCGGTTCTATGGCTGGTGGGGCGATATGGAATTTGGCACCCATCTGCTGCAGGTGCTGTCAAAACTGCGCCAGGGCCGGGTCGAGGTGATCTGGCACCCTGAAGTGCCGGTGGATGCCTTTGCGCATCGTAAGGAGCTGGCGCTCTATTGTGAGCGGGTGATCCGCACCGCCCATCCGCTGGCTCAAAACTGAGCACAGGCGGCTGCGGGCAGCGGGCTCGTGCCGGCGCGCCGGGGGAGGCTGGCCAGGGTGATTCCCGGATTCGGCGGGGATTTCACCAGATTATTCCTTTGCTTAGCGCCGCTGAGGCCCTTTCCGGTCCGGGTGGTGCGGTAAAATTTCGCCAAAAGCCGTTAAAAAACCGGAAAACGACAAAAAAACGTCACGAAGCGATTTTTAGCCCTTGCGGTCTGTCTGATTGGGTCCTAGATACCGGCTCACCGAAACGGAACGCAGACGGAGACGGCGGCGGGAGGTTGAGGGAGGCGGCGGAAGCTGCCGGAACGACATTCTGACAAGGTTGCGGATCAGCCAGAGTACTGGCGGGTTTGTAATTTTTTGTCTCTGCTCTTTGACATTGATGGAAATGAAGGGATATGTGGGCGGTTTGGGCGCAATCGGCGTCTAACACGCAGCATATCGGCTCTCTAGGAAGTCTGTTTTCGGACAGGCGGACGATGATGAGAGTGACAGCTTCACTAGTTTGTGGGTCACGTTACTTCGGTAACTTGGCACATCAGATTAGATGACTGTTCTTGATCCTTACGGATTAAGACAGATGTGCGAAGGTTCGACGTCAAGGATAGTGCTTCGGAACTTTCAACTTGAGAGTTTGATCCTGGCTCAGAATGAACGCTGGCGGCAGGCCTAACACATGCAAGTCGAACGCATCCTTCGGGATGAGTGGCGGACGGGTGAGTAACACGTGGGAACGTACCCTTT